>NZ_CP186952.1:0-1553864 GCF_050320365.1 Gardnerella sp. 2492 | reverse complement strand
ATGACATTCTCTTGTTCCGCTATATTTTCCAGTCAGAGCGTGATCACAATATTTAGCTTCTAGCACACCACCATTAGCTAAAACATCAATTACTTTTAAAAGATTATCCGTATTTTTATTTTGTTTCTTAGCTAATTTAAGGTCTTTTTGAATTGATTCGTGAATTTTACTTCATATTTCATAAATCAAGAGCCGCCTTAAGATCTTCCATATTCCGATAACCCTTTACATTAGGATCAGACGCAATACGTCTACCTTCCTCAATAGCAGCAATTGTTGTATCATTTGGAACCTCTAATTTAAGAGAAAATGGAATTCCATTCTCACGAATAGTTGTTCGCAAAAACATGTTAATCGCTGTCGTCATATTGAACCCGAGTTCTGAAAAAATCTTATCAGCTTGTTCTTTAATTCCCTTATCTGTTCTGATATTTAAATTCGTAGTAGTCATATACAATACCTCCACCTTCTTTTACCATACGCAAATATTCGCCTATCTTCAACATATTGTCATTGCATTGTATATAATTCAGACTAACTAAAGTAATCCAACTGAATAGGAATTGCAAACGCAAACAACAAGTCACACCAAAACAATTAAGGCGAGCTAAAATAATAAGGCGAGCACATTGATTGTTGCAAATTACTCACCTTAATTTATGGGATTTATGCGCTGCGATTAACTCACGATTAATTATACCAAAAACTCTTATTTTCTACGCGTATCAAAAAATAAAAACACAAATTTCGCACGATTAACTCACGATTAACTCACGATTAGTACGAAACTATTTATTACCCTCACTTACTAGCCGCATCCATTTGCCGCAATTCTTTCTTCAAATCACGTATTTCGTCGCGCAATCGCGCCGCAAGCTCAAATTGCAACTGTTCTGCCGCCGTATGCATTTGCTCGCTCAAATTCTTAATTAAAGAAATAATCTCATCTTGTGGCAACGCAGAAATATTCGCCATACGCTTTTCCTTGCTAGCCTGCCCAAGATTTGGCTCTTTTGGCACACCATAATGCGAGTTCCCAGCCTTATTAGCATTCCTGTAACCGCCTGCTAGCAAAGTTTGAGTATCAACATCCTCTTTAGCAAGCATATCGTTCACATCGCTAATCTTCTTTCGCAAAGGCTTAGGATCAATTCCATGAGCCTTGTTATACGCGATTTGCTTTTCACGGCGACGCTCCGTCTCGCTAATCGCCTTGCTCATAGCATCCGTAACAGTATCCGCATACATAAGCACAGTCCCAGAAACGTTACGAGCAGCACGGCCAATCGTCTGAATAAGCGAACGGTAAGATCTTAAGAAGCCTTCCTTATCTGCATCCAAAATCGCAACAAGCGAAACTTCCGGCAAGTCCAAACCCTCACGAAGCAAATTAATGCCAACAATAACATCAATTTTGCCTTCGCGAAGCTCGCGCAAAAGCTCCACTCTGCGCAAAGTATCAACGTCCGAATGCAAGTACTCAACTTTAATACCAAGCTCCAAAAAGTAATCAGTTAAGTCTTCCGCCATTTTCTTTGTAAGCGTAGTAACAAGCACACGCTCATCTTTTGCAACCCTAATCTTGATTTCCGCAAGCAAATCGTCAACTTGACCTTCTACAGGTCGAACCTCAATCTTAGGGTCAAGCAAGCCTGTAGGCCTAATAATCTGCTCGACTACGCCATCCGAAAGCCCAAGCTCGTAATCTCCAGGCGTTGCAGAAAGATACACAGTTTGACCAACGCGCTCCAAAAATTCTTTCCACTTTAACGGGCGATTATCCATTGCAGAAGGAAGCCTAAAACCATGCTCCACAAGCGTTCTTTTGCGCGAAGCATCACCCTCATACATAGCTCCAATTTGCGGAACAGTTACGTGCGATTCGTCCAAAACTAGCAAAAAGTCATCCGGGAAAAAGTCAAGCAGCGTATGCGGAGGCGTGCCTGCCGCGCGTCCGTCAAAATGCCTTGAATAATTCTCCACTCCTGGGCATACTCCCACTTGGCGAAGCATCTCCAAATCGTACGTAGTTCGCATTTCCAAACGCTGAGCTTCTAGCAATTTATTCTGCTTTTTAAGCTGCGCAACTCTTTCGTCACGCTCTTTTTCAATCGCCTCAAGCGCGCGCTCCATGCGCTCCGGACCTGCAATGTAGTGAGACGCTGGGAAAATATGAACGCTACTCTCCTGGCGAATTACTTCCCCAGTAAGCGGATGCAACATTGTAATTCTGTCGATTTCGTCGCCAAAGAACTCAATTCGCACAGCTAATTCTTCGTACACAGGAATAATCTCAACCGTATCTCCGCGCACTCTAAAAGTTCCACGCGTGAACGCAATGTCATTGCGCTTGTATTGCATACTCACAAATTGACGCAATAAATCATCTCGCTCAAGTTGCTCGCCAACGCTTAACATAAGCATTCGCTCGGCATACTCCTCTGGGGTACCGAGTCCATAAATGCAAGAAACAGTAGCCACAACAACGCAATCCCTGCGCGTAAGCAAATTCGCTGTAGCAGCGTGACGAAGACGCTCAACATCGTCGTTAATATTCGAGTCTTTTTCAATATACGTGTCTGTTTGCGGAATGTACGCTTCTGGCTGATAGTAGTCGTAGTAAGACACAAAATAGCTCACAGCATTATCTGGCATAAGCTCGCGAAACTCCGCGCAGAGCTGAGCCGCCAAAGTTTTATTCGGCTCAATAATAAGTGTAGGCCGCTGCAAACGCTCAATTAGCCAAGCGGTTGTAGCAGTTTTACCAGTGCCAGTTGCGCCCATTAAAACAACGTCGTTTTCGCCGTTTTCAATGCGATTCGCCAGCTCGTCGATTGCTTGCGGCTGGTCGCCCGAAGGCTCGTACGGCGCTTTTACAACAAAAGGCTTGTTTGTGCGCTGAATTTTATTCGACATAATCTTTTACTTCCCCAGTTTTTTACTTCCCCAGTTTCGCCATTTCAGCACTTTTATTGTTTATTTCGCGCAACCATGATTTCAACGTATCGTCAACACTGTTAAGCATAGATTCCATTGGTTTAGTGGAATCAACTACAAAATCCGCCATATCTTTTCGAACTTTACTTGGAAGTTGACTATTTATGCGCGCTAAAGCCTGACTCTCAGTCATATTTCGCTCGCTTATCATTCGTTTAACGCGAATTTCTCGAGGCGCTTCAACAGTAATAATATGATCAAAACTAAATGGAATGCTGTCGATTACTTGCGCAAGAAGTGGAATGTCGTGCACAATAACAGATCTCATGCTGCTTATCTCATTGCGATTTTCTTTAGAATTGCAATTTTCCTTAGAAATTTTCCTATCACACTCACTTTTATACTCGCTTTCTAAAAGCTTTGCGCAATCATAAATAGCAGGATGAATAAGCGACTCAATCTTACTTAACGCTTGCTTACGTTCATCGCCATCTCCAAAAATACGCTCAGCAATAAACGCTCGATTTAAAGAGCCATCATTCTTAACGGCATTTTCCCCAAAAATGCCTACAATTTGTTGTAACACTGCGCTTCCTGGTTCCACTACTTTACGCGCTAAAACGTCGTAATCTATAACAAACGCGCCAAGCGAACGCAAATGGTTTACTACAGTAGATTTTCCGGCTGCAATTCCGCCCGTTACCGCAATCCGCATTATTGTCATATATAGATTATAAATAATCCCCTTATATCCGCTTGTTCCCGTTTATATTCCACTAGAAGTAACTCGATTACAAAATTGCCCCGATGATTACTCACCGGGGCAATTCTTAATAAGCTTCTAGTAGAAAGTAGAAACTACTTCTTTTCGCTCAAAAGCTGTTCGCGCAAAGCTGCGAGCTGATCGGAATCAGCCAAAGTGCCTTCTGAAGTTGCCTCAGAAGAATAGTTGGAAGCAGCTTCTTCCTTCTTTTCTTCCTTAGCTGGCTTCTTTTCAGCTTCTTCCTGCTGACCGTCAGCAGCAGCAGATTCAGCAGCAGCCTCAAGTTCCTTAGCAGCAAAAGCCTTATGCTCTTCCCAGAGCTCGTGAGCTGCAGCATACTGTGCTTCCCACTCTTCACGCTGCTGCTCGTAACCAGCCATCCACTCGTTAGTGTTTGGATCGAATCCTTCTGGATACTTGTAGTTACCTTCAGCATCGTACTCAGCTGGCATACCGTAGAGAGCTGGATCGAAATCTTCAGAAGTTGGATCAACAGCCTCGTTAGCCTGCTTCAAGGAGAGGGAAATGCGGCGACGATCAAGATCAACATCAATAACCTTGACGAACACCGCTTCGCCAGCCTTAACAACAGTTTCTGGGTTTTCTACGTGACGGTTTGCAAGCTCAGAAATGTGAACCAAGCCCTCGATACCGTCTTCAACGGAGATAAACACACCGAACTGAACAATCTTAGTAACCTTGCCCTTAACAACCTGTCCAGGAACATGGGTACGAGCGAAACGCTGCCATGGATCTTCCTGAGTTGCCTTAAGGGAGAGGGAAATACGCTCGCGATCGAGATCAACGTCGAGAACCTCAACAGTAACCTTGTCGCCAACTTTAACAACCTCAGATGGGTGATCGATATGCTTCCAGGAAAGCTCAGACACGTGAATGAGGCCGTCAACACCGCCGAGATCAACGAATGCGCCGAAGTTCACGATAGAAGACACAACGCCTTCACGGATCTGACCCTTCTTAAGCTGCGAAAGGAAGGTTTCGCGAACTTCAGACTGGGTTTCCTCGAGATACTGACGACGAGAAAGTACAACATTGTTGCGATTCTTATCGAGTTCGAGAATCTTAGCCTTGATCTTCTGGCCAATGTATGGAGATAGATCGCGAACGCGACGCATCTCAACCAAGGAAGCTGGGAGGAAGCCGCGCAAACCGATGTCTACGATCAAGCCGCCCTTAACAGCTTCGATGACAGTGCCCTCAACAACACCATCAGCATCCTTAATCTTCTCGATATCGCCCCAAGCGCGCTCATACTGTGCACGCTTCTTGGACAGAATCAGACGTCCTTCCTTGTCTTCCTTAGTGACAACAAGGGCTTCGATGGTGTCGCCAACTTCGACAACATCATCTGGATCAACGTCTTTCTTGATGGAAAGTTCACGGGAAGGGATTACACCTTCAGTCTTGTAGCCGATGTCCAACAATACCTCGTCGTGATCAATCTTTACGACGGTACCTTCAACTAAATCACCATCATCGAAATTCTTGATGGTTGAATCGACTGCCTTGATGAAGTCTTCTTCGGTGCCAATATCATTAATCGCAACCTTGGCGACTTCGTTATTATTCTCTGCCATTACCTATTAGTGGTTTCTTCTTGGGGTGGATATTACTCGATATTTAGTTATAGTAAATACACGCTTACGCGCGCACTCTTACTGAGTTTATAAGCAGCCCTAGCCAAAATCTACGTTTTACTCCGGGCGTGTTGAACGCTCGGCAATATCAACAACGTTAGCAAGCAGCATTGCGCGAGTCATAGGACCAACTCCTCCAGGATTTGGAGAATACGCAGAAGATATCTCTCTACAAGCTATATCAACGTCGCCTTTTATTCTGTATCTTCCAGCATCTTCATCAAATACTCGTGATACTCCAACATCAACAAGCACTGCACCTGGTTTTACGTCGCAAGGTTTCACAAAACCAGCGCTGCCCATAGCAGCAATAATCACATCTGATTGACGCATAATCTCATGAAGATTTTTAGTATGCGTATGACATAAAGTTACAGTAGCGTCAACTCCCCTGCGAGTTAGCAAAAGACCTACTGTACGACCAACAGTAATCCCTCTTCCAAGAACACAAACAGATTTACCATTAAGATTTATTTTGTACGCATCAAGAAGAGCTAAAATACCGCGTGGAGTGCAAGGAAGAGGCGTGTTAATATCTCCAGAAATATGAGTTACTAATTCGCCAAGATTATAAGGATGCATTCCATCACAATCTTTTGCAGGATTAATTGATGAAATAACCTTATTCATGTCAATACCTTTAGGCAACGGCAATTGCACAATAAAACCAGTACAAGCAGGATCATTATTAAGCTTCTCTACAGCTTGTAAAATATCTTCTTGACTTGCAGTTTCTGGCAAATCGCACCTAATTGAACGGATACCGACATCTTCGCAATCCTTATGCTTTCCAGCAACATATTTTAAAGAGCCAGGATCTTCACCGACTAATAATGTACCAAGACCAGGTTCTATCCCAAGTTTATGTAAATTCTTAACACGCTCACGCAAATCGTGCTTAATATTTTCAGCAACAGCTTTGCCATCCAAAATAACAGTCATATATATCACCTCTCAAGAATTATGCACTACAACTCTCGTAATCCAACTCGCACAATTCGTATGAATAGGCTATCGTGAAGTATAGAGGTATGCGACACTACTTACAAATCGTAGGCCCAAATAAAACCATGTACTGAAGGAGCGACAATGATGCGTACCGTTACTCATACATTATGCAATGTTGCAAAAACAGCCATAGCGTGCGTAATAGCATCAGCAATGGCAATAAGTTTAGCAGCATGCGGGTCGCAAGAAACAAAACCAAAGAAAACGAAAACCGCAGAAAAACCTATATCTGTTGTTTCCACTATTGACACTTGGGGAAGCCTAGCAAAAGAAATTGGTGGAGATGACGTAAAAGTTACTTCCATACTTTCAGGTAGTGATACCGATATTTCCTCGTTTAAACCAAATAGTAAAAATTCCAAAGACATACAGGATGCGCAAGTGCTTCTAGTAAATGGAGCAGGCTACGACGATTGGATTACAAAAATACGTCCAAAGAATGCAGAGTTTATTAGTGCAGCATCCACAGTAGGAGCCTTGAATGGAGATAATCCTTACTTATGGTTCTCAAATGATGCGAGAAACGCAGTGGCATCCGCAGTAACAGAAGCATTAACAAGAGTGAAACCTGATAAACGAAAAGTTTTTAACGATCGACTTAGCCAATGGCAAGATCGTGAAAAGAAATTAGAAGAATATATAAAGAAATTCTCTAAAGAACACTCAAGCTTGCAGTACGCTTCAACTTCGTCGATCTTATTCTGGCTAATGTCAGATATTGGTCTTAAAGATAGCACTCCAAAAAGCTATTCAGATGCAATCAATCAAGGAAATCTTCCAGACAAATCGAGTATAGATGAGTTTCAGAAGTTGATTGAAGGTAGACATATAGACATATTGATTAACGATACTCAGCAAAGCGACGACAACTATAACCGTTTAGTTGGCATAGCTGGACGTAGCTACACGAGTACTGTTTCAGTAAGCGAATTAATGCCATCGTATGCTAAAAGCTTAGATCAATGGATTACTAAAATTTGTGACGACATGAATAATGCCGCAAACAACACAAAGACTATTCGTGAAGCTTTAGCAAAAGATGAGGATAAGAAAGCTGACAGTACTGATTCACAAGAACCTATAACTGAAAATCCACATCCTGTTGAAGCCGGAAAACCAAATTCAAACAAAGGTCAGCAGGATCCAGGAAAGTAAATTAGTAAATAAAATTAGAAAATAAGATAAGAAAAGCCAGGAAGTTTTTTCCTGGCTTTTTTAAAACTATAGAATGAAGTATTTCACAGATTTAATTATTAATTATTAATTATTAATTATTAATTATTAATTACTTCTTTTTGGACTTCTTATTTCTAGCTGACAGCAAAGCAAGAGTATCAGCTGCAGCCTCTTGCGGAGCCATAGTATGATGTTCTTCATCTCCAGGCTTTGGACTCTCATAACCAAGATTTACATCTAGCAAACGCTCAGCTTCATGCTCATCAATCTTTTCAGACAAAGCAATTTCTGAAATAAGAACACTTCTTGCGCGCACAAGCATACGCTTTTCTCCAGCTGACAATCCATGCTCATCAACATCGCGCTGAGATAAATCACGCACAACTTCAGCAATATTATTAACGTCACCTGTAGCTATTTTTTCTACATTCAACTTATAACGGCGAGACCAATTCATTTCTTTTTCTATAATTGGTGTGCGCAAAATCTCAAATACTTTTGCAACTTCTTTCGCGCCAACAATGTCTCTAACGCCAACTTTTTTAACATTATCCACCGGCACATTAATCTCTAAGCCGTCGGAAGACAGTACAACTAGACGCAAATACTGCCTAGTAACTCCTTTCACAGTACGCTCACTAATCTCTTCAACACGAGCAGCGCCATGACGAGGATAGACGACCATATCGCCGATTTGATAATCCACAGAACCCTCCGTAAACACAGAAAAAACTCTTATAAGTTTTCCACAAGGGTGCGACTTGAAAAAAGTTTTACAATTTTTTTACTATATGTCAAAACGCTTACGACATAATTCAAGAATGATGTATGATAGTGCACATGAGTACAGTTACTAACATCAATGAAGATGCAGTCGCAGTAGCAGTCCGACAGGATGTGCTTGCTGCGGTGAGCAATGCAGAATACTACAATCCACACGAGGTTCTAGGCGGACACCTAGGAACCGACAAGGGTGCTGGCACTGCTACCGTTCGTGTTTTACGACCGATGGCCAAAAAAGTAACCATTCTCACCAAAAGCGGTGAATACGAAGCAAAGCATGAGTATAACGGTATTTTCACCGCCGTTGTTCCAGCTGTTAAGCACACAAAAACAAAAGAATGGTCTGTTCCTAGCTACCGTGTAAGAACTGTAGAAGTAGATGGCACTGAGTCCGTAGATGACGATCCATACCGCTATCTTCCACAAGTTGGCGAACTCGATATGTATCTCTTTGGAGAAGGAAGACATGAACGCCTTTGGGAAGCCCTTGGCGCTCATGTAAAGAGCATCACTGACACATGGGGATTAGTCTCGCCTGAAACTGGAAAGATGGTTAAGAAGGTTACAGGTACTGCGTTCTCAGTGTGGGCTCCAAATGCTCGAGCTGTACGAGTAGTTGGCAACTTCAACTACTGGAACGGTCGTCGTCACGCTATGCGTTCACTTGGTTCTTCAGGAATTTGGGAATTATTTATTCCAGGCGTAGTTGCTGGAGAAGTTTATAAGTTCGAAATATTGACACAAGCTGGAAATTGGATCATGAAAGCAGATCCAATGGAACGCTCTCATGAAGTACCACCTAATACAGGCTCTGTTGTTGTTGATTCCGAGTTTAAGTGGCATGACAGTGAATGGCTTGAGAATCGCGCAAAGACCGATACTCACGACGGTCCTATAAGTATTTACGAAATTCAAGCAAATAGCTGGAACCGAGATCTTGAGAATTATAGGGATTTGGCTGATAAGCTCGTTGATTACGTTCAGCAAGAAGGCTTTACTCACGTAGAGTTTATGCCACTTGCGCAATATCCATTCTCAGGTTCTTGGGGTTACCAAGTTACGGGCTATTATGCAGTTGATTCTCGCCTAGGCTCCCCTGACGATTTCAAATACTTGGTTAATAAGCTTCACAAGGCCGGTATCGGCGTAATTATGGATTGGGTGCCAGCGCACTTCCCTAAGGATGATTTTGCTCTCGGACGCTTCGACGGTACGGCATTGTACGAAGATCCAGATCCACTGCGTGGAGAACATCCAGATTGGGGCACTTACATCTTCAACTTTGGACGTCATGAAGTAAGGAACTTCCTTGTAGCAAATGCTTGCTTCTGGCTTGACGAATACCATATTGATGCGCTTCGAGTTGATGCAGTTTCCTCGATGCTTTACCTTGATTACAGCCGTGAAGCTGGTCAGTGGCGTCCGAACATGTATGGAGGACGCGAAAATCTTGAGGCTATTGATTTCATCAAGGAAGCAAATGCAACAGCTTACAAGAATAATCCTGGCATTATGATGATTGCCGAGGAGTCCACTGCTTATCAAGGTGTGACAGCACCAACCGATATGGGCGGTCTTGGTTTTGGTTTGAAGTGGAACATGGGATGGATGCACGATACTCTTCAGTATCTTAAAGAAGAGCCTATCAATCGTCGTTGGCATCACAATGAGATTACATTCTCTATGGTTTATGCGTATTCTGAACATTACGTTTTGCCATTAAGCCACGATGAAGTTGTGTACGGTAAGGGTTCACTTCTTGGAAAGATGCCTGGCGATGAATGGCAGCAATTCGCAGGATTGCGCGCACTGCTTGCATACCAATGGTCTCATCCTGGAAAGAACTTGCTATTCATGGGCGGCGAAATTGGTCAGTCGAGTGAATGGAACTTCAACACGTCACTTAATTGGAATGAACTTCAATGGCCATTCCATCAGGGAGTGCAGAAGTTAGTCGCCGATCTTAATGCTTTGTACAAAAGTTCGCGCGCATTCTGGAGCCAAGATTTCACTCCAGATGGATTCCAGTGGCTTACAAGTGATGATTCTGATCATAATACTTTAAGCTATATGCGTATCGGTGACGATGGCGAAGAAATCGTAGTAGTAGTTAACTTCTCTGGACAAGCTTGGCAAGACTACCAGGTTGCGTTGCCAAAGGGCGGCCAGTGGAAAGAAATACTAACTACAGATGATGCAAAGTATTGCGGTTCTGATATTCACAATGGCACATTTACTGCTGCAGCTGAAGAATATCATTCGCGACCATACTCTGCAAGAATTACTGTACCTGCTCTTGGCGCAGTATTCTTAAAGCCAGTAAAGCACTGAAAGGTTTTTATAGTATCATGCTGAACGCTCCATCAGGTAACGGAGTTACTCGCACAATACTTGTTGTGGAAGATGAGCCAGATCTTGCCACAGCTATAGCGCAGCGAATAGCTGCACAAGGTTGGGTAGCTCGAGTAGCATCTGATGGAGCGTCTGCTGTTAGAGCAGCTCAGCAATTACATCCTGATCTTATTATTATGGATGTAATGCTGCCAATTATGGACGGAATAGAAGCAACAAAGCGGATTATAGCGCAGCGACCTGTGCCAGTTCTTATGCTAACTGCTAGAGATGCCGAATCAGACAAAATAGTAGGTTTAAGTGCCGGCGCAGACGATTATATGACTAAACCGTTCTCTCCTAGAGAGCTTATTGCTAGATGTGCGGCTCTGCTACGAAGAGTAGAAAGAGCAACTCAAATAGCTAAGACTGTTGAAAAAGAACGTACAATAACTTTCGCAAACTTAGTAATTAAGCCTAAGCAACGTTCAGTACTGTTAGACAATAAAGAGATCCATTTCACTCCTACTGAATTTGATTTGCTTACAATGCTTGCACGAAAACCACATACAGTTTTTAAGCGCGAAGAATTATTAGAAAAAGTATGGGATTGGCCTGACGCTTCTGGAACTCGCACTGTTGACTCTCATATTAAATCTTTAAGACATAAAATTGGTTCTAATTGGATTAGAACTGTGCACGGTATAGGATACGCTTTTGAACCTCCTATGCCTGATTATGATCAAATATTACAATCACAAACTAAGTCTTAGAAGAAGTCTTAGAAATCGCGACGACAGCGAGAAAAGTAGGTAGAACCATAATGACTACTAAATCAAAGCAAGAAGAAACGTCGCGTATAACTTTTGTGTCTACTTCAAAACTAAACAATTCTGATAACAGATTTAGTAAAAATCATTTATCTCATAAAACAAGTCACACGTATCCTCATAGGCCTGTAGGATTCTTTTCATCATTAAAAGGTGAACTTTCCGCAATTATTGTAGTAGCTACAGCAATAGCTTTTGTTATGGCTTGGTTCCTGCTAAAAATGGGCTTAAATGGTTGGATTGCTATGCCTCTTACTCTTGCTGTAGCACTAGGCATAACATACACATTTTCAAGAGGACTAACTGCACCATTAAGACAAATGCGCGATGCTTCTGAAGCAATGGCAGATGGTGATTATTCAGTTAGAGTCGCAATAGAAAATCGTAGAGATGAAGTAGGAAAACTAACATTAGCTTTTAACGAAATGGCTGAAGAACTTGAGCATGATGATCAAATGCGAAGAGAGTTAATAGCTAATGTGAGTCATGAATTGCGTACACCAGTTTCTGCTTTACAAGCAATGTTAGAGAATCTTGCAGATGGAGTTATTGAAGCAACTCCGGCTAATTTTGACTCAATATTGAACCAAACCCACCGCTTAGCAGATTTAATCACATTTCTTCTTGATTTATCTAGAGTAGAAGCTGGAGCTGAAAGTCTAAATATTACAACTTTTGATGTTGCAGAATTCCTTGATACAATTATTGAACCGCTTGAAGTTGCGGATGCTGGACACAATCACAGTATTGAAGTTGAAATTGAGCAAAATATTAAACTTACTGGAGACAGAAATAGGCTTTCTCAACTTTTTACAAATATTATTTCAAACGCTCTGAAACACTCACCAGATAATACGCATGTTCTTATTTGCTCCAAAGAAGATAAAGAACATAATACTTTAGTTAGTAATGTTATAAACTTTGGCAAGCAAATTCCAAAAGAGCAGAGATCTGAGATTTTCAGACGATTTGTAAAAGGAAATCAAAGAATTGGCACCGAATCAGGCGGAACTGGACTTGGGCTTTCTATAGCACGATGGGCAGCAGAATTACACAATGGAACAGTAAAAGTTGTTGACGATAAACGTGGGCCAAATTTTGAAATCACTCTTCCACTAAACTATAACGTATCTGGTAAAAAGTAATTTTTAAGTTTCATCATCGCGGGTATCAGACACAGCAGCTAGCGAAAACCCAGCAAGCACTCTAATACCAGAATCATTTAAAGTACGAACGCAACTGTTCATAGTTGAACCAGTAGTAACAATATCATCAACAACAATTGCGAAAATAGGATGATCAGTTTTCGAAAGTATATTTTTCTTTACAACAAAAGCATTCAAAGCACGAGCAGCTCTACCAGAAGATCCAGAAGTTTGTACAGATTTATTTGACACAAAGGAATTCATTTTAAGAGGACTCGAAAAAATCACAGGAATACCAGAATTATTCAAGTTTCTTGCAACTATTTTCGCTACAGAATCCACATGTTTTCTTCCACGTCTGCGAAATGATTTAGATGCTGATGGCGTAGGAATAATAAGAATTCTGTTATTCAAAACATTATTGAATTTATTATTCGAATAATTACTCACGTATTCTCGAATAACTCGTACTATCAAATTCGAAAGTAAAGTGCCAAAAATTGCATCACAAGCTACATCGTCGTGATCTTTCCAACGCAATATTGCTCTTCTAACATTTCCATCATATTTAGCGCAGGAATAACGGCAACCAGTAATGCTGCTAGATAAGGATGCTACTTGCCAAGACGCAAATTCTTCATAACACTTATTGCATAAAACTGTATCTGGAAAATCACAACCTGCACAGCCTCGAGGAAGTAAAGTATTAAATAATGCAACTACTACGCTTTTCCAACTAACTTCAGTTATAGAATTTACTTCAGTATTTTCAACGCAATTTTCGTTATTACCTACGTTATTACTTGCGATTTGACTTTCATTCTCACTTCCTTTTGAAGAAAAAGTACAGTGCGCAGTCCCCATCAACCTGCGCACTGCATCTCCTACGTGTCGATCTCCCGCATATCGACGCGTAATCAATCCCCCAACCATGAAAACAAGTTTAAAAACTACTAAAAACGCTTACAAGAAAAAATACCCTATGTGGATACAGGGTAGGTTTTATCCACAATAAAAAAATAGTATTGCAAATTTTAGAATTTTAGTGTAGCAAACTCGCAAATATCAAATCACAAAAAAGCAAGTACCTTTTTGCACAATTCCAACGTATCTGAAGGATTACTTACTTTCACAGCCAAAGCTCCAGTCAAACAAGTCGGATAATCATTACCTTCAGGAGTCATCCTGTCACCAATAAACGTAATACTGCAAATATCAACTTCAAAAGATTGCGCTAATGAATTAAGCGCTTCAGCTTTGTTATCTCCCCTACTAACAACATCAACACTAGTTTCACCTCCTGCTCGTACTGCAAAATCAGGAAGCGCTTCAGCAACCATTGCAGTTAATTCAGACTGCAACTTTCCAGTAGGATCCCAAGCTTTTTTACTTTCTAAAGGCGCAAGTTGACCTAATGCAGAAAAAGTAATTTGACTACCCCTATACTCAATCTGATCACCCCACAGATTGCTATCCCCAGGCATTTTAAGAAGTCCCATATTCTTAGCACAATTTCGCATAACGCTTATTACATATTTAGCACATGTTTCATCTATTTTATGCTCGTATACGCAACGCAAAATACCATCAGAATCAATACGATAATAGCTTGTTCCATTTGTAGGCATAATATGCAAATGAGTAAGACAAGTATTATTTTTAAGCACATCAATTACCTGGCTTTTTACGAGCTCTAAGCTTCCACCTGTAATAATCGCAACAGGCATAATATTAATCAACTTACTTAATACTGAAGTTATTTCAGGTAGCATCGGTTTTCTAGAACACGCTAAAGTATTGTCTAAATCAAAAGCAATAACTGAGGATTGCGCAATACGTTCAGCAAGATTAGATTCTCGCCAATCATGCACCATCGCCTCAACCATTGCGCTTCCTCCTTGAGTATGCCTACTGTTCTAGTATTTCATATTGTACTTATATTGCAACGCTTAACACGTTGCCGTATGTATTTTATACAGTAAAATTAAATTATGGCAGATTTAGTTTGGGAACAGAAAATATACCGTAACAGACACGGTAGAGGTATAAGAACACCAATGTTTGGTACGCGTCTGCCACGATACAGAACAGCAAGTGGAATGTTTGATTCTATGGTTGCTGGGCAAATTAGAAGACTTAACGGAGCTTGGCATGAGCTTACGAAAAATGTCCAATTTGCTGTAGAAGACGTACCACCTTCCCAACCAGTTTTGTGGGAACATAGTCGCAGGATTATGTCTCAATCATTCCCAGCAAATCGAGGAATACCTGCAAGAATAGTATTATACAGATTACCTTTGTGCACTCACGTAACTAGTAGAGCAGAATTACAGTACGCAATTAGAGACGAAATAGTTCAACGCTTAGCAGAACTATACGGAAGAAGGCCTGAAGAAATAGACCCAGATTGGGGAATATAAATTCTGCTGCACGCAAAAGCTAAATTTAGTGAACTATACGCGGATCATTAGAAACACGAATATTCATATGCTGTGATTCTAAACTGTGCGGAGAAAGCCATGCAACTGAAGCAATATTCTCATCACCAAGGACTTTACTGTTTAATCTAGCTCCCCAAGAAAGAGAATCTTTTGACTTAAGCGTGTACATAACGGATTTATCATTAATATCGTTGCCTTTAATTTCAACAACAGAATTAGGAGCAACATCGTAACGCTTAGAAGCTATTAGTTCTCCTCGAGAATTATACGCATTAATAGCAAATGAAGAATTTTGATTATTCACGGAAGCAACATACATAGTAGTTTCTGCTGCAGATAGCGGTGAAACTATTACACTATTCCCTTGGTTGCGAACAGCAGTAATATAAGCCACATCTGACTGTCCAGCGCTTCCATCTCGAGAAACCTGAGCCATAGTATAGCAATCGACATTACTGTCTACAGTTAGCGCATTAACATTATCTGGAGCTACGCCAAGATCCACAACTTGAACTTTATTAGAAGTAACATCAATATCTTTAATCTTTTGCACTCCGCTCGAAGTAAGCCATGAAATAGAAGCATGACCTGATTTTTGCGGCCATATGTACAATTTTGTCTGATCTTGTGCAAGAACTCCTGGCATAATAGAAGTTTTTGAGCTTGGACTTAAAGTTTTAATAACATCAATGCCTTTAGGAGATAATCCTTCAGAACGAATAACATCTACATAAGATGCAACTGGCGTCTGATCGCTAACTACTTGAATATACGATCCTTCTGAATGCGATATTGCGGCAGAAACATCAAAAGATACTTTACTTTTAGCTTGCACTGCAAAAGCACTTCCTGTTGAAAGATTAACAGGTTGGCTTCCATGCTCATAAGACCATGCACTAACGTTAATAACTGTAGCTTTTGAAGAAGTATTAACAACTACAAGTTTAATAGACACTCCAGTTTTAGATTCAGGAATAAGGAATGAGCTTCTCATTGAAGGATTACTGCAAGTAGAAGCTGCAATACCTCTCATATCTCCTTGAGTTGCCCAAGACGCGTACGCTGAAGCAATTCCCGTTCCAGAAGAAGCTTCAGAAAGATTCCCCTTTAAAATCTGAACTTCATTATCTACAGTAGATTCAGCAAAAAGAGCGGAAGAATAATCGTCAGCATCAGCAGTTTTTAAATCAGTATACTGATCATCTTTAGAATTAATACCATTTACTTGAGCACTATAAACATCACCGAAAGCACCATATCTAGCTACAGCTTTAATATTTCCTTCAGTTTCGTGAAACTGACTATCACCGTATTTTGTAAGATCAGGAAGTGAAATTCTAGAAGGGCAAACAGTTTGCAAACTTGTGGCACTAACCTGATGCTCAATACTTGAACCTGATGAAGATGCAGAATCGACTAAAGATTTCATAGGACTCACAACAGACAACACTACTGAAGGCACAACAAAAAGAAGAGCACTCATCATAGAAAGCAACAAAACTGATACACTGTGCTTACGTTGCTTAGAAACAGTAGCGTCTTTCGCTTCAGCATGCTTATTACGTGATTCACGAGAGTCCTTAAACCAACTCATTAACAACCCTCCTCATACTCATCGTCAGAACGCTTAAGCATAGTATTAGATCCAAAACGAGGCACTGCAACAATGCAATACAAAAGTATTACAAGCGCTGAAATAACAGCCCAAGGAGTTCTCCAAACAAGTAGTCTGGCTTTAAAGAACGGAGAAGTCTTAGACAATGAACTCTTAGAAGGCATTCCATCAAAACGGCAATATGCTCCGTTTGAAGAATTCACTACAAGCTGCGTACTTTCTGAAGCGTTAATATTAGCAATAAGACGATTAGTATCGTTACGCAAATTATTACTCATGCTGCTTGAATTAACTACATAAATACCGCCAATTCCCAACTGTTTTAGAGAATCGATAGCACCATTATCTGCATGAGACATAAGTTTTGCAGCCGATCGAGATAAAGTTTTAAAACTAGATGACTCACCGTATATCGCAGTTCTTACTCTTAATGCAGGTGAAACATCAACAGAATCTCCACGCACAGTACGCATAACCGACATAGATACCTTAGAATCACCATGAACTTGCAAAGCTAATATTCTATTTTCACTACTCTTATCCAAGTAATCAGTAACTACCATAGGGAGTCCAGAATTAGTCGCGTTTACAGAAGCAACAGGCCCACTGAGCACAGCAAACAAGCCTAAAAGCACAGCCATAATTAACATTCCAAACGCAAGTATGCAACGAGCAACATAAATAATCTTACGAAGAAGCAAAGCTGCAGAACGTCTCATAGCAGCACGCCTACTGGCACGAGTTTTATATCCGCCTTCTGGAACAGAATTATTAGTGCGTTTCTTTTTTAACGGTTCAAAACGTCGAACTGCTTGACCTGCAACCATACACATGCATGAAAGAACACCTAAGGCCGTTAACGCAACACCGGGCAGTACACTTGCTGCAACACTACCATTAACATCAACTGCAACAGTAATACGGGACGCTACAAGCGAAAGAATAATTCCGCTAAGCATAACAGCCCACATCATTCTTGATACTCGCAAAGCAAACGGCAAAAGTAGAGAAACTACAGCCATAACAACAGCTAAGGTAGCAAAAATAATCATAATAATTCCGCGCAAACTAAGCAAAGGCATAGACTGCGAAATACCATGATTACTATTCATATTAAAAGCTCTTAACAATACCTGAGCATATCCAAGCGAATCAGGAGCACCATCAACACTTTGTAACGGCAACGCAGCACTAGCAAACATTTGTCGCCATAACCCAGTGGAAAAATACCTTAAAACGCTGCCCAAAGTTGGAAGCAAAATCAGTACGGCCGGCACAGGCATCAAAGCAAGCATGAATCTGTGAGAGCGAACCATAATAAGAGCCACAATAAAGATACAAATCAACGGGAGAAGAAGCTGAGGTTCGCACGCAACAGGAATCATAAAGCATAATGCGGCACACGCAGCACACTGCACAGACGGAACAGGCAAAACAGGATCTTCAGTAACATACATTCCTACAGCATGGAACGCGAACGCAAACGCAGCAGGTAAGAAAACCATCGTCATTAACATAGGCAAATCGCCGCGTGCAAATAATCCAAAAGCCATAGCAAGCATAGTCCAGCAAATTGCAGAGCACACGCGAACTAAATCAGAACGTGTGAATACGCCTGCGAGCGCCCAAAAACTCAAACACATAGCAGGAGCAGCCATAAAATACATGAGGCTTATTGCTAAAAGTGGATTAAAACCAGCAGGTATAGACGCTAAAGTCCACACACTTAACCAAGATGACGGAGGCAAAGCCGGTCCGAAAGAGTCGTCTGGAGTCCAGGAGCCAACAGCCGCATTAAGCAACTTAGAAAAATCAGCCCCAGTAGGAAGCCACTGGTCGGAATATAATGACGCTCCTGCAATAACTTCTCGCCAAGGAGCACCATAAAGCCACAAAGTTACTGCAAGAAGTATAAGAGAAGAAACTGTAACAGCACTCCACCTTCTTAAAACTCTCATATGAAGGTGTCGTCTTGCAAGTGGACTAAGTAGAACACATTTTAGCTGCGATTGGTAAGATAAAACTCTATCTCGCCAACGAGCAATTTGATGACGATCTGCAATAAGAGCAGATAAGCGTTTAGTAGAAACTCTTGTGGATCTAGCCACTCTTCTACGAGCAAATATAGCTTGAGGAAGATGCATAACAATAATCCAAGGAAGAATTAGATGTGCCCATGCGGAATAAGGACGTTTAATAAATAAATCTTTTAATGCAAGTACTAAAGCAGAAGGAAGACTTAAAATCCATAATAATGGCCAGAATACAATCCGCATGTCAGTATATTTATATCTTTGCTTTGCGATAAGAACAGACATAACTCCGTGATTTATACCAGATTTTTCTGCAGAACGAGCTTCGCCACTTCTAGTACGTAGTCCTTCAAAACGAGCACGCCTATGAGCTATTTTTGCGCGAGGAACCACAACTACCCTACCGCCGCTTACACACACTCTTCTGCAAAAATCTTTAGATTCTCCAAAAGTTGTCATCCAAGGCTGAGTACCGCGCATAGTTTGCCATGCGCTTAATGTGACTAAAGCGCCAGAAAGGGAAACAGAATACACATCTCCACGTCCATCGTACTGCTCTTGATCTTGTTCACCATCAACTGTTAAAGTGTGAACTCCATGATTCCAAGCGTACATTCCGACATTGTGTAAAATCTTTCCTTGCCAATCTACCTGTTTAGCACCTAGAACAGAAGCGGTAGGAGTATTACGCCAAGTATCTCGCAATTCTTCTAAGCAACGGCTATCGGCAGGACGAGAATCATCATGAAGCAACCAAAGGGCTTTAACGCCGCGTAACGGAAGAAGCTGACGTAAGGCTTTTTCTATTGCATCACCGAAAGATCTAGCAAAAGAGACTGGAACTATAATAATACGAATGCTGCGAGAATCTTTATGAGTATTACTTTTAATATTACTTACTCCATCGCGCATAAATTTACTATTAGAACTTTCAGCAATATTTTCAGAAGATATAAAATCGGTAATTAAAGTTGTATCAAGAGTAATATCTATTGATGTTTGAACGATTTCTTCAACTCGATGAGCACAATCAACAACCACCAAAGTCTTGGGTAAAACTGACTGGTGAAGAACAGCGCGTAAAGTGTCACCATAGAAGCGCGTGTCTCTTTCCACACACATCATAGCCATGATCGAAGCATCTACTTCTCGAGGATGAGCCTCTTTTTCGGCGGAAAGCAGTTGCAACACTTGATTTTCAAGTGTATTTGCATCAGCGATTATTGAACTCATATTCACCAGTGTACGCAGGGGGTATGTATCCTATCAATTCTACAACACTTATTTATTATCAAATGTAGAATTTATCTAAAAATTTTTATTATTATTTTGAATTTTTCTTATCAAATTTCTTATTAAAAATAAGACACGCCATAAGTAAAAAATATGTGGAAAAATGCGCTAAATTTCACCACAATGCACTATAGTGGTGTGACATATGTGTTCAGTTTAGTATGCACTACTTTAAGAACACAAAATCACGTATAAAACTTGAATATTCAGAGAATATTGTAGTACTCGAAAGAAGGTACCATGGTAACTTCACGGTATCCTGAGGGAATGCACTACCCAACAGATGATGATTGGGATTCAGAAGCACCGCATCATAGCCTCAGCTATCGCTTGACGAACCACGCACGAACTGTAATATGCATGTTCATTATTGCTGTGTTAACTTTCTTTTCGAGTATTTTTGCTGCAGTATGGTTTGATTTTTCTTCAACTATAAAAGCTCGCGTAGTAAACGTTATTTCTAACGATAAGCAAGCTCATGAAGCACTTGACGCAAACTACGGAAAAACAGTGACGTTCTTAGTTTTAGGTCAAGATACTCGCGAAGGAGCAAACCGTAGCTTTGGTGGCGGCGGAGATGCAACTGACCATCAGTCAGACACTACAATGATTGTGCAGATAAGCGCAGATCGCTCATACATGAATATTGTGTCGATTCCACGAGATTCCATGGTTAATGCTCCATCTTGCGAAACAACACGTGGCACTATTCCTGCTAGACGACACGTTATGTTTAATTCTATTTTTGCCTTGGGTTGGGCAAAAGGTGGAGATTTATCTTCTGCAGCATCCTGCTCTCTTAAAGCTGTGAATGCTTTAACAGGATTGCATATAAGTAACTTTATTATTGCTGATTTTAGCGGTTTGAGTAATATGATCGATTCCGTCGGCGGCGTTGACATGTGCATTCCGGCAGATACTCGCGACCGCTACACGGGAGCTAATTTCAAGCAGGGCTTACAGCATTTGGATGGTAGGCAAGCAACCCAATACGCACGTATGCGTCATGACACTATGAGTGACGGATCTGACATAATGCGTACAACGCGACAACAGTATTTAGTAAAACAGCTTGTAAGACAAGCTTCTTCTAAAAATTTGTTCACGCAATCTAGCGAACTGTATCAGCTAGCAAAATCTTCATTAAACGCATTAAATATGAGCGAAGGATTAGCTAACCCTTCAACTCTTGTATCCCTTGCGCTTAGTATGCGAAAGCTTGATGCATCACATATTTATGCTAGAACAGTGCCGATTATTACTGATCCTTTAGATAAGAATCGCGTTGTTTGGTCAAAAGATGCTGAAAGCGTTTGGAATCTTATGCGTGAAGATAAGCCTGTTACAATGGCTACAGATTCGCATAAGCAGAGCAAAGACAGCAGCAGTAAGAATTCTAACAGTGCAGACAATTCGGAAGATAACGACGCTAACGAAAGTGAAAACGATCGTCTGAACAGAGTTTCCAGCAAGTCTTCTTCAAACAGCAGCAATCTGGGGCCTGTAGATCCTGAAACTGGTTTAGCTAAGAATTCCAGAGGACAGCTTATTGATCCTAATACTGGTGGCGTTGTAAATCCTAAGAACGGTACGATTATTGATCCTGTTAGCGGTCAATATGTTGGCTATGCTGACAAGTACGTAAATAACACGATTTGCGCACCTCACAAAACTGCTAAATAAGTACGTAAACGACACGTAGTTAGTTAGCGATTGCCTTTTGTGTAGGAGGGAATATGCTTCAGGATTATGAGAATAACCCAGAATATGGTAGTAATCATCAAAATTTCTCTTACACTCCAGGCGATCCAGGAACTCCAGGAACTCAAGGCGCACCAGGCATTCCGGGCGAAAACTCTCAAACTGAATTAAATGAGTATGAGAATTATACAGAATATGCGCAAAACGGTTCTTATGCGAATCAAAATTTTGATTCGCAAACGAATGATACGTATACTCCACCTAGTTTTTCGCCTAGAACGGCTAGAAGTCGCACAGCAGGCTCTTCTAATGCTGCTAAATTAAACGCTTCTTCCAATGCTGCTAAAAATATTGCATCTCCAGTTACATTAGCTCAGGCCTATGCTCAGGTTTCCGCTAAATCGCAACCGCAATATCAATCACAATCACAAAACTACGCACAAAACTATGCGCAGCAGCAGTATAATCAGCCTGCATTTCAAGAAAATCAGCCGAGAATACTTGAGGGAACTGTACACAATACGCCTCACCCACTAAATTCTGGCAATATACTTCCACGTTCGCCTCGCACTACTAGAAAACGCAAGATATTAAGAGCCTTAAGTATTATTTTCGTACTTTTACTTGTGATTCTTACAGGTTGCGGTTTTTACGCATGGCATTGGGTTGATTCAAGAATGCAGCGCGATAAGTGGCTTACTGATATGCCAGACACTCAAGGAACTACGTGGCTGATATTAGGATCAGATCAACGCGAAGGTGAGGAAGCAAAATATATTACAGGATTCCGTACAGATACTATTTTAGTTCTAACGAAACCTTCCAGCGGACACAGTTCTCTTATCTCTATTCCTAGAGATTCGCTCGTAACTATAAACAATAAGCGAATGAAAATAAATGCTGTTGCTCAGCTTTTAGGAAAACCAGCTTTAACTTCTGCAGTTGAAACGATTACAGGACATCATATTAACCATGTGGCAGAAGTACGGTTTAACGGATTAACTAAAGTAGTGGACGCTTTAGGCGGAATTGATTTGTGCTACAACCGCACAGTAAATGATGCTAGAAGTGGCATGAATTGGGTTGCTGGATGCCATCATTCGGATGGAAACGCAGCTCTAGCTTTCTCTAGAATGAGATATTCAGACCCGCAATCAGACTTTGGTCGCGCAGCACGTCAACGTATGGTAATTTCTGCAATAATAAAGAAGGCTCTTTCTAAAGAAACTCTTACTAATTTTGGGAAAGTAAAAAGCGTTGCAGAAGCTGGATTATCTTCAATCGTATTTGACGAAAAATCAAATCCTGCTACTCTATGGCAAATGAGTCAAGCTTTTAAAGACGCAACAGGATCAAATGGTATAACCGGAACTGTTTATTGGACTAATCCTGATTACAGAGTTCCTGGAGTTGGATCTTCAGTACTATTAGATGATGCGAAGAATCTTGATCTTTTCAACCAATTAGCTTCTGGCGAGCATGCTCCAGGCGTTGTAGGAACACTGGCAGAATTGCAAAATAAATAATTGAGTTTTGCATTTTAAAACTTTGCTCACGTTCAAGGCTGTATCCACAATGCAAAATTTTTCTTGTGTAATACTTTTATTGCACAGATCATAGCTTTATGAAATACAACGCGAATAAAAATAATAAATTAGAACGTGCAGTGTTTATTATGCAAATAACGTCAAGTGTTATGCCGATACTAGCAAATATTGCTATTGCTGTAATGGCATGGATGCAACACAGTTGGATGATGTTAGCTATGGTAATACCCAGCATAATGATGTATGCAGCAAGTCTTATGCCACAAATATTGCAATACTATGCTCAAAAGCGCGCAGAAAGTGCAAATGCAGCAGAAAATTATAAAGTCGAATCAAATGCTAATGAAAAAATGTATGGCGATAATACTATTAGCAGAATAAACGATTATTCACAAAATCTTACTGAACGCATACCTGATTTCGTAGCTCCAGTAAGCCTAGAAACTATACTTTTCCGCAAATTATCAACGCTACAGCTACGTATTCCGCCGTGGAAAGAAGTAGCCAGCTCATGGTTAGAAAATAAAAATCCATATAAAAGTTTAGATACTGAAATTGGCATAGGAAACAACGGTTACGTTCATTTAGATTTAGTAAATAACGGGCCACACGCGCTAGTAGCAGGAACAACAGGCTCAGGAAAATCAGTACTTCTTACCACCTGGTGTTTGTCTTTAGCTTTCCGATATTCTCCAAATCAACTTCGTTTCGTATTTATGGACTTTAAAGGAGGAGCTACTTTTGATCTTCTATCAAATTTACCGCATTGCATGGGAAACGTGGGCGACCTGAATTTAGAACATGCAGCAAGAGCACTTAGAGGTCTTGAAATGGAATTAGATAGAAGAGAACGTTTAGTTGCTAAACAAGGCTGCAATGATATGAGTAAAGTCACTCCTTCTCAACCAGTTCTTGTAATAATGATTGATGAATTTCATGCCCTTAGAGATAAGCTGCCAGATTATTTAAATCGACTTATTCGTATAGCTTCAGTAGGACGATCTTTAGGAATGCACTTAGTTGCCTGTACGCAAAATCCTATGGCACAAGTAAACGCTGATATGAAAGCAAATATAAATATGAATATTTGTCTTCGCGTACGAGATTCAGTACAATCTCATGAACTTCTAGGTTCTTCATGCGCTGCACATATTAGTCCACAACTTCCTGGAGGAGCTTACTACAATACTGGAGATGGAATTAAAGCGCTTCGCTGTGCGCAAAGCAACAATCCTGCACTATTACTTCAAGCAATACGATTATCTGGAAGATTCTACCATAATGAATATTGCGAAGAGTTATTTAGTGCTCCACTCCCCTCTGCTATAAAGCAAAGCGATATTATGCATTGTATTGAGAGAAATAATAAAAATACTGAAAGTATGATAAATAATCCTATTATAGGAATACAAGATGATGGGATTCATTTAATACCAGCGTTTTTGAACACACATATTGGAAATATTGCTGTTATTGGAGGGCATGGTAGAGGAAAAACGAACCTACTTAGAATAATAGCGAAACATTTACAAACGCAACTATATTGCGCAACTGACACCTCAACACTTCCAGATAATTATGATGAAAATAAAATCATAATTGTAGACGATGCTGATATGAGTTTAAACCCATTAAACTCAGATTTTCACGCTCAAAACCTTCAATCAAGAATAAGCTCTTCAAAAATACCAGTCATATTGGGAATTCATTCTGCAAGATTCTTAAGAATACCAGATCAAGCTCCTGTACGAATAGTATTTCCTACTGGAGATACAGGAACTGATGCTCTTCTTGGCATACCATCATCATTAAGTCAGTCTCTTACTACTGAAGATTATCAACTGCCAGGAAGATGTGTAATCATAACTCCAGGAAGTGCAAGAAAAGCGCAAATTTTAATTAATTAAGAAAAAAATTGATTAAATTTAAAACAAATATGTGAAAGGCCTTGAAAAAAATAAATATTCATGCTTTCCTTACATACGGGGGAAATAAAATTGATATTTTCTCTTAAGCTTTCTAAAACTTGTAAGGAAAGAGGCTATTCGCTCATGAGCAGTGCGTTTGACTGGAGAACAAAAGCAGCATGCAGAGATAAAGATCCCGAACTGTTTTTCCCAGTTGGAAATACTGGAGCTTCTTCCCAGCAAATAGAAGAAGCAAAATCTGTTTGTAGATCATGCAATGTAGCTGACGCTTGCCTTAAGTGTGCTCTTGAAACAAGTCAAGACTTTGGTGTTTGGGGCGGTATGAGCGAAGAGGAACGCAGATCGCTTAAACGTCGTGCTTTGAGAGCTCGCCGTAGTCAATTAGATTAGTTTATAGATTAATTTATAGATTAGTTTTTACTTCAGAAACTTATAAATCTAATAAACCGATACTCTACTGAATTAATAAAACTTTAGCTGGATAAAATAAATTGTTGGCTACTGCAGAACAATAGCCAACAATTAAAATATTCTCGTATAGTTGTTTCTACTACTCTATTCCAGGCACACGCAGCTTAATATCAAGAACAACTCTAGTACCACCGTCTCGGCGAGGTTCCCAACGGACAGTACCGCCAAAATCGTTAGTAACAAATGTATTAATAAGTTGCGTTCCTAAACCAGATCCCGATGAACGAGCCATGCCGTGAGATGATTCACTTTCTATACCAGTGCCATCATCTTCAACAATAATATTAAGATTATCTCCTCCACGACCTACAGAAATAGTAATATGACCTTCAGTCCTTCCCTCAAAACCATGCTCTACGGAATTAGTAACTAATTCCGTAAGAACAAGGGAAAGCGGAGTAGCGTCTTGAGCCGCAAGCATACCAAATTTGCCTATAAAATTGATATCAATATTTTGATCTTGAGATGCTAGCTCAATAGACATCTTCAGTAAGTTAGAAATAACCTTATCAAAATCAACGATCTCGTCAGCAGTCTGGCTTAAACCTTCATGAACCATAGCAATCGTTTGAACACGACGCTGAGCTTCTTCAAGTTCTTTTCTAACTTCCGCAGACTTAGTTTTCCTAGCCTGTAATCTCAACAAAGCTGAAACTGCTTGAAGATTATTCTTAACTCTGTGATGTATTTCAGAAATAGTAGCATTCTTAGTTTGCAATTCCTGCTCTCTACGAAGCACTTCAGTAACGTCTCTGCATAAAACCACAGAACCAATACGATTATTAGGACCATAAAGAGGAAGAGAGCGCATAGAAATAATAGAATGGTTCGCTTCTAATTCACAATCAACATCTGCCTTACCTGTTAACACAAGAGGCAAACTTTCTGGAACCATATCGTTTGTATGCAATAATCTTGTAGCAAATTCGCTTAAATACTCGCCTTGCATGGTATCTAAACCACCCAAACGACGGAAACAGCTTATAGCATTTGGAGAAGCATATCTCACTATTCCACTTTCTTCCAAAACTATAAAACCATCAGCAACACGAGCATTATGACGCTGGTTAAGAACTGAATCTTTATAAGGGAACTGACCCCTAGAAATCATATCGAATAAAATTTTACCAGCGTTTATACTTTCCATTTCATATCGTCCATTTGATTCTCGAGTAGCTAAGTTAGTTTCTCGAAGAACCAAACCCAAAGTCTTACCGTTATGGTGCACAGGAGCATAAACGTTACAAACTGTTGCTCTTCCTATAGATCGTAAAATCGAGGAATGGAAAATTGTTTCTGATCTCATTGCTTCTGACAATTCTTCCGTTAAAGAATTATCCATTTTTTTGCCAAGCAAATCATCAGTACGAATAGTAATTGCTGTTGATGGACGGCACTGTTCAGCAACAACATAATCACCATCACCATTTTGAATAATCAACAGAAGATCAGCAAAACTCAAGTCAGCAATTACCTGCCAATCTGCTACCAAATGGTGTAAACACTCGCGGTCAGACTCATCAAAATCCGGTCGAGTAGCAAGAATATGAGAGAAATCAGCCATAGTGACAATAATATATCTAGCTCATAAACAATAAGCCAATTTGGTATGTTGCAGTAATATTCATAAAAAAGCTGCCCCCGAGCTTACGCCGGAAGCAGCTTATAAAATTAATAGAAAATTTAGTTATTTAAATTTAGTTTTTAATTAGAAACCAAACTTTGCAGCAGTTTCACGCAAAGTGTCAGCAGAACGCTTCAAAGCTGCCAACTCGCGGTCGGAAACTGGAGTGTTCAAGCAAGAATTTACACCATTGCGGTTCAACAAAGTTGGAACAGACATGCACACATCGGAAATACCATGGAAATCCTTCAACAAGGAAGAAACTGGCAAGATACGATTAGTGTCGTTAAGAACAGCCTCAACAATGTCAACACCAGACATTGCGATAGCATAATTTGTTGCACCCTTACCACTAATAATCTTGTAAGCTGCGTTAACAACTTCCTGATGAATCTCCTCACGCTTAGCAGCATCAAGAGGCTCATGACCTGGAAGAGCATTCCAATCGCACATTGGAACGCCACCAATGGTTGCAGAAGCCCACAGAGGAACTTCGGAATCACCGTGTTCGCCAGCAATGTATGCGTGAACGTTCTTAACATTAACACCGGTGTGCTGAGCAATTAAGAAACGAAGACGAGCGGAATCAAGGTTGGTACCAGAACCAAAGATTTGGTTAGAAGGAAGACCAGAAAGCTTCATTGACACATGGGTAACCACATCCACAGGATTGGTGATCAGCATGTAAATAGCATTTGGAGCAACCTTTACCACGTTTGGAATGATTGACTTCATAATATTGATAGTGGCACCAGCAAGATCGAGGCGACTCTGGCCTGGCTTCTGACGAGCGCCGGCAGTTATAACTACCATATCAGCGTCACGGCAGATTTCAACATCATCAGAACCATCGATAGACACTGCAGGATAGAAGCTTGAACCATGCTGCATATCAAGAACTTCAGCTTCTACACGCTCTTTAGCAATATCCTCAAGAACAATTTCACGGGCAACACCACGCTGAGCAGCAGCGAAAGCGAGCGTCGAACCAACTGCACCAGCACCGATAATCGCCAGCTTTGTTGGCTTAACCTGCGAATTTACCATGAGAACTAACCTCTTTTCAACAACCGATTTCACTTTCAGGCATGACAAAATATGCCATAGCAAACATGAAAGCTGCTCTCACATTAAGAGCCATTGGTACAAACACTTTCACTCTAATAGCACCATTGGAACTTATAACAATAAACAGTGAAATTAACATAACATAGCAAAAAAGTAACTATAAATACCACATTTAGTACCTAATAGCACTATTAATTACTATACTTTACAATTCGATAATCAAAATCAAAAATTACAAAATGTGAAAAAGTAACTAAGAAATAGCAACTTGCATTATTCTTGCAGCCAGCGAATCACTTACAAAAGCTACTAACGCAACGCCATCATCTCTATAGTCAACACTTTCGACCACACCATTTTCTCTAACAGAAGAAAGCAAAGAACCAGCAGTATAAGGAAGTACCGCTTCTACTCTAACTCTAGGAGAAGGAAGTAAAGACTCGATATTATTTAATAGTGAATCAATATTCTCTCCAGTAGCAGCAGAAACAACATATGCGTTTGGATACAGCGAAGATAGCCTATCGCGCATTGGCTGAGAAATACAATCAGATTTATTAAATGCTATAATTTGAGGAATATCCTCAACTCCATCAATATGCGAAAGAACATCATTTACAGCATCAATTTGAGAAGAAGGATCAGGATGCGAGCCGTCAACAACATGCAAAATTACATCCGCCTGACCAACTTCTTCCAAAGTAGATTTGAACGCTTCTACCAATTGCGTAGGTAGTCTACGTACAAAACCTACAGTATCTACTAAAGTGTAATTTCTACCATCTCGCGTTTGAGAACGACGAACTGCAGTATCAAGAGTGGCAAATAATGCATTTTCTACTAATTCTTCCGAACCAGTAAGCCTGTTAATAATAGATGATTTACCAGCGTTCGTATATCCGACTACAGCAACAGTTGGTATTGCCTGGCGTCTACGTGAACCACGCTTAATGTCTCGAGCAGGAGCCATATGTGCAATATCATTTCTCAATTTCGAAATACGATTGCGAATAGCACGACGATCCATCTCGATTTTAGTTTCACCAGGGCCTCTAGAACCAATGCCAGCATCTCCTGCAGCTCTACCACCTGCCTGACGAGAAAGAGCCATACCCCAGCCTCTTAAACGAGGAAGCATGTACTGCAATTGCGCTAACTCAACTTGAGCTTTACCCTCACGACTGGTTGCATGCTGAGCAAAAATATCCAAAATAACAGCAGTGCGATCAACAACCTTAACTTTAGTCGCATCTTCCAAAGCTCTACGCTGGCTAGGAGGTAGATCATCGTCAACAATAATCGTATCTGCATCATGCTGAGCAACTACTGCTGCAAGTTCGCGCGCTTTACCTGAACCAACATAAGTTGCAGCATCTGGCCTATATCTTTGCTGCAACATGCCATCACACACAACAGCACCTGCAGTCTGCGCCAATGCCGCAAGCTCTCGCAAAGATTCTTCTGCTTGAGAAAGCGTTCCTCTAGCGCTTGACCACACGCCAACCAATACAACTTTTTCAAGACGAACTTTACGATATTCAACTTCAGTAACGTCTTGCAGCTCTCCTAGACCCGTAACTCTTTTAAGAGCATTACGCGATTCACGCTCCTGCCACGCTTCATCATGCTTCTCACTGTTTGAAGTAGTGTCTAGAAGCACATCAGAATGACCAGAAAGCACATCATTATGCTCACTATTCGCATTGCTACTACTGATATCTACGTTATTTACCAAAGATGCACCCTTCGTTGTTCTACTTAATCGCATTTTACAACGTTTGTTTTATTATTGTGATTTTAGAAGACATATTAAATGCTAAGCAATGAATAAGTACAATGATTAAAAACCAGGATCAGAAACAGAATAAGCTTAAAAAACAGCCTCAGAATCAACCTAAAACTAAATCAGTAAAGAAAAGCGGCGAACAGTACTTCTCTGCAACTCCTGCATCAAATGACGAAAGACGCAGTTTGAAAGTAACTTTGCGAGGACATGACGCAAATATGCAGGTTTCTAACGGAGTTTTTAGCGCTTCAAGACTCGATTTAGGAACCTCAGTATTACTAAAGCATGCTCCAAAACTTCCAGAAACAGGCAGATTTCTCGATATTGGATGCGGCTGGGGACCTATTACGGTAGCACTAGGTTTAGAATCACCAAACGCGGAAATAGTTTCTATTGATGTAAACGAACGCGCGCTAGAATTAACGCAAATTAACGCAAAATCTGCTGGCTTAAAGCATATTCGTACAGCTCTTGTAAAAGACGCATTAGAAGAAAGCAACGAAGAAGAATTTAAAGATTTTGACATAATATGGTCAAATCCACCTATTCGAGTAGGTAAAGAAATATTGCATGAAATATTACTTACCTGGATTCCAAGATTACGAGTTGGAGGAGCAGCATACTTGGTTGTGCAAAAAAATCTTGGATCAGATTCGCTTATAACCTGGCTTTCAGAACAGCTTGGAAATACTTATAGTGTAGAAAAATACGCAAGTTCCAAAGGATACCGAATTATAGAAGTACTAAAAAAGTAAGTACTAAAAGTAGTACTAAAAAGAAGTATTAAAAAGTATTAAAAAGTATTAAAGAAGCGAAAATCTACGAAAAGAAATAAATACACTATGAAATTCGACTACCCTGTTGAGCTTCCTATTTGCGCAGCACACGACGAAATAATAGAAGCAATTAAGTCTTCACAAGTCGTGATTATTTCCGGACAAACCGGCTCCGGTAAAACTACGCAAATCCCAAAAATGGCGCTTGAACTTGGAAGAGGCGGAAGAGGTAAACAAATAGTACACACTCAGCCTCGCCGTTTAGCTGCGCGCACTGTTGCTGAGCGAATCGCAAGCGAAATGGAAGTAAAACTGGGCGAAGAAATCGGCTACCAAGTGCGTTTTACCGACGAAAGTTCACCTAAAACAAAGCTTCGAATTGTTACTGACGGTATTTTACTTGCGCAAATTCAGCGCGATCCCCTTCTCACTAAATACGACACGATTATTATTGATGAAGCCCACGAACGCAGTCTTAACATTGACTTTTTGCTAGGATATTTAACAACTTTACTTCCGCAAAGACGCGATTTGAAACTAATTATTACTTCAGCAACAATAGATTCTGCAAAATTCCGTGAACATTTTGAGCAAGCTTTACACATAAAAATTCCTGTTATTGAAGTTTCTGGACGCACTTACCCTGTGCGAGTGCTTTATGAGCCGCTTGGATCCGCGCCTTCACTTATGCGACATGTTCCCGGCTTTGCAGACATAACAATGGATGAGGAAACTGTTGCAGAAAGCCAATCTAGCGAAAGCAATCGAGACGATATTGCAGATGAAGATATGACATCTGCAGTAACACGCGCATGCGCTCAATTAGTTATTCATTCAAGCCACGATCAAGGCGCTCGCGATATTATGGTTTTTGCTTCCGGTGAGCGCGATATTCGCGAATTTGAATCAGGATTACGCTCGTATTTTGGCACTCGAGCAAGTGATATGAAGCGAGCGGATGCTATTGAAATAGTGCCACTTTTTGCGCGTCTTTCTGCAAAAGATCAGCATCGCGTATTTGAACATCACTCTCATCAACGCATCGTTATTGCTACGAATGTTGCTGAAACTTCGCTTACTGTTCCTGGGATTCGATACGTTGTCGACCCTGGTTTTGCAAGAATTAGCCGATATTCTAAGTCTGCAAAAGTGCAAAGGCTTCCTATAGAGCCAATTTCTCAAGCGAGCGCAGATCAGCGCTCTGGAAGATGCGGACGAATCGCAGACGGAATTGCTATTAGACTTTACTCGCGAGAAGATTACGAAACTCGCCCTCGTTTTACCGATCCTGAGATTCTGCGTACTTCGCTTGGATCAGTAGTATTACACATGCTTTCAGTAGGTGTTGCTAAAACTGGCGAAGATATTACGAATTTCGGTTTTATTGACCCTCCTGATATGAAAGCAGTAAGCGACGGCTTTAATGAACTTAACGAGCTTGGCGCAATAAGCAGAAAATCAGGTTTCATCACTTTAACTCATATTGGCCGCGAGCTTTCAAAATTGCCGATTGATATTCGTTTAGGACGCATGATTATTGAAGCAGCGCGTAAAACCACTCCGAATACTCTTGCTGCAGTGCTTGTAATTGTTGCGTTTTTGAGTTTGCAAGATCCGCGCGAGCGTATGGAAGAACAGCGTGAAGAAGCGGATAGACTTCATAATCGTTATGCGGATGAAACAAGCGATTTCTTAACTGCTTTAAATATTTGGGATTATATTTTCCAAGCAGACGGAAACATGAGCAATAATGCTCTTCGCAAACTTTGTAAAGCGGAATTCTTCCACTTTTTGCGTTTAAAACAGTGGAAAGATTTAGTTAATCAACTTCAAGACTTGTGTAAAGAATTGCATTATAAAGTTGGCGAGCCTATTCCATCTAAAAGACCATCTTTGGAAATTCGTCAGCTTCCTAATAATCAGCAGGCTGCTCACAGCTTGTGCTGCTCTTGGGATTCGCAAGGCATACACTCGTCGATGCTTGCAGGCTTACTTTCTATGTTGGGAATGCAAGTAGTGCACGAACCAAAAGCTTCAGATTTTGCTAATTTGCATGGATCAGCAAAAATTCGCGCTATGAAACGCGCTCAAAAAATGGCTAAAAACGATTATCAAGGCGCGCGTGGAGGAAGATTCGCAATATTTCCAGCTTCAGCCGTTTCTAAAACAACTCCTTCATGGGTTATGTGTACACAATTAGTTGAAACATCTAGACTTTGGGCAAGATATTGTGCGCAAATCGATCCTGCTTGGGCTGAGCCTCTTGCTAAAAATCTAACTAGAATCACGTATTCTGACGCTCATTGGAGCGCTTCTAAAGGTGCTGCTGTAGCAAAATCTAAAGTATTACTATACGGATTGCCTATTGTTCAAGATCGCACAGTTCAATGGGCTAGAGTTAATCCTTACGAAGCTCGAATGATTATGATTCGTCAAGGCTTAGTTGAAGCAGACGTACAACAACGTTTTGCACACGATGAGTTTATTTTAAATAATCGCAATGTGCTTGAAGACGCAGATAATCAAGCAAATCGCACTCGTCAAATAAGCGAAACTGTAAACGACGAAGATTTATTTACTTTTTACGACACTCGTCTTCCTCAAGAAGCAACTACTATCGCAGCTCTTGCAAAATGGTGGAAAGATAACCGCGAAGAAGATCCGCACAAGTTAGATTTTAATCCAGATGAAGTTGAACGTTTACAAACTACGCAAAGCACTGATTTAGCTGATTATCCTGATCATTGGAACACGATTGGCACAGACGGTCAGCCTATAAGACTTCGTTTAAGTTATATTTATGATCCAGCTAATCCTCTAGACGGTGTAACAGTGCACGTGCCTCTTCACACGCTTTCGCGTTTAACTCCTGAAGAGTTTAGTTGGAATGTTCCAGGCTTGCTTGACGAGCTTATTATTAGCATGATCAAATCTTTGCCTAAAGCTTTACGAGTACAGTTCGTTCCAGCTCCTGATACTGCTAAAAAAATTCGCGAGTGGATCGACGAACATTACGATGAACTCCCTGGAATTGAAGAAACAGGAACAAACATAAATAAAAATAGGTTGATCTGGCCAGATTTTAGAGAAGTTTTCACTAAAGCTGCAATTAGTGTAGTTGGAGCGCAAATACATCCTGAAGTGTTTAATGATGAACAAATGAATCGCCTATCACCTTACGTTCGTATAACTTTTAGCATTGAGGAACGAAAAACTAACGAAAATCGCAATAAACTTACAGGACGTAACAAGTATTCTAATCGCGTAAAACCTACTATTCTTGGAACCGACAAATCATTAATTGCATTACAGCAACGATTTGCGAAAGAAGCTCAAAAATCAGCTTTAGAAGCAGTAAATCGAAAAGCAAATATGGCTGCACAATCCGGGAATGTTATTGAACGAGCTGATTTATTACATAAGTCTGGTGCTACAAATCTTTCTCGATCGCAAATGGTGTGGGATAGTGCGTTAAACATGCTGCGTTTAGACGATAAACGCATTACTTCTCGCTGGCTTGGATCTGAAGCTCTACTACTCGCAGCTGCACCTTACTCAACTTCTAAGGCTTTAGCGGAAGACTTGCAAATGGCTGCAGTAAAAAGATTGTTGCCTAATACCGAAAAAATTACAGACGATATTTTGCTTAAAGAAGCAGTTTCAAACGTGTCTGAAGTGTATGAAGATACTGTTTATGCTGTTGCGCACGATGTTATAGCAATATTAAAGCGTCAAGCAGAATCGAGTAAAGCTGTTTCAGGAAAAGCTGATTTGCCTTTGCTTTCCGTATTGCAATCAATACGCGAACACACTGCAAGTCTTGTGTACGAAGGATTTATTGCTAAAACTCCATCCGATTCACTACCTAGTATTGAACGCTACTTGCATGCAGACGTGATTCGTCTTGCTAAAGCTAAAGCAGATAAAAATCGTGATGTGCGTTGGGCTTGGCAGGCAGATGAAGCACATAAGCTTGTAGTAAAAGCTCAAGAAGACGCTCAGAAAATTCCAGCAGGACCAGCACATGACGAGTCACAGGTAATCGCTGAGAAATTACGCTGGATGTGCGAAGAATTCTATGTCTCTCTTTGGGCGCAAGAATTAGGCACAGCTTATCCTATAAGCATACAAAGAATGCGTAAACTTTATGACGGTAAGAATTCCAAATAAAAACAAAATGAAGTAAAAAGTAGGTATGTAGAATAAACAACACAAAGTATTCGAAAAGTATTCGAAAAGTATTCGAAAAGTATTCGAGAAAAGGAAATATTATTCTACCTATTCTTCTTCTACTTCTAAATCATTACTTTCTTTAACCATAAAATTACGAACAGTAAATACTATTACTCCAACAAAAGCAACTGCAGAGCACATAAGAGCTATATTCGCAAATCCTGACGAAATACCAGAAGCTCCTGTTATAGAATAACCTCGCAACAAATCTTTATCAAGAATACCGTCGAAAATAACTACGCCAACAGAAGCAGAAACATTAATTACCAGATCGTTCATACCGCATCCACGACCTGATTCTTCTACCGGAAGCGCCGAAAGAACTGTGGAAGCTATAGGAGAATATATTAATCCGCATCCAGCGTAATACACACAAGCGCACAAAGTAAGCGCAAGGAAACCGGTATTTATTAATATTGCAGCACCAAACCAGCCAAACATTATCAGCAATAATGCAAGCACTAATCCAGTTTTTCGCCCTATTCGGCTGATTATAAGACCTGAACATGATCCAAATACTGCAGCTACTACAAAAGCCCATACAAGATGAGAAGATACTTGAACAGTACTCATATGATATATAGTTTTGCCAACTCTATTAAACATTGGACTAATGCAATAATTTGTAAAGTATATTATGCTCATCAAAATCATTCCAGTAAGCCAACGCTTATTTTTAAAGAATGCCGGAGTAACAAAAGGATTCCGAGCTTTATTAATATATACACCAAAAATTATGAACAAAACCAACGCCAGTACAAGCATTAAAACATTTTTATACGAAGTAAATAACGTAAGAGATGCTACTGCAAAGCCAAAAATTATAAATCCGATTGTATCAATTTTTTGACCATTACCATTCTGAGTTGGCAAATAATGTCGAAGCGCAGGAAGGAAGAAAATAGTTAAAGTAGGAATAAGGAATAGATACTGCCATGCTATTGAACTCAATATTCCAGCTGCGAATACTCCTATAGATGCCGAAAGTTGGTAAGCTGTAGTGAAAAGTCCGAAAAAAATAACTTTCAGATCATTTCGTAAATATTTTGTTGCTATAACTAGGAAGGAGGATCCAGCTACCTGCTCTCCTGTAGTTTGCATAATACGAGCCGCAATAACAGTCCACAAATTTGGAGTGAAATAAAAATTAGCTATAAACCCAAAAAGTGAGCCTATAAAAAGCGATGTTAAGCCGATCGTAACAAGTTTTCTTAGTGATACAAAATCCCCAAGCGAGCCATAAATAAAACAAACGATTCCTAATACAATTCCAGGCAATCCTGTTATAAGAGGGGCTTGATCTAAGGATTTTACATCTATTCCAACCTGTTCGTAAACAAGATTAAAACCTTGCAAACACAGAGTACCTATAACGAATGTGATTAATAATAGAATTAACGAATGAACCGCTACTTTATTACGTGTTTTTGGATCACTGTATGGATCTTTAACCACATAATCAATGTTATGAGTATTAGCCTCTGACATTTCACTCCCCTGCTAAAGCGTAAAGTATGGTCCAACGTCTTAGTATGTACAAGCATCTTAAAGAATACTAAAACAACATAATCAAATTGCTATAGTCATACGTAACTTCATAGTCCGATAATTCTATCGTTTGATAGTTACAAGAAGACATGCTCTATTTGCTATATCATGCACTCGATTAATCAAAAGTTACGTAATAATTATCCGGAATGATATGCACTGTATTTATATATAATAGAAAAGTCGCACAGGAGGATAATTATGGCTCATAGAAGAAATAAATATAATTTCATTCGCAGGAACCGTAGTAGTGCGAGAAAAAGCAATATTCTCAATAAGAAAAATAATTTACTAACTAAAATTTATTCTAGTAAAATCTTTCGTAATACTCTTATTATCGTTGTTACCATCGCTATTCTTACTCCTGTTGTTAATTGGATTCGTTGGGAACAGAATATTATTTCTACAAAAAATAGGCAGGAACAACTACTGTTACACTTCGAATTTAATCCTGGAAATATTATTTCTGACTCTCAATTTTTTAATGATAATGCTATGAGCCTTGATGATGTTCGCGAATTCGTTCGTAAAAAAGGAGCGAACTGCAAAGGCAAAAATTGTCTTCGAAAAGCATATTTTAATACTCGAACCATTCCGGCTGACTCATTATGCTCAAAGTATCAGGGTGTAAGCAATGAATATTCGGCAGATATAATATATAAGTCTGCAAAAGCATGTCATATAAGTCAAAAAGTACTCCTAACTATGTTGCAAAAAGAGCAACACTTGTTAACAGATACGAATCCTAAAGAATTCCAATACAAGTCAGCTATGGGATTAAGCTGTCCAGATGATGCTAATTGTGATCCTAAATTCGCTGGATTCTTCAACCAAGTATTAGGAGCAGCAAGACGATATCGTTATTATTTACTGCACAGCGATAAGTACAATTATCATCCAAATACACTTAACTCTATTCAATATTCCCCAGATAAATCGTGTGGACATAGCAACGTATATATAGAAAATACTGCTACTGCATTGCTTTACATTTACACTCCTTACCAGCCAAATCTTGCTGCACTAGAAGCAGGTTTTGGTGAAGGTGATTCATGCTCAACTTACGGAAATCGTAACTTTTCACTAATTTATTCCATATGGTTTGGCAATCCACGTAAGTAACTAACTAAGTAAGTGAATAAGTAACTAAGTAAGTTAACTAAGTATCTAAGTAAGCATATTGTAGCTATTTACTTGGCTAATATAATTTCACAAAATACGCTTCTTACGTTGAACTATCACAACATACTAATTCCGTGTGTATAAGCCTCGAGATATACTTAAACGCCTAGTTTTGGCAATAAGTACCTAGAGCAGAACGGACACTTATGTCTACGTATTCCTCACAACTTAGCGAAGAACAGCATGCTGTTGACTTAGCCTATGGACGTCTTGATAACTTGCGTAGCACTGTTCGCGCACGATTGGACGCGGTAAGAGCAGCAGGATCCCACGGTTCTCCTACTCAACGCACCGAACGCGATTCTTTCGCAACAATGTACGAAGATCGACTCTCTCAGCTAAGAGCTGTAGAAGACAGACTCGTGTTTGGCAGATTAGATGATGTATTTGGAGCACATCACTACATTGGCCGCATTGGACTGTTGAGTGAGAATCACGATCCTATTCTTACTGATTGGAGAGCTGAAGCTGCGCGTCCATTCTATGAAGCTACACCATCTCACCATGGGAATATCGTTAGACGACGTCATATTACTCTTAAATTCCGCGATGTTGTTGGAGTAGAAGACGAAGTACTTGATATTAATTCTGATGAGATTGGTAAAGCTTCTCAACAGGGTACTTTAACAGGCGAAGGCGCTTTACTTGCTTCACTTGGATCCCGTCGTACTGGAAAGATGACGGATATTGTTGCTACTATTCAAGCCGAGCAGGATCGTATTATTCGCGCTCCTCTTGAACGCACTATTGTTGTTCAAGGAGGACCTGGAACTGGTAAAACAGCTGTAGCCTTACATCGTGCTGCGTATTTACTTTATACTCATCGTCGCAAACTTGAGCATTCTGGCGTTCTAATTGTTGGACCTAGCTCTGCGTTTTTGCGTTACATAGATCAAGTTCTCCCTTCTCTAGGTGAAACGGGCGTAGTAAGTCGTACTATTTCTGATTTAATTCCTGGAATTCAAGCCACTGCAGAAGATACTCCTTATGTTGCAAAGCTAAAAGGAATGTACCGTATGCGAACTGTTATAGCTAACGCTATTTCTGCACGAATACGAGTTCCTAAGAAACTTCCTACTGTGCGCATTAATGGTTTTTCAATTCCAATGCTTTGCGAAGATATAAAAAACGCACAATTTGAAGCACAACGTACACATCAGCCGCATAACCAGGCTCGCAATACATTCGTTAAATCCGCATTGAGTGCTATTAGGAATAGGTATCTTGAACAACTAGATTACACTCCTAGTCAAGCTGAAATTAACGATATAACTTCTCAACTTCGAATGGATGATAAGATTCGAGTAACTTTGAATCTTGCATGGTTGCCTATGAATGCCACATGGCTTATTGATCAGCTTTTCTCTAAACCTTTACAGTTGCGCACATATGCTCCTTGGTTAAAAGACGAAGATATTAATGCTCTTACTAGACCAAAAGGAAGCCCAATTACTCGTTCAGACATACCATTACTTGATGAAGCTATGGAGCTTTTAGGACATGATCCTAAACTTGATACTCAGCAAGCACAACTAAAAGCTAAAAAGCTAGAAGAACAGCAGTTTGCAGCTGATACTTTAGCTCAAGCAGGTATCGGCAATGGTATTGTGACTGCTGACATTCTACTTGACAGTATTAATGGTGATGACGCAAGTATTATGGCTCATAAAGCTGCTTCAGATAGGGAGTGGACTTATGGTCATGTAGTAGTTGATGAGGCTCAAGAACTTACGGCAATGGAATGGCGTATGCTTATTCGCCGTTGCCCTTCGCGCTCATTTACCATAGTTGGAGATGTAGCTCAGACTTCTGCATTAGGCGGAACTCGCCGTTGGCAAAAAAACATGAACAGCATCTTTGGTGAACCAAATTGGGATCTTTACGAACTAACGATTAACTATAGGAATCCTCGTGAAGTTTCTGAAGCTGCCGGAAAAGTCGCTACAGATTCTGGACTATATATTTCTACCGTAAGCGCAGTGAGATCTGTACCAGGATCTTTGGTAAAGCATATAGCTTCTGACCAAGAAAATCTTGACAGCATGCTTGCTAATTATTGCGTAGAATTCTTCCACCAATTCGTTGCAGATGACGGCAGTGGACGAGTTGCAATTATTGCGCCAAATGATTTGCAAAGCCATACACAGCAAGTTGTTCATGATGCTCTTCGTAATAATCTTAATGATTCTCAATGCAAGCGAATAGAACAACAGAATGATGACGATAAGCAAATATACGTATGCAATGCCGAAGACGTTAAGGGTCTTGAGTATGACGCAGTTATACTACTGCAACCTCATGAAATCGAACAAGAAGCTGCATCACGCTTAACTGCCGCAGCCAATCTTTACGTTGCTATGACGAGACCTACACAGAAACTGCTAATACTGCAAACACAGAATGATGCAGATTTTTAGCAAACAATTTGACTATGTCCTACTTTTGCTCTTTCCCACCTTTAACGTGCAAAAGTAGGATTTTAGTTATTTTCTTTTTCTGCTTCTGCCTTATCGTTTTTCAAATCATCAATTGCACGCACAAAATCTTGCAATCCAGTGAAGTTTTGATACACGCTAGCAAAACGAAGATAGGCAACCTCGTCAAGTTCTCGCAGAGGCTTGAGTATAGCTTTACCAACTTCTTCCGAAGTTACTTGTGCTAAACCTCTCGCTCGCAAATCTGCTTCAACTCGCATTCCAAGAGTTTTTAACGCTTCAGAATCTATAGGACGTCCTTGGCATGCTTTGCCAACACCAGCAACTACTTTTGCACGATCGAAAGGTTCTATTGAACCAGAACGTTTCATAACTAGCAGCTGTGTAGTTTCTACTGTAGTAAAGCGATTGCCGCACATCTGACATTCACGCCTACGACGAATCGAATAACCATCTTCACTAATTCTCGTATCGATAACTTTAGTATCGGAATTTTTACAAAACGGACAATGCATATAATCAGCATACTAGAAATCATGCGAACTTGGTACATGTAACAACAAAATTTAACAGTTATACCAATATTTTATGCACATATCAGCGCTTTTTTAGTAAAAATTTATTGATACCACAAAAAGATCACGTAATTTCTACAATTCTATTCGTCCAATTTGATCACGACAACACCATCATCCTCAATATAATTACTATCTAAATCATCGTAAAGAATACAGTGATTTATTAAATTGCAATAATTATTTTTACAACAATTAGGGCAACAACCCGACTCATCTGAGTGGTAATCATTTTTAGAATAAGAATCTAGAACCATATCCCTATCGAAGAACACAAAACATGTTGCAAAATCATTATTAACAACACATGGTATGCCTGAAATCAGCCTTATTCTATTATCTCTTTCTTCTGCACTCATAATATACCCCCATTAGTTTTATTATTTTGACAATTCTTTAGTTAACAATATTTCTGGTTAACAATCTTTCTAATTAACAATCCCCTATTAGAAATAGTTATAAAACAATAAATGACATCTACATATTTACAACAGGAACATTTATTGTTTGCCCAACTGAAATATCACTTGAATCAAGATGGTTTATTTGCATTAGACGATCAACTGAATCACTTACATTCCCTCCACTAGGAGTTATTGTTGCAGCATAATGCCACAAAGTGTCTCCTGGACGAACAGTATAAGTTACTAATTTTTCTGGAACTACTGAAATTGCGTTTTTAGGTATGAAAATAAAAGCAAGCGCAACAAGTGCAAATAATACAATTGCTCTATGAACCATTATACTTTTGCGGTATTTATTCATCTTTCTACTGTTACTCTTACTTGCAGTTACTGTGTACATAATCTTTCCTCCCTCATATCCAAATAGAAGTAATTGAACATTTGTTCTATCGAACAGGTGTATCAATAATGACACATTCGTTCGAAAGTTGCAACGGCGTGTCGAACAGATGTTTGATTTTTTCTTCTATATGCGATACTATATATAAAGCGAAAGGAGCAGCCATGAATGACGAGCACAAAGAATCAAACGATTCAACAATAGATAGTGACATTTCACTTACAGAACGTCAGCGCAACATCATGGCTGCCATTCAAAACAGCATAAACAAACACGGATTCCCACCATCATTCCGTGAAATAGGAGAAGCTGTTGGCCTTAGAAGTCCATCTTCAGTTAAACATCAACTTAGAACACTAGAAACTAAAGGCTACATACGCATTAGCGCGAATAAAGGTAGAGCTATTGAAGTTATGAATAATTCCTCAAACAAAGAGGAAAATCCACAATTTATAAAAAGCGATGCTAGACCAGTAGATATAAGTATGTACGACAGCGAAGCTGTTATAAACTCTCATGACGTTCCACTGGTTGGCCGTATTGCAGCCGGAGCACCTATTACAGCCGAACAACATATTGAAGATGTAATGCGTCTTCCAGAAAGACTTACAGGTACTGGAAATCTTTTTATGCTGGAAGTACACGGCGATTCCATGATTGACGCTGCTATTTGCGATGGTGATTATGTGGTAGTTAGAGAGCAACACGAAGCAGTAAATGGAGACATTGTTGCGGCTTTGCTAGATAACGAGGCTACAGTAAAAACTTTCCGCAACGATCACGGTCACGTATGGCTTATTCCACATAATCCTGCTTACTCTCCAATTGATGGCTCTCACGCAACTATTATGGGAAAAGTAGTTACAGTATTGCGCAAAATATAATAAAGCTATTTTTAGCGTCTACTTAAACTTAAAATAATCTAATAAAAGTTAATTACTAGCTTTACTTCTGAACATAAAAATAAAAAAAAAATAATAAAAACTAAAACGCTGAAATTAAAACTTAATCAACTTAATCAAAATATAAAATTGTTCCTCGAATATATCAAATTGAAACATCCGAGGAACAATCTGCAAAATACTAAAACTAAAGCAAAATTATTAACTTAAGCAAGTGGATGAGAATCCTTAATAGTCACAGAAATCTCACGACCATTAGGAGCTGCATAGCTTACAGTGTCTCCAGTATGAGCACCAATAATCGCTGCACCAATTGGAGATTCTGGACTAATAACGTCATAATCTGTAGCCACAGCAATATCACGAGATCCTAGAACGTAAGTCATTTCACGTCCAGCAAGCTCAACTGTAACTAAAGAACCGTTACCAACAGTGCCATCTTTAGGCGCTTCAAGGATTTTCGCATTACGTAACTTCACAATAAGCTCATTAATGCGTCCCTCATTCTTTCCTTGCTCTTCACGAGCAGCCTGATAACCGCCATTTTCAGACAAATCACCTTCAGCTCGAGCAGCAGCGATACGCTCGGTAATCTCTTCTCGATATTCACCTTCACGATGCTCTAACTCTTCCTTCAGCTTGTCATACGCTTCCTGCGTAAGCAAAATAGTTTTTTCTTCAGCCATTGCTACCTCCTTATCCAACAATCTCTTATAAATCAAAAACTATTAAACAAACCATTACACGAGTCACTGAGTAACACACTAAGCAGATTCACCGCATTAACCTGCACTCGCTGACTCACGTACTCAACGCGTTGAAATAATATCAACTACAAATACCAAAGTGTCTCCGCCGCCAATACCAGCTTGAGGAACACCGCGAGAACCATAACCGTACTCAGGTGGGATAGAAATCAACAATCGCGAACCAACATTATGACCAGGAACCGTACGATCCCATCCTTTAATAACCTGACCAACACCAATACCGAAGCTGGCAGGCGTATGACGTGCGAAACTTGAATCAAACGGCTTTTCAGCACCCCAAACAACACCGTGATAATTTACGGTAACAGTGTCTCCAGCACGAACCAATGGACCATTGCCTTCCACCAACTCAACAACTTTGAGACCAGCTGGCGGCTCAGATTCCGGGAACGTCACCGTTGGCGTAGTGCCAAATTCTGCAATCACTTCTGGCATATTCTGTGCCATTTTACCTCCTTTAAAACTCTAAACAGCACATAGTAGTGCACACTTCTATAATCAACCTGTCCTAGATTAGCACTCAATCGTTACGTGCGCACTACTATAGTGAGATTGTGTATAAACTCACAATATATACCATGTTGACTAGCATAATCAACAAAAATTGTGTAAGAACTTATACTCAAATTAGCATTCAACTACGTTAACAGCCAATCCACCTTTTGAAGTTTCACGATATTTAGACATCATGTCGTGACCAGTTTCTTTCATTGTCTTAATAGCCTGATCAAGACTTACCATATGCGAACCGTCCCCAAGCATAGCCATACGAACCGCATTAATAGCAGTATTTGCAGCCATAGCATTACGTTCAATGCAAGGAATCTGAACTAATCCACCAACAGGATCGCAAGTCAATCCTAAGTGATGTTCGATTCCAATTTCTGCAGCATTTTCAACCTGCTCAGGAGTACCACCTAATACTTCACACAATCCAGCTGCAGCCATTGAGCATGCAGAACCAACCTCACCCTGACAACCAACTTCAGCTCCAGAAATTGAAGCGTTTCGCTTAAACAAATAACCAACAGCTCCAGCAGCTAGTAAGAACCTAACAACACCGTCCTCGTTAGCTGAATCAACGAATCGCCAATAATACTGCAATACTGCAGGAATAATACCAGCAGAACCATTCGTAGGAGCCGTAACAATTCGGCCGCCTCCAGCGTTCTCTTCACTTACTGCGAGCGCAAAAAGATTAACCCATGCAGAATCAGAAGTTTCCAAAGCTGCATCTGCACGTCTACGATTATTGCGAAGCATATCTGAATTTGCTGCAAGACGCTCATACATATGAGGAGCACGGCGAGGAACATCAAGACCGCCCGGAAGAATTGGCTGCTTTGAATTGCAGCCATTTTCGACACATTTGCTCATAACATTCCAAACGTGAAGTAAATAGTTGCGCACATAGTCAGCATCACCCTCGTGTAAAGCTAACTCGTTTTGCCACACAACATCACTGATTTGCATATGCTCTCTTCTGCAAATGTCGATCAGCTCATCGCATGAAGTAAAAGGATAAGGTACAGTAGAGTCTTTAGTTTGATTTGAAGTATCAACTTTATTTTCGTTTTGACTAGTTTCGTTACTACTACCTTCGTCTTTATTGCTTTCAGCTTGCTCTGTAACTCGATCATGTAGACCAACCATAGCGTCATCAGAACGACCTTTACGCACAAACCCGCCGCCAATGGAATACCAAACTTGCTCATCTACCTTATTGCCTTCAGAATCCGTTGCAACAAAACGCATTCCATTTGGATGTGCAACCATGCGCTTCCATTTTTCAAAAACAACATCATTGTCGTAATCAAAAGAAATAGTATGTTCTCCTGCAAGTTTCAAAGTACCAGTCTTTTTACAATCTTCACGAATTGTAAGCATATGCTCAGTGTCTACATTATCTGGAAGATTCCCTTCAAGACCTGCAACAGACGCTCGATCAGTACCATGCCCTAAGCCAGTTAAAGACAAAGATCCATAAAGCGTCACCTTTACGTGCGCAACATTTTTAAGACTCCCACTTTTTTGCAGGGAAGTTACGAATGCGTAAGCCGCACGCATAGGACCTACGGTATGCGAAGAACTTGGACCGACACCTACTGAAAACATTTCTAAAATACTGAACACGTATCTATTGTAAGCATCATTACTGGCTCTTCGACACACTCACTAATTCGCATAGATTAGTTTTCTGATTCTTTTGATTCTTTCTTTATTTTCTTACGCACTATTTCTTACGCACTATTTCTTACGCACTACTTCTTACGCACTATCAGTTTTGCCAAAATCACGCATACAAACCAAAATACTGCCGATAATATAACTGCTATTGTCATTACAGTAAGTGCACTTCCCGCAGTTGGCACATGAATTTCGAAAAACTTTGCAGTAAACGGTATAAAAGCTCCAGCAACTCCAGCTGCAGCAAATAACGCAACCATGATTCCTCGCCACGAGCGCAACGGCTTAGCAACGCTTGCAAGCACGAGTATGCCAAGGACAAATACGATTACGGAACAAATACTGCGAGCGGTTGCCAAGGCTTGCACGTTTGAAACAATAAAACGAGACGCTATCAAATTATTTGCGGCAACATCGTCAAGATTTAATCCCAAAACTCGAGGAGCTATAACAGCAGTCGCTAGCACGGAAAGCGCTACTGCAAATCCGCTAGGAACAGCAAAATGCACTACACGCTTCAAGAATCCTGGAATATAGCGACGAGTATTAGGCGCTAAAGCGAGCAAAAATGCTGGAATACCAATGGTTAAAGAACCAATGTAAGTAATATGACGAGGCAAATACGGGAAGTGCAATCCGAGCAATACCACTCCTGCAGAAATAAGCGCAGAATACACAGTTTTTACAAGGAATAAGCCAGCCACACGTTCCATATTTGCCATCACTTGCCTACCGCGAGCCACAACATCCGGCAAATGCGAGAAGCGCGAATCAACTAGAACCACTTGAGCTACAGCTTTTGCCGCAGGAGCAGCATTGCCCATAGCAACACCTAAATCAGCCTCTTTAAGAGCCAACGTATCGTTCACGCCGTCACCAGTCATAGCAACAACATGACCTTGAGTGTGAAGCGCCTGAACAATCGCCTTCTTTTGATGAGGAAGCACACGCCCAAGAACATCAACATTTTCAAGCACTTTAGCCAGTTCGTTAATATCTTCAGGCAATTTTCTAGCATCCATTGCAATAGGTTTGCGATCTCCTGTTAACCCAACTTTTGCAGCAACAGCCGCAACAGTTGTAGGATTATCTCCCGAAATTACACGGCAGCGTACACCCTGCTCACGGAACCATGAAAGAGTCTTACGAGCATCTTCACGAATACGCTCAGAGCAGCGAACTAAAGCAACAGGCTGGGCACTTGCGCAAATAGTAGGAGAATCACCAAAAGTTTTATCTGTGTCTGTAATGCTACTTTCGACGCTACTTTCGACGATACTTGCTTTTGCAAGAAGCAACACACGCTCACCCTGCTCAGCATAAGAATTAACTTTCGCTAAAAGTTCATTAGAATTTGCACAATTAATCGCACTTAGCAATACTTCCGGAGCACCCATATACCAAGTTGCAGACTCGCTTGTATCATTCACATAACGCACAGCACTCCACTTTCTAGCGGATGAGAACGGAAGTCGGTTAGATACATGCGCACTAGCTGCGACTCCTTGAGCGCCAAGCCCTTCCATAATCGCAACGCCTGTTGCGTTTGGATTTTCTTCATTAGATAAGTCAAATAAAGCCTGATTAGTCTGTAAGTTGGTTTGTAAGTTGGTTTGTAAGTTAGTTTGTAAAGATATTTCTGCATTATTATCTAGATTTTCTACGCCAACGAATGCAATACCACCGTCAGTAATAGTGCCAGTTTTGTCCAGATTCAAGCAGTCTACGCGCGCTAAAGTTTCTACAGATTCCAGCTCCTGAACTAACGTTTGTTTACGCGCAAGTCGCATAGCAGCCACCGCAAAATTAAGCGAAGTAAGTAACACCAATCCTTCTGGAATCATGCCAACAACGCCTGCAACAGCAGAAACAACGGCTCCTCGCCAAGCGCCAGTCTGCCATGCTTCAACAAATCCGCCAACTTTATGCATTTGAGACCACACAAGTAGCACACACAAAGGCACCACAACCATAGTCATATATTTCAAAATTGTATTAATTCCACGACTTAAATCGGAAATCGTTTTAGAGTACACCTTTGCTTGTGCTGCTAATTTTGCTGCGTAACTGTGCTCTCCTACGGCAGTAACACGCGTTAAGGCCATGCCAGAAACGGCAGTAGACCCGGAATAAACGTTATCTCCTTGCGCTTTTCGTACTGTAGCAGACTCGCCCGTGAGCATGGACTCATCCATTTCCAATCCCCACGATTCCAAAACTTCTACGTCAGCTGGAACCTGCTCACCAGCCCTAAGCCACAAAACATCCCCAAGCACAATATCTTTGTGCGCAATCTCGATATTTTCTCCACCTCTACGAACCATTGCACGAGCAGCGATCAATATAGAAAGACTATCGAGCGTACGCTTAGCTTTTAGCTCAGTTGCAACACCAATACCAGTATTTACTAAAATTACTACTCCAAAAACAGCGTCTTTCCATGAACCTGTGGCAAGAACAACTATCATCGCCACAAAAATGATTGCATTAAATAACGTGAACACATTTGCGCGAATAATATCTATTACCGAACGCGAAGTTTGCTTAGAAGTAATATTCACATCTCCGCGAGAAACCGCCTCTGCAACTTCTTTGTCACTCAATCCAGAAACTTCTACTTCAGGAAGTGATACACAAGAATTACTCACTTTTTCAACGGAACTTGCGGTTAAGTTGTGCTTGCTACTTGTCATTTACAATCACTTCCCTACTGTGTGGCGTATTGTCGATTATTGCGCGAACAATGCTGAGCAAAGATGAACGTTCTGGATAAAGTTTAGTGTTTTTACTATCTGAATGTTCATTGTGATTCGACGAATCAGTTTCATAAATAATGCCGTTAGCAACATCGTTCATATGCAATGTTGCAGCATATAAAGTTTCGTCTTTAGGAGCTTTTATAGGGTTAACTAGCGCAACTGGAACTCCAGCATACCGCACGTATTGCAGTGCAGAAATCCACGCTTTACTTTCACCCGATTTGTTTACAGCACTTTCTTTAGATTTTTTAGATACTTGAGAATTTGAATCTAATTTTGTAACGTCAAGAGAATTTATGAATATCATTGACACAGGCTGCTCACTTGCAGAACGAATAGCTTGCTGAGCTGCCTCATTAGGATTATTAATATCTGAAACTGACACATAAGCTGCACTGATTCCGTACATTTTGCACTGTCTTAAAAGCTCATCATCAAGAGCTTCAGACTTAGAACCAATCACCAGCAAATGAATATCGTTAATATCCACACCATCGTGAATTATGTCCCCAGCTCGTCCAGTATCCCCAACGGCTTTACCCTTCGGCTCGCAGGCACTCAACGTACCTAGCGCTAAAGCAGTTACGACAGCAGCCGCAAAAATGGTAACAGCGCGTTTAGAAAACATAAGACTTTTATACCACACTTTCACCATAAGTGACTGTTTTGAGGTAAATACCCCCCCCCCCACACAACACGCACAGACCTTTACCACACTACAAATCTGTTCTATCTACCCATTGTTCACACTGCTTTATAACAGTTTCAAGTGCATACTCTAAATCGCTAGGCGGGTATTTATACTTCTTTAGAAGACGTCTAATGCAAATTCGCATTCTAGCGCGTACTGTTTCTTTCTTTTGCCAATCAATAGTGCGATTTTTACGTAATGTTTCTGTAAGTTCTTTTGTGATAGCAACAAGCTGATCATTCTTGTAACGATCTTTTATTGCTTGAGGTTTCGTTAATGCATCATAAAAAGCAAGCTCTTCATCAGTAAGGCCAAGTTCTTTACCAATACTTTTTTCATGCATAATCTGTTTAGCCATATCAAATAATTCTTCTATAACCTTTTCGTTAGTAATCATGCCATTAATGTATCTATTTATAATGCTTTGCATTATTTCGCTAAACTTTTCAGATTTTACAACATTTGTTTTTTTATATATACGAACCTGTTCCAAAATAAGACTTTCCAAAATCTTTACAGCAATATTCTTTTCCTTCATTTTTGAGACTTCACTCATAAATTCAGGGTCAAAAATCGAAAAACCTTCCTTAAAATCGGAGAAAAGATTTATAACACCCTCACTTTTAATACTATTTTTAAGAAGATCGTTAACTCTGCTATTCATCTCTTGAAGAGAAATTTTCTTGCCAGATCCACTATCACTTATACGAGATAAAATAACGCGTACAGACTCAAAAAATGCCGCTTCAACTCTTAAATCACGCTTAACAATTGACGAGCATAAAGATAATGCTTGATGCAATAGAAGCGCTTCTTTTACAAAATTTTTTAATTCTTTCTTTTTACTTACATCGAGTATAAAATTGACTGCTCCAGAAACAGCTTTTGATCTTTCTAAATTAGTTCCATTAACAAATTTCGAATAATCGTATCCATGGAAAAGATCTTTGCAAATCGATAATTTTTCTAAGAATTTAGGATAAGCAGAATGAGATATATCCATATCCCCATAATTTTCTTTATCTCTAACAGTATAGTCTTTCATAGCCTGCTTCAAAGCAGAAATAATGCCTACATAATCTACTATTAAGCCACCTTCTTTACCTGCAAATACTCTGTTTACACGCGCAATGGTTTGCATAAGGTTATATCCCTTCATGGGTTTATAAATATACATGGTGGAAAGCGACTGCACATCGAATCCAGTAAGCCACATGTCAACAACTATCGCAATCTTCATATCACTATTGTCATCTTTGAACTCTTCTGCAAGATCCTTACGATGACTTTTATTCCCTATAATTGCTCTCCACTCTTCAGGATCTTTGTTGCTTTCAGTCATTACAACCTTGACTTTTTTATCCCATTGAGGTCTTAATTCAAGAATCTTATTATAAATTTTTATTGCAATTTCACGAGAATACGCAACAATCATTGCCTTGCCTGTTAAAAGATTTTCGCGATAATTCTCATAATGATTAATGATGTCTTTAACAAGTGAGTCTATTGTTGAATCATTACCAAGAATTGCATCAAGAGTTGCAACTTCTCTTTTACTTTTCTCAATGACTTCAGAATCAGCATAATCAGCCATTGCGTCATATTCATTATCAATCATGCGCAAAGTTGATTCATCAAGTTTAAGCTTTACAACCCTACTCTCATAGTAAACAGGAGTTGTGGCACCATCTGCAACAGCTTGAGTCATATCATAAATATCGATATAATCACCGAACACTTCGCGAGTATTTCTATCTTTAGCTTCAATAGGGGTTCCAGTAAACCCTATAAAAGTTGCGTTAGGCAGAGCATCCCTTATAACTCGCGCATTGCCTACTTTAATTTCTCCTTCACTATTTACTTTTTCAGAAAGACCATACTGACTACGATGCGCTTCATCAGCCATAACAACAATGTTTTTGCGATCTGATAATGGCTCAGAAGATTCTTCAAACTTTTGCATAGTAGTGAAGATAATTCCGTTTGCTTTTCTTCCTTCAAGCAAACTCTTTAAATTATTACGACTTTCAGCATGTTTAGGCTCTTGCCTAAGAAAATCCTTGCACTTAGCAAACTGAGAATATAATTGATCGTCTAAATCATTTCTATCAGTAATAACAACTATTGTTGGGCTGTTTAAGACTTGTTGAAGCAAGTGCGCATAAAACACCATAGACAATGATTTTCCACTGCCTTGTGTATGCCAAAAAACACCGCCCTTTCTATCTGTTTCCGACGCACGTTTAGTTGATTCAATAGCTTTTTTAACAGCAAAATATTGGTGGTAGCCAGCTAAAATTTTTATTAATTCACTGCCATTTTCTGAAAAACAAATGAAGTTTTTTATAATATCAAGCAAGCGTTCTTTAGTAAACATGCCTTCAAAGAAAGTATCGAATTGCGCATATTGTGTATTTTCATAGCTTCCATCTTTAGATTTCCAACACATAAAACGATCTTCTTTGGAAGTAATAGTGCCAGCCTTACTCGTAAGCTGATCACTTATAACGCAAATGCAGTTGTATATGAACATGGAAGGAATTTCTTGCATGTAATTCCTAATTTGCAAATAACCTTCTGAAGCATCAGTGTTTTCTCTAGAAGGAGATTTCAGTTCCATTAAAACTACTGGCAATCCATTAAGGAACAAAATAACATCAGGTCGCTTATTGCTATTTTCAATATATGTCCACTGATTAGCTACAACAAAAGAGTTATTATTCTTATTTTCGTAGTCTGCAAGGTAAATAATATCTGAATGCTCTTCACCATCTTCAAAATATTTTACTTCAACGCCATTTTGCAAATAATTCATGAATAATTCATTCTTTTGCACAAGTTCTGCATTCTCAAAGTTCTTGATTTTGCGCAACGCTTCTGATATCGCACGTTTTGATGCACGAGGATTCAGCCTATACAGAGCATCATTAAGCTCTTCTTCGTATAAAGGGCTATGAAAATCACGTTCTAAGTCTGGAGCATATACATGCCTATAACCCATATTTTGAAAAAGCTCTATTATAGAATTTTCATAATCTGCTTCAGTATAGGATTCTGACATGCTTCACACTCCCTCGTATTAGGATTTCTATTATTATCCTACTAGCGCGGAAATTTTGCACTATATAACCCGATTTATTTAGATAAATAAGAATTTAGCTTTCTAAATGTTGAGATTTGATACATCAATTTCACCAGACATAAGGCGAGGGAGTAAAGAGTCTCGTACTACTTGCAAACGGCAAATTTCATCATAATTATTGCGAATTGCAGCATCCATAGGAGCAACTATCAGTTCAAACTTCTCAATTTGCTCATCAGAAGGAATGAGAATTGGCATATCGTTCAATGAATTGCGATTGATAGAACCGAAAACTGTACCTTCTCCATTGAATATATTCAACTGCTTTTTGAGTGAAAACATCGTGTAAAGCATAAAAGACTGATAGCTGGTTTTAGAGCAAATAGCAGCAAGTCCACGACCAATACAACAATCCTCATGAGCAATATTAAGGTCGCCAACTGGTGCTCGAACACTCATCAAGATGTCATTTGCACCAGCCATTCTCTTTGGATTAGTGGTATAAAGGCGGATAGTTGGGAATCTGAAGCCAAATTCAGCACGACCTTGAAAGAATACTGTGCCTATTCCGTCATCATTATAGCTACTACCGCTTGGAGATTGTCCCATAGTAATATTAGCGATATCGCTTAAGGAGCCTTCATTCCAATCATTGTCAGGATTGTCAATAAACATCTTCTGATAGATAGCTTTAGCTTGTTGCTCTAAATTCTTATTTATAGCTGAATTACGCAAAACTTCATACGAAACAAATCAATAAATTATTTAATAGTATCGTTCTCTAAAGCAAACTATGCAAAGGAGATACTAATGAAGCAAGAACTTATGTCCAATATTATGCAGCAAATGTTGCCTTATCTTGACAATTCGCAACTAAAACATCTACACCAAGTAATGAAACGAATACTTTTTTGCTATGAAGTAAGCTGCTCAGATACAACCAAAAATGAAGACAACAGCACTACTTTGCTCGAAAAATTTATAGCAGCTAAACGCGTAGAAGGTTGCTCAGAAAAAACATTAAAGTATTATAAAACTACTATTGAATTAATGATTGCTTCAATTGGCAAAAACGTTCAACATATTGTCACTGAGGATTTAAGAACATATTTGACTGAATATCAAAATAGAAACAAATCCAGCAGAGTAACAATAGACAATATTCGTAGAATATTATCAAGCTTTTTTGCTTGGCTAGAAGATGAAGATCATATTATTAAAAGCCCAGTTAGACGCATACATAAAGTAAAAACGGCAAGTAGCATAAAAGAAACCTATGCAGATGAAGACCTGGAAAAGATGAGAGACAATTGCAAAGAGATACGCGATTTAGCAATGATTGATATTCTTTCTTCAACTGGTATGCGAGTAGGCGAATTAGCTTTGCTGAATCGTGACGATATAGATTTTACAGAAAGAGAATGTGTAGTGTTTGGCAAAGGTAACAAAGAAAGGCTCGTGTATTTCGACGCACGAACAAAGCTGCACTTGCAACAATATTTAAGCGAAAGAACTGACGACAATAAAGCATTATTTGTGTGCCTTAAAGCCCCTTACAAACGATTACAGATTAGTGGAATAGAACAACGCCTTCGTAACATGGGTAGAAAATTAAACATACCAAAAGTGCACCCTCATAAATTCAGAAGAACGCTTGCAACAATTGCAATAGATAAAGGCATGCCAATTGAACAACTACAAAAATTGCTTGGACACCAGCGTATTGATACTACGCTTCAATATGCCATGGTAAAACAAAGTAATGTTAAAATAGCACATAGAAAATATATAGGATAGGACGGCTAGATTATGACTGAATGGAAAACTTGTACAATATCAGATCTTGGCACAGTTGTAGGAGGAGCTACACCGTCTACTAATAAACCAGAAAATTATGAAAATGGTAACATTGCTTGGATTACACCAAAAGATTTAGCGGGATTTTCTGGAAGATATATTTCCAAAGGAAAACGCAATATAACTAATAAAGGACTTTCAAGTTGCTCAACACAATTAATGCCTAAAAATTCTATTCTTTTTTCTTCTCGTGCACCAATAGGTTACGTGGCAATTGCTGCAAATGAAATGTGTACAAATCAAGGATTCAAAAGTGTAATACCAAATGAAAATACCGATTATTTATTTCTGTATTACTTGCTTAAATATAACAAAAATAAAATAAGTAATCTTGGTAGTGGAACAACGTTCAAAGAAATATCTGGCAGTGCAATGAAACGTGTAGAGGTAAATGTTCCAGAAAACATACAAGATCAACGAAAAATATCATCACTCCTATCTTCAATCGATTCCAAAATTGAAAATAATAGAGCTATAAATAAGAATTTAGAGGAGCAAATCAGAGAACTTTATAATGAATTTTTTGTAATTAACAGAAAAGACGAATGGCAACAAATTCCATTGTCAAAAATAATTTATTTCCAAGAAGGCCCTGGAATTAGAAATTGGCAATATGTTAAGAATGGAATAAAATTCATAAATATTCGTTGCATAAATGGTGGAACATTAGATACTTCAACAGCTAATATGATTTCTTACGATGAAGCCAATGGAAAATACTCACACTTTATGCTTAATGCGTACGATATAGTGTTGTCCTGCTCTGGAACTTTGGGAAGATATGCAATAGTGCAAGCAAAAGATCTTCCATTATGTTTGAATACGAGTGTAATAAGATTTAGGCCTAAGCGCGATTACGATGATTATTCATTTGTATATGGATATATTACTTCAAAAGAGTTTCTTAATAATCAAATATCTATGGCGAATGGTAGCGCGCAGGTTAATTTTGGACCAACTCATTTGAAAAAAATATTTTTATTTGAGCCTCCAATTGAACTTCGTAAACAATTTAATAATTTAGTGATGCCAATAATAAATGCACAAATAATAATACGCGACGAAATTTCTAAGCTTGTAACATTACGCGACGCATTGATACCAAAGCTTATGTCTGGAGAAATCGATGTATCAAATCTCGACATTTAGAAAGCTAAATTCTTATTTATCTTATTATTTAGTTCAATCTTGTCATCTAAATCTCGGAGTATTGAAGCTACTGCCTTCTGTTGCACCATTGACGGCAATTCCACTTCAATACCGTCAAACGTGTCTCGCGTAATTGTATCAAACACCGAGCCATGAGTATTCTTTTTCAAAACCAGCACGTTGTGCTTAATCAAGTAATATAAATACTCTTCATCAACAAGACCTTCTTTTGCACGTAGCCCATAACACGACTGATTAAAAGCCATAGGATATGGAATCATCGCTATTTCTCCGACAGTACCACGCGCTGAAATTATTGAATCATTTCTCTTTAGCAATTTCGTTGAGCTATTATCAAATCCAGCCTGTGTAATGGTCTTCTCTGTTTCATATACGTAGCGATAATCATTGTTAAAGTCTTTTACAGAAAGCCAAGGAATGTCACCATTCCAATATTCCGGCTTACTTGTCTTCGGAGTTCCGCCACCAATAATATCCATTATTTCTGAAAGCTTATATTTCATACCCAATTGCCCCCAAATTCTTCTTGATTTCAGCTTCTAATTCGTGCGATTTTGCAAACATTTCTGAAAGTTCAGAAGTAAGCCTCGTCATCTTCTCTTCAAATGGCTCTCCGTCATCATCCTGCTCTTCAATACCAACATATCTTCCTGGAGTAAGAATGTAATCTTGATTAGCTATATCTTCTGTTGTTGCTACTTTGCAAAAACCTTTAACATCTTCTAAAGTACCATTCTGAAAAGCTTCAAACGTGTTGGATAATTTTTGTATATCGTCATCTGAAAGATCCCTATGCTTACGGTCAATCATATGACCCATATTTCTGGCATCAATAAAAACAGTTTTACCAGTCTGCCTCTTATTCTTAGTAATAAACCACAACGTGACTGGAATAGTAACGCTGTAGAAAAGTTGCGTAGGCATAGCAATAATGCCTTCTATCAAATCATCTTCAATAATTTTCTTTCGTATTTCGAATTCTGAAGTAGTAGATGTAGACAAAGCACCATTAGCAAGAACAAGACCGATTTTCCCATTTGGAGCAAGATGATGAATCATATGCTGAATCCAAGCGTAATTAGCGTTTCCTGCAGGAGGAACTCCATACTTCCAACGCACATCATCAAGTAGTTTTTCTTGATTCCACGGGTGATAATTGAAAGGAGGGTTAGCGAGAATAAAATCAGCTTTCAAAGTAGGATGCAAATCATTAGTAAAAGTATCTGCCTGATACGGTCCTAAATCAGCATCAATACCACGAATAGCCATATTGATTTTAGCCATCTTCCACGTATCTGGATTAGCTTCTTGTCCATAAACAGAAATAGTTCCACGGCGATGACTGTGAGCCTCAATAAACTTCTCAGACTGAACAAACATGCCACCACTACCGCAGCAGCAATCATACACACGACAATTATCGAACGGCTTTAACACGGAAACCAAAGTTTTTACAATGCTAGAAGGCGTATAGAATTCTCCACCATCTTTACCTTCTACAGCTGCAAATTGAGCTATGCAATACTCGTAAGTTCTTCCAATAATGTCTTCATCAAGTCCATTACCGTTCATATCAATACTATTTGTAAAAATATCAACAACGTCGCCAAGAACCTGCTTATCCAAATCAGGATTTGCATAATTTTTCGGCAATACATTCTTAAGGCTCTTATTTTCTTGCTCAATAGCAACCATTGCATTATCGATGACTTTGCCAATTTCAGGAGTATGTGCTGCAGAAGCAATTACATTCCATCTTGCATTTTCTGGAACATAGAAAATACTATCAGCAAGATACTCGTCACGATCGTTTTCAAAACCATCATTTTCTTCTACAAGCTCTTTATAACGCTTCTCGAATGCAGTAGAAACATACCTCAAAAAAATTAAGCCAATAATTACTTTGCGATATTCAGCAGCTGGAATATGACCCCACAGCACGCATGCAGCATCCCATAATTGCTTTTCAAAACCTATATTCGCCGCATTTTTATCAGCCATCTATATACCAACCACCTATCTACTTGCAAAGATTAATCATCCACAGAATAAATCTAGTATTAAGTTTACATCAATTAACGATTTACTAATTAAGTCTAAGTATCATAAACCAGCATAGCCGTTGACACCACATATAACACCACTTATACTTTTATAAAACTTTCAAAAAATCAGCAAAATATGAAATCAAATATGACTAAAACAAATAAAATTAGCAAAAATATCACTCACAAAAACAACGCCAAAACACTTACAAATAAAACACTCAGCTACTACATGTCACTACCGTATAAGCTGGAGATTGTAAAGGATCCAGATGAAGGCGGATTCGTGTCCTACTACCCTGATTTGCCAGGATGCATAAGTTCAGGAGACACCGAACAGGAAGCAGCAGCAAATGCGCAGGACGCTAAGCATTCTTGGTTTGAAGCAGCTCTTACAAGCAAAATCAATATAAAAGAGCCGTCTTACCATGAATTAAATGACTATTCCGGACAATTCAAGTTACGTCTTCCTAAAGAATTACACAGGCAGTTGGCTGAACAATCTCAAGCCGAAGGCATAAGCATGAACCAGTATTGCGTTTATCTTCTTTCGCAAAATAACGCTATTGAGCGCGTGCTTGAGCAAGTATAGACAATAAATACTTCATACTATTTATCTGCAATTACTCGCAATTACTTGCAATTACTTGCAGCGCAATTTCAATACCGCAAAGCATATCAGCTAAACTCATAGAACTCGTACTCGGCTTATCAAGAACTTGCTCAGGCAAATACGGAACGTGAATAAAACCGCTCTTAATCGGCAATTTCCTAGTCTGGCAATAATGACAAACACTGTAAAGCACATCATTGCACACGTACGCGCCCGCAGAAAAAGACACAGACGCCGGCAATTTCGCCTTATTCAAAGCCTCAACTATATTCACAACTGGCAAAGTCGCTTTATACGCCACATCACCATCCTGCACAACAGGCTCATACCAAGGCTTATATCCACTATTATCCGGTATGCGCGAAGCTCTACAGTTAATTCCAACATACTCAACGTTAAAACAAGCAGAACCGCCAAATTGCCCTAACGAAAGCACAGCATTAGGGTGAACTTCCTCTATTTTCTCAATAACTTTTTGCGCACCTTTGTTAAATTCTGTAGGAATCTGCAAACGAACAAGTTCCACGCCCTCAGGCGCATGCACTGATTGCGCAATCTCCCACGACGGATTTATAGACTCATTATCAAACGGCGTAAAACCAGTAATCAAAATACGCATTACAATACCCCCTCATACAACTCTCACTTTATCAAAACATTAAAACGCATCACAAAAACTGTATATATGTGAATGTCACTGTATATAAACAGTATACAAATTTCAGGATTCTACTACGTAATTCATGTTCGCAAAAAGATTAGTTATAGTCAGATTGTGAAATAATCACACTTCCCACACAACACGCACAAAATCAAAATTGGTAAGACTCACATTCATGTAATAATATTATGCATTGGATGTGCGTTCGCGCCGCAGCGTAAATTAAACAAAGTAGTTAATGCAGCACATACCATAATTTCAGCAGAAATAAACAAAATAAAACTAGATTCAACGACGAAAAGAGATTACCGATGGCGAAGATCATTCAGATTGGCGCAAATCACGCCGGCACTGCCTGCGCTAACACAATTTTGAGCTACCCAGGAAACGATCTTACAATTTACGATCAAAATAGCAATATTTCCTTCCTTGGCTGCGGCATGGCTTTGTGGATTGGAAAGCAGATTCAAAGCAGCGACGGACTGTTCTATCAGAAGCCAGAAGATTTCGTTAAAAAAGGCGCTAAGGTAAATCTTGAAAGTAAAGTTTTAGACATAGATTACGCAAAGAAAGAAGTAACAGTCGAGCTTAAAGACGGCACTGTTATTCACGATTCTTACGACAAGCTGGTTCTAGCTACCGGAAGCCTTCCAAACAAACCACGCATTAAAGGCATCGATTTGGAAAATGTGCAAATGGTAAAGCTTTTCCAGAATGCACAAACTGTTATTGCAAAGCTTCAAGAGCGCGATTTCCATAATGTTGTGGTTCTTGGCGGCGGCTACATTGGCGTTGAACTTGCTGAAGCTTTTAAGCGACTTGGCAAGAACGTAACTCTTATTGACATGGAAGACCATATTCTTAACGGCTACTTTGACCCAGAGTTTTCTAACAATTTGAAGAAAATTATGGAAGATAAGGGCATTAAGTTTGAGCTTGGTCAAGCTGTTGAGGAGATTATTGGAGACACTGAAGTTAAGGCTGTTAAAACAAGCAAAGGCACTTACGATGCAGACATGGTGATTTGCGCTATTGGCTTCCACCCAAACGTTGCGCTTGGCAAGGATCATTTAAAGCAGTATGCTAACGGCGCTTTCCTCGTTGACAAGAAGCAGCAAACTTCCGACCCAGACGTGTACGCAATCGGCGACTGCGCTACAATCTACGACAACGCTCGAGACCGCGTAAACTACATTGCTCTCGCCACTAACGCCGTTAGAAGTGGCTTGATTGCAGGTCACAACGTTTGCGGAACTCCTGTAGAAACCGAGGGCGTGCAAGGCTCTAGTGCAATGATGATCTACGATTACAAGCTTGTTTGCACTGGCTTGAGCTTGACTGCCGCTCAAAAAGAGGGCATGGATGTTGATTACGTTGATTTCGAGGATACTCAAAAGCCTGCGTTTATGGAAGTTGAGAATCCAAAGGTGAAGATTCGCATCGTTTACAAGAAGGATACGAAGGTGATTGTTGGTTGCCAGTTGGCTTCTAACTACGATATGTCTGCAGCAATTCACCTGTTCTCGCTGGCTATTCAGAAGAAAGTCACGATTAAGGAGCTTGCTTTGTGCGATATCTTCTTTATGCCTCACTTCAACCAGCCATACAATTACATTACGATGGCAGCTTACACGGCTTTGTTGAAGGGATGATTAGCTTCTGCAATTAGCTTAAATCGCGTTTATTAAACCAAGCAATCTGTTCTATAATGTAGCAGTTGCTTGGTTTTTTAATCATCCGCGCACTATTAGCATAAGACATGCAGATTAAAACAAAGGAGTCTAGGATGAAACAGCTCTCTATTAAACCAACTATTCACAAGTTCGAGCACGCGCGCGATTTTGCGCAAGAATTCAAGCTCGGCAAGGGCGATCTGGTTATCACAAACCAGTACATTTGGGAGCCTTATTTTGGTGATTTAAATCTTGATTGCGACGTGATTTTCCAAGAAAAATACGGCAAAGGTGAGCCTAGTGACGCAATGGTTGATGCGATTGTTAGCGACATTCGCACTACCCCAAAGCGCGTGATTGGCATCGGCGGCGGCACTGTTTTGGATATTTCCAAGGTTTGCGCTTTGAAGCAAACAAGCCCACTTGAGGATTTAGTTGACGGAAAGATTCCTGCACAAAAAGGCGCTGATCTTATTCTTGTTCCAACTACTTGCGGCACAGGCTCCGAAGTTACAAACGTTGCCGTATTCTCGCTTACTAAGCGCAACACAAAGAAGGGTTTAGCAAACGACGCTTGCTACGCTACAGACGCGGTTCTTATTCCGGAATTATTAAAGAGCCTACCAGATTACGTTTTTGCAACCAGCTCTATTGACGCTCTTACGCACTCGATCGAATCCGCGCTTTCCCCTATTGCAACTGAACTTACAAAAATGTTTAGTTACAAGGCTTGCGGACTTATTTTGCAAAGTTATATGCGAGTTGTGAAGGAAGGCAGTAGTGCAAAAGCCCAAGTTGTGGGCGACTTGGTTTCGGCAAGTCTTTACGCTGGAATTGCGTTTGGTAACGCTGGCTGCGGTTGCGTTCACGCGATGGCTTATCCGCTTGGTGGAACTTTCCACGTGGCTCACGGCGAAACGAATGCTGCGCTTCTTACAAGCGTTTTGCGATACTATGCTAAGCATGATGCCAACAGCGATAGCACAGAAAACACTGAGCTTTCTAATCTTTTCGACTTTATGGCAAATATTCTCGAATGCCAGAATGCAGACGTATTAGACAAGCTCGACGAAGTTCTTAACACGATTCTTCCTAAGCACAAGCTTCACGAGTATGGCATGACCAAAGACATGATTCAAAGCTGGGCTTCAAGCGTTGTTAAAGAGCAGCAGCGACTTTTGAAGAATTCCTACATGCATATGGATGAGTCTGCAATTGCCGAAGTCTACGCATCTACTTTCTAAAATCAGATATCACTAAAATCAGATCTCACTAAAAAGTCATATTTCATCAAAAACAATCCCCGCAACCAACAAAAGCTGCGGGGATTTTAATATCGAATATCGCACCTACGCTAAAACTTATGCCTCAAGCGTTATTACAGGATGCAAATCAAACATTGTTACAGTACGCTTCATACGCGCAACAATGCTTGTAATAGCAATCGCAACTACGCCGAAAAGCACTAGCATTCCAATACCGAAAACTATTTCACCACTGTTCTTTCCAGCCATTGCTTGACGCAACCCCATAATCGAGTACGTCATTGGCAGGTACGGATGAACAGCTCTAAAGAATGCTGGCGTCATTTCTACAGGGAACGTTCCAGCAGAACTTGTGATTTGCAGCATAAGAATAATGATTGCAACAACTCGTCCAGGTATGTGGAACACAGTTATTATCATCTGCATAATTGCCATAAATGTTATCGCTGTAATAATTCCCACAGCGTAGAACGCAGGCACATTATCTATTTGCAGCTTAAGAGCAGCGTGAACAACACCCATAAGAATCACAGTCTGCACAACGCCCATAATAATAAATGGCGTGAGGCTAATAAGCGTACTCTTTACCGGGTTCATACCGTTAAGTATTTCTCGCCTATCCATAACTCTCAAAACGAACGTTGCCATAAGAGCACCGACCCAGAGTCCTATGGAAATAAAGTAAGGAGCGAAACCAGTTCCGTAATTTTCAACGTGAGAATACTCGTGTTCTTCCAACGCAACCGGTGCGCTCATCACTTTACTTTTTTGAACAATATTGTTGATTTTTCCAGACTTTTGAGAATTCTGAAGCCCATCATGTAACTTCTTTGCTCCTTCAACAAGTTTTGGAGTATTATCAGATAGTTTCTTAGCTCCGGAATTAAGCTGATCCGAGCCGTTCGCTATTTTCGCTGAACCTTGAGCTGCGTTATTAATACCATTATTAAGTTTTTCACTACCACTGCTCACTTTGCTAAGTCCATCTGCAAGCTTATTTGCTCCTTCAGCTAATTTATTTGATCCAGCATTAACATTTTCGATTCCTTTAGCGAGCGCATTCACTCCACCTTTTATGCGCAAACTACCAGAAGATAACGTGTCAGCACCAGCACTTAAAGCAGAAAGATTTGTTTCTAGAAGTTCAGAGTTTTCGCCTAATCCTTCTGCTAAAGCTTGCAAATTAGATACAACATCTTCCTTAGTTACTGCAGGATTTTGCGCTTGCATAAGAAGATTAGTTATTTTCGCTTTTGTTGCAGCATTTCCAGCTTTTACGTGTTCTTCTAACTCTCCACTAGAAGAAGCAAGCTTTTGAGCACCTTCATAAAATTCACCCGTTGCTGCAGATAATTTTTGCGTTCCTTCATTTAGCTGTTGTGCTCCGTTTGCTAAATCTTGCGTTTTTTGCGCAAGATACTGTGCTCCTTCTTTACTTTGCGCGTTAGCTTGGGTAAGAGTATTTGCACCTTTTTGTAAATCTCCTAAACCGTTTTGCAGTTGACGTAATGACTGCGAAAGTTGGCTAGATCCGTCAGCTAATTGATTTATTCCACTCTGCAACGACTTGGAACCATTATGTAATGCGTTTGCTCCGTTTACAGCGTCCCCAAGCGAATCTGAAGCGGAGTTTACTTTAGCAAACATGTTCTCCCAATATTCTTGCGCAATAGCTTCACTGATTTCGCTTCGCATTGTGTGGAAAGCAGTTTTACCGATTTGCGAAGCCAGCATGTTACTTGCTTGATCATACTTTACGTGAAGTTTTGCTTTAGTTGGTGTGCCATATTCTGCAGAAGCAATGCACTTACTAAATGATGACGGAATTGTTGCTACCATAAAGTATTTTCCGTCACGAAGTCCTCTGCTTGCTTCGTCTGAATTTACGAAGTTCCATTGGAATCCTTCGCTACCATCTTTTTGGTTTTTCAAGCGGTTTTTAATTTCGTCGCCAACATTACGCATTTTGCCGTTAATCATTGCGCCATTGTCTTCTACAACTACCGCAACTGGCACAGTGTCTAATGTTTTGTAAGGATTAGTGAACGCCCATAAGTATAAGGCTCCGTACAAAAGTGGTATTAAAGCTACTGTTCCTATTATTAATTTTCGAGCTTTTCCTTTCATCGTGTTGTTAAGCTCACGAAATGCAAGAGCAATAGTATTAACGCGCATTGTTTTCACCACCATTTGCTTCACGTTCACCAAGCTGAGAATCAGTATGAGAATTTTCTGCTTTCTCATTATTTGGTATGAGTCTTAAGACTTGATCAGCTTGTTTTTCGAGATCACTTTGCAAGACTCCAACAAGGCATGAGCAGTAATGTTCACTTACATATGAACGGATATCTTTAATTAGTAGATCGCTTTGTTCGCTGGTAAGTTCGGTCTCAATTTCGTCTACAAAAAGCAGCCACGGCTGTTTTAGTAAGGCTAAAGCAATTCCTAGTCTCATGCGCTCGCATGGAGTTAGTTCTCCTACTTCTGTTTTTCGAGGTGAGCAAACTTTCCAGTATGCTAAAACGTTGTACGCGTATTGTTGTAATGCTTCGCGATTATTAATATCGTTTCTATACTGTGACCTAAATAGTGGCGAATGCAATGCGAGTTTTAATTCGCTCATTAATATCTCGTCTATTGTCTGAGTTTTGTAGAATTCGTTTATTCCGTTGAATATTCCTATTCCAACGTACTGCCTTGATTTTTGTGTTTCGCTTGGAAGGTTTGCGTCAACAATTTTAAGGCTTCCACTTGTAAATTTCATATAGCCAGATAATGAAAGCAGCAAAGCTGATTTTCCTGAACCGTGCTCTCCGGATATTGCAAAAATTTTGTGTGGAGTGACTTTTAGTGACACGTTCGAGAATGGTGTTCTTCTAAATCTTTTTAATCCTAATTCTTTAGCTTCTAGCAGCGTTTGTTCTTCTTGCATGATTTGTTACGTGACGTTAGCAGCCCAAACTATAAGGTATAGTGCCTTATTTGTTAGCAAAACAATACGATAATCTACTAGTAGTTTGCTAATAGATTACTATGTTTTTATTACTGTGCGCGTCAGGCATTCCTCCTTACTATATTGTTTTTACACTGTCAGAGTATGGGGTATATGAATGTTGAAGTCTTAGCAGATTATTTGTTAAGACTTTCTGAATCTAAACACCATACTTTCTAGTGTTTTATTTTTCCAATTTTCTGTTTTTGTTTTTTCTATTTTGTTTTGACTTTTATTTTGTTTTCTTGATTTTTAATTGATCTTTATAATTAATTTTTATTTTCCACATCACTTTGTGAGATTTTCTATTTGCTAATTTTGCAATTCAACCAGTGTTGCAGTAAAAGTAGCGTAAAATCGCGCAGTTTTTTGCAAACATACACATCTGTTTGCAGTTCACGACTGCAACTATTTTCTCATCACAAGCACTTAGACTACTCTTCTGGGCGAACAAATATGAACTTATTTTTGAACTTTTGTTCATTTGTTTATTTTATAGCAATAAAAACAAGCTAAAAAGTGACAAAATGTCACATTTGCAACTTGCATTTCTTTGCTGATAATAAAAATAATATTTTTAATTGACTGTAAATAGAAATATTAAAGACTTTCATGTTATATTGTCTTTAATTATTTAATTGTTGACATAGACCGTATACATTAAATATTTCGCTGTTCAAGAGAGGAAGGCAATGCAAATTTTACATGTTTTACTTAACCCTGTTATTGTGTCGGTTGTTGTATTGTGTGCATTAAGTCTTGCTAAGCTTAATGTTTTGCTCGCAATGATTGTAGCTTGCATAGCAGGTGGTGTTGCTGGAAATATTCCTCTTTTTGGCGACGGAAATCACACTATTATGGCGCTGCTTTGCGATGGTTTCTCAACTAATGCTCAAACCGCGCTAGCCTATATTCTTCTTGGAACTTTTGCTGAAGCTATTACTACTACCGGTTTAGCTCAGATTATTTCTAAAAAAATAAGCAAAATTATTGGAACTAACAAATATATTCTTCTTGCTGTTTTAACTGTAATTGCATGCATGTCTCAAAATATTGTGCCGGTTCATATTGCTTATATTCCTATTCTTATTCCACCTATTCTTTCTATTATGAATAGGCTTAAGTTAGATCGCCGCGCAGCCGCCTGCTGCACTGCTTTCGGTCTTGAAGTTCCGTACATTGCTATTCCGTTTGGTTTCGGTCTCATTTTCCAAACTGTTATTGCTACGAATCTTTCTAAAAACGGAATGAAAGTTAGTGTTGCAGACGTTAGCGCTGTGAACTGGTATTTGGGTGCTGCCATGTTTGCGGCGCTACTTTTTGCCGTTTTTGTGCTTTACCGTAAGCCTCGAGAATACGAAACCACAGAAGCAGATACTCACGCTGCGGATGCTGTTGTTGGACCTCTTAACAAGAACCATTACGTAACAATTCTTGCGATTATTGTTGTTGTAGTAGTGCAAGTTATTAGTAAGGATCTTTCACTTTCTTCTCTTGCAGGTCTTGCAACGATGATTATTTTTGGAGCAGTTGCATGGAAAGATATCGATAAGCAGCTTGCCGGAGGCGTAAAACTCATGGGTCTTATTGCTTTCGTTATGCTTATTGCAGGCGGCTACGCTAACGTTATTCAAGCGACGGGCGGAGTTGAGGAGCTTGTAAACATCGGCGTTGCCTCTATGGGACAGAACAAGCTTGTTGCTGCGTTTGTTATTACGATTATTGGTTTGCTTGTAACTATGGGCATCGGCACTTCATTCGGCACAGTTCCTATTCTTGCGGTTTTATTTGTGCCGCTTTGCCAGAGCATTGGTTTCAGCACTCCTGCAACGATTCTTCTTATGTCTTCTGCTGCAGCTCTTGGCGACGCAGGATCCCCTGCTTCCGACACCACGCTCGGGCCTACTGCTGGCTTAAATGCGGATGGTCAGCATAGTCATATTTGGGATACTTGCGTTCCAACATTCCTTATTTTTAATATTCCGCTTATGGCTGCTGGAATCGTTATTTCGCAGTTTATTTAACTAAATATTTAAACTGGGATTAAAGTATTTAGAAACGCAAATAAAAGTGTTTATTGATAATTTTATCAATAAACACTTTTATTTTTTATTGAAAACATTATAATGTAATGTGCAATTGTGTATTTGTTATATTTTATGAAGCAAAATAACGAAAATTTAGTTAGGCAACTAGATAGGCGGTTGTTTAGAGAGTTGGGTGTTTTATGAATAAGACAGCGAAAATTATTCTGACTTCAACCATGATGGGTATTGCCACGGCAGCTTGCGCAGTATGCATGAGCCAAACCGCTTATGCTGCTAGTACTGATGCAAGTAGATCTAATGGGAGCAGCGTTAGTGCAAGTAATGCCAACGCAAGCAATACTACTGGAAATAACTCTGAAAACAGTAATAGCGTAAAAACAAATACCCCCCCCATACCGATTTCGCTAACCAAAATAATTTAGAAAATAGCGCAAAAACTAGCAATAATAAAGATGAAGATAATAAAACTAACCCCTCTTACGAAGTTAACAATACTTTAGATAATAAAAATACTGAACCTAACAGCACTTCCAGCAATAAAGGTGAAGAAGATACTGCAATTAATAGCAAATTAGAAGATCGCAGCGCAAAAACAACTGAAGATTCAGATTCGCAGGAAGAAACTGTTTCATATCCACAAATGACAGTGGTAGAGCCGGGTGTAGAGGTTACCATTAAACCAAAATTCATGCGCGGCGGTAAAGAGATTACGTTAGATCAATCGACAAAGTACGGCGATTGCAAGGACTACATGGAGGCCATAAACGTCGAGTACAAAAACGGCGAAAAATATGAACTTGCATATACTTCTTTGGTAACACGTGCCGCAGATTATAGCTACACATTCAAATGGCGCACGAGCGCAGCGCGCGAACATCCTAACGCTACCATCCGCGTTACAGGACTTCGTATGTACAATAAGAACGGGCTGCAACTTCAAGAAGAAGTTATTCCAACATTTAAGACTAAAGATGCCGATAAGCATAAGCTTGAGCCAAAGCCATTCGAATTTAATCGGAACGAATTATCGGCAGGACTTGCAACCGACAAAAGCGGTAATTATGTTCGCTGGCGAGCAATAAACAACTCCACCAACTCTAGTTCAGAACAAATGACGGCGTACGGTAATTACCTCAATTACAATCCCGATACAAAAGTGCTGACTACAACTGTAAGCGCTGTGCCATTTACTAATTACGAAAGCAACACAAATGTTGTTGCAAGAAAATACAACAATATCACGCTCAAAACCCTGAAAGTTGGCGAAACAGAACCTACGGTTGTAGATGGTATTAAAGAAACACCGTGGTTTTTCAAGTATCAGCAGTATGCGGATATCTGGAACGAAATTAATCAAACAACAATCGGTTCGAGTGACTTTACTGATCGATATGGGGATCACATTGAACAAAAAGTCGGCGGAAAGGGTCTGACTGGTCTGAAATACGACTTTGATAAACAAGGCATAACTGGCACGCCTACCATCACAGACTGGAAAGAAAGCGAAACAACTCGTACACTTACTATCTATATGGCAACAATTACTAAGCGCGATGATGGCTCTGAAACTATGAGCTTAAGTATATTCGAATGGACAGTGAGTAAGCCACAGCCAACTCCAGTTCTAGACCCTACGAAGCCGCAACCTCCGCAATTTACTGATACCACTAACGAATTGGCTGAAGGACTTGCAACTAATCAGAATGGTCAATATATACGCTGGCAAGTGACCGGTACTGATACGTATGGAGCAGCAGCATATAGCAATTATCTCAAATACGATCCTATTAAGAATGTGCTTACAACAACTCCGTGTACCGTGCCATTTAATAATCAAGAGAAGGAAATTGTTGTAGCAAGGAAATATACCAATATCACACTCAAAACCTTGAAGGCTAACGACACGGAGCCTACAGTTGTACAGGGCATTACAGAAACCCCGTGGTTCTTCAAATACAAAGAATATGAAGAAATTTTTAACGCGGTTACCGCAACCACAATCGGCTCAAGCACGTATTACGATGGGGTTGGAAACTATCATGAAGTAATGATTGGCGGTAATGGTTTAAGTGGCTTAACGTTCAATTTTGTTACGAATAGTGTTATCGGTACGCCTACCATCACAGACTGGACGGAAGGCGAAACGAGTCGCACAATTCCTGTTTATAGAGTAGAGACTTGTCATGTACCCAATACGTCCACGAAAACCATGGGAATATCTGTGACGTATTTGACAGTGAAGAGACCTAAGCCGGAACCACCAAAACCAGAACCACCAAAACCAGAACCACCTAAACCGGAACCGGAACCGGAACCAGAGCCAAAGCCAGAACCAAAACCAACTCCTGTTCCGGCTCCAGTTCCAACTCCAGAGCCGGAGCCTGAGCCTATCCCAGTGCCTATAATTTCGGAACCGGAACCAGAGCCAGAGCCAGAGCCAGCGCCAGCACAAGAAGAGACTGCTGAAGAAGCACCATCTCCGCAAACGCACGAACAGCTTGCACGCACAGGCTCCGAAACCTCAACCGTTGCAAGCACTGGATTGGCATTCTTACTGTCAGCCTTCGGTGCGTTTTCGATTAAACGCACGCGCATTGGCAAACACAGCAAGTAAAAACGCAACTAGCGAATAACACAGCTAACTAATAAACGCCAGACGAGTTGAAATAAACTCACTGGCGTTTATTTTTAAACACCAATCAATCCTAAAGTAGCCAATCGCCGCAATTTTGCACCTAATGGCTACTAAAATCATGAAAATCGAAACTATAAAGGCAATAATCTAAAGAAATAATCATATAATATCTTTAGATTACATTAAACTATGTTGATAATTTATTTATATACATAAAGCAAACTAGACAAGCTAATTTTAAAAAAAAAATAATAAAATAGCCAAAACCAAAAATGACAAGATAATAGAATAACAAAATAACAATCACTCAAAGGACTTGCACGATGCCAACTATTAAGTCAAGCACAGATTTACGCAATAACTACAACGAGATATCAACATTCTGCCACGAAACAAAAGAACCAGTCTTCATTACAAAAAACGGTCGCGGAGACTTAGCAGTAATGAGCATTGAATTATTCAACAAGTTCATGAGCAAATATGAACTATACAGTTCACTCTCTCAAAGCGAGTCTGATTTTAACAACAATCGCACATTATCTTTTGAAGAATCAATGCGAAACCTAAGAGAAGAACTCAACAATGGCGCAAAGTAACCCAAAATACACAATTCTTGTTTCGCAAAGTTACCATAAAGATTTGCAAGACATAGTCCATTACATTGCGCACAATTTAGATTCGCCAATTACAGCATACGAATTCCTCGATAACGTAGAAGCCACTGTTTCAAGCCTATCTACAATGCCATATCGATACCGATTGGTGAACGATGATTACCTGAGTAGCAAAAATTTTAGAAGATGTTTCGTGAAAAAATATGTAATCTTCTATAAAATTTGCGAAGAGAACAAAACGGTTATGGTGCATAGAATACTTCATGCTAGACAAAACTGGGTTGACATATTGTAAGTTAAAGTTATTGAGATACAAGTCTGTAAGCGAGATATACAAGATTGGTAGTAAATAAAAAACGGCCTTAACTATCAACTAGTCAAGGCCGCATCGTTTACTTTATAACGTTTTACAAAACCTTATAAAAGCGCGTAAAACTTCAGATTACACAAGTAAACGCTAGTTATCTTCCAGATTTTGCTTCAAACATTCTCCTCAATCGCACAACAGCGAAACCAGCAATAGCAAAACCTAAAGCCGAAATCAGCGCAACAACCGAAGCTGACTCACCAGTCTTAGGCAAAGCTGCAACATGCTTTTCAAGCTTCTGACCAGCAACATACTGCTTTACAGGTTCAGGCTCCGGCTTAGGTGCAGGCGCAGGCGATGGATATATCTCCTGTTCAGGTTCCGAAGTTTGAGATTCAGGAACTGTAACCGGACTCTCCGAGCCTGATTCAGGCTCAAAAGGTGCAGGCAAAATTGGATCTGGAGTAGGTGCTGGTTTTGGTGTTAGCTTCGGATCAGACTTAACAACTTTGACAGTAGCAAACTCTACAGAAGATTTACCCCTATTGTCACTGACAGTGAAACATATAACATAATTCCCGACTTTAGAATTATCAAAATCACTACTTGTGATATTAACGCTGGATTTCAAATCATTACCAGCATAATCTTTTGCATACAAAATCAGACTCTTTAAATCCAACTGCTCATTCTGCTTAATAGTTGCATCTGTCACTCTCAGTATAGGCAACTTGTATATATTATGAGTGAACCTAATTGTGTTCTTGTCACCATTTTGATAGTAATTGTCCAGTTCATCGCCGCTCACACTTGTACCGTCTTCATTTTTTATTTTCTTTGCCGTTACTGATAGAACACGTAATTTATTTACTTTACCAGCCGAATTTTTCGTAGTTTTATTCGGATTATTTTCCAGAGTAAATGTGATTTCATATTCTGCAGATGAATTAGAGCTCTCTACACCAGATATACCACTTGTTCTACTGGTACTATCTTTCAGAATATATGTATACACACCAGGTTTAGTGAACTTACTTGCAATAATGTCAGTTAAATCATCGCTTGATTTTATTCCGGTAGCATTTTCATCGTATGAAATTTTTACATCATCTAATTTAGGAATACTACTGTCTGAGCTATTTTTAGGAGTAAAAGAAAATGTGTAAGTTTTAGCAGGAATTTCAACTCCACTATCAGACTCTATTTCTTTAGTAATAAAGAATTTCGGCAGAACTTTTATCTCCATAGGGAGTACTATCTTGCCATTCTGACCATAAGTCATAGTACCGGTAAAATTAGCTTGACCTGGCTTAATTGATGTCCCTGTAACTTGCGGGCCAGGAACTTTAGGAAAATTATTAGAATCTATATTAGTTAACTTAGGTATTTCACCATTTATAGTATAACCTAAATTCTTTAATTCTTTTTTTCCTTCTTCATCAATTACAAAAGATACTTTCTTTGCTCCATAATATTTCAACGTTTCGGTGTTTATAACAGAAGGACCAAAATAATCGCCTTTTGTACCTAATTTAGTGGAAAAAACTATACGACCATTATCTTTACTGTCGTTAGTGCTTTTAAGATATTTTCCCAAATCTATAGTTTCGCTAGGTGCAATACGTATATGAAAACTACTCATATCGCTGTCAACAGTAGCAGAATTAGCAGATTCTGGAAACGAACAAACTAGCACCACAAAAGTAACAATCAATCCAATAATATTTTTGATTATTCTATTTTTAATTATTTTTTTATTCAATTTAATTCTCCAACAGAATAGTAAATCTTTTTATGATTCACTTTCTAAATTGCAAATTAATAAATTATAAAATGGTACAAATGCATAAAATGCAGATAAAATCACACCAAGAAAACGCGTGTAAATATGCGGAACCACTCGCCTATTTCAATACAAAATAAATAATGTATAAAGTGGTTAAAATTATAAAAAATTACGTCACAAAAAAGACAGCATCACGCTGTCTGTCTGCCTGTCTGTCTGTCTGCCTGTCTGTCTGTCTGTCTGTCTGTCTGTCTGTCTGTCTGTCTGTCTGTCTGTCTGTCTGTCTGTCTGTCGAGGATTATATTTTTCATAATCTCAGTTTGTCAACCTCCGTTACCGAATTAACATGCGGAATTATAACAAACAGACCCATTAAATTCTAGTGTTATATACTTCATCAATAAACTCAAAACAAAATACACAATCTAAAAGTAGCCAATCGCTGCAAATTTACAACGATTGGCTACTAAAACAAGATTCCAAACGATTTATAAAAGCCATTCAAATAATAAAAAAAACTTAATCTACAATCTCATTATGAAAGAACATCAAAAAGAAATTCATATCTTGCATTATTTCTTCCCACAAAAGACTTTTAGCCCAAGGTGCTTTACTTTTATAATCCTTCCACTTTATTCTCAACACTTCACTATCTTTGATCCTATCGAAAATTTCATTCACGTTACTCAGTAAATAAAGGGTATCTCTCGTTTGAGAAGTAGCGTAAAAAGCTTGAGCGATCTCTTCTCTCTTAAAAGCGCTATCCCCTTGAGACACTCTAAGAGCATGCAAATCATAAAAATCTCGCATTCTCGTGTTAAATTCTTCCCTCACAAGAATTGTTTGCAACTTTTCCGCTAAAATCGTTGCAATTGGATAAGTCAATAAAGAGATAGATTCTGAAAACATTAAAGGCAATTCTGCTTCCATAGCAGATGGAGTAATAGCATGCCCAGTTGAAATATCGATTTTAACAGGAGTTTTTGTACCATCAAAATCTGCAATTAGGCTAGCTCGAACCCCTGGATAGTCAGATTCTTGCATAATAGAATCAAGCGTTTGTAGCGTAAATTTAACACCATCATCGATATTGATAGATATTACATCTGATATAAAAATATGCACATCATCTTCACTAAGAGAAATATTTTGCATAGTTGTATCAATATCCATTGTTGTACGAAGATTTACGCCAACAAGATAAGAAATCAGCATTCCACCTTTTAGAACAAAATTGTCTTTATAGCGCGAGCGGGAAACACGATCTAAAAAACGCTCCATCATATATACGCGCATTAGCACGCGAGGATCTACACCCTTTTGGAGTGCAACATTCTTTATTTTTGCTTTAAGCTGATTAGCATCCTTCATTCTCATAACAACACCCCCAAATATTGTGAAATCAACTTTGAAATCCTAAATTTTTTAGCGTAATCGCTTAGTATATCAAGTCGCTTATCCTTTCTTTTAATATAAGCTTTTAACGCACCAAATACCACCTGTGCATCTATTTGAGAACGAGAACGCAAAATATCGCAAATTGTGCGCTCTAAATCATAAGAAGGCACAAGATTACCTTCAAGCGACATAAGATTCGTCTTACCAATTCCTAAAAAATCTGGTTTTATATAAAACACCCTAGCACCAGTCTTAATTAGACTACTTGCATTATAAGTTGACGGAACAGTCACTGTTAAAGAAGAAGGTTCTCTATCAGTTAAATTATGTAGAAGAAGGGCAGATTCATGTGAAAAAACAGCAACAGATGTGCGCTTTGACAATAAATTCATTTCATCATTCCACAAATTGCTCTTAACGTAAACACCTTTTGATACGCGTTCTAAGCTTTCATCTTTAATAAATCGATAAACACTAGACGGGCTAATTCCAAGTTCTTTGATGACACTATCAATGATTAGAACTTGCTTTTTCTCTATGTAATTGCGCAATTGATCTTTTAACATTTGCCCACCTACTTAATGACACGTTTACGCTGATTTTATATATCATATCAGCATAAACGTATCAAATACGCAACGCTGCTTCAATACAAAGCTCAAGAGCATACGCTTTAGAGTCTCCACCCCAATTTCGCTCATCATAATTTTCAACATCGTGCAAAGTATCTGCAGTGTAAAGAATCTCACCCCAAACAATCCCACGCATTTGTGCACAAGCCGCTAAAGCAGAACACTCCATCTCAACAACCGCGCATCCCTCTTGCTTACGGTTAGCAACTTTCGTCTTAGTTTCACGGAAAAATCCATCCGTAGTCCACGTTTTAACTTCATGATAAGGCAAATTGTGCGCTTGCAAAGTTTGTAAAATAGCACGTCTCGAGCGCTCTGAAACGTCAACATAACGACTTGGAGGCAAATAATGATAAGAAGTTCCCTCATCCCTTAAAGCTTTATACGGAACCAGGAAAACATTTTCCGCATAATCAACTAGCGATCCGCACGAACCAGCACTAATAACTTCGCTAACACCGTAAGAAATCAACCAGTCTAAGATCTGAACAGCGGCAGGAGCACCAACTGGAGCCTGCACTAAGCAGATTTTTTGCGTCTCTTCTTCTACTTCGCTGCCTGTATTTTCTCTTACTGCAGCTCCTACTTTCTCTTCCAAAACATATATTGGATATACTTTAGTTGCAGATTCAAAATTTGCTACAATCGTAGCTTTCCTACTTAAAGCATACTGATCGATTTCATCGCCTAAGAAAGCAAAAACCGCTTTAGATGGAAGCTGAACAGAAATATTATCGTGATTTGGCATTAAAACTGCACTTTTATCGGAATCATACTCTAAAATCGGCAAATCATATTCTGTCATACAATCAGCTCCTCCATACGATCAGCTCCATCCTACAAGCAACTCAATCCTATATACAAATACACGCATTAGTACGCAAAGATCACAAAATAGCCAATCAAAATGAAGATTTTTGCCATTTACGGCAATTTTCTTCACCAACGCAACCCGGAACGTAAACAAACCCAACAGTCAGCCAAACTGCAAAATAGCCGATCACTGCAAATTCGCGGGCGATTGGCTACTATCACAGAAAGCATGTTGCGTTAATATTTTTACCAAGCTTAAAATTGCTCAGCACATTTCAACAAACCAGCGCAAGCCAAGCACAAGCCAGAGCATTCCTACAATCAGCGTCACATACTCACATAGACACAGTGTAAAGCGAGTAGAAGTAAGCCTTCTGATTCATAAGATCCTCAAAGCTTCCGCGCTCAATAAGCTCGCCGCTTTTCATCACAAGAATCTCATCATATTGCTTAAGTGAATTAGCATCCAAACGGTGAGTTACAACAAGTCGAAGAATTCCTTGCAAATCCAAAATAGACTGCGTTACGTTCGCGCTTGTCTCATTATCTAGCGCGCTCGTTGCCTCATCAACCAGCAGAATCTCGGACTTTTTAAGCAAGCTTCGCGCAATAGCAATACGCTGCTTTTCGCCGCCAGAAAGATGACTACCGTTCTCGCCGCACTGATAATCCTTGCCTTTAGCAGCAATCAAATCATCCAAACCAGCCAAGTGAATCACGCGATCCACTTCCGCGTCCGGGAACGGCTTAAAAAGCGTAATATTATCTAAAATCGAAGCATCAAACATAAACACAGACTGCTGCATAAGAGTCGTCTTATCGTAAAGCGAACTCTTGCTCACATTGCTAAGCTCGTGATTATTCAGCTGCACGCTACCCTTATAATCCTTGTAGTAGCACATAAGCAGATTAATCAAACTACTCTTACCAGCACCAGAAGGCCCTACTATCGCGTAAGATTTTCCAGCTTGCAAACTAAGACTTACATTTTTCAAAACTTTACGATCCGCATCATAAGCATACGAAACATCTCGCAAAACAACACTTTTAATCGAATCGTCAATTTTCTCGCCAGAATCTTCCTTAGCGTTACTCATATAATCAGCCATCTTACTAATAAGCTTCTTAGCACCCTTCATCTCGCCAAGCATTTGCGGAATACTTGCAATAGGCTGAAGCACACCATTCATCAAATTAGTGAAAGCTAAAACCATGCCAGCAGTAATAACACCAACGTGAGCGTTAACCATCCAAGCGCCAACAAGCATCACGCCAAGCTGAGTTCCAAGACTTGAAATCGTTCCAAGAGCAGAAACAGTAGTCATCGTTTTTTCGCGAAGATTCTTCGTATGCTCAAGCTCCTTCGACTGATTCTGATAACGGTTAATAACCTCCTGCTCCGCCTTAAAACTCTTAATAACCGAAACGCCGTTCAAAACATCCTTCGTCAGGGCCGTATAAGACTCATTCGACTTAGAAACCTGCTCCTCGCGAGTGGCAATTCCGCTAGCTGTAAGAATCGAGCACACCATAGGAAGCACAGAAATAATAAGAGCAATAACAGTGAGAAGCGGACTGTAGTAAATCATAAGAGCTAGCGAGCTTACAAGCATAAGAACGTCTTGGACAAAATCAAAAATCTTCTTCAAATACTTTTCTTGAATACGCTCACAATCATTAGTAAGCACAGAAAGATACGTGCCGGAATTAGCAAGCGAAAAATCACTATAACTCTTCTTTAAAAGCTTCTTAATAACAGACTCTTTATACTGATTCATTGCTTTTTCAAGAAAGCGAGGGTACGCGCTGCGCTTCAACGCGAAAATCAGAGAGATTGCCAGCATAAAGGAAACGACAAGCAGCAAAATAGTAGTTAAAGAGAAGGATCCTTTACCTGCCATATAGTCGAAAATAATTTGCAAAATCCAGGAAATAGCAGTGTAAATCATAGACAGGGCAATAAAAACTATCATCGAAAGAAAAGCTACAAGCTTGTTTTCCTTGAAAAATAGTTTTACGTAATTTTTTACGTCGTGATGCAGTTTGGATGATTGCTGATTTGCGGACGATTGCTGATTCGCTGTGTTGTCAATTTTGCTCATTCTCACTACCTCTCACTTCCTTTATATCTATACTATTTCTACTATCTCTTCTCTAATAGCATTTTCGCAGTTAGCATCTTCATAAGCTATTTGCTTATTCACTCGCTACAAAGCATTGAAAGATACACTATCATACTTATCCTGATTGGTCATGCTTATCTACTTGACAACACATATAAATGCTTAAACACACTTATACGTAATGCTTGCTGGAAATAATAAGCATAGAGTTTTAAAAAAAAAACAAATTAAAACACTGATTCCATATGTAATATCAGCATAAACGTATCAAATGCGCAAGCAAATCGTAAAGTGTAAATAACCAAACCACATTTAACCAAATCCCAAAGTAGCCAATCGCTGCAAATTCGCAACGATTGGCCACTAGAGAATCATATTTTCTTGCATCATGTCCTGTCTTTTATAAAACCGCAGCACTCAATTTCTGAAAGCTCAATAAAACCAGCAGACTTATAAAAAGCAATAGTTTTTTCAGTACAATCCGTGGTCAATTGAATTTGACGAACATTAGGATAATAATCCACAATCGCCTTTAACAATGCAGACCCTATCCCCTGGCGTTGATACTCCGGCAAAACAAGAATATCCTGAATAAGAACAACCGTATACCCGTCGCCAACAGCCCTAACAATGCCAACTAGCTCATCATTTTTATACGCAGCTAAAACCTTGAGCGAATTGTTAAAACCATTTTCCAGAGCGACTAAATCATCTGTGTACGCAGACCAACCAACGGAATCATACAGCTTTGGAATATCTTTGCTATCATACTTTTTGTACTCTTTGATTTGCGCATCTGCTAAATTCATTTACAATAACATCTCCAAATACTGTAAAATCAACGTTCAAACCCTAAATTTTTTATCGTAATCACTCAGTATATCAAGTTACTTATCCCGCCTTTTAACATAAGCTTTTAATGCACCAAATATTAGCGCGCATCTGTGTACTACGATAGCACTTTTACCGAAATTGAAATTATTGAGATTTCAATCTCATTCAATGAGAAAACTCACTCGGATTGAAAATCCACTGAACTTCCAACGTGAGTTTCGTAAGCGAGCGCGTAATCAGCGCGAGCACCAACTGCACTAGTGTCCCAAAACAGACAGAATCAGACACTCGCGCAGAAAAGGAATACATATAAAGAACTAGCAGACACAAATCAAATTTGACAAACACAAATCCATTCGCTATAGTCTTCACTTATCACCATTTCGACGAGTAAAGGAGTGCACATGTATCATACAAATATGATGACAAATTGTTGTTGTAACGTATGCTGTTGCGCATTTCTTAATCGAAATGATGTTTGCAAGCACTAAGTATGCATAACATCTAGCATGTGTTAAAAGCATTTACGTTAAAACACAGCAAATTACGATCCAAGAAACAGCGCGCTGTTTCTTTTTTTATGCCAAAAATCGAATGTAAAACGTTAAAAGATAACAATTTAACGCGAATTAAATATTAAAACGAATAAATGGCATCTTTAGAAACAACTAATAAAACAGTAATCGCTTTATTAATAAAAATTATTTTTAAAAATTAAAACAAAACAGAAACAAAACAAAACAAACAAACAAGTAAGGGGAAATATTATGTCTAATATCTACAAGTCCGTGCAAGAACTCGTAGGAAACACTCCACTTCTGGAGCTTACACACATTGAAAAAGAGTACAATCTAGCAGCAAAAATCCTCGTAAAACTCGAATATTTCAACCCAGCAGGCTCTGTAAAAGACCGCATCGCAAAGCAAATGATTGAAGAAGCAGAAGCCGCAGGAACAATTAAACCAGACTCAGTAATTGTTGAGCCAACTTCCGGAAATACTGGCATTGGCCTTTCAATGATTGCGCAAACAAAAGGATACAAAAGCATTATTGTAATGCCAGAAAGCATGTCTATTGAACGCCGAAAACTTATGAAAGCATACGGCTCCGAACTCGTGCTCACACCTGCTGCAGAAGGAATGAAAGGCGCAATTGCAAAAGCGAAGGAAATCGTTGAAAACACACCAAACGCGTGGACTCCAGGACAGTTTACCAACCAAGCAAATGTGCATGCACACTACAACACAACCGGTCCAGAAATTTGGCAGGACACTGACGGAAACGTGGATATTCTTATTGCAGGCGTTGGAACAGGCGGCACAATCACCGGTACAGGAACATATTTAAAAGAGCAAAATCCGAAGCTTGAAGTAATCGCAGTAGAACCAGCCGACTCCCCTGTGCTCGCAGGCGGCAAGCCAGGAGCGCACAAGATTCAAGGAATCGGCGCAGGATTCGTGCCGGATGTGCTCAACCAAAACATTTATGATCGCATTGTTCACGTAACGAATGAAGACGCAATCGAAAACGGCAAGCTTATAAGCAAAAAAGAAGGCGTCCTCGTTGGTATTTCTTCCGGAGCTGCAATTTGGACAGCAATCCAAGAAGCAAAAAGAGAAGAAAACAGTGGCAAAACCATCGTTGCAATACTTCCAGATTCAGGAGATAGATACTTGTCTACCGCATTATTTGAAGACTAATTACATTTAGGAGCACTATTTTAAATACGCAAGTTTTGATTAAATAATAAAAGAATAATAAATAACATTATTAGATAATGATCAAAACTATAAAATAAAAAAAAATAGCAAAAATAACGGGAGAAATGTATGAATGATCGCCTTGATCTTATAAATCAACTAAACTCAATTCACGATTCAGACATAAGGCAAGCTACATTCATACCTAATTACCGAAATATTATTGCGCTCATACATGCGACTCAGGTGTTACTTTTACCTGAGTTGCATGTGCGCAATGAAAGCAACGAAACTACACAACTCAACGCTAGTTTGAGCACTAACGCTAGTTTGAATAACGTTACTTCAAACGCGTTAGACACTATAGAACGCATCATATTACACGAACTTCAATGCTACACAAGCAACACAATTAAAATTCGAGAAATTTGCGATCAATTTATAAATACTCTTCCTACAATTAAAAAGTTACTTTTAACAGATATTCAAGCCATATACGAAGGCGATCCCGCTTGCACAAGCAAAGTAGAAGTCACGCTCGCATACCCTGGTTTTTATGCAATGCTTATTCACCGCACAGCGCACGCACTCTACGAACTTAACGTACCGCTAATTCCTAGACTTATGAGCGAATACGCGCACAGAAAAACTGGAATCGACATTCATCCAGGAGCAAAAATTGGCGCATATTTCTGCATTGATCACGGAACTGGCATTGTAATCGGCGAAACAACTGTAATCGGCGAGCATGTTAAGCTTTACCAAGGCGTAACGCTGGGTGCGAAAAGTTTTGCGCTAGACGATTGCGGAAATCCTGTAAAAGGCGGAAAGCGGCATCCGAATATTGGCGATAACGTAGTAATTTACGCAAACGCAACAATTTTAGGCGGAGAAACCACAATTGGTAGCGGAAGTGTAATCGCAGCAAATGCGTGGATTAACCGCAGCATTCCTGCAAACACAACCTACCACTTCCCTAAAGCCTAATACACGATTAAAATACAAACTCCACTTATACAGCTTCTACTACTTCTACTATTTATTATCTAATAGCATTTTCGTTTCAGATTTGCTGATTCACTCGCCACCAAGCTTTGAAAGCTGCACTGGTTCGTGATCCTTGCCCATCTTAAACTTAAGACCTGCACGCTGCCACATACGGTATTCTCCAACCGCAGTAAAGAGAACATCCGTGGAAGAATTAAGAGCAGTTTCGCAAGAATCCTGAATAACGCCAATAATAAGACCAATTGCAACTACTTGCATAGCGATATCGTTTGAAATACCAAACGACGAGCAGGCAAGAGGTATAAGCAAAAGCGAACCACCTGCAACACCAGAAGCACCTGCAGCAGAAACTGCAGAAAGAACAGAAAGAATCACTGCCGTTGGAATATCAACGTAAATACCAAGCGTGTGAGCAGCACACAAAGACATAATAGAAATCGTTATAGCAGCTCCGCTCATATTAATAGTTGAGCCAAGAGGTATAGAAACCGAATAATTATCTTTGTTGAAACCAAGCTTTTCGCACAAATTCATATTTACAGGAATATTTGCAGCAGAAGAACGCATGAAGAAGGCTGTAACACCTGAATCACGCAAAGTTCTAAAAACAAGCGGATATGGGTTCTTGCGTGTAAGTACAAAAACTAAAAGAGGATTAACAATCAGAGCAACAACAGCCATAGTTCCTACTAACAAAGCAATAACGAAACCATATTCGCTAAAAATACGAAGACCATTACTTGCAACTGTTGTATAAACAAGACCCATAATGCCAAAAGGTGCTGCGTTAATAATCCAGTGAACAATTTTTCCGATAGCAGACGAAACGTTATCGAAGAACGCTTTGGTAGAAGGCTCTGCTAAGCGGAGAGCAACACCGAAAGCAATCGCCCAGAAGAGAATACCAATGAAGTTGCCTTTAACAAGAGCATCTACAGGATTGACGACAATATTTAGCACAAGAGAATTAAGTACTTCACCAATTCCTTGAGGAGACGGAGAAGATGCTGCTGTAACATGCGCAAATGTGAAATCTACAGGAAATATGATAGCTGCACAAACTGCTATAAGACTGGCGCTAAAAGTAGACAGCGCATACAGTCCTATAACAACTTTCATATTACCAACACTTTTTGCCTGAGCAAGCGCACCAATTACTAGACAAAATACCAAAATTGGAGCAACGGATTTAAGCGCACTTACGAAAAGCTTTCCAATAAGATCAAGAACGTAGACGTGAGCTGGCACAAAAATACCAAGCGTTGCACCGAGAAAAAGACCAATTACGATACGCAAAATAAGGTCAATGTTATTCCATTTTTGAACAATCTTGTGCATGAGAGTCTCCTGTATAGTAATTTGTGCAGAATATTTTATACTCTTTTATGTGTATTCACACTTATGCATTCACACTCGTGCGCTCACACTTGCAAGATTTTTATTTTTTACATATTATACACAGCTATGTATTTATATGCAAATCGTCTAATCTGCATGATTTTTATTTGACGACTGCGGCAAAACAACTGCATGCGCGCTGGCAACAGGTAGAGAAATTCTAGCGTTAGACGAACCGACGAGCGGATTAGACTATGCGCATATGCAAGAACTAGCACAGATATTATCAAAACTTAAGTCTATGAATACAACAATTGTTGTAGTAACTCACGATAGTGAACTATACATGCATGTTGCACAAGATTGATTCATATGTAAAGTTAACTCTCGAAATGCATAGAATTTATTTATCTTGAAACACATACTATAATCTCCTCAAAAGGGGGTATGAATATGAATATAAACGCAGATACGCTCGTTTCTATTTCCGAAGCAAATCAGAATTTTTCTAAAGTTACACACATTGTTGACGTATACGGTTCAGCTATTATTTTAAAAAATAATGCTCCTCGCTACATAATTTTAGAATTTCCAAAATCTCAAGATGAAGAAATTTCTATTCCAAACAATGATGAAGTCATGTCTTTATCTTACATATTTATTAAAAAGAATAAAAACATTTATAAGAACCTATCTAAATGAAGTATTTAACACGAAATAATGCGTGCATGCTTTTAAACGATAAGGAATGTGTTATAGCAAAAAGTTTTAAAATTGACTTGAACGCATTGTCATATTACAGTTGTTCCAATTTACCTAGCTTTATCTCTTCTAACGTAAATAACTGCGAGAATCTTAACTCATAGACATCAATTAGATACCCTTATCAAAACCGCTACAACATACTTAATTTCTAGCGTAACTAGTGTTTGGCAACTGAGGCAAAACAGCCAGCAAACCGACAGTAAAAATCAGCGCTAGTATAGGCAAAAGCTGCCATTGGAACGTAGACGAGAATGCAAATCCAATCCAAGAACCAGTAGTAGCACCAATCGCAAACGCGAGGCGCGCCCAACCAGAGAACTTAGCGAGCGTACTTCCTTTAAACAGAATCTGACGCGCAACAATAATCGGCTCCACTAGCAACATTCCGCCAATCGCTTGAAGGAATAATGCGAAGCACATTATTGGCAAAAGATTAATAAACATAAGGCAATAAGCAAGCAAGCTCACAACAATTCCTAAAACCGCTATTTTTCTTAAACCGAGTTTTTGAGACGAATGCGCATATAAAACGGACGCGAGCACGCTTCCTACGCCAGTGAAAATATACAGCATTGTTAAAGATTGAGAGCCATATTGCTTACCAATACCAAGAAGAATATAGGAAACAGAGCATGCAGGAATAAAAGCAACCAAAAGAGATCCAGCAAGAAGCATGATTTTACTCTTGAGATGAGGATTTGTAGATTGCTTAGATGTAGATTTGTTAGTCACATCATTTGCTTGCGATTCTTGCGATTCTTGCGATTCATTCTCTACATCTTGCGACGCTTCCTCTTCTACGCAAGATGCTTGCGCAATGTCTTGTTTCATAATAAATCGCGTAGCACAAGCCGCAAAAGAAGTCACGGACGAGAAAATCAAAACCGCAGGAATCGACCAGCTTGCAATCCAAGATCCTAATGGAGAGCCAAGCAAGGTTCCTGTAATACTCGCCAAAATACTCACAATGCCGCTGTAGTTGACAATCATGCTGTCATCACCACCTGCAGCATCAACCTCGAAAACTTCGCTAGCAATATCAATCACTTGACCAGTAATCAACAACGCACAAGAAAGAGCAACAAGCGACCACTTCCACGCAGGAGAGCCAAACATAAGAAGCGGTAGTAAACTGAGCACGCCTTCTACACCTTCGGTCATAGCAAGAGCGCGAAAACCGCCAAGCTTATCAACAATCCAACCAGAGCATGGCGAAAGAAAATCGGCAACCGTCATGAAAGTCTTACGAAAACCAATCACCCAAGCAGGCAAGCCCACAATAATAATAGAAGGCAAAACCGAGCCTTCATACGCTTGATTGCCGAGCATAGAAAAACAGAAGCCAACCAGAGCCCATCGCAATGCAGGACTAATAGATCTCATGCGAATAAAAATATTATTCTTACTAAAAATTGACTTCACAGCAACCATCTCTCCCCTAAAACTCTTTCCAAACAATGCAAACTTGCATGCAAGACTACATAACTACTTACACGCAGGCTTACATGCAAACTTACATAACTACCTTCAAATCGCTATCAAACTTAAATAATTCACTACAAACTACACAAATCCAATAGCTTATTTGACAAATTTAATAACACAATACTCTCGTTTAAAAAAAAAGCAAAAATTGCATTATATCTTAGCGAATATCACACTATTATGTATGTTTTGGTGTTTTTTACCACATAATTCTACGCATTTAGTAACACTCAGCATAAAAACAACACTCTCCACGTACGTAGAACCCTTTGCTTAAAGAAGAAGAAAACAGTCTTACAGAATCTTACGCAGCTACTGCGGTTCTTCTCCGTGGGTGCCACTTGATAACGAGAACAATATTGGTAAGCACAATACCAACAACTACGCTCACCCATGCCAAACCCGGTGTAAGAAGCCAAGCGAGAACACCGAAAATCAGCAGTCGAAGCAATACAACAATAACTAAGAAAGGCCAACTTTTTGTTAGGCATTTCTGTTGATCAGCCTTCAATGCGCCCATCAGAATCATAATCGCAGACGCCGCGCAAGAAAATAGCATATTGCCCAAGAATATGACGAGTAGCGTGCTCCAGCCAGCGATAGTACAAAGCATCCACCATTGCAGCATCAATGCAAGCAAAAATGTAACAACAGCATATACTGCTTCCATCAGCATATTCGCAACGATTAACGATGAGAATGTTAGAGACGTACCTCTAGGAGTGTCTGTTTTACCTTCGCTCGCATGCTGTAATGCAATCATGTTTCTCGCCTCGGCGCGCTTTACGCGCTCTTCTTCAAGCATTTGAACGCCAAGCTCAACCGATTTCTTTGAAGCTTCCTGTAATTGCGCATCCGTCATACCTGGCTGCCAAGGCTTTTCTAAAACAAACATCAACACACTAGTGATCGCTGCGCCAATAATAATGCTTAGCAGCGTAGTATTTGAAACAAGCAATAAAGCAATACCAGAAGTCACCAACAGCCTGAGCACAAAATCGATGATTCCGATAAGCAAATCGCCAGACCCGTCATCTGGTCTACGATGCCTATCCCACTGCAGATACGCTGTGCTTAACAGGGAAAACACCACAACACTCAGCACGAGTATGACCACCGTCTCCCAACCTAGTACGCGGTGGCCTACGAACTGCTGTACAAGCAACGCAATAATAAGCGTGCAAATGCCAGCAACAGTTTCTGTAATCACATGACCCAAAAAAGCATGCTTGAAAAGAACTGGCCTTACATTCGTCTCACTCATCATCTTTCCTCTATATATTAATCCAATACCTTCTTGTTGTAACGTTTCCTCTTGATAAGCTATTTTTCACTTTGTTTTCTAAAATTCCACCATTATTTTCTATAACTCGTATCGAGCCAATATTGTCATCATCGCATGTAATCAAAATTTTATGTAGATTCAAAGTCTCTTTACAATATGTAAGTGCCATAGAAAGCATTTTTGTTCCATAGCCCTTCATACATTCAGATTGTCTAACTTCGTACCCTATGTGACCACCATAGTTAATTAAAAAAGAATTTAATTCATGCCTAATATTAATTTCACCAATAAATTTTTCATTATCTATCAACCAAAATGTAGTAGCTCTAACATAATTTTCAGGCAAATTTATACCATGTTCATAGTTATAAGAACTCTCTATAATTGTCTCAGGGTGTATAAAACGTCTTTCTGCATTCGGCCTAAAAATTTCATCTTCTTCATTTGCTTCTATATAACCTTGGATATATTTACTATCTGGTCTAATTAATTTCATGAGTTCCCCTTATTCTTAATATGCAATTCTAATAAGAATGCAATTCTATTAAAATTAGAATCCGTACCAGGCTGTTTAGCCTTAATAGTATTACCATTTAAAAAAAACCACACATACAAGCTTTATTAAAGAAAAATTTTTTTATTTTTTTCAAGTGCACACTATGGATACTGGGTGCACTTTTTAACGATAGGAAAGGCTATAGTTAAAAGGGTTAAGATTGACTTGGTAACTTGATTCTTGAGTGCAAAATATCACTATTTCTTCTTATAACCTACAGCAACATTACCTGCTATCAATACCTGGTACTTTAAGAACATCAGAGCCTGGCTTGTCTTTTAAATCAAATTCTCCATGGAAAGATCTCTCGCTATAATAGCGGGATTCATTAATATCTTTCATCTGAAATTATATGCTCTATTCCACTATGCTCCGATTTAAGATATTCTTTCATAAATGTCGGGTAAGCCTTGCACTTATCAAGCTCATCTATAGGTAACCAATGCATTGTCTCTTTAGCACCTGACTCTGTAGTGCTTTGGCTCGTAAAATCTCTTTTTCCCATGGGCTTCATCATGTAGTAGAATGTCAGCTCATGGAAGTCTACTCCTTTTAACCCAGAGTTGCCGATGAATAAGTTCTCGTGTATGACGGCAAGGTGATCGACCTCGTAATTAAGACCTGTCTCTTCAAATACTTCTCTCTTAACGGCTTCTTCTGACGTCTCGCCCATGTGAACCGCTCCGCCAACTGAGTAGAAATAGTCGTCATCATCATTTCTTGCAAATAGCACACAACCTTCTTCAACTATGATGGCTGCTGCTCTATATCTAAATGCTTTTTTATCGTTAATAAATCCGCAATTATGTTCCATAGTTTATTCCTTTAGAAAATCTGGTAAATATTTGTGTATAATCCCTTCTTGCGATAAATTCATTGTATCCATCGATAAAACATATTAATGTACGAAAATTAAAACTTATTGCTTACAGTTCACCATATACGACTTAGCGCATGTTAAAAACAAATGGGAGTCACGAATTACCATCACAAACTATGCCTTTTAACATTTAGTCCTTACAACCACATTTCTAAACAAAGCCAATCGTCGTACTAATATCCCGCCAATCGTCGGAATGAAAATTCGCCAATCGTCGGAACAGAATTCCGCCAATCGTCGGAAAATGATGATAGAATTCATATTATCAGCAGAAAATACGAGCAGACTTAATTAAAAAACAGGGTGACAGAGTTGAAAAAATATAGGAAAAGAATTGCCGACGATATTTTGAAAAGAAAGCTAGAAGGCAAAGGCGCGGTACTGATTGAAGGGCCGAAATGGTGTGGAAAAACCACTACTGCAGAACAATTTGCAGCAAGCGTTTTATATATGGACAACCCCGAAAAGAAAGAACAGAATATCGCTATGTCGGAACTAAGCCCAAAGCGATTACTGAAGGGAGCTGCCCCAAGATTAATTGACAAATGGCAGCTTGCTCCAAAACTTTGGGATGCAATACGGTTTGAGGTTGATCATCGTAGTGAGCTTGGGCAATTTATACTAACTGGTTCTGCTGTTCCTGCAAACACTACAGAAATTACTCACTCTGGTACTGGGCGCTTCACGTGGCTAACAATGAGACCAATGAGCTTATATGAATCCGGTGATTCCACGGGCGAAGCTAGCTTGGAAAACCTTTTTGCGGGAACTAAAAGTATTGAGGGTGATTCAAACTTAAGTATTGACCGCCTAGCTTTTCTTGTATGCCGTGGAGGATGGCCACAATCGGTGGATATGCGTAATGAAATTGCTTTAGATCAAGCTTTTGATTACTACGATGCTGTTGTACACTCCGACATTAATCGTGCCGACGGCGTACAAAAAGATGCTGAAAAAGTTAAGCGTCTTATGCGCTCATACGCAAGGAATCAAGGAGCACAAGTACCAAATACTGTGCTTTCGCGAGATATTTCTGCTAATGAAGATAAGACAATTAGCGAGGAAACCGTTGCGTCGTACGTTGATGCGCTTCGCAAAATATTTGTTGTAGAAGATATGCCTGCTTGGAATCCAAATCTAAGATCAAAAACTGCCATTCGTTCATCCGATACGCGTTATTATATTGACCCATCTATTGCTGCAGCGGCTTTGGGAATTGGACCAAACGACTTAATAAACGACTTAAATACTTTCGGTTTTCTATTTGAAACACTTTGCATCAGAGATCTGCGAATTTTTGCAGATTCTCTAGGCGGCGAAGTTTACCACTACAGAGATAAAGACGGACAGGAATGCGATGCGGTTATTCATTTAAGAAACGGTAAATACGGTCTTATTGAAATTAAACTCGGAGGCGAAAAGCTCATTGAAGAAGGAGTAAAAAGCCTTAAAGCGATGAAAGAAAAAATCGACACCAGTAAAATGAACGAGCCATCTTTCCTTATGGTTTTAACTGGAACAGGCGATTTTGCGTATTTCCGCAAAGACGGTGTTTGCGTAGTTCCTATCGGCTGCTTAAAAAACTAACACGAAGCCTTTCATGACTACAAACGCTAAACCTTTTAACGATAGCCCTCGCTAACCCCTGCTACACAAGGACAAACTTGCACCCACCTAATCAACCTTTGACATCACCACAACAGTCTCAACGTGAGATTTAGGAAACTTACGAGTATAGCTACACTTTTTTGAGTACACACTATGGATAGTGGGTGCACTTTTTAACGATAGGAAAAGCTATCGTTAAAAGGTTTAAGATTGGCTTAATAACTTGATTCTTGAGTGAAAATATTACTACTTTTCCTTATAACCTATAGCAACATTACCTGTTTTATTAATCCCTGGTACTTTAAGAACACAAGAGCCTGACTTACAAGAGCTTGGCTTGTCTTTTAAATCAAATTTTCCAACTAAAAATAAAGCTTTATACCCTGAACTAGTCAAATTAAACTGTGAGTCAACTAATTTGATGGGCTTATCTCCAAGAGTGACTTTAGACAAATCATAATGAGAATCCAGAATATCTCGTGACACAAAAAGATACAACTCATCCTTATTCATATAGTTTTATGGCATATGAAACTCTTCCCGAGACACCGCTACTGTTTCCCAATGATACGACGCAACTTATTGCAATTTTTTAATTGATTCACTTTCAGACAGTATCCTCATTTGTTCAATAGCTATTGCATTTAATTTCTCCAATCTTTCAGATTGACTCATACCTTCATTTATAAATACCGCATTAAGATTCTCAAGATTAGAAAGGCAAACAAGCTGAGATATATCTGCATAATCTCTAATATTGCCTTTTAAATCCGGATTTTCATTACGCCACTCTTTAGCTGTTATTCCAAATAAAGAAACATTAAGAATATCCGCTTCATTTGCATAAATAAAATTGATTTCTACACCCATTGCTTAACAGATAATATAAAACGGTTAAGTCCTGCTTCATTTTTAATTCCCTCGAATTCGGTGGAATTAAAATTCGTGTTATACATTTCTTCCCAAATACCTAAAAACTCTATCGTATTCTTATTCCTAAGCCACTTTTCAATCAAAGCAGAACCGTTATCAATATTTCTAACCATATCCGTTAAAGAAATATAATCTCTATTGTCAATGGCAATAATACTGATTTCTGAACCTTCATTATTTTAGACACGTAATCACCTCTCAATCATACAATTTCACACATTTAGCAAATCATAGAAAGTACGCTCATCAATAATTTCTATATCTTGCCCCTCAAGTTTAAGCTTTTCTGCTTTCTTATGCTTTGAAGACTTCTCACCTTTAAGAATTGCATTGTAATCATTGTCACCAAGTATCAGATAGTTCGTCTGCTTAGTCACACTATTATCTAAAACACCGCCGAGATTCACTACAATCTGCTGAGCATCTTTGCGAAGCATTTTCTCAAGCTTACCGGTGAAAACCACGTGCCGATTATAGAAAAACCCATCTTTATCAACAACCACTTCAGTAGGCTTAATTGCCTTGATATCTATCCCTTTACCACCGTGACTTCCACTAGCAGGCCATAAATCTTCAATGACTAGATTCTTCTCAGCCATACTTGCTTTTACTGCATCATATAATTCTTTCGTTGATGTACAGTCTGATAAAGCACGGTGTTCATTATTGTGTAATCCTAAGTAGTCAGTTAAATCGGAGAGTCTGTGATGTTTTAGCTCAGGATACAGTTTTCTTGCAAATTGCATCGTATCCATATACTGATTAGACAATTGTTCCTTAAAACCCTCATTCAAAAAACGCATATCAAAAGAAGTATTATGCCCAAGAATAATGTCATCACCTATGAACGAAAGCACAGCCGTTTTCATATCAGAGATAGACGGCATGCCTTCCAGCATGTCATTAGTTATTCCTGTTAATGCTGTAATAAAACCATCTACTTCTATACTCGGTTTAATCAGCTGATCATAACGGTCTACTATCTCATTATTTCTAACTTTTAAGATACCAATCTCGATAATCTCATCATAATAAGCGGATAAGCCTGTCGTCTCAGTATCTAACACACAATAATCATCAATAATCTGCCTAGTATAGTTAGTATTCACGCTATACATAAAATACCCCCAACCCCCCAAAAAACGATTATTATAATCCAATTATAAAGAAGAACTTTACGCTAGCAACTCATATAACAATTTTTCTTAAAACAATATTATCGATATTCCCAAATCACTTAAAACTACAATTTTTCAAAAAATATTCAAACAACCATATACCAATAAATCGCTAACACACTACAAGCAAACACAACATAAACAGGTGGGTGCAGGGTGGGTGCAAAGTGGCGAATCGACTTGCATGGGCGCTTTGACAGAGCTTGAAATTGCATAACGCATTTCAAGCTCCTTCAAAGCGTGATTTGGCTCAAATGTAAAGTCCAGTGGACTTTACATGCCAAATCAGCCGAACGGCTACTAATAGCCGTGAGGAATAACATAATTCGCGAATGCACTTCGATTCGCTGAGCTTACTCAAAGTTGAAAGCACAGTGTGCTTTCAACGCAAGCGAAGTACGTTAACATCCTGTGCACTCGACCCCAGAGCGTTGATATCTTCCCTCATACAGCCAAACTTGAATTTATATATCTATTGTTTTAATAAGTTTGATTGCCCTTGATGACACTAACTCGTCTTGGCTCATTTCCAAAAGGCTCTTTTTATCTACCCACTTATAATTAACCGTTTCTCCTTTTTGAAGAGCAATTGCATTTTTCTTACAATCGGTTACGCATAGATATTCAACATAAAGAGAGTGGTAAACATCCTGAACAAATCTTCCGATCTCCATAATTTTTGAAGCTTCAATACCTGTTTCTTCTTTTAATTCTCTTACTGCACATTCTAATGGTGTTTCATATTGCAATGCAGAACCACCTGCTGTCAACTCCCACATTCCACCGAATTTCTTTTCAAAATCTCTTTGCATAATAAGGTAAGTACCATCTATATGTTTAACAATTACTTCGCCCACCAAATGATACATGCCGTCAGGAATTGGTTCTCCTCTCACTAATGTAATATTCTTTAATTTATTAAATTCTTTATCATACGCATCCCAAATCTCAGCCATAAAACCCTCCATAAGGCCTGATTGTCAATTTCATTAAATATGAATTTTATCTTTCTCCAGTGGATACAAAGCCATTGTTCACTTCTACATAAAGCTTACCAATCTCAATATCCGTGATAAGCACTTGATTAGAATCAGATTCAACCTCACAAACTTCCACATCATGTGGCAAACTCACAACAATTTCAGGCATACCCTGAGTAAACCACCTCAGCCAATTCGAAGCTGAAACTTTTTTAGTTTGAATAAGCCTTATAACATTTTGCGCTTCCTCAACCCTCAATATATCTTGTTCACAGTTAAAAGCTCACACCAAAGGTATCAGCACGTTTCACCGTTAAACGAACATCTTTCGTCTCTGCGATAAACTTCTTATTATCCATTACTTACGTTAATTAGATAAATAAATACATAAATTACAATTGAACTAGTATAGAAATATTCTATTTTTCATATAACATAGTAAAAGTAGTGAATAAATTACGAGGAGGTAATTTGTGAAGAAAAGATATATGTTGAGAAATATTTTTAAAATCAAATATAATTTCCATAATATTGTTTTAATCGTTTTCATTGGACTATTAGCAGGTTTTTTATCAGGATTGTTCGGTGTAGGTGGAGGAATGGTGATAGTTCCTGCATTAACTGTTTTTATGAAATTTGATCAGCGTCATGCTGTTGCTACTTCTCTTGTTGCCATAATTATAACGTCGCTTTGTGGAAGCATTGTTTACGGTTTAAACGGCAAAGTGTCATTTTTATCAGCATTTTTTCTAATAATAGGTTCAGTTTTCGGATCACAAATTGGGGTATATTTTTTACATATTTTGCCTAAAAAAATATTTCCTTGGTGTTTTATACTTTTTGTATTACTAGTTATATGTTCTAGTCAAGTTTGGATTCCGTTAAGAAATGTAGATTTTAATGTTAGTTTTTTAAAAGCTATATGTCTTATATTTATAGGCGTTGTTTCTGGTATTTTTTCAGGTATTTTAGGCGTTGGTGGCGGAGGAATTATAGTGCCATGCGTGCAACTTTTGCTCGGCATGGGAGACCTTATGGCAAGAGGAACTGCTTTGCTTGTCACGCTTCCTACAGTTATAAGTGGTAGTATTGCTAATGCTCGTTACCATTGTACTCATTTTACTGAAGGAATTATTATCGGTATTTTTGCGACATTTACTGTAAACTTAGGCGCAATAATTGCGCGCAGTATTTCACCTTTTATATGCAATATATTGTTTTGTATTTTTTTGTTCAGCGTATGCTTACAAATGATATTAAAAACAGGTATTTTAGCTAAGAATAAGCGTTAAATATGTAAAGTCTTTGACTTTTATTTATTTGAAAAAATAGTTTTGAATATAAAAAGTGGGGCTTAGATTTAAACCCCACGATATAGGAGAATGTTATAAAGTAACTTTTTACAATTATGCCATTTGAGTAACATCTCTTTTTGCTTGTATAAATTTATTATCATGTTTTTTGCATGATAAATAATTACGCAAACTATACTGTATATCCTCACTTCACAAGGTGGGTGCAAAAGGGAAAGAAATGAATTTACACCACTTTTAGGACTTGACCTATTAAATAATTAATAGTTCCATTTTCAATCAATATATAAAGACCGAGTCCAATAAACACGACAGGTACAATTACTTTTTCGTACTTTTCCACAGTCTCTCCGATAGCAGAAATTGAGGCGAGATTTTGAGATAATTTGCATAGAATCAAAATCCCTAAGGCAAATATTACTAAACTTATACCAATCTCAATCAAACTCTTTCCTGTAAAATAGGGGATATAAATTCCTAAATTATCTCCACCCATTGCCACTGTTAAACTTGTAAATGCTAAGATTTTTGATCCATTTCCGGTAATTTTCCCCTCGATATCTTCTTCATCAATATCTTCATCCACAAAAATTGCTCTTATACCAAGACCTAGCGGAATTAGACCAAGGAGTCCGATAATCCAATCTTGTGGAATAAAATTTAAAAAGTAAGCGGCAATAAGACTAGCCAGTACAAGCAGTCCTGTACCTAAATACTGCCCTACATAAATTGATTTCAAACCTTTCTTTCCTTGACTAGCGAATAAAATAGTCAAAACAACTAAGTAGTCAATGGATGTAGAAACAAAAACTAATAAAGCGGATACTATTGTTTCCATTATTCCTCCTTTCAAAATGTTTAATGTTTACAGCCAATCAAAATTGACTGCACACACATTGTTCCTCGGCAGTTGCCAATGGAGACATTTTAAGAAATAACTTCACAATTTTCCCACCTTTCCTTGAAATATTACTTGTGAAATTTACTTAAACTATATGATTTTGTCAAATATGCTGATAGATATCCACGCAAACTGTGAAGATTGAAAATATATAAAATTAGATAGACCAAACATTATTCATCTAAATAAAGCCATTGTTTTCAAAAATCTTATAGTCTATTATTTTATTTTCTTGACAACAAACAAATTGATTCTAAATGGATTGAGAGAACTCCTAGTATAGCTACACTTTTTTGAGTGCACACTATGGATAGTGGGTGCACTTTTTAACGATAGAAAAAGCTATCGCAAAAAGGTTTAATTGCCATTTATAACTTTCTCAATATCTCTTTTCCCATAAAGCACACGAGAAACCATAACCTCATGCTTTTCTTCAAAAACAAAATAAAAAATAAGAAAATTATCACACGCCATGAACCTTAAACTTTTACTTCTCCATGGCTCAAAACTAACCAAACGATGCGCAAGAGGAAACTCATCAAGACTCAATATTGCTTTCTCCAACCTATTTACCTGTCCCTGCGCGTTTTTTAAAGACAGTAAATTAAACGCAATATAAGCATAAATACCGCGCAAGTCTTCTTCAGCCTCACGCGAAATGTGAACCGAGTAAATCATAAGTTAAATTCCTTATGCAAGGACTCAAAAACCTTATCCGCAGGCTTCACATCACCAGATAAAACCGACTTATAACCCTTTTCCAACTCATCATTCAACTCACCTTGAGTCATAGAACTCACATCACGCGGCTCTCTATAACCCAATTTCACATCAAAAGGAAGCCCCTGCTGTAAAACAACCTGCTTATAAAACATAGTAATAGCACTCGAAGGAGGAAGACCCAAAGAATTCAATATATACTCTGCCTGCTCTTTTAACTCCGGATCAATACGAGTATACAAGTTAGCTGTTTTCGCCATATAATAACCCCTTATTTCTTACAATGATTATACAACATTGCATTGGCATTGCAATGTCACTGCATTAACATTAGCATTAGAAAATTACACTTATACGTAATATTAAAAACGCAAAAATTGCATCTAAAATCTCAAAAAATCAACAACAAACTAAAAACCAACAAAATCAAAGCACAAAACTTACATGCAAAAACTATTCATCTTGATATTCAAGCAAAGCATCAGTATCAATCGTTTTAATTTCAAACGTTTTTCTTGTTGAAACACAAAAATTATGCTTAATCATAAGATTTGCAAGCTTCACACCATCAACCAAAATAATATGATGATTGTCAGCATAATCCTTAGCTTTCTGCGAAAACCTAGATGTTGTAACAAAAAGACCATGCCCTTGCTTACCAGCAATTGCACCAACAAAACTCTGAATATCAGGCTGACCAACAACTTTATCTAAAGCCCATTTCTTAGCCTGTATATAAATCAGCGAGAACCCAAGCTGATCCTCCATTATTACACCATCAATTCCATCATCACCAGAAGCAACAGTAGCATGGCTACCATAAGCAATAGCCCCATAACCCATACTGGAAAGAAGATCAACAACAAGTTTTTCAAAAGTATACGGAGAAATCTTCAATACTTCATTCAACAAATCAGAAGCAAGAGTCGCGTTAATCTGCTTATATGCTGATTCAAGTTGATCATCTGGAGTTAAATCATCCTTATTCAAATTAACAGACAAAGAGCTATCAGTATTTTCAGAATGATAAAACTCTACAAATGAAGAAAATTGCTCTAAATATTTTGAATCAATAACTTCTGGATTTTCTTCAACAACTTTCTTTCCAGCATCTGTAATAACAATACTCGCACGTGCTGGGCTGTCAACGAGTCCAGCTTTCTTAAGATAAGTTTTTGCCCAACCAACCCTATTTTTAAAAACACTTTGATTACCACTTGGAAGTTTTTCTTTTAAGTCTTCCTCTGAAAGATTCAACTTATGAGCTAAAGTTGCAATAACTTCTTTGAATGCATGAACTTCACCATCATTTATTACAAACAACAAAGGCTTCATTAGTTCATTGTATTTCGGTAACACCATTGTTAATCTCCCCTTTAAGTCACTTTCAAACGCGAATACAAACTCAATCTAAACTAAACCTAAACTCAATTCTCATTATAAACTGAGCTATGCAATTTCAAGCTCAATCAAAGTGCAGTAAAACAACACTCTCCACGTGGATTGAGAGAATGGGTAGTATAGCTACACTTTTTTGAGTGCCAAGCCACTAATATAATTGTAATCTTGATAATATTATGATACTTTTTTGATAAAAGGAGGTTGATACTATGATTAATATTCGTCCAGTTTCCGATTTAAGAAATAAATTCCCAGAAGTAGAAGAAACAGTTATAAATTCAAATACACCAGTATTCCTTACAAAAAATGGTTATGGGACTATGGTTCTCATGAGCATCAAACAATACTCTGCCCTCACTGACGACATTGAAAGAAAACTCGACGAAGCAGATACTTTTGCCGCAAACACTTCTACACGTCTTTCTAAAGACGACGTCTTTGATAGCGCAAGGAGAAGGATTAATGAGCAAGAACACGTATAAATTAACCTTTCTACCACTATTCAAAGAAGATTTATTAAAAACAGTTGACTATATAACCAATACACTGCAAAATACAAAAGCTGCTCACAGACTTGTTGACGATATAGAATCAGCAATCGATAAACGACTTGAATCACCCCTCTTATTTGCTCCTTACCAATCATCAACAACACGAGAACACCCCTACTACAGGATTAGCGTACGCAACTTTTCTGTTTTTTACGTTGTCGTAGGCGACACTATGGAAGTGCGCAGACTTCTATATTCAAAACGAAATATTGACGCACTACTGGAATAACTATTCCTAATAACTATCATTATTATGCTAACGATTATTAAAAAAGCTATCGTTAAAAGGTTTAAGATTGGCTTAATAGCTTGATTTTAGGCAAGATATCCATTCTCCTCACACCATGTCCATGCAATATTAGATTGTTGGCTGGAAGCCGTGGTGTTCTAATAATGGGCGTAAATTTCAAGTTCAACTTTAAAATTACGCCCAAAATGGTCAACTTGCTTTTTACACGTAAAAGACACACAGAAAAAGAATTGCTCCGTACACTAAATATTTTGCCCTTTATGATTTGATGACATGTATTTTACACACCGCGCTTTCCAATCATCCTCACTAACGCCGCCAAACATCGGAACAAAAACTCGTTAATCGTCGGAATTAAATTCCGCCAATCATCGTACTAATACCCAGCCAATTCGCAAGGAAAACTATTAAACATCGCACTTACGCTTTCAAATTAAACCTTTTAACGATAACCCTCGCTAAACCCTGCTACATAAGGGCAAAAATGCACCCACCTAATCAGCCCTTGACATCAACACGACAGTCTCGACGTGGATTGAGAGAACGGGTAGTATATTTACACTTTTTGAGTGCACACTATGGATAGTGGGTGCACTTTTTAACGATAGAAAAAGCTATCGTTAAAAGGTTTAAGATTGGCTTGATAACACGTTTACATTACAATTCTTCCAGTTGTTTAGTCTGGTCTCTTCCCATGTAAATAACCGCAAGCATTTGGGCTTGCAGCTGTCCACTAAATACCCTTTTCAAAATCATCAAAAATATCCTCTATAGGAATGTAAACGTAAAAATTAAAATTCACCTTTGGAATGCTGCTTGATAACGAAAATAATATCGGTAATCACATGACCCCCCCCCAAAAAAAAGTATAGAAAATATGGCGAGGAAAAGAAATGGTATGGAGCCTCTGTTGACTGCGCTTGAAATAAGAAAATCCACTTCATACGTTGGATTCTTGTAAGACCAGTAGTCTCATATGTGTGAACATAAAAAACATTAAGGTCTTAGAGCAGTAATAGGTATTACGCAAACACCATCATTTCTTTTATAAGCAAAAGGAGCTTTGGCACATAAAACTGCCATAAATGAAGGTTTAGACATGTTTTCAGTATCTATCTTAGATGCTAAATCTTTTAAAGTTTTAACACCTTCTTCTATTAACTTATCTCCACCGAGCTTAATTTCAACTAGACCATAAGACCCATTTCTTAAATGAATTACCGCATCACATTCTAAACCATTCTTATCTCTATAGTGATAAACTGTTCCATCTAAATAGTCCGTATAAATCTTTAAGTCACGAACACATAAATTTTCAAATAAAAATCCCATAGTTTTTAAATCACATAACAAATCTTTAGGTCCAATTCCTAAAGCAGCAGTTGCAATAGACGGGTCTGAAAAATATCTAGTATCCGTTGTACGTATGGACGCTTTAGATCTTAAATTTGGATTCCATGCAGGCGAGTCTTCTATCACGAACATTTTTCTTAGGGCATCAAGATAAGAATAAAGAGTCACTTGATCAAATGTATCCTCTTGATTGACCAACATATCTTGCCTTATCGTTTCTAGTGAGCTTTGCGAGCCAACATGCCTTGCGTAAGATTTAAGTAGTCTTTTTGCTTTTTCTTTATCTCTTTTTACAGAATCCACCCTACTAATATCTGTAGAAACAACGGATTTGTAATAATCTATCGCTTGAAATAAAGACGGTTTTTCGTCTAAACCAATTGCTTTCGGCCATCCACCTCTACATATTAAAAAGGCTATTTTTTCAAGACTAGTTTCATTAATAGCCGAAATATTTTTATCTTCAAATAAATCTCTAAGAGAAACTTCACCGCTTGAGTCTTTTGATTCATACAAACTCATAGGTCGCATCAAAAGCCTGGAGATTCTGCCTATGCCTGTATGCATAGAGTCATCAAATTCATTAGGCACCGCCGAACCCGTTAATATAAATTGGCCAAACTCATCTCTGTTGTCAACCTCATATCGCACTGCATTCCATATATTAGGTGCTATTTGCCATTCATCTATCAGCCTTGGAGTTTCTCCTTCAAGTAGTGTACTAGGAGAAAGTTCTGCCATTTGTTGATATTGTTTCGTCATATCAGGAAGATCCATAGATATAAAACTTTTAGCCTTTTGTTTTGCCGTTGTAGTCTTTCCGCACCATTTAGGCCCTTCAATTAAAATTGCTCCCTTTGCGTCTAATCGTTCTTCTAACAATTTATCTGCAATTCTGGGTAAATACTCCTTCATAATCTCCTCCGATGCTTATTAGTTAGGTAAACTTTATCAGCTATTCAAGTATTTGTCCAGTTTTCATTCAAGTATTTGGCGGACTTTTATTCAAGCATTTGTCCAGTTTTCATTCATGCATTTGGACAATAACTATTCTATAGTTTGCATATTCGGTATAATTCCCAACAAACAACTTCTTAAACGCAGGAACTAAACTGAACGCATAGTAGATGTCATCAAAACGATATCTTGATTCAGTCACGATTTGCAAAGGAGCGCCACTGATTCTGTATGAAATGAGTGGACACTAAGTATATCACATAGTTACGTTCGTATGTAGGAACATATCCACATACTTTTTAACGATAGCATAATGTTATCGTTAAAAAGTATTACCTCGACAAGCTGTGAGTCATCTATTTTTTGATGGTTTTGAAAAAAATAGTAAATATACTCCAAATACAAACTTGATTGCTGCATCAATATATGCAACTAACACCAATGAAATATCAGTAAAAATATAAGCTACAGCAATATTTATAGTACAAATAATCCCCAAATATATCATTGATTTTCCATGCACAAAATAATATGGAAAAAAATGCAAAGCTGTCGCGATTAATGCACCTAGCCAAATTAATCGCCAATTCTCAGTTGCAAAAAAAGGTCCCCCTAAGAAAACCATTAACACGAATAATAAAATAATCGCATACAGAGAAACTTTATCTTGAAATTTACTCGACGAACCGTTGGACAGTTTATTCAACACTTTTTTATTCATATTTATTGAGAAAAAACTGATAACATATCCAATGCAAAATACTTGCATATTGATGATTTGTTTTCCTCCTATTAAAGTTGCCAATGAAATAATCACCGCTACTACAATTAACCATAAACCACAGGCTCTCTTATAATTAAATTCCAACTTTTCATCTTTATTATAATTTAAAAAAAACATAAATACCCCCTAAGATTTCTAATTTCTCTTTGTTTAAAAATTAACCCCGGTATATAATTCCATAACTCTTTGACAAACTTTGCGACAAGTTCATGATCAAGTGCAGTTTCTAAGGTTTCTACATTTTTCCTGAATCTCTTCACCTTGAATTACATCAAAAACCACATTATGGATTGAGAGAACAGGTAGTATAACTACACTTTTTTGAGTGCACATTATGGATAGTGGGTGCACTTTTTAACGATAGAAAAAGCTATCGCAAAAAGGTTTAATTGCCATTTATAACTTTCTCAATATCTCTTTTCCCATAAAGCACACGAGAAACCATAACCTCATGCTTTTCTTCAAAAACAAAATAAAAAATAAGAAAATTATCACACGCCATGAACCTTAAACTTTTACTTCTCCATGGCTCAAAACTAACCAAACGATGCGCAAGAGGAAACTCATCAAGACTCAATATTGCTTTCTCCAACCTATTTACCTGTCCCTGCGCGTTTTTTAAAGACAGTAAATTAAACGCAATATAAGCATAAATACCGCGCAAGTCTTCTTCAGCCTCACGCGAAATGTGAACCGAGTAAATCATAAGTTAAATTCCTTATGCAAGGACTCAAAAACCTTATCCGCAGACTTCACATCACCAGATAAAACCGACTTATAACCCTTCTCCAACTCATCATTCAACTCACCTTGAGTCATAGAACTCACATCACGCGGCTCTCTATAACCCAATTTCACATCAAAAGGAAGCCCCTGCTGTAAAACAACCTGCTTATAAAACATAGTAATAGCACTCGAAGGAGGAAGACCCAAAGAATTCAATATATACTCTGCCTGCTCTTTTAACTCCGGATCAATACGAGTATACAAGTTAGCTGTTTTCGACATACAATCACCCCTTATTTCTTACAATGATTATACAACATTGCATTGGCATTGCAATGGCACTGCATTAACATTAGCATTAGAAAATTACACTTATACGTAATATTAAAAACGCAAAAATTGCATCTAAAATCTCAAAAAATCAACAACAAACTAAAAACCAACAAAATCAAAGCACAAAACTTACATGCAAAAACTATTCATCTTGATATTCAAGCAAAGCATCAGTATCAATCGTTTTAATCTCAAACGTTTTTCTTGTTGAAACACAAAAATTATGCTTAATCATAAGATTTGCAAGCTTCACACCATCAACCAAAATAATATGATGATTGTCAGCATAATCCTTAGCTTTCGGCGAAAACCTAGACGTTGTAACAAAAAGACCATGCCCTTGCTTACCAGCAATTGCACCAACAAAACTCTGAATATCAGGCTGACCAACAACTTTATCTAAAGCCCATTTCTTAGCCTGTATATAAATCAGCGAGAACCCAAGCTGATCCTCCATTATTACACCATCAATTCCATCATCACCAGAAGCAACAGTAGCATGGCTACCATAAGCAATAGCCCCATAACCCATACTGGAAAGAAGATCAACAACAAGTTTTTCAAAAGTATACGGAGAAATCTTCAATACTTCATTCAACAAATCAGAAGCAAGAGTCGCGTTAATCTGCTTATATGCTGATTCAAGTTGATCATCTGGAGTTAAATCATCCTTATTCAAATTAACAGACAAAGAGCTATCAGTATTTTCAGAATGATAAAACTCTACAAATGAAGAAAATTGCTCTAAATATTTTGAATCAATAACTTCTGGATTTTCTTCAACAACTTTCTTTCCAGCATCTGTAATAACAATACTCGCACGTGCTGGGCTGTCAACGAGTCCAGCTTTCTTAAGATAAGTTTTTGCCCAACCAACCCTATTTTTAAAAACACTTTGATTACCACTTGGAAGTTTTTCTTTTAAGTCTTCCTCTGAAAGATTCAACTTATGAGCTAAAGTTGCAATAACTTCTTTGAATGCATGAACTTCACCATCATTTATTACAAACAACAAAGGCTTCATTAGTTCATTGTATTTCGGTAACACCATTGTTAATCTCCCCTTTAAGTCACTTTCAAACGCGAATACAAACTCAATCTAAACTAAACCTAAACTCAATTCTCATTATAAACTGAGCTATGCAATTTCAAGCTCAATCAAAGTGCAGTAAAACAACACTCTCCACGTGGATTGAGAGAATGGGTAGTATAGCTACACTTTTTTGAGTGCCAAGCCACTAATATAATTGTAATCTTGATAATATTATGATACTTTTTTGATAAAAGGAGGTTGATACTATGATTAATATTCGTCCAGTTTCCGATTTAAGAAATAAATTCCCAGAAGTAGAAGAAACAGTTATAAATTCAAATACACCAGTATTCCTTACAAAAAATGGTTATGGGACTATGGTTCTCATGAGCATCAAACAATACTCTGCCCTCACTGACGACATTGAAAGAAAACTCGACGAAGCAGATACTTTTGCCGCAAACACTTCTACACGTCTTTCTAAAGACGACGTCTTTGATAGCGCAAGGAGAAGGATTAATGAGCAAGAACACGTATAAATTAACCTTTCTACCACTATTCAAAGAAGATTTATTAAAAACAGTTGACTATATAACCAATACACTGCAAAATACAAAAGCTGCTCACAGACTTGTTGACGATATAGAATCAGCAATCGATAAACGACTTGAATCACCCCTCTTATTTGCTCCTTACCAATCATCAACAACACGAGAACACCCCTACTACAGGATTAGCGTACGCAACTTTTCTGTTTTTTACGTTGTCGTAGGCGACACTATGGAAGTGCGCAGACTTCTATATTCAAAACGAAATATTGACGCACTACTGGAATAACTATTCCTAATAACTATCATTATTATGCTAACGATTATTAAAAAAGCTATAGTTAAAAGGTTTAAGATTGGCTTAATAGCTTGATTTTTGAACATAAGAATAGACTAAAGAAAATTCAATAGTCTGGATTTTATAACATCCCCACATGAAATTGAGTGGTCTAGTTTCATCACGTGTTGGATACAACGAAAACTTACCCTTAAACTATGAAGCTATTTCTTTGAACTCTGAAAATTTAACCTTGAATTCTGAAACCTTTTTGGGCATCAAAAAAGACGGTATTACTACCGCCTTAATCATTTACACATAACGCTTTTAGATTTAGATTTCTATTTCATAGAAACTTAATCCTTGCTAAGCTCTACAAACTGGGATTTGGATTTTACTTAAAATTGTATTATTTTATTAGCGATATCTTCTACAAATCGCTTATCGTGTTCCACAAATATGAGTGTAGGCTTTGCTTCTTTTATAATTTCCTCAATCTGTATTCTTGATATTACATCTATATAATTCAGTGGCTCGTCCCAAACAAATAAATGAGCTGGCTTTGAGAAACTTACAGCAATTAAAACTTTCTTTTTTTGTCCATCACTATAATTCTTCATATCCATTTCAAATAATTCTCTTGAAAAATCTAATTTTCTTAGAATTGTTTTACACAATGTTTCATCAACATCTTGCTTGTGAATATATTCATTTAGGCTACCTGTTAAATTAGATGTGTCTTGAGGAATATACGAGATTTTTAAATTACCTGCTAATTTTATCTCACCTGTATACTCGTGATTTATACCTAATAAAATTTTAATCAAGGTTGATTTTCCGCTACCATTACCCCCATATATAGCCACTATATCGCCTTGTTTTATCTCGAAACTTACATTGCTTAATATCTGTCTCTCTCCATAGTATGCTGATAAATTGCTAACCGATATTAGAGGATTTTTATGATGATGTAGCGGATGCAGTAATAGGCTTTCCTTTGTTTCAATATCTTTTAGTAAACTTTGTTTTTCTTCTATTGCCTTGTTTTGTCTATTCTCCAAATTCTTAGATTTTTTCATCATCTTGGCTGATTGATGACCTATATGTCCTTTGTCTGGTTTTACACCTGATACTTTCACACCATTTTTAGTATTTTCAATTTTATCAGACCAAATTTGACTTTGTCTTGCAGCCTCTTTTAATCGTTTAATATCTTTTCTTAATCTCTCATTTTGACTAATTTCAAATTGGTCTTTCATCACTTTGTTTTCATACCATGATGTAAAATTTCCCGATTGTACATCAATAGAATTCCTGTTAATAGAAATAACATGATTGATACAACCATCTAAAAAATCTCTATCATGAGATATAAGCAAAAATCCTTTTTTACTTTTCAGATATTCACTTACAATTTTTCTTCCGTCCATATCTAAATGGTTTGTTGGTTCATCAATAAGTAAAAAGCCATCTTCTCTTGTAAACAAAATAGCTAAAAGGAGTTTTGTTTGTTCTCCTTTAGAAAGTGTTTCAAACTCTCTGTAAACAAGGTTCTCATCTACATTTAGCAAATTAAGTTCTCTAAACAACTTCCATTCTTCATCATCTGATATTAGTTCTTTATATAACTCAATTCCTAACTTTGAAGTATCGCTTATATTTGGTGGAAATTTAATAAATTCAACATCCTTGCTTATTTTACCTTGATAAGTTTCTTGATTTAAAAGTAACTTAAATAGAGTTGATTTACCAATTCCATTTCTTCCTATCAAACCCGTTTTCCAGTTTGTATCAAAGGAAAACGATACATTTTTAAATATGGGTTTTACATATCCATAATATGAGAAAGTGAGGTTTTCAATTTTAATTACTGACATAAAACGCCTCCCTAAATTATCATTTACCAGCTGGGTGCAAAGTGTGTGCACTTTTTAATGTTAACATCCTGTGCACTCGACCCCAGAGCGTAGACATGTTCCCTCAAACAGCCAAACTGCGCTCAAAAACCGCAAGAACCCAGATTAGAACAGGCACGCATTAAACCTTTTAACGATAGCCCTCGCTAACCCCTGCTACACAAGGGCAAAAATGCACCCACCTAATCAGCCTTTGACATCAATACGACAGTCTCGACGTGGATTGAGAGAACGGGTAGCATGTCTACACTTTTTTGAGTGCACACTATGGATATTGGGTGCACTTTTTAACGATAGGAAAATATCGCAAAAGGTTTAATTGCCATTTATAACTTTCTCAATATCTCTTTTTCCATAAAGCACACGAGAAACCATAACCTCATGCTTTTCTTCCCCTAAATCCTCTTTTTCACATGCAACTGAATATGATTCGAAACACATGTCATAATCAGCATCATCGAATGGTTTGCCTAATTTCATTGTTTCCACAGCTCTTTTATGAGCATTGTAGTCTTTTCTAAAATTTTCGCTTTTTAATAGACTTTTCTGTATATATAATTGGAAAAATGCAAAGTGTTATCTCCGCCATATATTCTTTATCCATCAAAGGCGCAGAAAGTACTTGTATTTGTGAAAAGTCACTATTTATTAATTCTTCTTCCGTAAGCCGAAAATGTGCAGCAATCTTACTTCTTATTTCTGATTTTGTGTTTCGTTCTCCTTTTCATAGTTTGCGATTGCATTTGGAGAATCTAAGCCTAATGCTAATGCCAACTATAATTGAGTTTCTCCATATGCAGTGCGGAGGCTTTTAATATTTCTTCCAAGATTATTGTTTACCACATCGCCACCTCCTATTATTTTCTATAACCAGTACACATTATATCTTCACCTGTTATTTCACAGCCTACTTCATCAACGAATTGGTCTAGAGCATTATTAATGAATTCATGTAGCAACCAGTTCTGTTTTGATTTCATATATTTACTAAACAACTTAGGGTTATATCGCACCAACTCACTTAACCAGTGAAATACTCCAAAAATCAAAACTGTCGATGGCATATTTACCAAGTTTTCATTTCCCATAACATCTTTTTTTATATACCATAATTTTGACTCTCCGAATATATAAAATAGATATCCCCTAATTTTTTCATGATACCTAATCAATGCTTTCTTACGCTCTTTTATCGGTTTATGTATATCCCAATTAAATCTCTTTTTCATCCTTATGACGTATCTATCCAGCACTCCAATATCTCTTTCAAATTTTGTAGGAAGATTTTTTAGTGCTTTGGCATTAGCATATCTTCCAGATACTTCAAATTTAATCCACGCCTCTTTTGAATTGTCTTTTTTCACGAACACTGGCTTACCGATAGGAACAAATATTTCTGGCTTAGAAAATGTAATACAATACGCTCTATGCACACAAGGTATATTGTACAGCAATTCTGCCATCGTATAATTCCTTGTGACAATATTATGGCCATAGTATTTAGAAAGTTCCGGCAAAACACCAGCGCCCTTTATTGCAGTACATGCATCTTTTATGTTTGTCTTATTTGAATCGTCTCGAACTGAAGATATTCCATGGCTTTTTAATTTACTATCGTCAACACCTTTATAGCGTAAAAGAGCTTTTGCCGCATTCAGAATGCAATAATACGAAGTCAACGGTCGTGCATTATCTGGAAGTTTTTTCGAAGCTAAGTAAAAACTATGTGCTTGTTCCCAATAAAACAGGGCATCACTCGCCCCAGCTATCGATTGACGCTTTAAAAACAACGCCACATATTCCCAACACGAATCCGTCAATATAGTTCTACTACCATACTTTGGCTTATTTACAGATTTCATCAGTTCGCAAGATTTACTATTAATACAGATATCTTTGAACATTTTACCCTCACTTTCTATTATCCAATCCACTGCCTACTACCCCTTCGAGTATCGAGTGGGCTGAACTGCGGTCGGCTCTGACAACAATCCTAGTGCCTCAACCTCCGACATCTAATCCACAGACTAAACCCTACCGCATTTTTCACCATCTCAATTCCAGTTTGGCAGGCTGTCTAGTAGATAAGTTTTCATACAAGAAAACCGGACTTCTCGCAAGGCTCCCGTGACGGTGCTAATCTCGCAAAAAGCACGGAAATACGCCACTTTGGGGTACTTATTTATCTTTCTTAGACATCAACACAACGCTCTCCACGTGGATTGAGAGAACTCCAAGTATAGCTACACTTTTTTGAGTGCACACTATGGATATTGGGTGCACTTTTTAACGATAGGAAAAGCTATCGTTAAAAGGTTTAAGATTGGCTTAATAGCTTGATTTTTGAGCATAAAAAACAAAAAACAGCCTAGAGATGATTCCCCCTAGGCTGAGTTTTGTAACATTTCAAACGCTCACAGTCTTTTGGCTTTTACGATGCCCTTTCAATATCCACACTAATCTCTGATTTAAAAGTTATACTGAACCTGTCCTCGTAAACTTTTATTTTCTTGATGTACTTTCTTACCAGCTTCTCGTCATACTCACTAATATCATGACACTCACTTTTCAGAAAATCTTCCATTTCTCTGATTCGTCTTTTAGCATCTTCTTGACCTGCTTTTTCTATAAGAAGCTGCTGTTTCTTAACTTTAAGCTCATCAATCTCGTTGGCAGTTTTCGTGTAGTCTTTTTTAGCTTTAAGCAAGGTTAATAGTATCGCTTGTTTATCTGCAATTCTTTTATCAACCGTTTCAATCTCGTTTAAGTTATTGCCCGCGATAATTTCTCTAATATTATTCTTCAACGTATACAACACTTCATCCGATATACTAAACACCTTGTTTATGGCTTTCACTATGGCAGACTGCAGATCTTCCTCTTTTACTGTCGGAGCATCACAAGCACTAGGACCATTTTCCCATCTGGTACAACAACGCCAAACAACAGAATGCACTCCTCGGTTGTTCCAAGCAATTCTTCTGTAAACATCACCACATTTAGAACAAACACATAAGCTGGATAAAGCGTACTTACTGGAATAAACTCTCCTTTTTTTGTTCTCCTCACCACTAAACATGTTGGCTCGTCTTACCATTTCTTCTTGAACTTTAAAGAAAATATCTCTTGGAATAATAGACGCGTGGCTATCTTTTACATAATACTGTGGTTCTGTTTCATCATTTTTTATACGAACATGGTTAATAAAATCTATCGTCTTTTTAGTTTAAGAAATTATAAAAAGCAAAGTACGCTTGACAAAAAAAGCAAAGCGAGCTATACATTATATGTAAAGTTAGCTTGCTGTTGGAGGAGGAAAATGAAAAATGCAATTTCTCAATTAAGAAAACAGCATAAAATAACTCAAGAAGAATTGGCAAATGAAGTTGGAGTAACAAGACAGACCATAACTTCCATTGAAACTGGGAAGTATATAGCGTCACTGCCGTTGGCTTTTAAAATTGCTAAGTTTTTTGATATGAGTATTGAAGAAATATTTAGTATAGAAGAGGATGATTAATATGAACAAATTAGAAAAATATAAAAAAGAAATAGGATTTAGAATTAGTATTTTAGTCTTATTATGTATGGTTGCCTTACTCGCAGTTATTATTGGAAATTTTTACTTAAAATATAAATTTCCATTAAAAGAAGATGTGACATATTATGTAGCAGTATTTTTTATTGGACTTGAACTTGTATCTGTATTCTACATGTCAATGCTTGGTAGAGCATATAGAAATAGAGATATATTGGAGAAGATGCATACTAAAGAAACAGATGAAAGAATGATATTAATAAGGATGAAGTCAGGATCAAATATAATACCTATATTTTCAATGGTTATTGTAACAGTTTCTTTAATTGTAGCATATGTAAGTTATGAAGCCTTTTTAGCGTTAATAATAGTTGCATTTGTACAAATAATATTTTCTAAATTATTAAAAGTATATTGGTCAAAAAAGATTTGAAAATATCATAGTAAAGGTATTAGACGATAGACAGTTAAAACTCTATCGTCTTTTTTTATACTCAAAATTAGGAGGTAAAAATGGATTGAGAGAACTCCAAGTATAGCTACACTTTTTTGAGTGCACACTATTGATAGTGGGTGCACTTTTTAACGATAGGAAAAGGCTATCGTTAAAAGGTTTACGTTTGCTTAATAGCTTGAGTTTAGCATAAAAACAGCCTAGAGATGATTCCCCTAGGCTGACTTTTGTAACATTTCAAACGCTCACATTCTTTTTGGCTTTTACGATGCCCTTTCAATATCCACACTAATCTCTGATTTAAAAGTTACGCTGAACTTATCCTCGTAAACTTTTATTTTCTTGATGTACTTTCTTACCAGCTTCTCATCATACTCAGTAAGCTCGTGACGCTCACTTTTCAGAAAATCTTCCATTTCTCTGATTCGTCTTTTAGCATCTTCTTGACCTGCTTTTTCTATAAGAAGCTGCTGTTTCTTACCTTTAAGCTCATCAATATCATCAGCTATTTTCGTGTAGTCTTTTTTAGCTTTAAGCAAGGTTAGTAGTGTCGCTTGTTTGTCTGCAATTCTTTTATCAACCGTTTCAATCTCGTTTAAGTTATTGCCCGCGATAATTTCTCTAATATTATTCTTCAACGTATCCAATACTTCATCCAATATACTAAACACCTTGTTTATGGCTTTCACTGTGGCAGATTGCAGTTCGTTCTCTTGTACTGTCGGAGCATCGCAAGCACTAGGACCGTTTTCCACTCTGGTACAACAACGCCAGACAACAGAATGCACTCCTCGGTTGTTCCAAGCAATTCTTCTGTAAACATCCCCGCATTTAGCACAAACACATAGGCTGGATAGAGCGTACTTACTGGAATAAACTCTCCTTTTTTTGTTCTCCTCACCGCTAAACATGTTGGCTCGTCTTAACATTTCTTCTTGAACTTTAAAGAAAATATCTCTTGGAATAATAGGCGTGTGGCTATCTTTTACATAATACTGTGGTTCTGTTCCATCATTTTTTATACGAACATGGTTAATAAAATCTGTCGTGATGGTTTTTTGTAAAAGAGCATCACCAATATATTTTTCGTTTTGCAAGATGGTTTTAATATTAGACAAGTGCCATTTTAAATGCCCGGCACCGTTTTTAACACCGTCTTTTTCAAGACCCTCCGCTATATCTCTAAGGCTTGCTCCTTCTAAATATTCTCTATAAATCCTTCTTACGACTTTTGCTTCCTGTTCAAGAATTACAAGATTCCCCTCATCGTCTTTTGTGTATCCTAAAAACCAGTTATGGTTGATTTGCACTTTGCCTTCCTGGTAGCGAAACTTAAGTCCAAGCTTCACATTCTGAGAAAGCGACGCGGATTCCTGTTGAGCTAAAGAAGCCATGATAGTAAGCAATAGTTCTCCGCTTGCTTCCATGGTGTTGATGTTTTCTTTTTCAAAAATGATCGGGATGTTTTTGTCTTTCAACTGCCTAACAAATTTTAAACAGTCGATAGTGTTTCTCGCAAAACGGCTAATCGACTTAGTGATAACCATGTCTACTTTGCCACTCATGCAATCGTGGATCATGTCGTTGAAACCGACACGTTTTTTCGTGCTAGTTCCTGAAATACCGTCATCAGCGTAAATGCCAGCAAACTCCCAGAGAGGATTTCTTGAAATATAATCCGTATAATGCTGAACTTGCGTGTCATAACTTGTTGCCTGTTCTTCACTGTCAGTACTAACACGACAATACGCTACTACTCTTAACCTCGGCTTATCTTCATGCTTATCTACCGTATTCGAGAGTGTACAATATTTTGTGTAAACACAAAAAAGAGTATAAAAAAAGAAGCCACTAGTTGTATAATTAATCTACCAAAACAAATTAACAAAGGAGTGACTTCTAAATGGATTTTAACACAGAATTGACAAAAAGACTATTACAAGGTGACAATATTAATCACTTATTAAAAGAAGCGATTGAAAATGGGATTAATCAATTACTTCAAGTTGAATTAACAGAGCATTTAAACTACCCTAAACATTCTGTAGAGGGATATAACACCGGAAATTCAAGAAATGGTGGCTATAATCGTAAAATTTATTCAGAATATGGTATTTTAAATATCCATATTCCACGAGATCGTAACGGAGAATTCGAGCAAAAAATTATTAAAGCTTATAAAAGAAATTCCGAAAAATTAGAAGAGGTTATTATTAAACTTTATTCTAAAGGCTTTACTAACCGTGAAATTGCAGAGTGTATCGAAGATATTTACGGTCATCACTATAGCCCTACTACCGTAACAAATATTACAAAACAAGTTGAAGACTCTGTTAAAGAATTTCATCAAAGAAAAGTTCAATCTCGTTATGCAGTGATTTATGCTGATGCAACGTATGTTCATTTAAGAAGAGCTACTGTTCAAAAGGAAGCTGTTCACTTTTTAGTAGGAATTACTCCAGAAGGCAGTAAAGAAATTCTTGATTATGCAATCTATCCTACTGAATCTGCTGAACACTATAAAGAAATGTTGGAATCATTGAAACAAAGAGGATTACAAGAAGTTTTACTATTTATTACAGATGGACTTAGTGGGGTTAAGACTGCTCTTTTAAGCGTGTTTCCTAACGCAAAATATCAAACTTGTTGGGTTCATTTAATCCGACAATTACAAAAGAAGGTAAGAGTTGAAGATAAAAGAGAATTAGTAGATTCACTTAAGAAAGTTTATCAATCAAACAATAAAGAAGATGCAGAGAAAAAATTAAACGAATTTCTAGAAAACATACACAAACGTTATCCTAAAGTCTGTGCAAGTATTGATTCAGTTTATGACGATTTATTAGTCTTTTTTGACTTCCCTAAACAAATTCGTCAAAGTATTTATACGACTAATTTAATTGAAAGTCTCAATAAGCAACTAAAAAAACGATTAAAAGCAAAGGAACAGTTTCCAGCAGAGGATAGTTTAAATCGTTATCTAGGAGTATTTTGTATTGAACAAAATGAATTATCTAAAGAAAGAATTCATAGAGGATTTGGATTAGCGTCTTATGACCTGCACGAAAAATTCGAAATCCAATAATATTTGCTTTTCGTAGAAAAGCAAATATTATTGGATTGATAGCTTGATTGACAACTAGTGGAGTTTACACAAAATTCTTGACACTGCCGAATTTTTCTTACCTGCTAATAACTTGGTAAAAAGCACCCGACGATTACAGATAGAGAAATACATGGATAGCTTTACAGACAAAGAACTATCCTTAATGGAATCTTTAGCCAGCGGTATCAACGAAGCAAGAAACATCGAAGACTAATTAAAAGAATCCATACATAACGGAAAGAGCCGATAAAATGAGATTGTATTAATCTCATTTTATCGGCTCTGCGTCTTTGCGTCTGGCTCTGTAATCACAGTTACTTTGAACTGCTTTATTTCAATTAAATTTTCTTGTCTGCATTTCGGACAATAGAGGGGGAATTTTTTTAATTCAGTATCTTCCCTTATCTTTAATCGTGTTTTATTTCCACATACAGGACACAATATCCACTTGTAGTTTATAATAACTATCTCCTCCTTTACACTTTAATTCAAATCTTTATTAAAAAATATTTCATCTTATTTAACAAGAAACCATATTTATATAACAACATAAAATACACTAAGTTATTTTATTGAACATATATCGTACTTTATCTATCCGACTATTTGGACGACGGGGCTGGCAAACAGGTTCACCGGTAGTAACATGGTACCCTTTTAACTCTGTTAAACAAACACTACGTCCATTTGTAAAGAAAGTTAAATCACTACGATATTCTTGAATACACCGAGCAGGGATTTCTCCACTAAGAATGACCTCATTATTTTTCAATTGAGTGTCTACGATGTTCGCACAATATTTAGGAGCATCGTTGTATGCTCGTGAAAGATATTCCTGTGGCGCATAAATTTTAAAACTAAGATATGGCTCTAACAATTCTGTTCCAGCTTTTTTTAAGACTTGTTCCAATACAATAGGAGCAAGCATCCGAAAATCTGCTGGGGTACTAACAGGGCTATAGTATAAGCCATACTTAAAACAGATTTTACAGTCCGTCACATTCCAACCATATAATCCTTGTTCGCAACCATAGCGTATCCCTTCCATAACTGCATTTTGAAATGATTGATTTAAGTATCCAAGAGAAACCGAGCTCTCATACTGCATTCCACTTCCCAACGGAAGCGGTGATACAGATAAACCAATGGAAGCCCAGAAAGGATTTGGCGGCACTTCGATGTGAATGGTATATTCTGCATTTTTTAACGGTCTCTCCATATAAATGACTGTAGGCTCTTTTAGTTCTATCTCCACATGATACTTTTCTTGCAACAGTGCACTAATCACTTCCATTTGTACTTTCCCTAAGAAAGAAAGTATAATTTCATGTGTCGTAGAATCCACGTAATATCGTAGAAGCGGATCACTATCTGAGATTTCCAAAAGGGCATCAAGCAACATTTCTCTCTGTTCAGGTTTACTCGGTTCAACAGTTGTTTGTAGTAGAGGGTGCGGATTTTCAATCTTTTTTCTCTGTGGCAATAGTTTTGTATCTCCAAGAACACTATTTAACTTCAAAAACTCATTTTGCAAAATAACAATTTCTCCAGAATAAGCTCTATCAATCTTACATAATTCACCATTTATTGAAGTATACATTTCTGTAACTTTTATTTTTTCTTTTTCTGATACTCTAACCGAATCTCGTAAATGTAGTACTCCACTATAAAGGCGTATATATGCAAGACGTTGTCTTTTTTTTGTATATTCAATTTTGAAAACATTTCCGCAAAGTTCAGACGGACCTCGATGTGTTGATGAATAAAATTTATTCGTAATCACTTCTATAAGGTTATCAATCCCTATATTACTTTTTGCACTTCCATGATAAAGAGGGAACAGAGAACAATTCTGAAATCTTATGCTTTCCTCTTGTTCGAGTTCCAATGCTTCTAATGATTTACCGGACATATATTTCTCTAAAAGGTCATCGTTTCCCTCTATTACCGTATCCCATTGTTCAGATTCGGTAAAGTTCGTCACACACATATTAGGATACAGTTCTACCTTCTGTTTGATTACAATTTCGGCAGAAAGTTTCTCTTTAATATCCTGATAAACCGTTGATAAATCAATTCCATTTTGGTCAATCTTATTGATAAAAAAGATTGTGGGAATCCCCATTTTCCTAAGTGCATGAAATAATATACGAGTTTGTGCTTGTACGCCATCTTTTGCAGAAATCAGTAGAATTGCCCCATCTAAAACTGATAATGAACGATATACTTCTGCTAAGAAATCCATATGTCCTGGCGTGTCTATGATGTTCACCTTCGTATTTTCCCACTGAAAAGAGGTTATTCCTGTCTGAATTGTAATTCCTCTCTGACGTTCTAAAAGCGTATTATCCGTCCTCGTTGTACCTTTGTCCACGCTTCCTAATTCTGTAATCGCTCCACTGTTATATAATAAGCTTTCTGTTAAGGTAGTTTTTCCTGCATCAACATGAGCTAAAACTCCAATATTAATAATTTTCATGTGATTTTCCTCCATTCAAAAACCCAAAAGGGCATAAAAATCCCAGTGATAAATACTTTTATCACTGGGATTTTTATGCATAACCATAGGTATACAAAGCATACAGATATTCTCTGGATACTTTAGAATCACATGATAAAGGTATTCTTAAACTGGGTACAAAAAACTAAGCCCTCCTAAAAAAGGACATCCAATTATTTGTTCCCACTATCAAATTGACAGTTTATTTAAGAATACCTTGCCGCATATTTATTAACTCCTTTTAAATAGATACTTAAATAATAGCACGTAAGAGCATATTTGTAAAGGAATCTCCAATTTTTTATCAAAGAGAGTACGTGATTACAAAATAGCTGTAATAATGTACCAATATTTGTTATTCTATAATCTTCCAATTACTCCCGTTCTTTTCAAGTACCAAATCAAATTGAGATACCTGCGTTGCTTTGGTCTGCTGGTCGATATACTCCACTGTCAGCGATACCGTGACTTGATTATCCTTACGATTGTGAATAGGATTTACCAGTTCTTGAAAGATGTACTCTTTTCCGATTGGTTTTAATATCCCGTCATTCACATAGTAGGAAAGTTCACTGGCTGTCGCTGTAGGATAGAGCTTGAAGAACGTCGTTAAAAACTCATTGATTTCATTGGTTGTAATGGAATCAACCGTCCCCTCACTTTCAATGGCTTTTGGTTTATAACTTGATTTCTTAGGTATGTTGGTAATGGTCGGATTCTTAACCAGTACCATATTTCCAGAACCATCTACATAGACACTCACTATATAAGCAGAGTGGACGGTCTTTGTATTTTCTCCCTCTGTAATGAGCTGGTCTACACTGTAGGTTACATTAAACTCATTGTCGCCAGTTGCCTGGAGTCAACACTATGGATAAAAAGTTCATTTTTTCGTTTTCGCGAACATATCATTGACTTTTTTTAATGTTTTCCTCGTATTGGTAAACATATCATAGGTTTTTTATACTAGTACGTATTTGGAAACATATCTAGTTTTATATTTTTGATATATAATGCACATTATATAATGTAGAATTTACTCATTTACAATATCCTTTTATTTTATCTGCATATTTGCTTAAAAGCTCTTTTGAATATACTTTACTTTGGTTAGATTCTCTCACTTCGTTCCAAAGAATTGCAGCAACTTTCATCTTATTAGAAAATTTATCACTACGTTCATCTAAGTTAAAATCTTTTACAAACTGGTTCCATTGGTTAGTAGTATTATCATATTTTGCGTAATCAGAGTCTCCATTATATACATCAAGCATATTTTTAATTGTAAAATTTTTGTCGTTCTTTCTTTTTACTTTTCGCCAAGCTTCTGCCATATTCGCATTAAATTTAAATGGCTTAATTCCAGTTTGCTCTGAAAAATAGTCTCTAAATTTTTGATTGAATGAAAATCCACATTCTAGTAATGGAGTATTTAATGTTATATTATCAGTTATCTTTTTATTTTTATTCCTTGAAGATTTTTTTATTTTATTTCCCTTAAAATATTCTTCTATAATATAATTCAGTTCCTTTTTTGTTCCTCTATATTCTAATCCAAGAGACTTACAAACTTTTGATAACTCCTCTCGATACCAATAATATTTGTTGAATTCTTCAAATGATTTTATATCTTTAAATTCAGGTCTACTTTCTAACATACACTTTCCCTCAATTCTCTTTTTTTCTATTCGTTTGTCATCAATACTAGAGCCTCCGCCGCAGCTTTCACATTAAACGAGTAAACACTAGGTATGTCTTATCGACATGTTCGTATGCAGAAACATATCCATGAACCTTTTAACAATTATCTCTGCCTATCGTTAAAAGGTTTCAAGCAAATAAACTTAGAGTTCTCACACTCCTAGATATTTAATATATATTTGACACGGATTCCACTCATCCCATAAAGTTGGAAAACATTCCAATTCTTTATATCCCATCGCGATATAAAAATGATTTGTAATATCATATTCTTTGTAGTGTCCCATCTGAACAGTTTTTACCTGTGAGTATGTGTAACCCATCTTCCTTGCCATAGCTTCGTATGCTTTGTTAAGTACCGAGCCAACTCCCATTCTATGGAATTTCTTTTTTATACCCATCACAAAAATCTCTGCACAATCCTTGCTGGTTGCGTTTAACACAATAAACCCAACAAGTTTATCATTAATATAACAAGCAAGAAAAGGCTTTTCCTGTGAATCTTGAATATATTCTTCTGTACTTTCTGGCATTCCAAACCATTCTTGAAGATCATACAATACTTCTCTCGATACAGATTCCTTTTCTAGTTTATTCTCAATTTCTTTTACTTTTATATTCAATCCAGTCCTCCACAAACTCTAATTTATTCTTGTCATCAATACTAGAGCCTCCGCCGTCGAATCTTTCCAATCGAAGCTTCCTATTCGGTCGCTTCTCTTGGAGATTCTTGACATGAGACCTACCTCTGCTTCGCATCGATTAGCTTTGCTAATCGCGCGATAGCAGGGTTAGAGCTTCAACGTTGATTGACATTCCCCACTTCACCAGCTGGGTGCAAAGTGGGTGCACTTTTTAACGTTAACATCCTGTGCACTCGACCCTAAAGCGTCGACATGTTCCCTCATACAGCAAAATCACGCTCAAAAACCGCGAGAACCCAGCTTAAAGCCGCTTCGCATTAAACCTTTTAACGATAGCCCTCGCTAACCCCTGCTACACAAGGGCAAACTTGCACCCACCTAATCAGCCTTTGACATCAATACAACACTCTCGACGTGGATTGAGTGAACGGGTAGTATATCTACACTTTTTTGAGTGCACACTATGGATATTGGGTGCACTTTTTAACGATAGGAAAAGCTATCGTTAAAAAGTTTAAGATTGGCTTGATAGCGCGTTACATTACAATTCTTCCAGTTGTTTAGTCTGGTCTCTTCTCACGTAGATAACCGCGAGTATTTGAACTTCTTTTCTACTATCATCAACACAAAAATAAACGTAATAATTTTTTACGCGTATTCTTCTAAAACCAAGTTCACACCACGGCTGCTCACTAATTAACTTCACACGATAAGGCATCGTCTGCAAAGACATCATTTCCGACTTCAACAGCTCGAGCATTCTTTTAGCCACTATCGGTGCTTGTAACTCCGTGGCGATATATTCTCGAATAAGTGCAAGATGCTCTTTCGCCTGACGAGTGACTTTTATCTTATACTCATCCATTAAAGACCTCGTTCAAGATCTTCAAAAACATCATCTATCGGATAACTATCACCACGAACCGCCTGATCATAACCTTTAGCCATCAACGCGTTAAACGTTTTCTCATCCATATCATCTTGTGCTGGAAGAGACTTTGGAATAGTAAGCGAAAACGGAATACCCTTATTAAGAATGATTTGACGATAAAACATGTCAATAGCCGTAGCCCTAGGAACTCCAATCGTTTCCAGAATCTGCTCCGCCTGCTGCTTAATATTTTCTTGTATTCTCACATTCACATTCGCTGTTTTAGTAACTGCCATATCAATCAACCTCCATACACACATCATAAAATACTGTATCGCATATTGCAACACAATTACATGAATGGGATTTTTTGACTGATATAAACACTTTCAACATTCACACTAAGCATTTAGCGCAAAATACTACTATTGCTTCTTATAACCTACAGCAACATTACCTGTTTTATTAAGTCCTGGCACTTTAAGAACATTAGAGCTTGGCTTGTCTTTTAAATCAAATTTACCAACTAAAAATAAAGCTTTATACCCTGAACTAGGCAAATTAAACTGTGAGTCAACTAATTTGATGGGCTTATCTCCAAGAGTGACTTTAGACAAATCATAATGAGAATCAAGAATGTCTCGTGACACAAAGAGATACAACTCATCCTTATTCATATAGTTTTCTGGTATACGAAACTCTTCCCGAGACACCGCTACTGTTTCCCAATGATACGACGCAAGCTCCGCCTTCTCCTCATCGTCAGCACATCCCGCAAGAGAAAAGAGAGTACTTAGCAGCAGAAGCATAACAAGACAACTTTGAAAAATGTTTTTACAAAAAATAGTTTTACTCCTCATAACACTACTATCCTCCTTTTCGTTAACACAACTTTGTATCAAATGATCATAAAACAGACTATTAAGTAAACAAAATCTACCATTCGCTCTGATTACTTTAATAATCTTAATGAATATTCTATTTTTTTTATTAATTTGTCTAGACTATCGACACTAATTTTTTCATTTACTAGCAAACTATGCTCTTTCATAAACAGCAAGATTTACAGAAACAGAAGAACCAATATCATCGCGTGCGTTTAATGCCTCCAACAATATTCCCTCATAAACGAAGCAATCACCTGCAAATCTTCACCCTCATAATACTCAACAAGCAACTTCTTAAACTCAGGAACTAGACTATACGCAAGTAGGTGTCATCAAAACGATATCTTGAAACAGTCACGATTTGTAAAGGAGTGCCACTGCTTCTGTATGGATTGAGAGAACTATATCTCTAAGGCTTGCTCCTTCTAAATATTCTCTATAAATTCTTCTTACGACTTTTGCTTCCTGTTCAAGAATTACAAGTTACTTGAAGATTATAATAAAAAGGATTTGTTTTATGGTGAAGATTTTTTGAAAAATAGGGATAAAACTAAATTAACTTCAAAATCTAAGTCATTAAAAATAAAAATATAAAAAAACTAATTATAGGATTGAATATAGCAACAAATGATAGATAGTAAAAATCTATCGTCTTTTTAGTTTAAGAAATTATAAAAAGCAAAGTATGCTTGACAAAAAAAGCAAAGCGAGCTATACATTATATGTAAAGTTAGCTTGCTGTTGGAGGAGGAAAATGAAAAATGCAATTTCTCAATTAAGAAAACAGCATAAAATAACTCAAGAAGAATTGGCAAATGAAGTTGGAGTAACAAGACAGACCATAACTTCCATTGAAACTGGGAAGTATATAGCGTCACTGCCGTTGGCTTTTAAAATTGCTAAGTTTTTTGATATGAGTATTGAAGAAATATTTAGTATAGAAGAGGATGATTAATATGAACAAATTAGAAAAATATAAAAAAGAAATAGGATTTAGAATTAGTATTTTAGTCTTATTATGTATGGTTGCCTTACTCGCAGTTATTATTGGAAATTTTTACTTAAAATATAAATTTCCATTAAAAGAAGATGTGACATATTATGTAGCAGTATTTTTTATTGGACTTGAACTTGTATCTGTATTCTACATGTCAATGCTTGGTAGAGCATATAGAAATAGAGATATATTGGAGAAGATGCATACTAAAGAAACAGATGAAAGAATGATATTAATAAGGATGAAGTCAGGATCAAATATAATACCTATATTTTCAATGGTTATTGTAACAGTTTCTTTAATTGTAGCATATGTAAGTTATGAAGCCTTTTTAGCGTTAATAATAGTTGCATTTGTACAAATAATATTTTCTAAATTATTAAAAGTATATTGGTCAAAAAAGATTTGAAAATATCATAGTAAAGGTATTAGACGATAGACAGTTAAAACTCTATCGTCTTTTTTTATACTCAAAATTAGGAGGTAAAAATGGATTGAGAGAACTCCAAGTATAGCTACACTTTTTTGAGTGCACACTATTGATAGTGGGTGCACTTTTTAACGATAGGAAAAGGCTATCGTTAAAAGGTTTACGTTTGCTTAATAGCTTGAGTTTAGCATAAAAACAGCCTAGAGATGATTCCCCTAGGCTGACTTTTGTAACATTTCAAACGCTCACATTCTTTTTGGCTTTTACGATGCCCTTTCAACATCAACACTAATCTCTGATTTAAAAGTTACGCTGAACTTATCCTCGTAAACTTTTATTTTCTTGATGTACTTTCTTACCAGCTTCTCGTCATACTCACTAATATCGTGACGCTCACTTTTCAGAAAATCTTCCATTTCTCTGATTCGTCTTTTAGCATCTTCTTGACCTGCTTTTTCTATAAGAAGCTGCTGTTTCTTAACTTTAAGCTCATCAATCTCATCAGCAGTTTTCGTGTAGTCTTTTTTAGCTTTAAGCAAGGTTAGTAGTATCGCTTGTTTATCTGCAATTCTTTTATCAACCGTTTCAAGCTCACTTAAGTTGTTGCCCGCGATAATTTCTCTAATATTGTTATTCAACGTATCCAATACTTCATCCGATATACTAAACACCTTGTTTATGGCTTTCACTGTAGCAGACTGCAGTTCTTCCTCTTGTACTGTCGGAGCATCACAAGCACTAGGACCGTTTTCCACTCTGGTGCAACAACGCCAGACAACAGAACGCACTCCTCGATTGTTCCAAGCAATTCTTCTGTAAACATCCCCGCATTTAGAACAAACACATAGGCTGGATAAAGCGTACTTACTGGAATAAACTCTCCTTTTTTTATTCTCCTCACCACTAAACATGTTGGCTCGTCTTAACATTTCTTCTTGAACTTTAAAGAAAATATCTCTTGGAATAATAGGCGTGTGACTATCTTTGACATAATACTGTGGTTCTGTTCCATCATTTTTTATACGAACATGATTAATAAAATCTGTCGTGATGGTTTTTTGTAAAAGAGCATCACCAATATATTTTTCGTTTTGCAAGATGCCTTTAATATTAGATAAATTCCATTTTAAATGCCCGGCACCGTTTTTAATGCCGTCTTTTTCAAGACCCTCCGCTATATCTCTAAGGCTTAATCCTTCTAAATATTCTCTATAAATCCTTCTTACGACTTTTGCTTCCTGTTCAAGAATTACAAGATTCCCTTCATCGTCTTTTGTGTATCCTAAAAACCAGTTATGGTTGATTTGCACTTTGCCTTCCTGGTAGCGGAACTTAAGTCCAAGCTTCACATTCTGAGAAAGCGACGCGGATTCCTGTTGAGCTAAAGAAGCCATGATAGTAAGCAATAGTTCTCCGCTTGCTTCCATGGTGTTGATGTTTTCTTTTTCAAAAATGATCGGAATGTTTTTGTCTTTCAACTGTCTAACAAATTTTAAACAGTCGATAGTGTTTCTCGCAAAACGGCTAATCGACTTAGTGATAACCATGTCTACTTTGCCACTCATGCAATCGTGGATCATGTCGTTGAAACCGACACGTTTTTTCGTGCTAGTTCCTGAAATACCGTCATCAGCGTAGATGCCAGCAAACTCCCAGAGAGGATTTCTTGAAATATAATCCGTATAATGCTGAACTTGCGTGTCATAACTTGTTGCTTGTTCTTCACTGTCAGTACTGACACGACAATACGCTACTACTCTTAACCTCGGCTTATCTTCATGCTTATCTACCGTATTTCCCGCTATTTTTCTTGGTGGAATAATTATAACGTTGGCACTCATTTTACACCTCCTTGATTTGACTGTAAGCGTATGCTGCTTGCCGATAAGGATCATCGTATTTCTTTTCTACCTTTTCTAACTGGTAGCTTGTAATAAGCCGAATTTCCTTTATTGGCTTAGGCTCTTTATAACGATGATTCCTGATAGCATTCTCATGCCTTATTTGTTGCACTTGTCTAAACATATCCTCATCGATAATCTGAGGATAAAACTCTGTTCCTAAATACAATTTCTTGCTAAGAATTTTGCCCGTGACTGGCCAATCCCTTTTTATACCTGATTTTTTAGCAGCTTGAGAAATATTTTTAAATTCAAGATAGAAACGAAAAAACTCTCTTACTTCTTGAGCTTTTACTTCATCTATAACCGCTTTACCGTCTACTATTCTGTAACCATATGGGATGCGTGCCATGTTTCTTTCACCTCTTCTTCTAATTCCAATCCGCATTTCAAAATAAAAAGAAATCTTGTTCTGCTTTTTACCACTATGCCGTCTACAAAATCCAGAAAATCCTCATCCTTAAACTCGCTAAATACTTCTGTGACACTTACGAACCGTCGAAGTTTTTGCACCTCGTTTAAGTGCGTTAAGTTACCGTTTAAACTGTTGGAAAGCTTAAGTTTTTCCTTAAGACAAGTATCTATTTCCGTTTTAAGCTGATTGCTTTCCAGATAGTAGGAATCCATCTCAATGTAGCCACCGGCTAAAAGCTTACTGAGTACTTGCTCTTGTTCTTGCAGCTTAAGCTTTTTTTCTTCGAGTTCGATAACCTTGTTCAAACCGTCTTTATTATTCACACCTCTCAAACTTTCTACGAGAGGAGTCAACATTTGAACGTATCCTGCTTTTAACTTGTTTAACATTTGCAGGAAGGAAATTTTAAGATAACTTTCCATAACAGACTTTTGTGAACAAGCATGAATATCTTCAAGATGCGTTATACAAACCCATATGCCATACGCCTTATTATGTTGATAAATTATTCGTCTTTTACACTTGCTTCCACACTCACCACAACGAATTTTACCTGAAAACGCATAAAGCTTATTGTACTTACCACTACCACATACTATGTTATTTTCACTTCTTCTCCACGCGATAATCTCTTTTACAAGATTAAAAGTTTCATGACTGATGATAGCCTCGTGATGGTTTTCAATAACATACTGTTTTTTCTCGCCACAGTTTTTATGACGGTTAAAACTATCGTCTGTAAATGTCTTTTGAAAAATCACATCCCCTGTGTATGTTTTATTAGTCAAAACAGCGTTCACGGTAGTTGAAGTCCAGTTTCCGCCCTTTTTAGTTGGAATCTTTTTATCGGTCAATACTCGTGCTATTGCTTCTCCACCCATGCCGGAAAGAGCCATGTTGAAAATTTCTTTCACTACCCTGGCTTGCTCGGGAACTATAATCATTTTCTTATTCTCGTTTTTATACCCATACGCAGGGCAAGAAATGACGAAGCTTCCGTTTTCGAACCTTTTTTGAATTGCCCACGTGTTGTTTTCCGAGATGGATCTTGACTCGCTTTGCGCAATAGAACTCAGGATAGAAAGCATAAGCTCCGAACTCATATGCTCGGTATCAATGTTTTCTTTCTCAAAATACAAATAAATACCGAGACCGGTAAGTTTTCTAACTATTTCAAGACAGTCAACCGTGTTTCTTGCAAGCCTACTAATAGACTTTGTAACAATCCTGTCTATCTGACCGCTCTGACAGTCTTTAAGCAGTTGTTTAAGACTTTCACGCTTATCGATTTTCGTGCCGCTAATACCCTCGTCAAAGTAAAGCCCCGCATACTCCCAGCAGGGATTAGACTTAATATAGTTTTCGTAATGCTCCTTTTGCACTTCTAGACTGAGAAGCTGCTCATCACTATCACTAGAAACTCTCGCATACGCTGCAACCCGCGTCTTTTTCTCAAAACCAGTTTTTCGCATTGTAGAGTCTATTTTTATTATTTCTTTCACTATTTCCCCTCACTTTCAGCTAATACTATTCATCACTCTAAAAGCAGTATTTATCAAGCTTTTAACCCAATAATTCCTTGTAAAACGGGTGAAATTTTTCCCTGTTAAGACGGCTTATTTTTTCTTTTTCTTGCTCGCTGATAAGCCCTTTTTTAAAGAGTGAAACGGTAAGTTTTTCGGCTATTTCAAAACAAAAATCCGCCTGCATACTCTCTTTCGTCCAAGCCCTCGCTTTAACATCCTTTAGCCCGTGAGCATCATTACTTATTTGCATGACGTTCACCTCCAAAACGATGTTCTATATAGCAGGCGTGGCAGCAGTATTTTCTGGTTTTATTACCGTAAGAGATAAAAGAATTTTTGCAGTTAAGACAAGCACACTCATAGTTTGCCTGTCTTTTTACCAACTGTGTATGCTTACTCCACCATGCGCTTCTACACGCGTCAGAACAGAAACGTTTAACTTTACGACCAGCATTCTGTTTAACAGGCTTAGCGCATAAATCACATAATTGCACACTATTGCCAACATTTACGCCGCCAAGATTGTTGCGCTTACAGTAGCTTTTAACCGTATCAACTGAAAGATTTAACTGTTTAGCTATTTTCGTATAGCCAAACCCCATGTTTCTTAGTTTTCCAATCTTACTTTTTTCTTCCACATTCATTTGCCTGTGCCTCCTTACATCACAGGCAAAGAAAAAACAGTGTTTTTTAACCTCTTGACTTGACAATTTAACCTTAAAAATAAAAAAGCCCGAGGATTGCTCCAATGTAGGAACAAGCCTCGGGCTTTACATGTTTCAAACTGTTTTACAAGAGTTCGTTTACTCGTTTTTGTACCGTATCATAATCGTATCCTGCTTGAGTTAAACGCTGTTTACGCTCATTTCCGTTACCCCACGTGCCTCGGATTACTTCACGTGCAAGCTCATCAACCGACTTTCTATAAGCTTTAACACCAAGAAGCTTATTAACTTTATTTTGCACGCTCGCATAATCGTATCCGGCAGAAGTTAAACGCTGTTTACGCGTGCTGCCGTTACCCCAAGCGCCGTTAATAACTTCTCGCGCCACCTCATCAATACTTGACGTGCGCGCAGCTTGGTCAGAGCCGCCGTTTTTACACCCGTTTAATCCAACGTTTTTAATAATGCTCGGATAATCCACGTAAGCATAATCCATGTCAACTCTGCCGGCTACTCCAGGCACACTGCCACTTGACGAGTATTGCCAAAGACCATACGAACCCTGATAACTGCAGTGCGTGTTCCACTGTGCAATCCACAAAGCGTAACGGTTTCTAACATGAGATGACACGAGATTATTAGCAGTTGAAAGCGAAGTGTAAAAACCTGCATAATACCCGCAAGCTTCCAGCTTATTACAAAAACTTGTAATCAAAGAATCGCAGAAAACTCGCCCACGGTTAAGCTGGCTTTTCTCTTCCAAATCAAAGTAAACAGGATACTCAAAACTCTTACCTGAAAGCATGTTCACACAGCTTTGAGCTTCCTCAGCCGCCTCAAAACCAGAGTTTGCGTACGAATACCAGTAGGCTCCAACATCAAGACCGGCTGTTTTTGCTTTACGATAGTTCTGTTCAAACCACTTGTCTTTGCATCCGATACCGTATCCTGCTCGAATGATCACAAACTCAACGCCGGATGCTTTCACCGCGTTGAAATCAATGTCACCCTGCCATTCTGACACGTCTATTCCTTTTTTACTCATGAGTATTGTCCTTCCTGTTCTTGTCGTGTAATTGTTCTAAAACGTTTTTTAATTTCTCAGGCACGGGAAGCCCCAGGTGAGCCGCGTTTTCGGTTAAAGATAATCCTTCGTTAGATAGGTAGAAGAAAATTACCGCGGTTCTAATCACGCTTCCTTGCTTCAAAACATGAAAATCTATAATGTTTGCTATACCAACAAGCATAAAAATGAGCACCTTTCTAAAAATGCCCTTAAAACCAATGCTGCTAGACAGTTTCTTATCCGTAACAGCACACATCACGCCTGTAATATAATCCGCAACCACAAATAAAACGAGCGCGAGGATCAGCCCGTCGCACCCGCCTAAAAAGTATCCCAGCCAGCCGCCTACCAGTGTGAAAGCCAGTTGAGCAATATTCCAAAATCCTCTCATAATTCTCCTTACAAGTTTTCCTAACATTTGCCAGTACTCTTATAAAAACAAAAAACAAAAAGTAGAAAGTAATAAAAAAGGGCAGGCATGGTTTAACCCACACCTGCCCTAACATTTCAGCATTTCAACATTTCAACATTTCAGTATTTCAACTGATATTATTTTTCAACACATGACTACTCCTTAACACATTCTTCAGCATCTTCACCTTTCCCAGCCGTTTCACCTTTTTCAGTTTTTTCGTCTTTTTCGGCTTTTATTTTCAAAATTTCGTCGTTAAGTTCGCGTTCTCTAGAATTAAAATAGTCTTCTAACTGTTTCACATACGCTTCATATTCCATCGAGTTTTCCGCGATCACCGCCGAACGCATATCAGATAATACGCTTGCAACAATGCCTTCTATCATGTAAGTAGGTATTGGTATTTGCTTATTCAACTCGACTATTTTTTCGTTTAACTCAGCCTTATATTTTTGCACAGCTACCGCGTAGCTAATTGTCGGTTTTACCACTACTCTCCTCCAATCTTTTTAGAATAATATCCAGCTTGTGGCTGATTTCGCATAAAATTTTCGTATTATCAACTACGGGTGTTGTAATACTTTCTGTCACGTCTTTTAAGCGCGTGCCCTTATTAGCCACTATTTTGTTTGTGGGAATAATGAGTTTTTCCATAACAAATTCTCCTCTACTTTCACTTAACGCTTCCACCCGCGCTTTTTAATAGTATTTAACTTTCATGAGTATCCCGTTTTTAAACACCATGTGAGCGTTAGAACCCCATTTTGAAGCTTTCCCATCCTGGTTCATTTCAATAATCTGCACATAGTTAATATCCGCGTCTACTCCTGCACCGTCTTGCCAAACAGGATCTATAATCTTGTTACCATGCATGTAAAAGTTGCATCCAGCGTGAATACCATACTCTTTATAGATGCTTTGCGAACGTGAAAAACACAGCATAGTAGCGTATGTTTCTTCATCAGCCGTTTTACGTTGCGCGAAAGCCATATACTTTCCGTCGTTAGTAAGATGAAAAACTAGACCCTTGTGAGAATTATCTTCTTCCCACTCGCCGGTTCCAACATAGCCAATATACACGCCGTTACGGTAGAAGTTGTTCCCATTTTTATCAAAAACAGCTCTTTTATGATCCTCATCAACTTCACCATCGTAAAGCTCTATCTGCCCGGGTGTTATTTGCACGTATTTACTCGAATGGTTAAACCCGAGAAGGAAACTGTTATAGTTTTGCTGCATGAAACTACCAAAATCACCTTTTTTAACCATTGAAGATATGGAATCTTCTACTATGGTTAGTTTAGAAATAGCCTTATCAGCCGTGAATTTAGCAGCCTCAATGTCTTTATCTTTAACTCTTGTCCAAGCGAACGTTCTAAAACTACTTATACTGTCAGCTGAAACGTAATGCCATAGTTTGCTTGTTCCACCTTTATACGGGTGTTCAGACTCAGGATAATTTTCACCTTCAACCTCAATAATGTTAATATCTTCAGGCAGTTTAGACACGTATCCTGAAATTTCTCCTGAATACTCTTTTTTAATGCTATCAATCTTAAAACCATAATTGTCAAACGGAGACCAGTTAGTTCTAAAATGTAGCCAAAACTCACTTGATGGAACAAACACTGTTGCGCCAGAAATTTTTTCACCAGTTAAACCCGGTATAGCGTAAATTTTATCCTTATACTTGTAAAAAATGTCTACAAAATCGTCAAAAGCTGATTCCGTGTGCGACTTCTCATTAAATTTTACGGCTAAACTTTCCTGCTTAACAATAAGCCTGTAAGCGTAGCCGGTTGACGTGTCGTAGAAAAAATCACCAACATGCTGCATTTTTTCACTATCAGTCAGCCACAAGCTCATAGGAGCGTTAAACTGGCTTGGAGTATACGAACCGTAATAGTTACCGTTTTTCTGTTTAAGACTATGGTTAACGCTTTCAACACCAGCCTCAATCTTACCGTCTGTAACATTCAGTTTCGTGTTGATTTCACTTATCGTGTAATAGTTTTCAAGCCGCCTACCAGTGTCTTTTATAGCCTCGTTTTTTGCTTTACTAATCTGCTTTTCTACCTGCGAAGTGTAAGAAACTGAAAGTTTTTCCGCGTCAATCGAATGCCCGATAATCCTGTCACCATACACCATGCCGTCAAGAGTCATCGCAGTACTGTAAGGGCCTGAAAAACCGTTATGGCTTCCAGCAATACCATTCATGTTAACCTGTAAAACTTTTGTAGCAGTGTTCTTATCAGGCGTATCCATGTAAAGGTCACGAACCCACATGCCTTTACTATCGTATTCGCTTATCTTATAGCCGCTTTGAGAATTACCCATTTGCGCTTTAATATTATCGATCGCAGCTTTAACACGCTCGTTATCAATTTTTCTAGTTTCAACCGCTTCTTCTTTTAACGTTTGAACAGCATGCGACACGTTTTGCACATACCCTTTAGAAATCCTGCTCGCAAGCACGATTCTAACTTCGCCTGGTTTTTGAATCGGTATAGTCTTTTTTACTACAGGAAACACACGATCCATGCCAAATTGTGGAGCGAGACAACGAACCCTATCCCCACACTTAATCGTCGCATAATATAAACCTAACTCGGATAAGTCAACCGCGCTAAGGCTTATTTCTACATGCTCAAACTGGTTATCCTGTAACCATTTAACAGCTTTACGCATAAGATTAGTTGGAACTGTCACATTATTAAAATTAATAACTTTACAAACCCAGCCGAATGTTTTTTGCGCTTCACGAGATACTATATAGTTTTTCCCATTGTTTATTGAAGTAATATCAACATGCTTTTTAAGAACCTCGTTTTCACTATTCTCGTTTTCCAACTCTTTGCCGAGAGGAATAACCGCTGTAGTAACATCCTCTGCTGAAAGGTTTTCCGCGTATTCAAGCAGGTTTAAACCGAAACTAATATGCTGGCTTGTAGTTTTACCTATTTCCTCCAAATGCAGGTAATCTAAGTAAAGTTTCCCGTCTTCTTTTCTAAGACGCACATATCCGCCAAGCTTTTCAACCATTTTTCCCATAATAGCTTCAAGCGTGGTTTCAAAATTAGTAAACCTGTAGAGTGAATCATTCGAGTCAGATACTGTGACGAAACCAATTCTTATTTTCTTATAATCATCTACTTGACTGTTATGAGCTTGTAAAAGTTTTTCTAAAAGCTGGTAGGAACTCTGATCATGGTATTCTTTCTGAGGTTGAATACTATCAGCTAAGTAAGTTAACAACCCTACGCAAGTTACTTTCTTACTACCATGCAAGTCTTTTACTTGTTCTCTAACCTCGCCGAAGAAAATCTCCTCATCGTCACGCCACACGCTTACTATTGATTTCCGGTTTTTAATAAGCTCATAGCAAGGGTTTTGACTAGGGCAAGTAAACGTTAACGTTCCTGCAGTATTAAGTTCCAAGTTTAACGTGATATCATCAAGTACCGCTTTGTCATCATTTGGATAGTAAATCGTATTATTATCAAGCATGATCCTGTACACTCACAACCACCCCCTTTTATAGGAAATATTTACCATCCCGTTTCCAACGAATGTTAAACTCATGTTTGTTTTTGAACGAAGCTGTGGGAAACGGTTAACGCCTGTTTTAATCTCATAGTTTTTACCATTAGAATCCAGTAGCATACTGTTAGATGACAGGTTGTTAAATTCTGGAATCAGTGTCATGTCAAAATCGTGAGCGAGTGTTATTTCACGCTTATCATCTACTTGCATACCCCATATTGTGTGAACCCCATCCGAATCATCTACACTATACTTATACGGTTGCAGCTTATAGTTGAGTGTGAGAGTTGAATAGTTTTTATCCGATTTAAAATCACTAACCCACACTCGACCCTGATAGTAGAACAATGGTTCATCATCAAGAGACAGTCTTACACTCTTGCCGTGGATTAACGTTTTAACACTATGGCATGTTTCACTCCACTTGTTTTTGTTTGCGACAATGAATTCAAAACAGCCTTCACGCATCTCGTATAACACTTCACCGGCAAGACTTTCACTAATATCAATACTTTCCTGCCTGCCTGGTATTTGCAAATACTCTAATTTAGGTTCTGGAAGTTGAACGAGTGGACGGCTTGTAGCAACCAGCCCTAGATCGTTAAAACTATGCAACCCGTTTATTAGCATCCCATACACTTTTACCACCCCCTTGTTTTTCTTGTTTGAAGCTTGAAAAGCTCACTGTCCATCCTGTGCGCGATACCACCCACTAGTTCGCCAGTGTCGAGCACAATACTCTGGTTGGAAAACTGTGGGAAATACGCGTCCATAATCGCTAGAATCTGGTTCATAACACTAAGCATTTGCGTGTTCGCTCCCGCGCTCATATTCTGCAAAGTATCAAGCCCCATAATCACTTCCGGGCCTTTCTCTCCGCCGCCAAGCATACGCCCGTTTTTCTCACCGAAAATAGTCGCCCCGTTTAACAGCATTGGCTTGTTCATTGCTTTCTTATACCAGTCGATAGCAAGATACGGTACAGACGGTGGCGTAAGAGAGAATTGTCCTTTAATACTAAAATGCGGCAGTTTAATATGAGGAAGACTAAGTTTTATGCCAGAGAAAAACCCTGTTATAGCGTCGATTACTGCTTTAACCTTGTTTTTCGCCGCTTCTATCGGAGTGATGATAGCGTTTTTAATACCATTCCAAACTGACACAACCGTGTTTTTAATACCGTTAAACACAGACTTAACCATGTTTGCTACTGAATTAAACACTGTTGAAATGCTTGTTTTAATACCGTTTACCACGCTCATGATCGCAGTTTTAATACCATTCCAAACACTTGTTGCAGTGTTTTTAATACCGTTTAAAACGTTAGTGAAAAACGATACGATACTATTCCAAACATTCATGAAAAAGTTTTTCACACTCGACCACAGTTTGTTCCAACTAGTGCCAAAGAAAGACAAAAACACGTTAAAAACGTTTTTTAACGTGTTAAATACTGTCATGAACGTGTTTTTAACCGCGTTCCAAACAGCAGTAAAAATTTCTTTTACACCATCCCAAAGCTGAGACCAGTTACCGGTAAACAAGCCTATAAAAACGTCTAAAACGCCTGTGATTAAATCAAGAACGGTTTTGAAACTAGTAAAACTTAAATTTAAAGCGCCTTCAAACAGTGGAGCTAGAATAGCACACAAACCATTCCACACTGTTTTAAGCCCTTCAACAATACTCGTAAAATCAATACCAAGGCTTGACAGTTTTTCTTTAACACTATTAACAAAACCGGTGAAAGTTTCCTTGATTTTCTCCCAAACAGCAATAACACTGTTTCTAAACTCTTCGTTAGTGTTCCATAAGGTTACAAAAGCTGCTACCAGAACACCAATAACCGCAACAACCGCGAGTATTGGCGCGGATACTCCACCTAAAACAGCGCCTAACCCTTCAAGAATACTAGAGCCGGAAGTAAAACTTGCGAACATTTTACCTATAAACAAAGCTAGTTTAGAAAACCCTTGTATAGCAACACCTATTTTAGAAATACACGTTCCAAGAACCACTAAAAAAGGGCCGACTGCCGCAGCAATCAGCCCAAGTGTCACTATAAGTTTTTGGCTTTCTGGAGAAAGCTGTTTAAATTTAGAAAGCCATGCTGAAATTTTCTGCATTAAAGGTGTTATGACGGGAAGTAAAACATTACCAATAGTCGCAGCAATATTCTGCAACTCTGTTTTTAGAATCTTCATAGAACCCGAAGCGCCCGCAGCTTCACGCCCAGCCTGCCCTTGAGCGTCAGCAGTCTGCTCCATAATAAGAGCCAAAGTAGCAGCCTGTTTCGCTTGCAAGCTCATCGCGCCTCTACCATCATGCAAACCCATGGCAAGAGCTTTAGCTTTAATAGTCGCCTCGTTAACACCCATACCATAATTGTCAAGCATCGCATTATTACCTTTAAGCGCGCCCGTTAAAGCAAGAACAGCAGACTCGGTTGTGCCACCAAACATAGCAGACAAGTCGCCTGCAAGAGCAACCAGCTTCTGACTCATCTCAGCTGCTTCAGCATCACTTTTCCCACCAATATTTTTCAACATCGCGCCCATAGTATTCGCATACTCTAAAGCTTGACCTTGAGCAATACCATAATAGGATTTCAAACTTCCTGACCATTTAAGCATTCTGTCAGCAGACTTACCATAAATCTGCTCTGTCGCACCCATAGCATCCTGTAAGTCTGCTGCAGCAGTAAAACCAGCAGTACCAATAGCAGCAATCGGCAGCGTAACTTTCGTGCTTAAACTTTGACCAAGAGATGACATACCATCTCCTAGTTTCTTTATCTTTTTACTCGTACTATCAAACTGGCTACTAAGCTTGGTTAAACTAACACTACCTACCTGTTTTAATTTTTCTTTTAAACTATCAAGATTATTTTCTGTTTCAACAATCTCACGCTGTAACGCATCATACTTGTCTTTACCAAGCTCCCCGTTTTCCAACTGTACTTTAGCCTGCTTATCCGCCTGTTTCAAAACGTTAAGCTTATTAGACGTTTCTTGGATTTCTTTCTGCAAAAAAGCCTGCTTTTGGCTTAAAAGCTGCGTGCTTGTCGGATCAAGTTTCAAAAGCCTATTAACATCACGAAGCGACTGTTCGGTTGAGCGAATAGTCGAATTCACCTGTTGTAAAGACTTATCTAAGCCTGTAGTATCCCCACCAATTTCAACAGTAATACCTTTAATCCTGCTTGCCATAACTTCACCTCCCATTTACTCTTAATTTACGCGTGAAAAAATTCAGATTTTCTGTTTAATACCACAATGTGAGAATGACTGGTGTTCGTCTAGAACCTATCAAATTCTGTTTGGCTTGCGAGCTTATCGTATTTCACATTATCGTTTGCTTTCTCCGTCCACATGTCTAAAACCATGCCGATGGTTAAAAGATCCAGTTCGCAAATACTAATCCCGATTTCTGTGCATCTAAGAAGAAACAACGCGGTTGTCATTTGCCGTGTTGTTGTTTTAAATTTTTTTTAGATTTTACTTCAGTTTCCAAGTTTGCTCCCCAAAGTTCTAGAATTTCAGGAAGAATCTCGTAGATAGAAAACATTTCAAACTCGTCAAGCCACTCATCAATACTCGCTGGAATACTATTATCCGCGTGGTAAGCCATGATATAAGCTACGTTTTCAAAAATTTCAAGATCTGCTATTTCAAAAACACCCTCGTTGATTTTGAAAGACTGCTCTAATTTTGACAGGTCTTTGAAAATATCACGCTTGAATTTAATACGATACAGTCTTGGAATAGTGGCTGAAGAACGAAACTTCACGTCTTTACCATTTACTTTTACTGTTTTTTCTAACACTTTTACCCCTTTAAAACTTATTTGATTTCCGTGTTAACTTGCGGAACGTACACGCTCTTATACCAGTTCTCATAGGTTTCTTTTGAAGTAGTGTCACCGCTACGGGATTTCACCAAACCATCTTCTCTAGGATCAGCCGTAAGCGACAAAGTTTCCGTACCCGGTTCTATAGTGTCTTCCTTAGTTTCTGACTCGATAGACGGTCGTGTTGCTGAACAGTTATATAAAACGTGTCTGATCGCGTTCACGTCACCATCAAACTCAAACAGGAGCGCGAATTTTTCTGTTTCACTAATCTTCGCGTTTTCAACCAGCACACCGTTTTTATCTAGTTCTTCTCGTAGTATTTCCGTCCTAAACCATTCAGGTATAAGAGCAATTTCCAAGTCGCCACTGTAACCGTTGTTCGCAGTCGACCTGAAGTAAACAATCCCGTCAGCGTAAAACGGTGAGGATTCACCCTCAGCCTCAAGGCTTATACTCACCGCCCCCGGAATCGGCTTAGGCTCATCGTAGGAGAAACCACTCGAATCTTTTTTAAGTTTTGCCGCGTACACGTTTTTAAGATTGTATTTAACCTTATTTCCCATTTTCTGTTACCTCCATTTCAAAAATGTAGAGTGTTTCATAAAGCTGTTCCGACTCTATGAACGCTTCTGTTTTGTTATAAAAAATGCCGTGCCTGTCAAGCACGGCCTCAACTTGTTCTTCCAGCACGGGATTCTTATAATCTGCGTATAGTTCAATATGAACTTCGTTTGCTTTAAAATACGCTTTCCCGTCTGCAGAAAAATTACTGCTCGCAGTCGTAAGAAACAGGAGGAAAGGCGGATTAGGGGACTCTCCTTCAGCAAAATGATGGTATGCGAAAGGAAAACCTATCTCCCTCATAATGTTTAAAAGATTACCCATTTTTAACCGCCTCCTCTATTTCTTTTTCAAAACTTCGTACTGCTTTACTTTCAGCCTCAGCAATGTGTGCTCTAGCTTCCACGCGTCCGCCGCCTCGTTTAGCATGACCGTACTCTAACAAGTGTGTAAGCTGATACTTGTTTCTAGAATGCACTACGAGAACTAGTCTGCTGCCTGTTTCGTTTAATGTTTTAACCGCCCAACTTTTCGCATACGCTCCAGTTCGTTTAGGAGCTGTCACGTTAATTTCTTCTTTTGCTGTTTTACCAGCGTTTTTTACTGCTTCTTTTACTTTCCCGGTTGTAACTTTCGCGTAAGTTTTAAGCTCTCTAATAACTTCTGCGGAGAGGCTTCCAATACTTACTTTGCTCACTTTTTACACCTCTTACAGTGAAGTTTCAGGCTTTTTTTCTTATAATTCATGTGGTCAATACCTAAAATCTCATAAACCGTATCATGGAAAATAATCCTGTAACCAATAGATGATATTACAGTGGTTTCTTTCGAATAGCGGATAGTGAAATCTATTTTTGACTCATCCCACACGTTTCCTGCCGAAGTCTGCTCAGATGGGCTTTCAGCACTCACCGTGGCGTAACACTCGTAATATTTACTCCACTTAATCTTATGGTTACCAACCTCATCAACCTCTACACTGTTTTTAAGTAGCATAATACGCTCGTTTAGTAAACTTATTCTCATTTAAAACCCCGTTTTTCTAACAGTAAAAAGCATCGAACGTAAGGTGAGAGTTAGCGCGTGATGGTCTGCTTCTTCCCGATGCTCATACAAGTAGCCTGTAGCGTATAAGACTGCGAGCCGATACTCGTCAAAGTTTTCACTAATCAAACTACTATCGTTTTTACGAGCTACTCCCTGGCAGAGTTTTTCAGCAGAATGAATAAGGGTGTTGATAAGCTCATCATCTTCTCGACTATCCACCCTAAGATAGTTTTTTGCTTCCTCAACTGTAACTATCATCAACACCCCTCCTTAACTTTTAGTCGTCTTTTAAGCTGCTACGCTTGTTTTAACAGGCAGAATCTGTACTGCTTCTTTAAGCACGAGTTTGCCGTCTACACGCTCTTTAGCGACGAAACCTATCATGCCGTTTCCAGCGAAAAGCTCGGTAAGCTCTTTAAACGAGCGTGAACCACGATCACCAATGTTGTAGTACGAGTAGTCTCCAAAAGCCACCATGTTTTCAGGCGCGTAAGCAGACGTGTAAACCGGGTATCCGAGAATCCTGTTCGGCTCATCATCCTGGTATGAAGGCTGCCAAACATACGCGCCATTATTGTCTTTAAGTTTTCGTATGCTCGCGACTGTTTTATCGTTCATAATAAAACTCGCGTTTTTACGGTATGGTCGCCTCAAAGCGTGAACAAGATCAATCAGATCATCAGTTTTAATACCGGCTGTTTCTTTAAGGAACGTGCCGCCGTCTTTCTTGTTGAAAATACCAGTCGGTTTTCCAACACCATCCCCGTTAAGAAAAGCGTCTTCCTCAGCGTTAGCCAAAGCCATGCCGAAGGATGTGAGAAGATGATTCTCGAGGTTAAACGCGTTATCATGCAAGAGTTCTTCAGTAACTTTTACCGCAACGTGAAGCTTATGAGCGTCAAGCAGGATTTGAGCAAACTTGGAATCCCCAAAGTTAAGGCTTGCGCCTTCTTCAATCCAAGCCGCCGCAGGATCGCTCATCGCAATATTAATCTTATGCTCTCCACTAGTAGTAATCGTGGTAGCAAGAGAGCGAATAATGTTTTCTTCTTTCAACGTTTCAATCAGACGATTATCGTATTCTTCCGGCACAAGATACCCGCCGTCAGCGTCCACGCCTTCCTGCAACACGTTATCGACTCGTTTAAAATTACTTCTAAGAGCTGTAAGCATCGCCTGCTTATACTCGTCACGCGCACGACCTTGTTTTTCAAGGTTAACGCCTGTTTTCATAGGTTTTGCAACAATCGCCTCGGATGTTGGTTTTGAAAGCTCTTTATCCATTTTTTCCATCTGCTCTAAACGATCAATTTCCGTACTGTAAGCTTTCACTTTCGCTTCCATCTCATCATAGGTTTTCGCGTCTTCTTCTGAAATAAGCCCGTCCTTGTCACGTTTAGACTCAAGGAAAGCTTTCGCACCCTGCCAAGCCTTATTACGTTTCTCAACCATGTTTGAAATAGTGTTCATCATATTTACCTCCAATTTTTGATTAAAAAAAGACGATCCATAAGATCGTCTGCACTAATATTGTTTGTTTCCTTACCGCTTATCCGGCAGGCTTTACATATTTTTTCCAATAACGTGTTTTGCACGCTTGCTTTCGAATACAATGTTGAAACCTGTGGTATGCCAATATCAGCGGTTTCACCTCTAGTTAAAACACCGTCCGCGAACCCGAGTTCTACCGCCTTGTTAGCATCCATCCATGTTTCCGAATCCATTAAATGCGACAGTTTCACACGGTTAAGCCCTGTTTTAATCTCGTAAGCGTTAATAATGGACTCTTTGACCTCATCAAGCATTGATATTGCTTTTTCCATTTCGCTTCTGTTGCCAAAAGCAACAGTCATAGGATTATGAATCATAAGCATTGACACCGGGCTCATATAAACCTTTGTGCCAGCCATCGCAATAACCGAGGCAGCACTTGCTGCAATACCGTCAATCTTTACCGTCACGCAACCCTTGTAATCCATGAGCATGTTATAGATTTGTGCCGCAGCCACACAATCGCCGCCAGGCGAGTTAATCCACACGGTAATATTCCCACTACCAGCGTTTAACTCGTCTTTAAAAAGTTGTGGTGTAATATCATCATCAAACCATGATTCTTCAGCAATCGTACCGTTAAGAAACAGCGTTCTCTCAAAAATCTCATTATTCTCATTAGTCTCATTGTTTTCCTTTTGGTTTTTCCACTGCCAAAACTTCCTCATTACCTTTTTCCTCCTTTCCGCTACTGTTTGCGAACGCTCCCGCACGGTTAAGCGGGAGCATGTTACCGTTAATCAAATACAAGTCGCCACCCTCACAGGCGGGAATCTTATCCAAGTTTTCTAACTGTCTAATATCGTTTGCGCTCATCCAACCGTTTTGACGAGCGGTAGCATAACCATTCATACGACTCTGATAGTCTCCTCGAAGAAGACCATCCACGTTAAACTTCACATAATAAGTTTCTTTCTCCTTATCAGTAAAAAGCCGCCTCGTAATAGACTGTTCAAAACGCGCCACCCAAGGATCAAGCGTGTATTTAACAAACTCCAACGACTGCTGCTCAATATTAGAAAAACTCGATTTTTCCAAATCACCAACCATGTGTGGCGGGACTCTAAAAATACGAGCAATCTCGTTAATCTGAAACTTACGAGTTTCAAGAAACTGTGCTTCGTTAGGCGAAATAGAAATAGGCGTATACTTCATGCCTTCCTCTAAAATCGCTATCTTATGCGAGTTAGAACCCGAGAACCCCTTATTCCAACTATCCCTCATACTTTGAGGATCTTTTACTGTACCGGGGTATTCCAAGATGCCGCTTGGTGTAGCACCGTTAGCGAAAAACGATGCACCATACTCTTCCGTAGCTATCGCCATACCGATAGCGTTTTTTGCCATCGCAATAGGCGAATAGCCAACAAGCCCGTCAAAACCAAGACCGGGAATATGAAGCACGTCAAAAGGTTTAAGTTTCACACTCGTTTCTTTACCCGCTAAAACATCACTATCATTTAACGTATACTCGTAAAAAATTTGACCACTCTCATCCCGGTCAACTCTCATACGATCAGGCATTAAAGGGTATAAGCCTAAAACCTCGCCTTTACCATTTCGAATAATCTGCGCGTAAGCATTACCCCATAACAATAGATGCGTCATCAAGGTTTCTCTAAACACGAAGCTTGTCATTTCAAGATTCGGCTCATCATGAAGCACCTTATACAAAGGATGTTTAACCGCTTTAGCCGTACCCGTACTCGTCCGCTCATACACGTGAAGCGGCAGACTCGCCACCGCCTCAGACAAAATACGCACACACGAGTAAACAGCCGTCATCTGCATCGCAGAACGCTCATTCACCCTCTTACCCGAAGAAGACATGCCACTAATAAACCTTTGAGCATTCAAGTTAAAACGATTCTCAGGCTTATCTCTACTCTTAAAAATCTTACTAAAAATATTCATGACACACCTCCTTACATGAATAGGATTCCTCGAGCGTCATACACGCTTTGAGTGTTCGCATTACCGCATCTGATAGCACGGTCAAGCGCCATGATGGTTGCGATAGCACCATCAATTTTCTCTGTTGATTTTTCCTTATCTGCCTTAATGTTTCCTGCAGGATCTGTCCTAATAAATATGTTGTCCATGTTCCAGCGAAGCACCGGATGACCGGAGTGTGCGATTTTCTGCTCGAGCACAAGCTTCATAAGCTCCTTGGTAGGCGGACTCATATCCTTAAATCCCTGTCCGAACGGAACCACGGTAAACCCCATGTTTTCAAGGTTTTGCACCATTTGCACCGCGCCCCAACGGTCGAAAGCAATCTCACGAATATTGAAACGTTCACCTAAAGTTTCGATGAATTTTTCAATAAACCCATAGTGAACAACGTTTCCTTCCGTAGTCTTAATAAACCCTTGTTTTTCCCACACGTCATACGGCACGTGATCTCGTTTCACGCGCAAACTCAAGGTTTCTTCAGGCACCCAAAAATAAGGTAGGATACGAAACTTATCCGACTCATCTAAAGGCGGAAACACAAGCGAAAAAGCCGTAAGATCAGTGGTGCTTGAAAGGTCAAGACCCCCGTAGCAGACCCTGCCCTCTAGTTCTTCCTCATTCACCTGAAAACCGCAAGCATCCCACTTTTCCATCGGCATCCAACGAATAGACTGTTTCACCCACTGGTTAAGACGAAGCTGACGGAAAGCATTCTCTTCACCAGGATTTTGCCGGGCTGACTCGAAAGCAGCCTTAACTTTCTCCATTTGAACCGTCACCCCAAGAGAAGGATTAGCTTTCTTCCACACCTTCGGATCCGTCCAATCATCCGAATCTTTTGCACCATAAATCACTGGGTAAAAAGTTGGATCAATTTTCCTACCCTCGAGAATATCCACTGCTTTCTGATGCGTCTCATAGCAGATAGAATGCGTATCCGTACCAGCCGTGGTAATCAGAAAATATAGTGGCTGCATGCGAGCATCCCCGGAGCCTTTAGTCATCACGTCAAAAAGTTTACGGTTTGGCTGCGTGTGAAGCTCATCAAACACGACACCGTGAATGTTAAAACCGTGTTTAGAGTAAGCTTCAGCCGATAAAACCTGGTAGAAACTGTTAGTTGGTAGGAAAATAATACGTTTTTGCGAAGCTAAAATTTTAACCCTACGATTAAGAGCCGGACACATTCTAACCATGTCCGCCGCCACGTCAAACACGATCGTTGCCTGCTGACGGTCCGCCGCACAACCATAAACCTCGGCACGCTCCTCATTATCCCCACAGCATAAAAGCAAGGCTACTGCAGCAGCCAACTCACTTTTACCCATCTTCTTAGGTATCTCAATATAAGCAGTATTAAACTGACGGTAACCATTCGGTTTCACCACGCCAAACAAGTCCCTAATAATCTGCTCCTGCCAGTCAAGGAGCTTAAAAGGCTTACCAGCCCACGTTCCCTTAGTGTGTGTTAAACATTCGATAAAACTCACGGCATAATCCGCTAAATCCTTACTATACGTTGAATCTTCTTTTTTAAACTTAGTAACCTCGTATTTTTGCAACTTAAGCTCCTCCTTTCTTTAGGCATAAAAAAAGACGCTTACTTGCGTCCACATCATTTCTTAGTTTTTCTTAACGAGAAACAGGGCCTTAAAAGCCCTGCTGCTTTTAATAAAATTTCAGTTTTTAGTTTCTAGCGTCTAGGATCATTTCTAAAGCCTCGTTTGCAAGCTTGCTTGTTGGCATAATGTCCCAGCCTCTATCGTAGTTTGCGATAACCTTGTTATTGTTTTTCAAAGTGAGCTTGGAAATTCTTCCCTGGTTAATCCCATATTCGCTTGGCTCTTCAAAAACCTTCATACTGTAGCTTACAACCTGATCTTCTACTTTAAGCGTATCTTGTTCCCACATGATTTTTTCTCCTTTTTCTGTGTTTTTTGTTAGTACTATATATCACTCTAAAAGAGCAGAATAGCAAGCCATAAACGAGAAAAAATCGCAGATAATTCCACGATTTTTCTCCAGCCTTCCAACCCTATGGCTGACTATCCCCCTTTCTTTTAGCTTCTTGCTTGTTGAATCGCTTGATAAGCTTTTTGAATATCCTTGTCCAAGGTTTCAGCATCCGCAAACAGTTCAAACTCCGTATCGTTTAGTTTTCCTCCGCTTACCTTCCAAAGCTCCTCGTGAGCTTTACTGGCGCAGGTTTTTGCTGTTTGCGCAATGTCGAGCATGCTGATAGCCGAACTAATTTTCCCTTCTTCAGCTTTTTTGACTGCGTTTAATGTGTAGCGTCTGCATGTTTTAACTTCGTTTGCGAGGTTTTGTAAAATTTCTTTTTTCACAGGTTTTCTCCTTTGCGCATGTGTTTTTGCTGATACTATATATCACTCTAAAAGAGCAGAATAGCAAGCTTTTAAGCCAAGAAACACCGGGTATTTACACGTTTTTTCCCCACCAGTTTTCGCTAATTTTTTTACTCTTAAAAACCGTTAAACGTTTCTAAAATCATGCGGAAATAATCATCACCCAAAAATCATCTACTACAGTCAAACATGCTTTTACAAAAACCTCGTTCTCTTGCTCTAAATTCGCGAAAATTTCTTCAACCAAAGAGCCTGTAGGACAGTCTTCACTCAACTCGTACGCCTGGTCTTCACTCGAATACAGCATTACGCTCACCCCCGTTTCTAAAAGCGCAGGAGCCTTCTAAACGGGAAAGCATAATTTTCCTGTCTTGTTTAAACTCGTCTCCTATAAACCCGAGTCTAAGAAGGAAACATCTGAAAGCATACTTATCGTTAACCGGCTCACGCTTACTATTATTTACGCGTTTAATTTCCACGCTCATTTTACAAAGACTGTTTATAAACTTCGCATAGGATGCCAAGCCTGGTTGGTTAGCCTGCTCAAACCAAGGAAAAATAAGCTTATCATCTTCTTCCTTAATATTAAGACTGTTCACTCCTAACGCTTTTTTAATAAGATCACCCTTATTATCAAGAATTTTCCTAAGCTTTACCACATCAGCCTTATCTTTAGGAAACTCAACACTAAAACATTGCGTACCATCACACGCGCAGACTGGAAGACTTATACCATAGTCAACGTCTAACATGTTTTTCAAATCATCTAAGTTCTCTTCACTACTACACGTGACCGTACCATCTTTACTAATGTTGAAAACACCTATCTTGTAAGACATACTCGGAGTTTTTAAGTAAACAGCCTTTACTCCCGTAGAATCCTCTATAGCTTTAATAAGCGGCTGCCTATCTTTTCCTTTTAACCCGTATTTTAATTCCATTTTGCCTCCTTTAGATTTTTTCGGGTACATATATAAATCACTCTAAAGAAGGTTTTTATCAAGCGGTCGTAAACTATTTTTCATATAAAATACGAGTCTTACTTGTTAGTACATACTTCAGTAAACGAGTATTCTTTACCGCCTCTTAAAACTTTCACACTCTTATCATTTCCAACCTGCTCAATATAACGTTTCACAATCACGTCACAATATTTCTCATCAAGCTCGATAGCGTAGCAGATTCTACCCGTCTGCTCGCAGGCTATAAGCGTGCTACCACTTCCAGCAAACGGATCTAACACAAGCGAGTTCGTCATACTCGAGTTTTTAATCGGATACGCTAAAAGAGCTATTGGTTTCATGGTTGGATGATCAGCGTTTTTCTTAGACTTTTCAAACTCCCAAACTGAAGTTTCTTTCCTACCCGCGTACCACTTGTGTTTACCTTTTTTCTTCCACCCATACAAACACGGTTCATGCTGCCACTGGTAAGGGCTTCTACCCAACACCAGCGACGGTTTCTTCCAAATACAACAACCTGAAAGATAAAACCCCGCATCCTGGAATGCTTTTCTAAAATTCAAACCCTCCGTGTCAGCATGAAACACGTAGATAGACGCATCATCTGCCATCGCCTGCTCCATGTTCACGAACGAGTTGAAAAGAAACTGGTAAAACTTGTCATTTTCCATATTATCGTTTTTAATTTTCCCAGCAGAACCCTCATAGTTCACGTTATAAGGCGGATCAGTAACCACCAGATTCACTTTAGTATTCTCAAGAAGCGTCTTATATGTTTCTAACTTAGTGGCATCACCGCAAATAATACGATGCCTGCCAAGCGTCCACATGTCACCTGTTTTAGAAAAACACGGTTCTTCCAATTCTTTTTCAACATCAAAATCGTCTTCGTTTACGTCTTTATCGGCATCAAAAATACTGGAAAGCTCCGCCTCGTCAAACCCGAGAAGATCAAGGTTAAAATCAGCTCCTTCAAGCTCTGACAACTCGACAGCTAAAAGCTCACTATCCCAGCCTGCGTTAAGTGAAAGTTTATTATCCGCGATAATATAAGCACGCTTTTGTGTTTCAGTTAAATGGTTTTCTTTCACGCACGGAACTTTTTTAAGACCCAGTTTTAATGCCGCGGCAAGCCTGCCATGCCCCGCGAGAATCGTATTATCCTCCGCCACTAGAATTGGGGATAGAAAACCAAACTCGCGAATACTTGCCGCTATCTGAGATACTTGCGCCTCAGAGTGTGTGCGAGCGTTTCTCACATACGGAATAAGCTCACTTACGTCAGCCAAATAATACTGCATTTCTTTTTCCATAAGCTTTCCTCCCATTAGAAAAGACCCCAGCAAGCCAGCTTTTCAAAACCACCCACCGAGTCAATATAATCTTTCGCAATTTCCACAATCTGCGCATACGGTTTACCATCAACCATTTCATCCCCTATAGCACAAGAAAACTCAACCACCCGACCGGTTTCCTGTGCTTTCAAAAACGCGTAAATGTTAACCGACACGTCAGCTTTCGTAAGATCCTTACCATGAAGGCCGCCGCCCGTGACAGCATCAGCCATGTCTGACCCGAGTTTTCGATTAACCGCTCCCGTATCCACGTTGATACCACCCGTCCAGTCACCTAAAGGATTAACAAACGCATTCGGATAGTCTTTCAATAAGTCTTCTCGTTTAGCGTGAGACTGGCAGATGATAAGCTTTTCACCATCAAGAACATACTTGCCGTCATACGGATACTTTTCATAAACCTTTCGAGCAATAGTAGAGAGTTTCTTCTGTTCGTCTGTTAGTGGTACGCCTTTAAAAATCCCGTTATCAGCGCAGCGAACCATACCATCCTGGTTTCGGCTTAAATGCTTATCCTGCGGCACAACCGTAATATCAATCTTTACTTTCCCAGGGCTTAAACGGTGGATAATATTTTTAATATCCTTAAACTTAAACATCACCGTGCTTTCAATACACACGGCACACTTACCATGCCCGAGCATCACTTCAACAGCAATCTTCGGATTCTCATCCAGCTTGTAAGCCAGATCAACAATTGCTCCAGCAATACGATCCGCAATCTTGTCGACATGTGACGGGTTTACTTTTTCTATCATAATTTTTCTCCTTATATGTTTTTACGTGTAATAAGCAGGCGTTCCATTAAATCGTTTTGAGGTGAAACACCATCAAACTCAGTCGAACAGTTTTCTTTCACAATTTGGAAAATCTCATTCCAAAGCCTGACCGCCTGATTCATGTAGTTAATACCAATGTTGATAAAAGGCGATGGTATCGGTTTACCCGTGGTTGGATGCTTGGAAAGAAACCCGAGTTTACTGGTTACTTCCTCGCATTGAATCCAACGAGCACAGCTCATCGCATACCGTTCAATAAGAGGAGATGGCACTTTACTGCTAACACCAATGTCTTTTAGCCACTTCCATGTTTCAGCGAAAATTTCTCTAGCCTGAAGCTGAGTACCGTCTTTTTGCGTGGCGGATAAAAACTCGTGAGGCTGAGGCATTTCAGCACCTTCAAGCTCCGGAATATCAAGAACGCTTAAAGGCCTGCCACCGGGGTTTCCTTCACTCGCTTTTTCAACAACCGCTTTCTTCTTCCGCCCGGCACCCACGCGTCTGCCGCCACGACCGCCGATATTATTTGATTTTGTAGGCAAACTTTCCGCCTCCTTCCCACGTGAGTTTTAACTACTAAAAATTTTTCGTGTTTGATTTTGCCTATTACCCTTTTGATTTCGCTGTTTTTACGCAAAATACCCTGCGCCCGTTCCCCATGGGGTAGGCTCGTAGAGATTTAAACCCCCCTAGGGGGTGGGTTATTTGTTATGCCAGCGATCTCCACGCTTAGCGTGAATTTTAGAATGACAGGATTTGCATAGAGAAATAAGATTATTCCTCTCATGCGTTCCGCCTTCAGCAATCGGTTTAATATGATGAACCTGCTCAACAGGCACAAGCATATGGTTCTTAAAGCAAAGCTCACAGAAAGGATGCTCTCTCACATAAGAATCCCTGACTTTCTGCCATGCTCTGCCGTAACGCTTGTGAGCATCATAAGGACGCTCGTATTTTTCGTAGCGTCGATTCTCTTGTTTTAAGTGTTCCTCACAAAACCTGCCGTCAGTTAGGTTAGGACAGCCTTGATAAGAACACGGTCTTTTAGGTTTTCTTGGCAAGACTCATCCTCCCTTTAGGCATGAAAAAAGCCCTGAAAGATTACTCTTCCAAGGCTTAATATTTACAGTTTTTGCTAACTATATACTACCATATAGAAGGCTGTAACATCTCGTATCAGAGCGTACCAAACCGTACCATTTTTTCAGATTTGGATTAGATTATCTGGTAAAACTATGTGCTCTAACGCTTTCCCATGCCCTCTTATAATCGTCATTCTGCTAGCATGGAGTTCGTTACCAATATCCTCCCACGTCATGTTACTCATGTAGCGGTAGCGTAAAATCATCTGCTCATCCACGCTTTCAAGTTTAGAAATCACATCCAAAATCTGCTCTTTCAAACTGATAAGCATCGTAATCTCCATGTTAATCTTGGCTTCTAAATCCATAACCCTTATAAGAGCTTTCACAAACGGAGCTTCTATACTTCGAGTCGTCTGCACATACTCTCTGTCGTATCTTAATGAAGAAACACTTGTAGCAAGCTCACGCAGTCTTACCACCTCATCCATATCAGCCTTAATCCGCTTATCAAGAAGATAGGCTTGCCGTAAGTATTCTTTTTTGTTCATTCTTACCTCCATTTTGAGGTAAGTTCTCTCTAGAACCCCTTTCCCTCACTTCATTAATTGATAGTCTTGCCTTAACCGACTCGATTAAAGCATCCTGCACTTTAGCCTTCATGCTTAAAGCCCTCATCACATCCTCATCAATCGTGTCCTTAGTGATAATGTGATGGATTACAACCGTGCTGGTTTGACCCTGACGGTTAAGCCTGGCGTTCGTCTGCTGGTAAAGTTCCAAACTCCAAGTCAGGGAAAACCAGATAAGAGTAGAACCGCCAGCCTGTAGGTTAAGACCATGACCCGCGGAAGCCGGGTGAATCAACGCTACAGGAATCATGCCGGCATTCCAGTCAGCAATATCAGCACCCGTTTTAATCTCACGCACGTTAAAACGATTCTTAATCCGCTCAAGATCATGCTTAAACCAGTAAGCTACAAGCACCGGTTTACCGTTAGCAGCCTCGATTAAATCCTCTAAAGCATCAAGCTTACGATCATGAATATGAACGCTTTCTTTTTTCTCGTTATAAACCGCGCCGCCTGCCATTTGAAGAAGCTTATTTGAAAGAGACGCTGCGTTAATCGCATCAATCTCTTTACCCTCCAACGACACCACCATATCCTGTTTCAGCTCATCGTAGAGTTTTCGCTCCTTACCGGATAACTCTACTTTCACCTCGTTTATCACACACGCAGGCATTTTCAAATAGTCTTTTGACTTCATCGAAATCGTAATATCAGCTATCTGCTTATAGATTAAACTCTCAGCACCATCTTTAGGCTTATAGGAAAAAACCATGTGCTGGTTACGCTTATCAGGATTAAAAAAGTTCTGCCGATAATACGTAATATAACGGCCTAGTCTTTCACCCATATCAAGCAGCCTAAACTCAGCCCACAAATCCATAAGCCCGTTAGAAGAAGGAGTTCCCGTAAGACCTACAATCCTTTTAACTTTCGGCCTAGCCTTCAGTAATGCTTTAAAACGTTTCGCCTGATACGATTTAAAACTTGAAAGCTCATCTATCACAACCATGTCGAAATTAAACGGCAGGCCGCTTTTCATTATCAGCCACTCCACGTTTTCACGGTTAATAATATAAACGTGAGCAGGGGTTTTTAGTGCTTGAATCCGCTCCTTCTCACTGCCCGTCACAACAGAATAAGTAAGGTGTTTTAAATGCTCCCACTTTTCTAACTCTAAAGGCCACGTAGCGTTCGCAACCCTAAGAGGAGCGATAACCAGAGTCCTGGAAACATCAAAAGAGTCAAGCATCAAGTCGTTAATCGCTGTAAGACTTATCACACTCTTACCAAGTCCCATTTCAAGCAAAACCGCTGAAACCGGGTGTGTGATAATAAAATCAGTCGCATACTTTTGATACTCATGTGGCTCGTATCGCATCAATCACACCTCCAATCTGACTCTTCTCATCAACCACGAAAACCTTAAAACCTAAAGCCTGTAAATCCTTCATCCGTTTCACCTGTAAAACTCTAGGCTTTTTACCTGGTGCTTTAAGCTCCACAAAACCAATCTTTCCGCCATTAAGTAAAACCAGCCTGTCAGGAAGCCCGTCAACAGAAGGACTCGTAAGCTTTAAACAAAGCCCTCCCGAAGCTTTAACATCACGGACGAGTTTTCGCTCAGTTTCCTTTTCTCGTAAAAAGCCCATCAGATACCTCTTTTGCCATCTCAATGATTTTCTTATCAACTTCGTTTCTCGGCTCATCAGAAACATCACCGTAAAACACGTCAATATAGTGATTGCTTAACTGTGGGTGATCTTTGAACATATTGTCCTCAGCATGCGAAGATACTTCATCAATCATGTTCATGGCTTTTAACAGTCTGTCTTGATCTTTCGCTAAAAGCACCGGGCTAATATCAACCACTAATTGGCTAATCAGACTCTTAGTCAGTCGCATTGCTGCTCCTGCTTGCTTGTAGGTTTCTACCGTTCTCTCTTGTTTGTTAATCATGGTTTATTCCACCTTTCTCAAATCTTATTTTTCATTTATTGGATAGTGTTGTTTCATTCGTTGGTTTTGCCCGTTTACATCAGGCGAATGTTATTTGTGTAGCCATGTATGCTTTAGACCCATCTTTTACTTTTCTCTATATACACTTATATTTCTTTTATTTTTTTCTCTTATATAAAAAGTAAAGAAAAAGGGTACACTACAATACAAAACCCCTATTTATCAGGCTTTTCTTTCTTGAAAACGTGCATGGTAGCGTGTAGGCAAAGACTATTTTCGTGTATGAAAAAATCCTATAGAACATTTTTCTCTGAACCCAGTTTTTACCACGTAAAACATTTGCCTACACGCCAATACATTTTTCAGGAAGCATCTTTCAGTTTTACCGTGCTTTACATCAAAGAAAATCCTCCTGTGCCTGCAAATTCGGATTAATGGAAAGCCCACACCACTGATAGCCTTTACCCGTCCGTTTTTTGCTATAACCCGCTAACAGTAAAGCCTTAGAAAAATCCCTATCGTTTCTAACATATTCACCATTAAGGTTTGCCCACTGACGGTAAGACAAGTAAAGACTCCTACTCATCTCCGTTTCATTCACACCCTTAATGCAATAATCAGTGACGAAATGGCCTATCCAGTCGTTTTCAGCCCGATAAGCGTCCTTAGCCTGCTCTACCACCTTACAAGTAGGGAATTTATAACTGTTTTGGATATAAATCTTGGCTCCTTCAATCATCCATTGAAGTATTGCCCCACCTGCTTTTTGCAAAAGTTCATCAACATAGTCTGTTTTCGGATTCTTGATTTCTTTCGTAAACGGTGCGACAAAGATTCTCCGCCACGTTCCCTTATCGTTCGAACCGACTTTCGGCAGATGGTTCGTGTAGAGAATAGTTGAGTGGCTTGGTGTAAACGTAAAAGGAGCATAATATTTCCTCTCAGCTGAAATATCATCCACGCTTGCTATCTGTTTCAGCATGGAAATAGAAAGCCTTTGCCCTTCCTCAGTTTCCGAGGCAAGAATAAACCTTTTACCACAAAGCTCCGCTAAATCAACTTTCACGTTTTTAGCCCGAGTGGTTAAAGACTCTGCAGGTATTTTCCCCGCATAATCTCCAAGCACGTGTGCTTCCGCATTAAACACGGTCGACTTACCGTTACCGCCTGACCCGTACACTAGCAAAAGTGACTCTTCAAACACTTGACCTATAAGCGTACTACCCGCATGGCTTTGAAGAAATGTCTGAAACTCTTTATCACCTGCGGTAACCATATCAAGCGTTGTCTGCCACAATCCCACGTTGTCCCGTGAAGGGCAAACAGCGGTCATTTTCGTGCAGTACAAACACGGATCATGTGCTTTTAGCTCTCCAGTCTTTAAATCCACGATTCCGCAAGGCGTGTTTAGAATGAAAGCATCACGATCCAGTTCTTCGTTTGCAACTTCCAGCATGGATTTAGCAAGCTTTAATATCCCGGACACTTTACTGTGATCATTCATCTTCTTAGCAAACGAAAGATACTGCTTTGCTCGATTCACTTCACTTTTCGCTTTATCCGCCTGCTCTTTATCACCCGATGATTCGGCTTGAACGAACTCTTCGTAAGCTGTCTTAAACTCGATACCAGCATTTTTCAAAACCTTTTTAGCAATAAGCATGTAAAGTTTCATAACTTTAAGCTCAGACGCTTCCCACTTCTTGCCCGTCCAGTAAAGCCAGCCGGCAGACATCGTATAAACAGCCTTATTCTTGTTATGTTTGGCAAAAACCTCAGCCATCGCAATATCTGTTAAATCATCCGGCTTATACTCCTCATAGCTTTTGCCATACTCGCTAGGCGGAATATAACCTTCTTGACTTGCTACTTTAAGCCCGAACTTTTTAGCCGAATACCAGATTTTAGATAATTCTGCATCAGGCAAAGGAGGATTGCACCGTTCTGCTTCACTCAAAAACTTCTCATGTGTTTCATCTGTAGCACCATAACGTTTGATGAGTTTTCCTGCGATATGACTAAGCCTAGAGTTTCTCTGCCCTGATGGTATTTCTTCTGTTCCTGCATCAAATTCACTGAAATCTTCTTCCGAGAGGAAATCAGTGATTGTTTTTTCACCATCGTAAAGTTCTACCTGTGGAGTTTTAACACCGTAGAGAAAACGTGCCGCATCAAGAGCGTTACTGTCAAAATACGGGAATACTGATTGAATCTTTGTTTTAAGCTCCACATAAGCTTTAGCATCGCTTACTTCTTCAATTGGAAAATACACGTGAAAACGTGGTCTTGCACACTTCCCATGCTTGTCTTTCATGTGGTTTCTACTATAAGACGCGTAAAAGCACACGTTCGGAAACGCTAAAGCAACATCAAAAGGCGTCACCCAGTCTTTACCAACATCAGAATGATCGTTATCACAGTCCATCGGAATACAGGTAGATGAAATGAAATTATCTTTAGACCTATAACTGTTAGTAAACTGTGCTGTGACATGGTCAAAAGAGATAGCCTTATTAAAACTATCTCGATCACAGACTTTTATTTCGTCAGGATACAAGCAGTTACTGCTGTTTCCCACACAGGAAGCTGTATAAATTTTGCATTCAAGCATCAATATTCACCCCCTAAATCCTTATCCGTAAAATACTTAATCGGCTGCCTGCGTTTTTCTGCCAGATTGATTTCTACTTGCATGCCGCCTGTGATTTTTTCCCCGAACACCCATAGTTCGTTGCACTTGCCTAAGAGGATAATGTCCATAAACATCGCATCCCCTCTATGCTTTTGATTCTCATCATCCATGAACGGGAAAAGCAGGTGTGGAGTGATTGGGATTGCTCCGCGTGAATACGCGTAAGCCGCACACCGGATAGCGTGGTTCACGTTTCTTTCTTTATCTCCACGGTAGGGAGCACAAATGTAGACGATAGGCTTAAAATTCGGTGTCGTTTCTAAATGTTTTTTATAAGTCTTACTCACTTTTAGTCTCCTTTAACACCACGTTTTTGCTTACTAATATTGTTTTTAATAGTCATTCGCGTATCCTTTTACGTTCTTTCTGAAGGCGGTATTACCTTCTAAATCACAGGCAAAGAAAAAGAGCAGGTTTTTAACCCTGCTCCTAAAAATTTTTTAATCTTTTTTGTAAAACTCACACTCGTAGCCGTCAGCGCGTAAAACAAGCCCTTCCGCCCAAGGTGGTGTTCTTCCCATTAGCTCACACACGCTTTGAACACTCACATTCTTATCGGTTTCGATAATGGCTTCATCATGCACATGAGCAACAATGCGATATTCTTTCAGCGTTTGCATGGCGTAAAGTAGAATGTCACGAGCTATAGCTTGCGTAATGTTTTCCACGAATTTAGGACCATAACTTTCCAGCCGCTCCCATTTTTTAGTAGATCCCACACCCTCATAGGTGACCGATTCACCACCGTACTTGTTTTCTTCCACACGTGGCTTCACATAGTAAAGGCATCTTTTAGACGGCAGTTCGATGATAAGAAACCCACTCTTGTAAGTGAACACAATATTGTGTGTTCGAACAGATACGTGTTCGTGTACACACTGTTTTACCGCTCTGTCCACATCCCACCACAATGAAACAATATGTGGATTAGCAGATCTCCAATCATTAACCAACTGTTGCAAATCATCTTCATGTAAACCCATATCAAGAGCACCCATTGCCTTTAATGCTCCTACTGCACCACCGTAGCCACAGTTATGCACGAGCTTTCCCGATACGGTAAAACGATGATTTGGTCCGGCATTTCGTATGTCATAAACTCGAGCCTTGCTTCGATTAAACGCCAGTTTTTCCTGTGTTGCACTACAGCTGTATTTGCTCTTGATATGATTTCTTCTCTGCCTATTCCTTTCGATAACATTCTCGTAACTACCGATCTTGCGTATGGCCAATATTGTTGCTCCCACCGTGTTAGGATAGCGTTCTGCTTGTTGTTTTGATTGACTATTCTTGGAACAAAGCGGATATTTCCTTTTTCGTAGTTGCCGTTTGTATTTATCCGATCTAATTCCCAGTCTTTTCGCACATTGTCTATCTCTTGTAAAATCCACAAGCCTGCTTCTAAAACAGAATGGAAGCACCACTTTATCCCTCTTGCACCATAGTTTTTGTAATTTGGATCTCTTGGATTGATGCATCGCTGTTTCGCAGCACTTAGCCGCTTTTCTAGCCATATTGGTATTTGTTTCGGCTGCGAGCAAGCTTGACACCCTTTTGATTTGCCCGACTTTAGACTGTTTAAGTCCTGCCATTGAACGCTTCCGCACCCTACGCATTGTGTCAATACATAACAGTGGTTTTGCTTTTGATTCCAGTGTTTCTCTGCACTTATGATTTTCACCCAGCCGTATTGTTCTCCGACCATCTCCGGTTTGTATGAGATGTGTTTTGCAGATGGCGGATTCAATAAACCGTATTGGCTTCGGTTTCCCTTTAACCCAGACGAGATGGTCTGGTGTTGCTCTAAGTCCTTCATACTCGATTACCTCCTTTACACCCTTAAAAACAACTCCGTTATGGTTGACCCAGTTTTCTCCGTCCCACACTTTTTGTTTTGTAGTGACTTCTTCAATTGGAACAAGCCCTTCATCTGTGAGTACAAGTTCACCTTCAGCAATACAAGCAAGTTCCGCTATCTTACCTTTCTGCCGCAAATGCCCGTTTACTCCATGCTTTTCAACAGGCACGCTAAACATTTGAGATGCTGACGAGCAGTAAATGTCTTTACCTTCCTCGAATACTCGCATACGCCATTTTTCACCTGCAAGCCAAGCCAAGACTCTCGCTTCGATCGCTGAAAAGTCCGCGACAATAAACTTCAATCCCGTGCGTGGAATAAAAGCAGTGCGAATAAGCTGGGATAAAGTATCCGGAATATCCTCATAAAGCATTTCCAAAGCTTCAACATTTCCTTGTTTAACAAGACTTCTAGCCTCCGCTAGATCAGGCAAATGGTTTTGTGGCAGGTTTTGTAATTGCACGAGCCTTCCCGCAAACCTTCCTGTACGGTTTGCACCATAGAAGCGAAACATGCCACGCTCCCGATAATCCATGCATGCAGCGTTTTTCATCACCGTATACTTTTTCACCGATGATTTAGCAAGCTGCTGACGAAGCCGCAACACTTCCGCCAACTCTTTACCCACTGTCTTAAGTTCTTTAGCGACTTCTTTTTTACCAAGCGACTCCATTTCAAGACCATGCTTTTTAAGCCAAGAGCGCATTTGTAACACTGAGTTCGGGTTTTCTAAACCCGTAATATGCTTAAGCTCACTCATGAGATGCGTTTTCACCTCCTGGTCGAGTTTTATAGCTGAATCAACGAAAAGAGGATCTACTCCTATCCCACGATCGTTAATGGTTTGGTCGAGATAAAACTCCTGCCATAAAAAGTCCGGTACAGGAAAGCGTGAAAGTTTTTCTTGAATACTCATCTCAACTTCCACATCACGCTTGTTATACGATTTAAACTGCTCCCATTTTTCCTTATCGTGGAAATACTTGTTTCTTGTTCTTCCACCGTTTACTTTCGTAGGATTACACGGCAGGCAGAAATATTTAATAAGATTCTTACCCTCAGTGAGTTTCTGCTTATCAAGACCCAATACTGCTCCCACGCTTTCCAAAGACATGGGTAGCCCCAGTGTGGCTGACCAGATCATTGTGCAATGCCAGGAGCTTGGGTTTAAAAACAAGCCTTCACTTTTCACTGTCTGACCAGGGTTAACATTGATGCCTTTATCTCGCAAGTAACGTGATAAGCAGACTCTTTCAAACTGAGCGTTAAACGCCCACTTTGTCACCGTTTCATCCGTTAAAGCAGAAAGCACAACCTCGGGTATGGTTTCACCTTGCGCTAAATCAACGACCTGAACCTCACTACCATCCACACTGTAGCCAAAAAGCAGTATCTCAAAATCATCCGATTCTGCGTACTTGTAAACACCACATTTACCAAGATTTACACTCGAAAACGTCTCTAAATCCACACTCAAATTTTTCAAATTACATCACCTCCAAGCTTATAAAAGAGGTGACAGAAAACCTGCCACCCCACTTATAGAATCTTCTAAATCCTGTTTTTCAGGAATCTTCTAATTCCTATTTAGAATGTGTTTAATATCAACGTAAAGACTCACGAGTTTCTTTACCGTGAAATCAAGAAGTAATACTCCTATAAACACTGAAATAAAAACCGCTATAACAATTTCCATAATTAACTCACGCTCCTTATGCTAGAAAGTCATCATCTTCTAAAGTCGTAAAATCATCGGTTGCGAGGCTACGTCCGCCGAGTGGTTCACCGTCTCGTATCTTTTGAATATTGCCAAGACCGCAAGCGATACCCTTATTACCGTTAGAGTTAAACGCGTAGAAGTTGATGGAAACTCTCGCATAGCAGCCTGAATACACTTCACTGCGATCCATGATTGGTTTAACCTGTTTGTCTACAATCTGCGGAGCCGTGGTTGAGTTCGCGTTAATGAAATAGTGTCCTTTATACGCTTCATCATCACGCTCAATATCCCCGTCCCTGAGTGGTGTTTTAAGAGCAGCCTTGTTTGGTTTCTTACCACCAAACTTGCCGACACCTTCCTCAATAGCAGCATCAATAGCTTTCTCAATAGCGTTTACTGTTTCAACATCACTTTTAGGGATAAGCAGTGAAACACTATATTTTTCAGGACCGCCGTTAATAGACTTTGGCTCCCAACCATTGAAATAGGAAAGACGCGTGTTCTTACCAGTGATAACCTTCGTGTTATTTAATTTAGACATAGTACTAATTCTCCTTTTTGAATTCTTGGTTTACATTTGTTACGTTAACTTTTGCCCGCTTATCCGAGTCTGGTACGAGCGTAAGTTTTCCGGACGGTTTGATAATGAGGTCGCCCAGAATATCCTCAAATTTTTTCTTGCCCATCAGCTTTTGCATTTCCGTTAAACCGATAAGACTAGTTTTGAAAATGTCGGTAAAGCCATGAGCTTTTGCTTTCTCAATAACCGCTGTCTCATCCTTAAACTTACGAACTGATCTGCCTTCTACAAGTTTGAAACCAGACCACTCTTTGCCGTGGTTAATAGCGGAATCTGTGGCGTACGCTAAAACATCATCAGCCCACTTTGTTAACTGCGGTATAAGCGTGAGCACTTCTTCAATCTCACTATCCGTTAAAACAGAAGGCGGTTTGAACTCAAGTTCTGCAAGCTTTAGATTTTCTTCGGCACGCTTTCTGCATACTGCTTTTGCCCTGCAAAACCTGCACCAGTCTCCGGCTTCAAATTCGCCTTCGCCTTTAATAGCAAGCTCTGCTTTTGGTTTAAGCACGCTTTCAGCCCAAGAGATTAGCTCTTCGACAGGTAGTGTGAAAGTGGATACGTTGTCACGCCGTGGCTGAAAAATACTCATCTCAACAGTTTGTATCTCATACAAGCTGTCGAAAAGCGTTAAAGCTCCAAGCGCGTAGCATTTCATCTGAGGATTCTCGTAAGCATCAACCAGCACGCCTTGACCGTACTTAAAGTCGATAACCTGCAGCGTTTTTTCGCCTACAATAATGCAGTCCGCTGTACCAAAACCGTCAGGCACGTAAGTTGAAAAATCAACTTTTTGCTCTATGAGAAGGATAGGATCTTGACAGTTGAGTTTTGCCTGCTCGTATTTTTCCATTACGAAATCCACGTAAGCATCCGAGCATTCCTGCATCTCGTTTGAGTCATACTCGGTGGACGGTTTTTCACACGGACGGTTAAGAAGCTTATTCAGCTTGTACTCACACCACGCGTGTGCCGCCGTTCCTTCCTCAGCCGCCACAGAAGTAGTGTTTTCAAACTTTTCTTCTAAAACAGCACTCGGAGTACACTTAATCCACCTGTGAGCAGAAGATGGGGAAAGTAAAGCATGCTTAGTCACTTGTCATACCTTTCGCCTCTTCAAGAAGCTCAGCGTACTTACTTTCATCAAGTTCTGAAAGCTTGTTAGCTCCGAACTTGACGATAAGCGCTTTTACTTCCGCGGTTTTGCCATGTTGGCTAAGTTTTGCTAAAACCGCTCGCACATCCTCTAAACTCACCTTTTTAACAGACTCCTTATTATTAGGAGATGTTTCTTTAAAACCAGCACCAGAAGCACCTGCATCATCAAATAGTGCTTTAAGATGAGCTGTTAAGTTTTCCAAGTCTTTGATGACTTCTCTCAATATTTCCTTGTTCACGGTTTTCCTCCTTAAACTTCTTTGACATCAACTGACTGAACGCTCTTTCCAGGATCTAATAGGTAGACTTGCGAGTAATCACCAAACAGCCAGCGGATAAACCGCTGAGGTAATCGCATCACAGCTCCACGTAGAACCTGTTTCTTCTCACCGTTTTCACCGGTGACGTTAATAACGATCTTGTGTTTCACGAGTTTTGCCTCCTTTCTGTAAGGGGTTTCTTCCTTACACATCACAGGCAAAGAAAAAGGAGGAGTTTTTAACCTCCTCCAAATAAAATTTCTAGAATTTTTAACGCGTTTTTCTAAGCTTTTCTAGAGCCTTATCCAGATGCTTTTTCACGCCAGCAGACGAGATACCAAGCATGCTTGCAATCTCTGACTGAGTGTATCCTCCAAAAAACATCAGTTTTACTACTTGACTCTGCTTATCTGTCAGCACTGAAAGCATGGATTCTGTTCTCTCTGACATTTCAAAACCATAATCATCACCGCTAAAACCATAATCATCAGTAGTACTAAGAGCTTCAGCAATATAACTTTTATCTACCCCAAGCTCACCATCTGCATCAAAATCAAGCGAAAGATTATAGTTACGTGGAAAATGCTCTTCAGCAGCATACTCCACATCATCCTTATTCGGCTCATAACCATGCTTAAGATTAAACCGCCGGATATATTTTTCTTTCCAATCTTCAATTTCAGCTTTTTCTTCAGCAGTTCTAGTAGGACGCAGGTTCTTATTGTTGTAGTAAACCTCACTGTCGTCCATTGAGTGAAGCATCTTAATATCCGCTTCAGTTACACCATTCTCGCCTGGCTTGATTTCGATAGTTTCTTCACTATAACTACCATCTTCATTACGAACACAACTTGTATACTTATATGTTGCTCGATCATTGCTATTAGTTTTGCGAGTCCTCATGCTCACCCTTCCCGCCTGCAGCGGTAGGGTGAAGACACATACAAAAAAGAGCCGATACTTTATGAAGCACCGACTCTAATACCTGAAAAACAGCCATAGTAGAATAGAGGTACTTCATAGGAGTCATGAAAAACCATGAGGATCCTATTGACGTATCTCATCGCCCTATAGCTAATCAGGCTTTAACTGTTTATTAGTAGTGTCTTATTGATTAATCATTAACCACAATCTTGTTAATTGTTCCAAAAATTCTTATAACATTTACCCGCTCTTTCTTAAAACCCGTATCATGAGTGTAAAAAAGAGTGTAATAATCTCGTTTTTATAACAGTTTGACATGTAAAAACCACACTTGCCTTGAAAGCTACGTGCTTTGAGGTTTAAGCGTTAACAATGTTTTCACCCCCCTTCTCGTTAAACAACACTCGTTTTAGAAAACAAAACGAGCATTAGCCACGCTCTAATAGAGTCCCAACCGTGGCTAATAAAGTCCCAACTGTATTTAATACAATCCCAACAAATCTAATATAATCCCAACCGTATTAATATCAGAAATCCTCACTCCGCAAAAAGTGTTATAGGCCTAACTACTTTTAGTGTTACCGTTAGAGCTTCTGATTAAAACACTTCAGATAAAACGTTCAAGTTATTACTATGCTAAAAATGCTCTTCAAAAACCTGACAAATACGCACATATACGAGGTCGTATACATGAGATTGCAGAAGAAAACTTCTTTACTTATGGTTCTCCTAGAATATGGTTAGTGTTGATAACTAAAGGTATTAGAGTATCTGAAAAAGTAGTAAGACGGCTCATGAAAGAAGAGTTAATTGAGGTTAGATATGCTAGGCGTAAAAGACGCTATTCAAGTTACATAGGAGAAATTACTCCCGCATGTAGTAACATTGTTAATAATAATTTTCATGCAGATTCACCTAATAAGATTTGGCTTACAGACATTACTGAGTTTTCAGTAAAAGAGTCAAAACTCTATTTAAGCCCTATGATTGACTGTTTTGATGGTAAAGTGGTCTCTTACGCTCTTTCAAACCACCCAGATCAGTGTCTTGTAAATGAAATGTTAGAAGGGGCCTTAACTACCCTTAACACTACAGAATGTAAAAGCTTAGTTATTCATACAGATAGAGGAGGTCACTATAGAGGCGGTAGGTGGATTGAGAGATTAGAAGGTCTTGGTATTACACGCTCCACGTCAAGAAAAGGAAACAGTGGAGATAATGCTGCCTGCGAAGGCTTTTTTAGACGAATGAAAACAGAAATGTATTATCCACTTAACTGGGATAATACAGAAGAATTACGTCAAGCTATTCATACTTATATTGATTTTTACAACAACCACAGAATTAAAATGGGGCTTAAAAGACAATTATGAAACATCGTGCTATGGTGCACAAAATGTCTAAAAATTGTCCTAAGCCCCTTTTGTTTTCAATGTCAAGTAATACTAAATGTTAAGCTTTTTTAGCATAACAACAGAGAGTTTTCATTGATATTTCAACGATAACTCGGGTTTTCAGACACACTTTTTTGCCGCTTACCCTCATTTTTACACCACAATACGAGCTTAATTCATAACACGCCTCAAATAAGAACAAAAACAAGAAATTCTGTACACACATTTGGGGAATAACCAAAAAACATGACTAATTGAGAGCAGGTGACAGAAATAGCTAAAAGAGCTGTTGTCAAATATGATTTTGTGAAAAAGTCAAGTTTTTGTCGAATAGAATAAAGATAGTGTAAAACTTGTTTAAACAGAAAAAGTGTCAGCTTATTACTGGATGAGGTGTCTTACTAAAGGTATGCCTGAAATCATCGTGAGCTTTTTGCATGATGTGGATATTTATTAGATTGAAACTAAAATCAAATCATGGCAGAAACAGATATTAAAACTGACAAGCTTTATTTTGTAGAATAACCCATAAGCTTAGTGACAAATGTCCATCTCAGAGTTATAATCAAAGAAAAGGTCGACTCAAGACGACCAAGAGTGGAAATTTTGGGAGATTGATATTAAGAATAGAGTGCGAGAGTTTAGGAAAAAGAAAGGACTCACTCAGTATCAATTAGCAAAGGCAGTTGGACTGACAAGACGTGGGATTCTTGTATTAGAGAAAGGAGACAGCAATACAAAATTAGAGCATGCTGCGCGGCTTGCTTATGTGTTACAAGTAGATATTGAAGAGCTGTTTTGTGTTTCAGACTATGTCGCAGAATGGTCTCTCTCTGCAGGTTTCGATGATACTAATGAAAGTGTTATTAATTAAAAGGAGGTTAATTATGAAAAAGGTTTTGAATTTGCAGTCATTGCGAGTTGAGGAAGAAACAAAGGTTGATTCCATCTTCTCACTTCTTTCTGTTGCAGGTTGCGTCTGGACTACTCTAATGCCAATGAGTAGTGCGTCGGTATTACTTTGCTAGGGGTGACGAATATGAGGAATAAAATAATTGTTCAAAATTGTCTCGTTGTGTTGTTGCTGCTAGGATCACTCTTCTCTCTTGCTGGATGTGCCGACGATGATGAGAAGGCAGAGCTTGCGTCATATCATTGGGAAACAGTAGAGGTATCTCAGAAAGAATATCGCCTACCAGACGATTATATGAATAAAGGTGAACTGTATCTCTTTGTGTCACGAGACATTCTTGATTCTCATTATGATTTGTCTAAAGTTACTCTTGGAGATAAGCCCATCAAATTAGTTGACTCACAGTTTAATTTGCCTAGTTCAGGGTATAAAGCTTTATTTTTAGTTGGTAAATTTGATTTAAAAGACAAGCCAAGCTCTAATGTTCTTAAAGTACCAGGGATTAATAAAACAGGTAATGTTGCTATAGGTTATAAGGAGAAATAATGATGAATATTGTACTTAATTTGCAGCGTCTAGATACTGAAGAAACCTCAGATAGCGGTGCGTCTACTATCAGTCTAGGATTTGTGTGTAAGGTTAAAAGCACTATTAGTCTTTGGATTTGTATCCCGAAGTCTTAACTGTTGTGGAATAGGTGGCTGAAATGTATCAGCGTTATTTTGATAGTATTCTGGAATCGGGATTATATTATCAGCTTCCCAAAGATTCAGAAGACAATCTTTTTAGATGTGAAGCCCCTGACAACTGGGAGACAGTTCCTGATTCTGAGTGGACATTCATGACACCAAATTATGGTAATCTGCCTATTCAGGGTTGGAAGTTGCATGTTTCTTCCAGAATCAAAAACGCTCAGAGAGTTCTTGATATAGTTGCGAAGTTTTGCTTCAGACATGGTATTTCGTTTAAATATGCTCCATCGTATAGAAGCCTGTTGGTTCGCAACTCTAAAGGTGGTAATAGAGTTTCAGCTGGAAAGTTTATAACAATTTATCCTTCAGCTGATGATCTTGAATCTACAATGTTTTGTCTCAGCTCTCTCTTAGAGCAGTATCGAGAAGCACCCTACATACTAAGTGATATGCGATTCCAATCTGGGCCTGTTTATTATCGATATGGTGGTTTCGTTAAAATTTTTGATCAACAAGGTAAGCTCTGTATACTTAATCCGGATAACAAAAAAGAGGAAGATATCAGAGTTCCGTATTACAGAGTTCCAGATTGGGTTAAAACACCAGACTTTCTTCTGCAAGACCAATTAAGAAATGAAACAGAAGAAAACTCCTCATCCTCGGACTTCCATGGTTTTGAAGTACAAGGTGCATTGCATTTCAGTACAGGTGGTGGTGTTTATTCCGTACTGAAAGATAATCACAAGTATGTTATGAAGGAAGGTCGTCCTTTCGCTGGTTTAGATGCAGCACAACAGGATGCCATACAAAGAATCTCTCATGAAGCTGATGTTTTGCGAGACCTTGAAGGAACTGCGGGAATCCCTGAAATAGTCGATGAGTTTGACGTTTGGGAACACCATTATATTATCCAGACGTACCATGAAAAAATGACATTCGGTAGATGGATAGCTATTTCTTATCCATTTAACTCAACTGCTTCTAAGAATGATGTTAATCAATATTTGAATACTTTAGATCGGTTTACAGATGTATTAGTGTCAACTATCAAGTCAATTCACAAAAAGAAGTGGTTCCACGGAGATATTCAGCCACACAATATTCTGGTTGATCCTGATTCATACTCAGCTACTATTATAGATTTCGAAACAGCTTCTTCTGATGAGGATGAACCACTCATCACCCTAGGTACTCCTGGTTACTACGATTCTCCAAGAGATTCTCTAAAGAAAAGAGACTGGATTGGTCTTTATCGCACAATCCGTGGTGCTTTATTACCTATTGGAACCGAGGAACTTCTTGGCTCAGCTAAACAGCAAGAATATAATTGTTGGATTGCTTCTGAGTTCGGATCGCAAGGTGAGAAGATTATCTCTAAAGTACGTTTAGCAGCAGTCTCTGAGGGCTTTGAAATTGAGTCAGCTAATTCAAGTTTGATACAATCCACACCGATTGCAATTAACACAAGGGATGATTATGTCAGACGCATGGTTACTTCTTTGTTGAAACAAGTTGATTTTAGTAAGCCTAGTCTTGGTTATGGCGATCCACTGCAGCATGAAGGGATGATTAGAGAATATTGCCTTTCCTATGGTGCGGCTGGGATTTGGAATACATTGCTAGACTATTGTCCTAATTATAATAATTTATACGGGAATATTTCTTCTTGGCTTCGCAGGATTACAGGTTCTTTAGAAGATTTGATTGAAGATCCATTCTCCGTCGGCTTGTATACCGGTATTTCTGGTTTTGTTGGATTGGCTTTACGCATCAAGGATTACGAAATTGCCGATAAACTAGTAAATAGATTGGGAGAATATATTGAGTCCACGCGTTTATTTAGTAATCTATCGTTAGAGTCTGGTCTTGCTGGAGTTATATTAACTCTTGCGTATTACTACCGTGAGACTGGATCTTCGCACGCATTAGATATTGCCGAAAAAGCATTAAAGTATCTCAAAGCAAACGATGAGAATGACATGTCAAGTACTATTTTCGATGAGAATGCAACCAAGACTGGCTTGTTGTTTGGAAAGTCAGGATTTGCCTTAGCTGCATTAGCAGTTTATAAAATCACAAACAATCGAGTGTATCTTGAGATGGCAGATGAATTTTTACAGAGTGATGTTAATAGACTAAGAACTGATGATGGTCTATACAATCTTTGGACGGATGACGGAAGGCTTATGCCATACTTTTCGCTAGGAAGTGCTGGTTTAGCCATTGTAATGAGTATACGAGAATCTCTTTGCGATGAATGTGATCTGACAATAGATTATCGTGCAATATCTAATACTATGAGTGCACGTCCATGTGCACACGCAGGTTTATTTAAAGGAGAAGCAGGACTTTTAGGAACTCTTCTTTATTTAGATCATCTTTCAGAAAAAGAGGAGCGTGATATCTTACGGTATGCTTCGCTCTATCTGGTTGAAGCAAGGAATGACGGTGTTCTCTATGCACCAGGAGATTTTTCATACCGATTTTCCACTGATTTAGCCACGGGTCTTTGTGGTTGGATATATGCTTTATCGGGAGAAATTCTCGGAACTATTCCAGGGGTGAAGAGTGTGTTCTATCCCACAAATAAACAGTTGACCAATAAGGAAGGAGGTGTATTATGAACAAGGTTCTGTCTTTACAGGCTCTTGCATCAGAGGAGAACGCAGTAGCATTTGCCTCTTCGGTAAGCGTTGCTTTTAGTTGCAAGAAGTTTAGTTCAGTTAGTTTATTGATTTGCTAGTGATTGCATGTCGGATTGAACAGAAAATGATTGCAGATAGGGAGAAGTCCCTATCTGCAATCATTTGAAATAAAGGAGCGTGTATGTGGAAAGATATTAAAATAAGCATTAGAGGGTCTTATGTTCTATTAAGCATGCTTGTCTTCTCAACATTTTTATCGTTCTTTGTCACATATATCCAACCGTTCTGGATTGGTAAGCTTGTAGGTTCATATACTGATTTGGGTCACCTTGACCTTTTAACGCTGGGTATGTTATTTGGATTTTTGATTCTCAACTCGCTAATTGGTGCACTTATAAATTATGGATGCCAATTATTATCTCAACGATTTACACTGAATTATCATGTCTTAGCTGGGAAAAAAATATTTAACTTATCGATGCAAGAAATGTCAAACTATTCTAATGGTGAGTTAACATCAAGAATTATTACTGATATTTCTGTCGCCCGTCAAATTGTTAGCCAGAGTGTTTTATCGCTTCCTGGAGCATTCTTACTTGTTGTTGCATCGGTTATAACAATACTTCTCATTGACTGGGTTTTATCGCTTGTCATTATTGTTTCTCTAGGAGTGCTCCTATTAATCACTATTATCTCTGGTAAATTTATTAATAATATTACTAAATCGATACAAGAAACTTATTCTAAAATAGGACAAGGAATTCAAAGATTTACTTCTAATGTTATTTTCGTTAAGTCAAATAATCTGGAAGAAAAATCTCTTCATTCATATATTGCTTCTGCAAATGAGCTGTTTTTTTCTTCGCGTCATTTCGCGCGTTTTATGTCCGCGCTAACACCATTATCTTCACTCATGGCAAATGGATTAATATTAATAGTTGTAATTATAGGTGGAGTAAGAGTACATTCATCAGATCTCTCATATGAGAATCTAGCTATAATAATTACTTTCTTGTTTGTGATGATTGCTCCATTAAGTAGTGCGACAACAGCAATTGGAACCATTGCGTCTGCGACTGCCGCTATTAGAAGGTTACATCCTCTAATTTCAAGTCAATCTGATAAACACCTTATTAAAGACTTGCACCTAGATAAAACTTCTTTTTCTAATGTAAGCCTATCTTTTGATGGAGTCTCTGTAAGATATTCAGAAGACTCATTGTTAGCACTTAAAGATTTAACTTTTCAAACACCCTCAAGAGGTCTTGTTGCAATTGTAGGTCCATCAGGAATTGGCAAAACAACGATTGCCCTTTCGACAATTGGATTGTTGAGTCCAGAAAAAGGAGTAATTCGATTTAATTCTACTGACATCAACGATTTGGAAGGAAGCTATATTAGAGAGCATCTTGTAACTCTAGTATTACAAAATGCCCCCCTATATGGGAAAAATGTTAGAGAATCCATAACTTTAGGGAAAAACATATCCGATGAGAAAGTTCTTGAGTGGATGCGAAAACTTAATCTGGAACAATTTTTGGATAATCTTCCATTAGGTTTGGATTCTGAGATTTCTGACGTAATTTCAGAGGCTTCTGCGGGTCAAATTCAACGACTCAGTTTTATTAGAGGCATATTAAGAGATACACCAATTCTAATTTTAGATGAGCCTACCTCAAATTTGGATGATGATTCAGAAGGCTTGGTTTGCGAAGTCATACATGAGTTATCGGAAAGTAAGCTAGTGATTGTGATTTCTCATAGAAAAGCTCCTACCGAGGATGCAACAATGTGTATTCGTCTAGATAAGTAAATTTTGATAGTAGTTTCTAGTCAAATTATTCATACTTGGGAGTTAACCATCTTATTCTTGATATTGTCATTATACATATTCGTTAGAAGTCTGTACGTCCCATAATATTCACCTTTCAATAAAAAAATAATAACTCATTTAATTTCCTTTTAAGTTCATTTAAGAACTTTAATAGGAGATACTATTACTTCTTACAAAAAATACAATACAGTTATAAGTCATGAATACAAAACAGTAACAAATAATAAATTTTATTAATTATTTTAAGAAAGACTTATAGTAAATTATTGTATGAATGAAAAATTTTATACTAAATGGTGTGTTAAAAAGAAAACGATCATTGAGAAAAAGTAAAATATACTGTTGTAACTAATACAAATTTTTAAAGATTAACAAAATTAGACTAAATATAATCCACTAAAAAGAAGGTCTATAGGCCGAAAAGGGGCTTATGATAATTTCTTAAGTATTTTATGCAGTAATAGCACGATTATCTTTTAAGCCCCTTTTGTTTTCAATGTCAAGTAATACTAAATGTTAAGCTTTTTTAGCTTAACTACAGCAAGTTTTCCTTGGTATTTCAACGAAAACTCGGGTTTTTAGACACACTTTTTTGCCGCTTACCCTCAAAAATAGTTCCTTCATTAGGCAACGACATCGTTGTCATCAAAGCAAGCATGAACGTAAACGGACCGAGCGCATTCCCATACGTTTTGAACATCACACCAAAATCATGGCCGTATACCACCATCGACAAGTAAAGGAACATAAAATTCACAGCTGTAAACATAACCAACTTCAGCACGAACATAAGAACCTTGTACATAAGAATATCCTCCTCACTTACTCCACGGAGTCGCACACCAAATAGCAGAAGCTGCTAAGAATGCAGCTAGACCCACAGCTCCACCTCTAAATGCGGCTGGACCAACTGCCTTTAAGATATACATAGCAGCTTGCTTCCAAAGCTGATTTTCAAGTAACTTTGTTAAAGCACCACGAAATATTCCAGCAAGGGTGCCTAGCCCAGTAGCATTAATTATACATTTAGCATAATCCTTCGAACGCACTGCATGATTATCATTAGACGAAATCTTATCAACAGATGCATTTGCATTGAGCTTATGAATTAAATTCTCAAGCACTTCTTTCGGAACATGAGAAAACTCCCCTGCTTGTGTTATAGTCCATTTTTTATTAATTTCATTAAACTTGAGATACCTTGAAAAAATAATTTCAAGACGCTTAGCATAATTATCTATATTCGCATCACTGACATTACTTTCTACAACACTTGGTTCGTTATCCACTATCTCACTAGCTTGAGCAGTTGATACCAGAGAAATACAGGTTGATAATGCTACAACAACTACAGCAATAGACTTAAAAATATGACATTTCATAGAAATTCTCCTTTGTAATTACAATATATAAAAGACCTATCATTAGGTTTAGTACTCATCTTATTCCATAATTTTTTGCCATACAATTGTTGTTGTTATTTTTGATAATATATAAAATGTATAAGGTGTTCTCAGTTTTACTTGTAACAAATAGGAATAGGGTTATTCCCCCAAATACTAAATTATGCAAATAGACTACAATTAGAATACTCAAAATCACAACTACATCCCTAGTCTGTAGCGTAGCTCGTGTTTGGTAGCTGCGGCAAAACAACAAGAAGACCGGCGGTAAAAATCAGCGCGAGTATAGGCAAAACCGAGCCTTCATACGCTTGATTGCCGAGCATAGAAAAACAGAAGCCAACCAAAGCCCAGCGCAATGCCGGACTAATAGATCTCATACGAATAAAAATATTATTCTTGCTAAAAATCGTCTTCACAGCAACCAGCTCTCCCATAAAACTCTTTCAAAATAATGCAAACTTGCGTGCAAGACTACATAACTACTTACACGCAGGCTTACATGCAAACTTACATAATTACTCGCAAATCGCTATCCAACTTAAATAATTCACTACAAACTACACAAATCAAATAGCTTATTTGACAAATTTGATAACACTATACCCTTGGTCAAAAAAAAACAACAAATAATAATACAAAACAACAAAAACACTACAAAAAAACAGGGATCATAGACTAAAACAGTTCAAAACAAAAAGAGTGAAAAACAAAAAGCTTTCGGTTTTGAATGTCCCTAGTAGCAAACAAAACCGAAAGCAACACACTCAACACTTAAAACACACACATACGCAACCAACGCCAACACAAATAAGAGATAAAATGTTAAAACAAAAACACAATCACTTTTATAACTCAATAAACATTACTGCTTTAATCAAAAACAATCTTGTTATACACTAGCTAAGCAATAAACAATAATGTAAAATAGTTTCATTACATTGTGTAGACTGTTTTATATTGCGTAAACTATTAAATTCTCATTTGAGAATCAAACCGCACTAGCAAAAGGTAGGAGTTTGTGAAAAATGATTTCAATTATGCCGACGATTCCGAGCACGAATCAGACTCAGAAGCTGGAACAATATCGCCAGGCGTCAATGAAGAACGCTCAAAAACAAATCATGAATCGAAGAATGACTCGAATACTGCTGGGAGTGTCGACGGAATTACGTCAAATGACATTAACGAAACAATAGATTCAACTACCTTTGAAGAAAAACAAGCTGCTTCACTTATATTTGCACTCAAGACTCTAGGTTATAGCGACGAATGGAGCGGAATACTGCCAGATCCAGAAAGTTTTAATTTGTACCCAACGAATGTACAAGAAAGAATACTTAATCAGGCAGATGCTTTTACGGTCGATGAGTCTAAACGACAAGACAAACTTGTTAAAGCAGAAATAGAAACATCTAAAAGAAATACATGGATAAGCGCTGTACTATTCGTTTTATGCTTGCTTTCTGGACTGGCAGCTTTCCTTGTTACAAATAACCAATGGTCATGGACGCCATTGGCATTACCAGCAATTTCGTTCCTAAGAGATTTAATAACACACATAAAATCTCATTCAAGTAAGAATGAAACGGATAAAAACAGTAAAAACTAAATAGACAGGTAAAAACTAAATATACGGAATTGAAGCCAATAAAACCATGTTCCCGTGTATGCATAGCAACATGTTATGCATACACGGGAATAAAAGAACTACATAGCTATACTTAGCACGAACAACTTGCTACATTCTATAATAAGCCAATAGAACTAATGCCTAATACAGATGTTATGAATGTAAAGAGCGCTGACATCATAAGATAATTCGTTTCCATTACTTTATAATACTTTAGATAAGACTTCCTTTTAACAAGAAGTTTACTCTCTATTTCATGTTCTCCAATCTTCGAATACTTATTTGTTGTAGACATATAGTCTATGTCAATCTTAGCTAAGGTGTATTTATTATTGTAAGATTTCACTTTAACACCAATACAACAAGTAACTAACAGAATAACAAGTGCATTGATTTTAATATAATCATCTGACTTAATACAAGTAGATATAATACTAAATAAACCCACAAGTGTCGTTAGAATCAACATATATAAGGTATTAGGTTTTAAATCATCTTGAATTTCTGTACATTCAACTTTTTTTGCATATACATAAAAGAAAATAAAAGTAATATAGGCAGCTAGCATAAATAGAAGAATAAATAGACGACCAATAGAAGTATCGGTTTTATAAAATATAAATACCACTGATACTGGTATAGCAGCTAAAAACACATAAAAGAATCCTATACAACTACTAATACTGTCTAAAATTTTTTTATCTATACACTCTTTACAAGTTTCAACTTTAGAATCAGTTTGCGAATTATAATTTTTAATACACATAGGCCGCGTCGCCTCGATTCTATAATAATTTTGATTAATTAATAATTTTGATTAATTTATATATTCAATTAGTTAGAAAAATGGTGGCTGCAGGAGAACCCACAACCACCATAAGTATAACATTAGCATTTACAAAGCCACTACACTACAAGCGCTGGTAGCTGTGCATTAGCTAATGCGCGCAATGCTTAGTGACGAGCCTTGCGAACAGCAGCACCCATTCCAGACAAAAGCCAACCAAAGCAGTGCTCATTATAGAACGCAAGCAAATGTTTCTCATAATAAAATGGTTCACTGCCACCAGATTCAGTAAATCTCCAGCTTCCAATTGCTTGATAAGCAAAACTATCTATCAAGGTTCCTGATAATTTATAACTTTTGAAAAAATTATCTCGTATATACCTCATATGCTTACATGTTGATACGAGCAGACCATTGCTAGTCTTATTTTTTCACGTATAGCTTCCTGCTCCGCTTTAGGGTTAGTTGATAGCCATTTTCGCCAATGTTTGAGTCTGGATATACAAATGAACCTGATATATTCTTAAAAGCTGGTAAACATTCAAATATTATCCCATCAGAAAATGCTATTTTAATTATTTGTCCATCAGCCCTAATATCACTATTTGGATATGCTTCTTTTATTGCTGTTTTTACTGCTTGTAATAATCTTGACTGTGAATTACCCGTAAGGCATTGAATCTATCGAAAATAGCACTTGGTAAGCAAAGTAAAATATCTATGTCACTTGTACAAATTGCTGTGTTTCGACCATATGACCCAACATAAAGACTATTGTCAATTGAACTATTTATCTTCCAGAATTCTTCATTTATTGCTGATGTTATTTTGTGATACCTTTTACTTATCTTTTCTCTTTGCTCTACTGATATCGCTTTGTTATACCTCTTCGTATTACAGTTGACTCCTTTTTAGAGATTTTGGTAAATTTGCATTAATTTCCTCGTCATAGAACTCGTTATCCCTTTTGATATTCATGGATATTGATGCTTCTTTCACTGCCTTATCTGTCGTTTGTGGTGCCTCACTATATATCTTTGACAACTCTTTTATAATCTGCTCATAAGTTTCTGTAAGTTCAGTTGCACTTCTTAATCTTTGGTTTATTTTAAGTAACAAAATTCTGAGACGCTCTCTGATTGCCAACAAATCATTTCGCACAAGCGTCCGTATTGGATACAAGCGGCGTAGTTACTGCTTGCCTAGGTTCTTCGCCTGATTGTGGCCTGGCTAGGTAAGACACGTGATTCTTCTCAGACTATTTGAGTGTTGCGTAGTCCAGGAGCGAAGTTCTTCTACACCTTGACTGCTTGATCACTACCTTGTGCCCCCTCTGACCGTGAGTAGAAGTGAAGTGCCAAAAGGTTTCACAGGCGCCAAAAAGTATGTGCTATCGGGATTGCTATTGCTCCTGATTAGAGCTTAGCGGACATGATGGCAAGACGCCCAACATGAGAGGGAAACGCGGTTGTACCCTAGAACAAGACCCCTGTTGAGGACGTTGGGTGAACCCGAGCATGTGACTTAGGTGAGAAGCGGGGATATTGGGAAGCTCCTTCGGGTAGATTTTCCTAAGGTCACCCCCCGTAGACGCAAGCATCAGCAATTAACAAGTCCTTCGACAATTGACTGAGGACGTCGTGGACATTCTCGATGTCTGAGGGGATTCATCTTGAATTACTTTCTTCTGCTCGCCGCACAGATAAAGCATGAGACATCCATTTGTTGCGATTGCCTTCGAGTAGTTCATACTAAACCGAAAAGGAAACATCTTGGCATTTGCCCTGCCCATGTAGGTAAGCAGAAATGGTGCTAATTCTCGGTGTTCCACCTAGTATCAGGCAATCGGTTACGAAGGAGGTATGAGTTCCTTGCCTTCTCGTAAGCTGTCTCAAAGTATCTCGCTAGGTTCGGGTTCTTGATCACGAGTATTGATTCAGATTCGTCAAAACTCATCATGACAGGTTGCTCGGGAGATTTTGGCCAGTCATCTTCATCGGCAGGTATTACAAGTGCGTCAAGTCGTCAGCAACGTAGTCAGGGGCTACATGAAGAAAACTATCTTATATCTTAGCCCCGCAGTTTCATTCCATCGAAATATTGCCCGAGTCGTGACAGTGTGGTAACCTAAAATTAGGTTTAAGTATATCATAATACGTAAACCTTGACCTCAAGAAAATCTAGAGAAGGAACTTCAATGATGCAGGATACCATACTCGAAGACAAGGTCATTGAATCTGTGTTCACAGACGCAAGTGAACTGGCAAATTTGATTGCAGATTCCGCAGAATCCACAATCGATACCACAATGATGCCGGTAGCTACATCCCTACCATGCATGACCGTTACGGGTGCAATTGGGTGTTAGCAGCTACTGATTAAGGAGGCAAAAATGAAACTTACCAAAGCTATTACCGCATTGTGTTCCATTGCACTAGTTTTTAGTGGCTCAGCAGTTGCTACTGCAGATGAGCAGAAAACTCCAGTAATAAATCGCATAGAAAATATCCCTCTCTCATTTAACCGAATTACAGACAACCCATCCCAAATCCCTGCTTTCGCAGGAGGTGACCTAAAAGGAATAAAAACTAGTTCAGTTACTATCCCTAATAAAGGAACAGTAACTGTAACAATCAACTACGAGACAGGAACAGTTATTGCTTCTAACTATGACGGAACGATAAAAGTTTTTTCAGGTGAAGAGCTAGTAAGTCAACTATCCAATACAATGAAAAATCTTGACGATGAACAACGCTCCTACCTCCTAGCTAGTGCACAATCTAGGATTTCGAAATCAGATGTGTGCCCTTATCTAGTTAGCGCAGTTGGGACTTTACATGCTAGCGCTTGGCAATTTGCATTAGCGCTTGTTGGAGTAAATCCGGCAATAGCCGTATTAGTAGCCCTAGGAGAAGGCTTCTTTTGGACATGGGTTTCTACCCACTGTTAAGCAGGAGGAACAGGAATGCCTACTTGGTTAGTGTTTCTTATAGTGTCTCTTACTAGTTTTACTATTGGAGGAATACTAGGACACCGAACGCTCAAGCGTGATTACGACAAAGAAAACGAGCGTGTGAATAAATCTCTGTAAATAAGATTTCCTGTGATATAATTTTCTGCTAATGAGCCCAGATGCTTACTATTCCAACTACTTAGCAGTTATTTATTATATAATTCATGTGAAATTGCATGTCAAGAGCAGGCAGGTGTTTCCTGTCTGCTCTTTTGCTTGGTATTTTCAAGTTATTCAGGTAGCCTATCCTCATACATGAGCGTTAATTCGCCATAAACTTGACCCCAGTTTCTAAGTGGCATAGTCCATTTTTTCGTAGCTTCAAAAGTAGATAGATGCAAAGCCTTCAATAACGCTTGTGAGCTTGGAAAAACGCTCCTTTGGCGATTTAATTTGCGATAAGTTGCATTAAGACTTTCAATTGCATTCGTAGTATAGATAACCTTACGAACATCAGCTGAAAACTTAAAGATAGGCGTTATAACATCCCAATCTCTTTCCCAGCGTTTCATGGCATTGGGATATTTAGTCGACCACTTTTCTGTCACATAATCTCGATTTTTGCGCCCCTGTTCTTCGTTTGCCGCATTGTAGATTGTCTTTAGATCTTTAGAAAATTCTTTTCTGTCCTTATCTGCCACATATTTCAGAGTGTTTCGGACTTGATGAGCTATACAACGTTGGTATTCAGTGTTAGGAAAAGCTGTAGATATAGCTTCACGAATGCCGGCCAGTCCGTCAGCACATATGATCATCACGTCTTTTACGCCCCGATTTTTTAGGCTGTTCAAGACCGATAACCAGTACTTTGCACTCTCATTTTCACCAACTTCTATGCTTAGAACATCTTTCTTGCCATTACAGCCGATGCCTAAAATGACGTAGGCTGCAAGTTTGCGTATTATTCCATTTTCTCGTACAGAATAGTGAATTGCATCAATAAAAAATACCGGATAAATCTCATCTAATGGTCGATTTTGCCATTCTTCTATTTGTGGTAGCAGCTTGTCCGTTACGTCAGATATGAAACCTTCTGATACTTCAAATCCATAAATATCCATCAATGTATCTGAAATTTGCCTTGTTGTCATCCCTTTGGCATACATTGAGATGATTTTTTGATCAATTTCTGATATGTCTTTTTGGCGTTTCTTTACTAACTGTGGCTCAAATGTGGATTTACGATCCTGCGGAACTTCTATGCACATGGAACCATAGCTTGTGTTTACTGTCTTTTCTTTGTAGCCGTTTCGATAATCTTCTGAGTTGCTACGTTCCGATTTCTCGTATCCTAGATGATTATCCATTTCAGCTTCCAGCATCTCTTTTGATTGTTCCGCCTAATAGATCTTTTAGTGCATCTTGAATATCTTTTGCCGTTTTAATTTCGTATTCTTGGAGAAGTCCTTGGATGATTTTCCGCTTCCCTTCAGTCATTTTCACTTTGTGGATGTTTTCTTTTTTGCTTCTTGCCATTTTTTCGGCCTCCTTTAATTAGTTTATATCGCAGGAGTACCTATTGGAATCTTTCATCTGCTTTTTACAGAAATTATTTCACATACTCAAGAAAACGTTTAACTTATCTTTAACAGCATGACAAAAACGAATCGTTTAGGGTCTGCTGTTTCAGGAGAGATCCTAGTTTCATCTTCCGTGTCCTCTGTGCGGGTTGGTGGTACGGTTTTGGTTTAGTATTTTCGCACTTCTTCTAAGTTCCTCGGCGCGTTCTTTTATCTGACTGCCTATATCTTCACGCGTTTTGGCTGTGCTTGTGTTTGTAGTAGTTTTGCTACTTTTTCTGCTAGCCGTGTTTGCATCGAGAGTGTACAATATTTTGTGTAAACACAAAAAAGAGTATAAAAAAAGAAGCCACTAGTTGTATAATTAATCTACCAAAACAAATTAACAAAGGAGTGACTTCTAAATGGATTTTAACACAGAATTGACAAAAAGACTATTACAAGGTGACAATATTAATCACTTATTAAAAGAAGCGATTGAAAATGGGATTAATCAATTACTTCAAGTTGAATTAACAGAGCATTTAAACTACCCTAAACATTCTGTAGAGGGATATAACACCGGAAATTCAAGAAATGGTGGCTATAATCGTAAAATTTATTCAGAATATGGTATTTTAAATATCCATATTCCACGAGATCGTAACGGAGAATTCGAGCAAAAAATTATTAAAGCTTATAAAAGAAATTCCGAAAAATTAGAAGAGGTTATTATTAAACTTTATTCTAAAGGCTTTACTAACCGTGAAATTGCAGAGTGTATCGAAGATATTTACGGTCATCACTATAGCCCTACTACCGTAACAAATATTACAAAACAAGTTGAAGACTCTGTTAAAGAATTTCATCAAAGAAAAGTTCAATCTCGTTATGCAGTGATTTATGCTGATGCAACGTATGTTCATTTAAGAAGAGCTACTGTTCAAAAGGAAGCTGTTCACTTTTTAGTAGGAATTACTCCAGAAGGCAGTAAAGAAATTCTTGATTATGCAATCTATCCTACTGAATCTGCTGAACACTATAAAGAAATGTTGGAATCATTGAAACAAAGAGGATTACAAGAAGTTTTACTATTTATTACAGATGGACTTAGTGGGGTTAAGACTGCTCTTTTAAGCGTGTTTCCTAACGCAAAATATCAAACTTGTTGGGTTCATTTAATCCGACAATTACAAAAGAAGGTAAGAGTTGAAGATAAAAGAGAATTAGTAGATTCACTTAAGAAAGTTTATCAATCAAACAATAAAGAAGATGCAGAGAAAAAATTAAACGAATTTCTAGAAAACATACACAAACGTTATCCTAAAGTCTGTGCAAGTATTGATTCAGTTTATGACGATTTATTAGTCTTTTTTGACTTCCCTAAACAAATTCGTCAAAGTATTTATACGACTAATTTAATTGAAAGTCTCAATAAGCAACTAAAAAAACGATTAAAAGCAAAGGAACAGTTTCCAGCAGAGGATAGTTTAAATCGTTATCTAGGAGTATTTTGTATTGAACAAAATGAATTATCTAAAGAAAGAATTCATAGAGGATTTGGATTAGCGTCTTATGACCTGCACGAAAAATTCGAAATCCAATAATATTTGCTTTTCGTAGAAAAGCAAATATTATTGGATTGATAGCTTGATTGACAACTAGTGGAGTTTACACAAAATTCTTGACACTGCCTTTGCATCTTAAACACATACTCAGTTTCTCCCTCATACGGTACAGGAAAGTTTCTAAACTCCTATTTCCTAACTTCTAGCTGGGTGCAAAGTGTGTGCACTTTTTAACGTTAACATCCTGTGCACTCGACCCTAGAACGTTGATATGTTCCCTCAAACAGCAAAATCGCACTCAAAAACCGCAAGAACCCAGCCTAAAGCCGCCATACGCTAAACCTTTTAACGATAACCCTCGCTAAGCCTTGCTACACAAGGGCAAAAATGCACCCACCTAATCAGCCCTTGACATCAATACGACAGTCTCCACGTGATGGGTGTTGGGATATATGTCAAATGCGCGTAAAGATTGAACGCTGTAACCAAGCTCCTTAAACGTGCCAACATCGCGAGCAAGACTAGTAGGATCGCAAGCGACATACACAACGCTTCTTGCTCCAGACTTCGCAATCTGTTTACAAACTTGAGCTTTAGCACCAGCGCGCGGAGGATCTAACACAACAACATCTGGATGCGCAAATCGACGCACAATCTTAGACGACTTACTCGCCTTAAACACCTGCGATTCAAGCGTTTGCGCAACATCGCCTTCAAGCGCTTCAACAACATCCCTGCTAAGACCTGCGCGCCCAATGTTTCGCCTTGCATTCTTTACAGCAATCGGCGCGCCCTCAATGCTAAGAACGCGAGCTGGCTCTGCAGAACCAAAAGCGCCAGAACCATCAACATCTCCGCCAACATTAGCCAAAGTCGCAAGCGGAATCGTAAACAAACCCGAACCAGAATACAAATCCCACAAAACAGTATTCTTAGTGCGACCACCAAGCGCAGAACGAACTAATCCCAAAACATAGTTCACTAAATGCTCTGGAGCTGCACGATGAATCTGCCAAAAACCGCGCGCATCAACATCGTAATCAAAAGTACGCATACGAGACGAATCACCATCAACCGCAACGCGCACGCGCTCACGCAACAAAGCCGAGCCTGCAATCAGCTCATCATTTACTATAAGCGCATAATTTTCGCCAATCGCACTAAGAAGCGCAGACTTATCATTAAAATCCAAACCCTCAACTCGAGGCTCTGGAACAGCAAGGCGAATTTGCGCATTTGGCGAGAAAGAACGATTCCACAAATCCAAAGAATCCGCAACTGCTAAAACAGAGCGCGATGCAAGTGGCATAGTATCAATCGCAATGCGATCATGCGACTCGCGCTTACGCATAGACAATCGCCCTTCATCATCCGCAACCAACTCCATGCGCGTACGCCAATTAAATCCGTTAAGCTCCTCATCCCCCGGAATGCGCTCAACGCTAACATCGCTATCCACAAGATCCATATGCGCTAAACGCTGGAATTGATTGGCAATCACGGAAGCCTTCCAACGAATCTGCCCAGGCAAAGAAACGTGAATTAAATCTGCGCCACCAACTCCGCCGCCCTGAGCCAAAGGGCCAGCAAGCTTCCATTGCGGCTCCACACGATCCGCGCTAGGCTCCAAAACTTCCACAACTTCGCCAGTGAAAAAGTGCGCTTTTGCACGCATCGGCTCATCCATGCGCACAACAACCAGCTCACCAGGTAACGCAAATCGCACGAATACAACACGTCCGTCAAGATGACCTACGCATCTACCTTGATCCGCATATCTCTCGATTCGCATCGTCACTTGCATAAACTACCCCTTAATTTTGCGTTTTGTTAAGCTGATTCTCTAACGCTTATTTTAGTTAATCTGATTTACTTCGCTAGAATTTACTTCGCTCTGCTCTACTTCACTCTGCTCTACTTCACGATTTTTATGATGAAGTCGCATAAACGGCGTTGCAATAATCAAGTAAGAAACCCAGATCGCGAGCGCCCAGAACGGCAATCCCATAATCAAACGTACAGTACCAAGCCACACAACGTGATTCGTTAAGTATAATGGCACTTGCAAAACTAGTCTCAGCGCAAAAACACCAATCCACAATGCTGTAACATACATGTACGCTCGTTTAAGTGGCTTATAATCAAGCCATTCGTGAAGCCACTTGCCAAAATTTTCCGTAGGAATTTTACGAATCGATTCGATTACAAGACCCAACGCCGGCACACGAACAATCAGCGAAATCGCAAGAAGTACACCGTAAACAGCGTTTGTAATAAAGCCCATCATGTAGTAGTCGCGTGCTTGATGACTAGTCCAAGCCCAAATAAGACAAATACCAACTGAAACAAGTCCGCTTAACGCGCCCATAATCGATTGGCGTTGAATAAGTCGCGCCACCACTTGCAAAACTGCAAGAGTAGCCGATGCAATAACTGTTGTTTGCACATTGTGCGTTACAACAAAGCAGACAACAAACAGCAAACCTGGCAGCATTGATTCGATCACGCCTCGAACGCCGCCCATGGATTCGATTACAGAAAACTCATTATCTTTTGCTCCGATAGAAGCTAGAGAAGCCAATCCTGAGCGTTTTTTGGTTTGCTCAGAATTTGTATTTTGAGACTTTCGCAATTTTTGAGACTCTTGCGACTCTTGCGAAGATTCTTTTTGAGATTTCTGTAAAGACTCTGATGAATCCATGCACTTAACTTTCTACTATTTCAACTGCTACTTGTTAGAAATTTACTATCTCTTTACTGATGCACTACCAGCATTGACAGCTTCGCAAATATATTAAATTTACTGCTATATACTGCTAAATTTACTGCTATCGCACTTCAGAGAACATTGGACCACGACTCAAAGTAGTTTTTACATCCACTTGTTGGTCATATCCCAAAGGTCTATCATCTTTCTTTAACGCATCGGAAGTGTTTACTTCAGAATCATTATCTCCTGCATCTTCTGATTTTTGAGCTTCTTCTGCGTTCTGCTGCGCAACTTTTTCTTCTTTAGTAACAGGATCATGCATAGGTATTAAATCGCGTGGAGCCAATGGCTCATCACCTCGACGCACAATAATGGAAGCAAACCAGGAATTAAGTTGAAGAACTTCCTTATTATCTTCCATTGATTCAGTTGCTGCAGGACCAGAGAAAACGCCACGAAGCATCCAACGAGGACCGTCTACACCTACTATGCGAGTATTAACGATTTTATCCCCCACCTTAATAGGTAGAATCAGCTCAGTTCCAAAAACACCCTGCTTTTCTTTAGCTTGCTCATTTCCAGAAAGCAAATCCGCGCGCACATCATCCCAAATTCCAGCAGATTTTGGAGCAGCAAAAGCTTCAAATTCTACGCTTGAAGATCCATAAGTAACAGTAGCGCCTAAAACTTGGTTGTTTTCATTACTCTTTTTTATACGCAACTCAATGCCGTTGAAATACGGGATTTCAATTGAACCAAAATCAAGATAATCATCATCTTTTGGAGCGTTCTCATCTTCGCAATCCCATGGACCTATTTTAATATTCGCATTACTATTAGCTTTATTATTTTCTTCAGAAATCGCAAGAGTTGCGTCTTCGTCTACGCCTTTTCCATATTCAGTTTTTTCTACTGACTTAAGTTTATCCTTATTCTCATTTTTTGCTACTTTATCTGTAGCAGCATGCGAACCATGCTTTGCGCTGAACCATCCCATTGTTCCTCATTTCTTTTACGCTATAAGCTCTTATCTTTTTATAATCTCGTTATAGATAAGAAACATTCGTTCTCTTATAGCTCATCCTGTCACGATACTCAACGTTTCAAGACTACCACTCGTATCACACTATATGCGAATGTACGAGATGATTAATTACTGTTGATACTCGTATTAGCTTACGTAATTTCTATACTTAATATATACATTTACTTTGCGATACTAATAGTGAAATAATTTATATAAAACTGCATTTAATTTATTTTTTAGTATCTTCATTGTATTAGACAGAATATTTTATACTTAACGGAGCGTGATCAGACCATCGCGCATCGTAACTTTCAGCACGATCAATTACGAATCCGCACGCACTTTCCGCGATTTCAGGAGTTGCGAACTGGTAGTCTAATCTCCAGCCAACGTTATTATCGAAAGCCTTGCCGCGCTGACTCCACCAAGTGTACGGTCCTTGAATATCTCCTGCAAGCATGCGCATAACGTCAACAAACTCGTACTCGTTAATCCATTTGTCCATATACGCACGCTCTTCTGGCAAGAATCCTGCACTTTTTTCATTAGCCTTCGCGTTTTTAATATCTAACGGCGTGTGAGCAATATTAAAGTCGCCGCACAAAATCGCTTGATTTCCGCCACTTGCCGCATAGTCTCGAAGCTCCCCCAAACGTATAAGCATTGTGTCTAAAAAGCGGAATTTTTGCTGCATTTTTTGCGGATCATCTACATTTCCAGCATGAACATACACAGAGGCAATAGTAATTTCATACCCTTCAGGGGTACGCACGTCAGTTTCAACCCATCGCCCAGAATCAACATCCTCACTTAAGCCAGGCAAACCGTAGCGTTTTTCAACTACAGGAAGAGACGTAACTAACGCTACTCCAGCTCGACCTTTCACACGGCAAACTTCATTTGTATAAGTAAAATTATCGCTTTCTGTAGGATTTTCTATATTTTCAGACGCGCGATATCCCATTTCTATTTTTGTCATAATTGGGTCGATTGCATCCTGCGGAGCGCGCACTTCTTGCATACACCAAACGTCTGGAGTATGCGCGTCAGACCAGTCAAGCATACCTTTGCGCTCAGCTGCACGAATACCGTTTAAATTCGAGGTCGTAATTGTAATCATGAACCCAACTCTAATATGCGCACAACACAAATATAAAAGAATACAATTTAGTAAATAAATCAACTGTTATATAAAACTCTTAGAACGCATTGACCCCCACTATGCAATGCACAGCAGGGGTCAAGCGGTATGTCCTTAAGAATGTTAAATCGACGAAATTAACGAGCGTAGTATTCGACGACGTACTGGATGTTGACTTCAACTGGAATCTGATCGACTTCCGGCTTACGAGTCAAGGTAGCCTTCAAGGAGGCAAGATTCACATCGAGATAACCAGGAACTGCTGGCAAAACGTCACGATGAACGCCTTCAGCAGCCATCTGGAATGGTACCATGGTCTGGCTCTTAGCACGAACCTGAATGGTCTGTCCTGGCTTTACGCGGTAAGATGGACGATCTACAAGATTGCCATCAACCAAAATGTGGCGATGTACAACAAACTGACGAGCCTGAGCGGTAGTGCGAGCAAATCCTGCACGCAAAACCAAAGCATCAAGACGAGTTTCCAAATCGGTGAGCATTGCATCACCGGTCTGACCTGCAGTGTGCGTACCCTTCTCGTAAGCTGCACGAAGCTGCTTCTCAGAAAGGCCGTACTGTGCGCGCAGACGCTGCTTCTCACGAAGACGTACTGCATAATCGGACTCTGTGCGACGACGAGTACGTCCATGCTCACCTGGAGCATATGGGCGCTTCTCGAAAATGCGCTGAGCCTTTGGGGTCAGAGCGATGCCGAGGGCGCGAGAAAGACGCACCTGACGGCGAGAACGCTGAATATTAGTCATTGCTAATCCTTTATATTCTGTCGTTATCTGAACGGAACGCGAGCAAATGCAAAATCGTAATAGATTATAGATTCCTCACGCTGAGCCGGCCTCTCCAGTGCTTCCTCGTGTACCAACACACGAACGCGAAAAACTAAGTATTACAAAACACTTACTCTACGCGCCGACCCACTGATGGGCTAAGGCTCCAGATGATGCATACGAAAGTAGGCATCGTTTCTGATTCTACACTTCGGCCAGAATAAAATAGATATTTATACTCTAACTATTTGATTTCGCAAATAAGCAAAATCAGAAAATAAGAAGACTATAAACTTAAACTTCCTTCTCGCATAGTGTATACACAGTCAGCACAATTCGCAGCATCAATATCATGCGTAACCATAAGCACAGCGGAACCTTTTAAAGCAGCTTCTTGAAGAATCTTGATAACAACTTTTGTATTATCACTATCTAAATCACCTGTAGGCTCATCTAATATGAGTAATTTTGGATTATTAATAATTGCGCGAGCAATCATAACTCGACGCATTTCTCCTCCGGAAAGTTCTTTAGGATAGCACCAAAGTAAGTCTGCTACATTAAGTCTTTTTAGTAGTGCACTTACTTTATCTATTATTTCTTCTTCAGATTTTACCGCGCTTTTAGCAATCTGTAACGAAAGTAGTATGTTATCGCAGACTGTAAGACTTGGAAGAAGCGTAGCACTTTGTGTTACAAAACCAATATTTTCAGCACGCAATTTAGAAACTTCATCATCTTTTAAATTAGGAGACGAAATTTCAAATCCGCAAACATTTATACTTCCTCTTGTAGGTTTTAATAAACCAGCAATAAGATTAAGCAGCGTAGATTTTCCATTACCAGATCTTCCAACAATAGCCGCAAAATCTCCTGATTTAAGTGAAAAAGTTACGTCATTTACTGCAGCAAATTTGCGTTTTCTGCGCATAAACTCTCTAGTAACATTCTTTACTTTCAAAACTTCTTCACACATAAATCACTCGCCTTCTCTAAGCGTAATATACGTTTCGTTCATAGCAATTCGCAATGTTGTGAACAAAGAAGCCGCAAAAACAGTTACGAGAGATAACGCAATACTTAAAATAAGCAAAGTGATAATAGGCAGTGCAGTTATTTCAAGATATGGAAGCTGCAACTGTTGTGAGATCAAAGTACTATATGGGAAAAGTATTAAAGAAGCACAAGATACTCCTATAATTCCGCCTGCAAATCCTACTACTGTAGACTCTCTAATTACCATAGTTAGTAACATTCTACGAGTTAGTCCTAGTATGCGAAGAGAAGCAAACTCTTTTTTACGCTCGTTCACAGCGGAAGAAAATACTGCTATTAGCACTAATATTCCAACAACCCAAAATACGATAACTAAAATTGATACGGTTCGTATGAACACCCCAATATTTGCTTGAGTTGTTGCTGTTATGCCTCCAGGAAAAACTGTACCTATACTTGGCAATCCTGTTGCTTTTTTAATATTTTCTGCTACTTGCTTAGGAGTATAACCTTTTTTCACTTTGACTAATACTGCTGAAATAACTTTTCGCACGTATTGCTTTGGTATAGCAGTGTGACCAACTTTGGCTGAATACTCAACTACTTGCGGTATGCTCTGTCTACTTACAAACACTGAGTTATCTAAACTCGTTCCAGTTTTTGCAAGCTGAGCAGAAACAGGCCAACTATGCCCAAATAAGCGTATTTTGTGATCGTATGATACTACTACATTAGCTCCAGCAATCATCTCACCTTGCTGCAAAGTCTTTTTGTGTTGAGAGTAAATCCATGGGCCGATTACAAAATCTGAATTTGGATCAAATCCTATGATTTGCAACTTTTCTGCACAGCATCCTGCAGATAGTGAGGAAATATATGTTTGTCCGCTAGCTTTTTGTACACCTTCAGCTTTACGAACCATGTTTTCAATGTTGTTCGTAAAATAAAATGTGCTAGATCCGCCATTGGTTAGTAGCGCTTCTGCTTTCAGATTTGTCCCATGTGGAATTACCATAATATCCGCACCGAGACGTTCTTTCATGCTATTTAAACCTTGTGAAAGGTTCATAGAAAGTAATGAGCCGCCGAAAAATATTGCCGCAAGGCATGCTGTAACTATTATTAGAGCAGCAGTTTTAAGTGGCTTGCTTGCAAGATTTTTAAGCGGCAGCTTTCGTAATGTAACAGTTCGCATAATATTCGTTTATAGTTAGCGATATATGTTGCAATCGCTGTAATGGTTGTAATTATTACAACCATTACAGGATGAAATTTTTAGCGGTCAGTAGACTTCAAATCAAGGTATACTGCAACTGCTGCAAATACTGCAGCTAGAACTGCTAAGAGAATTAATGTTGGTCGGGTTACAGAATTGCAAGGCATCATTGGGTTCTTGCATACACCAATTAAGCATGTAGGAACTGCCATAACAAGTAATGCGTTAATTATAACGGCAATATTTAAGCCTATACGTACGCTTTCTTTTACTAATAGAGAAATCAATCCAAGAACTGCAATAACAATTCCAATACCTAGTGCTGCTCTTCCCGTGTAGTGGCATGCCATAGGTTGCATCATCATGGACATTTTGTGCATACCGCCAGATTGGCATGGTTTTGCGAATGTCAATGGCGATATAGCAATAAGAATTCCCAAAATAATCTCTGGAACTGATGCAAATAACTTGTTTTTCATAATAAATACCTCATTAAATGTATGTTATTAATTTTTTTGTGCCACATTTTCTTTAATGCCACACGTCCTACAGCACTCGTTTTGCAAGCGCCAAGTCTTCGTTAAATCTTTATTTTGTGCATACGAAAACCAATAACAATTCAGTACTCGTCATAGCTTCCCCCATAAAACTTTCTGAAGTTATGTTTTCGTTTACTTTTACATTTTTTCTTATAGTGCGATATAAAACAAGTCTTGAATATTTTGTTTTCGTGTATATAATTGCGGCGATAATTATAACAATATTACGAATAATAATTTATGCAATTTTTAATAATTGCAAATTATTTTATGTATAAGTAGCATAAAATAAAATATTTTACAATTTCTCTATAGGCGCAATACGAAGCATTAAGCGTTTCACGCCATCGGAACCAAAATCAACAGTAATAATAGAGTTACGTCCTTTATCTTGAGTTGCAAGAACTGTTCCTAATCCGTAAGTATCATGTGTGATTTTGTCTCCGATTTGAAAATCTTGAATGTTGAGATTGTTGTCTTTATCCACGGAACCAGTACCTTTAGAAGAAGATAGAGAAGAAAATGCAGAACTTGACTTTTTGCCAGATTTTTCTGCAGATATTGCGGTAATTTTGCGCGTTTTTACTTCACTAGATTTAGACCACTTAGATCTAGAACCGTAAGAAGAACCGTAGGAAGAGCCGTAAGAAGAGCCGTAAGAAGAACCGTAAGATTTATTGTAGTTATTAGACTTTCTAGAACCGTACGATTTACTAGAACTGTACGAACTTCCGCCGAAAGTTGTTTTTTTGCCAAAAGCATCACTAAAATCATCATCCCAGCTATCAAAATCACTATCAAAATCATCGCTGAAATCGTCATCAAAATCGCTATGCTTACGCAAACGACCACCTAAACGCTCAACATCCGATTCACGACGCTTCCAATCAATCAAATTATCTGGGATTTCATCCAAAAATTGGCTTGGCAACATATCTTGAGCTTGACCCCATTGAGATCTTACAGAAGCGCGAGTTACATATAATTTCTGCTTCGCGCGCGTAATACCAACGTACGCAAGCCTACGCTCTTCACAAAGCTCATCTTCGTCATCCAATGCACGAGAATGCGGAAAAGTACCCTGCTCCATTCCAGTTAAAAACACAACCGGATATTCCAAACCTTTAGCAGTATGCAAAGTCATCAAAGTAACTTTACCAGTATTCTCATTCTCACCAGGCAATTGATCAGAATCAGCTACGAGAGCAGTAGTTTCAAGGAATCCAGCAACATTAGCATCCGGAGTATTTTGTTCATATTCAGCAGCAACAGACTGCAACTGCGACAAATTATCAACTCTTGAAGCATCCTGAGGATCTTCAGAACGTTGCAAATCCGCTAATAAACCACTTTCTTGTAAAATACTTGCTATTACTTCAGAAGGCTTAGAATAATTGTCTTGCATACATAACATCAGATTATGCATTAACTCACGAAACTCTTTGAGTTTGCTTAGAGTTCTAGTTGATACTCCTTCAATTGATTCCAAATGTTCTAAAGCCTGCCAGAAGCTCACTTCATGACTTTGCGCATACATAGTAAGAATAGATTCTGCGCGAGGACCAAGTCCGCGTTTTGGAACGTTCAAAATTCGGCGCATATTAACGTCATCATCCGGATTTGCCATAGACTGCAAGTATGCGAGCGCATCCTTTACTTCGCGACGTTCGTAAAACTTAGTTCCACCAACCAGCTGATACGGCAATCCTGCCTTAACAAGTGCGTCTTCTAACGAACGCGACTGCGCATTAGCACGATACATAATTGCCATATCAGAGTACGCAATGCCTTCCTCTCCTGCTAATCGCGCTATTTCCTTAGCAACCCAAGCTGCTTCTTGTTGAGCGTTGTCAGCTGCGTAACCAGTAATTGCAGACCCCTCGCCTAACGCTGTCCACAATTTTTTAGGCTTTCGAGACTTGTTGTGAGAAATAACAGCATTTGCAGCATCCAAAATTGTTTGAGTAGATCGATAATTTTGCTCAAGCATAATAGTTTTGGCGTTAGGAAAATCTTTCTCAAAATCTTGAATATTGCGGATATCTGCTCCACGAAAAGCGTAAATTGACTGGTCTGAGTCTCCTACGACTGTGATAGAAGCGGGTGCATCAATATTATCTTGCGACATCACTTGCTGTTTTACGTCAACTCCAGCAAGCTCTCGAATAAGCTCATATTGAGCATGATTAGTATCCTGATATTCGTCTACTAAAATATAGCGGAACTTATGACGATAATATTTAGCAGCTTCTGGCACTTCGCGCATGAGTTGCACAGTTCGCATAATTAAATCATCAAAATCAACAGCATTTGCTTGAGCTAAGCGATGCTGATACTCTGCGTAAATTGTGGCATAAACAGCATCATAATTACCAGCGTGCGCAATTTGTTGACCTGCAACACCTGGCTTGTAATCGTTTGCATACATATCAAGCTGCTCGCGCCAACTAATTAAACTATTTTTGCAATCTGAAATTTTGCTTAAAATATTGCGAGGAGTAAAACGTTTAATATCAACGTTTAACTCTGTGGCAATAATTTTTACTAAACGCTCGCAATCTGCAGTATCGTAAATAGAAAAGCCTGGTTTTAAGCCAATATTTTCGCCTGATTTTCGTAATATTTTTACGCATGCAGAGTGAAATGTTGAAACCCACATTGTGTTAGCGCAGTTTCCGATAAGATTTGCTAATCGTTCACGCATTTCTAAAGCTGCTTTGTTTGTAAATGTAATTGCAAGAATTTGGCTTGGCCACACGCCTTCTTTGCTTAGAATCCAGGCGATTCTGCGCGTAAGAACTCGTGTTTTTCCACTTCCTGCACCTGCTCCGATTAGTAAAGCTGGACCATCGTACTTAACTGCCTGTAATTGTTGAGGGTTTAATCCATTAAGTAGAGTGCTTTCATCTGCAGTAATATTTGGAAGATCATAGTAATGCGAAGTTGTTTCTGTAGGAGCAGTAGACGCAGCCTGAGCAGGACTTTCATCGTAAACTATGTTTTGATTATTTGCTAAGCTTTCCGCACTATTCTTAGCACTAGCAGAAATATTGGATTCATCATCTACAGGATTACCCAATAAATCACTAACATAGCCATAATTACTCATACTGCACTCTCCATTACCACTTAAAGCAAAACTCTCCCCCACATTCTGCTTTTACACGCATTTAATATGGTTTACCACATGGCTGAGTCGTTTCTATAAAATTGTGTCATAAGTCTGGGTAAGCTTAAGCATACTGCAAATTAAACATGTTACAGCAAAGTTTAAATAGCGAAACTGTATATGCTAAGAAAGGGCACATTGTGCAAGAACTAGAAGAACGCATTCGCAAAGACGGTATCGTAAAACCTGGCAATGTCTTAAAAGTGGACGCTTTTTTGAACCATCAATGCGACGTGACTTTGTTTGATCACATGGGTGCTTCCTGGGCTGAACATTTTAAAAATGCAAATATTACAAAAATTCTAACTATTGAAGCGTCTGGAATTGGTATTGCATGCGTAGTAGCAAGGCATTTTGGTAATGTTTCTGTAGTTTTTGCTAAAAAAGCTCAGTCTATAAATCTTGACGGTGACCAATATGTTTCTACTGTTTTCTCGTTCACAAAGCAGCGCGAGTTTCCTGTAATAGTGTCTCGCAAATATTTGAGTTCTGAAGATCGTGTACTAATTTTGGATGATTTTTTGGCTAACGGAAACGCTTTGCAAGGTTTAATAGATATTTGTAAACATGCTGGCGCTACTGTAGCAGGAATTGGAATCGCAATAGAAAAGGGCTTCCAGGGCGGCGGTGACGTTTTGCGCAAAGCTGGATATGATTTGGATTCTCTTGCTATTGTTGATTCAATGAACCCAGCAGACGGATCTATTTCCTTCCGTGAACAATGAAATCAGCACACACAAAAGCAATAAAAGCAGTAAAAACAGTAAAAGCTTGGAGCACAATTTTAAATACAGCGTGGAAAATTATGTTCGCAAGTACACAAGCGCAAAATGAGAATTTATTATAAAAATTTAATATAAAAACTTATTATAAAAAATATTGAAAATGTGAAAAAAACGAGAAGAATTTTTGTAGATTCTCGTTTTTACTGAAGAATACGATAGAGTAGTTCGGTTGGCATACTGCAATACACATTGCAATAAACAATTGATTAGGTGGCTAAACATATGACTGAAGTGGTGATTGCGAGCGCTGCACGTACACCTATTGGTAAATTCGGCGGCAGCTTATCTTCGCTTTCCTCAGTTGATTTAGGAACTATCGCAGCTAAAGCTGCAATAGAACGCGCTGGACTAACTGGCAGCGACGTAGATCAAGCTATTTTTGGAAACGTATTGCAGGCTGGTAGTGGGCAAAATGTAGCTAGGCAAATCGCATTACGTGCAGGTTTAGACACTTCCAGCTGTGCTATGACAATTAACGAAGTATGTGGATCTGGATTAAAAGCAGTACGCTTAGCACAAGCTGCAATAGTAATGGGCGATGCGCAAGTAGTAGTAGCTGGCGGCACAGAAAGCATGAGCAACGTTCCATTTTACGCAAACAACGCGCGATTTAATGGACACAAATACGGAAATTTTGCGCTTGTTGACGGCTTACAACGCGACGGCTTAAACGACGCTTTTACAGGTGACGCAATGGGAGTTACTGCAGAAAACGTTGCAGCGAAATTTGGTATTACTCGCAAAGCGCAAGATATTTTCGCACTAAAATCTCACCAAAAAGCTGTAGCAGCATGGGAAAAAGGCGAATTTAATGCAGAAATCGTTCCAGTAAAATTGGATGACGGCACAATCGTATCTAAAGATGAACATCCAAGAGCTGACACGTCTTTAGAACGTTTAGCAAAACTTCGTACACTTTTTAAAACTTCAGATGAATCAGATAATTCTCACGTATCAACAGTAACAGCTGGAAATGCAAGCGGAATAAACGACGGTGCCGCAGCACTCGTGCTAATGAGCAAAGACTACGCTACTGAACACAAAATCGAGTATCTTGCAGAAATAGTGGGATTTGCAGAAGGCGGAATCGACCCAGATTTAATGGGTTATGCTCCGAAACACGTTATGGAACGAATGCTAAATTCTACTGAAAGTAACGTTAAAAACATTGATTTATTTGAGATCAATGAAGCATTCGCCGCACAAAGTATTGCAGTTTCTGAACAACTTCATATTGACGAATCAAAACTAAACGTTAGAGGCGGCGCAATCGCATTAGGACATCCACTTGGAGCTAGCGGAGCAAGAATCTTAACTACGCTAATATATGCTTTACGCGATCGAAAGCAGCAAAATGGCGTTGCTGCATTATGCGTAGGCGGCGGAATTGGAGTCGCAATGCAAATTAGGATGAACAACCTTCAGCAACATGCGTAGTCAACACAAATCATTGGGGTGATTTCAAATGACTGCTTTTCGTGAATTAAGCGTAGAACAGCGCATAAAAACTTTACAAAATGAAGGAAAAATAAACGAAACTGAAGCAGATTTGTTGCTTAAACAGCTTGCGCAAAGTTCTGACGCTACAATTCCAGCAGACGTTGCGAATCATATGATTGAAAATCAGATTGGAAAGTACACTCTTCCAGTTGGCATTGTGCGTGGGCTGATTGTAAACGGCGAAAAACGCGACATTCTTGTGGCTACAGAAGAGCCGTCCGTAATTGCGGCTGCATGCAACGGAGCGCGGATTGCTGCAACAAACGTTGTGGAGCAGAATGCTGCAACAAGCGTTGTGGAGCAGAATGCTGTAACAAGCGTTAAAAACTGCGTTATTGCAAACGAAGCAGAATGCGGAAATTTTGAAGCAGAATGCGGGATTAACGAAACAGAATGCGGGATTATTGCGCACTCACCACAATACGTAACAACTGCACAAATAATTTTTGAAGACGCGGATTCAAGCGTGGCAGCGCGTTTGAATGAAATTGTTGAAGATAATGAAAAGGTAGAAGATCTGCTACGCATTGCAAACGAATCACACCCATCAATGGTTAAAAGGGGTGGCGGCGCGCGAAAATGCCGCGATTCAGCTTTTAACGGCTTCGCCAAACTGGAAATTGACGTAGACACATGCGATGCAATGGGAGCAAACACCGTGAACACTATGGGCGAAGCCGTAAAAGCCCAGCTGGAAAGCTGGCTCGGCGTAGAGGCGCTTGCGGCGATTCTTACCAACACAAGCCGCGTTGCTACCACGGCACAAGTGCGCATACCTGTTGAAGCGCTAGCATCCAGGCGGCTTGAAGAATCTGAACGCGAGGATGAAGGGAAGCGCCTCGCACGCCGAATCGCGGCATTAAGCGCGCTAGCCGCCAGCGATCCGGCACGCGCCGCCACGCACAACAAAGGAATCCTAAACGGCATTTTAGGAGCCGCGCTCGCGTCAGGAAATGATACGCGAGCGCTAGAAGCCGCAGCGCATGCGTGGGCGGCGCGTACCGGTCGCTACCTACCACTATCAACTTGGAAAATCGAAACACTAAACGAACAAACCATACTCAGTGGTCGTATTGAAATTCCGCTACAAATAGGCATTGTTGGCGGATCAATCTCCTCTCTTCCAATGGCAAAACTCGCGATCAAAATAGGCAAATATAAGAACGCAAACGATTTTAGAAACACTCTTGCAGCACTCGGCTTAGTACAAAATCTCGCGGCTCTTCTAGCACTAGCAGGCCCCGGTATTCAAGCAGGTCACATGAAGCTGCAGTCGTCAAATCTTGCTATAGCTGCAGGAGCAAAAGACGCAGAAATAGCTGAAATTTCACATAATATTCTGCAACTTGATCCTGCAGAACGAACTATACAAAATGCCGTGCAACTGCTTAAAAAATTACGAGAATCAAAACAAAATTAAGAAACTTGATAAAAACTTGATGGAAATTTGAGGAAAATGAATACTACAAATAATACTGAAACGTCACCACTTACAGAAGTCGATTCACCACTTACAGTCGGCATAGATCACATCTCTTTTGCAACACCTCATTACTACCTTAATCTTGCAGAACTAGCAGAACACCGAGGAATTGACCCTAATAAATTCACAATCGGTATCGGTCAAAGCGAGCAGGCAGTTCCACCAAATCATCAAGACATCGTAACTCTCGCAGCTCAAGCCGCACTCCCCCTTATGCCTCATATCGACAGCAATCGCCTAAAAATGCTAATCGTCGGCACAGAAAGCGGTATAGATGCAAGCAAATCTAGTGCTTTGTACGTTCATAAACTGCTAAAACTTACGCCTTGGGTTCGTTGCATTGAAGTAAAAGAAGCATGTTACGGCGGTACTGCAGCTCTTATGATGGCCTGCGACTACGTGCGCGCACATGCCGATTTGCAACCGCAAGTACTTGTTATAGCATCCGATATTGCACGCTACGGACTTTCTACTCCTGGCGAAGTAACTCAGGGCGCTGGAGCTGTGGCAATGCTGATAAGCGCAAATCCACATGTGCTAGAAATTAACGACGATAGCGTTGTAAAATCTGCTGATATTCAAGACTTTTGGAGACCTGTTTATCAGGATACTGCTCTTGCTCGCGGAAAATTCTCAACCGAACAGTACATACAGTTCTTCTGCGACGTGTGGCAAAAGTACTCTGCACAAAATAATTGCGATTTCAACGATTTTGCAGCTATGTGCTTCCACTTGCCATATACAAAAATGGGTTTGAAAGCTCTTAACACAGCTATGGATTCTTGCAATTTCGGTAGCGTTTATGAAGCATCACGCGAGCGCTTGCTTTCGAATTACGAAACTAGTACGAAATACAGTCGTCGTGTTGGAAATATTTATACTGGTTCCTTGTATTTAGGTTTGCTATCTTTGCTTGAGTTAGATGGAAAATACGGTTGCGATAATGAAACTAACTCGCTTAAAGAAGGCGATAAGATTGGCCTATTTTCTTACGGTTCCGGCGCTGTTGGCGAGTTCTTTAGCGGCAAACTTGTGCCAGGATTTAGGGATTCACTTTTAACTAAAGAACATGCGAATATGCTTGATTCACGCAAACGCTTAAGTGTTGATGAGTATGAAGATATGTTTTCTAGCGTTGCACCTTACACTCCGGAAGATTTCGTAAGTAGCAAATCTTACCGCGAATGTGCACACTTCTTCTTAGACGGCATCTCATCTCAAGAGCGCCACTACTATGCTCGCTAATCTGCAGATAGTAATTTATTTTCTATGTGTTGATTGCTTTCAGATAAAGCTTTGCTAAGAGCGCAATCAACCCTCTACAAATATCTAACAAAATCAAACATTAACAAATCAAAAATTGCACAAAAACACTCACAAAAACGAAGAATTACAACCAGTTTTACGCCGATTTCAAACAGAACATTTATATAACAGAAAATTTAAATAGTCGTACATGCCGCACATTAAAATGAACACCGTTAATTCAATAACGAAGGTCTTATCGTAATAATTTGCATAAAAATCGCAAGATTACGTATTTGTCAATTTGCAAATTTTGCGCATGAAGATCTTTACTCAAGGGAGAACCCACATGACAGTCAAGATTGGTATTAACGGTTTCGGTCGTATCGGTCGTCTCGCATTCCGTCGTATTTTTGAGCTTCAAGCTCGTGGCGGCCAGGCCGGTGATATCGAAGTCGCAGCCATCAACGATCTGACCACTCCTTCCATGCTTGCTTACTTGCTTAAGTACGACAGCACGCATGGCACTTTCCGCCACGATGACGGCACTCCAGTTGAGGTAACCTCCACCGAAGATGCCATCGTAGTAGATGGCAAGACCTATAAGGTTTACGCAGAAAAAGACGCAAACAATATTCCATGGGTTAAGAACGATGGTGTTGAATTCGTACTCGAATGCACCGGCTTCTACACTTCTGCTGAAAAGTCCCAGGCTCACTTGAACGCTGGAGCTAAGAAGGTTCTTATCTCTGCTCCTGCTAAGGACGAGACCACCCCAACCGTTGTGTTCGGCGTAAATCACGAAATCTTGAAGGCCTCTGACAACATTGTGTCCGCAGGCTCCTGCACAACCAATTCCATGGCCGCCATGGTAAAGCTCTTGCAGGATAACTGGGGCATCAAGTCCGGCTTCATGACTACCATCCACGCTTACACCGGAACTCAGATGATTCTCGATGGCCCACGCGGCTCCAAGCCACGCAACAACCGTTCTGCAGCTTGCAACACCATCGAGCACTCCACCGGTGCTGCTAAGGCAATCGGCAAGGTTGTTCCAGAAGTTAACGGTAAACTTCAGGGTCACGCACAGCGTATTCAGGTTCCAGATGGCTCCGTTACCGAGTTGACAACCGTTCTTGAGAAGCCAGCTACCGCTGAAGAAATCAACGAAGCTTTCAAGAAGGCATTTGAGAACTGCGAATACTTCGGCTACAACGCTGACAGCATCGTGTCTTCTGACATCATCGGCGACACCCACGGTGGCGTTTTTGATCCAACTCAGACCGATGTGAACACTGTTGATGGTGTAACTTTGGCTCGTACCGTCACCTTCTATGACAACGAGTACGGTTTCACTTCTAACATGATTCGCACTCTCCTTTACTTCGCTGAAATCTCTGAGTGATTTCTAAGAAGAAAGTCAGAATCAATCTGATTTTTGCGAAAATTTAATTAAACCCCTTGTTGCGCTTAAGCTAGCATCTAAAATAACGGATACTAATAAGCTAAGCGTTCAAGGGGTTTATTTTTAGACTTTCAGATTTTATGTACTTTAAGTCAACAGTCGGTATAGCATATCATGTAATGAAATATAAGCATCATAAAAGTAGCAAAAGTCAGGGGAAATCAAAATGAGTAAAAAACATGCAGCAACAGGTAAAGCAACTCCAGCTATTGCACAACTAGAAAATGCAGGCATCACATTCCGAATAGCAGAATATGATCACGATGCCGATCATATGGATGAAGGCTACGGAATTGAAGCAGCAGAAAAACTTGGTGTAAGCGCAGCTCAAGTATGCAAAACACTTATGGTAGACACCGGAGAAAAACGAGTAGTCGGAATCGTACCTGTAAACGGAAGACTTAATATGAAAGCAATTGCTGGCGCTGTTCACGCGAAAAAAGCAAGCATGACAAGCCCAGAAGTTGCGCAACGAGAAAGCGGTTACGTAGTTGGAGGCATCTCCCCATTTGGGCAGCGAACTCAGCATGAAACTGTACTAGACTCAAGCGTTATGCAGTTTAGTGAGATTCTTGTATCTGGAGGTAAGCGCGGACTTGACGTTGTATTAAATCCTCAAGATATAGTATCGCTGCTAAATGCAACTGTTGCAGACATCGCAGCGTAATCGTAAAAATACAAACTAACGTCTCGGCAACGTGAGATAATCCCTAAGGTTGTTAATTCATCGTTAAGGAGTTCCATTATGGGTATGCGTGGACGTAAGCGCAAGGCGCGTCGCAAAAAGGCAGCAAATCACGGCAAAAGACCAAATGCCTGAGTTGTAGATTTGCCTATACATACTGTAAAGCCCGCTTTTACTGCGGGCTTTTTATTTTATACACAATTTTATATTAGGCTGAATCGTAGGCTGCTTGAGACATTAACGCAGAACGCAATCTGCACGAGTGTCCCAAAACAAGCAGAATGAGACACTAACGCAGAACGCAAACTGCACGAGTGTCCCAAAACAAGCAGAATGAGACACTAACGCAGAACGCAAACTGCAGCCACGTTCTATTTTTAATCCATAAGCCGCATTCCAATAATTAGCAATTAGTTTAATTATCGGAATTATAATCAGCTAACTCATTTTTAAGCTGTGTACGAGCGCGACTTAAACGGCTCATAACAGTACCAATCTTCACTCCCTGCTCTTTAGCGATCTGCTTATAAGATTTGCCATTAATTACAGCCTCAATAAAAACTTCTCTACGCTCCTTTGGCAAAGTTTTCAGCGCTGCCATAATTTCTTTAGGAGCAAATCTCTCCAAATATTCTTGTTCTGCAGAAAGCAAACCACTTGGAGCATGATTCGAAGCCTCATAAATATCCCAATCGTTATACTCACCAGTAGCATCATTTGCTCGCTGAGGACGACGCTTCGCCTTGGCATACTGATTAAAATACAAGTTACGCTCAATCCTACTAATCCACGCCCCAAAGTTGGTGCCAGGTTGGAAAGTAGAAAACGACTTAAACGCACGCTCAAAAGTATCTTGTACTAAATCTTGCGCATCTTGAGTATTATTCGTTAATCTTTTTGCTTGAGAATAAAGAGAATCAACTTGATCTGCAGAAAGCTGCTCAAATTGCTCATAAAGACTCTGCTGAGACGCAGTTCTACTTGCTACAGACATACGCAATTCGCGTAAGTTTCCCACATTTGCAGAATCATGTTGCTCACTCATAAAAACTATGATACTCGAAAAGCACCATACTTAATTAAGTTCACTATTGCAGATATTTGTAAATACTATTTACAAATACTATTTACAAATACATTTAACAGACTATTACATCCTCTTACAGATCACAGTGTGCCATAAACCGATGTTGAGGTAATATTGTGACTATGCCGACACATATAAAAGAACTTTTAAACGCTTTAGAAGAAGCTCCAACGCAAGCAGAAAACACTACTCTTGCAGAATCGTGGCTACTCGGATTTGATACCGAGACAACAGGCGCAATAATTGGCAAAGATGCCATAGTATCCGCAACCTTAGTATTACGAGACCCTAACGCAGGCCACAGCAAAGATGCTATATCTACTTGGTTAATCAACCCTCATCAACCAATGAATCCAAAAGCAAGTGAAGTAAACGGTTTTACTGACTCTTATTTGCAAAAAAACGGATTAGAACCAACAGAAGAACTAGAAATACTAGCTTTCGCAATAAGTAAAGCTCAATCTAAAAACATTCCACTTCTTGCATACAACGCTCCATTTGATGTAAAAATGCTGCAGCATGATCTTAAAAACTGGAATCTTAAATCATTGAAAGAACGTCCAGAAAGTTCCGTAAGTACTTTACAAAGTGGTGAAGTTCTTACAGTTGATCCTCTAGTAATAGATCGCGCTGTTTCTCGCCGTTCAGGAAAAAGAACTCTTACCATGACAACACAATTCTACGGCGTAGAGCCAATAGGTAACTTCCACGATGCTACTGCAGATACTGTTGCAGCAGTTGATCTTATAAAGCCTATTACTAAACTACATGAAGAACTCGCTCGAATGCCACTTAGTGAGATTATGAGCTGGCAACGAAACGCGTACAACCAGTGGAAAAATAGTTTTAACGATTGGCTTGTATCCATTGGAAAAGAGCCAATTAATGGTAGTTGGTTATGAATATAGTACAAGTAAATTGACAGATTTGAACGAAATCTGACCTGCACTTCAACTACACTAAATACATACAATTTTACGGATTTGGTAAGGAATAGTAACATATGATTCACTCAACGCTATCTTTAGCTGAAGCAAGTGAAATTCTACAGAAGCATAATTTACTTCGCGAAATGATTCAGCAGCAAACGAGCGTATCTGAGGAAGAAGTAAAAAAAGATACTACTCATTGCAAAACTGAAATTTGGTCCCTTGACGCTAATGCTTTTACTAAAGTAGATCTGCACAAGCCGTTTGCTCATGCGACTTACGATACGCGCGATATTAAACCTGGTACTTTACTTTTTATTAAAGGCAATTTTAAATCTGAATACCTTTTAGATGCAGATAGTAAAGGACTTGCAGCATACGTTGCTGAACAAAGTTACGCAAATTACACTAGCGCAATCGGCCTAATCGTTACAGACGCTCGTAAAGCAATGAGTATTCTTGCTGCAGCATTCTTCGGAAATCCGCAACAAAAACTTACTATTGTTGGAATTACTGGAACTAAAGGCAAAACAACTACAGCATACTTTACTCACGCTATTCTTAGTGCTTATTCTCACGGAAAAGCAGCACTGTTTTCTTCAGTAGACAATTGCGTTGACGGAAAAAATTATGTGGAATCGAATTTGACAACTCCGGAAAGTTTCGACGCGTTCTGCATGATGCGCGAGGCCGTTGATAGCGGTATGAAGTATCTTGTTATGGAAGTTTCCTCACAAGCATACAAAGTAAATCGCGTATACGGTCTTAAGTTTGATGTTGCTGCATTTTTGAACATCAGTCCTGATCACATTAGTCCTATAGAACACCCAACTTTTGAAGACTACTTGTATTGCAAGCGACAAATTATTGCAAATACCAAGCGTTTAGTATTAAACGCAGATACGGATCACGCAGATCTTCTATTACAAGATGCAAAACGTAATAATGTTCACGTCACAACCATCTCTCGCATAAAGAAAGAAGATATAGAAGACGTAGACGAAACTTGCGAAGAAACTGAACGCACTTGCGAAAATTATCCAAAACTTCTAACTCCTGATTATCTTGCAGTTCCTTCAGAAGATAGTGAAGCTCATTGCATAGCTGTTATCGATAGCAATGATGAAGATTGCTGCGAAGAACACGAAAAAGAAGCACAATACTCTATGATTGACACATTCTCGCTGTCAATTGCTGGAGATTTTAATTATGAAAACGCTTTAGCAGCCATAGCTATTGCAGGCGAATTAGGCGTTAATCAGAATACAGATTTACAAGCTTTGCATGCTATTGAAAAAGTTGAAATTTCTGGACGCATGGAAGTTTTTGAAGATACTCACTCAAATACGATTGCAGTTGTTGACTATGCGCACAATTATATTTCTACAAAATCTGTTATTGACTTTGTAGAAGAACGTTACGGAAAAGAGAATCCTAGAATAACGCTTGTAACAGGCTCAACAGGAGATAAAGCCGTAGATCGTCGTAAAGATATTGTTAACGCAGCACAGAATCGTATAGCTCAGTTTATTTTCACTACTGAAGATACAGATACTGAAGACGTGATGCATATTTGCGAGGATATGCAAAGTTATGTTACGAACACGAATGTTTCTTCACGCATTATCATCGACAGAGCAGAAGCTATTGAATACGCTTATAAAGATGCTATTAAAAATACGCAAGAAGAAGGAAGATTAAACGTTCTTCTTGCTATTGGAAAAGGTGACGAACGTTGGATTAAATCCAAGAGGAAGCATTTACCTTACGAAGGTGATTCGTTTATAGTAAAACGTCTTTTTGGATTGTAATAAACTGCTAAATAATGCTTAAGTAGCAATTAAATAGCACTTAAACAGCTTTTTAAATAACGCAACAAAATAGATAGAACAAACAAATAAAAGCAAAATTAGAAACAACAATAAAGAAGGTAGTAATGACTAACCAAAAATTCCAATCTGTACTTCTCGGAAGTGAGATTAACACTTATGGTATGGCTCGAGCATTCCATGAAGCATACGGCATTACTTCCATTGCCTTTGCGCATTTCCAGCTTTCCGCCACAAAATTTAGCAAGATTGTTGATGTGCGTCTTGTTCCAGGATTTGGCGAAATGCCTACGTTCCTAAATACTTTGGTTGAGTTTGCTAAAAATTGGAAGCAGGAACATCCTGATATCAAACTTCTGCTAATACCTTGCGGAGACGCGTATGCGAATATGATAACCCAGTACAGTGATGAGTTGCATAAGTATTACGAATTCCACGCGTTATCGAAAGAACTTAACCGTCAGTTAAGTCTTAAAAGCTCTTTCTATAAGACTTGCGAACAGTATAACCTTCCTCATCCAAAAACTTTAGTAGTAAACGCTGAAGAAGTTGCGGCCGGCGCATACAAAAATCTACCTTTCAAATTCCCTATTGCAATGAAGCCAGCAGACAGTGCTGAATGGGTTGATATTAATTTTGAAGGTCGTAAGAAAGCGTTTATTATAGATACGCCTGAAGAGCTTGATACGCTTATTAAACGCTCGTACAAGGCTGGCTACACTGGCGAAATGATTTTGCAAGATTTTATTCCTGGTGACGACAGTCACATGCGTGTACTTAATGCTTACGTTGACAGCGATCATCATGTTCGCATGATGTTCTTAGGTCATCCTCTGCTGGAAGACCCAACGCCAGAAGCAGTAGGTAATTATGCTGCAATTCTTCCAGATTATAATGAGGAAATTTTCCGCAATATTAAAGCATTTTTGGAAGATATTAACTATGTTGGTATAGCTAATTTTGATATGAAATATGATGAGCGCGACGGAAAGTATAAGCTTTTTGAAATCAACTTGCGTCAAGGTCGTTCTAGTTACTTCGTTACACTAAATGGCTTTAATCTTGCTAAATATTTCGTAGAAGATTTGATCGAGCATAAGCCTTTTGATGGAAATACTGTATTTGGACGCGGAGAAAAGCTGTGGATGGGAATTCCGCTATCAATTTTCCGCCGTTACGTGGTAGAAAGCGATGAAAAGAAGCGTTGCTTTGATATGATTCGCCATGGCAATTGGGGAACTACGCTAGAATATAAGAAAGATCTGAACCTGCTACGTTGGTTAATGCTTCGCCACATGTTTTCTATTTACAAGAAGCGTTATGCAGAATACTTCCGCACTAAAGCGTGAAAATAGGCGATACGCAGCTTACGAAGGGATTATGTTGTAATGAAACGACCGTTTTTTGCTGTACTTGGTGGCATGGGTACATTGGCGACGGAAAGTTATATTCGTTTACTTAACAAAGAGACGCACGCTCATAATGACCAAGAATTTTTAGATTATGTAGTGTTTAACGATGCATCTGTTCCAGATAGGACAGCGTACATTGTTGGCGACTCATCTGAAAGTCCCTTCCCTGCTCTTGCTGACGATATTGCTAAAGCGACGGCAATTGGAGCATCGTTTATTGTGCTTACTTGCAACACCGCGCACTATTTTTACGATAAGTTTCAGGAACTTACAAACGTACCAATAATGCACATGCCACGCGGTGCTGTAGCAGAAGTTGCTAAGCGTTATCCAAAATCTAAATGCAATAGAATCGGCTTTTTGGGCACTTCTGGCTCTCGTAAAGCAGGCGTATATCAGCACGCTATTGAAGAAGCAGGATACACATTTGTGGCACCAGATGACGAATTACAGCAGCGTATTACTTCGCTTATTTATGATGATGTAAAAGGTACAGGCGAACTTGATTTACATCGCTACGAGTCAGTATTAAGCGACATGCTTGACCCTTCAGGAACCTGCAATTGTGACGCTCTTATTCTAGGATGCACAGAATTAAGCGTTCTCAATGAAGCTTTCCCACTTCCGCAAATTCCAATAGTTGACGCGCAGGCAGTGTTAGTAAAAAACACTGTAGAAAAAGCTAAGTCTCTTAGAATTAAGTAACAAACAGATAACTTAATTCGCAGACTCGTCAATATTTGGGTGAATTGGCACTCGCTGCTCTTTTGGCTTTTTTAAGTCAGGATTTACACTCTCAACAAGCATTGTGCGCGCATCTCCTGCAGTTACAAAACTACCGCAAATAAGAACTCCGTGACCATAGCCCACACCAAGCTCATCGTCTTCATCAACCAGATTCACAGCCGTTTGAATAGCATCCGGAAGTTCGTCAACACGAATCACACGATCCCTGCCGAATACGCCTACAGCAATTTTTTCGAGATCTTCAGGTTCCATTACACGATCACGCCAAGAATTGCGTGTAACAATAATTTTCGTCAAAACAGGCTCAAGAACACCCAAATATTCTTCAACCTGTTTGTCTGCCATCATCGACACAACTCCAATAAGCTGCTCAAAATGATAGTTTTCTTCAATAGTTTCACGAAGAGACTCAGCAGCGTTAACGTTGTGACCACCGTCAATAATAATAGTCGGCGAAGTACGAACCTGCTCAATACGGCCTGGAACCTTAACTTGACTTAAAGCCTCAGCAACCAAATCGCCATCCAAAGCGCCGTTTACAGGAAGAACAACTTCCGCAGCAGCTAGAGCAGCCAAAGCATTATGCGCCTGATGTTTACCAAACTTATCAATCGGCACATCTTCATAAGTGCCCATCGGTGTACGCAAAGTAGCAACTTGTCCTCCAACTGCAGGTGTTCTAGAAACTACTTCAAGCTCTCCGTCACCGTAGGAAGAATCACGCAACAATGTAGCATGATTACGCTCTGCAACTTCCTTAATAATCGGCAAAACCTTTTCTTCATGAGGCTGAGGACCTAAAATCACCGTACAATTTGGCTTAATAATTCCGGCTTTAGTGCGCGCAATTTCTTCAACAGTGTTTCCAAGCCACTGCATGTGATCCATATCCACTGGGCCAATAATTGCAGCATCAGCGTTCATAACGTTAGTTGCATCCCACTCGCCGCCCATTCCGACTTCCATAACAGCAACGTCAACAGGAGCGTCCGCAAAAGCCCAAATTGCCATGGATGTAAGCACTTCAAAGAAGCTCATTTTCGGCTTACCATCAGCCTCCATACGAGCATCAACCATGTCAATAATGTCTTTCATCTGATCCCAAACGTCCACAAAATCATCGTCACTGATTTCCTGGCCGTCAATCATAATTCGCTCGTTTATGCGTTCCAAATGCGGAGAAGTATAAAGACCAGTACGCAAACCGTATGCTCGACAAATCGACTCAGCCATGCGAGCAGTAGAACCCTTACCGTTCGTGCCAGTTATGTGAATAACATGCATAGATTTTTCTGGATGGCCGAGAATATCAAGAATTAAGCGCATCCTATCTAAATCGAGATTAGTTTTATTATGTTCAGGGGCACGACTCATAATATTTCGCTCAATATCGATAATTCTTTCGCCGTTTATGTTTGGATTTTCCATAGACATAAATCCGCACTCCCCCTTAGTTTTTATACGCACGTACACTCGTTTTTCCAACTCTCTAGATTAGTTGATACCAACAACTAAATGCGTATAAGTCAATAAGATACGACTTTTTACTATATAAACACGCATTTGCTGCCATTTGTAAATTGCTTATAAAATCTCAGTTTTTTCTAAATAAAAACTCGCATAAGTATGTAAATCAGACTATGTTAGTGGTTATTGACTATCCGAATACGAAAAAGAGTTAAGGAGTCCTCAAAATGGCAGAAACTACGCCAACAGAACATGGCGAAAAGCTGAAAGCTGACGGTACACAAAAAGTTGAAGATCGAGTAAATAATCGCTCTCTTAGACCAAACAGTGATTCTTTCAAAGATTTTATGACAAGCAACTGGGATAATCAGGAGCCAGAAGTAAAGCCGCTCGAATCCAGCAAGTATATTCCTGCACGTTTAGAGGCATTAGGCAAACGTTTCCCAGGAGAACGCTTAGTAATTCCTGCAGGACAGCCAAAAGTGCGTAATAACGACTGCGATTACGCTTTTAGACCAGACACTACCTTTGCTTACTACACTGGATTAGGACAAGACTATGAAGCCGGTGCCGTACTTGTTATGGAACCTGTTAGCGAAGAAAGCGAAGAAGCTAAATCTGGTAAAACGCATGTTCCTGAACTTTTCGTAGCGCCACGAGCTGATAATAGCACAGACGGTTTCTACAAAGATCCTCACTACGGAGAATATTGGGTTGGCCCACGCGCAGGATTGAAAGAACTTAAAGCTATGACTGGCATTGAAACGCGCGATATTGCAGAACTTGATGATGCTCTTGCAAAGAACGTAAGCGACGATGCAAACGAGGAAGGCGTACACGTACGCATCATTCGAGAAACAGATCCTGAACTTACTGCAAAAGTTGAAGCAATGCGTGAAGCTAGCGGATTTACCGACGAAGACGCAAACACATCTTCCGATGATAAACTGCACGAATTTGCTGCAGAAGCACGTATGCTTAAGGACGATTACGAAATTCGCGAAATGCGCAAGGCTATTGCTGCAACAAAACAAGGTTTTGACCGCATGCTTACACGCTTGCCACATGCTCTCGGCAAGGAACATTCCGAGAGAATGATTGAAGGCGCATTTAACTCTGTTGCTCGTGAGGAAGGCAACGAAGTTGGTTACGATACGATTGTGGCATCCGGAAAACATGCGCCAATTTTGCACTGGATGCGAAACACTGGCGTAGTTTCTGACGGCGACTTGCTGCTTATTGATGCTGGCGTAGAAGTAAACAGTCTCTATACTGCTGACATTACGAGAACCTTCCCAACAAATGGTAAATTTACTGATTTGCAAAAGAAGCTTTACCAGTGCGTTCTTGACGCTCAGCAAGCCGGTTTCGAGGCAGCTAAACCTGGCGCAACTTACTCTGATATTCACCATGCATGCATGCGCGTATTAGCTGAGCACTTGCACGAGTGGGGTATTTTGAAAGTAAGTGTCGAAGAATCCCTTTCTCCGGAAGGTCAGCAGCATCGTCGCTGGCATGCGTGTGGTGTAGCTCACCATCTTGGTTTGGATGTGCATGATTGTGCACAGGCACGTTATGAGTCTTATCAGGGCGCAAAGATTACACCAGGAATGATTTTTACAATCGAACCAGGCTTGTACTTTGCAGCTAACGATTTACTTCTTCCTGAAGAAATGCGCGGAATCGGTATTCGTATTGAAGACGACGTTTTAATGACAGAAAACGGTCCAGAATGGCTTTCTATCGATATTCCAAAACAGATTGATGACGTAGAAGCTTGGATGGCCGAACGTGCTAAAAAAGATGATATTTTTGAGAATTAAATATTAAAATTATTAAATCAAAAAATTAGATCATAGAATATAAATAAAAATTAAAATAAAATTAAAATATAAATAAAAATAACCGTTTAAGTAACGGCAAACTGCAACGACTTTGGAGAATTTGCAATAAGCAACATAACTCCAAAGTCGTTGTAATATAAAAAGTGATATAAATCACAATAAAGTTAAAACGCTGTTAGCACAACAAAAATTTAGTATTTACAACGTTCTTAAATCTCAATAATGCACATAAAACTTCATTTTAACGCGCGTGACAATAATACTTGTTATATACTTGTCATATACAAATTTATGTTATGAAACTGGTTGCGTAAAAAAAATACAAAAGGGTACTTAAAATGCGCGATAATCCAGTTTTAATGCACTGACGTGCTTGAATGAAAGGAAAATCATGACTAAACCAATTGTTCTATCACTCGGTGAACTCTTATGGGATTTACTTCCTCAAGGAAAAAGAGTTGGTGGAGCACCGGCAAACTTCGCGTATCATGCACAATGCAACGGAGCAGAAAGCTACGTGGTAAGCGCAGTAGGCCAAGATGAGCTAGGCGACGAGCTAGTAGAAGAGGTAAGTAAAGCAGGAATTCACGCTATTTTACAAAGAAACGCATGGCCTACAAGTACAGTAGACGTAGCTTTACGAAACGGTATACCAGAGTACACAATCGTAAGAAATATAGCATGGGATCACATAATCTACACTCGTGAACTTATTGACTTAGTAGAACGTGCAGACGCTGTATGTTTCGGCACACTAAGCTTAAGATCTCAAGAAACTCACGATACTATTCTTGAGCTTTTAAAGCATACAAAACAAGGTTGCATGAAATTCTTCGACATTAATATTCGAAGCGACCACTACTCTAAAGATTTGATTGACGCATTGCTTAAAGAAGCAACCGTATTCAAACTTAATGACTCCGAGCTTCTATTACTTCGCGACATGTATAACATTCGCGACACTTCTGACGAAGAAGCGTGCCGCTGGTTCCAAACTCATTATGGTTTGGATTACGTGATATTAACAGGCGGATCTACTTTCAGCACTATTATTACTAAAACTGAAGATAGTTCAACATTCCCAACTCCACATGTAGAAGTGAACGATACTGTTGGTGCAGGAGACTCATTCTCTGGAACGTTTGCAGCACAAATTCTTTCGGGAGAATCTTTAAAGAATGCTCATCGTGCCGCAATAAACACTGCAGCTTACGTTTGCACGCAAGCTGGAGCTTGGCCAAAGTATCCTGATCAAATTCCTGATTACTTAGCACAAGCAGGACTGTAAAGCGGGAAGTATTCTGAAACTAACGCTTGAAATTAAATAACGCCACTTCGTTAATGAAGTGGCGTTATTTTTATCGTGGGGCCTCAGGGGCTTGAACCCTGGACCGACGGATTATGAGTCCGTTGCTCTAACCGACTGAGCTAAAGCCCCACGCTGAGAAAACTCAGCAACGACTAGATTAGCACATACACATAAAAGTTGCCAACCTAGTGAGTCGAACTTGTGAAAAACAATTTTCACACAGTCTATACGAAAGCAAAAGAACTATTACAGACGACGTGCAGACGCGAAATTATCTAATGCTCCTGTTGCTCTCAACGCTAAGTATATAAACCACACAAGCACTCCAGAAAGCAGTACGCCGCTTATAAGCTCCGTAATCATATGAATCGTAATATATGAAGAAGCCTTAGCCTGATACTTAGTGAAGCATAAGAAAACACCATACTCAAAAGCAACAAGCAATCCGGAAATAACGCTTAAAGTCAAGTTAAATTTACGATATTTAAAAATTAAGAACGCAATTTCTGCAAATACGCCTTGCAATAATGCAGAAATAATCGTGTCCCTAATACTAAAAGGAGAACCGAGTAAAACTTGTACAAGTGCGCCGACAACATTCACATACACTGCAGAACCAGGTTTACGAATAAGAAGTACTGCAAGAGTTCCAGATAAATACCACACACCGTGAGTAATACTTGCAAAACCAGGAAGAACAGCTGCATTAAGCGTACGAATTAGTGGAATAAACACCATTCCATAGCCGAAAAGAATTACACCGAACACGGCTGCAAGAGCGGATCCCAATGCAATATCTGCCGTACGCCACTTAAGATTCGTTATAACAGTAGGTTCGTTAGTTGCTGACTCTTTAGAATCAGATACGCTTATAGCATTATCTGAATTATTCGATAAATTATTCGCTGAATTATCTGATGAATTGCGTTCAGAATTAATAATATTGCTCATTTGAGATCCTTTTATCTCCATTGCTGCGCATTGTATACTAATTGGCTTTCAGCCAGCGATATTCCCTGACCTACGCAGCCCGGGCGAGAACACCAACGAGCTACTCTACCATTTAATTTACAAAAACACGCCTTTTATTAAAGCAGGAGATATTAAGGAAAGTTATATCCTGTTATACACTTTCGAAATGTATGTACAACAGAATATAACTTTCACTCAAACGCTACTAACGTACCTTACGCAACTAATTAATCAACTCTTGTGCATAATTACTTAAAGATAATTACTTAAAAATAATCTACGCACATATTTTGGTCGATTATTTTTTAGTAAACGTAGCAAACTTAGCAAACGCAGAACACGCAATTGCAGCGGCAGCCAATATTAAGAAAGTAATTGCAGCAAAAGCAATATTAATACCAGTATTACTTAATACTTTCTTTTTATTAGCAACTGCATTATTTACTACTGTTATTTCGGTCCAAGCAACTTGATTGCCTTTCTCGTCAACCAAAACAACCGTATGCTTTCCTGAGTATCCAGCTGGGAACTGAGCGTCGAATTGAGGCTTGCCATTAACCATGCGGACAGTCACAAACTTTGAACCATCAGCACCCTTAAGCAGGCGTGGAGACGAGTAAATGTACGCGTATGCATAAACTACTCCATCACGTTGCAAACGCTCGGTGAACTCGCTGTTTACAACATTAATTCTCACAGCGTTAACAACACCTGCAGTTGCAACGTTATTGTTACCAATGCTAAGAGTTCCCTTTAGTTCTGGGTTAAGCTGCTGGACTGTTTGTGGAGCAGCAGGCACAGGAGTGGATTCTGCTGGCTTTGCTGGCGCAGGCTGCTCAGACTTAGCCGGTGCAGACTGTTCAAACTTAGACAGCTCAGTCTGTTCGGACTTAGCCGGTGCAGACTGTTCAGCTTGAGTTTCAGTCTTAGTCTGATCCGGATTAGTCTGACCTGGCTTAGTCTGACCTGGCTTAGTCTGATCCGGCTTAGCTGGAGTTTCATGCTCAGATGGCTGAGGCTGAGGAGCAGGTGCCGGAGACGGTGTTGGTGCAGGCGTTACCGGACCAGGAGCAGGTGGCTGAGGTGTAGGATTCACAGGACCAGGACCAGGCTTAGGCGCAGGATTCTTTTCTGCATTAAGCAACACTGCAGTCGAAAGAGCAGCAACCTTGTATGTTCCGTCTTCAGAAACACTAGCCTCTTGAGCTTTGTCATTGACTTTGCCATCAGCAACAAGAGCAGAATACTTTCCTGCTGGAATCTTTACTTGAGTTTCAGCATTATTAGCATTGAATACTACAACGTATTGCTTATCTGCATCTTTAAGCGTGTAAGCAATTACACCATCAGGAGTGCCATCAATCATATTCATGTTCTTGTTAATTGTTGCATAATCAAAATCACGAAGAGATTTAATGCTCTTGCGTAGCTTCAACAATCCCTTGAAATAGTTCACGGAATCAGACTTGTCAGCAGCGCGATTCCAATCAAGAGCATTGACTACATCGCCCTTATTATAGCTATTACCTTCTCCGTTCTTAGTTCTTAAGAATTCCTGACCAAGTTGAATAAATGGCATGCCACGAGAAAGCAAAATCATTGAATTTGCAAGCTTTACTCGCTTCATGCGCATATCTTCAGTGTCTTGAGGCGCAGAAACCTTTAGCTTATCGTACAACGACAAGTTATCGTGAGCTTCAACATACTGAACTACTTGTCCTGCATCAGCAAAATGCGTTTCAGCATTACTATTCGAGCACTTAATAGTACTTGTGCCAAATTGGCAACCGAGCAAATTATGCTCAAGCAGAGCCTTAGTATCTTTACTAGTATTGCCATTGACAAAACCAGTACCCTTAGCATCGAATACAGAACCTTTCATAGAATCACGGAAGGAATCGTTAAAGAACGCTACTCCTGGAATCTTATAAGCATTTGGTTGAATAGTAGACTCGCTCTTAGGAAGCAGTTCATTCATATCCCAGCCTTCGCCGAGCACAATAATTGAAGGATCAATCTTATTAAGCTCAGCACGCACTTCTTGCATAGTCTTCAGGTCAATTAAACCCATCAAATCAAATCGGAAGCCGTCGAGGTTGTAATGCGTAGCCCAATACTTTACAGAATCCAAAATATACTTGCGCATCATTTGACGCTCAGAAGCAGTATCATTACCGCATCCAGAGTTACCATTCAGAGCGCCATCCTTATAACGGAAGTAGTATCCAGGAACTGTCTTGTTAAATGAATGCTTTTGTACGTCATAAACATGGTTGTAAACCACGTCCATAATCACACGCAAACCAGCCTTATGAAGGCCAGTAATCATTTGCTTAGCTTCCTTAACTCTTGCTGTTGGATCAGCAGGATCCGTAGAGTAAGATCCTTCAGGAACATTGTAGTTTTGCGGATCATAGCCCCAGTTTTGAGCGCCTTGCTGACCGTAACCCAAGTTACCTGCTTCATTCACAGAACCAAAATCATACATTGGCATGATTTGTACGTGAGTGACACCAAGCGACTTCAAATAATCAAAGCCAGAAACATTCTGCTTATCTTTAGCCTTAGTGCCTTCTTCTACTACGCCAAGATACTTGCCGCGATGAGCATCGCTAATACCAGAGTTTGGATTGATTGAGAAGTCACGAACATCCATTTCTGCAATTGTTGCGTCACTTGGATTCGTAAACTTTGGCATACGATTTCCAGCGCTACCAGCGTCTTTATCTGCTAATACAACAGAACGCTCACCGTTTACTACTGCAGCTTTAGCATAAGGATCAGCAGAAACATTCACTGTACCATCAGCAAAATGAACTTCATATGCGTAAGCTGTATTAGCTTTGTCGCCATCAAGCTTTGCAGACCATACACCATGATCTTCTGCTTTCATAGCTGTTTCTTTGTCGTTTTCAGCTTTTTCAGCAGTCGACTTATAAGTAATCAGCTTTACTTCAGTTGCTGTTGGAGCCCAAAGCTTGAAAGTAGTTGAAGAAGGAGAATACACAGCACCTAAATCATTGCCAGCATAAGCGTATTTCTTATCGAATTCATCGGTACGAATTACACTAGCACCAGTTTTTGAGGAAGCAGAAAGCTTAATACCTGTAGCTAATCCCTTAATACTCAACTCATACTTATGCTTAATATTAAGGTCATTCTTGGTTTCGATAGTAATCTCTGAACCATTAGCTTTAGCAGAAGCAATTTCAACTTTCTTGGCAGGATTTTCGCTAGTATCCAAAAGTGTTACGTCAGAGTCTTTTACAGAAGATACATCTCCAGATACTTTTACAGCTAACTTCTTTAAGCCAGCAATATCAGCAGACATCACGTGAGCTGTAAGTTGTGGCATAGTAGCGTTTAAGTATACTTTCATGTCATCTTGCATTAACCAGACTTCAACGCTACCCTTGCTTGGATCGTTTGAATCTAGCTTAATCGCATTGTTTGGAATACTGCGATCGCTAGGATCTTGTTTATCCCAAGCGTTATTTGGCGTAGACTTTCTAACTTTGAAGCCAACACTGTCAATACCGCCATCATTCTTAGCAGTAAAGGTTGCAACTTTGCCATAATCATCATGCGAAGTGAAGTAACGAGCAGTACCACCGGTTCCGTCGTTCCAAGTCCACATGTTCCAGCCTTCATAATCGCCAGCATTCCTGCGATAATGAACAGTTACCTTTAACTCTTTTGGCTTACTCTTAAGATTGTCTGGAGCAGTGAACTTAGTGCTATCGCTAGTGTCTTTTTCATTAGGATTTGTCCAAGTTCCGCCTGTTACCCAAGCTTCAGCAAGACCACTTGCACAGTTTTCAATAGCACGATCGCCACCGTCTTTATTCCAATCTTTTGTAGTAGTAATAAAGGAAAGTGACTTGTTTTCAAAAGCTCCATCAACTGTAGTTTCAAAAACTTTGCCGAAAGAATCCGTGCCAGTGAACTTATGCCAAGCTCCAGGTAAATCTTTACCATCTTTGTCTTTGCCCCACAACCAAATTACAATATCGCGATTATCACCCGCTTTTTGCTTATAGTGGATGCGAACAGTAGTCTTTGGCTCATATTTTACTGGGCAAGGATTTACTCCAGCACTACCCTTGTGATCTTGAGCTACATACGAATCAGTGTGAGCTGGAATCTTAAAGTTATTATTATCTCCTTCGTGATACCAGTAGTTTTCACCATTATTAAACACTGCTTCATAAGCTTTGCCATTGGTTGTAATCGTCTTCTTATACCAACCATCGCAAGCCTTGCTCATCTCATCGCCAGGAGATTGAGTCCAGGTTGAGCCTCTGATGCCATAGTGAACGTATACTTTCTTATCTTTAAACTTTTTGTCTGGCTTAAAGTAAATAGTTGTTGTGGGATCTTCTGGCATGCCTGCATCAGGCTTTTCTACACCATATTGAGGATCAGACGCGTCTGCAGCAGAGCCTTTTGGATGCTTGGATTTTGTGGCATTAACGTGCAATGCTACTGCTTCGCGAGCGCCAATCTTGGTTTTAACTTCACCTTTTGCAACTTTAACAGTCTTAGAGCAGTCACCTGCAGCGTACACATTGCAATACTCGCCATCAGGCAAATCAGTCTTATAAGAAACTTCTTTTTCGTCAAGCGAATTGTTGATTGCTAAGAAGCCCTTCTTTTCGCGGCTAAAAGCAACGTTGTTATCGCCATCATCCTGCCAATTTGTGACTTTCGCACCTTGTACAGCATTGTAGAATCCAATCATTCCACGAATTGAAGTCCAACGCTGAGTGCACTGCCAATTGGAATCCTTGCCACAAGTCACATCCGAAACAGAAATATCAGTTGCACCAGGAGCACCATCATCATTCTTATCGAACTTGTATCCGGAATACACGTTTGGAGTGCCGTATGGCCATGCAAGCATGAATGCGTTTGCTAAAGCGTAACGACGACCATCTTTATACGTAAGTACACTGTTACCGCGCTCAGTATCCCAGTTCGTAACGAAAATAGCAGCTTTATTGCTTGCAATCATGCCGTCTTGAATTTTGTTCAACGGCTTGCTTGCCTTCATCAGCGAGCCTTTGAAGTTTTGCTTAAGCTGGTAAGAGTAGCCAAACTCGTTGACTTCGCCTTCATTCAAATGTGCAGCAGGCTGAATTTGTGCAGCTTCTGAAGAGTTGCCAATTGTTTCCTGCATCCACCAGATGTCATTAATCTTTTTGCTATCTTCAACACTTTCGTTGTATTGCTTTATAGCAGAAGCTTTAATACCTCTCATATCATCTGGAGAAATATGCTTTACAGCATCCACACGGAAACCTGCAACACCGAGTTTCAACAAATCTGCAAAATACTTGCCTAAAACTTGCTGAACATGAGGCTTAGAAGTATCTAAATCAAGTAAGCCTACAAGTCTGTTATTCCACACATCCTCAGCTTTAGTGTAGTCTTTAATGTTTTCGGTGCTCTTATGGAAATCGTCTTTAGTGTATCCAGCGTCTGTAAAAGTCTGAGTAGACACATCATACTTACTTCCACCAACGCCAACTTTATCTCTATTATCGGCTCCAGCCATGTGATTAATTACAGCATCAGCAATAATTCCAACACCTGCAACTTTGCAAGTTTTAATCATCTGCTTAAACTCAGCTTTAGTGCCAAGCTTAGAATTTAAGCTATAGCTCACAGGCTGATAAGAAGTCCACCAAGCTTTACCTTTAATATGATCCTGAGAAGGCGAAATTTGCACATACTTCACACCTTCAGGACCGTAAGTATCAGTGCACTCTTGAGCAATACTATTCCAATTCTGCTGAAAAGCAGTAACAATAACACCCTTGCCATTAAGTGTTACATTATTAGAAGTTTCTTTGCTATTGCTAGACTCCCCGCTAGTCACAGCATTTGCGCCACTTGTAACAGCAAAACCAGTTACAAGCATTGCAACAGACGCAGCAATAGAAACAATCTTCGATGCAAGATGTCGATGACGAGCCATCAGTATCCTTTCCTCCATTGGCACCAACACTCTTCTTCATTGGTTATGTTGGCAGTATGTATGCACGTTAATAAGACTGCTACTACAATGTTCTCAGTCATTATCCATCAGACCATCATTGAGCCTGAAACTTGCAATTAAATCAAATATATTGTCACCAAATACGACTTAATCAACAAATTATGCACTACATGCAAGAAGCGATTATAACACTTTTTTATATAGCATAAAGCCGCATAAATAATGCGTGTCGCATAACGCAAGAAATAAAAATAAAAAACGCCGCATAGAAAACTACGCGGCGAAATTTGTACCCCCTAAGAGAGTCGAACTCTTGTTGTCAGATTGAAAGTCTGGTGTCCTAACCGTTAGACGAAGGGGGCTTCGAACCAAACCATATAATCTTAACACTACTAAACTTACAGCACAACTTGCGCGTGTCGTAATATTCAAAAGATAAATAGATTATAAAAGAATGTAAAGTCAGTTACCTAGAAACATAAGTAAAATCGTGAATAAACCTACCTGCATCAATGCCCTTACGTTCAAAATTCGTTAAAACCCTACCATCAAACCTATGCGACTCCAAAAACTCGGCATGCGGCAAAACAGCAGCATCTTCAGCATTACCTTTACCAACATGCTCAGTAGGCAAACTCACGCGCAAATCTCCAACATTAACAAAATCGTTTCTAGAATCCATAATCTCATGAACATGCAAAGCGTAATCTTCAATATCAGTTGCGATTCTCCACGCTCCACCATCAACAAGAGCACGATTAACTGAATCCGCAAGAGCTTTCTGCACAATTCTGCGCTTATGATGACGCATTTTAGGCCAAGGATCAGGGAAGAAAGTCCAAACTTCAGAAACAACTTTAGAATCACATGCAGCCAAAAAATCAGGCGCATTAACCTGTGCTATACGAATATTATGCAAATCCTGTTTTCCAGCTAAAAGCATAGTGTGCGCAACACCTGGATCATAAACTTCCAGCGCAAGAAAATTAGTATCAGGATTAGCAGCCGCAGCAGCAACAATATTTTCACCCTGTCCTGAACCAATCTCAACTATAAGAGGATTATTATTACCCCAATTTTTAAAAATCCACTCAGAATTAATGCGCAAACCTGGCATACAGCGCAAAGAACCATCTTTATCAGAAATATTTAATAAATATTGACTAGAATAACGTTCCTTAGCTCGCTCTAGACGAGCGTCAAGACGAGCAGACCTTCTAACAAAAGATAAAATTACCCTATTTGCGCTATTACCAACTTCAGACTCGTTAACTTCCAACTCGTTCATTTCAGAATCACTCACTTTAACCTGCTACACACTTTTATTAAATATTTTAATTTTATTAAATACTCCAACTCATCGTATGCTATCAAATGAACGCAACTTAGCAGCAGCAGTCAAATAATACACACTTCACAAACGAATTTGAAAGATTATCACTTCAGTTCGTAGAGTTATAATTTTTACCGTAAATCCATGAATTATAAAAATCCATAAAAGAAAGGCCAAGAATGACTGTTCTTGTCACTGGCGGATGCGGCTACATTGGAGCACACGTAGTTCACGCATTGCACGAAGCTAAGCAAAACGTCGTCGTAGTAGACGATTTAAGCTACGGAAAACCTACGAGAATCGAAAATGCTCGACTTTATGGCATGGATATCTCCTCACCAGATGCAGGAAAACGACTTGCGCAAATAATGAAAGATGAGCATGTTGACTCAGTAATACACTTTGCTGCTAGAAAACAAGTCGGAGAGTCCGTAGAAAAGCCACTTTGGTACTATCAGCAAAATATCAACGGCATGCTGAATGTACTTGAAGGAATGCGCGAAAGCGACGTTAAAAAGCTAGTATTTTCATCTTCCGCTGCAACTTACGGAATTCCTCCTGTTGAAGTAGTTCCAGAAGATGTGGTTCCAATGCTTCCAATCAATCCTTACGGACAAACTAAGCTTTTTGGAGAATGGATGGCGCGAGCATGCGAACACACTTACGGAATTCGCTTCTGCGCATTACGTTACTTTAACGTTGCAGGTTGCGGACCGGTTGAATTGGAAGATCCTGCTATTTTAAACTTGATTCCAATGCTTCTTGAGCGTTTGCAACGCGGAAAAGCTCCTGCTATTTTTGGTGACGACTACCCTACACCTGACGGCACATGCATCCGCGATTATATTCACGTTTCTGATTTAGCAGATGCGCACATAGCAGCTCTTACGTACTTAGATCGCGACGAACGCAAATACGATGCTTTTAATGTTGGAACTGGCAAAGGCACTTCAGTACGCGAAATCGTCGATGAAGTTCGAGAAGTTACTGGCTTGCCGTTTAAGGAAACTGTATTAGATCGTAGAGCTGGAGACCCTCCACAACTTATTGGTAGCACAAAGCGAATCAATGAGGAAATGGGCTGGCATGCTCGCTACGATGTGAAGGATATTGTTAAATCCGCATGGGCTGCTTGGCAGGCAAATCCTGAACATCATATTGATGTTGATTCATGGAAGCAGCTTGACTAGCTTACTTGACTAGCTTATAAAATAAAGAAACGCGCGACAAAAACTGCCGCGCGTTTTTTGTTTATTTACTTGTGGCTCCGAGCGGGATCGATCCGCTGACCTAGCGATTTTCAGTCGCTCGCTCTACCAACTGAGCTACAGAGCCATGATGAATAAAAAACCCGGCGAACCGGGCCTTTACTAATCGCGACCCCGGCCGGACTTGAACCGGTGACCTCCGCCGTGACAGGGCGGCGCTCTAACCAACTGAGCTACGGGGCCGTGGCGCGTTCTCTTGAACGGCCGAGTCACTATCTTACAGAATCCTCGCCAAAAAGCAAGTGCCGGGCGTGTCCGGCGTGTTGCCGCACAAAATCAAGCCATTATTCAAGCTCAGCAGCTCCAGTGCAAAGCTGATAATACTCGCCACGTTTTGCCAATAATTCCTCATGCGATCCACGTTCAATAATCTGGCCATGATCAAGCACCATAATCACATCTGCATTACGAACAGTAGACAGCCTATGCGCAATTACAAACACCGTGCGCCCTTCCATCAACGAATCCATACCATGCTGCACTAAAGCCTCAGTGTGCGTATCAATTGACGAAGTCGCCTCATCCAAAATTAAAACAGGAGGATTTTCTACAGCAGCACGCGCAATTGCAATAAGCTGTTTCTGGCCTTGAGAAAGCCCCTCTCCAGCGTTATTAAGCTGCGTCTGATATGCATCAGGAAGATTAGAAATAAACGCGTGAGCATGAGCCAATTTTGCAGCTTCTATACACTCCTCATCGCTAGCATCAAGACGACCGTAACGGATATTATCCATAATGCTTCCGGTGAATAAATTAACATCCTGCAAAACAATTCCTATAGCATGACGCAAATCAGTTTTTTGAATATCTCTCACATCAATGCCATCATACAAAATTTGACCGTCGTTAATATCGTAAAAACGCGTTAGCAGATTTGCAATAGTAGTTTTGCCAGCTCCCGTAGCACCAACAAGCGCAACTTTTTGCCCAGGTTTCGCAAACCACGTAATATCATGCAAAACAGGTTTTTTATCATCGTAACCAAACACAACATCCGTAAAACGTACGTCTCCACGAAGCAGAGTATATCGTCCGTCTTTAGAAGTACGAGCATCCCTTTTAGCGTGACAAACAACTTCCTGCGCCATCTCACTTAATTTCTGCGCGCGCACAACTGCCTTAGTGCCGTTATCTTCTTCCTCACGCTTCCATGCCCAATAGACATTATCTTCTTCAACTTTTTCATCAACTTCTTCAACTACTTCGAAGTTGGAATTAGAAGCAATTTCAACATAATTCTTATTTACACGCACTTTCACTAAACGTACAGTACCGGCATCAATTTCAGGTTCTTCGTCAAGAAGCGAGAAAATTCGAGACGCTCCAGCAATAGCCATCATAAGCGAATTCATTTGCATCGTAATTTCGCCAATAGGGTTTATAAAAGCGCGAGAAAGAGTTAGCAAAGATATAAGCATACCAAGCGTTAAAGTGCCAGATCCTGCGAGTCCTAAAGTAGGGAAACCTGCCGAAGCAGCCCATGCTCCAAGTAGCGCAATTAATACGTAAAGTAAGTAGCTTGCATTGCTTATTACAGGCATTACGTTATTCGCATAAGAATTTGCGCTTGCTGAAATTTTTTGTACTTTTTCTACGCAATCATCTAATTTTTCAATCGTAGCTGCTTCATGATTAAAAATTTTAATAACTTTGCTTCCAGTTGCAGATTCTTCAACAAACTTATTCAACTCACCTAAGGCGCTCTGAAATTGTTCAAAAAGATATCCTGAACGTTTAAGCATAAATTTTACTAAATAAAGAAGCACTGCAGTAAACACAGCGACGAAAGCTGCTACAGGAAGCGAAATCCACATAATAGACACAAACGCGGCAATAATAGACATTAGAGACGCAAAAGAATCAGGAAACGCCCACGAAATAGCTTCGCGCAAAACTTCCGTATCGTTCGTATAGCGACTCATAATATCGCCGTAACCCTGAGTATCTAAGTATTTAAGCGAAAGTTTTTGCTGCTTCTTAAACATAGAATCTCTTAAATCGCGCATAACACTTTCAGAAATATTTGCTACAAGTCTGCTCCACAACCAGCAGCAAAATATTCCAATCACATACACGCTTGCCATAAGAATTATCATGCGCACAAGCGGCATCCAATCTGGATTTTGTTTGCCAACAAGTGGCAGAATATACGCATCAACTAACGATTGCAAGAACATTGCACATGCAGCCTGAACAACAGAACTTACAATAATTGCAGATACGATCACAAAAACTTTTGCACGATAAACAAATACGCAAGAAAATAGACGCTTAAGTACTTTCCAATTTATTGCGTACTTTTTTGTTTCTTCTACTGAAGATTTAGAAGAAGACTGATTTATTTTATTGCTACTCATTTATTCAGCTCCTTCTTCCGCAACTTCCGCGACTTCCGCAACTTCCGTACTATTTTCTGTTTTAGATACGCTACTTTTTTCTTGAGAAATAGCCATATTTCTGTAAATTTCACAAGATTTAATTAACTCATCGTGAGTGCCTTCTGCAACAACGCAGCCATTTTTAAGAACAACAATAATATCCGCATGCTCAATTGAAGAGACACGCTGAGCCACAATAATTTGCGTAGAATCAGGCATAAACTTTTTCAAACCCTCGCGAATCTTACGATCTGTTTTCATATCAACCGCACTCATTGAATCGTCGAGGATTAAAATTTTCGGTTTCCTTAAAAGCGCGCGAGCAATACACAAACGTTGTCTTTGCCCACCAGAAACATTCTTACCACCCTGCTCAATATGCGTATTATAACCATCTGGAAACTCATTAATAAAATCGTCCGCGCAAGCAATTTTGCAAGCCGCACGCAAATCATTATCACTGGCATCTGCACTACCCCAGCGAAGATTTTCTGCAATTGTGCCACTAAACAGAATATTTTTTTGTAAAACAACTCCTACTTCTTCGCGCAATTTTGCAGAATCGTAATCACAAATATTCGCACCACCTACAAAAAGCGTACCGGAAGTTACATCGTAAAGTCTTGCAATTAGTTGCACAAGACTTGATTTTCCAGAACCAGTTGCACCCACAATTCCAACAGTTGCACCCGACGGAATCGATATATTTATATCGTGTAAAATTTCCTGATCTGTTGTAGTAGATTTATTCTCATCATCTGTTTTCGCATAGCGCAACGAAACATGCTCAAAACGAACAGAAGAGTCAGAAAGCTTAGCAAGAGGTTTATCTGAAATTTTCTCAGTATTTTTAGATTGCAACACATTCGCAATACGATGCACTGAAGCACGTGCAGTTACTGCCATAACAAAAACTGCAACCAAATTCGCGAGCGCAAATAAAATTTGCAAAGCGTACACAACAAGCGCTGCAAGATCTCCAGTAGTTAAACCAAACGCAGGATTATTTCCAGAAGCCACTATCTCGTGTGAAGCCATCCAAGCGATAAGCAACATACCCGTATAAAAACACAAGTTAAACAGCGGAATACTGAAATTTAATACATACTCCGCTCTAAGAAAATGCGCATAAATTTTACGCGAGATACGCATAAAACGACTGTTTTCATAATCTTCTCGTACATAAGATTTTACAACACGTATATTATGCAAATTTTCACCCACATGGTTATTCATTTCATCAACCATGCGGTAAATTCGCATAAAAGCAGGAGCCACAATAGCGGCTCCGACAGCACCAATAACAGCCACAGTCGGAACAAACGCAAGAAATACCCAAGAAATTGCTGGGCTAATTGAAAAAGTAAACCACCAGGCGGCCGCAATAATCACAACGCTACGAACGCCAGAACGAATAATCAGTTGGTAAGCAAACTGCACATTCGAAACATCACTCGTCATACGAGTCACAATCGTACCTGTAGAAAATTTATCTAAATCAGAAAAACTTAAAGCTTGCAGACGCGAAAAAATATTATGTCGCAAATTCCTTCCAAAACCTGCGCTAGAATGTGCGCAACAAATTCCCGAAATAACGCCAGCAATCATAGAAAATGCTGCAAAAAGAAGAAGCTGCAAACCGTAATACAAAACGGCACTGTCCGATTTACGCATAATTCCAAAATCAATAAGATTTGACATTACTGAAGGAATTATAATTTGCATAGCCGCTTCAAAAATAATAGCAGCAGACGTAATTGCGCCAAGCAAACGGTAACGTTTTAGGGAAACGGAAAGTGTACGAATCGCATGAGGAGCACGAGTAGCAAAAGCGCGATTCTTTTCTTGCTTTGACGAATTCTGCGTAGACTTCTTTGCCATGCTTCCCCTACTCTAATTTGATATTTCTACGCTCAATAATATCACTTTCGAATATATGTTCCGCAAGATTAATAACGCATAACGCGCACGCAAGTACGCTACGTTTCATAAGCTACTATGACGCGTCACCTTCGCCTTGTGCACGGTCTTTTCCGTAAATAGACGGAATAAAACGCTCCTGATCGTGAAGTTTATCCCAGATTACAGGAGGATCGCTTGGATTTTCCAATGATTTCGGAACGTCAATAATTCGCTGATTACTAGAGCCGCGGAATTGCAAAAGCGAATCGTGTAAATCTTTCATATAACGGCCATCAACAAGAATATCAATATAACGCAGAAGCTCAAGCTTATCGGGTGTCTCCCCTTTGCGCACAAGCTCTTCCCAAGTGTATCCAGTCCAACTCCAAATATCTTTAGTATGACCAAATTCGCTTCTAATACGCTTGCAAAGAGGCAGTAAAATGCCAGTATTTAGCAGCGGCTCACCGCCAAGCAAGGTTAATCCTTGCACATAAGGCTGTGACAAATCTTCCATAATTTGATCTTCAAGCTTTTGCGTATAAGGATGCCCTGCGCGAAAATCCCAAATCGACTCGTTATAGCACTCAACGCAATGGAACGGACAGCCGGAAACGTAAAGCGAGCAGCGAATACCCTCTCCGTCTGTCATCAAAAAACGCTTGTAATCGGCGACCATCCCCTGGCTCATGCGCTCACTAGACCACTGGCCTGCGCGAGGATTATTGGAAAGAGAGGTAGGAATCCACGGCCCACGGTTCGCGTCATTCGGCGCAAAATCGTGTAAAGTAATGCGAGCCATATCCCACCCCCTTCAAAATTAAATAAGCAACTTAACTAAATAAACTACTAAATAAACTACTAAATTTGCGCAAATAAAAGAAATCCAGCCGTCAGAAAGAGTAATCACAAAACGTAATACATTTCTAACGGCCAGATTATCGCCAAATAACAAACGCAATAAACACTATCTGTACATAAGTTTATTTAGCAGGTTACTTAGCAGATTATTTAGTATTTAGCAGATTATTTTGTTTCCTCGTACCATTCGCGAGACTCACCGTTGTTAAGAGTCACATGGCCAGTTTCACCAGACATGTGCTTTACGCGGTGAGCAATCTCCTCGTGACGTCCGTGAACCATTGGACGCTGAACAGGATTACCCAAGTATCCGCAAGTACGCTTAGTAACATTGCACTTATCCGGATCACTATTGCCGCACTCTGGGCAACGGAAACCTTCCTTAGTTGGCTCAAAATCGCCCTGGAATCCGCAAACGAAGCAATGATCAATTGGAGTATTCGTACCCAAGTAGCCAATGCCAATCTTATAAGCGTAATCCCAAACAGCTTCCAAAGCCTTAGGATTTGCCTGCAAGCATGGGAACTCGCAGTAGTTAATAAAGCCGCCGGAAGCAAGATATGGGAAGTCAACCTCGTAGCGAAGCTTCTCCATAGGAGTTGGCTGCAACCAAACCGGATAATGGAAGGAATTAGTGTAGAAGTCGTGATCGGTTACACCTTCAATGCGGCCGAACTTCTGACGATCCATGCGGTTAAAGCGGTCAGTCAAAGACTCAGCAGGAGTCGAGTAAACGGAATAGTGGTAGCCTTCAGCCTTCGACCACTGCTGGCAAAGCTGATTCATGCGACGAACCAAAGAAAGCGCAAACTCTTTGCCTTCCTCATTCCAGCTGTGATCTTGCATCCAATCCTTGCCGAAGAACACTGCAGTAGTCTCATACAAGCCAATGTAGCCGAGAGAAACAGTTGCGCGCTCATTACGGAACAACTGATCAACGCTCTCGTTAGCTTCCAAACGACCAAAAGCACCGTAGCGGAACAGTGTTGGAGCGTTCACAGGAGTTGCCTGCTTGCAACGCATAATGCGGAATCGCAAAGCCTGGTGAGCTACTTCCATACGCTCGTCGAAAAGCTTCCAGAAGCGAGTCACATCTCCGTGAGATTCAAGAGCAATACGTGGCATGTTAACAGTTACAACGCCAAGATTCATACGGCCATCTTCAACGTCCTTACCAGTTTTTGGATCAATCCAACCCTGAAGGAACGAACGGCAACCCATAGGAGCCTTGAATGAACCGGTAATCTTAACAATATTCTCGTAGAATACAACGTCCGGATACATGCGCTTAGTAGAGCACTCAAGCGCAAGCTGCTTCAAATCGTAGTTCGGATCTCCTGGATCTGCGTTAACACCGTGCTTAATAGTAAACACAAGTTTAGGGAAGATAGCAGTATGACGATCTTTGCCGAGTCCGCGAATACGATTCAGCAAAATAGCGCGCTGAATTTCGCGAGCAAACCAAGACGTACCAAGACCAAAACCGACGGTTACGAACGGAGTCTGGCCGTTGGAAACGCGGTTGGAATTGATTTGATATTCCATTGTTTGCATAGCGTCGTAAATAGCCTTACGCGTCATAATTTTTGCGTAAATTTCACGAATCTGATCAAGCTCGCTCAAGTTTTCATCAAAAGGAGTGTCAGCTGGAAGAGGATCTCTATCCAAGCAGTGAAGATTCTTAGGTTCCTGAGCCTTTAAGCCGTCAATCATATCTTTTGCGACTTGAATTGGAGTGGAATCAGGGATCATGGCTTTTGCCATAGCAAGATTCTTGTCGTAATCGCACGTAGCATAACGTTCAAGCATTTCGTCTGCACGATTAACTGTTTGACCGCCGTACTGCGCTCCAGCAATATCTTTAATAATCTGCGTAACCTGAGTTGCAGCGGTACCAATAGACTTTGGGCTGTCCATCATTGCGTTACCAAGAGCAAATCCCTTAGCAAGCATATCGCCAAAATCAGGAAGTGAGCAGTTGCTCATGCAAGTAAATGGCGAATAATCAGCGTCGTGGAAGTGAATATCACCCTTCATATGTGCATTAGAAACTGCGTGAGGAAGCATAGAAAACGCAGAAGCCTTAGAAACAGCGCCTGCAAGAAGATCGCGCTGAGTTGCGTAAACGTTGGAATCCTTATTTGCATTCTCGCGTACAAGCGTTTCGTCTCTGTTCACAAGGCGATTAACAGCTTCGTTAATATCTGTAGCCTTAGCGCGGTCAATATCGCGGTTCAAGCGATAGCTAGTGTAGCAGCGAGCAACCTCGTAAAGATGGTTCTCAATAAGACTGTGCTCAACCAAAGTCTGAATATCTTCGATTTTTGCAGGGCCATTGTAGCGATCTTGAATTTCAGCTTCAATATGATCTGAAATATCGCGAATCATCTGCTCTTCTTGCGGACCGACTTCCTTGCCCAAGTCCTTAAAAGCAGCCTTGATGGCCATGATGATGTTCATAGAATCGAAGTCAACGACGCGGCCATCGCGCTTTTCTACAAGCACACGCGAAACTGGGGCTTCTTCTACGCCATCATCCTTACGAATTGCTGCGTTATCAACATCAGTTTCTTCCAAAACCTGCATCGGACAGACCTTTCTAATACTTACCTTTTCTTAAAGTTCTCTCGTTGCAAATTATTTGAATAATTCGCAACGACTCGCTCTACTATAGCCCAAGTCATGCACAATATCTAGGGGAAAGTAGGAATATAACAACCTACATATAGTGATTTAATTCACTTTCGCGATTTTTGAGGCGTGTCCTGGTGTGTCGTAATTACTAAACAATAAATTCACTCAATACACGCCGTTATATATGCGCACTTCTTGACGCTTTGATATATTGAGTCACGTGGAACAGATAGCTTTTCAGCATGCACAGGAATTCGGATTCCAACCAGGAGACATTGTGCAACAATGGCTCTGGGACGACGATGTGGACGAAACAATTTGCGAAAGCATCGAAAAGCTCACTGGTGAAGAACTGGTGGACGAAGACTACGATGCTGCTGTTGATGGCGTGATTATTTGGTGGCGAGACGGTGACGACGAAGACGAACTCGCAGATACCATTATGGATGCCACGAATATGCTTGATGATGACGCACCTATGTGGGTGCTAACACCGAAGCCAGGTAGAGAAGGCTCCCCAAGTTCTAGCACAGTACAGTCTGCAGCGAAAACAGCAGGAATGAACGCCGCTACCCCATTAACCGTAAGCGCTGATTGGAATGGAGTCCAATTACGTGCTTTCGGCAAAGGCCAAGGCAAGTAACGTTTTTAACACGATTGAGACAAATATAACGAATTTGGGTCAAAAAGCGTTATATTTGTCTCATCAATGATGCAAATATAACCGAAAACAGGCAAAAAACGTTAGATTTGCATCACGAATGATACAAATCTAACAAATCTAGAACAAAGCCACTAAGACAAGTTACATCGTTTACGTAGATTAGCTGCGATCACGCCTGTGACCATTGCCGCGAATGCTGCCGCGACCATCATTGTGTCCTCTTCCTCTACCGTGTCCTCTGCTTCTTCCTCTACCTCTGCGCTTTGGCTGCTCTGGCTCTGGCATACTCCAGTTTTCCTGCAATTCAGCTACTTCCCCAACAATCTCATCCAAAACAGGTGAAGCTGGATTCACATCCTCAGTTTTAGCATTAATTCCTGCACGACGAAGCATCATATGCGCAGCACGCTTCTGATTCGGGAGCACAAGAGTCACAACATCGCCTTCCTCACCAGCGCGAGCTGTACGCCCAGAACGATGCAAGAAAGACTTAGGATCTTCAGGCGGCTCAGTCTGCACTACAAGCGCAACATCACTAATATCAATGCCACGCGCGGCAACATCTGTAGCAACAAGCACTCGTACTAAGCCTTCCGCGAAAACAGACAAATGACGATCGCGCTGATTCTGCGACAAATTACCCTGCAAATCAACCGCAGGAATACCCTGCTGAATTAATTTCTTAGCCATATTCTTTGCCTGGAACTTTGTGCGAGTAAAGAATATTGCGCGTTTCTTTCCAGAAGCAAGCTTTCGCAACACCTCATACTTATCTCCAGAAGATACTGCGAAAATATGATGAGTCATTGTATCAACTTGCGAATCTGCATCATCAACAGCATGAACAACAGCATTCGGAAGGAAACGATTTACAAGCGTAGAAACCTGCTTGTCAAGTGTCGCAGAAAACAGCATGCGCTGACCATCAGGCTGAACTTGCTCAAGAAGACGCGTAACAGCAGGCAAAAAGCCCATATCAGCCATCTCATCTGCCTCATCGAGCACACTAACTGCAACTTTTTCAAGAGTCAACGCACCCTGACGTAACAAATCCTCCAAACGTCCAGGGCAAGCCAATACAATTTGCGCACCCTGCTTAAGCTGAGAAATTTGACGCCTGTAGCTCACTCCACCATATACAGTCACAGTACGCATACCGTAAGCTGCAGCAAGAGGAGCAATAACATCATCAATCTGATGTACAAGCTCTCGCGTTGGAGCCAAAATCATGGCATGCGGAGCAGGAACAGCATCATCTACCCTATTGCGCCTGTTTTTACCAGAGTGAATCAAATCAACAAAACTATCTGCTAAACGAGCTACGAGCGGAATAGCAAATGCGAGAGTCTTACCACTTCCAGTACGTCCACGACCTAAAATATTTGCTCCACGCAAAGAGTCTGGAAGAGTCGCTTGCTGAATTGGGAATGCGGTAGTTTTACCGTCAGAGCGTAACACTTCTACTAACGGCTCCGGAACACCGAGTTGCGCAAATGTAACATCATCACTGTAGTTTTCGCGCGATTCTATTGCAGAATCTGGTATAACAATCTCGTTTTGTGAAATCTGCTTTTTTTCTAACTCGTTAAAGCTTCTAGAGTCACGAAACTCACGAAACTCACGATAGTCACGAGACTCACGATAGTCACGAATAGAACGAGATTCTTTATTTTTATTTTTATAGGATTTTTTAGTTTTACTTATCTTCCCGAATTCATCAGCTTTTTCAACATTCCTTGCTTTAGAATCCTTACTAAACTTCCCAAACTTACCGAAGTGCTTAAGATTCTTAGAATCCTTACTATTCTTAGAATCCTTAGAATTTTTAATATTCTTAGAATTCTTGCTATTATTAGCATTCTTAGAATTCTTAGCATTCCTAACATTCTTAGCTCCGCGCTTTTTGGCGGACGCAGCATTATGAGTATGCGGCACAATAGCCTTTCGTAAATTACTTTTATATTTGACTACGCGTAATTTCTACAAAGTCACGAACTAACTGAGCCTAACACACGCCCCGCACAAGCAGTCGCGCTCAAACGGTATAGTCGTAACGCGGTTCGGGGTGCGCTAGGTCGCTGAGATTATACCCGTTAAACCTGATCTAGGTAGTACTAGCGAAGGGAAAATCATGGAAACGTTGAACACAGGAAATACTTCAAAAAATTCGCAATCTAGCGGCAATTCCATAACAAATTTCGATAGAGATTTTTCTGCAAAAGCACGCAAGCGCATGTTCATAGAAGACGTGAAAAATTGCATAGAACGCATGCGCTCTGCCAAACCGCTTACACACTGCGTTACGAATAACATAGTTCAAGAACTTACTTCTAATGTTCTACTCGCTGCCGGAGCAACGCCTATTATGGTGTGCGATCCTGAAGAAACAGAGCAACTTGCGCAAATTGCTTCAGGAGTACTGGTTAATGTTGGAACATTTAGAAAAAATTACACAGATACTTCTATTAACGCTGCAATACGCGGCTGCAAAAAGTCTGGTACGACGTGGGTTTTAGATCCTGTTGGAGTTGGATTAGGAGCGCTTACTTCAAGAATTAATTTCGTAAAAAATATTATTACAGAAAATCCTACTGTTATTCGCGCAAACGCTGCGGAAATTTTAGCTTTAGCTGGCGAAAAGGGAGATATGCGCGGAGTCGACTCACTAGACAGCGTAAATTCTGCACTACCAGCAGCCAGGAAATTAGCAAAACAACACGGCAGTGTAGTAGCAATTTCTGGAGAACAAGACGCAATATATGCTCACGGATGCCTTGCGCGCGTTTCAGGCGGCTCTGAAATAATGCAAAAAGTAGTAGGAACAGGATGCGCTCTAGGGGCTCTTGTAGCAGCATACGTTGGTACAAACCCATCTTGTCCACTTGCTGCTACAGTAGCGGCTCACGCGCACGCTGCAGCAGCAGGAAGCTACGCGTGCTCCGAAAATGCTGGAATCAATGCTGGAATCAATGCGAAAGGAAACGCGGAAATCAATCCTGGAACTTTCCGCACACTTTGGATTGACGCACTTTCGAAACTAAGCGCAGATGAAATATTAAATCTTGCAAGCATAGATTTCACAGTAGAACCAGTAGATTGGACACTTTACTTAGTAACAGACCCTAGAATGGGCAATCGTACCGAAGAAGAAGTTGCGTTAGAATCAATCGAAGGCGGCGTAACGGTAGTTCAATTAAGAGACAAATATTCTGACGATGATGTCATATCTAAAAAAGCTCTTAAAATGCGCGAAACTTTAATAAACGCAGGGCATGGAGACGTACCAATTTTTATAGATGACCATGTTGAGTGTGCAGCAAAACTTGGATTCAATCTGCACGTAGGTCAAAAAGATACGCCGTTTGTTGAAGCAAGAAAAGCACTTCCAGCAGAATGGATGATGGGGCTTTCTTGTGCTCGCCCGGATTTGATGGAAAAAGTGTACAGAGAGTGCAAAGAAAGCGATATGCCTTTGCCAGATGTGATTGGCATTGGCGCTGCTTTCACTACTCACACTAAGGCTCACGACGTGCCTCCGCTTGGAGTTGATGGCGTAAACGAAGTTGCGAAAGTTGCACACGCTGCTGGAGTAAAAACTCTTGCTATTGGCGGAATTCATGAGAATACAGTGTTTCCTATACGCGGACTAAAACTTGACGGCGTGTGCACGGTGTCAGCGCTTATGTGCGCAGAGAAACCGGGAGAAGTTGCGGCGGAATTAAAAAGCGTAATCACAAGGTGATTTTGATTTATAGAGCGAATAACCACGCCGACACGCTCCAAACACGAGACAGTGCTCTCGCGATTGGAGCAAATTACGAAGATAAACCCTCCAAATACGAGACGGCGCTCTCGCGATTGGAGCAAAAAGTAAGGTAGACAGCTCCAATTACGAGAACCATCTCTCGGGATTGGAGCAGATGACGTAAATAAACCCTCCAAAAGCGAGACAGTGCTCTCACGATTGGAGCAAAACACAGACAATAACCCTCCAAAAGCGAGACAGTTCTCTCACGATTGGAGCAAAACACGCACCGACACGCTCCAAAGGCGGGCGCGACGACATGCTTGAGCGCGCATTAATAATTTTGGCAGTTAATAGAAAATGTATATAACATCGGTTGATTTGATGTTCTCGACAGTTTTGCCTCATATTCTGTCGATTTCACCAAACAATTATGTGTTTTCGACAAAATCACACTGATTTTTGTTTATTTCACCAAACAATTATGTGTTTTAGACAATTTCGGATTGCGTTTTGTCGATAATATCGGACGATTATGTGTTTTAGACAAATTTGTAATTAATCGATTAAGCCCGTTTGTGACGTAATAGTAATTGCTGTTGCTCTTGAACTGTGTTAGCTAGATTTGAAACAATACCGCTTGTAATACTGACTTACGATACTTTCCATAAACAAGCATTCCCTAAAAACCCAGCCACACGATAAGCGAAACATTTAAACGATAGTAGAAAAACAAAAAAGCTTTCGGCTTGTAAAACCCCTAGTAGTTAAACAAGCCGAAAGCACACACTCAACAAGCAAACCCACCAACTAGCATCACTTACTACTGCGAAGAAAGAAAATTAGCAAAACAATAGTAAACAAAAACCAGCAAGAAAGAATGCTATGGCGTGAAGCCCTACACTCCACGCCACACACTATTGAGTGAAAATTAGAACACTAGCCACGCGCGCAACCAGCACACACGTTCAAAACGTTAACAGTCACGCGCGAAGCTAGAATCTGCTTAGTGGCGGACCTTACGGACAGCAGCACCCATACCAGCAAGAACAGAAGCAGCCAAAGCAGTCAAAGCAATAGCAGCACCGGTCTTAGGAAGGTTCTTACCAGCCTTATCCTTACCCTTCTCAACAGTAATCTTACCCTGCTTATCAGCCTTCTTATCAGCAGCAGCAGCGGCAGCACCATTAGCGGCACCCTTAGCAGCAGCGGCAGCAGCAGGACCAAACTTACCAGACTGAGCATCACGATAAAGCTGCTGAGCATCAGCAAAACCAGGGAAAGTCTTATCCAAAGGATCCATAGCTACAACAACTGGAAGCTTAGTAACATCGACACCAAACGCAGCAGCCACATTCACAGCAGCCTTGTAAGCATCATAAGCCTTCTGAGCCTCAGCATTAGCAGCATCGAAAGCAGCCTGCTTCTCAGCATACTTAGCAGCAGCAGCCTCAAAAGTATTCTCAGTGAAAGTCTTCTTAGCCTTAGCACGATCTAAACGATCATTAAGATCCTTGTACTCCTTAGAAGTCTTATCACCAGCGAACAAGTCAACAGCTTTCTGAGCAGCATCAACCTCAGCCTGAGCAGCCTCATCAGCCTTCTTAGCCTTAGCAGCCTCCTCATAAGCCTTCTGAGCCTCAGCCTTAGCAGCAGCATTCTTCACGCGAGCAGCATCATAAGCAGCAGCCTTAACCATAACATCAGCCTTAGCAGCATCAGCATCCTTCACAGAACCTGGCTGAGTTGGGGTAGTAGGATCATGCTTTGGTGGATTCTGCTCACTACCACTGGCCTGGCAACCAAGATTCGTCAAATGAATCTTAGCAAGATCAAGCTTATCCTGGGCTGCAGATACTGCATCCTCAGCCTTCTGAGCAGCCTCATCAGCCTGCTTGGTGGCTAAACCTTCAAGAGCAGCCTTGAATGAATCCTTAGTAGCAGTTCCGTAAGTAACGGTTCCATTACCATCACCTACTGTAACATCATCTGGAACAGCAGTAGCAGCAGGGAAAGTCTTATTATCACCCTTATTATCATTGATGTTCTTCAAAGCCTCATTAAGCTTCTTTACAGACTTAGTTAATTCAGACCTAGCTGCATCCTTATCCTCAGCATCAGTATATGCTGCTTCCTTAGCCTTAACATCCTTAAGAGCTTCCTTATAGGCGTTCACAAGACCGGTAGCCTTGTCAAGCTTCTTATGAGCAGCAGTCTTAGTATCACCTGCGAGAACGCTATTAGCCTGTGCTGTAGCCAAAGCAGCCTTGGCATCATTAACATTATCCTGAGCAGTAGCGCACTTCTCGGCCTTTGGATCCTTAGCAGGCTCAGCAGCGAAAGCTGGGGCGGCGAAAGCCATACCGGAGAGGAGGGTGGCGCCAGCAGCGAATGCGGCGATAGCCTTCTTATTCAACATAATAGTATCCTTTTCTTCTTCTCCTGTCCGCTAGGAGACGGACAGAATAAATTTGCACAGAACTTGAGTTCTATACAGTCACCAAACTCAGTTGCCTGTTTTTGATAACTGCAATTAACATACCCCCCCCCCCGTTTGAAAAAGTCAAGAGGCAACATAAGCATCACTACAGTAAAATATACGAAAATCTGCTAAAGAAAATACGATAATCCAACTATATACTGTAAAAAGTATTGTTATAAGTAGTTTTTTACTATAAAAAATACGTTTTTAAGAAATTTTAAGATTTTTCCCAGGAAACTCTCAGGAAACTCTCGCATACCCCACCCGAGCTTCCATAAAACGTTGCAAAACCGCCACTTTCGCGCGACACACCGATACCCCCTCCAACTGCGAGATGACGCTCTCGCGATTGGAGCAAAACGTAAGGTAGACAGCTCCAATTACGAGAACTATCTCTCACAAATGGAGCAAAGTACGCAACGACACGCTCCAAATGCGAGATGAAGCTCTCACGATTGGAGCAGATGACGTAAATAAACCCTCCAAAAGCGAGACAGCGCTCTCGCGATTGGAGTATTCAGTCGAATCAAACCCTCCAAATGCGAGACGATGCTCTCGGGTTTGGAGCAAAACACAGACAATAACCCTCCAAAAGCGAGATGAAGCTCTCACGATTGGAGCGAAAAGTAAGGTAGACAGCTCCAATTACGAGAACTATCTCTCACAAATGGAGCAAAGTACGCAACGACACGCTCCAAATACGAGATGAAGCTCTCACGATTGGAGCAAAACGCACACATAAAAAAAGCGGCAATCTGCGTAACATAATCACACAAAATTGCCGCTTAAACTATAAACAAAACAAGCTAAACTTTAAAATTAGCGCGTAAGCTTCCTGTGCAAACGATGCGGACGAGCAGCTTCCTCACCCAAGCGAGCGATCTTATTCTCTTCGTAAGCCTGGAAGTTACCCTCGAACCAATACCATTTTGCAGGATTCTCATCGTCGCCTTCCCACGCAAGAATATGCGTTGCAACGCGATCCAAGAACCAACGATCGTGCGAAACTACAACCGCGCAGCCTGGGAACTCAATCAGAGCGTTTTCCAAGCTTTCCAAAGTCTCAACGTCCAAATCGTTAGTAGGCTCATCGAGAAGCAGCAAGTTTCCGCCCTGCTTAAGTGTCAAAGCCAAATTCAAACGGTTACGTTCACCGCCTGAAAGCACACCGGTAAGCTTCTGCTGATCCGATCCCTTAAAACCAAAGCTTGCAACATACGCGCGCGTAGGAATTTCAACGCCAGCAACCTCAATATAATCGAGTCCACCAGAAACAGCTTCCCACAAGTTCTTATTAGGATCCAATCCTGCACGATTCTGATCCACGTAAGAAATCTTCACAGTATCGCCAACAATCAGCTCACCACCAGAAAGGGGCTCCAAACCAACAATCGTCTTAAACAGCGTAGATTTACCAACGCCGTTAGGACCAATCACGCCAACAATACCGTTACGAGGCAAAGTGAACGACAAGTCGTCGATAAGCACACGGTCGCCAAAAGCCTTGTGAATATGCTTTGCTTCCAAAACTTGCGAACCCAAGCGTGGACCTGCTGGAATCTGAATTTCAGAGAAATCAAGCTTCTTAGAATTACGTGCTTCCTGCTCCATCTGATCGTAACGTTCCAAACGAGCCTTATTCTTAGCCTGACGTGCCTTAGGAGAACTACGAACCCAATCAAGCTCATTCTTCAAACGCTTAGCAAGCTTTGCATCCTTTAAGCCCTGGATTTCCATACGCTTTGCCTTGGTTTCAAGGTAAGTAGAATAATTTCCCTTGTATGGATAAAGCTGACCGCGGTCAACTTCGCAAATCCATTCTGCCACGTTATCCATAAAGTAACGGTCGTGGGTAACGGCAATAACAGCGCCCTCATACTTATGCAAGAACTGTTCCAACCACAAAATAGACTCTGCATCCAAATGGTTAGTAGGCTCGTCTAAAAGCAACAAATCTGGAGCTTCAAGAAGCAGCTTACACAATGCCACTCGTCGCCTTTCGCCACCCGAGCACACAGATACAGGAGAATCAGGATCTGGGCATTGCAAAGCGTCCATCGCCTGCTCAAGCTGAGAGTCCAAATCCCAGCCGTTTGCTGCATCAATTTCAGTCTGCAGTTTGCCCATTTCTTCCATCAAAGCATCAAAATCAGCATCCGGATTAGCCATTTCTTCGCCAATCTGGTTAAAACGCTCAACTTTTTGCGCAATCTCACCAAAAGCCATTTTGATGTTTTCGCCAACTGTTTTAGTTTCGTCCAGAGGCGGCTCCTGCTGCAAAATACCTACCGTATAGCCAGGAGTAAGAGAAGCTTCACCATTCGTAACGTTTTCCAAACCGGACATAATTTTAAGCAGTGTGGATTTACCCATACCATTCGGACCCACAACGCCAATCTTCGCACCCGGAAGGAAGCTCAAAGTAACATCATCAAGAATTACGCGATCCCCATAGGACTTACGCGCTTTAATCATCTGATATATAAACTCAGCCAAAGTAACATACCATCCTTAAAAACGTTGGAATTCCAGCGTTTGCTGTAGCTCTACGAAAAGCATCACCTAAACTATATGAAAGCTCACTCCACAACTTGCATTAACTCATGCGTTTACCCAAAATGCACGAATTTATACGCGCACCAAGAGTATAAATAGGAAATCGCTAGCAACAGCAACAAAAGTACCGTGGGATATTATCTCATGCGGCAAATACATTACTTTTTAAATCGCAACTATTACAGAAAACTACAGAAAACTACAGCTTATTAAAAAATTATTATCGAAAACTTACGTTTAGTAACTAGCAGGTTACAGCAGTACGATTAGATTTCTTACGAGCAGATTCTGCCCCATCTTCAGGAGGAAGCTGGCACAACCACTCTCCCAATATGCCGATAATCATATCTATAAGGCAAATAACACCTACAACAGAACATTCAAGAATAACTTCAGCATAAAGAGGAATATCTTTATGAGGCAAACTCATAAACACTTCTCCGCCATACCATCCAGTTAAAATAGCCCCTGCCATTCCTAACGATTTTGACAGCATCAAAGCAGCAACAGCGCGCTGCGGATTAAAAGGCTTTCTGTCTTCAGGCTTAGAAGTAGTGTACTGGTGTGTCTGCCAGGCCATAACAAACGTCACAACACCTGCAAGCAGCATGACAATAATCACAATCCACGGAGCGCCGAGAAGAGATACCGTGCTTGATTCAGTAACAGATACGAGGAAAGAACCAAGCAACACGCCAAACATTATTCCAAGTACAAAATACCACCAAGGAGTGCGATAAGCTTTCATTTGCAATCCCCCATAATCCAACGCTCTGAATACAAGCCTACACGACCCGCATCCTTAGTAAACGCTAATAGATACGCGAGTGGACTGCCATCTAGGGAAGCATCCGACTCAATATGCATCCACGGTTCTAGCTCAACCGCTGTAGGATGCAAAAGCGCAACACGCGATTCCTGAGATGTCACGGTAAGACTCTCAGTATCAACTGTATGCGTGCTATCAGACGAAGCACCATAGTTACGAGTTCCGACTACGCTTAAATGCAAAGGAAAATCAGGTTCAGACTCAATTTTGTAGAGTTTATTAAGCAGCAAATTTTCATCACTGCTTGTAGAAATTATCACAATTGACGAATACTCGTCACCATCTTGATTACTTACGTAATAAAGAGGAGATACGCCTTCCACTTGCGAAATAAAAGATTTAGAGTTTTGTTTTAAGTTTTGTTCAGAACCCTGTTTAGAAACTTGGCTACAGTTTGTTTTGTAGTCTGATTTGCAACATGATTTATAGTTTGATTGAAAATCTGCAAATTCTGAATTAACAAGCTCCGAGGAGACTACAGAAGAGTCAGAAAACGGATTTTGCTCAAAATTCATAATAGTGTAAAGCATTGCGAGGCAAGTGTCGTCTTTGGCTTCTCCTCGCATTGAAATTACAGCGGTAGTGCGAAGTTTAGTTGGATTATTTAAATCAGGATTTTTAGAATCTTCAGAACCTAAACTCACAGCAGTATCAGCATTATCGAAATCTGCAGAAAAATTACTCGAATTTTCAGAATATTGCAGCTTCGGAAGATCTTCGAACGCGCTACCTACTTCGTCTGCTACGCGAAGCAAAGTCACTGAAACTTCATCTAAAGTAGACGCTGCATCGCAATTTAATTTAGATCGTACAGTAATCTCTGCTGAATTTATCTGCCAAGAAAGCATAGCGGCATTCAATAAACGTCCAGCAACTAATTGCAAAACCAGAGAAGGATTAGACTCTAAAGTCTCATCACCTTCGCAAGACTGCAAAACTTTAGATAAACGTTTAGCAACTTGCGGTATATCAACAGACTGCGAATCGTCACCGGATACAGCCGCTCGCAAATCCAAATTTAATGCGGCATCAACACGAAAGTGAGTATAGAAACCAACAGTTATCTCGCCACAATTAGGGCGAATTCCTTTCAAACTAATGGTATCCATACTCACTTCCCTATTCACTTTATATTATAGCCTTTTAGCAAATCTATTTAGATTATGCATTCTTGCTACCGTCGGCAGTCTCACTGCCAGCTGCAGCTTCACTACCAGCAGCAGGAACCGCAGGAGCAGTACCAGCTACAGCAGTTGCACCCGAATCAACGACGCCAACTTTAGTATCACTCACAGCAGAACCACCGTTTGCAACGTTACGTTTCAAACTTTCAGGAATTTCCACAGGAGGAATATCAGAATCTGGTCGAAGATCATTAGAAAGCCAAAGCGTACGTTCAGGAGCCTTACGAATCTTACTGAAAATCTCCTTAAGCTCCTTCTCGTTCAAAGTTTCCTTTGCAAGTAACTGGCGAACAAGCTCATCGAGAACATCACGATTATTTCTAATAATCTCCCACGCCTCAGTGTGAGCAGTTTCGATAAGCTTATGAATCTCATCGTCAATTACTTCAGCAGTACGATTCGAGAACTTACGCGGCTGCAAAGAATCAAGCGAACCATCATCCTCATCAGCACTAGTCCACTTAATCGCACCGAGCTTAGCAGAAAAACCGTACTCCAAAACCATCTTGCGAGCAATAGCAGTTGCTTTTTCAATATCATTAGAAGCACCGGTTGTAGGATCGTGGAACACAACTTCTTCAGCAGTACGACCGCCCATAGCATAAGCCATCTGATCAAGCAACTCGTTACGAGACTGCGAATAGCGATCCGTAGTTGGCATCACAGCAGTGTAACCAAGCGCATGACCTCGCGGCAAAATCGTCACCTTAGTAACAGGATCTGTATGATGCAAAGCAGCAGCAACAAGCGCATGGCCACCCTCATGGTATGCAGTATTACGCAACTCGTCTAAAGCCATGCCCTTAGACTTACGTCGAGGACCTGCCTGAACACGATCAATTGCCTCATCTATAGCACGATTATCAATGTACTGAGCACCAGAACGTGCGCAAAGAAGAGCAGCCTCATTAAGCACGTTAGCTAAATCAGCACCTGTAAAACCAGGAGTACGGACAGCAACCATATGAAGATCGACATCAGGCACAAAAGGCTTGCCTTTAGCGTGTACCTTCAAAATTGCCTCTCGTCCTTCCAAATCTGGAGCCTCTACAGCCACCTGACGGTCAAAACGACCAGGACGCAAAAGCGCAGAATCAAGCACATCTGGACGGTTAGTTGCAGCGATAATAATCAAATTCGTATCGTTATCAAAGCCATCCATCTCAACAAGCAACTGATTAAGAGTCTGTTCACGCTCATCGTGGCCACCATTCATTCCACTGCCGCGGCGACGACCAACTGCATCAATCTCATCGATAAAGATGATTGCAGGAGCGTTCTTCTTAGCCTCATCAAAAAGCTCACGAACACGAGAAGCACCAAGGCCTACGAACATCTCCACAAAATCAGAGCCAGCCATAGCGTAGAACGGCACGCCAGCTTCACCAGCAATTGCGCGCGCAAGAAGAGTTTTACCAGTTCCTGGAGGGCCGTAAAGCAACACACCTCTAGGAATTCGAGCACCCAACGCCTTATAACGCGAAGGATCCTTCAAAAAGTCTTTAATCTCCTCGACTTCTTCAACAGCAGACTGCTCTCCAGCAACATCAGAAAACTTAGTTTTAGGAGTCTGACCTTCAAGAAGCTTTCCACGGCCACGGCCGCCGCCCATTCCGAGCATTCCTCCGCCGGCACCGCCCAAACGACTAAACATGAACCAAATCATGCCTAAGAAGAAAAGAATAGGCACAAGCGAAGTAATCAAATAAGAGAAAATACCAGAAGATTGTAAGCTTGCAGTCCAACCGTTAGAAGGCTTAGCTTCCTCAACTGTTTGCACAATAGACTTACCTTGTGCAATCGTGTAGTAGAACTGAACTTCCTTACCATAATCACGCTGCTGGTTAGCACGCTTATCAAACTTCTTAAACGAATCGTTAAGACTTAACTTAACAAGCTGCTTATTATCGATTATTTCCGCATAATTTACGTTATTTGTGTGAAGTAACGCAATACCGTCACGAGTATCGATAGTTTGAGAGCCATTGTGTGCAAAAATCTGGAACGCACCAACAGACAGTAGTACCAGCAGAATAATCCAAGTCCATGGAGAACGCCAGAAAGAACGACGATTATTACCAGAATTACCGTCTTTATCGTTCTTGTCAGGATTATTCTTACTGTTTTTATTGTTTTTATTTTTACCGTTTTTGCCGTCATTACGCGGATTTAGTGGGTTAATAAACGGATTATTACCGCCATTGCCACCATTACCCATTGGGCCTGTCATAGGTCCATTAGGTGTCATAGGAGAAGCACCCATGCAATCAGGCTCCTTTCGAGCGTATTGATTCAGTATAAATCAGGATTCATATACAGACGGCTTCAAAACCGCAACAGAATTAAGGTTGCGATAGCGCTCGTCGTAGTCCATACCAAAACCAACCACAAATGCATCTGGAATTTCAAAACCAGTATACGCAATATCAACTTCAACTTCACGTCGAGCCGGCTTTGTAAGCAAAGCAAACACGTTCACGCTTGCAGCACCGCGACCTTTCAGCTCACGAACAAGCCAGTCAAGAGTGCGTCCAGAATCAACAATGTCTTCTACAATAAGAACGTCACGACCGCGAACGTCAGTAGTTAAATCCTCACGCACTGTTATTTGACCAGTTGTAGTAGTTCCACTACCGTAGCTAGAAAGACTCATAAAGTCCATAGGTGCATCAATACTCAACTCCTGCGAAAAAACGGCAAGAGTGTTAACAGCACCCTTAAGAACTGCTACAAGCAAAATATTACGATTCTTGTAGTCTTCACTTACTTTTTGAGCCACTTCGCGAATACGCTTCATAAGGTCTTCGTGACTGATTAATTCATAGTCGATGTCATCTCGTATATCAGCAATCTGCATGCTAACTATCTTTGCATAAGAGAATGACGGGAGTGTTACGAAAGTTTATAAAAAGTATTTTTAATACAAAAATCGTAATCTAAATAACGGTACTAGTGCAACACAGTACTAACGCAACATGCTATTACGCAACACAGTTGAGATAGTAACAGTATTAGATTTACGCTCGGCTAAGTAACAGTTCGGCAATGTGATTGGTTTTTGACCATGCCAATCAAATATGAGAGAATCAATCGCTTCAACATGACTTGCAGAAAAACGCAAGTTTAATTCTGCTAAAGCGCGCGCTACTACCCTGCGACGAATAGCAGCGTGATTTTTTGCAAGGGTTTTTGCATCTATAGTAACGCTTAAAGCTGCGGGGGTTGCTTCCTTCATATCAGAAGAATTACGAACAGTTACAACCCTGTCAACTACTTCATCTACGCAAATATTAATATAGTCAAGATCATCCTGAGCAAGACGCGCACCTCTAGCAAGAACCTGTACCATATTTGCGTTAAAAAATTTCGAAATATAAGGCATTAAATTGTGACGAACTCTAGAACGTAACGGATACTCATCAGAAAGAGAATCTGAGGAAACCAGATCTCCGTTAGTTGGATCATCCCACCAATCAATCCCTAAATCTTTGCAAATTCCTGTAGTATCTTCGCGAGAAAGCTCAATAATCGGCCTTGCAAAACGCACGCCATCACGAAAAACAATATTTTTCATACCAGCAACAGCATCTAAACCAGCAGAATCCCTTAAACCAATAAGCACACTTTCCGCCTGATCATTAGCAGTATGCGCAAGAAGCACAGCATAAGCGTTGATTTTTCTAGCAACATCAATAATCGCAGAATACCGAGCATCTCTTGCAGCAGCCTCAACTCCGGTACCAGAATCAGTAACGCTAATAGATACAACATGAATTAGATTGGACTCAATACCAAGATTTTCACAGCGCAAAGCCGCCTGATTAGCAACCTCACTAGAGTGTTCCTGCAAATGATGATCAACTATAACAACTGCACAACGCAAGCCGCGGCTAGAACAAACTTTAACCGAAAGAGCAACAAGCGCAAGAGAATCGCGACCACCAGAACATGCTACTAAAACTAATGGCGCATCCTCACTAGGCTCATGCTTTCCATGCTCCAAAAAACGCGAATCTTGAACGCGTAAGCCCAAAATATTGAAGCAACTACTAACAGCGCCAATTCCTGAACGCAAGCGAGACGAATACACCATACTTTTAAGTGTAAATCTAAATTCTACGAAACTTATAAAATCAACGAAAAATTGAAATATAAATTAAAAACGTAAACTAAAAACGTAAATTAAAATATGAAATCACGCTAATTGCTGAAAGAATCCCCAAGATGATGCTGGGTCATATGCAAGTCGGCAACAAAATCTCCCGATTTACTATCGGAAGAAAACTCTCCAGAATCAGCAGCATCAACTATTGCGAGCGCAGCGTCTGCAAGATCAGGTCGTAAAGCATCCAGCCAGTGAATTCGCGCATCTCTTCCAAACCAACCCATCTGCTTACGAGCTAGCCTGCGAGTTTTCTGAGCAATATCCGCAAAAGCTTCATCCTCACTCCAAATACCGTCTAAATAGTCAATAATCTGCTGGTAGCCGAGAGCTCGAGAAGCTGTTACTCCTAAGTGCGAGCGAATATTACGAACCTCATCAACGAAACCTTGTTCACGCATAATTTGCGTTCGCATATCAACACGCTTATCTAAATCTTCACGATGCAAATCTAAACCTATTTGTACGCAGTCAATAACGTAACTATATTTAGGAAGAGTTGCGGAATATGGTTTACCAGTAAGTTCAATAACTTCAAGAGCGCGAATAGTGCGTCTAGGATTTCTAGGATCCATATTTGCTGCAGCAACGGGATCTTTCTTTTGCAATTCCGCAAATAATGTTTCAGCACCTTCCTTACGCTCACGCTCTTCCAATTTTTGACGCAAGGACGCATCGGTTCCCGGAAAAGTAATATCGTCAACCGCAGCACGCGCATATAATCCTGAACCACCTACAAGAATTGGGCGTACACCACGCGAACGAAGTTCACTAATGCAGTTTCTTGCAAGTACTTGGAATCGCGCAACAGTCATTGTTTCTTCAGGATCAATAATATCTATAAGATGATGTGGGACTTCTGCTTGTTCCTCAGAACTAGCTTTTGCTGTACCAATATCCATACCTCTATACATTTGATACGCATCAGCATTTATGATTTCCGCACGAACTCCACGTTTAGAAAGAAGCTTAGCAAGCGCAATTCCAAGGCTTGTTTTACCTGAAGCAGTTGGGCCAACGATTGAAATTACTTTAGGCATAGTTTTTAGAGTTTCCTGCTGAGTAGCAACTTCCTGTTCGGAAGATTCGGCTGTAGTAAAGCAACTCACTATGCGCTCCTAACAAAATACTTTCGACGCGTTTTACGAAAACTCACGTAGTCTTATGCCTAATTTTTGATTTTAGCTCTACAAACTTACGTTATAGTAAAAGCACATGCAAGAAAGCACATGCAAGCTAAAATCAGAGAGTTTTGCTGTAATAAATTATACTGTCACAAAACGTACTGTCACAAAACGTACTTACGTATAAAACAAACTCACGTACAAAACGCAATCGCCACGCAGTAAAAGCAATGAGCAGATTTAAGAGTATTATTCTTATACGTGATACTTGATCGTCATAACCGTGTGAATTCCGCAGAACTGTACGCTCGCCTTCGTGGAGAGAGTGAAGAAAATAGCGACATACCTTCGCTTCCAGATGATCAGATGGACGAATTTGTCAATATGATGCAAGTTTACGAAGGCGCTATGTATGAGATAAGCACGAAACTTGAGATTCTAGATAGTGAGTTTCAGGTTCGATTTTCTCACGATCCTATACATCACATGGAGCGCAGACTGAAGTCTGTTCATTCGATTTTCGAAAAGCTCAATCGTAGAAAACTTGATATTTCAACTCGCGCAATACGAGATAATCTTTTTGACGTTGCTGGAATTAGGGTTATATGCAACTATCGAGATGATGTGTACGCGGTAGCACAGTATCTTTCTGAACAAACCGATATACAAGTTTTGCAGGTGAAAGATTATATTAAAAATCCGAAGCAGAATGGGTATCGTAGTTTGCATGTAATTTATGCTGTTCCTGTTTTTCTGTCTTCAGGAGCACATTACACTCCTGTTGAAGTGCAGTTTAGAACAATTGCTATGGATTATTGGGCTAGTCTTGAGCATGCTCTTAGATATAAGGCTGATTTGCCTGATGCTAAGCTTGCTGAGCACTCACAAACGTTGCTTGATTGTGCAAGAAGTTTGCAAAATATAGAAGCTCAAATGCAGGGAATTCATCGTGATATTAACGGTGCTCCGCGAGTCGAAGAAGCACCTGAATCTTAGTAAAAAGTAAACTCAGCAGCAGGAGCAGCAAACTCAGCAGAGCAATAAACGCAGAAATAGCAGTAAGAGCTATAGTCTTACGAAATTTGCACACACTGAGTTTGCTATCGTGATGTTTTGTAATAAGAAACTTAATGATATAATAGAAACTTATGCTGTGCTTCTTGTATAAAGTTTGCACAGGTTGCGACATAAAATCTCACGAACATAAACGTTTTGTATAAACGTACTAAATTGCACAAATATTTTTAGCAATTTCTCAGATGAATTAGATAGAATGTTATGAGAACGTTGTCTTGACAGCGTTTTATTTCATAGCTGTTAAGGAGAAATAATGACAGATTATACGCAAAAGTATTACGGCGATGGTAATCCCGCAATTGTTGATACTCAAGCGACTTACGCGTTTGAAGAAGCACAGAGAACTTCTGTGCGTAGAACTTATGCAGAAATGACATTAGGACTTGTAGTAACTGCTCTTGTAGCTATGGCAACACAGTCCGGCAATTTCTTTATTAGATTTATGATTGCAACCAGAGGATGGGGTTGGCTTCTTCTGATTGGCGCACAGGTTGTTATAGCTTTTGCAATGGGCGCACGTCTTATGAAAATGAGCACTACAACAGCTCGAGTTTTGTTCTACGTGTATTCAGCGCTTACTGGATTCTCATTCAGTACCATATTCCTAATGTTTAAGTTGGGCTCTATAGCAATTGTTTTCGCACTCACAGCAGGATTCTTCCTATGCCTAACTATGTTGGCACTTACAACTAAGAAGGATTTGCTTAAAGCAGGTCCAATTTTGATGGTTGGACTAGTTGTACTTGTTGTTGCTCAGATTATTCTTTCCTTCGTTGGAACAACTGATAATATGATGCGACTTATTGCAACTATTGGAATTGTTATTTTTGCAGGCTTAACAGCCTACGATGCTCAAGTAACTCGTGAACTATTGACAAAGTACGCAGATCAGCCAAAGTTAGTTGAGAAAATGTCTATTTTCTGCGCTTTCCAGCTGTATTTGGACTTCATTAATATGTTTATCTACTTGCTGCAGTTGCTTGGAGATAATAGAGATTAACAATGCTAAAACTAACATACTTGCGTTAGTTGATTAGTAATTTAACCCTGCCGAATTAATATTTGGTAGGGTTTTTATTATGTGCTCTGCGCTCCAATTACGAGAGCATTGTCTCGCGATTGGAGGGTTTATTGTTGCGCAGCGCTCCAATTACGAGAGAGTTGTCTCGCGTTTGGAGGTTTATCGTCTGTGCTCTGCTCCGATTACGAGAGAGTTGTCTCGCGTTTGGAGTTATTGATTAGATTATTTGCTCCAATTGCGAGAGCATCGTCTCGCAATTGGAGGGTTTAAGATTACGCAGCGCTCCAATCGCGAGAGAGTGCGTCTGATCTCGATTTTTTGCAGCTTACTTAAAATTGTAGAAAACACATAATCGTTTGGTGAAATAAACAAAAATCAGTGTGATTTTGTCGAAAACACCAAATCGTTTGGTGAAATAAACAAAACGCAAGGCAAAACTGTCGAAAACACCAAATCAACCGATGTTATCGACATTTTCTATTGATTGCCAAAATTATTTAATGCGCACTCAAGCATGTTGTTCATTGCTCCATTTGCGAGAGATAGTTCTCGTAAATGGAGTTGATTCTGTTACACAACGCTCCAATTACGAGAGGACGCTCGCGCGGGTTACGCGCTCGCTACGAAACTCGCGTTGGAAGTCCACTGGACTTCCAACTTGAGCGAGTTTCCGCTCCGAGTTGCTTTCGCGCGCGCTGTGCTGCGCTCAAGCATGTCGTCGCGCCCACGTTTGGAGCGCTAGCTGTTGATTATTGCTCCATTTGCGAGAGAATTGTCTCACGTTTGGAAGGTTAGCGTCTGTGCTCTGCTCCATTTGCGAGAGAGTTGTCTCGCGTTTGGAGTTATTGATTAGATTATTTGCTCCATTTACGAGAGATGATTCTCGTAAATGGAGTTAATTCTGTTACACAACGCTCCATTTGCGAGAGCACTGTCTCGTATTTGGAGCGTGTCGGAGCGCATACAAAAGACCCCACGAGTCTCCTCGTGGGGTCTTTATTAAGCTATCGCTTTCGCGACCAAATTTGCTTGATTAATGCTAATTCAGCGAATTAAAATCAGGCAAGAATCTTGGTCACACGACCGGAACCAACGGTACGGCCACCTTCACGAACTGCGAAGGTCAAGCCCTCTTCCATTGCGATGGCCTGGATCAACTCAACAGTGAATGTTGCGTGATCGCCTGGCTGAACCATTTCAACGCCATCTGGCAAGGTGATAACGCCGGTGACGTCGGTGGTGCGGAAGTAGAACTGTGGACGGTAGTTGGAGAAGAACGGCGAGTGACGGCCACCTTCGTCCTTGGTCAAGACGTAAACTTCGCCTTCGAACTTGGTGTGTGGGGTCACAGAACCTGGAGCAGCAACAACCTGGCCACGCTCAACGTCGGTACGGGTGATACCACGGAGAAGAAGACCAGTGTTATCGCCAGCTTCGGCCTCATCCATCTGCTTGTGGAAGGTCTCGATGGAGGTAACGGTGGTGGTCTGGGTGTCACGCAAACCAACGATCTCAACTGGGGTGTTGATTGGGAGCTTACCACGCTCAACACGACCGGTAACAACGGTACCACGACCGGAGATGGTGAACACATCCTCGATTGGCATCAAGAATGGCTTATCAAGATCGTGAACTGGGGTTGGAACGTACTCGTCAACAGCCTTCATAAGCTCCTTGACAGTCTCAACCCACTTCTCGTGATCTGGAGCGTCATCATGCAAAGCACCGTAAGCGGAAGTGCGGATGACTGGGCAGTCGCGATCGAAGCCGTTTTCGTCGAGGAGGTCACGAACCTCTTCCTCAACGAGATCGATAAGCTCTGGGTCATCAACCATATCGCACTTGTTCAAAGCAACAAGAATCTTCGGGACACCGACCTGCTTTGCAAGCAAAACGTGCTCACGAGTCTGAGCCATTGGACCATCGGTAGCAGCAACCACGAGGATTGCGCCATCCATCTGAGCAGCACCGGTGATCATGTTCTTCACGTAATCAGCGTGGCCTGGAGCGTCCACGTGAGCGTAGTGACGAGCAGCAGTCTGATACTCGATGTGGGCGATGTTGATGGTAATGCCGCGTTCCTTCTCTTCTGGGGCAGCATCAATCTGATCGAAGTCATACTGTGGGTTCAAATCAGGATATTCGCCGTGCAGCACCTTAGAGATAGCCGCGGTCAGGGTAGTCTTGCCGTGATCAACGTGGCCAATGGTACCAATGTTAACATGCGGCTTAGTACGCTCGTACTTTTCCTTTGCCATGTGTTTGTCCTCCTGGACGTCTCGTAGTTTGCTTCGTAAACTCTACGAAGCCTCTCGCTACATATTTACTGGGTTTCTGGGTTAGGTGCCACTTCGGTGCCAGAACCCAGTCAACGTAGAAATTTTAGCGTTGACCGGGGACAGAAAACACCGAAGTAGCTTGCGGTTATTCGCCGCGCTGAGCCTTAATAATCTCGTCCGAAACAGCCTTTGGAACCTCTGCGTAAGAGTCCATCTGCATCGTGAACATTGCACGACCCTGAGTCTTGGAACGAAGATCGCCAATGTAGCCGAACATTTCGCTCAGCGGCACCTTGGCGTCGATGACCTTCACGCCGGTGGCATCAGTCATAGACTGAATATTGCCACGACGAGAGTTCAAATCGCCCATAACGTCGCCCATGTACTCTTCTGGGGTACGCACTTCAACGGCCATGATTGGCTCAAGAATTACTGGGTTAGCCTTTGGAGCAGCTTCCTTGAAGCACATGGAACCTGCAATCTTGAAGGCCATTTCCGAAGAATCAACATCGTGTGTCTGACCGTCGGTGACGGTAGCCTTGACGCCGACCACTGGGAAGCCAGCCAACACGCCAGATTCCATAGCTTCCTGCACACCTGCGTCGATGGAAGGAATGAATTCCTTGGTGATGTGGCCACCAGTAACTTCGTTGACGAACTGATAGGTTTCGCCAGATTCTGGATCGAGTGGTTCGAAGTTCATCAAAACCTTTGCGAACTGACCAGAACCACCGGTCTGCTTCTTGTGGGTGTATTCCTGGTTCATAACAGCCTTGCGAATAGTCTCACGGTAAGCAACCTGTGGCTTACCAACATTCGCTTCGACCTTGAACTCGCGGCGCATACGATCCACAATGATGTCGAGCTGAAGCTCGCCCATACCAGAAATCAAAGTCTGACCAGATTCTTCGTCGGTCTTTACCTGGAAGGTAGGATCCTCGTCAGAAAGCTTAGCTAATGCCAAGCTCATCTTTTCCTGATCTGCCTTCGTCTTTGGCTCCACGGCAACCTCGATAACAGGATCTGGGAAGGTCATGGATTCCAAAGAAATTGGGTTCTTTTCGTCGCACAAGGTATCACCAGTGCTGACGTTCTTCAAACCAACGAAAGTGTAAATATTTCCAGCTTCTGCAGAATCTACAGGATTTTCCTTATCAGCGTGCATCTGGAAGATCTTACCAACGCGTTCCTTCTTAGACTTAGTGGAATCGTACACAGAATCGCCTGGCTTAATCTCACCAGAGTAAACGCGCACGAACACAAGCTTGCCATAGAATGGATGTGTTGAAATCTTGAAGACCAAAGCTGCGAATGGATCTGTATTAACTGGCTTACGGTCAATTTCAACGGATTCGTCGCCTGGCTTGAAGCCCTTAATAGATGGAACATCTTCTGGGCTTGGAAGGAAATCAACAACAGCATCCAGCATTGGCTGAACACCCTTATCCTTGAATGCAGAACCGCAGGTTACTGGGAATGCCTTGCGCTCGACTGTAAGCTTACGAATACCAGCGCGCATTTCTTCTTCAGTAAGTTCGCCAGTTTCGAGATACTTCTCAACCAAATCGTCGTCAGCTTCAGCAACTTGATCCATGAGTTCAGCACGATACTGCTCGGCACGTTCCTGCAAATCGGCAGGAATGTCAACGGTGTCGTAGTGAGCACCCATATCATCCTTAACGTCATTCCAGACGTAAGCCTTCATACGAATCAAGTCAACAACACCAATGAAGTCGTTCTCAGCGCCGATTGGAAGCTGAATAACGAGTGGAGTTGCGCCGAGCTTCTCCTTGATAGTCTTGACGGAGTAGTAGAAATCAGCGCCAAGCTTATCCATCTTGTTGATGAAGCAAATACGTGGAACGCTATACTTATCTGCCTGACGCCAAACGGTTTCAGACTGAGGCTCCACGCCTTCCTTACCGTCGAAGACTGCAACAGCACCATCAAGCACGCGAAGGGAACGTTCCACCTCAGCGGTGAAGTCCACGTGGCCTGGTGTATCGATGATGTTGATCTGGTAACGATCATCAGTGTCGTGAGTCTGACGCTTCCAGAAGCAGGTAGTTGCAGCGGACTGAATAGTAATACCGCGCTCCTGCTCCTGAGCCATGAAGTCCATGGTAGAAGCACCATCGTGCGTTTCACCGATCTTGTAGTTCTTACCGGTGTAGTACAAAATACGCTCGGTGGTAGTAGTCTTACCAGCATCAATGTGCGCCATGATGCCGATGTTACGAACCATATTCAGGTCGTTAAGCACATCTTGTGCCATATTCTTATCCTTAGCTCTTTAAGATACCGATTATCTTGCGGATTACCAGCGATAGTGAGCGAAAGCCTTGTTAGCTTCTGCCATCTTGTGGGTATCCTCGCGGCGCTTTACAGAAGCACCCAAGCCATTGGAGGCATCGAGAATTTCGTTCGCCAAACGCTCAGCCATTGTCTTCTCACGACGTGCGCGGGAGAAGTCAGTAAGCCAGCGGAGGGACAAGGTGTTTGCACGAGCAGGTTTCACTTCGACTGGAACCTGGTAGGTTGCACCACCGACACGGCGGGAACGAACCTCAAGGCTTGGACGAATGTTGTCAAGAGCGCGCTTCAATACAGAAACTGGCTCCTGCTCGGTTTTTGCCTTCACCTGCTCGAGAGCGGTGTAGACGATGTTTTCTGCGATGGACTTCTTACCATCGAGAAGAATCTTATTAATCAACTGAGCCACGACGGTCGAGCCGTAGATTGGATCAGGAAGCAGCTGATGCTTTTTTGCAGGTCCTTTACGTGACATGTTTTACTTCGCCTTCTTTGCTCCATACAGGGAACGACCCTGCTTGCGGTCCTTGACACCCTGGGTATCGAGTGCGCCACGCACGATGTGGTAACGCACACCTGGGAGATCCTTCACACGGCCGCCACGCACGAGCACAATGGAGTGCTCCTGGAGGTTATGGCCTTCGCCTGGAATGTAGGCGGTTACTTCAATACCCGAGCTGAGGCGCACACGAGCAACCTTACGAAGCGCGGAATTTGGCTTCTTAGGAGTGGTGGTGTACACACGGGTGCACACGCCACGACGCAGCGGGCTACCTTTCAAGGCCAAAGTCTTTGACTTCTTCGGCTTGGCCTGACGTCCTTTACGGACAAGTTGTTCAATCGTAGGCAACTTAAGTTCTCCGATTCATTGATATCTTCTGTTTGGTGAAACCGCCACACTGCAGCACACCTTAACGCATGAATCGGTTAAAGAGTAAAAGCCACAGTCCACCGGCCCGATGGCCCTTGCGTCTCCAGCCACACATTACTGCGCGCTATCTTCAACGCTTGGGATATCCCAACAAGCACACCTATAACATAAGGCACGCCGTTGGCACACACGAATTACTATTATACATCAAAGCGTGACAATTTTGTAATACCAAAAACAGCACTAAAAACCGCACTAAAAACAGCACAAATATTACTAATTATTTTACTTCAAAATAGGTCTTGCGGGAGCAGACACATCAAGACGCTGCTTATCTCCTATTTTCGTAGGATCATTAATAATCTTATCTACTATAGCTTTCTTCAATTCAAGTTCTGAAGAATCTCCCCACACGATTATGTGATTTTCTGCGCCTAAAGTAGTTTCTATAGAATCCTGCGTTTTTGCTGTAACTTTAGTTACTCTCGAACGCAGCTGCGAAGAAAGCGAACTCACTATTTTCACAGCCTCAAGAACTGCCTTGTCAGTAATATTTCTACCAACTTCCTGCACTTCTATAACAGGTATTCCTTGAATAGAAGCTCCAGCAACAGTATTCAAAACTCTACCCTGCGAATCTACTGCAGTAAGATTGTTACTTCCGTTAGCTTTCAACATTGCAGCTGGTTTTTGCGCACGAACAGTTATGCGTAAGCCTTGAGGGAAATTTTTAGTAACGTTCGCTTCAGTTACGCCAGGAATATCATTTAACTGATTTATAACCTCTTGCGAAGAAACAAGAAAAAGCGATTTATCTACCTGACTTGAAGCAATATCAGCTATTTTCTTTTTACTTACCCATTCATTTGATCCGCTTATCTCTATATTTTCAGCTTTTAATCTAAATATTGGAGAAAACAGCAGAACCCAAATAATAGAAAGTACAGCAACAACAGCTATCAAAACATACAGAAGTTTTTTAATAGTAATATGCAGATAAGCATTCTTTTTTTCTTTAAGACGAGCAGCAAAATCTATAATTTTCGGTCTTTCAACTATTCCCAAAGGCCCTGCTGTTTCGCTTAAAGTCTTTTTTATAAAATCAAATCCTAAAAGTCGACGCGCATCAACAAAAGCACCGTGTCCTTTAGAAGAATTTGTAACTCTTAGAGAAGACGAATTTGCAGAATTTTTACTACTTATACTTCTCGAATTTTTAAGTTTAGATTTTGAATTATTCTCGATTTCTTTAAAATTCTTACGAGAGCTATCATTACGCGCAACACGCGCAACACGCGCAGCACGAGCAGAAAAACCAGAACTCACAGAACGAGAACTCACAGAACGAGAAGATTTTGCTAAACGATGAACATCTGACTTACTGATTTCATTAGTATCTTTATTTTTAGATACTCTGCTATCGGAACTACTGGAATCTTCTACTTCAGAAATACGTTTCGGCACAATACGCTGTTCTTGAGTGCGTACGATATTTACGCTAGAAACGGCACGTCGCACACGCATAGGCTTATTAGAAGAAGCCTTATCTGATTTCTTCATAATCATGCGCTCAAACGCTACCTTTCCAATAAATATCTAAGTGTCAAACCTTATACAAGTCTAAACTAGTTTCTGCTATCTGCTCTCATTTTTCGCAATTCAATGCTTCAAGCATAACAGAGGTCATAGCAGTAATACTTCCAGCGCCAACAGTCATAAGAACATCGCCAGGTTCCGCACGCTTGCAAAGCAGCAAAGCAGCTTCATGCATATCTTCTACAGCTTGCATAGGAGTTTTAAATCCACTATCAGCAGCTATCTCAACAATAGTAGAAGCGTGTACTTGTGGAAAATCTTCCTGCTTTTCACGAGCAGGGAAAATACTAGACACAATCACATCGTCAGCTAGACTCAACGCTTCAGCAAACTCTTGTTTGAAAGATAAAGTACGAGAGAAAAGATGAGGTTGGAAAAGAACTCGCAATTTTGCAGAAGGATAACGTCTACGAGCAGCCTTAAGAAGCGCTTCAATCTCTGTAGGATGATGAGCATAATCATCAACTACCGTTACCCCATTTACACATCCTCGAATATCAAATCGACGCGATGCACCACGAAAATCTTCTGCTCCACGAGCAGCATCTTCCGCTTTCATACCGAGTAATATAGCAGCTAAAATTGCTGCACTCGCGTTTCTAGCATTATGCAAACCAGGTATCATCAAACTCACATCTAAGCTGCGATTTGCAATTGAAACGCCATAATATGCGCTCATATTTTCTGGAAGCACAAGCTTGTACTCTTCCCTACCGCTTCCAGCTTGCTCACTTTCGTGCTCAATACTTGCAAACATTGCTTTAGATTTAACACGTTCGCTGACTTCTGTGTTCCAAGTTTGAGAATTTCCGTACGCAATAGTTTTTTCTAAAGTTTCGTCTGAAAGAGCTTCTAATACAAGCCTTGCGCCAGCATCGTCTGCGCATATTATTACAGCATTTTCTGCATTACCAGCATGTTTTACAAATGCAGCTCTATAGTTTTCAGCGTTACCATAATGATCTAAATGATCAGCTTCAGCGTTTGTGATTATTGCTATACTCGGGTGATATTTTTCGAAACTTCCGTCAGATTCGTCTGCTTCGGCTACCATTACAGATCCAGATCCAGCATGACCGCCATCTATAACGCTTCCGTCAGATCCTTGTAAAGATCCTCCTATTGCGTAACTCGGATCTGCTAAATCTTTAGTACCTGCAACAGTAAGAATATGCGAAAGAAGTGAGCTTGTAGTTGTTTTGCCATGCGCGCCAGCAACTGTAACTCCTCGCTTACTCGCTAACAAAAGAGCAAGTATGTCACTTCTGTGAACAAGTTTTACTCCACTTTCAGCTGCTGCAATAATCTCAGGATTAGTAGCTTTTATAGCGCTTGAGTAAACGAGAATATTTTTCCCATCAACATGAGAAGCGTTTTGGCCGATTTTAACTTCAATACCTAGCTGGGTTAATCTTTCAGTGTGATCATTAGCTTCCCTATCACACCCACTTACTGAAACGCCATCTTCATGCAGCATTTCAGCAAGAACACTCATACCGGCTCCACCTATGCCAATAAAATGAACTTTCCCGAGAGATTTTACAGTATCTTTAGAGTTAAAAGCTGCTTTAATAGGGTTTAAATCTGGGCAAGTCATTACTTCCTGCTTTCCTTGCTTGGCTTTCTTTCTTTAGCAATTTTAAGAATTCGTTGCGCCATAACGTCTGCAGCATTTCGAATACCGTAACGCCATGACGCTTCTTTCATAACATTCAACGTTTTATTGTCTTTTAACAGCGTAACTACAGTTTTACGTATATAATTTTCGTTAAATTCAGAATCATTTACCATAAGCGCTCCCCCGGCTGATACTACTGGCTCTGCGTTAAAACGCTGCTCACCATTACCAATCGGTAAAGGAACGTAAACTGCAGGCAATCCGAGAGCTGAAATTTCAGATACTGTACCCGCCCCGGCACGACAAATAACTAAATCAGCGCAAGCAAAAGCCCAATCGATTCGCTCTAAATATTGCGCTATGTGATAATCTCCGAGACCTAGATGATTAGCTTGAATATCGTTAATTTGAGAAACGCCCACATTCTGTGAAACTATTTCTCTAACTTTCTCATCTTTCCCTTTTCCTGTAAGATGAACAACTTGCGCGCAAGAAAGCAAATCTTTTGCAGCAGACGCAACTGCTTGATTTACACTTGCAGCACCTAAAGATCCACCTGTTATAAGCACAATAGGACGATTAGGATCTAAACCTAACTGTTTTGCACCTTCCACTCTTGCTGCGTCACTATCTTCAGACAAACTTCTACATAATCTTGCTATAGCAGGTCTAAGTGGCAAACCAATTCTTTCAACACTCACTCCAGCTTTAGTGCGCAAACCAGTGTTGTTATAAACTGAACCAACCATAGTAGCCCAACGAGCACCAAGCTTATTTGCCATTCCCGCTTTAGCATTCTGTTCGTGAACAACTATTGGTAGATGTTGAGCGTGCGCTTGAGAATACACTGGCGCTGAAGCGTAACCGCCGAATCCTACTACAACATCCGCTTTTCTTTGCTTAAGAATACTACTAACTTTACGTTTTTCTTGAATCCATCTAATTGGGAATTTGAAAGCAGCTAAATTAGGTTTTCTAGGAAAAGGTACTTTTTCGATAGTGTCAAGTTCGTATCCTGCTTGCGGAACTAAACTCACTTCCAAACCAACTTTTGTACCTATAACACTTATTTGCGCATTAGAATCGAATTTTTTGATAGCATCAGCTACTGCAAGTAGAGGGTTTACGTGTCCTGCAGTGCCGCCTCCAGCTAGAACAATATGGAAAGACGATTCAGATTTACAATCTTCCTGCTCGCATGCACTTACGTTGTGCTCAGATTTCTGCTCTTTTGCTGCAAACATCACTACCTCTTTTAACACATCGCACATGACTAAAAGTCACATTTTCTATTATCCAAAAAAGCAATACTACAGAACATGTTACGCTAAATCAGACTATTAATTTCATATATTCGAGTCTAATTTTATTTAATAAACTATTACTAAGTATTATCTAAATCTTACGCTCCAGCTTTTAAATTAAGACTATTTCGTATGATACCGTCTGAAACTCCGATTGCTACTAGACACATAACCAGAGAGGAGCCTCCAGCTGAGACGAACGGCATAGGAACTCCCATAACTGGAAGTATTTGAACAACAACAAGAATGTTAATCAAACCTTGCCCTACAATCCAAGTAGCGACGCATATAAGTGAAATTGACGCAAGTCTAACGCGAATTTGCATGGCAGAAGAAAGCAAACACCATCCGATTATTATGTACAGTAATATAACTGCTGAAGCAACTAAAAAGCCCATTTCTTCGCCAATAATTGCAAAAATAAAATCATTATGCGCATAAGGCAAGTAATTCCACTTTTCGCGAGAATTACCAATTCCTAAACCTAATAATCCACCAGAAGCCATAGCGTATTGTGCGTGAATAGACTGGAAGCAAACACCTTTAGCTGCTTTTGCATCACAACCGTGCAAAGTAGCTAAAATACGTCTCATACGATTCTGACTTGTTAAAACAAGAAGAGCAACAAGTACAGCAGCAACTAAAACAGTTCCAACCAACCATTTTGTTGGAAATCCGCCAATATAAAAAGCAACCAAAGCAATAATAATAATAATTAATGCAGTACCAAGATCCTTACCAGCTATAACAAGCAGTAAAGATAATCCCAAGCCAAGTATTGGAGGAATATAGGCTCTCATTTGCACACGATCATACGCTTGTTTTGCAATGAGCAGAGATACAGGAAGCCAAATACATAAAGCTAATTTTGTAATCTCAGCAGGCTGCAATGTTAAAGGTCCTATAGCAATCCAACCGGCGTTACCGTTAACTTCTCGCCTTAAACCAGGAACGAAAGTTAGAAACTGCGATACCGTAGCAACAGCATAAATAATTACAACACGTTTTTGATAAAAACTTACTGGAAGTTTTGAAGCTACTATATAACCTATTAATCCAATTATGCAGTATAAAGTTTGGTTGATTCCTTGCCCCCAAGGAGCAACTCCATACGTAATCATAGTTACTGAAGAGCTAGAAAAAACCATAAATAATCCAAATACGGAAAGAATAGCAACAGAAATTCTCAGTCCGTACAAGCACCAAAGTGGATTAAATAGACTTCTCATTCCAACATACTGGCCAAAAGATGAAGCTTTTTTAGTATGAGATGAAACAAGCGAACTTTTAACACCGCGTAACCATTTCGCAGAATTTTTCTTGTCAGAAGTCTTCTGCAAAAACTTTTTACTGTTGAACTTCATGATTCTTTACCCATCGTTGAGATTCTTTAGCAAAACGAATGCCACGATCTGCGTAGGAAATAAACTGATCCATAGAAGCGCAAGCTGGAGCAAGCAAAACAACATCACCCTCACCAGCGTACGATGCTGCAGCTTCAACAGCAGCATGCATAACAGCCTCACCATAAGCTGAATTATGACTATGAGCTTCTTCAGATTCAACTTGTTCTAACACTTCATCCGTTACATACGGCAAAACAGTAGATTTAGAACCATCGTAAGAAATAAGCGTTACTGGAATACGAACTTTGCAAGACTTAAGAGCCTCAACTATACGCTTCTGATCGCATCCAATAACAACAACAGCTTTCATAACTTTATTCTGCGACGAAAGAAGATCCTCAAAATGAGCACCTTTCGCGAGTCCTCCTGCTATCCAAACAACAGAACCATCAGCAAAACTAGAAAGCGAAGCTTTAGCAGCATGCGCATTAGTTGCCTTCGAATCGTCAACAAATCGTATAGAGTGAGCAGCTATTTTATCTTTAGACTCAAGAGTAGCAACTGTTTGAATACGATGACCACCTGGCGTAAATTCGCATAAAGCTTTAACAGAATCTTCTAAATTGCAACTAACACCAAGCGAAAGAGCTAAAGCAGCAAGCGCATCGGCAAGCAGATGAGGATAAACTGTGCCATCTGGCTCGCATAAATGCTTTAATTCACTGAGCTTAACAATGCGAGTAGGATTCCCAACCTCATTGCCAGCTACACCACTGTTATCTACAATCCAGCCGTCACTAACACCAATTTCTCCTGGCAAAGGATTGTCAAGAGTAAAACCAACTCTTTTGCAAGAAGAAGAAATAGAAGCTGCCATAGCAAGATTCTTAACGCGACTATCTTGCGCATTATAAACAAGAACCTTTTTAACAGAATTAAATACTTTCGATTTGTCACTAGCATAGGCATCCATTCCACCATGCCAATCCAAATGATCTGCTGCAATATTAGTAATAACAGCACCGTCTAAGCTTAAATCATCAGTAAAATGAAGCTGGAATGAGCTTAGCTCTACGCACAAAGCATCATATTCGCAATCAAGAGCAGCTTTAGAAACAGATTTACCAATATTACCGACTGCAGGAGCATTAAAACCGCAAGCACACAGCATAGCGGAAGTCATTTCTGTAGTAGAAGTTTTTCCATTAGTTCCAGTAATACCAACCCATAACGCAGGCTTATTGGAGCGTTTAGAAGGCACTCGCACTTTCCAAGCTAACTCAACTTCACTCATTACCGGAATATTGTGTTCACGAGCTTGAACTAAAAATGGTGTTCTAGGATTAAATACTGGAGAAGTGACAACCGCATCAATTTGAGACCAATTAATATCAGAAAAATCGTGGATATCAGCCTCAGGTTTATTCTCATCAACAGTTACAGGAATAGATCCTACAGCTTTAAGAACTTCTACAGCACCACGGCCAGAAACACCAAGACCAGCCACCAAAACGCGTTTATAAGGAAAATCGCAAGAATATTCACAATTCGTATCACTACTCATAGCCACTAGCCTCCGGTTTTATAAAAATATTAATACTATTAAAAGTCTTAAATAAGTAATCCAGATCGGCCAGCCCAATCAGCATAGAACATCATCAAAGCGCTAAGAACAAACATAAGCTCAATCATCCAAAAACGTACAACAACTTTCGTCTCTGGCCAACCGAGAAGCTCAAAATGATGATGAATAGGAGCCATTTTAAACACTCTCTTATGAGTCATCTTAAAGAAGCCAACTTGAATAACATCACTAATAGCTTCAAGAACAAACAAGCCGCCCAAAATCACAGCCAAAAATTCAGTGTGAGTAGCAATCGAAAGAGCTGCGAACAAGCCACCCAAAGCTAAAGAACCAGTATCTCCCATAAAAACTTGCGCAGGATTCGAATTAAACCACAAGAATCCAAAGCAAGCTACAGCTGCGCAAACGGAAATAATAGTTAAATCAAGAGGGTCAGAAACAGCGTATGAGAAACCAAAATGGCCTCCACCACGAACGTGATAGCTTTCCCAAAAAGCTATAAGAGCGTAGCCAGCGAAAGCAATCATAGAAGATCCGGAAGCTAAACCATCGAGGCCGTCAGTCAAATTAACAGCATTTGACCATGCTGCAATAAGGAAATTAACCCAAATAATAAAAACAACAATTCCAACAAAAGTACCAAAAACGTAGAAGTTAATAAAAGGACGCTCAATAAAACTCATACCAGCCTGCGCAATAGCAATACCAGATTGAGTAGGCAACATAAGCGCCAAAAAAGCGTAGACGCTAGCGAAAACAATCTGACCAATAAACTTAGCGCGAACTGAAAGTCCAAGATTCTGCTTTTTACGCACTTTCGCAAAATCGTCAATAAAACCGAGCAAACCCATGGAAAGCATAGCGAACAGAACAAGCACAGCCGACCAGGAAGGTGCTCTACCAGCAGATAAATATCGGTACAATGCTGAAGCAGCCCAACCAGCAACAACAGAAAGATTAATAACTACTCCACCCATAGTTGGAGTACCACGCTTAATCATATGAGATTGCGGTCCGTCCTGACGAATGTACTGACCATAGTGCAAACGATGAACTAATTTAATTAGCATAGGTGTACCAACTATGGTAACTACAAGCGACACTACAATTCCAATAATAAGCGCAATCACCGCTTAACCTCCGTATGCTGTAATCTATTTTGCCCAGTTAGTGCTTTTAACTCTATCTTATTACTTGCTACTTAACACGACATCAATTTAGCCCAACGCTCAGCTAAAGCACTCAAACCAGAAGCATGCGATCCCTTCAACAAAACAACACTATTAGGATGCTTATCTACCAAATCCCAAACAATATCATTAGCTTGAGAATCATTATGAACAAAGAAAATAGCGTCATTGGCTGTCAAAATCTTATTATTCCAAGCTTTACGAGCACCATTTGCTATGCATTCAGCCAAACAATCAAGCTCATTAGAATCAGTGGAACCAACAGCTATTACTGCATCAACATTGTGCTGAGCAACATACTCACCGATATTATTGTGCAGCAAATACTCGTCGCCGCCCAGCTCAAGCATAGAGCCTAATACTGCGATGCGGAATAAACTATTAGAATCAGAAGAACTAGAATCTTTTGAATGTTCAAAAGCACACAGGCCGTCAATACCTGCTTTCATAGAATCAGGATTAGCGTTAAACGAGTCGTCAATCAAAGTAAAACTACGATTATTCGCAGAAACTTTAGAAAATTGCATACGATGAGGGCTAATATGCGAAACTTTACTTAGAACTTCAACAATCTTTTCTAAAGACATACCACAGTAATATGCTACGTTTGCTGCAGCTAGTGCGTTCATAATATTGTGCTCACCGTGCAAGGCAAGATGCAAAGATGCAGACTCAGTTTTACCAGATTCGTTATGTACAGTTATCTTACAAACCGGCAAACCAAAATCGTCTAAAGTAATATCGCTTGCGAAAATCTGATATGAATTCTCAGGAACTGGCAGTAGACCGGTGTCAATTAACTCACGACCAAACCAGCGAACATTGCCATCATCAACAAGATGAGACATATTAGATACTCGCATATCGTCAGCATTTAAAACAGCAATTCCGTGAGGCACAAGACCCCGCACAATCTCACTTTTTGCCTGCGCGATGCGATCTACAGAACCAAACTCTCCTAAATGCGCAACCCCAACTTTTAGAACTACAGCAATATCAGGAGGAGCAATACGAGTAAGCCCAGCTATCTCACCAACATGATTAGCTCCCATTTCTGCAACTAAAAACCGCGTATGAGAATTAACGTGTAAAGCTGTAAGAGGTAAACCAATCTCATTATTAAAAGAGCCTACTGGAGCAACAGTGCTACCAACAGTACTGAGCAAATCGTGCAACATATCTTTGGTAGTAGTTTTACCAACAGATCCTGTAATACCAACAATAGTAAAAGGATCATCAGCTGCTCTACGACGTTCAAGATTATGCTTTGCAAGCAATCCTAAAGCTTTAACAGAATCATCGACGATAATCTGCGCAATAGAAACTCCATCTGAAAGCTTAACCTTATGCTCAACGAGAGCTACAACAGCACCTAAATTTGCTGCCTTTTCAACGTAATCATGCCCGTCAACATGCTCTCCTGCAATAGCTACAAAAACTGAACCTTCGTGAGCTTCACGCGAATCGCTACAAGCAGAAGTAGCAACTAATGAATTAACATCAGTGCCATTAGAAACTCTTAAATCGCCGCCAACAGCTTTAGCAACCTCTTTCAAACTCATTGCCATCATTTCGCATGACTTCTTATCACAGCAACTCATATTGTCCCTCCAAACAATGCGAAATTAACGCAACTCATGCGATACTCGCAAAGCGCTTTTAATTGTTCCACGACGAACTCCGGCAGCAAGAACCATTGCAATGGACAAAGAAACATGCCTTTTTATATCTTTGCCACTAATTTGATCAGCTAATGCAGCCAACTCATCCGAATCGTTAGAACGAGTAACGCAATACTCGTGATCTCTACTTTCAAAACCATAACGCTGCCGCAGAGAGTAGAAACTCAACGAAGGACGAGAAGCATTAGAAGATAAGTTCATAGTGTTAAAAGATGCGCCGGAAGAGAGAGATAATTTTCTACGAGCGGCATCATTTTCAGCATTAATAATCTTATAAGCGTCTATAGCGCGAATATCAGAATTCTCAGTATTCATACTGTTTTTATTACTTTTTGCGCTACTGTTTGCGCTACTGTTTGCGCTACTGTTTGCGCTACTGTTTGCGCTACTGCCAGCACTGTTTTTGCTTTCACTTACGGCAGAAGAATTAGATAATGCATCGAAATCATACTCGTCACGCTGAAGAGCATCTTCCGTAACTTTATCCTCACCTTTTTCGACTCCAACAACATCAATATTTACACACTGAAGCGCATTCTTACGTAACGTTGCAGGCGTCAACGCTATAACAACAGCAGCTGCACCATCTTCCGCACATACTGACAAAGTATGCTGTACTTCGGCAATTCCAAGAGGATAATCTAAATTAAGCTCTCGCTGCAAAGAACTAGAGCCAGCATCGCTAATAATACCTACAGGATTGCCAAGCATATGCAAAAAATCAGCTAAACGTATGACATTTGCATGAATTTCATCATCATCGTAACCGGCAACTGCAAAAGTCGCTACGCAAGAAGATGGATCAGAATTAATATCGCTTGCTAATTTCCCTAAAGCTACAGGATTTTCCGCAGAAATAAGAAGTGGCATCCCTAAATCTGCTGCTTCAGAATAAAATTCTGGCGGTACAAGTGCAGCATAAGCTCCTGCATCTCTAGCAGCCTCAAGCTGTCGCCTATCAACATGACCAGAAGGAACAAATAAAGAACCCGGACGCACGTTGCGCACATCGTCAACAAGAGAAGTAATAGTAACCCCAGAAGCAAAAGCAGGCACAACTTCAAAACCATAGCGCTTAGCTGCAAACCCGAGAGTTACCCTTATGCGCGAATACTCATCTAAAGCATCCATACAAGCACCTCACCTGTTCTTAAACTACCATTCAACTGGAACTGCATCATTGCGCGGAGCAGAAGCAGGAATATCATACTTCTGCATCAAAAACTCAGCAATGGTCTTAAACATAGGACCTGCTGTAATACCACCATACATGCCTTCTGGGTCCTTAAGAATAACGCTGATAGCAAATCGAGGATTATCTGCAGGAATAACTCCAGACCAGTCAGCAATAATAGAAGTCAAGCCAACGCCAGAGCCAGCAACTTCTGCAGTACCACTCTTAGCAGCAATACGATATCCATTTATGCCAACGAACTTATTGTAATGCTCAGCAGAATTCTCAAGAGCGTTCATCATCTGATTAGCAACATTCTCGTCAATAACACGAGTAGCCTCACGATGAGAAGCAGGAGTTACATGACCAGAAGGGTCAATAACCGACTTCACAATTGACTGACGAAGTCTTACACCCTTATTCGCAATAGTTGCCATAGCGTTCGTAAGTTGCAAAGCGTTAACAGCATAGCCCTGTCCAAAAAGAACAGTGTCTTTCTTTCTACCATCCCAAGTTTTGTAATCAGGAAGCAAACCTTGAGATTCTCCTCTTAGACCCATTCCTGAGTATTTACCAAAACCAAACTTTGAAAGATACTCGTAGCGCTTATCTACAGGATACTTTTCTCCAGCAAGAACCATACCAACATTAGAAGATTGAGCAAGAATACCAGCAAGAGTCCAATGCTTAACAGAATGGTCAATTGCGTCTCTAAACTGCTGCTTACCCTTATTAATAGATCCCGGAACAGCAAACGGATCTGTAATCTTATGAGCGCCAGTTTGCAACATACCTGCCATAGCGAAAGTCTTGCCAACAGATCCAGGTTCAAAAGTTTGGCTTACAGCTTTTGAAACTTTAGTCTTCGCATCAGGACTTCCAGCTTCAATACTGTCAGTATCTTCCAAAGCTAATATTTCGCCAGTTTTAACGTCCTGAACTACTGCAACACCCCATGCGGCATGATACTTTTCTTTGCCATCTAACAGAACTTTTTTAACATACCAATCAACATCACTATCAATAGTCAACTTGATATCGTTGCCATTAACAGCAGGCTTTGATTCTGTAGGAGTTCCAGGTATTCTCTCGCTACCAGCATTATTGCCTTGGTAGCTCTGATAGCCGTCAACGCCCGTTAAAATTTTGTCTTGAGTAAGCTCCAAGCCGGAATCGCCAACTTCGCCCTTCTTGGTTTTATCAACATCGTCTCTACGACTTTGATCAGCGCTAGTAACACCGCCAATAATAGAGCCAAGAATATGGCTGCTAGAATACACTCGCTGACTACTGTTTTCAGCATAAATGCATCCAGAAAGATTCATAGCATCGATAGCACGTTTTACTTCCGGAGTAACGTTACGCTTCAGCACAACATATCGGCCGCCATCAGCCAATTTTCCACCAAGTTCCATAACGTTCATATTAAGAACCGGAGCCAAAAGTCTTGCAACAGCCAACGCTCCCGTACCCTCTACCGGCTTTCCGTTAATAGACTGGCAGTTGTGAGAAGTCTGCTTAGTGCACGGAGTTGGAGTAAACGCCTGAGCATTCATTGGGTCGCCAATAATGTCGTAACGTTCAACGCTTTGAGCAAGTACAGAACCGTTTGTGTCAAGAATTCTACCGCGACGAGCCAGAATTGGTCGAACTCGCTTGCGCTCCGCCTGCGCAGCCTGAGCTGTGGAACGAGCGTTAACAAGTTGAATAAAACTCAGCTTTATAACTGCAAATGAGCCTAGCATAGCGAATACTACTGCTACGACTATGCATTTACGTACAAATGGGTCGCATTGGGCGAAACGTTGTCTGATTGAATGGCGCATCAATGTTTCTCCTGTTTTACTGAATTATTTGGACGTGTTTGTTGTTTCTGTTGTTGCGGCTGCGGCTGCTGCGGCTTTTGTTGCTGCTGCGGCTTTTGCTGCGGCTGCTGGGCTTGCTGCTGATTGCCCGAAACAGACTTATTTTTCGCATAGTCGCTCAAATCTATAGAAATAGAATTCTGTTGAGGAACCATGCCCATCTCTTGGGCTTTTGCAGGAAGACCTGCCTCCAAAGTGTCTAACTGAGCTTGAGTTGTTTCAACATCTTGTCGCAATCTAACAATTCGCGATTGAGTTGCAGACTGTTCAAAAGAAATTTCAGCCATCTGCGTACGCAAAAGTAACGAAACGGAAAGAGTAATAAGAAGGAACAGAACAATCACAACAAAATTAAGAAGAGGAGCTTTGCGAGTATTACTCCACGCAACAACTTTATGCAAACGCTTCATAACACTAGAAGATCCGCGATCTGACACACTAGAAGAAACAGGAGCAGAAAAAACAGAACGCTCTTTTCTATCAGACTTAATCTGAACTCTTCTTCCAGCAGGAGCAGAAGAAGAAGGAACAATACGAGAATTACGAGAATTACGAGAATTCAAAACTGTCATGTCACCTACCCCCCTGTCTGCGAACAGCACGCTGAGAACTACCAGTAGCACTGATAAAACCGCGCGCTTCATCATCAAAACGCTTAACCCACCTATCTGGTATTTCTCTACACAGCGAAACAGCACGCAAACGCACAGAAGAAGAACGCGTATTATTCGCAATCTCCTCTTTAGAAGCCTTCACTGCGCCACGAGTAAGAGATTCAAAGAACGGCTGAGCATCAGAAGGAATTACAGGCATATTAGCTGGAACATCAACTTTTAAACCCTGATTCATAAAACGTTTAACAGTTGTATCTTCCAAAGAATGGTAAGATTCCACAACCAAACGGCCACCTTTGCGCAAACGTAAAGCAATTTTTGGAAGAGTGCGCGAAAGCTTATCCAACTCACCATTAACTTCTATACGCAGCGCCTGGAACACTCTTTTAGCAGGATTACCAGCAGCGCGATGAGCCTTTGGAATAACGGAATCAACTAAGCTAACCAACTGACCAGAAGAAACAAGAGGCTGAATATCCCTTGTTTCTACAATCTTGCGCGCAATTGCGGAAGCAAAACGCTCCTCGCCATACTCGCGGAAAATCTTAGACAACTCATGAACATCATAATTAGCTAAAATCGTTGCGGCAGTAGTACTTTGTGTAGTATCCATGCGCATATCAAGCTCAGTATCGTGAGAATAAGAGAAGCCGCGATCAGTCTCATCAATCTGCAAACTCGAAAGACCTAAATCCATAAAAGCAGCATCAATAAAATCAATACCGTTATTTGCGAGAACTTCATCAATCTCATCAAAAGCAGCATGAGCTGGTATGAAACGATCCGACAAACCTTCACGACGCATTCTCTCAGTAGCTAAACCAAGCGCTTCGCTATCTCTATCAATGCCTACAAGCTTCGCCTTCGGAGAAGATTTAAGAAACGCAGTAGCGTGACCAGCGAGGCCGAGAGTGCAATCTACTACAACTGCATCATCGTGTTGCAATGCGGGAGATACTAAATTAACGCAATCCTTAAGCAAAACCGGAGCGTGAATAGTTGAAATATCAGTCATCACATCACCGCCGGCAATACGTCGTCAGCAATATCAGCGTAATCTTGCTCACGATCAGAAAGGTAATCTTCCCAAGCAGACTTATCCCATATTTCTGCGCGAGTACCAACGCCAATAACTACGATATCTTCGCTCAAATTAGCGTAATTGCGAAGCATTGTAGGAACAACAATGCGACCCTGCTTGTCTGGGACTTCGTCAACAGCGCCAGAAAGGAACACGCGCAAATAATCTCGAGCAGATTTGTTGCTCATGGAAGTCCTCTGAATTTGCGACGTAATACGCTGAAACTCGGAAATAGGAAGCACGTACACGCAACGTTCTTGACCACGAGCCATAACAAAACCCTGACCGAGTTGAGAGCGGAATTTTGCAGGCAAAGCCACACGACCTTTTGCATCAATTTTTGGCGTATATGTGCCTAGTAGAACAGGTGCGGAAAAGGCGGATGCGGTTGGTGCGGTGGAGGCTTGTGCGGCAGGTGCGGGTGCGGTTGGTGCGGCAGGTGCGGGTGCGGTTGGTGCGGCGGGTGCGGTTGGTGCTGCAGAAACAGGTGCTTGCGCGGCAGAAACAGCGTAAGTAGAAGGAGCAGCAACCTGAGCTTGAGGAGCATACGCGGCGGAAATCGGCAAAGGAGTGGAGGTAAAAGCCGAATTTTGCGTTAATTGCTCGCTGGAAAGCACAGGCTGCTGCAAGTTTTGTTGCAAAATCTGCTGAGGCAGCTGCGTTGTCATTTGCGAAATTTGCGGAATTACTGGCGAAAATGCTGGCATCTGAGCATATTGAGTATTCCCGTAATAAGGCTGATACTGCTGGAAAGATTGCGCATTAGGCTGCTGGATTTGCTGCGCAGCATATGGCAGTGGCATCTGCGTTTGCTGATTTGCAGTAGATTCAGAAGTTTGCGCGAATTGCTCTGCAGGTTGATTAGAAGGTTGATTAGGAGTTTGACCGGCAGACTGATTAGCAGATTCAGTAGCAGCTTCAGTATTTAGAAAATCGTGATTGTTGCGAAGGTTTTTTGAGGAGAAGTCGGCATTATTCTGCGACTTTTTAGGGTCACTGCTACGCACCATTCTCCACCTCCTTAATCACGATGCACGATGCCGCATGCACGTGATTCACCATCTTACTCCACAACTCACCAAAATTCCCCACTTTTTTACAAAAAATTAATTTTTTTATATATAAATAAGTAAAGATAAACAATAAGGAATTAATTTCAATGCACCATTGGATTTGAAATTACTTGATTTTAAAAATAAACTCCGCTCCAAAAGCGAGACAAAGCTCTCACGTTTGGAGCGAATAACGATGCTAAACCCTCCAAATGCGAGACAGTGCTCTCGCGATTGGAGCAAATAATCTAATCAACAACTCCATTCACGAGAACACTCTCTCACAAATGGAGCAACCGACGTAAATAAACCCTCCAAACACGAGACAGTCCTCTCACGTTTGGAGCAAAACACACACCGACACACTCCAAACACGAGACAGTCCTCTCACGTTTGGAGCAAAACACACACCGACACACTCCAAACACGAGACAGTCCTCTCACAATTGGAGCGCTGCGCAACAACAAACCCTCCAAACGCGAGATGATGCTCTCACGATTGGAGCAAAACACACACCGACACGCTCCAAACACGAGACAAGGCTCTCGAGATTGGAGCAAATTACGAAGATAAACCCTCCAAACACGAGACAGTCCTCTCACGATTGGAGCAAAGTACGCAACGACACGCTCCAAACACGAGACAGTCCTCTCACAATTGGAGCGCTGCGCAACAACAAACCCTCCAATCGTGAGACAACTCTCTCACGATTGGAGCAAAAGAATGTATAAAAAAATCGCTGGAAGAAATGTAATCTCCCAGCGATCCTAAAACCATCAATTATCAATCAACAAATCCGCATCTAGCAAATCCGCAAAATCACAAATCCGCAGTTCACAGAAACATCAAATCAACAATCAACAGATCCGCAGTTAACAAATCCACAAAATCACAACCTCGGCAAATACTTCTCCAGCTCAAAAGGCGTAACCTGACGACGATACTCTTCCCACTCCTGGTGCTTATTGCGCAAGAAGTACTCAAAAGCATGCTCACCTAATACGCTAGCCACAAAGTCTGAACGCTCCATAATCTTCAAAGCCTCGTCCAAAGACTCCGGAAGCGGCTGAATACCCATTGCCTGACGTTCAGCATCCGTAAGCTCCCACACATCGTCACTAGTCGGATCGCACAAAGTCATCTGCTTTTCAATACCATCCAAACCTGCAGCCAAAAGCACAGAGTAAGCAAGATATGGATTTGCCACAGGGTCCAACGCACGAAACTCCATTCGGCAAGAATTACCCTTACCTGGCTTGTACTGCGGTACACGCAAAAGCGCAGAACGATTACTATGACCCCAGCATACGTAGCTAGGAGCTTCCGCACCACCCCACAAACGCTTATACGAGTTCACATACTGATCAGTTACAGCGCAAATTTCCGAAGCGTGATGCAAAATACCAGCCGCAAACTGACGCGCAATAAGCGACATATTAAACTCTTGACCAGCTTCATAGAAAGCGTTCGTATCGCCTTCAAAAAGACTCAAATGCGTGTGCATGCCAGAACCCGGCTGATCAGTTAACGGCTTTGGCATAAAGCTTGCGTACATTCCACGCTCAAGCGAAATTTCCTTAACTACCGTACGGAAAGTCATAATATTATCCGCGGTAGTAAGCGCATCAGCGTAACGCAAATCAATCTCGTTCTGACCAGGACCGCCTTCATGATGCGAATACTCTACAGAAATACCCATCTGCTCTAACATACTTACAGCATTACGGCGGAAGTCCATTGCCGAGCTTCTAGGAACGTGATCAAAGTAACCGCCCTCATCAATAGGCACAGGCGCTTTGGACCAATCATCCTGAGCTTCGAACAAATAAAACTCAATTTCAGGATGCACGTAGAAAGTAAATCCTTTTTCTTTCGCTTTTGCGAGCGCAGTCTTAAGCACATGACGAGGGTCTCCTAGCGAAGGCTCACCATCAGGAGTTAGCACATCGCAGAACATTCGCGCTGTGCCTTCTGGGCCTCCATGCCATGGAAGAATTTGGAAGGTTGATGGATCTGGCTTAACAATCATGTCGTCTTCGAGCACGCGAGTCATACCTTCTATGGCAGATCCGTCGAAACCAATTCCTTCATCGAAAGCCGCTTCCAATTCTGCAGGAGCGATAGCTACAGATTTAAGCGTGCCAAGCACGTCAGTAAACCAGAGACGAATAAAACGAACGTCACGTTCTTCAACAGTACGCAGTGCGAACTCTTGTTGCCTATCCATGATTTACCCTCGTTTCCTATGCATAGTGTCTTCTATAAAATCTCACAAGTATCTAAGCATATAAAAATTACTAAGATCTATTTTTATTATCACCTATTAACTAAGGTACACGCACGTAAAAATGCATGAATTTACCTACTTGTAATGAAATTAGAAGAAAAATAGAATAATAAATTTCCACTAAATTCCCGCTAAATATTTACTAGATACTATCAGTGATTAAAATATTTACCGTATTTACTGAAGATTCCAGGAATATCAGATTTTTTTAATAAGTCACTATTTATAATCTCAATATCTTGCTTCTTCAGATCTTCCAAAGTAGCTACTCCTATAAGTAAATCCTCTACGCGATCAGAAAACATTGATAATACCATTGGAGCAACCATATCTTGAGTTGGAACTTTGTACTTATAAAGTTTTGCTTCTAATCTATTAGCGCGATTTACTATGAGTAAGCCTTCAATACCTTTGAAATATTTGATGAATTTATTAATAGCAATTTCTGGCTCATCATTTTGCAAATTGTGCAAAACAGCCACGCTTCCGTTTTCCTCAGTAAAACAATCTGCCGATACTCCAGCAAGTTTGCAAAGAGCAGCAAGAATCTCACAATTATCCACGTGTGCTAAGATTACAGCGGCTTTAGCTTTTTTGCCTAAAAGCTCTTCTAAATCTTCTTTAAACTCAGCTTCCTCAAATTTATTCATGGCATCGTTAATATCATTTTCATCAATGCTATCTTCTGAAAACTTGCCGCTAGAGTTTGAGGACAGTTTTGAGGAATTATCTGCATTACTTGCAGTTTTATTTTCTTCCGATTTTTGGTTATCTGAATTAAATTCGCGTTCAAAATCAGCAAGCGCGTTTTCTAGCTCAGCATCAGTAAAGGATGCGCGAATATTTTTATCAGAATTTTCGTTACTATTCTTTTTATCTTCCATAGTTTCTCTCCTTTTCAAACGCTTGGTAAACAGCTAGGACCGAATACAATCTTCATTTCTGCAAATAGTGACGTATCTCGTTTTATTCGGAAATTGTCACCTAAAGTCAATACTTGCGCTTTTCCAGAATCATCAAGTAACGCTAAATGCACTTCACAGCACCCAGGGTGACGGTTAAGAATATTCCTCAACTCTTCTACCCTAGAACGTTCCAAAGCTACGCGCGGCAGCACAATAGTAAGCGGACGCTCATCTACTGATTCTAGTGTTGGAATCTCAAATTCTGTAACTCTAAGCGAAACAGTTTCGTCACGAACTTCAATCTGTCCTCGAATACGAGCAACCTGATCTATAGCCAAATCTTTAGCTGAAGCTTCATAAACTTTTCCAAAGAACATGCATTGGATTGAGCTTTCCATATCCTCCAAAGTAACTATTGCCCAAGCGTTACCTTTTCGAGACAAACGTCTATCAACGCTAGTAACTAAGCCAGCAAGCGTCACATTCTGACCATCTCCCATAGTTTTTGCGTTATCTATGAGTTGAGCAATAGACATTTCTCGCAAATCTGAAAGAACAGCAGATAATCCGCTTAATGGATGATCCGAAACGTACAAACCCAGCATTTCTCGCTCAAAGTTAAGCTTGGTCTTCTTATCCCACTCTTCAACATCAGGCACAGTAACTTGCATATCACCCATGCCATTATTACTTGCGTCAGAAGAATCAGACGAATTATCTAAATCTTCAAAAAGATCAAATTGCCCTTCTGCCTGCTTGCGTTTAAGCGCAATAATAGAATCAATTGCAGGATAGCAAATTTGGAATAATGAGCGACGATTTGAATCAATTGAATCAAAAGCTCCAGCTTTAATAAGTGATTCAACTAAGCGTCGGTTTAGTGCGGTAAATGGCACTCGCTTAATGAAATCCATAAAATTAACAAACTTGCCTCTACCGCTTTTACGCTCTGAGATAATATCGTTAACAGCTTTGTCTCCAACATTACGTATAGCGCCCAAGCCAAATCGCACAACATCTCCAACTGCTGAATATTCAAGCACAGACTCGTTCACATCCGGCTGCAAAACTTGAATACCCATACGTCTAGCTTCGCCCAAGTAAAGTGCGGTTTTGTCTTTATTTGTACGCTCGTTTTGAAGCAAAGCAGCCATAAATTCTACAGGATAATGCGTTTTCAAATACGCAGTCCAGTATGAAATCAAACCATATGCCGCAGAATGAGCTTTATTAAACGCGTAACCAGAGAACGGTACTAGTACGTCCCAAACTGCTTGAGCTGCCTCCTGAGAATAACCGTGCTCTTTCATACCTTGGAAGAACGGAACTTTCTCTTTTGCCAGCACTTCTGGCTTCTTTTTGCCCATTGCTCGACGCAAAACATCTGCTTTACCAAGACTATAGCCTGCTAAAATACGCGCAGCAGACTGCACCTGCTCCTGATAAACAATAAGACCGTACGTTTCGTCCAAAACTTCCTTAAGAGGTTCTGCTACTTCCGGATGAATTGGGATAATATCTTGCAAACCGTTTTTGCGCTTAGCGTAATTCGTATGCGAATCCATATCCATAGGGCCAGGACGATACAGTGCAATTAAAGCCGAAATATCGTTGAAATTATCTGGTTTTAACGTACGCAGGAGCGCGCGCATACCGTCGGAATCAAGCTGGAAAACGCCTAAAGTATCTCCCCTAGAAAGTAGTTGATAAGTAGGCTTATCGTCTAACGGAATTTTAGTATAATCAATAGGCTCTTTACCGTTATTTGCAATATTTTGTAAAGTATCGCGAATAACAGTCAAATTAGAAAGACCTAAAAAGTCCATTTTTACAAGGCCGAGAGTCTCACAAGTGTGATATTCGAAAGTTGTGGTAATGGTACCATCAGTGCGCTCTAAAAGCGGTGAAGTGTTTGTGATTGGCTCAGAACCCATGATTGTTGCGCAAGCATGCACACCGGTTTGACGAATCAAACCTTCAATACCTTTTGCTTCTTCCGTAATACGATGAGTATCTGGATCCGTATCGTACATTTCGCGAAACTCGCGCGCTTCAGCGTAACGTTTTGATTTTTCGTCAAAAATATCATGCAAGCTCATATCTTTGCCGTTTTTAGCAGGAGGAAGAACTTTAGTAATTTTTTCGCCTACTGAAAACTCGTATCCCATAATACGTGCGGAATCTTTAAGAGCCTGCTTCGTTTTAATAGTTCCGTAAATAACACACTGAGCAACTTTATTTCTTCCGTATTTTTCCCCCACGTACTCGAGTACTTTCGCACGACCATCAGGATCAAAATCAACATCAATATCTGGTAGAGATACTCGCTCAGGGTTTAAGAAGCGTTCGAAAATCAGACCGTGCTTCATAGGATCAAGCTCAGTAATGCCCATTGCGTACGCAACCATTGCTCCTGCAGCAGAACCACGACCAGGACCAACCATCACTCCATGAGCTTTAGCCCAGTTAATATAGTCTGCAACTACTAAAAAGTAACCGCAGAACTGCATTTGGCAAATCACACCGCATTCGTAATCAGCCTGCTTTAAAACTTCCATCGGAACGTTATTGTTGTAACGACGCTCCAAACCCTCCTCAACTTTTTTAAGGAATAGCGAAGTTTCATCCCAACCTTCCGGACAGTCAAATTGCGGCATAAAAGCGCCATCTTCACCGTCATCAAACATAACGTTACAGCGACGAGCAATTTCAAGAGTATTATCGCAAGCTTCAGGAAGTTCTTTAAAAAGTTCGCGCATTTGCTCAGCAGACTTCAGATAATAACCAGAACCGTCAAACTTAAAACGGTCCGGGTCATCCAAACGCGAGCCTGAATTAATGCAAAGCATAGCATCCTGCGCTTCGCGATCTTCCTCATGAACGTAATGCAAATCGTTTGTAGCAAGAAGAGGAGCGTTAAGTTTTTTCGCAATCTCAAGCAAGTCTTTCGTTACTCGCGTTTCAATAGAAAGACCGTGATTCATAAGCTCAATAAAGAAATTATCTCGCCCAAAAATATCCTGAAACTCGCCTGCAGCACGTAAAGCTTCTTTAAACTGGCCTAAGCGAAGACGCGTCTGAATAATCCCAGAAGGACAGCCAGAAGACGCTATAACTCCTTTAGAATAAGTTGACAATACTTCCTTATCCATACGCGGGTAGCGCATAACACGACCCTCAAGATTAGCAACAGATGAGGCTTTAAGAAGATTAGTTAAACCTTCATCGTTTTGCGCCCACAAAGTCATATGCGTAATCAAACCACCGCCAGAAACGTCATCCGAATGCTGCTCTTCCGTGCCCCAATGCACTCGGCTCTTATCTTGCCTTGCAGTTTCAGGAGTAACATAGGCTTCAATGCCAATAATCGGCTTAATACCAGCCTTTACAGCCGTACTCCACATTTCGTACGCACCATGCATATTGCCGTGATCGGTAATAGCAACAGCCGGCATACCTAATTCTTTAGCACGATTAACTAAATCAGGAATTTTTGACGCACCATCAAGCAACGAATAATGCGTGTGATTGTGCAAATGTACAAAATTGGTTTCCGGCTGACTCATAGATGATATTCTATAAGCGAAAGTTGACCTCTAAAATCAAAAATGCTATTTTGACAATGCTCGCATGGCTTCTAAAGCGTGTTGCAAATCTGAAGGATACTGCGACTTTAACGTAACAGTTTTACCGGTAGTAGGATGCGTAAAAGTAAGTTCCATAGAATGTAACCATTGTCTGCTTAAACCAAGATTTTTAGCCAAAACTGGGTTTGCACCATACATAGAATCTCCGACTAGCGGATGTCCAATAGAAGTAAAGTGCACGCGTATTTGATGAGTTCGACCAGTTTCCAAATTAACACTAGCGAGAGTAGCTCTTCCGAAACGCTCAAGAACATCCCAGTGCGTTACAGCAGGTTTGCCATCAGAAGTAATAGTGAAACGAAAATCAGATACTTTTGCGCGTCCAATTGGAGCCTCAATAGTAGCTTTGTCTTGACTTAAGTCACCTTGTACAAGAGCATGATACGTTTTAATAACGCTGTGCTGAGCAAATTGCTGTTTCATAACCGTATAAGCGATATCGGTTTTACAAACAAGCATAAGACCGCTTGTTCCAACATCAAGACGACTTACTATACCGCGCCTATTTGCTTCGCCAAGAGTCGTAGTAATTTTAATTCCGCGTTTTTTTAACGCTTCATTTACGGTAGGACCACACCATCCGCTTGCAGCATGAGCAGCCATGCCAACAGGCTTATCAATTACAACAATATCTTCGTCCTCGTAAGCAATGGTCATACTCTGCTCAATATTTTGCCATTCTTGAGTTTCGTAAGAATTTTTAGATTCTGCAAATTCTTCAGTAGTAGATTCTTCAGTAGTAGATTCTTCAGTTTTATTAACTTCAGATCTTACAGTTTTCGACAGGGTTTCGAAAAATACTATCTCGTCAGTATCTAGAAGAATTGCCGATTTATTTGCTTTTCGATTTGAAAGTTTTACTATACCTTGCGAAATAAGATTGCTCGCTTTTGAACGAGAAATATTACGTAACTGCGATATTGCAACGTCGAAACGACAACCGACCAATTCTTCTGGAACTGGCATACTATGAACCATACTTTCTGCTGCTCTCTACTTGCTGCTCTCTACTGATTCGTTTATATCTTCCGGTTGGTTAGAATCTACGGGTTCTGTCTTATCATCTTTTTCGTCGGCATAAAATGGAGTTTCGAAAAGTATAAGAGCAACAAACCACAATCCTGCAAATACCAAAATAATATCTGCAACATTGCCAACAGACCATCCGTAATTTATAAAATCAACAACTTTGCCGTCCAAAAAATTTTCAGCATAAGTAGCTCTATCGATAAGATTTCCGAAAGCTCCAGCAAATCCAAGCGATAATGCTATAGTCCACTGCAAAGATGTTGTTCGACGAACCGCCGCAAGCATAGCACTACAAGCAATAATGGCCAAAATACTAATTACGCAAGTTAAGCTTGATCCTAATCCAAATGAAGCTCCGGAATTTCTAACTAAAGCGAGCGAGAGGAAATTAGGAATGCACAAAATCTGCCTTCCGTATTGAAGCGCTCCAAGAGCCCACACTTTAGTAGCTCGATCTATTACAAGCCCAACAATTACAATAAGTGCAAAAACGGCTGCGCGCGTACGCAGCCGTTTCACACGCACATCTCTATGCGCCAATGTTTATCCAATCTTTAAGGGAATAAACTTATAAGTAAAGCTCAAAAACTAAGCTATACTTAATTTTCTTTATTCTCTTCCTGCTTATCATCTTTGCCTAAGTTATCAAACGCATTCTCGTCAGAAACTTGAGCAACAAGCTGACCCAAGAAGTCCTTCAAACGAGCACGATATTCACTTTCGAACTGCTTAAGGCTCTGAATATTTCCTTCGATAACCTTGGTCTGCTTATCCAAGTTCTCATGAACCTGACGTGAGTAAGCATCAGCAGCAGTGCGAGTTGTTGAGTCGTACTCTGCGGCACGATGCTGTACTTCAGACTCATACTGATCAGCTTGATCATGCACTTGCTTAGCGTAATCATCTGCAGCCTGACGAACCTTACCAGAGTAAGCATCAGCCTCATTGTGAGCGCGTGCTGCATAAGCATCAGCGTCGGAACGTGTACGAGCAGAATAATCATCAGCATCGTCACGAGTTTGCTTGCTATATTCTTCAGCCTCAGAACGAGTACGAGCAGAATAATCATCAGCCTTAGCAACAGTTTCGTTGTAACGAGCCTGGCCTTCTTCAACAATCTGCTGAGCCTTAGCCTTGCCCTTATCTACATACTGATCGTGAAGCTGCATTGCAAGAGTCAACATTGCAGTAGCACGCTCTGGCTCCGAACCACTAACTTCAGCACCAGCACCAGCAATCTTCTGCAAGCTACCAGTTTCAGTATTTGGTTCCAACTTAGCAACTTGCTGACGAAGCTGCTCTTCACGCTGACGAGACTCCTCTAACTGCTGAGTAAGCTCATTCACCCTTACGTTCTCCTGCTGGGTAACTACAAGCTGCTGACGTACAGTCTCAAGTTCACGGCCGAGTGTCTCGCTGCTTGCACGGAAGTCGTCACGTTCACGAGTAACGTCTTCCAATTCTTTAACAAGCTTCTTATCATTATCAGATTTAGCTGCCTGAGCTGTAAGCTGATCAACTTGAGCACCAAGGCCATCCAGCTGCTCTTTAAGCTGCTGATTCTGCAATGCTAGAGCACGGTTGCTTTCTTCAGCTTCAGCAAGTTTCGCAGCAGTAACATCATTGTGATTATCGTTAGGCTTATTTGCAGCAGCACGCAGATTTTCATTTTCTTTTGTAAGAGAATTAACCTTATCTGTTAACTCAGTAATCTTAGTGTTAAGACCAGCAACATCTGAACCCAGAGACTGTGTGGAAGCCCCAAGTCCTTGCACGGCCTGCTGACCGAGCGCTTCTATTGTTTCTGTAACCTGATCGAGAAACTCGTCAACCTCGTCGACGTCGTATCCTCCTTTGAAACGCACAATCTGGAAGGTATGCTCTCGAATATCTTTAGGCGTTAACAGAGCCATATCTTTACACCTCGCTTTTGGGGACGCAGCTCTTTGATATACCTCTTAAATGCTATCACGCCCGCAGAAGATTAGGTCAAAAAGCTCACTTAACTTATAACAAGTAATATTTAATTTTTTATTATATTCTATAGATACTTTACTTATATCACTATGGATTATTTTATTTTCTAAAATTTTTACATTTAATAAAATATTTTTAATTATTTCTGCTGTTTAAATCCAATATTTAAATCCAATATTTAAATCCAAATTTCTAAAACAATTAGCAGGAAGTAAAAAATCATAAAACTTAAATCCAAACTAATTCCACCTAAACGCATACTGGAAGGAATAAGTCGTCTAATAAAACGCAAAGGTGGTTCTGTTATGTAGTACACAATTCTAATAAGTTCATATACGAGTCCGCGAGGATGATAATTGCGAGCAAGCAGCAGAATCCAATCAAGCACTGCTCTAATTATGAAAATTGTCATATATGCGTTTAAGAAGAAGTGGAATATAAGCCAGGAGTAAAAAATTATAGGAGATTCAAATATGTACGTTCCAAATATGGAAGAAACTGTAACGTTTGTTAATTCTTTACTTAATTCCCCCACTTTTACCCCTTTTAGTAGCTTATTTTTAAGTTGATAATTTTACTAACAAAAATTTATATTTGCTAAATAGTGAAGGCAATGCTTCTTTAGAAACATTGCCTTCATCTGCACATATACATAGTTCAGCAGTTTAAGCTTGCTTACTAGAAAATTTACGAGAACAAATCTCTAGCAGCACCGTTTACTGGAGCATCTTCAACTTTTATATTTACCTGTGCTGGGCTGAGAAGGAACACTCTAGGCGTTACTCTCTCAATCGATCCTCGCACACCAAACACAACTCCAGCAGAAAAATCAACGATTCTATACGCTACTGACTCAGTAACTCCAGTAAGATTCAACACTACTGGTGTACCGTCACGAAGAGCGCGACCAACGAGCTGCGCATCATCGTAAGACTTAGGGTGAATCGTAGTAATACGGCTCATGCGACCAACGCTTGTCGTGCGAGGACTTGCTGCACGAGAAACATCAGAACGCTGAGAAGTCGCAGAAGCAACTGAATGATCATTGTCGAAGGAAGTATCTTGAGCTTCCTGCTCAACGTAATCATCATCTTCTGGAACATCTGCCATACCAACATACGACATCATGTTCTTCATAAACCCAGCCATGAAGCGACCCTCCCTTCGTTATGATTTAACGCAGAAAATCAGGAATATCCAATTCGTCTGGTTCAGCAGTTTGCTGAGGAGTGCTCATAGGCTGGAACTGCTGAGGAGCAGGCTGAGTTTCAAATACAGACTGTACCTTAGTTGCAGCAGGCTGAGCTGGAGCAGAAACAGGCAAACTTGCAGGTGCAGGAGAAGTTGACTGAGCTGGTGCAACAGACTTCACATCAGCCTGCATGTCCACAAACTGACCAGCTTTGCTTCCTTCTTCTGCTTTTGGATGAGAATCAAATCCTGCAGCAATAACAGTAACGCGAACTTCGTCACCGTAGGAATCATCCAAGGAAAGACCCCAAATAATCTGAGCTTCTGGATGTATGGCCTTACGAACAAGCTCGGTAGCAGCAGATGCTTCCTGAAGTTTCAAATCGCTTGGGCCGGCGATGTTAATCAAAGCACCGTGAGCACCTTCAATGCTTTCTTCAAGCAGTGGCGAACTAATTGCAATCTCTGCAGCTTGAGTAGCACGATCTTCACCCTTAGCAGAACCAATACCGAACAATGCAGTACCAGCTCCACGAAGAATAGCTGTTACATCGGAAAAATCAACATGGATGTAAGAATTCGTGGTAATCAAGTCCGTAATACCTTGCACACCAGCAAGAAGTGCAGTATCAGCAGTCTTGAACGCATCAATAATACCAATCGTTCTATCAGAAATTTCCAACAAACGATCATTAGGAATCACAATCAACGCATCTACTTCGTTACGAAGATTTTCGATACCAAGTTTCGCAGATGCTGCACGCTGTGGTCCTTCAAAACCAAATGGACGCGTAACCACAGCAATAGTCAACGCACCCTGCTGATGTGCTGCACGCGCAACGATTGGGCTGGCACCTGTACCAGTGCCACCGCCTTCGCCGCATGTAACGAACACCATATCAGCGCCCTTTAATGCTTCTTCAATGTCGGATTGATGATCCTGAGCCGCCTTAGCACCCTTTTCAGGGTCCGCACCAGCGCCGAGGCCTCTACTTGAAGCATCAGATAATGAAATCTTCACATCAGCGTCAGAACGCAACAAATCCTTAGCATCAGTGTTAATAGCTACGAATTCTACATTCTGCAAACCCTCGGTGATCATTCGGTTGACGGCGTTACCACCGGCTCCACCGACGCCGACTACCTTGATGATGGTTTTGTCGTTGAAATTGTCAGTCTGGGCAATCTCGCTCACCGTTGTCTCCTGTCACTCACGCACGTTTACGCAATACTTTAGCGCAAAACGCTCGATATTGGCGACGTTTTAACAATAAAAACTGAAAAAATGTCACTTCTTTGATAATACACCCGGCACTATGCAAATACTTAACGTGTAATATACAACAAATGTTTAATTAAATAAACAAAAGTAAAAGTGCCGATTATACTAGCCGAAAAACCCTAGAAAAACTTAGGAAATTCGCATTAAATTTTAATAGCTGGCATCCATAGGATCGTCACCAAATAAAGCCTCACGTTCCTCATGATTGGTTATACGCGAATCTAACCATCCATAAGGAAGATGAACTTTTTTAGCAAAACGAACACGTCCTCGCGGCGTGTCTAAAACCTGCTCAGGCAAACGCAACGAACCATCAAGCATATCAATATTACGCTTAACATCTTCAATTGATTCGCACTCCATAAAGTTTTTACGAGTGCCGCCGCCAACAGGAAAACCCTTCAAATACCAGGCTACATGCTTGCGCAAATCATGCACAGCCATACGCTCGTCGCCATCATAAAACTCAACAAGAAGCTGCAAATGATGCAAAATAACAGAACAAACTTCTGACAAAGTTGGATTTACGCGACTTTCGCTACCCTCGCAAGCAGATCGAATATCAGCAAAAATCCACGGCCTACCTTGACAGCCTCTACCGATAGCAACGCCAGCGCAACCAGTTTCCTTAAACATTGCTAGCGCATCATCCGCACCCCAAATGTCACCATTTCCAAAAACAGGAATATCAAGAGACTCTACAAGCTCACCAATACGCTGCCAATCAGAGTGACCGCCATAATATTCAGCAGTTGTACGAGCATGCAAAGTAACAGCCGCACAACCCTCTTCTTGCGCAATATGGCCAGCTTGCATGAAAGTCTCGTGGTCTTCATCAATACCAACACGGAATTTAGCCGTAACAGGTATTCCTGCTGGCTCACACACGCCAACAACGCGATGCAAAATCTCCTGCAACAAATCAGTTTTCCAAGGAAGAGCAGAACCGCCACCGCGCCTTGTAACTTTTGGAACCGGACAGCCGAAGTTTAAGTCAACATGATCAGCCATGTTTTCATCAACAACAATTCGTGCAGCCTGCTCAACAATAGAAGGATTCACTCCATAAAGTTGCAAAGAACGCACTTTTTCACTAGGCGCAAAACGGCATAAACGCAAAGCTTTTGGATTTCTTGCAACCAATGCGCGCGCAGTAATCATTTCTGCTACATAAAGCCCATCAGGACCATATTCGCGGCAAATTACACGAAAAGGCCAGTTAGTAATACCAGCCATAGGTGAAAGAACTACAGGAGTAGCTACGTGAATTTTACCTAAATTTACTGGCTTGATTGCGCAAGCCGAATCAGCCTGCGCAATCCCAGTTTCCACAGTATTCTGCGACATTTGCACGTCTTTAGAAGAAGTTAGTACAAGCCACCAGCTTGAGCAATCTGCACAGGCTTAGACTCATCCTCTCCCACTTCCTTAGAAACATCCATACCACCATCAGCAGCACGAGTTCCAACTATCTCAGCAGGACCCTGAGGATAACGTACGCGCTTCTCGTTAATACGGCTAGCAACATAATCCGCAACCTTGTCGAGAGAAACTCTCTCCTGCTGCATAGTGTCGCGCTCACGAATTGTTACAGCGTGGTCTTCCAAAGTATCAAAATCAACTGTTACACACAGAGGCGTACCAATTTCATCCTCACGACGGTAGCGGCGACCAATAGCACCAGCTTCATCGTAATCAATAACCCAATCATGCTGACGCAAATCCGCAGCCAAATCTTGAGCAACAGCCTGCAATTCTGGCTTCTTACTCAGAGGCAAAACAGCAGCCTTAACAGGAGCCAAACGCGGATCGAGACGAAGAACAGTACGCTTATCAACTCCGCCCTTAGTGTTTGGAGCTTCATCAACGTCGTAAGCATCAACCAAGAACGCCATAAGCGAACGCGTAAGACCAGCAGCAGGCTCAATAACGTAAGGAACGTACTTCTCACCAGTAGCCTGATTAAAGTAGCTCAAATCCTCGCCGGAATGCTTAGCATGAGCAGACAAATCGTAATCTGTACGGTTTGCAATACCTTCAAGCTCTCCCCAGTCAGACCCCTGGAAGCCGAATTTGTACTCAATATCGACAGTGCGCTTTGAATAATGGCTGAGCTTCTCCTTAGGATGCTCATACATGCGCAAGTTTTCTGGCTTAACACCCAAATCAACATACCAGCGAACGCGAGTATCAATCCAATACTGATGCCAAGCTTCGTCAGTTCCAGGCTCTACAAAGAACTCCATTTCCATCTGCTCAAACTCGCGAGTACGGAAAATAAAGTTTCCAGGAGTAATTTCGTTACGGAAAGACTTACCAATATTCGCAATACCAAAAGGTGGCTTCTGGCGAGTAGAAGTCATAACGTTCTTGAAATCAACAAAAATACCCTGAGCTGTTTCTGGACGCAAATAATGCAAGCTATTTTCGTCTTCAACCGGCCCTAAATGAGTACGAAGCATCATATTGAAGTCTCGTGGCTCAGTCCAGTTTCCGCGAGTACCGCAATCTGGGCAAGCAATATCCTTCAAACCATTCTCAGGCATCTTATCACCGTGCTTCTCAGCATAAGACTCTTCGAGCTTATCGGCACGATGACGCTTATGGCAGTTCAAGCACTCAATCAAAGGATCATTGAATACAGAAACGTGACCGGAAGCAACCCACACTTGGGAAGGCAGAATAACAGAAGTATCTACACCAACTACATCTCCACGAGTGGTGACCATTGCGCGCCACCATTCACGCTTGATGTTATCTTTTAAAGCCACGCCCAAAGGACCATAATCCCAAGCAGAACGTGTACCACCATAAATTTCGCCAGCAGGGAACACAAATCCTCGACGCTTAGCCAAGGAAACAACTTCATCAAGCTTTGAAACAGCCACAATACACCTTTTTCGTAAAATCTTAAGAAAATTCGGGTGAAAACGGTGTTTATTATAGAAAAACCCTCTGACTCTAAAACTCTAATTTATAAAAATAAGTAAGTTAACACTTTACAAGCACTATCGAAAGATTCTGAAAAATAAAGATACAATAAAAAATAGCTAAGATTAATCACAATCGAAACGAGTAAAAATGAACGAAACAAAAGAAAACGCGAGCGCAGAAAGCGAAAATAAAATTCAAACTCATAAAACCAATACTGTTGCAGCTCTCTGCATTGCTCCAAGCGGAGTAGGAGAAGAGTTAAGCGAGTATGTTGCAGATGCTGTACAAGTAATACGCGATTCTGGTTTAAAAAACGAGACAAACGCAATGTTTACTAACATTGAAGGCGAATTTGATGACGTTATGCGCGTAGTAAAAGATGCAACAATGGCTGTAGTAAACCAGGGACATAGAACGGAAGTTATACTAAAACTCGATATTCGTCCTGGTTTTAGTGGGCAAATTGACGCAAAGCACGAGTTGGTTGATGAAATTCTTAAGCGACGCAAAAACGAAAATTAAGCGTTCTTAACTCCACCAAAACGGCGATCACGATGCGCATAACGATCAATAGATCTCCAAAGCGCTTCACGACCATAATCAGGGAAAAGTTCCGGAACAAAATCAAGTTCTGCGTACGATGCCTGCCATGGAAGAAAATTACTTGTACGCTGCTCGCCAGAAGTGCGAATAACTAAATCGCAGTCTGGAATATCCGGATTATACAAGTGTTCAGAAATCATTTTTTCTGTAACGCGATCGCCCTTAATCTTTCCGTCACGAACTTCTTTAGCAATTTGCGCGCAAGCATCCGCAATTTCTGCTCGTCCACCGTAGTTTAAGCAAAAAACAACATCAATAGTTTTGTTATTCTTGGTGATTTCTTGAGCTTTTTCTAACTCGTCAATAACAGACTTCCACAAACGAGGACGACGACCAGCCCAGCGCACTCGCACACCCCACTCGTTCATTTGAGAAACGCGTCTGTGAATAATATCTCTAGAAAATCCCATCAAAAAGCGTACTTCTTGCGGCGAACGCTTCCAATTTTCAGTAGAAAACGTGTACAAACTCAAGTAACGAACTCCAGCTTCAATAGCCCCTGCAATAGTATCGAACACAACAGGTTCCGCAGCTTTATGGCCTTCAGTACGAATCATTCCACGCTCTTTAGCCCATCTACCGTTACCATCCATAATCACACCAACGTGGCGAGGAACTTTTCCTTTAGGAAAATCTGGTATACGAGAAGGGTCACTAAAAGGAGCCGCTGGAATATTAAGCGATGTATAATCCACGTTTTCAAAAGCCATACTTAAGAATGTAACAACCCCATTGAACGAATCAACACAAAGTGAGAAAACTTACTAGCAAGATTTATCAAAAAAACTTACGAAAGAACAGAAAAAGATCGAAGGGAACGCTCCAGATAATACTCACACCAGCGTTCAACGCACATAACTGTTTTTTCGTCAACGCAAGTTGAATCAAGTACTTTCCAATCTCCATTAGATAATGCAATTAGTAAATTCCTAGTGTTTTCGTCACAAATATAAGATCCAGAAGTGTGGTCAGTATTACACATAACTCCGCCGGCAGATGGAGCAAAAAATTGAAGACCATCTTCCCTACCACACACAACACATGAAACTAAGCGAGGAGACCATCCGGCAAGACAAAGCGAGCGCATAGCATAAGACATCCCAATAGCTTTTGGAGAATGTTTATGTTGGCAAAGAGATGAAAGAGCCGAAATAAGAAGAGTGTATTGCGATGAAGAATCTTGAAACTCTCCAGATACAAGCGCGTCAACAGTTTCTAACATAACGCTAGCGTACTCGTAAAGATTATAGTCGGAACAAATAGTGCCGGCATACGCAGCAATAGACGAAGCCTGAGAAATAACGTCTAAAGACTTACCCTTAGCAAGAAGCACATCTACACGCATAAATGGCTCTAAGCGGCCGCCAAAGCGCGATTTAAGTCTTCTTACTCCCTTTGCTACAGCACGCACTTTGCCGTGATTTTTAGTAAGCAGAACAACAATACGATCTGCTTCACCGAGATCAAAAGTACGAAGCACAACTGCTTCATCACGATATAACGGCATAATGCTTTAAAGCGTTGTAGAAATTACTACTTACGATCAGTATCGTTCAACAAAGGATTGTCGTCGCTGGAATCATCAGAATCGTCGTCATCTAAAGTTCCAAGCCTATTCATAATTGGGAAAGAAAGCTCAGGAATATCTAAATTAAGCTTATGCTGTTCCTCAAAAACAGAAGATCCATTACTTTCAGACTTGCTTGATTTTGGTGCTGCAGGAGGGAAAGAAGGAATTGGATTAGCAGACCGCTTAGAAGGAGCTGGCGGGAACATTGGAGGCAAAGGCTGCGAATCTTTTGCCTCGTCAGAATGATTATTAAGAACAGTTGCACTCTGAGAAAGCTCATCATCGCTATCAGTGTTATCGATCACACGATGAGAAGAACGCGAATCAAACAAAGCATGCTCAGACTTGTCTAAATCATTAAAATCATCCGAAGAGTCATTGTCGCGCTCTACATGAGGGAAAATACTTTGCTTCTCATAGTTTGGAGCAACCGGAACGTTAGGAATATTATCTTTATTTGAATCCTCATTTTGCTCAGAAACGTTCTCTGCAGAAGACGAATCTGATGCTGCAGAAGGCGCAAAGGAAGGATAAGTTTCGTGTGCAGCAGACTTCGCATTTGTAGCAGCTACTAAAGCAGCCATAGAAGAAGCTACAGATTTAGGTAACTCCTGATTCTGAGAGTCCTTATCGGAAGAAGACTTTGGAGCAAACGAAGCTGGAATATTTTCATCATTATAAGAATTATTTTCAAAAGCAAAATCTTCATCGTCAGAATCATATTGAGATACACGCTCATACGCTTCCAACCTACTCATTAAACGAATGCAAGTATTCAAATAATAATCAACTTGCCTCTCGTCGTAACCATGCTTTCCAGAACGCTGGGTGAAAATTATGTTAGAAACAAACGTTGAATCGATATCCTCAAGATACTCTGCATCATTACCCCAATTAGGCTTAACACCGAGCATCACAGCAATCTTATCAAGCGTTTGATCGACCATATCGTCTACTTGTTTGCGATCGTATGATGGACGCCTCTTCTTACCTTCAGCAAACCTATTGCGATAATCTCGCTTAGCATGCTTCAAAAGATCACGGTAAACAGCTTCAGTTTCTGCTTTCCACGCAACGCGTCCGCGCTGAGCTAAATCATACTCAGTGTTTTTATCTACAACGGCACGTTCTAAACGGGATAAAGCAGCATCAACTTGACTAATAACATAGCCATTTCGCGCTAAATCAAATGAAACTTCTTGAATGTCCTGCTGAGTGAGCCTAACATCATCAGTTTCATACAACGAGTGCGCGCGCTCAAGAAAAGCATCAACCTGCGCAACGTTATAACCTAATTTACGACTACCAACACGCTCCATTCCAGAAGCATTACGAGCGGTATCAGGTTTCTGAGCCATCGAAAATTGACCTCCTGAGCACAAATTCTTGTTCTCTATACTGTACGCGACTGTTGAGACGCACGCCACGCTATAAACTATTGATACAAAATTATTCAAAACTGCAACACACACGTATGAACTTATGAACACGCGGTACACGCATAAATTTGCTTAACGTACATACCATACTGTATCTTGTTTCAAGCGGGCGATTAGCTCAGCTGGCTAGAGCGCCACCTTTACACGGTGGATGTCGGGGGTTCGAGTCCCTCATCGCCCACTTTCGTGAATCTTAAGCGGATATGCCTCATTTCCGCTTAAGATTTTTGTTTTTCATCACAGACTTAAGGTCATAAACCAAAAGTGTCAAAAGCTAAGCTGATGAATATCTTGTGGTATAAGCCGCAGACTCAATACTGTTACTAACTCAGTCAAGTATCTGAGAAAATAACGCTAATCACCCAAACACCGTTACTAACTCAGATGGCCGACTGAGAAAATAACGGTAATGAGACACTAATGCAGCGCGCCAACTGCGCGAGAGCCTCTAAACAGGCAGAATGAGACCATAATGCAGTAAGCGTTCTGCGCGAGGGTCTCTAAACAGATTCGATTAGCGCAAAACTCTTGTATTGCAAGACTTAATATAAGATTTCTTACACACTTTTGGCCTATAACCCAACTTATGCGAGCGCCAAAGTTTAATAAACTTAATTAATAAACTTTGCAGGTTGGAAGCTTATCAGTTCCTTTACCAGATCCTATAGCTTTCAACGCTTTCCAAGCATCATCTAAAGTGTTAACGCTAACAACTTTAAGACCTGACGGCACATGGCCAACAACTTCATCACAATTATCGTAAGGAGCTAAAAACCAGGTAGCGCCATCTCTAAGAGCACCAAGCATCTTCAAGCGAATACCGCCAATAGCACCAATTTTAAGAGACTTATCAATAGTTCCAGTTCCAGCAATAATTTTTCCACCAGTTTCATGCTCGTCAGTGAGCTTGTCAAGAATACCAAGCGTATACATCATTCCACCAGAAGGCCCACCAATTTCATCAATATGCAGCTTAACTTTCACACCGTCAGTAGAAATACCAAGTTTTTTACGAGCATACTCAAGAGCAACATCCTGAGCTGAAGATTGAGAAGTGTTCATCTCATCATTAGACTCCTTCTCATAAGCATCAGCATCCTGCCCTGCAGGAACCACTGCCTCAACAGGAGTAATCGCACTACGAGGATTATTCCAAGCCAATAATGCAGACACTGTAGGAACCTCATAGCCAGGAACACCAGAAGCATCAACAGTAAGAAGAAGCAATTTGCCAGGATCCTCATCAACAGGCTTCTTCAAACCAGTTACTGTTATTACAGGTTCACCATACGATTTACCTAACACATCTTGAGTAGGACCAGGCTCTTCTACAACGTACGCACTAGGAATAAGAAGCATAGACCAGGCAAGTAAAAACGCAAAGAACCCAGTAAAATAACGCAACGGACGCGCATTAACATAACGAAAAAGAGTACGCGGACTAAACAGTACTGCCTTCAGAAATGCAAATAAAGCACGCTTATAGGTAGAAGGGTTACGCAATTCATACAAGATACGAGACATAGTTTTATCATATACTCCAAAAATAAGACTCTACACAAAATTACAAATATTATTTCAAAAGTATCGTATATAAAATTTCATCTTTCAGGCAATTTTTGAGCATTACAATTATGCAAAATTAAGGCCATAGATCGCTTTTCTTCATCAGTTACGCTAAGAGAATACTTACTTTTCACAGCAATTTGACGAGCTACATAATCGCAACGGAACTTCTTATTAGATGGAAGCCAGTAAGCTGCAGAAGCAGAGCCTTTATCTTCATTAGCTTTACCTTGAACTGCAAGCAAATTAAGCATATCGTTGCCAAAACTAATACGCTTAGATTTACTCCAATGCCACGCTCCAGATTGCCATGCGTTCTCCAATGCAACCACGTGATCGATTTGAACAAGAGAACTAGTTTTACGTCCCCTAACAAATTGAATATCTAAACCTGTGTAAGGATCATGAAGCAACCCAGAACGTACTTGGCAAGAGCCAGCATAACGAAAACGAACATTAACTAAATCTCTAGCTAAAACATCTTCGCGAACATCACAGCCATTACCATCAACATCTGTTGAACGATACCCAAAAAGAGTGCGATCATAGCCACTTCTATGCGGTTTCGACACTTTCAAAGTACGAAGAACTTCTGCAGCCTGCCCACTAGACTCATACTCGCCTGTAAGCTGAGCCGCAGTGCGATTAAATTTTGGAAGCAAAAGACCTATTGCGATTCCAATGATCACAGCAAGAATAATCAACCATATTAATGCTTTGGCTGAGCGAGAAAGGCTTTTACGATGCGAAAACTTGCGCTTTGAGCGCAAGGAACGATAAGTGCTACTCAATGCAGCCTCTACTTACTTTTAGAGCCTGAAAAAGAAGCTTTTTCTGTTTTCTGATTCAAAGAATTATTAGAATCTTTGATTTTTTGAAGCTTCCTAAGTTTATTTGCTTTCCTGTGAGATAAAGGCATAGTTCGCATATCTACAGCCCAAGGTATGCGTCGAAGAACAACATCTACAACCTGCTGCGTTACACTGACAAGAACAATTACTGCCATAACAACATAAACCGTACTCCACGCTGGAATATTTGACGGAGCAGGATGCATAGTCTGAGAAATAAGCATCACAGCATAAGCTATGCCAATAAGAGCGCAAGACATAACAAGCGCTGTCATTCTGCCAATCCTACGATTTAGACGCATATTCTGTTGCGCTAACTTATTCATAGTAACCATCATGGCATTAACACAACGCTCGCCTTGACGATAAGCAAGAACCTCATCTATACCAAGCTCCACATCATCAGCTTCAAGCTCAACAGCATGCTGCTCAGCACGAACCTTTGCCATAACGCTTCTTGAACGCAAACGGAAAATTAGAGGAATAACAAAAGTTATTATTACCAAAAGAACAACAGACACAACAGCAAGTCGCTGATGGAAATAATTCAACAATGCAACAATCGGTATAACCGCAACAATCATTCCTACGCTCATACTTATACCAGCACGATGCAAATGCGCATGATGCATATCTACACCAGCAAAAGAAAGCAGAAGAGTAAACGCTCTAATAGTCATACAAATAACGGAAACCATAATAAACTGCTGAGTTGTTAAATTGCATATATTTCTTCCAGCCTCAGCAAACATAGCAGCTACAGTACAAACAGGTATAAGTACAGTGGCAATAATATTTATAAGAGTTGCGAAAGTAGAAATAATACCAAAAGCAACTTTAGCAAAAGTAGATATTTCACGAATTTCATAACGCAAAACATGGCTCGTAACTAAATTAGAATCGTTAGAACCAGAAAACTTTTTAGACTCAACTTTCGTCTGTTTTACTTGCTTATCTTCTGGATATCTGTACACGTCAACATCAACGCTTAAATCAGATTTAGAAATTCCAACAGAATTAGGCATTAAAACCAGAACTGTTGCGCTTCTAGCCAAACGACGAAGCATGCTTAGTATTTGAGAAGATTCCTGATCGCTTATATTTTCAGCAGAATAGTCAAAAATGTAAACTGGAGTATGACGCAACATTGCTCTAGCAATTAACATTCTGCGCAAAATATTCTCATGATTATCTTCTATGCGATCAATTCGCAAATCCAAACCGTCATAATCCGCATACACAACTCCATCCACATGTGCTTGACGAAGAGCATCCCACATTGAAGTTGTAGTGGCTTTCGAAGAAGCCATAAGAAGATTATTACGTAAAGTAGTAGCAAATAAATGACTACGCTCACTAACTAAAGTAACAACATCAGCTAAAGCTCCAGGAGCAGCATTACACAAAGAAATATAAGACGAATTTTGCGTCTCATTCAAACGATCAGAAGCAACAAATGGTGAAAAATCAGCACTTTGCAGCGTATCATACTTATCGCTATAGTACAGCGCAACATCAGCGTTATCGTTAAAACCTGTGCCAGATAACACATATTTCCGAAGTAGCTGATTGTACTGCTGCGGAACAATATTAAGCACACCATCTTGCGCTATAAACGACATTCTGGCTCTACTATGATGCTCATCAGCAGGAATCTCACAGCGCACATGTAAAGATACGTGTGTTGCACCGTCTGGAAGTTTAAGACTCGTAGAATCATCAGTAAAAGAAACAGGAGCTTCAGAATCAACAACTCGTTCAAGTAAAGCATGCATACGAATCAAACCGTGAGTCGCGTGACGCACAACATACATTTGGCGACCGACTCTACGAAGAGGCTCCACGCTTAGCATTAGCAAAGGCATAGTTAGCAGTGCGGCAGCTAAACCGACACCCTTAACTGAAGAAAGCCAAACTGTAGAAATAATTGCTACAGCAGTAGATGCATAAGCGAACAAAGCACAAACACAGCGCGCAGCAACAGAAACATTTAAAAGAGAACAAACAAGAGTCGCAAACGCAAATATTGCAGAAATAGCAGAAATACTAGCAATAGCAGGATTAACAGTAAATAAAACTCCGCAAACAATAAACGGTATAGGAATTGACGCAATAATTTGAGGAATCAGCAAACCAGCCCAACTCTGTATCCAAGACACATCGTCGTTAACAGTAGTAGCAGAGTTGTAAGAATTACTCTCATCAGCTTTTACAGATCGCAAAGACAGAATAGCTCTTAACATTTTTGGACGCAGACGCATAGCAACCTTAGTGCCAATTTCTGCGCCTAAAGTGCAAGATCCGTGAAAAGAAACATATTTAACTAGAACTATTACTATAAGAGCAACTATGTAAGGCGTAATTTCTATAGAAGAAGTAACAAGTGAGTGTGATGAACTTTTAACCGGACGTAAAACTGGCGAAAGTAAACCTACGCACACGTATACGAAACCAATATTCATTAGGGAAGAAAGTAATAAACTTGCCGCTCTTAAAGCCACCAAGTGTTTTACACCAGGCACGAACGCAAAGAAACGACTAATCATCTCCCAATCCTTTTCAAAAGATTCTTAACATTAAACACACCAACCACTCGCTTCCTAAGATTACGCTAATATCGCGGCATCAACACGCCGTTCGGCACTAAAAGTAACGCTTAAAAACAGTAATTAAAAACAAAGTAAATGCAAGTAATTCAGCAATTAAGTCTAAAAGATAATTATGTAAATAATTTAAGAAAGATGCCAGGAAAGCCTATGCAAATCGCTAGGCCCATATTTCGAAATTGCTTCACGATGAGCTTTAGAACCGTAACCCTTATTTTTATCCCACTCATACGCGCAATAACGAGAATCTTTAGAAAGTTGAATCATAATATTATCTCGAGTAACTTTCGCTATAACTGCTGCAGCAGCAACGCTAGCACACTTACGATCTGCTTTAACTAAAGTGTGAATTTTCGCCGGAATTGGAACTTCAGGAGCATCAAAAGTGTTTAAAACTTTATCAATATAATCGCAAGGACCATCTAAAATAGCAGCAATTCGCTTACCTTCAAGTGACAATATATTAGAAAGTTTCGTTTCTGCTTCAGAAATTGCTTTAAGAGCTGCAACTCCAAGAGCATAACTTATACCCCACTCATCAATTTCACTATTAGTGCAAGAACCAACAGCCCACGAAGTGCACCAATTTTTTAACGGAGAAATTAGATTTTCACGACGATGCTCAGTAAGAAGTTTTGAATCTGCAAGTCCTTGAGGAATATCTTCTGTCTCAACTTGCTCACTTCCTACAATCGCAGCACCAACCATTACTACGCCCGCTAAAGAACCTCGCCCAACTTCATCGAGACCAATAACAAAATCGTATCCTTCAGCTAACAAATCTCTCTCAAATTGAAGAGAAGGAACTAAAGGAACGTTATCTGAATTTGACATAAAAACCTTAATTATTTAGACGAATTAGGAACATCGTCAAACGCATCAGTGTGATCCTCTAAAATACCAGCTCGGTTCAAAGGCCAGCAACGCACTAACGCAACGCCTTTAATCTTAGAAATAGGAACTAAACCATCGTCACCATCATTCTTATGGTAACGAGAATCTGCAGAATTAGAACGATTATCACCAAGCACAAATACGTGGCCAGGCTTAACTTTTATCTTAAACGGGAACGAACTAGGATCAACACCAGGCTTAATATAAGCAGATTCGTGCACAGCAACGCCATTAACTTTAACTGGCTCACCAGGCCCTTCGCACTCAACAACATCGCCAGGAAGACCAATAAGACGCTTAATTAAATCTTTACTTCCAGCAGCAGCTGACTCACCATTCAACCAGTGAGCAGGATCCTCAAACACTACGATATCTCCACGATGAAGAGGAAACATTCCAGGAGTCAACTTAGAAGTAAGCACATAATCGCCAACTTGAATAGTGTCCATCATAGAGCCGGAAGGAATAACATAAACACCAAAGACGAAAACGCGAAGCAAAATCACTAAAATTACTGGGCAAATAAACCACAGTAGCGAATCAAGAAAAGAAGACTTACGCGACTTTGCATGAAGAGCAGAATTAGAATGACGTGCGCGTAGACCTCTAGGTAGCTGGAAACCGGAAGACACATTAGTATCTTCCGGTTCCGGCGGCACAGGCGAAGGATCAATACCATGGCCAGCCACATTTACAATATGATTATCGCTTAACTGTGTGCCATCGGACGCCATAATAACCTTCAACCTTGTGTAAATAGTTAGGTAAAACTACCTGTGCTTATAGGCTTTACGAAAAAGCTTACGAAACACTGCTTACTTAGCAGAGTTATCGCGACGCTCGGCAATACGAGCAGCCTTACCACGCAAAGCGCGCAAGTAGTAAAGCTTAGCGCGACGAACGCGACCACTACGAACCAGCTTAATCGAATCGATAGCTGGGGAATGAAGTGGGAAGCGACGCTCAACACCAGTGCCGAAGCTAACCTTACGCACAACGAAAGTCTCGCGAACGCCAGCACCCTTACGAGCAATCACCACGCCGGTGAAGGTCTGAATACGAGTGTTGTTGCCTTCCTGAATCTTAACGTTGACATCAACGGTATCGCCAGGACGGAAAGCTGGAATTTCTTCAGCAGCCTTAAGATGCTTAGCATCAAATGCTTCTACAGCATTCACCATAATAATTCCTCCAACGCCGCCGCATACCAGCGCAAGTCACGCCGAAATCAAAACTAATGAAAAATCGGCTATCTATCCCAAAAAGTTTGCTCTTTGGGGGCTTTCGATCCGCGCAATCTCACTAAAAGAAGCGACTAGACATTAAAGATAAAAGAACTATGCGGCATCCTCTTATCGAAAGCATACAAATACCAAATTTATGCTCAATAATGGACATTATTGAGCATTATTCCGCACTATTTCAGCGCACAACTCCATCGAGAGGAGCAGTTTCAACAGTGCGAGTCAGCTCATCATCATCAGCATCATAATCGAACAGCTCACCGTAACGACCCCAGCTAATTGCAATATCGAACTGCTGACGAGCAAGCGCATCAGTATGCTTACTACGCAATAAATCTAAAATCAACTCACCGCGAAGCTTACCATTACGATTACGGCTTAATGCCTGATCAATAGCATGAACTAACGGAGCGTGCTCAATAGCTAAACGTGCAAACACCTGCTTACTGTGCAAAATATCGGCATTATGCCACTCTTCACCCTCCGGAGTAATGGTAATATGGCCGTTATCAGCAGTAAGAAGATTCAACATAGTTCCAGCATCAACCAGAGGGAACAAATCATCGATTTCAAACGACAAATCAGCAGCCAAATCAGCCAAATCAATGCCTTCAGGATTCTCAGAGATCACATCAAGCAAACCAGCCATACCGCCAGGAGTTGCGTTAGGGAGCAAATGCACGGCAACAGGTTCAGGCTTAGTTTCACCTGACTCATCGTCATCCTCATTTTGCTTATCTTCATCTTCATCATCGCGGTGACGTTGAATAAGCATATCTGCAATAGCTGCAGCTTCAGTATCTTCAGTATCTTCTGATTCAGTAGACTGATTCTGACTATTATCCTCACTCACATTCTGGCTTTCCTCTTCCGAAGTGCTATCAGGAGCAGAACCTGTCAAAATAGCGTACAAGTTATCAACCATTGACTCAAATTCAGCACTATGCTTGTCGCGCGGACGAGGCAAATCAACCTCAACATCAGCAATCAAATGACCCGGATGAGAGCCAAGAACAACAACACGGTCAGCCATTTGAACAGCTTCCTCAATATTGTGAGTCACAATAAGAACAGATTTAATATCTCGTTCCTCGCTAGACCAAAGCTTAAGAACTTCCTGACGCAAGTTTTCAGCAGTAAGAACATCAAGAGCAGAGAACGGCTCATCCATGAATAAAGCGTCTGGACGAAGTACTAATGCGCGAGCAATACCAACTCTCTGACGCATACCACCAGAAAGTTCCTTTGGATAAGCGGTTTCAAAGCCGTCCAAACCGATAGCATCGATAGCAGCTAAAGCAAGCTCTGTACGCTTCTCTTTACTAACTCCCCTAGCACGCAATCCAAGCTCCACATTATCTTGCACAGTAAGCCAAGGCATAAGCGCGAAGGTTTGGAACACGATTGCAACCCCAGGATTTGGTCCTGTAAGCTCGCGTCCACGATACGTAACAGTTCCTTCAGTTGGCTGAATTAAACCTGCCATAGTACGAAGGAAAGTTGATTTTCCAGCACCTGAACGGCCTAGAATTGCTACAATCTCGCCTTCTCGTAAAGTAAATGATATATCGTGAAGCACATGCTGGGTAGTTCCACTATCGGATGTAAAACTTTGGCTTATGTGTTTTGCGTCGATAATATCGCCTGTTATTAAAGATGGAGTTTTTACTGCATTGTTCTTGATGGTAGTCATAATATCCGCCGTTCTACTCATTTCATTCAGTAAGTTTATAAATTTAGATTTTTATTTAATACTTTTTAAGATTTATTTAAGATTTATCCCAAAACGTAACGTTTTTCGGAATATTTACGCAAAGGACTCCAGAATAGTCGATTACTTAGCACAACAATCAAGCTCATAACAGTAACGCCAACTAAAGTACGCGTAGAGTCACCAACTGTAGTAGCAGAAGTAATATACGCACCAAGACCCTGAGTTTCCATATGATTTTTGCCATATTCAACAATTTCAGAAACAATCGAGGCGTTCCAAGCACCACCAGCAGCAGTAATACCACCAGTGCACCAAGAACCAAAAATAGCTGGCAAAATCAAAGTCTTCCAACGCAAAACATTACTCAAACGGAAGCTACGAGTCATCTCGCGCAGATCATCAGGAATAGCACTCGCACCAGCAATAACATTGAATAAAATATACCATTGCGTTCCAAGCGCCATCAAAATAATACTTCCCCAACCCAAATCAATATTCCAAGCAAGGAACCACATCATAGCGAATGGGAAAATGAAGTTAGCAGGGAAACTAGCAAGAATCTGCACAATCGGCTGCATAATGCGAGAAATTTTAGGATTCATACCAATCAGCACGCCAACCGGAACCCAAATAATGGAGCTAACCACAATCAAAACAGCCACACGTAAGAAAGTTAAGCCGCCAAAAGCTGCAGCCTTCGCAAACTCCTGCAATCCAGAAGTAACAGCAACAAAATAAAGCAGCTGAGCAGCACCCACAATGACGAGCAGAATCATAACAGCGTTAAAAGCTAAATCTCCAAACTTACGTTGAGAAGCCTTACGAGGCCACTTAGCTCCAGTACGACCAAATGGGCGCGTAATCTTTTCTAACCATTCACGAATCGGAGAAAACAGTTTACTAACAACCTCATCAGCATGAGAATGACGAATCAAAGTTAAAATAGCACTATGACGCTCATCATCCGAAGCGCTCTGGGTAATGCGGAAACGTTCAGCCCAAGCGGTAAGCGGCTTCCAAAGGAAGAAATCAATGGCAAGCACAACAATAATCATTGAAGCGATAGCCCACCAAATATTCCCAAGCTTGTTTTGCGCAGCAGACTGAGCCACAAAACTACCAACTCCAGGAAGAGCATAAGTATGGTTGTTAACAGAAATCATTTCTGAAGCAGTAAGGAAGAACCATCCGCCGCCAACAGACATCATGCAATTCCAAAGAAGAGGAATCATAGCGTTCGGCATATCAAGAACCCAGAAACGCTGCCAATGAGTAAGCTGCAAACTACGCACAGCCTCATCAAGTTCCTTCGGCTCACTGAGCAGTGAACGATGGAAAGAGAACGTCATATTCCAAGCTTGACTTGTAAAAATAGCGAAAATAGACGCAGCCTCAACACCCATCATTGATCCTGGGAAAATTACGAGCCAAATCGTAACTGTAGCAGAAAGGAAGCCAAGAATTGGAACGGACTGCAAAATATCTAGGAGAGGAATAAGAACCTTACCTAGACGACGGCTGCGCGCTGCAAGAGAGCCGTAAATAATAGTAAAAATAAGCGATGCAATAAGCGCAAGCATCATACGGAATACTGATCTAAGAGTGTAATACGGAAGATTAATAAGATCAGTTGATACAGTGGATGGAATCCCCTTCGGACCAATAGGCTGATTGATACGCTGCAAAAGAAATGCTGTTACGCCAAAAACAGCAAGAATACCGATGCAAACAATAATATCGGACCAGAAACGAGTGTTCTCGTCAATCTGTGCACCAGCGGCTTCTTTGCGCGAAGTTGTGAATACGGTCATAATAAAATCCTCGAATAGGCAATAAGTGGGTTCGCCTTCGTCTATTTTGTTTATTTCTGTTTAATTATTTTTATTTAGATTTTTATGCAGCCGTATCACCATTGATCGCATTATAGGCGCAAATAGACAGAACCCACGTCTTTTAATTGCGCAATTTATAATCTTAGAAAGTTATAATTTCCGCAATTTTACAACCTAAATTCGGTGATTGCCGGCTTCATATATTCAGGAGGAACGTCCGAACTACTACTACCAATAGTGTCAGAACCTTCATCAGCACAAGTATTCGAATTATGGCTTTTACTGTCATGTTTCACGGCGAATCACCTCCTTAAGTTCGTGCTAATTATAAAATATCGACAATATCGTGTCAAGCGATAACAAAAGCAGAGAAACAAATAAAAAGCCTCTTGACGAACAGATACGCCAAGAGGCTTATAAATCAGCAATCAAACGAGATTGCTACGCACGCACTTACTTGCGGTGAGCGCGATAGAAACGAATCAAGCTCTGAGTAGAAGCATCCTGAGCTGCCAAAGCTTCATCATCCTTAGAAATTGCAGGAGTAATCTGCTTTGCAAGCTGCTTGCCAAGCTCCACACCCCACTGATCGTAGGAATCCAAGCCCCAAACAGTGCCTTCAACGAAGGTGATGTGCTCGTAGAGAGCAATCAACTCGCCCAAGCTAAATGGAGTCAAAGCATCGCCGAAGATAGAAGTGGTTGGACGGTTGCCTTTGAACACGCGAGCTGGAACAATCTCCTCTGGAGTGCCTTCAGCGCGAACTTCGTCAGCAGTCTTGCCGAAAGCAAGAGCCTTAGTCTGTGCAAGATAGTTGCCCAAGAAGAGCTCGTGCACATCCTGATCGCCATCCTTAGTAGGATTTGGCGTGTTCACGAAAGCAATGAAATCAGCTGGAATAAGCTGAGTGCCCTGGTGAATCAACTGGTAGAAAGCGTGCTGGCCGTTGGTGCCTGGCTCACCCCAGAAGATTTCGCCGGTTTCGCTTGTTACAGGAGTGCCGTCCCAGCGCACAGACTTACCGTTGGATTCCATGGTGAGCTGCTGCAAATAAGCTGGGAAGCGGTGCAAGTACTGATCGTATGGAAGCACAGCGTGAGAAGCAACCTTGTAGAAGTTGCGGTACCAAACGTTGAGCATACCAAGAAGAACCACAACATTCTTCTCGAATGGGGTCTCAGCGAAGTAAGTATCGATTGCGTGGAAGCCCTTCAAGAACTCTTCGAAGCGCTCTGGGCCGAGGACAACAGCCAAAGAAGTACCAACAGCGGAATCTACAGAGTAACGGCCGCCAACCCAGCTCCAGAAGCCAAAAGCGTTGGTTGGGTTGATGCCGAACTCTTCAACCTTCTCAAGGTTGGTGGAAACAGCCACGAAGTGCTTAGCAACAGCTTCAGCCTTCTTTGCGTCGCTTCCGTCAATAGCACCGCACTCCTGAAGCTTGTTAAGCAACCAGGTACGAGCAGTACGAGCATTGGTCAAAGTCTCCAAAGTGGTGAAAGTCTTGGAAACAATGATGAAAAGCGTGGTTTCTGGATCCAAATCCTTGGTCTTTTCTGCCATATCGTTTGGATCAATGTTAGAAACGTAGCGAGCGCTAATTCCAGCGTCAGCGTATGGCTTCAAGGCTTCGTAAACCATGACTGGACCCAAATCAGAGCCGCCGATACCAATGTTTACAACGGTCTTGATGTTCTTGCCGGTAACGCCCTTCCAAGCGCCGGAACGAACTTCGTTAGCAAAATCGTAAATGCGACCCAATACTTCACGAACATCAGCAACGGTATCTTGACCGTCAACGATGAATTTGCCTGCATCCTCTGCAGGACGACGCAAAGCGGTGTGCAACACTGCACGATCTTCGGTATTGTTAATGTGCACGCCGGTGTACATTGCCTTAGTGCGCTCGTCAAGCTTAACTGCCTTTGCAAGGTCGGCGAAAAGCTTAAGCGTTTCAGGCTTAATCAAATTCTTAGAAAGATCGAAGTGGAGATCTCCAGCTTCGAAGCTCAACTTATCCACACGGTTCGCATCTTCAGCGAACCACTTCTTCAGGCAAACGCCTTCAGACTGCAACTGATCGAAATGCTTCTGTAAAGCAGCCCACTCTGGAGTCTTTACGGCGTCAACTGGCGGATTGATGGCCATTTGTTTTGGTCCTTTCATATTCGGTAACGTGACGTGATGTGCGGTTTATGCCGCTACTATGACAGCTTTTGTTTTCACACGTATGAACAATGTGTGTAACGCAACTATCGCATCACAATCATCCACTTCACAAGATACTCACAAAAGAAGACAGAAGTACACGAGATTTACACGAAACATCACTTCTAACACGCCACGCCAATTAGACAAATTGCAAAAAACATGATATGATATTTGATTTGTGCGCGAGTCGCGAATGCGTCTCGGGCTACATGCCACTTTAGCTCAGTCGGTAGAGCGTCTCCCTCGTAATGAGAAGGTCGACAGTTCGATTCTGTCAAGTGGCTCTCTAACCCATTCGGGTGTATAAATGTTCTATTTGTATTGTCCGATAGGTTTTACTTAGCTGATTTGCTTGCTGCTGATTTGCTAACTGACGCGCGAGTGGCGGAATGGTAGACGCGCAGGATTTAGGTTCCTGTGTCTTACGACGTGTGGGTTCAAGTCCCATCTCGCGCACTTTGTGATTTTTAAGCAAATATACACGTTTGTATACTTACGCACGCAAAATTACACATGCAATAAGCAAAATATTTACTGAAACTAAAGTAATTTTATTAGTTTTATCTGATCAAACTATTTCATAAACATAGCTTGCAATTCCGGCAATAAAGCTCTCAAAGCGTATCCGCGATGTGAAATAGCATTTTTCTCGTCAGAAGTAAGCTGCGCGTTAGTAAGGCCTTCCATACGAACACCATCTCGAATAGGCTGCGAATCAGGCACAAACAAAGGATCATAACCAAAACCATTAGTTCCCTGCTCGGCTCGCAAAAGATGTCCAGTCATTTCACCAACACGTACAGTCTCAAAACCATGAGCATGAGACATAACACTACCTTCCGGAACTTCACTACAGTCATCTGGAATAGCTAAAGCTGCAGCACAACGGAAACGAGCTGTACGACACTGATCAGGAATATCAGAAAGCTGACGAAGCAAAAGCGCATTATTCGCATGATCGTCGCCATGAACTCCACTCCAGCGAGCAGAAAGAATGCCAGGAGCAGCACCCAAAATATCAACTATCAAACCAGAATCATCAGCTATCGCAGGATATCCAGTACGTTGAGCTACATCCCTAGCTTTCAACAGTGCGTTCTGTTCAAAAGTAACGCCCGTTTCAACAGGATCAGGTAATCCTAATGAAGCTGCAGTCATAAGCTCAATTTCATCAGCATGATCCGATAACTGTTCGGTTAGAATACGCTTAATTTCAACGAGTTTGCCCTCATTATGCGTTGCCACAACAAGCTTCACGCCCGCTCTCCCTTAATCTTAATTAATTTTCCAAAGCCTTACGCTGCATCTCCTGCAATTCAGTATTACCTTTTGCAGCCAAATCCAAAAGCACATTCAATTCATCGCGAGTAAAAGGACGATGCTCAGCCGTACCCTGAATTTCAATAAACTTACCAGATCCAGTCATAGCAACATTCATATCTGTCATAGCTTGACTATCTTCAATATACGGCAAATCAAGCATAGGCGTACCGTTAATAACACCTACAGAAACTGCAGAAATAGAATCTTTTATAACCTTATTCGCACTACTAATATGCTTATTCTTTTCTGCCCAACGAAGTGCATCAACTAACGCAACATAAGCACCAGTAACAGAAGCCGTACGCGTACCGCCATCAGCCTGCAAAACATCGCAATCAATCTGAATTTGCGTCTCGCCCATTGCCTTCATATCTACTACACCACGCAAGCAACGACCAATAAGACGACTAATTTCGTGAGTACGTCCACCAACTTTACCCTTAACAGACTCACGATCTGTGCGCTCTGCAGTAGCGCGCGGAAGCATAGAATATTCGGCAGTTACCCAACCGCAACCGGAATCTCTACGCCAACGAGGAACACCTACCGTAAAAGTTGCAGTACACATTACTCGCGTATTTCCGCACTCAATAAGCACAGAACCTTCCGGAACGTCAGTAAATTTACGCGTTATGCGTACAGGACGAAGCTCATCAACAGCACGTCCATCAACGCGAATTGGTTTCACAGATTCCAACATATCCTTGATTTGAGCCATAACTCAACAATTTAGCACGTGGCTGTTATCTTCTATTTCATCTTCTTAACGCTCAGTAATTTTTGCGTTAAAGCTGCTCAGAAAGCTCCATCCACTCTTCTTCAAGAACGCTAGTTTCTTGCGCATTTTGCTGCAATTGTTCATTAAGAGCCTGAAGACCTACGAAGTCACTCGGGTCGTAAGAAGCCATACGATTTTCAATATCAGACTTTTGCTCTTCTAATTTCGCAAGTTTGCGCTCAATCGCAGACACACGCCTTGTGGCGTCATGGTAGGCTTTGCCAGTAAGTTTTGGCTCACTTACTGTGTTTACTGAACTTACTGAACTTACTTTAGTTGCAGAACTTGCAGAAGCAACAGAACTAGCGGCGCTATTGTTTTGCGCAATAACAGTAGAGGATTGCGTTGCCCTAAGCCTATTTTCATGCTCACGCTGCAGATTCTCAACAATCTTCAGATACTCGTCTACGCCACCCGGGAGGTGACGGATTTTGCCGTCAATCAGCGCAAACTGCTGATCAGTTACACGTTCAAGCAAGTAGCGATCGTGCGAAACCACAATAAGCGTACCTGGCCATGTATCAAGCAAATCTTCCATAACAGCGAGCATGTCAGTATCGAGATCGTTGCCAGGCTCGTCCATAATCAGCACGTTCGGCTCGTTTAGAAGAATCAGCAGCAGCTGCATACGTCGCTTTTGACCGCCAGAAAGATCCGCAATCGGCGTCATAAGCTGCTCAGGCTTAAAACCAAGCCTTTCCATAAGCTGACCCGGAGTCACCTCCTTGCCGTCAATAATATAGCTTGGCTTATAGCGGCTTAAAACCTCTTTAACCTTATATTTTCCAAGCTTTTCGAGCTCTTCTAGACGCTGCGAAAGTACCGCGAATTTTACCGTTTTACCAATATTTACATGACCAAGTGTAGGCTTTAGCGAACCGTCAATAATGCTTAATAAAGTTGATTTTCCAGCGCCGTTAGCACCCACAATTCCAAAGCGATCTCCAGGTCCAATTAACCAAGTTTCATCGTCTAAAATCATGCGTCCTGTAATAGTTTTGCGAGACGCTGCTGCAGTTTCTGCAGCTTCTGTAAATTCTGTAGCTTCTGTACTATTGGCGGCACTATTGGCGGCACTATCAGAAGAATTTTTTTGATTTTCGTCAACCGAAATCGTAACGCTTCCTACGTGAGTTGGCTGCGCAAAAGCAGACTCCACTATATCGACTTTATTTGATCTTCCTGCAGCAGAATCACGTAAAACTGCAGTTTCTGCAATATCTGGATCAATATTTTTTAGCTGATGTGAATCGTCAAAAATTTGCGTAACGTCAATCAAATCAACAACTTGCTTACCAAGACGCGAAGTTGCCATTTTCTTCAATTCGAGAGTATCGCGCAATGGTGGCACATCTGCAATAAGCTCACGAGCCTGCTTAACGTGGAACTTCTGCTTAGTAGAGCGCGCACGAGCACCCCTGGAAAGCCAAGCCAACTCTTTCCTAGCCAAATTTCTGCGACGCTCCTCGCGAACATCCGCCTGACGTTCTCGCTCAACTCGCTGAAGCATGTACGCACTGTAGCCGCCTTCGAACGGGTCAATTACGCCGTCGTGAACTTCCCACATGGACGTGCAAACTTCGTCCAAAAACCAGCGGTCGTGTGTCACAATCAAAAGTGCACCCTGACCGTCCTGCCAACGGTTAAGTAAGTGCTCGGCAAGCCAGTGAATCGTCACCACATCCAAATGGTTAGTAGGCTCATCCAAAGCCAAAATATCCCAGTCGTGAAGAAGCAATCTCGCCAAATCCGCACGTCTACGCTGACCGCCAGAAAGCGTACCAACTTTCGCTTCCAAATTTATGCCGCCAAGAAGAGCTTCTACGATTTCGCGCGAACGCTGATCTGCAGCCCACTCGTAATCCTCACGATTTTCTAACGCAGCCTGACGAACAGTCGCGTTATCATCCAAAGGATCTCGCTGATCAAGCATGCCGAAAGTGAGACCTCCTCGCTTAGTCACGCGCCCAGAATCAGGCTGCATCTTACCAGCAAGCAAGTGAAGTAACGTAGATTTTCCGTCTCCATTTCGGCCAACTATGCCGATCCTGTCTCCTTCAAAGACACCTTGCGTTACGTCTGTAAAAATAGTTTTTGTAGCAAACTCTAGCGAAACTCGTTCTAATCCCAAATCATACGTAGGCATAATGCACAAATATAGTTGCAGACTTATACGAATTGCAGACTTATACGAATAAAAGTTGACGAGAACGAAGTCGACGAGAACGAAGTTTAGAAACGGAATATTATCGAAACTGACGCGTCAATAATACTGTGTTTGCAATACAGACTATAATGATGCGTGCTATGGCGACTCAAATTAATCAGGAAAATCAGCAGAACAGCGAAAAGCAGCAGGAAAATATGCAGGAAGATATTCAAGAAGATATTCAGGAAGAGCAGAAAAAGCCGGAAGAAAATGAGCAGAAAAATCACAGCCTGCCGACACAGCACAACGCAAGTAGAGTATTGAGATTGGACGGCAATGAAGCTCGCCCGGGAGACCCAACTCAGGAGCTTTTAAACGCTTTAGGTACGACAATTTCGCCAGATCTTTTGGTAGAAGCGCTAACTCATCGCTCGTTCTCACACGAACATCCTGGTACGCGAAATTATGAGAGACTAGAGTTTTTAGGAGATGCTGTTCTTGAGTTGGTTTCTACAGAAACGCTATTTTATGCGCATCCGGACATGACTGAAGGTCAGCTCGCGAAAATGCGTGCGAAAGCAGTGTCAGAATGGGCGTTGTCGGCTGTTGCGCGCAAAAAACTTAACGCGGGAGCTTATATTTTGCTGGGGCGCGGCGAAATGGAGCAAGGCGGAAGTAAGAAAGATTCGATTCTTTGCGATATTGTTGAGGCGCTTATTGGCGCTACATTCGTGGAACATGGCATTGATGAGGCGCGCCGAGTTGTTCATCGTCTAATTGACGACACTTTGGCGGAAGTGCTGACTGAAGGGCCGGCACTTGATTGGAAGACTTCGCTTACGGTTAAAGCGCATGGCATGGGTTTGAAAAATCCTGAATATCGTATGGCTGTTTCTGGGCCGGAATATGCGCCTGTATTTGAGGCGCGCGCAGTACTAGCGCACAAGGATGGCGACGAATTGCTGGGAATCGGCAGAGGTACTAGTAAGCGCAAAGCGCAGCTCGCGGCTGCAGAGAAAGCGTGGCATGCGCTCGATTCGCGCGCGAATTCCACTAACGAGTGAAACCTCCAAACACGAGAGAGCACTCTCGCGATTGGAGCAAAACACAAACCGACACGCTCCAAATACGAGACAGAGTTCTCGCAAATGGAGCGTATGACGGAAACAAACCCTCCAAACGCGAGACAGTCCTCTCGCAAATGGAGCAAAACGCAGACCAACACACTCCAAATACGAGACAAAGCTCTCGCAAATGGAGCAAAACACAGACGATAAACCCTCCAAAAACGAGACAAAGCTCTCGCAAATGGAGCGTATGACGGAAACAAACCCTCCAAACGCGAGACAGTCCTCTCGCAAATGGAGCAAAACGCAGACCAACACACTCCAAATACGAGACAAAGCTCTCGCAAATGGAGCAAAACACAGACGATAAACCCTCCAAAAACGAGACAAGGCTCTCGCAAATGGAGCGCTACGCAACGATAAACCCTCCAAACACGAGACAAGGCTCTCACGATTGGAGCGCAAAAAAAAAGAAAAACCCTGCCACCCGTCGATGGCAGGGTTTTATCAGTACAACCTACTTGGTGTGTGCCGAGCGAATGGCTTCTTTGTACACGCGACCGCGGAAGTTACCGCAGGTTGGGCAAGCCATGTGTGGAAATGCCTCAGAACCACAGTTCGGGCAAGTCACAGTCTGCACGGCAGACGCCTTCCAATTAGCGCGACGCGAATGCGTATTAGCACGCGAGGTCTTATACTTAGGCAGTGCCATAATCTTTCCTCTATTTCGTTCGAACGATTGAGCTTAAGCGTTCTGTATATTACAGCAAGTGCAGTACAATTGCGCAATTTCAACGTTTTCTACACTACTAAACAACGCTATTTTCCGCTCTGTGCTTTCTCAAGTTTCTCTTTCAAACCTTCTAACGCAGCAAAACGGATATCTGTAACATCATGATGATGATCCGGATGCTCGTTAAGATTTTCTCCACAAGTTGAGCACAAACCGCGGCAGTCAGGCTCACAAAGTGGCTGCAACGGCAACTCGCCTACCATCGTATCTCTAATAAGAGCTTCAATATCAGCAAAATCTCCGCCGCCTACTAGAGGGTAAACATTACCAGACTCATCATTATCTTCCCAAATATCCGCATCGCTCTCATCTTCTGTTCCGCGCTTCTCACGCGAATCAGAACGCGAATCAGAACGCGAATCATGATATGGGAAGAAAACACAAACATCCACTTTCCAATCGCGACGAAGAGGCATTAAACAACGCGAGCACTGAGCGTGCACAGGAGCCGTAATAGTACCCTGAAACATAAGACCATCGACAACAGCATCAAAATTACCGTCAACCATAACATCGCTGCCAGGTTTAACACCTATAACACTATCCCCAATGCCTTCTGGAGCCGGAAAAGCTCTATGCAACTCCATACTGCTACCAGCACGCGCAGCCATTTGCGCTACAGGCACCGCCCATAATGATTGGGAGGGATGCGAGGCCATAATACGTTCCTTTCACGAAATTTTAATTCGATTAAATATTTTCTAATCTTCGTCGTAATACATTTCGTCATCATCGTGCAAGCTGGCGCTCAAGTTACGCTGCTCACGTTCTGCATGCAAACGACGCTCTTCGAGCACTCGCTGACCCGCTTGAACATCCTGCTCGAGCTTATCAAGCTGCTGCTTCAATCCGTCCATAACATTAGTGCAATACTTATCCGCACCCTGAGTAAGCTTATCGGATTTAGCTTGAGCATCTGCCACAATCTCACGTGCCTTCTTCTTAGCCAAAGCAGTCACGTTTTCTTGACCAGCAAGGAATTGCGCACGCTCCTGCGCTTCTTCAACAATCTGCGCCGCTTTGGACTGTGCGGAAGTAACTATAGAGTTCGCCTGAGCTTGAGCTGTACGCAGACGACGCTCAGCTTCACGCATCAAAGCCGATGCGCGCTCAAGCTGAACTGGAAGCATATCCTTAAGTCTAGAAAGATGATCAGCAAAAGCATCTCTATCAATCTTCACCATTCCGGCAGCAAACAGAACGTTCTTAGCTTCCGAAAGATTCTCTTCCATAGTGTCAATAACGTCGTAAACAGTAGTAAATTCTGCACGGCTTTTAGAACGCACTTCGTCACTTACAGGATCAACAGTATCTTCAACCGGCTCCTCATCATCCTCATCATCGAAGGAAATAGCGCCGCCATCTTCGCGCTCACGCAAATCTGGCATAGGAAATAGAGGAGCTACAGGTTTAGACCCACTTTTAGAAGTAGAATTAACATCACTTGTAGAATTAGCCGCATTCATAACTGATTCTGCACGTACAGAAGAAGTTTCTGTATTATCGGCATCATCATCTACATTTTCAGCAAGAGTTGGGTGCAAAGGAAGTCTGTCTCCATTGCTGACTGCTCTTTCCATAGTATCGTCAGTTTCAAGCGTAGAATCACCGCTCAATGCTGCATCGTCTTCAGACATCATATTCATACTCCTGTCTTCTAAACTTTCGTTACTCTTTCTCAACTTTTACAGCTATTTATTTTAAGTTTACAAGCATTTTCGCAATTCGACGCTATAAACTACCGTCAACACTACGATTTGCAGCAAACAACTTATGTAATAAGGGTATTACGTTATCTGGAACCATTCCAGTTACGTCTCCGCCATGACGAGCAACGTCTTTAACAACAGAGCTTGAAACGTGTTCCAAAATAGGATCAGCAGGTAAAAATAGTGTTTCTATGTTAGCAAGTCTACGGTTAACTAAAGCCATACCCAACTCTGCTTCATAATCGCCATTCTGACGTAAGCCTTTTACTATAACAGTTGCACCAACTCGCTTACAATAATCAGTTACTAATCCATTTGTAGACGAAACTACTAATTTTCCCACAGTTTGCGAAGATGAGATATTTTCTTTAGAAAGATTATTGGATTTGTCTAATAGATTTATTTTTTTGATTGCCTCTTCTATTATTTTTACGCGCTCTTCCTCACTAAAAAGTGGGGTTTTGGCAGCATTTACTGCAACAAGTATGTGTACTTCGTCAAATAAGTGAGCACAACGTTGTATCACATCAAGATGGCCTTCAGTAACAGGATCGTACGATCCGGGACACACAGCTATAGTCATGCTTTTTAGATTAGCACCCTTATCGCTTATAACAAATTTGCAGACATGCGGAAAGTATATCTTGAGTTGATTAAATTAAAAAGTGTCTGTAATACACTATGCAATACACTAGAAATTAAGATAAAAAATTAGTATTAAAATTAAGATAAAAATCAATACGATATGTATTGAATTAAAATTCATACAACATAAAATTTATAAAGATTGACGAACAAACTTTATGCTGTTAAAACTATTGGTTAAGAACGATACTTAAACTACTAATTAGCGTTCAGCAATTTTGAGTTAGTGTTTCAGCTTAAACGAGGAAGGACGAGGCAATGTTTTCAGCATTTTCAAAAGATAGTGATACCCTCAACGCAACCATGGAAAACGCACAGTCCACTACTCCAGACTCAGGTTCAGGCACAAGTACTTCAGTTTTAGAACGTCCAGAAGTAAACGAAGATGCACGTATGGACGACGGCGGGAATGCGGATCGTTTTGCACACTACGTATCTAAAGATAAAGTAGAAGCTTCTCGCCTAACAGGACGACCAGTAGTAGCGTTATGCGGAAAAGTTTGGATTCCTAAGCGTGAAGCAAACGATTATCCAGTGTGCCCTGAATGCAAGCGAATCTATGAGAACATGGACAAATTTGGATTCTGATTCGGCGGACTAATGTTGTTGAGCTTTAATCACACTACGCGATTCAAAGCTCAACAACACAAACCGTAAAAACTAAAAATATAGAACAGGCTCAACTACAAAACACTTATATCAGTAGGAATTGCAGGATCACCCTTCATCAAACTTTGAGCCGAAAGCGGCAGACGCTGCAAAGCAGAAGCACAATAATCCTGAGCACGCATAATCGCATCGTGACCCATAAACTGTTCATCAGCCTCGCCGTCAATCATATAGTCAACCAGCAAATTCTCAAAATTATCTGCAGGAACAAACTTCGCGAGCGCAACTTCCGAGCCGGAAACTACGTGCTCACAGTCAGCAATACCACGCGAATCTTTTGAAAAATCGTAAGAACGGAATGCAAGCTTACATCCCGGAACAGTAGCCTTATTCTTAGAGCGCTTCGCAACAGGCTGCATAACACCATCAGCACCCTCGCGCTCAGTAAGCTTATAAACCATTGCGCAAGTTGGAGCACCCGAGCCAGTTACAAGCATTGTGCCAATTCCATAAGAATCAACCGGAGCATTTTGCAAAGCAGCAAGCGCATACTCATCCAAATCGTTAGTAACAGTAATCTTGGTGTTCTTTGCGCCTAAATCATCTAACTGAGCACGAACCTGGCGAGCCAAAGCGCACAAATCACCAGAATCAATACGAATACCGCCAAGATCAGAACCTGCAACTTCAACAGCAGTTTTCACAGCCTCTTCAATGTTATAAGTGTCAACAAGAAGCGTAGTGCCCTTGCCAAGAGCGGCAATTTGAGAAGCAAAAGCGTCGCGCTCGGTATCATGCACAAGAGTGAAGCAGTGAGCAGCAGTGCCAATCGCCTTCAAACCGTAAATTTTTGCAGCTAACAAGTTTGCAGTGCCTTTAAAACCGCCAATTACAGCGGCACGAGATGCAGCAACTGCGGAATACTCGTTCGTGCGGCGGCCACCCATATCCATGCAAGGACGGCCGGAGGAAGCAGAAACCATGCGAGCAGCAGCAGACGCAACAGCGCAATCGTAATTAAGTACGGAAAGCAGTAGCGTTTCAAGTAAGGTGCATTCACCAAAAGTGCCTTCTACTTGCAAAATTGGCGAGTTTGGGAAAAACATCTCACCTTCACGATATCCGGTAATTTTGCCGTGAAATCGGAAATTTTCCAGCCATTTAATGGTTTCTGGGCTAACAATTTTGCGATCACTTAGAAAACGCAAATCTTCTTCCGAAAGATGGAACTTCTGTAATTCTTCCAAGATACGACCCGTGCCGGCAACGACACCGTAACGACGACCTTGAGGAAGATGACGCGTGAAAATTTCGAATACACACTTGCGATTTGCGGTGCCATCTTTAAGAGCAGCGTCGAGCATAGTGTATTCGTACATGTCGGTCATAAGCGCAGAAGAGAACGGAGAAAATGAGGTTTGGTTGGATGGGGACTCAGTCATGATATTCCTTTCAACAATGAACAAATCAAAACTAAATATTAAGGAATGTCGTATTACGCGCGGCTAATTAATACGTAGCCACAAGGTAATGCTGGAATCATATTAGCTCTATCTGCTGAGCTTGATAATGGGAATGTGTGGGAAGCGCGGGCGCGACGACACGCTCCAAATGTGAGACGGCACTCTCACAAATGGAGCATTCAGTCGAATAAAAACCTCCAAACACGAGAGAGAGTTCTCACGATTGGAGCAACAAGCCAAAGAAAACCCTCCAAACACGAGAGAGAGTTCTCACGTTTGGAGCAAAACGAAGGCCGACACCCTCCAAATGCGAGAGATGGTTCTCGCAAATGGAGCAATAATCCAAAACAAAACCTCCAAACGTGAGACAAGGCTCTCACGATTGGAGCATTCAGTAGAATCAAACCCTCCAAATGCGAGACAGTGCTCTCGCAAATGGAGCAATAAGCCAAAGCAAACCCTCCAAACGCGAGACAGTGCTCTCGCAAATGGAGCGCAGCACAAAATCGCAGTATAAAGAACCATTTATAATTACATTTATGATGAATAAGACTTTGAACGAAGAAACCGCGAAACTTACTAAAGCAGCAGCAAACTTACGCTTATACAACACCGCATCACACACAACAAACACATTTACGCCTAAAAAACCGGGGAAAGTAGGCATGTACGTGTGCGGCGCTACTGTACAAAGCTCACCACATATCGGCCACATTCGCGCGGCAATAGCTTTCGACGTGATTCGCCGTTGGATGATGCGACTTGGCTACAAAGTAATTTTCGTAAGAAACGTCACAGATATAGACGATAAAATCATGAAAAAAGCCAGCGAATCTGGACAAACCTGGTGGGAACGCGCCTACATTTACGAACGCGAATTTACTGAAGCCTATAACACTTTAGGCGTTTTGCCACCAACTGTTGAGCCGCGCGCTACCGGCCATATTACGGATATGGTTGCACTAATTGAACGCCTAATTGAGCGCGGCCACGCGTACGTTATTCGTGACGCTTCCGGAAAACCCACCGGAAACGTTTATTTTGACGTGCCAAGCTGGGAGCATTACGGCGAATTAACGCACCAAAATCAAAACGAAATCAGTATCGACGAAGCTGCGGCAATTGCCGATTCAAAGGGACCTAGCGTTGATACTGCAGGAAACGATATTTATAATCCAACTGACCCAGCTGACGCATCCCCCGATAAGCACGATCCGCGCGATTTTGCACTTTGGAAAGCTCCTTGCGATTTCGATCAGCCGGACGCGCGCTGGAATACTCCTTTCGGCGAAGGTCGCCCTGGCTGGCATATTGAATGCTCAGCAATGAGTCATCGATACTTAGGAGATGATTTTGATATTCACGGCGGCGGATTAGATCTACGCTTCCCTCACCACGAAAACGAAATGGCACAGACCACAGCTGCTGGCTGGGAAAGCGCAAACGTGTGGATGCACTCAGCCTGGGTCACAGCAAAAGGTGAGAAAATGTCAAAATCTCTTGGAAACGGTCTTGCGGTTCCTGTAGTTTTGGCAAAAAACTCAGCTTGGGTTGTGCGCTACGCTTTGGGAGCTGTGCAATATCGCGCCATGCTGGAATGGTCAGATAAAGCTTTGGCAGAAGCGCAAGCAGCATACGAGCGTATTAGCAACTTCCTTGAACGAGCAAGTCGCGCATTGGAAAATCAACCAACTCAAGAAGAAGTGCAGTCTGTTAGCGCAGACGAGCTTCCGGAAGATTTTACACGAGCAATGAACGATGATATCAACGTTTCCGGCGCGAACGCAGCAATATTTACCGCGATTCGCCAAGGAAACGCTCTTCTGGATGATTTTGCTCAAAAACGAGAAAATAGCACAAGTCAGTTGCTTTACACTTCTGTTTTACAAGTGCGCGCAATGTTAGACACGCTTGGATTGGATCCGTACAGCGAACCTTGGGCTTCAAAAGCTCAACAATCTTTAGAAAATAGCGCAAATAGTAAAGAACATACTGCCCTAGATTCTTTGATTACTTCGCAACTTGACGCAAGAGCAAACGCTAGAAAATCTAAGGATTTTGCTACAGCCGACGCAATCCGAGACGCTCTTAATAATGCAGGAGTTGTTATTGAAGATAGCGCGCAAGGTTCATCTTGGCATCTAAAATAAAACCCTCAAAAACGAAAATCTGTATGATGCTTGTAAGCAGTAACGCGACAGTAACGCGCGTATAAGTAAGTAAGTAAATAAATAAATAAATAGGTAAATAAATAAATAAACGGGTATCGTATAGTAAAAAATTTTTTATGACAGAACACAAGGATATAATAGGAATATTATGGCAGCATTAAGTTCGTTAACAGACCGTCTTTCCAACGCGTTTAAACATTTACGCAGCAAGGGAAAGCTTTCAGAATCAGATATCGATGGCACCATTCGCGAAATCCGACGCGCTCTTCTTGACGCAGACGTTGCGCTGGAAGTCGTACGCTCGTTCACAGCGCGTATCCGCGAGCGCGCACTTGGCGAGGAAGTTTCGCGCGCATTAAATCCAGCTCAGCAAGTCGTAAAAATAGTGAACGATGAGTTGACTCAAGTTTTGGGTGCAGGTGTAGACAGGCCGCTTAATTTTGCAAAATACCCACCTACCGTAATTATGCTGGCAGGTTTGCAAGGCGCTGGTAAAACTACACTTGCAGGAAAACTCGGATATTGGCTTAAAGATTCGGGTCATACGCCGCTGCTAGTTGCAGCTGACTTGCAGCGTCCTAATGCTGTAACGCAGCTTCAGGTTGTTGGCGAGCGCGCCGGCGTGCCTGTTTTTGCTCCCGAAAAAGGCGTGCAAACAGGAGGAAACGCAATTTCTTTGCCATGGTCTACTAAAGGAGACCCGGTTAAAGTTGCGCGCAAGGCGATTGATTTTGCTCGCGCAAAAATGTACGACACTGTGATTATTGATACTGCCGGCCGCTTGGGCGTAGACGATGTTCTTATGAAGCAGGCTCGAGATATTCGCGATGCCGTACAGCCGCAGGAAGTGCTTTTCGTTATCGACGCAATGATTGGTCAGGATGCAGTCCGCACTGCTCAGGCTTTTAACGAAGGCGTGAATTTTACCGGCGTAGTGCTTTCCAAACTGGATGGTGACGCACGAGGCGGTGCTGCTTTATCAGTTGCTAGCGTAACCGGAAAACCGATTTTGTTTGCGTCAACCGGCGAAGGCTTACAAGATTTTGAGGTGTTCCATCCGGATCGTATGGCTTCGCGAATCCTCGATATGGGCGATATTTTGACGCTAATCGAGCAGGCGCAAAAGCAGTTTGATGAAGAAGAGTCGCGTAAAGCTGCTGCAAAAATTTCGGAAGGCACATTCGGTTTAGATGACTTTTTGGATCAGCTTCAGCAAGTACGCAAGCTCGGTTCTATGAAAAAACTGCTTGGAATGATGCCGGGAATGGCGCAGCACAGGCAGGAACTTGAGCAGTTTGATGATCGCGAAATCGATCGCACTGAAGCAATTATTCGTTCTATGACTCCGGCAGAGCGTAGAGATACGAAGATAATAAACGGATCTCGTCGCGCGCGTATCGCTGCCGGTGCAGGCGTAAGCGTATCGCAAGTTAACGCACTTTTGCAGCGTTTTGAGCAGGCTGCGAAGATGATGAAACGCATGAGCGGCGGCGCTGGAATGCCTGGAATGGGCGGCATGCCAGGATTTGGTGGTGCTGGAAGCAAGTCGAAACGCAAGGATAAAAAGTCAAAGAAGAAGGGCGGAAAGTCTGGAAATCCTATGCGTCGAGAAGCAGAAGAGCGCGCACTTCGCGAGCGTCTTTCGGGAACTGGTTCCGCAATGGGCGGAGGTTCTGAAGAATCTGCTTTTGCAAAACCTCAGCAGACAGATATGCAGGGTCTTCCTGCCGGTTTGCAGAATTTGATGAACTCTGACGCTGAATCCGAAGATGCTCAACTTCCACCTAACTTCGGCGGCGGATTAGCCGGTCTTTTTGGAAGATGATTCTTGTAGTAGTAATTTTGTGGGTTGTGTTTGCAGTGCTTCTTGCGTGGCAGCTACTTCGTTGGCTTCCAGCTGAAGTTGATAAACATAACCCACTTCCGTATGCTATTGCGTTACTGCCGCTGGCTACTTTCGTAATCGGAACGTTGTTTTTATGCTGTTGCTGTGCTGCAGTGTGGTACGAATTTTTCTACGGAAAGTATGTGCAAGCGCAATCGAGCGGTATTACGCAGTCTTACGCATATTTATGCGTTTCATACGCAGCGTTGTTTCTGATTTCGCTGCAGTCGTATATGCCGTATTGGATTGGAAAATTGCGCAGTTTTATTGGTGAATTGCGCAGTCAATCTACGGCAAGTTCTCCTATAAAAATACGCGTAATGACACTTAACTGTAGGTATGGAAGAGCAAACGCATCTCAAATAATCAAAATAGCAGAAAAATATCATATAAATACGTTACTTTTACAGGAATTAAGCGAATCTTTAGTAAATAATCTAAAAAAATTAGGAATTTGCGAAATTTTTCCGACTTCATGCATAGGCGCGCAAAGTGAGCATAATAACGGAGGATTTAACGCAATCTTTACGCAGTATTCCGCTATTGAAACTTGCGACGATTCCGTAGAAATTGAAGCGGCAAAAGTGCCGACTGTGACGACGGTAGGAACAGTAGGAACAGTAGGAACAGCGGGAACAGCGGGAACAGTAGGAACAGCGGGAACAGATTTCGCGACTTGTGCGAAAAATATTAGGATAACGTTCGCATCTGCTCACACGAAATCGCCTATGCGAAGTTGCAAAGCGTGGAGCGAAGGGATATGCACGCTCGCAAAAATTGCGGAAAGTAGAGGAATTGAAGAAGACAGAGCTTACTCAACTCTTACGATTATTACGGGAGATCTCAATTCAACAATTGATCACCCAAGTTTTCGTTCGCTTTTGAAAGCAGGTTTTACAGACGCAGGAATTTCGTTAGGAAAGCGTTTGCGCACATGGCCTACGTGGCTTAAATGGCCAAATTTGACGCTTGATCACGTGATTTTTTGCGCAAAAAATTGCAGAGCTGCGGCCGGTTGGCAGCAAAATGCGGTAGTTGACGGCACTGATCACCTCGCGTATATGGCAGAAATCAAAGTAGATTAGCGTAGCAATATGCGAATATCGTAGCGGACTCAAACCAACCTCCTCCATTTACGAGAGCACTCTCTCGCAAATGGAGCGTATGACGGAAACAAACCCTCCAAACGCGAGACAACACTCTCAGGATTGGAGCAGATAGCGATGACAAACCCTCCAAACACGAGACGGTGCTCTCGCAAATGGAGCAAAACACAAAAGTTAACCCTTCAAACGCGAGACAACACTCTCAGGATTGGAGCAGATAGCGATGACAAACCCTCCAAACGCGAGACGATACTCTCGCAAATGGAGCAAAACACAAAAGTTAACCCTCCAAACGCGAGAGAAAGCTCTCAGAATTGGAGCAGATAGCGATGACAAACACTCCAAACACGAGACGGTGCTCTCGCAAATGGAGCAATACGCAGGCCAACACCCTCCAAACGCGAGAGAGGATGCTCATGTTTGGAGAATTTAAAATTCGAATGGCTAATATTTATTATGCGAACGCACACTATAGCATTACACTTATTTATATGCTTTCATAAGCTTTTATACACTGTTTTATTGCACTGGATGTAAAGCGCTACGAGAGGTGATATATGACTGAAGATACGCATTCTAATAACTCACAAAGCGATTCTAAATTAATAAAAACCTCCGCACTCCCCTCATCCACACCAACCGCACCATCCACAACCTCCGCACCAACCGCAACATCCGCACGCGCTTCACTACTCTCCCTAATGATTGCACTATTTTCCGCCGTAATAGCCTTTCAACTCAACGTTTCCATGCTTTCCCCCGCACTCCCGGCAATGCAACGCGAGCTTAATACTACCGACTCATATATCGGCCTTACTCAAACCATTTTCTTCACTTCTGCAGCCTTATTTTCCTTATTTTTGCCGCGTTTAGCGGATATAGTCGGCCGCAAAAAAGTACTTTTTTCTATGCTTCTTATCGCAACTGTAGGATCTGTAATTTCAGCTTTGTCGCTTAACGCTAAGATGCTTATGTTTGGCCGCGTTTTGCAGGGTGCCGCCGGCCCTGTTGTGCCACTTGTGTTGATTATGTTGCACGTAAGAGTTAAAGATAAACGCCATTACGCTAAGCTTATGGCCGTGTTAACTTCAGTAAATGGCGGTATTGCTGGCATTGATGCGCTTTTAGGTGGCGCGATTGCGTGTAGTTTTGGTTTTAGATCTGTTTTTGTTTGCATAGCTTTAGCTTGTGCAATTGCAGCGATTTTGATTCTTGCAAAAACTGAAGATTCTTCCGTTGAAAATACGCCTCGCATGGATTGGCTTGGAGTATTCCTTCTTAGTTTGGCGTTTTTGTGCGCTTATATGTCGATTAATGAGTTGCAAAAGTTATCTAATTCTAATTTTGCTTTTGTACTGATTCTTGCTTTTAGCGCAATTGTTTTGTTCGCAATTTTTTGGAATGTTGAGCGCAAAAAAGAAATATCTGTTAGTAAATTAGTAAAGCCTATGATTTCGACTCACTACCTACGCCAACGCCGAACGTGGGGTTTGCTTTCAACTACTCTTTTCACTATGACCGGCGTTTTTGCAATTGCAAACGGAATTTTACCTAAGCTAGCTCAAGATTCGCATTTTGGCGCCGGCCTTGATTTAAGTGTTGTTTCTTTTGTTACACTTACCCCCTACGCCATAATCGGCTTCATTTTTGGCCCTGTTACTGGAGTGCTGGCAGGTAAGTTCGGTTATCGCATTGTGTTGCAATTTGGCATAATGTTTAGCATGTTAACTCTTTTCGCGAGCGCATTTTTGCTAAAATACCCTTCAGCACTTTCTTTGCTTGCAGTTTCTATCTGTCTCGGTATTGTTTATTCAGGTGTTACAAATATTATGCTTAACGGCTTGGGAATAGTTCTTTCTCCTAAAGATAATCCTGGTTATTTACCTGGTTTAAATGCTGGTGCGTTTAATCTTGGCGCAGGACTTAGTTTTGCTCTTTTGTATGCAAGTTTTACTGTTTTTGATAATCTTTTTGCTGGAAATTGCGGATATTTGGCATCTATTATTGTGGGTGCTGCTACTCTTGCATTGGCACTGATTTGTTCAATGTTTATTCCAAAGATAGAAGGCTAGTTTGTAAGTATGCGTGTTATTTCAGGTCGTTTTAAATCGTTGCCGTTGACGTCAGCTCAATCATGCACTCGTCCTACTACAGATCGCACTAAAGAGGCGATTTTTTCTAGACTTGATTCATGGAATGTTCTTGAGAATGCGCGCGTTCTTGATTTGTTTGCCGGAACTGGCGCTCTTGGAGTGGAAGCATTATCTCGAGGCTCTCGTGAGCTTGTGTCGGTTGAAGCGAATGCGCAAGCGGCAGCTCTTATACAGCGCACAGCTAAGCTTTTGCAAAATTCGCGCGAGTGGAATAGTGATCTTAGTATGCGAGTTGTTCGTAAACGCGCAGAACAGTTTGTAAATGACTACAGTGGCGCTGCTTTCAATCTTGTATTTATAGACCCACCTTACGCTTATGAGACTTCTGAATGCGAGAATCTGCTTAATAAAATGTGCGAGCGTGGAGTTATTAGTGTTGAAGCAGATACGCTTGTTGTACTTGAGCGCAGCGTTAGAAGCGTTTCGCCTAATATGCCTGATGGCTTGGAGCTATTTGATACTCGAGACTATGGAGAGACTGCTGTTTTGTATATTCAGCCTAAGCGTTAATCAGTTTTGTTAAGTTTGCCAAATTATTTGGTTTGTGTTTGGGTTTTAGGAACTCTTCTCTTTGGATGCTCTCCTGAAACTTCCCATCCGAGTGATATAAGTTTTTTCCGATCTGCCTTATCTAATTTACTGCAGTCGAGTTTCGTAAGTAAATCTGGACGTATCTCGTCAGTTCGTTCTAACGCTTCGTCTCTGCGGAATCTGTCTACTTTAGCGTGATTTCCGGATGTTAGTATTTCCGGTACGCTTATATCTCTCCAAGTGGTTGGTCTAGTGTACTGCTTGTGCTCTAAAAGCGCGTCTTTTCCTGTATATGATTCTTCAATAATCGATTCTGGATTTCCCATAAATCCTGGAATTAAGCGAGTTATTGCTTCTACCATTGCACAAACTGCCACTTCCCCACCATTTAATACGTAATCACCAATCGAATATTCACGCACATCATAGCCTTTAGAACGGTAATATTCTGGTATTCGCGCATCGTAACCTTCGTAACGTCCGCAGCCAAAAATCAGATGTTTTGCGCTACTTAAGCTTGTAGCTGCTTCTTGATTAAATAGCGGAGCAGATGGGTTTGGAAAGATTATAACAGGCTTCGTTAGTATAGCTGCGTTTTCGGGTACAGACGCACTTTCAGATACGGCAGCACTTTCGCAATTTTCTGCAAGAAGCTCATCTAAACATTCAGCCCAAACTTCCGGCTTCATAACCATTCCAGCGCCGCCGCCAACCGGAGTATCATCAACTGACTGATGAACGTCGTGCGTCCATCTTCGCAAATTGTATGCGTTAATCTTAAGTAATCCGTTTTCTTGAGCTTTTCCCAATAGGCTCAAATCAAGTATGTGAAAGTATTCTGGGAATACGGAAACGATGTCTATATTCATCATAATGAGTCTATTTCTGCTCGCTTAAGTACTTAAGTAATTTCTGTGTTTACAACTTGCGTATTGGCATAGCCGCGCAATTTTGCATAGCCGCGCAATTTTATACTTTAGAATCCAGGAATCAATCCGCCCGGAGGGTCTATAGTCAAATATCTGTCTTTTAAATTTACTTCCGGAACAATCGCTTCTACAAACGGTACAAGCGCAGTTTTAGTATCGTCTATCTTAGAATCTTCTTTATTGGATACGTTACTTTTAGTAGATGCGTTTTCCTTGTTTTCAATCTGATTAGATAGACGAATTTTTAGTAAACTTTGCGCTCCGTCGAGCACGTCGACGACTTTCCCAATAACTTGCGAAGATAAACCGAGCTGATTATTCTCGCACAAACGCGCTTCTAATCCAATTAAATCTTTTATATACCACGCATTTTCGTCAGCGAGCTTTTCAGCATCCTCTGCCGGCACATATAATTCCAAACCGTTAAGATTTTCAGCAGCGTTTCTATCTTGCGATTCTTCAAACAGCAGAATCCAGCGGTTCTTAAATGTTCGCGCGCGCTCAACAATGAATTCGCGAGCAGCATCTGAACTGTAAAGCACAGTGCCGGGTTTGAAACGTTCTTCGGGCTCGTCTGTAAAAACTTGTACAGTAACCTCGCCCTTTAGTCCTTGGGCTTTGCCGATACGACAAACCCTCAGCAGGTCGTTGCGACGTTGCTGAGGGTTGCCATAAGAATGTTGGTCTAATGCCACGTTCATCTCACTTATTTCACTTATTGCGTACGTCCATGATATCTACGCGTACATTGTGATCGCTTAACGCTTGCACAACGGTGCGGATAGCATTGGCTGTACGTCCACCTCGTCCGATAACTCGTCCGATATCCTCAGGATTCACGCGAACGCGCAGCAGCTCTCCGCGAGCATTTTCGTAGGAGCGCACTGAAACATCGTCTGGAAAATCAACGATGTTTTTAATGAGATGTTCCACAGCTTGAGACAGCATAATTACTCAGCCTTTTCCTCGGCAGCAGCTTCTGCTGGAGCTTCTGCTGGAGCTTCCTCAGCTTCGTTTGCAGCAGCCTCAGCTGCAGCCTGAGCCTTAGCAGCGGCTTCAGACTTAGCGGCCTTCAGCTTCTGAGCTTCAGCATCTACGGCTTCGATACGTGCTTCAGCATCTGGACCGGCTTCAGCGGTCTTCAAAGTACCTTCAGCACCTTCGAGACCCTTGAACTTCTGCCAATCACCGGTAATCTTCAAAAGCTTCAACACTGGTTCGGTTGGCTGTGCGCCAACGCCAAGCCAGTACTGCGCACGCTCAGAATTAATCTGAATCATGGATGGCTGCTTGTTTGGATCGTACACGCCGATCTCTTCGATAGACTTACCGTTGCGCTTGTTGCGTGAATCGGAAATAACCACGCGGTAGAAAGCGTAGAACTTCTTGCCCAGTCTCTTAAGACGAATCTTGGTTGCCAAAATGGCTCTCCTTATAACTAGAGTCGTAGAATTTCGCTTGGGTGTGGGGCACTCCTTGCGAGCTTCCACATGTTCCTCACGTGGCCGGGAAGAGGGCGCCGATTCCACGCGAATAACTTATCTATTATGTCGCTTTGCTTGGACGATTTTTCTGTGTAAGTCACTTAGGGCGCTTGATTGACGATGGGTATTAGAGCTGAGAAATAATAAGGTCGACTCCAAACGCGAGAGAGTGTTCTCGCAAATGGAGCAATACACAAGCCAACACCCTCCAAACGCGAGCGCGCGTTCTCGCAAATGGAGCAACCAACCTAAACTAAACCCTCCAAACACGAGACAAGACTCTCACAAATGGAGCAAAACACAAACCAACATCCTCCAAACGCGAGCGCGCGTTCTCGCGATTGGAGCAAAACACAAACCAACACCCTCCAAACGCGAGAGAGTGTTCTCGCGATTGGAGCACTACGCAACAATAAACCCTCCAAACGCGAGAACAACATCTCACGATTGGAGCAAATAATCTAATCAACAACTCCAATTACGAGAACCACCTCTCACAAATGGAGCAAATAATCTAATCAACAACTCCAATTACGAGAACCACCTCTCACAAATGGAGCAAATAATCTAATCAACAACTCCAATTACGAGAACCACCTCTCACAAATGGAGCAAATAATCTAATCAACAACTCCAATTACGAGAACCACCTCTCACAAATGGAGCAAATAATCTAATCAACAACTCCAATTACGAGAACCACCTCTCACAAATGGAGCAAATAATCTAATCAACAACTCCAATTACGAGAACCACCTCTCACAAATGGAGCAAATAATGGTTATTTCCCAAAATGTTTATACAGAATTTGACCTATAACCCCAGAATTTCTTGTTTTCGTTCTTATTTTCAGCGTGTCGCGTATAACACATATTAGGACACTACGCTTCTAAAACTCGTATTAATTACAGATTTAAAGAATTATCAGGTATTTTTATATCCCGTTTCACAAATAAAAAAGCCATTTACTTTCCGTTGGGCACATTCCCATCTCAATTGCATCCAAAGGAAAGCTAAATGGCTTAATTCAATAATACACTAATTTAGAAAAAGTACAATACTATTTTCAAATAATTTTTATAAAATATTTTCAAAACAAAATCAACAGTTGAAATTAAAACAAAATCACAAGAAAAGAACACATTAATTCTACCTGAAAATTAATTTCATCAATTATTAAATTATTAAATTAAGAGAATTTCAAATTAGATAAACGTAAAACCAAATTTACAGCAAAAAATGACTTGATTAATAACCCTCCAAACGCGAGAACAACATCTCACGATTGGAGCAAATAATCTAATCAACAACTCCAATTACGAGAGCAGCCTCTCATAAATGGAGAATTCAGTAGAATCAAAGCCTCCAAACGCGAGAAAGGGGTCTCGGGATTGGAGGAAAAGTAAGGTAGACAACTCCAATTACGAGAACAACATCTCGCAAATGGAGCGCTGCGCAACAAACAACCCTCCAAACGCGAGAGAAGAGTCTCGCAAATGGAGCAATAAGCAACAAACTAAATCGCAAAAAATCCGTAAAAAAAAATATAAAAAAAAATAAAAAAAATAAATAAAAATCCACAAATCCACATCTAAAAATAAGCAAAAACCTAAGTAAAATGCGGCCTCACATAGGCTGTATCCACAATGCACATTTTTTCTTTTTTTCCACTTCTACGCTCAGTATCATCTATTTACAAAAAAGCGGAAAGGCAAAATAATATGATAAAAAATACACTAAATAATAAATTAAGCGAATTAGACATAGCACTAGACGCTGCAGAAAACGAAGGCTCCTGCCTTATGGCATCGCATCTTCCGTATCGCAACGGCGTACGACACAGCCTAAAATCAGGGGATCTGGTCGAACCATATTATGGATTGTATGCGCGCAAACTGTTTTGGTTAAGCCTAACGCACAAAAAGAGAATTACGCACATCGCAACGCGACTTGCGCAAAAAATAAAAATAGGTGTGTGGAAGTTTACCGGCGAAACAGGCGCAGCCTTACTTAATTTTGAAACGCCTAGTGCTCCAGATACCTGTGGAAAACCCATAAAAATATATGTCTCATGCCCCTATGCAGACAAGCACGCTGCCGAGGCGCGTTCTCACGACTCTTACAAGTCCGCAAAACGTCAGCTTCGGCGCGTGCAATTACCAGATATTATTGAGGACGAGGATGGGATTCGTCTCGAAGAGTGCGATTTCAAACGTGAAAAATATGGAGGAAAACGCAACGCAAATAAAAACGCAGATAACGGCGCGGATAACGGCGCAAGTAACGAGAAGCCAAAAAATCTAAATACAACTAATTTTGGCCATGTTGCAACGTTAGAAGAATCTGCAGTGAAAAGCGTGGCAAGCATTTATAACGTTTTGTTTGTATGCGCGTGGACTCTTCCTTTCAGATGCGCACTGCCAATTTTTGATTCTGCGGCTCGAAATGGCGTAAATCTTGAAAAAGTTTACCGCGTTTGCAGTAAATTTTACGCTGATTACCGCTATCAGCAAGAGGCAGCGGATTTTCAAGACCTGCCATATTTTAAGCAAAAAAATTCTCTTCTTACATACGTTGACGAAAGTGATGTTTTATCTCGACTGCGCACACTTTGCCAGCTTGCTGACGGCAAAAGCGAGAATGGCGGAGAGTCGTTGGCGCGCGCTGCGATGATTGAGCTTGGTTTTGTGCGGCCTGAGCTGCAGCATGAATTCCCTAATGAGACTAATCCAAAGTGGCCGTATAGGGTTGATTTTGCGTGGAAAGTTGGCGGAAAATTGATTGTTGGAGAGCTTGATGGTGCTGATAAATATTTAGTTAACGCTGGAAAAAATATTGATTTTACTGATAATGACGAAAAATTTAACGGAAATAATGAAATTAAGAGAAACATCGACACTATTGATGCAGCGAGCAGCGACATATCTTATGACACTTCCAACAACTCGTCTAATTCCAACAGTTCGAATGAATTCATACTACGCAATTACGATAGATCTGCTGTAATACGCGAGCGCGATAGGGAGCGGCATTTGTACAGTTGCGGGGTTGATACTATAGTGCGATTTGACTTCTCCCACGTGATTTCTCCAGCAAAGCTTGAGGAGCGTTTGCTGGGCGCCGGGGTGCCTAAAATTACGTTTTGATATTACGAAAGTTACACGTGTGCAGGTTACGATTTAATTTTGCATTATAAAGATGTTGTTGAGGCGAATTTATGTAGTCCTTCGCCGTTATGTACTGTTTAGTCGCTATGTACTTTTAGTCGCTATGTACTGTTTTGTCGTTATATACTTTTAGTCGCTATGTACTTAGCTAGAGCGCGCAACGAAGCGCACATCAAAACGCGCATCAAAACGCGCATTTCTGCAAACTAACGCGTTTTCACTGGTATTAATAGATAAGTTTTATGCGAAATTTTATATTATTCGCATATTTTATAACTTCACTTATGAAAAACTGTTTACTCACTTAAACTGTGATAAAAACGAAAGATAAACGGAACGAATATATCTGCTCAAGACTTCACAAAGTGGGCTTAATGGGATTCGAACCCACGACCTTCTGCTCCGGAGGCAGACGCTCTATCCACTGAGCTACAAGCCCGCAACTCGTGAAAGTATACACGTTACTAGGGATTGTAAGTAGAGGACGATAATAAACCCTCCAAAAGCGAGAGAGTGTTCTCGCAAATGGAGCACTACGCAGCAATAAACCCTCCAAACACGAGAGAATGTTCTCACGATTGGAGCACTACACAACAATAAACCATCCAAACACGAGAGAATGTTCTCACAATTGGAGCACTACACAACAATAAACCATCCAAACACGAGAGAATGTTCTCACGATTGGAGCACTACACAACAATAAACCATCCAAACACGAGAGAATGTTCTCACAATTGGAGCATTCAAAGGCAGAATTAACTCCAATTACGAGAACCACCTCTCGCAAATGGAACAATAATCCTAAGCTAAACCTCCAAAAGCGAGAGAATGTTCTCACAATTGGAGCAAATAAGGGAGTTATTCCAAAAAATGTGTGTACAAAAATTTTTTGTTTCTGTTCTTATTTTTGGCGTGTGACAATAGCTCATGTTAAGACTACACACCATAAAGCTCGTACATGATCACAGAAACAGAGAACTTAAATAATCACACGGTATGCTTTACATCTACTACGGATTAGAATTGGTTTTATCAATAAAAAAAGCCATTTACTTTCCGTTGGGTGCATTCCCGAATCAATCGCATCCAAGGGAGCTAAATGGCTTAATTCAATAATACACTAATTTAGAAAAAGTACAATACTATTTTCAAATAATTTTTATAAAATATTTTCAAAACAAAATCACACGAAAAGAGCACATTGATTCTACCTGAAAATTAATTTCATCAATTTTAAATTATTAAATTATTAAATTAAGAGAATTTCAAATCAGATAAACGTAAAACCGAATTTACAGCAAAAAATGACTTGACTAATAAGCCTCCAAACGCGAGAGAAGAGTCTCACAAATGGAGCGGAGCACAACAAACAACCCTCCAAAAGCGAGACGATGCTCTCACGATTGGAGGGAAACGAAACAAGCAACCCTCCAAAAGCGAGAGAAGAGGCTCGGAAATGGAGGGAAAAGCAAGGTAGACAACTCCAAATGCGAGAACAACATCTCACAAATGGAGCAGAGGGAAGAAATAAAACCTCCAAACGCGAGAACAACATCTCACGATTGGAGCAGAGGAAGAAAATAAAACCTCCAAAAGCGAGAACAACATCTCACGATTGGAGCAGAGGAAGAAAATAAAACCTCCAAAAGCGAGAACAACATCTCACGATTGGAGCAAAACGCAGGTCGACACCCTCCAAAAGCGAGAGAAGAGGCTCGGAAATGGAGGGAAAAGCAAGGTAGACAACTCCAAATGCGAGAACAACATCTCACAAATGGAGCAAAACGCAGGTCGACACCCTCCAAAAGCGAGAACAACATCTCACAAATGGAGCAGAGGAAGAAAATAAAACCTCCAAAAGCGAGAGAAGAGGCTCGGAAATGGAGGGAAAAGCAAGGTAGACAACTCCAAATGCGAGAACCACCTCTCACAAATGGAGCAAAACGCAGGTCGACACCCTCCAAAAGCGAGACGATGCTCTCACGATTGGAGCGGAGGACGGAAATAAAACCTCCAAAAGCGAGATAGGGGTCTCGGGATTGGAGGGAAGGAGGAAAGAATAAAAGAATATAAAAGAGTAAACAAAAATATAAATATAAATATAAATATAAATATAAATATAAAAAGTAAAAGAATATAAGAATAAAAGAATATAAGAATAAAAGAATAAAAGAATAAAAGAATAAAAGAATAAAAGAATAAAAGAATAAAAGAATAAAAGAATAAAAGAATAAAAGAATAAAAATATAAGAATATAAAAGAGTAAACAAAAAAACAAAAACAAAAAAACAAAAACAAAAAATATAAAAATATAAAAATATAAAAATATAAAAATATAAAAATATAAAAAGTAATAAAAAACAAAAAAGGGGCTGAGAACTCAGCCCCTGTCTGGTTGTAAAGCGAATGCTTTACAACCAGACTAAGTTAGCAGGCTCAAACTGTGATTAAAACGCGAACGCTTTAATCCACAGTTAGAGCAGATTTGCTTAGTGGCGGACCTTACGGACAGCAGCACCCATACCAGCAAGAACAGAAGCAGCCAAAGCAGTCAAAGCAATAGCAGCACCGGTCTTAGGAAGGTTCTTACCAGCCTTATCCTTACCCTTCTCAACAGTAATCTTACCCTGCTTATCAGCCTTCTTATCAGCAGCAGCAGCGGCAGCAGCACCCTTAGCAGCAGCGGCAGCAGCAGGACCAAACTTACCAGACTGAGCATCACGATAAAGCTGCTGAGCATCAGCAAAACCAGGGAAAGTCTTATCCAAAGGATCCATAGCTACAACAACTGGAAGCTTAGTAACATCGACACCAAACGCAGCAGCCACATTCACAGCAGCCTTGTAAGCATCATAAGCCTTCTGAGCCTCAGCATTAGCAGCATCGAAAGCAGCCTGCTTCTCAGCATACTTAGCAGCAGCAGCCTTAAAAGTATTCTCAGTGAAAGTCTTCTTAGCCTTAGCACGATCTAAACGATCATTAAGATCCTTGTACTCCTTAGAAGTCTTATCACCAGCGAACAAGTCAACAGCCTTCTGAGCAGCATCAACCTCAGCCTGAGCAGCCTCATCAGCCTTCTTAGCCTTAGCAGCCTCTTCATAAGCCTTCTGAGCATCAGCCTTAGCAGCAGCATTCTTCACACGAGCAGCATCATAAGCAGCAGCCTTAACCATAACATCAGCCTTAGCAGCATCAGCATCCTTCACAGAACCTGGCTGAGTTGGGGTAGTAGGATCATGCTTTGGAGGATTCTGCTCACTACCACTGGCCTGGCAAGCAAGCTTAGCAAGATCAGCCTTAGCAGCAGTCAAATCAGCATCCTTAAGGAAGACATTATACTTAGCCTGATTCAATTCATCCTTGCTAGCAGCGAAAGTATCAGCATTAACAGTTGCATCTAAAGCATCAGCCTTAAGAGTTTTAGCCTTAGTAGCATCAGAAGCATCGAATGCGGCAGCAGCAGTTAACTTCTTATCAGCCTTCACCTTAGTTACAACGTCAGCAAGACTCTTACGTGCATGTTCTGCAGCATCATCAAGAGCACCATGATCCTCGTCTGCAGCTTTAGCGTCTTCAGCCTTTTTAGCAGCAGCCTTGTAAGCGTTAACAGCAGCCTTATACTGACCAGCCAAAGTCTTAGCGTTATCAAACAAGGCTTGTGCAGCATCATATTCAGACTTTGCAACAGTTACCTTAGCCTCAAGCACGGCCTTCTCCTGCTCAAGCTTTGTAACATTGTTCTGAGCAGTAGCGCACTTCTCGGCCTTTGGATCCTTAGCAGGCTCAGCAGCGAAAGCTGGAGCGGCGAATGCCATACCGGAGAGGAGGGTGGCGCCAGCAGCGAATGCGGCGATAGCCTTCTTATTCAACATAATAATTTCCTTTCTTCTTCTCCTTCGTGCTAGGAACACGAAGAAAAAATGCTAGATGCGGTTTCCCGCGTGTGCTTCAGAAACTAGGGATTTCATCCGCAACAGGATTAACTATACGACCCGCTCTCAGAAAACTCAATAGTAATTCTCAGGTTCGCAAGCGCAAAATAATTAAAAATATTGAAATATTTTCTCTATTTTTCTGCAGATACTGAAATATTTCCTGCTTTATTTTGTAAATATAGAAAATATTACAAAACACGCCGTATTAAGACTTTTTTCATAAAATTCTCAGGATTCTTTAAGGTTTGCGCTAATGCACTAAAAACAAGCGAAGCGAAAACAACAAACCCAACAAACGCAACGCGGCACAGAAAATGCGCAACAAACCCAACGCGCCGCAACAACAAGCGAAAACTAAACTACCACTCACCTACTCGGCAACAGGTTCCACAGTCGGCGCCAAAACCAAATCCTTAACAAGCTCGCGCGTACGAAGCTGCGAATCCGCATCCAAACCGTCATCAGTAATAACGGTATCAACCTGATCAAAACGCGCAAACAGCGAAAGCGACGTGCAACTCCACTTAGTATGATCCGTCAAAATAATCGTGCGGTCAGCAATATCCATTAAAGCCATATCCGTAGCAGCTTCCAAAGAATTCGGCATTAAGAAGCCGCGCGGAAGAGACACAGAATGCGTACCCAAAAATACAGTATTCACACGAAGAGAAGCCACAACTTTATCCGCAATAGGCCCAACCAGCGAATTCGAGCGCGTAATCACACCGCCAGTAACAATAACCTCAACATCCTTAGACTCAAGCGCCTGCACAAGCTCCGCAACAGGAATCGAATTAGTCAAAATCGTAATACCAGAAGCCCTACGCGACTCAAGCAAATGCTGCGCAAAAACGTAAGCCGTAGTGCCGCCGCCAATAGCAATCACATCTCCTGGAGACACATAATCCACAGCCAAACGCGCAATTGCATCCTTCAAACCAATATCCATCTGCGACTTAACAGAAAACAGAGGCTCCGAAAGAAGCGTATTAGTTGTTACAGCGCCACCGTGAACGCGCTTTAACAGACCGCGATCCGAAAGTTCCGCAATATCCCTACGAACCGTCATAGCAGAAACGTTCAGCTCTTTAGAAAGAGCAGTAATACGCACTGCACCGCGAGTACGAAGACGACTTAAAATCAAATGCTGACGCTGTGAAGAAATCATACGAACATTATCGCACACGTAAACGCAAAAAACAAACGTAATTGAGCGTTTCTAAACGAAAAATGACGCATATTTCACAAAAATAACGCAAAATTCAGTAAGCAATGTGAGAATGCACAAAAATAAGCGCAACCAAAGATACAAAACGAACATTGCCGGCGTAAAACACACTTACTTAAAACGCAAGAAACACGAACAGCACAGCCTTACACCTTAGCGATTAACGGCTTAGAGATTAACGGCTTAGAGATTAGCAGCTTAGTAATTAGCAGCCTAACAATTAACGTCTTATCGATTAGCTAAATCATGCAGATTTACACCACGCAATTTAGCAAAATCAGCAGCTGCACCAGAAAGTAACAGTGACGTATGCAAACGAACATCGTCGACAGTTTTACACCCAAGCAAAGCCATAAGAGTGCGTATTTGCGACTGCCAAGACGTAATCTGCTGCAAAAGCGCATCCTCGCCGCTGCACATAAGCGTATGCAAAAACTCGCCAGCAACGCCGGCAGCCCTAGCGCCCAAAGATAAAGCGCGAAGTACGTCAAGAGGATTGCGAATACCGCCGCTTGCGAATACGGAAAGAGAATTTAGATTAGATGATGATTTGCAGACGCAACTCGAATGAAGCACATCCAGCAACGATTCAACAGTGCTAAACCCCCAATCAGCTAAATAACCAAAATCGCCAAACTCGCGACGAGCATTCTCAATAGACACAAAATTCGTGCCGCCTCTGCCACTTATATCAACATAACGAACACCAACATTGAGCAGCATCTCCACATTTTTAGCGCTCAAACCGCATCCGGTTTCCTTCACCATAACAGGCACGCCAGCAGCAGACACAGCCGAAGCAGCAGACACAATCTGCTCAATATTCTTAAGCCAAGAGCTTAAATCGCGATCTCCTTCAGGCATAACGAGCTCCTGCGCAGCGTTCAAATGCACTTGCAAAGCGTTCGCCTCAAGCAAATCAACGGCACGCATAGCATCCGAAACGCTAGCGCCAGCACTAACATTAGCCATAACAAAGCCGTTCGGATTTTCCTCACGAATTACGCTAAAAGTGCTAGCAAGCGAAGAATCACGAAGAGCAGCACTAAGCGAACCAGATGCCATAGCAACACCAGTTTTCGCAGCAACACGAGCTAAAGACGCGTTAATATTACGAGTACGCTCACTGCCGCCCGTCATTGCGTTGATATAAAGCGGATAAGACCATACGGCAGCATTATCAAAAACACTTACGCTAGTATCAACAGACTCAACTGACAGCTGCGGCAATGCGTTCGGCACAAAACGAATATCGTCGAAGCCAGCGTTTGCATGCGAATGATACTGTTCTTGCGCGAGCGCAATGTGCGCATCCTTGCGATTTTGCGTAATTAAATTTGCGGAAGATGGAGATTCGTTTGTGATTTTTGACGCGGAAACTGCGGAAGCTGCTGAAAGTGCGGAAGCTGCTGCAGGCGCGTTTGCGGAAACTGCTGCAGGCGCAGACTCCCCCTCATGCGGCAATCTTATATCATCAAATTTCGTACCAAAACGAAGCAAATTCATATTTTCACGCGTACGCTTTTTCGCTCTTTCATCAGACTCGTATTCCGGAATATCATCGAGCCAACTTTGAGAATCACAAATCACAGCGCGATCCGCATTCTTAAGCACTATATTTTCAGACTTACTACCAGTGCTATTAATTTTAGCAACATTAATATTAAGAGGACGAATTTTATTATCCTTCCAAGCGCATTTAACGAAATCAATTCGCTCTTTATCGGTTGAGTACAGTAACGCAATACCGCAATCGCCGCCGCCAGCGCCGCTAGTTTTTGCAGGAACGTCGAAAATTAAAGCATCTTCGATAAGACGCGTAAGCTGCGGAGTTTCTATAACGGTGCCTGTAAGTGCGCTTAAATCTTTCAAAAGCTGACGCGCGCAAGCAAAACCGTTTGCAGCGCCAACGAGATCACCATTTTCAAGCGTAAATATAAGACGCTGCACCAAAGCCTCGCTTTTTGCGCAAAAATCTTTATACGTAAAAAGTTGAGGTGCAGATAGTGAAGGTGCGGATAGTGAAGGTGCAGATGAGCGAGTAGTGCTAGCGCCGCTGCCAGCGCTCGACTTTACGCTACTGACAAGCTCCGCACTAGAAGCAGGAGAACCTGTCCAACCAGCCAAAAGCTTAATATCAGATCTAATATCTAATCTCTTAATCTCAAGACGCGGCCACTTTTTGCGCAAAAGTTTGCCAAAACTAGAGTCGCCAGATTTAACCAGCTCAAGCTCAGCACTAAGCCAATCGCGATCGTACGCTCTGTACATAATCCAGCCGCCGTACACGCTAGCTGCCACATCTCCTCCGCTACCCGACTTCTTAACAAGAGATGATGCAATCAGCGCAAGCTTGCAAATATTTTGAATGGAAAGATTGAGTTTATAAAATTCACAAAGCGCGCGCACTGCAGCAACAGTTACAGCTGCCGAAGAGCCGAGGCCGAATTTTCTGCCGCTTTTAGCGTCGTACAATTCGCTGGAAATGTGCAAATTATATGAGGGAAGAATGAAAGTTGAGCCGAATTCGATTGCGTATGCGTCAACCACGCGCATTGCGGAAAGTACGTAAGAGTAGGATTTTATTATTTCTTCGATATTAGACGGGGATGATGCGGAAGATGCGGGAGATGCGGTTGATGCGGTTGCGGAAGTTTCTATAACAATACTTTTTCCGTTACGCGCGCGGCTCCAAATAAGCGGCTTATAATTTTCAGCTTCAGAGACGATACTTCCGTAAAAAGTACTGCCGTAAAAAGTACTGTTTTTACTTAAATTAGCGTCATTTTTAACAGCAGTCTCATCTTTTTTCAAAAGATTTTCGTCGTCAACTGTAACAGTAACGAAACGATTTACTGCCGCAACTATCGCAGCAGCACCATCAACTACAGCATATTCTCCAGCAATATACAATTTTCCAGGAGCACTCGCCTGAGCCTTAGTCATTTTTCACACCCCTATTAACAATCAAACCGCTACCAGGAAAAGCCAAAATAAAATCCGGTTCCGAAGTACTTATAGAACTGCTTGCAGAACTGCTTGCAGCGAGAGCAAACTCGCGCTTAACGCGATCTACGAGCTCATTCAAAACTCGCTCGGCAGCAGACGCAGAAGTAATTACCTTCACATTAGGACCCGCATCCATAGTCGACCAAACAGGCCAACCGCAATCGCGCATAGACTTAACAACCCCAAGCACAGCGTGAGTTTTCGCAGTCAAATAATCCACAGGCGGCACCGCATCACGCATAGACTTATGCATACCAAAAGAATTACGTTCAACAGCGTCACCCAACATCTCAATATCACTGCTCTTAACAGCACAAAGCGCCTGCCGGAGATCTTTAGCAGACTGCTCAACCCACGGCATATACGACGGCGAAGTTTGCACAGTGCGACGCATGGCATCACGACTAGAAATCGACTTCTTAGAAGAATCTAAGACAACAGCAATCATAGCAATATCAAAGTCTTCGGGAACATCAACAGGCTCCGCGAAAGAAGCCTCGTCGCCGGAAGCATCGCCGGCAGAAGTATCAACAGAAGTATCAACAGAATTATCAACAGAACCAGCATGCCAAAGGACAATACCGCCATAAACAGAACGGCAAGCAGAACCGGAACCTCTACGGGCAAGCCTAGAAAGATCACGCGAGCTCAACTCCAAACCGGCAGCGTAAGAAGACGCAGCAGCAAGCGCCGCAAAACCAGAAGCGCTGGAAGCTAAACCTGCCGCAGTCGGAACATGATTAGTTGAAATAACACTAGCTTTCTTTGAAATACCAGCCATTTTGCGCACTAAATCAAGCATATTCACTATTCTGCGGAAGGAAGAATCATCTAAACTAAGATTCTTGCCATCAAAAGTAACACAATCTTCAGTAAGATTGTCGTCGAAACTTACGCTAGTAGTAGTCCATAAATCCGAAAGAGTAAGGGAAAGAGAAGAAGTATAAGGCAAAATCAAATCTTCATTACGCTTACCCCAATACTTAATTAGCGCAATATTCACATTCGCTCTAACTACAGCTGTGTTAGATGAAAGATTAGAGTCAAACTTTATTTTCGGCTGAATCTCTACTTTTTGCATGCTAACCCTTCGGAATAAATAATGAAATAAGATAGCTCCAAGTTGATATTCTACCAAAATCGCGCGCTGAAACATACGCGGAATAAGAAATGTGAATGTGTTGTGAGCGTAAATCGCATATCGTAGCCTTTTGCGATTAAGACGACTAAATTAGAACAGTCGGAAAATGCGGAATTAAGCGATTGGCAACTTGATAAATCTGTTAAAATAGTGCAAATCCGCCTTGGCGACGACTCTGCAATCAGTAAGGAGTCAGTAAGGAGATACAAACTGTGCCTCAGACTCAGCCTCAGAGCAAATGCGATCTTGCCGAAAAACTTACTGCAGAAAATGTTGGGGAAATTATTGCAAAACCTACTGGGGAAAATGTTGGGGAAATTATTGCAAAACCTACTGGGGAAAATGTTGGGGAAATTATTGCAAAACCTACTGGGGAAAATAAATGCAGTAGAGGAAGAAGCGCGGTAGATCGTGCGGTAGGTCGCAGAGGAAGCAGAGGAAGCAGTGTTGTAAGTCGCGCAAAAGTATCTGAAACTACACGAGCAGGATATGGCGAAACTTGTGCAAAAGTAATACTTTTCGGCGAACATTCTGTAGTATACGGTCATCCAGCGGTAGCATTGCCATTAAAAAATCTAAAAATGCGCGCAACCGTAACGGGCTGCAAATCTAGTAAAAATAATGAAAATGGTGCAAATAACGCAGATGTCACAAATAACGCAGACTCGCGAATAACGCTCACTTGCCTAGATTTTACGGGGCCGCTTTGCGAAATACCTCAGCGCTTGTACAGTGTGCGCACGGCAATTAAAGCCGCGCTAGAGTTTGCAGAATGGGACGGGCAGGCACTACATATAACAACAAAAGCAGATTTTCCGCCGGAACGAGGGCTCGGATCTTCTGCCGCAGCTGCAGGCGCAGTGATACGGGCGATTCTTGACTATTACAACATAAAAGCTAAAGAAAAGCAGATTTTTGAGCTAACTCAGACAGCTGAGCGCATAGCGCATGGTCATCCTTCTGGGCTGGACGCAACTGCAACAGCAGCGTCATGGCCGGTACGTTTTCAGCACGGAAAGTTTTCGCGCATGGACATTAATATGCGCGCTTGGATTATTCTGGCGGATTCTGGGCACAAAGGTATGACTCGCGTAACAGTCGAAGCGTTACGAAAATATTTGAAATCGCAGCCTGAAACTGTTAGCAAATTATTAGAAGAACTTGGCAGACTCGCCGCCGAAGCAGAATACGATTTGGCTAATGGCCGCGCAAAAAATATGGGCGAACGAATGACTCGCGCGCACAAGATTTTGGCGGAACTTGGCGTTAGTACGCCACAACTTGATTCGCTCGTGCGCACGGCATGTGAACACGGAGCGTTGGGTGCAAAGCTAACTGGCGGCGGTGGCGGCGGATGCGTAATAGCGTTGGCAGAAAGTGCGGAAGATGCGCGAAAAGTTAGCGCAGCTTTGCGAGAGGCTGGCGCTCGAAATACGTGGATTGTGGATATAAGTAGCGGACGCGAGTAGCGGACGCAAGCAGTGGACGTGAGTAGCGATTTTCACAGTTTTAATTAATAATGTACCGCTCCAAATATGAGACAGTCCTCTCACAATTGGAGCAAAACGCAGAACAACACGCTCCAAACACGAGACAAAGCTCTCGCGATTGGAGCAATAATCCTAATCTAAACCTCCAAAGACGAGACAAAGCTCTCGTGATTGGAGCAAAACGCAGAACAACACGCTCCAAACACGAGACAAAGCTCTCGCGATTGGAGCATTCAGTAGAATCAAACCCTCCAAACACGAGACAAAGCTCTCGCGATTGGAGCAAATTACGAAGATAAACCCTCCAAATGCGAGACAAGACTCTCGCAAATGGAGCAAAACGAAGACGATAACCCTCCAAACGTGTTCTAACGCTCGCGCTATAAGCGCTCGCTACGAAACTCGCGTTGGAAGTCCACTGGACTTCCAACTTGAGCGAGTTTCCGCTCCGAGTTGCTTTCGCGCGCTAAATCGCAGCGCTCAAGCAGGTCGTCGCGCCCGCAAATGGAGCAAAACGCAGACCAACACGCTCCAAATGTGAGACGATGCTCTCGCAATTGGAGCAATAATCAACAATAAACCCTCCAAAAGCGAGAGAAGGGTCTCGCAATTGGAGCGCTACGCAATAAATAACCCTCCAAAAGCGAGAGAAGGGTCTCGCGATTGGAGCAAGAGGCAGCATTAGCAGCTACAAAAGTCAGCAAATAAAAAAACTCCGCGAAAGTTGCGGCCAAATAAAACTAGACCACAACTCACGCGGAGTAAATGCTTAAGTTCAATCCACATGGATCGCAAGCGGAAAACACTAAACGTGAAAAACCGCCTGCTGTAACACGTTTCGTAAAATTATTACAAATAACTACTCTGCAACAACCTTCACAGTGAAGGAAGCAGTGATTTCTGGATGCAACGCAACGGTTGCAGGGAATTCACCAGTTGTCTTAATAGTGGCAACCTTGATTGTGCGAGCATCGACCTGAGCCTTAGGAGCCAAAGCTGCAGCGATCTTATCGGCAGAAACACCACCGAAAAGCTTGCCGGACTCAGAAACCTTAGCAGAAATCTCCACTACAGAGCCTTCAATCTGAGCCTTCTGAGCAACAGCCTCTTCACGAGTAGCAACAGCCTTTGCCAAACGAGCACGACGCATAGCCTCAATCTGAGCTGCAGCGCCCTTGTTCCAAGCAAAAGCAAGACCCTGAGGAATCAGGTAATTACGAGCATAACCAGCCTTAACCTCAACAACGTCACCAGAGTGACCGAGGTTAGCAACAGTCTTGGTAAGAATAACCTTAGTTTCAGCCATTGTTACAACCTCTCAATCAGCGACCGGTAGTGGCGTATGGAAGCAAAGCCATTTCGCGAGCGTTCTTCACGGCCTTCGCGATCTTGCGCTGTTCCTGCACAGTTACGCCAGTAATACGACGTGAACGAATCTTGCCGCGATCGGAAACGAACTTGCGCAGCAAAGCAACGTCCTTGTAATCAATTTCAGTAATTTTGGCAGCCTTCAAAGGATTTGGCTTCTTCTTGAAAGGCTTGACCGGTGGTTGCGGCCTCTTGCGTGACATAAGATGTCCTCTCTAAACAAAGCGATACGAACTTTTCTAAACGTTTCTAAACGCATTTAATATAATTTTTAATTTTCGTAACGCTTATAACCAATGAATAATAAATAAAATAAAGTTACAAGTTTAAACAGCTGAAATAAACTAACTATTAGTATTAAAACTCTGGTTCGTCACTACCACCGAAATCGGAAGTAGCGCCAAACGAAGCGAAACTATCGTTAGTTGGAGCAGAAGCACTCCACGGATCTGCAGCAGGAGCCGCAGAAGCAGCAGACGCAGATTGCGCTTGATTATTAGCATAATTTGCGCCACCAGCATAAGAGCTACCACCATGATAACCGCCGTTACCACTACCGTTAGCGTTACCCGCAGCACGCGATGCACCAGCAAAACCGGTAGCAGAGCTTTGACGAGTAACCTGAGCAGTTGCATAACGGAGCGAAGGACCAATCTCATCAATTGTTAGTTCAATAACCGAACGGTTAGAACCATCTTGAGCTTGGTAAGAACGCTGCGATAAGCGGCCTTGCGCAATAACACGCATACCCTTGGAAAGAGTGTTAGCACAATGTTCTGCCATGTCTCGCCACGCAGAGCAGCGCATAAACAGTGCAGGACCATCCTCAAACTGGTTAGAATTACGATTGAACGTACGTGGAGTGGAAGCGATAGTAAAACTTGCCACTGCAGAACCGTTCGCAATAGTTCTTAACTCTGGATCAGCAGTAAGATTACCCACTACTGTGATAACTGTTTCACCTGCCATACTGTGCCTTTTCTTTCCCGTAAAACTTAAGTTATTTGTGAAAGTCTTAAAGTCTTAAACTCTTAAGTTATTACGACGATTATCGAGCTTAATCAGCTGACTATAAGATTATTTACTTGGCGTCCTTGCGAAGAATCTTCGTACGGATCACAGACTCGTTCAAGTTCAACACACGGTCAAGCTCGTCGCTTAAAGCTGGCTCAGCAGTGTAGTTCACTACAACGTAATTGCCTTCAAACTTGCCGTCAATTTCGTAAGCAAGCTTACGACGACCCCAATAATCGGTGCCATCAACGGAACCGCCCTCATTGGTGACAAGCTCAAGATACTGCTCGGTCAACTTCTTAAGACCGCGCTCATCAAGCTCTGGATCGGCAATGAACATTAGTTCATACTTATGTGCAGACATCACCCACCTCCTTCGGACTATCGGCTGTGGTATTTCCACAGCAGGAGTGTGTTTGCAAAATTACCCTACGATTAGAGGGCAACTTTGACATTCTAACTTATAGACACGACTCAAACATATACGCTTAGATTACAGTCAACAAACAGTCAACAAGCAGCCGTCAAATCTAATGCGCATAAATACTACGCTGTTTCATATCCTCCGGAAGAGCATTACGCAACGAAACCAAAGAACCAGAGCGGAAAACAGAACGAATACCAGCAGCCAAAAGCGGAGCAATTGAAAGAACAGTCATATTATCAAGACGCTTTTCTTCTGGAACAGGCACAGTATCAGTCACAATAATTTCTCTAGCACCACAAGCTTTAAGTCTTTCAACAGCAGGACCTGAAAGCAAAGCGTGAGTTGCAACTAAAGTTACAGAATTAGCACCAGCCTCTCGCAAAGTACGCACAGCTTCACAAATAGTGCCAGCAGTATCAATCATATCGTCAACAACAATGCAGTCACGACCACGAATATCGCCAATAATTCCGTGAGCAACAGCGCAATTAGGCCTAGTAATATCGCGAGTTTTGTGAATAAAAGCAAGAGGCAAACTACCAAGTTTTGCAGCCCACTGCTCAGAAACCTTAATTCGCCCAGCATCCGGAGACACAATCGTAGCATTGTCGAGTTTCATAGAGTTGCGAACATAATCAATGAGCACAGGCATTGCTGTTAAATGATCAACTGGCCCATCAAAGAAACCTTGCTCTTGAGCAGCATGCATGTCTACAGTCAAAATACGAGTAGCACCAGCAGAACGGAACAAATCAAACATCAAACGCGCAGTAATCGGCTCGCGACCCTGATGCTTCTTATCTTGACGCGAATACCCAAAGAACGGCGCAACAACATTAATACTGCGCGCGGAAGCACGTCTCAAAGAATCAACCATAAGCAGCTGTTCCATAATCCAATTGTTAATAGGATTAGTGTGAGCTTGCAAAACAAAAACATCAGAACCACGTACAGGCTGAGTGAAACGCACATACATTTCACCGTTTGCAAAATCGTAAGCAGTTGTCTCCAAAACGTCAATACCAAGGTATTGAGCCGTTTGTGAAGCAAGTTCCGGATACGCCCTACCGGTAACCAACATCATCTGTTTTTTAGGAGTACCCTCAAGAATCGTTGACATATCTGCCTTCCCATTTTGCAAAATTTTTAGCGCAAATATGCGTATTTGCACATATAGATTTTATTCTACCAGCCCGTCAAGCCGTACCAACACAAAAATAATAAGATACGCAATTAAATAGAAAATTAGATAAAAAATTGCGCAAAAGTTACGAAAAATAAAAAAGATACGAAAATTTGTTAGCAGATAACAAAAAATTAGTAAAACTATCTAATCAAAGTCATCATAATAAATATAAGCAAGAAGCCTACAAAATCAGCCCAAGAGAACACAGCGCCAGCGAATATAACGCCAGTAATCGCAGCCAAAACAGGTTCGCTTGCACCAAGCAAAGTAGCTCTAACAGAACCAACTCGCATAACACCAGCAAGAAATAGCCAATACGCTCCAAAAGTTCCGCCAACAACAGTAAAGACGAATAAAGAGATAGCAAAAGCGTCAAGCGGAGGAAGCGTAGCCCACGGTCTAACAAACGGCATCAAAATAGAGCCGGCAATAATAAAAGTAATACCGTTAATGACAAAACTACCCCATTTAGCTACGAGTTTCATAGGCATAATAGCTAAAGCAGCAGTCGAAAAAGCGTCTCCTAATCCCCAAACCAAACCCATAATAGGCAAAGAAAGAGAGTTGATATTACCGCCAGTAGCCATAAGAGCAGTTCCAGCAAAAGCAAGAATCACACCAACGTTTTCGCGCATAGTAGGAGTTCTGCGATTACGCAAGCACACGTATAAAAGCACAAAAAGCAAGTTAAGACTTTGCAAAACTGTAGCAGTTCCAGAATTAGTCCAATCTATTGCCATCAAATATGTGATTTGCGCAAATAGCACGCATACCATTCCCGTAGCTACGATCATGAACCAGTCACGTCCTGCGCCGAAAACTTTTACAAGCTGCTTAGGTGTGAATATGACTGCGATAATTATAAATAAGATTCCCGTTGCGAACTGTCTTACGCACGCTATTTGCATTGGCGACACGTGATAGTTCATCATTAAAATCTTAGAAACCGTTGCGTTTGTGCCCCAAAGCGCTCCTCCAAGAAGCGTAAGAATCATACCGATTACTATGCTTCCAGCGGAATGATTAAATGAAGGATTTGGTTTTTCTGGATTTTCTGCGATTGCGGCAGCAGCAGCTTTTGACTCGTCGAAAGTTGAGGAAGCTGATTGAGTTGCGGAATCTGCGGAAGTTACGGAATCTGCAGAAGTTGCAGAAGTTAGCGTATCCGAAGCAGTAGTATCTGACGAAGTATCAGCAGAATTACCCTGACTATCGGCAATGCGTCGTTTGCGATGCAATATAAGCATAGCCATAGTCTACTTCTTTCATTTAAAACCCCAAAACTAACAATTTGCAACAATTAGCTTGCAACGTATTAATGTATTATTGCACGTTAAGTCAATTAATAAAAATATAAATGCAGAAAACTTCGAAAAATTTTGTATGCGTGTCGCAATAAGTAATAATTTATAAATCCGCCACGCAGAGTTTGCATTATCTAGAAAACGTGTTATTCTGTTTAAGTTGTTTGCTTAATGACGTTAAGTCTTTTCAGCTGTACAACATTGGAGAATTCGCCTAGTGGTCTATGGCGCACGCTTGGAAAGCGTGTTGGTGTAACAGCCTCACGAGTTCGAATCTCGTATTCTCCGCGCGTGTAGGGTTCTGGGCACTTCGGTTGCCCGGAACCCTTTTTCGTATTATTTACCGTATTATTTACGATTATATTTACGATTATCGCGCAATTAGTGGCGCTACTTGCGATTCGTAAGCACGCAAAGCCATATCGATCACATTGTGCATATCGTAGTAGCTGTAAGTGCCGAGTCTTCCGCCAAAAACAGTGCGAGGCTCAGCCGCCGCAAGCTCCGCATAGCGCGCATACAAGGCTTTATCTGCATCAGTATTCACAGGATAGTAAGGCTCATCGTCGCGAGTTGCAGCGCGAGAATACTCCTGCCATACAACAGTCTCCCCTGCTTTCACGCTTTTGCCAGGCACGAAATCAGCCTCGCCAGTCTCACAACCAGTCTCTCTGCCATCCTCACAGCCAACCTCCTCGCGCTCTGGATTAAAGTTCTTAAACTCAATCGCACGCGTAAACGGCACATCAGCATCCGAATAGTTCATAACTGGGCAACCAAAGTGGTCACTCTCCTGGTAACGCACTTCCTTAAAGTCAACGGTACGCCACTTTAACTCACCAAGCGCGTAATCAAAATACCTGTCCACTGGCCCCGTGTAAACAACAGGCACTCCAGCTTTCGCCAACGCGCGCTTATTAAACGGCTGTGATTCGTCGAAAAAGTCTACACCGAGCGAAACGTGAATTAGCGGATCGTCAATCATGCGCTGCATCCAAGCCGTGTAGCCGTCCGTTGGCAAGCCTTCCCAAGTGTCTTTAAAGTAACGATTATTGTAGTTAAATCGCACCGGCAAGCGCTTAATAATTCCTGCTGGAAGCTTAGAAGGATCCGTTTGCCACTGCTTTGCCGTGTAGTTTTTAATAAACGCTTCATACAAAGGCCGCCCAATTAAACTAATGCCCTTATCGTTTAGATTTTGCGGATCTTTGCCAGCCAACTCCCCTGCTTGGCTTTCAATCAAAGCCTTCGCTTCTTCCGGCGTGTAGTGCGCGTGGAAGAATTGGTTAATCGTGCCTAAGTTTATTGGCAGCGGATAAACTTCGCCGTCGTGAGTTGCGTACACGCGATGCACGTAGCTAGTAAACGACGTAAAACGGTTCACATAATCCCACACGCGCTTGTTGCTTGTGTGGAAAAGATGCGCACCATACTTGTGAATTTCGATTCCCGTGCGCTCGTCAAAATACGAGTAAGCATTGCCGCCGATATGATTACGCACGTCAATAATTTCAACGCGAGCGCCAGCGCGTTCTGCCGCTTGCTGAGCTACAGTTAAGCCGAATAAGCCAGCTCCAACAACTACTAAATCTGGATATTCTTGCGATTTTGCATTATTGTTTTCGTTCATTTTGCGCGCCTACTTCATGTTTTTGATTTTGCAATCGTAGATTATTTTTTCAAGATTTCGCACACACGCCATAGTAAAACATTGCGCGCGCTGTAAAATAGTAAGCTTTTTAACTGCTGATTTAGCAAATTTTACGTCTTCAGCATAATTTTTTTCGTATATTTTTTGGATTTTTGCGTCGATATTTACCGTGCTATTTTTTCCACTTTTCAGCGCGCATCGCTCGTACCTCAAGTTTCCAACCATCGTGTAATAGCTTCTTGCTGGCACAACGTTGTGCTCTAAGCACAAATCCCAATTTGCTCGAACTGCGTCTATATGATCGTGATAGAAGCTCGCGTCTCGCATTTTGTGAGTTACAGAATCTGCGCGCTGCAGCCAGTAGTACAGTACTGCGTCCACGTGCGCCACGCAATTCATGCGCGAGTACAGCACGCTTGCCATCGCAGTGTCTTGCGCAAACTTTCCTTCTGGGAATCGCACTCCTTCCCAAACCTCTCGCTTGTACAGTCTGCACCAGTTTGCTTCGTTAAAGTAACGCGCTTCGCTGCACCTGCCAAGCTTGTTTCCTATTATTCGCAATATTTTGCAAAATACGGTTTGGTACGCTTTTAGAGGATTTTTTACGATTTTTATTTGAGGAATATTTTCTAAGCGCTCGGTTGCTTGCGACTTTTCCGCGTCCAAACCAGCTTCTTTTTTAATTTGTTCTAAGCTACTTATCCCGAATTGTTGCCATTTTGCTTTGCTCATATCCGCTCCGCTTTGCAAAATAGCGTTGAGTAGAATCTCAATATTTTTGCAGTCTAAAATATCGTCGTTGTCTGCAAACGCTATAAATTCGCCACGAACTGCATCGAGTCCAGCGTTTTGCGCGCGCGATATTCCGCCGTTTTGTTGGTGTATTACTTTAACTCGCGAATCTTTTGATGCGTATAAATCGCAAATTTTACCCGAGTCATCTTTGGATCCGTCGTCTACTAAAATCAGCTCTATGTTTTTGTAAGTTTGCGCAAGAATCGAGTCCACGCATCCGCTCAAATATTTTGCAGAATTGTAAACTGGCACGATTATAGAAACTAGCGGATTTTCGTTTTTAGCGTAATTTTCCATTGCTATCCTTTCAAACCGCGTTTTGTTCTGCTTTGCGCTTTATACATTCGTCTTTGTACTTTACACATTCGTATTTGCGCATTTGACGAATTTTTTTCTGCCCATCCTTAAATCCGCGTATCATTGCGCGAATTTTCGCAAACTTATCCTTTTCCCACAACGCCACGAAAATCATATCTCGCACAACCGCACGCAACGACTTAGCATACGAGTATGTTCCCATTTTGTAATCCACTACTTGCATATTTCGCGCTATGTAGTACTTGCGATTTGCGTTGTGATTCCACACGATTGGGTGTTTTATAATCAAGTTTATTGAGCGCGCTTTGCCGATTTGGTGTTCCATTATAACGTTTTGGCACTCTACGATTTGCCAGCCAGCGCGCGCAAGTCGCCTTGAAAAGTCGAAGTCTACTCCGTCAATTTCCAACCATTCGTCAAATCCGCCGATTTTCTGCCACGCTTCTACGCTTGTTAAGCTTCCAGACGTTATGCATTCGTCTTCGTGGCACTTGCTGTGTAAAATCGTGCCGTCTAAACGGTTTTTTAGCAAAGAGCATACAATTGCAATTTTTGAATTTTTTGCATTTTTTTGATTTACAAGACTTTCCTGATTTTCCAGGATTTTCTTGTATTCACTAATCATGTTGCTTGGCACAACAGAATCGTCGTTAAGCGTTAGAACCCAGTTGAAACCTTGCGATTTTGCCCATTCAAACACTTGCGTTAATGCTTTTGCAAAACCAATATTTTGACTGTTTTTAACTAAAGTTACGTTTGCGTATTTGCTTACAACTTCTTGTAAGCTTTTAACGTTTTTAGAAGCATTATCTACGATTATTACGCGCTCTACTTGATTACATAACGCTTCTAAACACGTATCTACATCCGTTAAAGTTGGATTATAGGTGATTATCCCTGCACAAATACGCATTTTAATCCAAACTGCGATTCTTACTGCCGATTTTTACGCAACATTTGCTCACAAAACCAACAATCAAGTTTGTAAAACGCTTAAGCATTACAGAAAGCACAAGAATTACCGCAAACTCTGCGATTAGCAATCCGTACGCTTGCCAGCGATTAAGCCACACTGGATATATTACTGTAAATACTTGCATTATTAACACGTGGTGAACCAAAAAAATTGGGTATGAGTAAGCAGACACAAACTTTGTGCACTCACTTAATGGCTTAAAACTTTTAACAAGTTCGCCAATATAAGAAAGCAATAGGAATGCTAATATGCCCACAACCGTAACTGCAATATTGTCCTTTAATATATGCGTTAACTGTTGTGCTACAAGAATCACAAAAGATACTGCTGCAAGCCAAGACGGCACTTTTTTAATAAACTTAACAAAAATCATGCCAAATACTAGTTCTGGCAGTCTTGTTGTTAAAAGAATATCGGATGGAACTCGTGGAATTTGATAAAACTTAAAGAACACAACTGTTGCAACATATAGAGCCAACACAACGCACACTGTAACTATTGGCATTTTGTTTATGCCAACTCTTAAAAGCGGGAACACTATATAAAACAGTATTATGAATCCGAGGAACCATTCACCTAAAGTGTAAAATGTGCCTACACCGAATGCTGCAGCATAACCATCCATTCCAAACAATGAAAAAATTGCTGTTATTCTGTGTCTTGGCACAAAAATATAACCGTTATTACGAATAAACAGTAAAATATTCGCCACTACAAACGCCACCCAAAACATTGGGTACAGTGTTTTTGCGCGCTTTGTGTAGAACGTGCGCAAATCAAGACTTTCTCTATCCCCATAGTTGTACATAAGAGCAGCGCCAGAAATAATCAAAAATAGCGATACTCCTAATCCGCCAATGTAAATTCCAAACGGCCTATTTACAAAGAATCGCGTAGACTCCAAATATGGATTGTTAAAATGCGTTACAACAATCAGAATCGCAGCTATTGCGCGAATCCAATCCAAGTAGAAAAGTCGCGGTTTCCTTACTCGCGCGAGTTTTGGCGACGATGTATTTACACTTATATCACTCATCTTCTTTACCTTTACGACCAATATGCACAATTCTTTGACCTATATACAAAGTCTTATAAAATACGCGTTTTGCAATACTTTTTAGCACTCTTAAAACAGTGTAGCGGAAGCGCTTTCCGCGCATTACTTCTCTACAAGTTTCTTCCAAATTGTGCTTAATCCACGGCGTGCTAACAGATTTTGATAGTTCTCGAACATCGAATTCTAGATTCGTCATTTCTATTCGCGCAAAGTGATCCGAGAATATGTATGCGTCGTAGTAGCCGTTAGATTGCGGCACGTATCCGTATGCTCGCTCTATAAAGTGCAGCAATGTTCCGTCTATTTTTAGCGGCTCTGCTGGAAAATCTTCGTAAGTCCACTTTTTATCTAACAGCCCGCGCAGTGCTTTTGTGCGGAACCAGAACATTGTGCCGAGCGGTGCTATAGCGTCTTTATTTTCGTCTAACGGAACGCTAATTCCTAACTTTTTTTCTAGGAATTTCTTTGTGCCTTCAAAATTTGGACCCCAAGTGTATGTAAATCCTGGGAAGTAGTCTGCATGATTTGGCGGCGTTGGCATTGCCATTCCGAGACGCGGATGCGTTTCAAATAGATTTATAACGTTTTGCACGTACTCTTTGCTTGCAAGAATATTCTCAAAACACTTGTATGCAAATCCATCACCTATGCTTCTAGGCGATAACTGCGTAACTTTTTTATCGTGCGCAAAACATACGTAATCGTACTTCATAAGGTCAGCACCGCCGCCAACTAAGAATGCGCTCACATCTCTACCGCGATTTTCAATCAACCGTACGTCTACGTTATACGGAAGATGTTCCACGCGTTGTTTCACAAGTTGCTGGTTTTCTTTTGAACCTACAGTTAAAATAACGTCACATCCTTGCGGCATGGATTGAATATAGTGCAAACTTTTATCTAGCAAATCCATGTAATACAAGTGCATGCACAACGCAACTTTTGGCTTAACTGTTGATGTTGATGTTGACGAGTTTTCCACAATCTGATTTTGCGGCAAAATGTATCGCAAATGAAGATTCTTCATCAAATCTGCCATATTCATGCTTCGTAAAGCATTTTCCCAAATCAAATCCGTGTCATAATCTGTGTGGTCACGCAAATACTCGTATAAGTCTAATGCAGGATTTCCAACGGATTGTGTAGAAACGTCGGAGTAATCGTGGAAGAAAGACCTGCGCTTAAAAATCGGGCAACGCTTATATTCCACAATCTGCCTTGCAGCATACGTTATTGGACCGTAAGAGTAGCCTTCTAAATCACTCGTATCAACATACACATCCCACTTATAACCCTTATCTGCAAATCGCTTTGTAAATACGGATTCATGCAATCCAACAGACTCAAAGTAGCTGTTAATTTGTGGAAGATTATTCCAATAATTCTGAAAATCCTTAGATTGAATAAAACTTTTTCTGTATGCGTGGAAATGCGATTGAATATGTTCTGGCAAGTATCCGTACGGACTGTAGCCGAACGGATCGCCATTAACCTTATGAAACTTTGTTATACCCCAAAAATCAAGGTCTTTTGCGTTCATCGCATTAAACATTTCGCTAAATGGGTACACAGGACCCATAATTGTTGCGTTAAACAGCACTACTTCATCAAACTTTTCCAGTTCATCCCAACCGTAAGAGTCCATTGCTGTTTTGTACGCCCAAACGTCAAAACCTTTGTTTTCGCGCAAAATAAATTTATCTGCGTAGCTTTTAAGCATTGCTTTGCTTGGTTCGTCTATTTTTCCGTTTACTACAATCGCAAGCTCATTGAAAAATGGCTTAAATCCGTCAAGCAACGTAGACACATAGTGGTCTGCGTGACCTTGCGCATCATAGAAGAAGAAAATGCCCAAGCGCTTTGGATTTTCCAAAATCATGTTATCTCCTGATTTACCTTTAATTATCTTTGATTATTCTATTGTGTAATTTTGTATTTTGTTTAATCTCAAATTTATTTTTTAGACTTTATTTATCATTCTTTGGTTTAGTTAAGTTTTTAACCATATTTTTTATCTTTAGTGCAGCACGCTTATACGCTGGCATAGCGTCGTAACGTTTTTGCGCTTCAATTTGCAAACGTTTTTGTTCTTCTTCATATTTTTGCTGATGAACCTGCATAATATGCAAAGACATTAAGTCTACTTGCTCAGCATAAGTTGCGTTCTGTGAATCATTAAAACTATCTGGTTTAATGTTTCGGTAAACGTTAAGAAGAGCATCACAAACAGATCCGTGTTTTATTACGCAATCATCTTCTACAACCTGATTCATAAGGTATACAAGCTCTTCGAGCACAATCAAGCACGCACGCTCTAATCCCCATGTTTCAATAACAGCGTTTATGGCTTCTTGAAAATCCTCAACTTTTAGTCTTGTAAAGAACTCATCTTTTACTATTTTCAAAGCGCGATTATTAAACCATTGCGCAGCTTCGTTAACGGTCTGCTTGCGACTTTTCAACTCGGAATCGTCGAAAGAATCATTAACAAAAGCACCGTTGGAATCGTCAACAAAATCCTTAGCAAAATCACAAAAAGCATTCACAACATCTTTAATATATTTCTGCTCTGTGCTAAATCTTTCAACGCTTATTTTAGATCTTCCAGAAATTCCTCTGCCAATATGGTATTTAAGCGCGCGGAACGCCGTTAAGTCCTTCAAAGTCTTAGCAGAAGATGCTGTTACAAAGTATTCGTATGCGTCTTCGACTTTAGTGAGTCTAGCAGAAACTGTTTTTTCAAAAGAATTGCGTATTAAATCGCCATTAAAAAGTGCTGTTATTACATTCCAAGGCATCCAATGCGGAAGATCGCTAGAGAACGACGATTTTATAATATTGTCTCCCGATTGATCACCATTTGTTTGCGCATACATTTGATCGTAACTGTATGCAAAATCTTCGTCCGATTTGCCTTCTGGATGAATAGAAACACCAAAATGCAATATATCCGCTGGATGACTACTAACGTACGAGTAAAGAACTTCGCAAGCTTTAAGCTCAATCTCATCGTCTGCGTCAACAAAAAGAACGTAATCTCCGCTAGTTGCCTGTACAGCGGTTTTACGAGCCATATGCAATCCGCCGTTCAAAGTCTTAGCAATAATTTTTACTCTAGAATCTTTTTTCTCGTAATCACGCAAAATCTGCAAAGTATTATCTGTGCTAGCGTCGTCAACAACAATAATTTCAATGTTTTTAAGAGTTTGATTAACAAGCGAATCCATGCACTGTTTAATATACGGTTCCTTGTTATACGCAGGAACAACCACAGAAATTGCAGGATTCATAAATCGTCTCCATTGCACACTAAACGGTAAAATAGCACAAATCATGTCTATTGTACTACTAAACACAATCAGTTTTTAGATTGTTGTCACGCATTAAAATCTTATAGTATATTTTTTAGTAATGAGTAGCACATGCATATCAAACGCATAGAAGGGTTGTAGTATGAATCAAGCAGACTCTAGTTGCATTAAAGAATTAAACACTAATCAACTACAAGATTCAGCTACACTTGCAAAATGCGGCAAAAAAAGCAACTCAACTAGCACAACTGTAGCAATTATAGAAAAAACTTATTCTTGTAAAGACTTCATTTATTTTTGCAAATCTAATGTTGCTGAACTTGCAATAAGCGCGATTTTTTTGATTATTGCATACGGTCAAAAAGCTTTTTCTAACACTTTTTCTATAGACACAGAAGAGATGATCTCTAGATCTAAGGCTCTTTACAATTCTTGGATACGCCTAGAACGCTTCGGCTTGCTGGCTTTTAAGTACGTTACAGGAAGATACTGGTATAACAATTCATTAGCTGGAATCTTAATGATTCTTGCGCTTTTTGCGGCAGCAACAACGTGGGCATATTTGTTTAGCAAAGTGCACAATTTGAGCACAAAATTCCACCCAGCTTTATTTATGATTCCGTTTATAAGCGCTCCTATTCTTGCAGAAATGCTTGGATTCTTGCTTATGGGAGATGACGTAGCTTGTGCGCTAATGTTTGTTAGCATATCGCTTATGTGCACGCATAACGCGTACCAAAATCGTAAAGAACTTAAAACTCTTTCAAAATACGCACTAATGGCTTTTGTTTTTGCAGTTTTTGGTTTCACTATTTATTTGGCAATGACTACTGTTTTTGTTGCTGGAACAGCCATGATTGCGCTAATAGTTAAAGGCAACTATGCGTGCAAATTCAAGAACATAGTAGCGTATGTTTTTACGTATATTTGCGTGTTTATAGCAAGCTACGCATGTTACGCAATTTTGAACAAAATTGTTATAGCTACCAACCACACCTTCACGGATCCGTACATTAAAGAACAAATGCGCTGGGGCAAAGACCCTATATCAACAATCACTCATGCTATACTTTTGCATGCAAAAAATATGTATCTAGGAAGAACAATATTCCATAGCGTATTTATAACAATTGCATTCATTGCTTTAGTGTTATTAACTATTGTTCAAGTGATTCGTAAAAAACTTAACGCTTTTACTATTATTTTTGCTATTGCTATAGCTGCAAGCCCTATAATGATGAGCGTAATACTTGGCACATCTGGAATGGCGCGAACGGAACTAACTTATCCTCTTGCTGGAGCTTTTGCATGCATGTATTTGTTGCATTACATTATGCAGTTTGGCAAAAAGACTTTAACAACGATTATTGCGTGCATTCTTATTGCAATTATTGGATTAAGCCAATCGTTTACAGTAAACCGCTTGTATTATACGGAATACATGACTTACAACCAAGACTATTACATTGCTCAAGATGTTGTTAGAAGAATAGAAGCAATACAAGCAAATCATAAAAATCCGCTTAAAGTAATATTCGTTGGAAATCATGTAGCAGACTACAATCCTAGCGAGTTTAAACCAAATCAACTTGAGCTTATTGGGCGATCAATGTTTGAGATTGGATTCTCAACTCTTCACGGCACATGGGTAAAAAGTGGGTTCATACGCGCAACTACTGGATTTAAGATGGAAACACCTGTATCAGAATCAGCTTATATGAGTGCAGAAGAGGCCACACAAAATCTACCTTCTTGGCCTTCGGATAAATGCACTACTGTTTTAGACAACAAGTACATAATCGTAAAATTCTAAATTACTAACTAAAAATAAAATTGCTCACGCTTTATAAATGACCTAATAAATGAGTATAAAGTGTGAGCAACAAACTGTGAGCAAACTTAGATAAGTGTTTCGATCTCGTAACGTGGGCGATGCTTAGATTCCATGTAAATCTTGCCAATATATTCGCCCACAATGCCGATTGAAAGCATAATCAATCCGCCAATAAACCACATTGAGAACATAATAGAACCCCAGCCTGCAACTGCTTTTCCTTGCAAAACGGAAGCTATTACATAAACGAACACGCCTAATGAAACTAAAATAGACGCAGAGCCAACAAATGTTACAAAACTCAAAGGCTTAGTAGAAAAAGACGTAATGCCATCTATAGCAAACGAAATCATCTTTTTAAGCGGATACTTAGACACGCCAGCTTCGCGCTTGCCTCGCACATACTCAACTTTTGTTGACTTAAAACCAATCGATGGAACTATACCACGCAAGAAAAGATTAACTTCTTTGTATTCCAAAAGAGCCTTCAACGCATTCTTGCCCATAAGTCTATAATCGGCATGATTTGGCACAGTTTCTGCGCCCATCCACTTGAAAACACCGTAAAAAGCTAATGCAGTGTTACGCTTAAACCACGTGTCTGTTTTTCTAGACGAGCGAACGCCATACACAACCTCGTAGCCTTCCACGTATTTTGCAATAAACTCGTCAACAACATTAACATCGTCTTGCAAATCGGCGTCCATAGAAATTGCAGCATCGCAACCAGATTTATATGCTGTAGTTAAGCCAGCAAGCAAAGCATTCTGATGGCCACGATTATGCGCAAGCTTTACTCCGCCAAAAAGCGAAGGATTTGACTTGTGCAAATCGCAAATAATATTCCAAGTTGAATCTTTAGATCCATCGTCAACAAAAAGAATACGGCTTGAATCTGAAATAATCTTATTTTCAATAAGAAAAGTAACTTTGCTTAAAAGAATACTAGAAGTCTGCGGAAGAACAGGCTCCTCATTGTAGCAAGGAAGAACAAAATATATGCATGGACGCTTGCTGTTTTGCAATGTTTCAAGCAATATTAATCCTTTCTAAAAGCCACAATTTAGCATTAAAAATCCAGAAAAGTGACGATTTGCAATAATTATTTTAGAAAATCACTCATAATCTTGGAAATTTTGCTATTATCTCCCCAAACTGCTGGAGAATCGTACGGCCTATCTGGGAATGCGCCATATTCAAGCGAAATATCAAGATTATTCTCACGAATGTAACGCTCAACGCGATCTGCCAGCGAAACAGGCTCCCCCGTGCAGCAATTAATTACGCCATTTACTTTATCTTGCAAAACGGTTGCAGCAATTTGCTTAGCCAAAACATCTACATTAATAAAATCGTACTTGTTCTTGCCAGTAGTAAACGGGAAAGTCTTCTTTCCATCTTGAGCAGCCTGAAGAAGCTTAGAGAAAATAGAGTTTCCACGAGCGTCGTCACCAACAATGTAGTACGCGCGAATCCACTGAACAGTAGCTTCATACTCTTTACCTAAAAGCAAAGTAGCTTCACGCAAAGCATTCTTAGAAATGCCATACATGGAAGCTGGCTTGCAAGGCGTGTTCTCGTCAATAGCGCCCTCCCAGTAGCCAACTTCGTGCATAGAACCCATAACAGCAATCTGCTTTAGACCACCCTGAAGCATAAGTCGAATAAAGCGGTAATGGTTAGATAAATCTTCCATATGAGTGTCTGCAGCATGCTTAAAACCATTACGCCAAGCCATATGCAAGCAAACGTCTGGAGACCCAAGCTTTGTAAATAAATCAGCATCATCGCTAAAAATATTCGCTTCAATACGCGTTGCACGCTCGTCAACGCCGTCAAGACGCAAATCGGACGCAATTACTTGCGCACCAGCATCCAACAACGCTTTAACAACATGACGACCAATATATCCACCAGCACCGGTAACAAGAATTCGCTTACTCATAATTGACAAGTTTAGCAGTGTATAAAAACTTTCAAACATACCAAGCACAGTAAAGCTATAAACAAAAGCAACCTAACACAAAACACGTGCTAGTTATTAGCCCAAATCAATCCCCAAATGTAAACTAGAACGAAGTTGTAAGTGTGCAATACCGCTAAATTCGTAAGAAAGGCAACGATGACAGCAAAGTCTGACGCCATCTATCATCCTGGTAAAAGCAAAGGCCTGATTGACATTCCAAGATACCTTTATTTGCTTGACCTACTTGTAAAAAAAGAAGTGCGTATTCGATACCGTGGCTCTTGGCTGGGCATGGCTTGGACGTATGTGAAGCCGATTACACAATTTATAGTGTTTTACGTAGCAATGGGAATTTTCCTAGGGCTTGGCCGCGGAGGCGGAATTCAAGCCTACCCACTGTACCTTTTTAGCGGAATCATAGTAACGAACTTCTTCGTAGAAGCATTCTCTAATTGCACAAGATCCATACTTTCTAACGCTGGACTGATACAAAAAATCTACCTTCCTAGAGAGCTGTTCCCGCTTGCTTCTTTGCGCGTAGCTCTCGTACACTTCTTCCCACAAGTAATAGTGCTTATAATCGGAGCATTTTGCATGGGATGGATTCCAGATTTCGCAGGCATAATAGTTGCGATAGTCGGATTCGTATCAATATGCACTTTTGCCTTCGGATTAGGATTATTCTTTGGAGCAATTAACGTTTTCTACAGGGATGCAGAAAATATTACAGACTTGGTTGCAATGATTGCAGTGTGGTTAGCTCCATGCTTTTACACTTGGCAAATGGTGGCCATTCACGTTCCAGCGTGGGCACTGGAAGTCTACTACGCGAATCCTATTGCAATATGCGTTGAAGCATTCCACCGCGGTTTCTGGCTAAATGCCACAGATCACACGTTCCAATTTGCGGGTGCATGGTCCTTAAGACTTTGCGAAAGCCTGTTTGTTGCTTTTGCAGTTCTGCTCATTGGCGAAGGAACTTTTAGACATCTTGAAGGCAAGTTCGCCCAGGAAATTTAAGCCGCTTAGGATTAGCGAATTTACTTTTAGGGGTTACGCAGGAGTTACATATGAATAATCTTTCCAACACTCTTCCAGAAGACGTTGTGTTAGACGTTTGCAACGTTAGCAAACGATTTTCGTTACGTGCAAATCATTCAATTAAAGAATCGATAGTAAACTTATTGACACCGCCGTCAAAAAGGCACGCAACGCAAAATTTCACAGCTTTAGACAACGTTAATTTTGCTATTAAACGCGGAGAAACCGTTGGACTCATAGGCATGAATGGTTCTGGAAAGTCAACAATGTTAAAGCTGCTTTCCGGCGTTATGCAACCAGACGAAGGTCAAGTCTGCGTGCGTGGAAGAATCGCAGGATTGATTGAAGTTGGAGCTGGTTTTGCAGCCGACTTAACTGGCCGCGAAAACGTGTATCTTAACGGCGCAATTCTTGGAATGACAAAAGAAGAAATAGACGCTAAATATCAGTCAATAGTAGATTTTAGCGAAATAGAACCTTTTATGGACACGGAAGTAAAGTTCTATTCTTCCGGAATGTTCTTACGATTAGCGTTCTCTGTAGCAGTACACAGCGATCCTGATATCTTCCTAATAGACGAGATTTTAGCCGTTGGAGATGAAGCGTTTCAGCATAAGTGCATAACAAGACTTAAAGAGCAGCAAAAACGCGGACAAACAATGGTTATTGTTTCGCACAGCGAAGATCAAATTAAGCAACTTTGCTCTCGCTGCATTGTGCTTTCACATTCGCACATGATTTACGACGGCGACACAGAACCAGCGTTTAATGTAATGCGCAAAAGCTTAGCGTAAAAATCTTTCCAAGAAAGGCAGATAACAAGATATTATGGAAAATATGACTAACGCTACAAATTTTGAGCCAAAAAACATAATCGTAACCGGCGGATGCGGATTCATAGGATCTAACTTTGTGCACTACGTAGTGAACAATCATCCAGAAACTCATGTAACAGTATTAGACGCACTCACCTACGCCGGAAATATTGAAAATATTGCAGGGTTGCCAGAAGACAGAGTTGATTTTGTGCACGGCAATATTTGCGATGCAGAGCTTTTAGATAAGATCGTTCCAGGACACGATGCAATTGTGCATTATGCTGCAGAATCGCATAATGACAACAGCATTGCAGACCCTGAACCATTCCTTAAAACCAATGTTGAAGGCACTTTTAGACTTCTAGAAGCTGTACGTAAATATGGAATACGCTACCATCACATTTCTACCGATGAAGTATACGGAGACTTAGCGTTAGACGACCCAGCTAAATTCACTGAAGAAACCCCATATCATCCATCCAGCCCATACAGCTCCACAAAAGCAGCTTCAGATATGCTGGTACGCGCATGGACGCGCACTTACGGCTTGCACACAACAATCAGCAACTGCTCAAACAACTACGGACCATACCAGCATGTTGAAAAGTTTATTCCTCGACAAATCACTAACATTCTTGAAGGTATTAGACCAAAATTATACGGTCAAGGCTTAAACGTGCGAGATTGGATTCACACCGAAGATCACAGTAGCGCTGTTTGGACAATACTCACCAAAGGCGAAATAGGTAACACGTATTTGATTGGCGCAAATGGCGAGAAGAATAATATAACAGTTCTACGCATGATTCTTGAAATGATGGGCAAAGATGCAGACGACTTTGATCTTGTAAAAGATCGCCCAGGCCACGATCGCCGTTACGCAATCGACAGCACAAAATTGCAAACGCAGCTTGGATGGAAGCCAAAACACACAGACTTTACAACAGGCTTAGAGCAAACAATCAAATGGTACACGGAAAATCGAGCATGGTGGGAAGGCGCTAAAAGCGCAACCGAAGCGAAATATAAAGCACAAGGACAGTGATACAATCACCCTTATAAGTTTGTGAAGTCTATAAAATTCATAAAAGTCAGCTCTGCTTGCTTTAGTAAACGAATTTAATCACAAATAAAAGAATTTGTAGGATGCTATGGAATTTGAAAAAGAACTAAGCGTTACAAAAACTAACATTCCTGGTCTGCTAGTATTCGACCTTCCGGTACACGGAGATAACCGAGGATGGTTCAAAGAAAACTGGCAACGAGCCAAAATGACTGCTCTAGGATTACCAGACTTTGGACCAGTGCAAAACAACATTTCGTTCAACGAAAAACGCGGAGTAACCAGAGGCATACACGCAGAGCCATGGGATAAATACATTAGCATCGCAACCGGCGAAGTATTCGGAGCATGGGTTGACTTAAGACCAGGAGAAAGCTTCGGACAAGTTTATACAACTACGCTAAACCCAAGCAAAGCAATATACGTCCCTAGAGGCGTAGGCAACAGCTTCCAAGCACTGCAAGACGGCACAGCATACACTTACTTAGTAAATGCACACTGGTCGTTAGAACAAAAGAAAACATACACTTTTGTGAACCTTGCAGACCCAGAATTACACATTAACTGGCCAATACCGCTCGAAGAATCCGAGCGCAGCGAAGCAGACTTACACCATCCAATGCTAAAAGACGCAAAACCAATGGCACCAAAACGCACCCTCATAACGGGATGCAACGGACAACTTGGATGCGCGATCAAAGACTACGCTCAAAAGCATAATTTAGAAGGATTTGAATACGTAGACTTAGATAGTTTCGATATAGCAAATAAATCCGATTACAACAGCTACGACTGGGATTTATACGGCACAATTATTAACACTGCAGCATACACAGCAGTTGATAAAGCAGAAACCCCAGAAGGAAGACGCGCAGCATGGCGCAGCAACGTTACGGGAGTTGCAAATCTTGCAAAAATTGCGCAAGACCACCATATTACGCTAATACATATTTCTAGCGACTACGTTTTCGACGGAAGTGAAGAATACCACAAAGAAACAGAAGAGTTTTCACCTCTCGGCGTATATGGTCAAACAAAAGCCGCTGCCGACGCTCTTGTAGAAAACGTTTCGCAACATTACATTATTCGATCAAGCTGGATTGTTGGCGAAGGACACAATTTTGTAACCAGAATGATTGATTTTGCAAACCACTGCAATAATGGCGAAAACATAAATGTTCAAGCGCCAATAGATCAAGTTGGAAGATTAACTTTTGCCAGCGATTTAGTTGAAGGAATATTCCACCTTCTAAATACGAATGCAGAATACGGAACATATAATCTTACCTGCTCTGGAAAACCTGCATCATGGTATGAGATTGCGGAAAAAATATTCAAATTAGTCGGAGCAAACACAAGCGAAATTGAAGCGAATCATGTAGACGATTATACGAGAATATCTCACGGCTCTCCACGTCCGCATCATTGCTCGCTTGACTTATCAAAAATAGAATCTACTGGTTTTAAGCCAGAAAATTGGGAACAACTACTCGAAACATACGTAAAAAACCATAACGAGTAAAGGACTTATACGAACAATGAAGGGAATTATTCTCGCCGGCGGATCAGGCACACGACTTTACCCTCTTACTACAGTAACCTCAAAGCAGCTGTTACCTGTGTACGATAAGCCAATGGTCTACTACCCTCTTAGCGTGCTTATGATGGCTGGCATTAGGGATATTCTTGTAATTTCCACGCCAAAAGATTTACCAAACTTCGAAAAGTTACTTGGAGACGGTAAACAATTCGGCATCAACTTGTCTTATGAAGTTCAGCCATCCCCAGACGGATTAGCACAAGCGTTTATTATTGGAGAAAAGTTCATAAACGGCGACTCCTGCGCTCTTGTGCTTGGAGATAATATATTCTACGGAAACGGCCTTGGAGGTATTCTAAAGCACGCTGCACGCGTAGAACACGGAGCTACGGTATTCGGATACTATGTTGACGATCCAGAACGCTACGGCGTTGTGGAATTTGACGAGAATCACAAAGCCATCAGCATAGTTGAAAAACCAGAGCACCCTGCATCAAACTACGCTATTACAGGCTTATACTTCTACGATTCAAGAGTAACTGAATTTGCTAAGCAAGTTAAACCTTCCGCACGCGGAGAATTAGAAATAACTGATCTTAACAAAATATATCTTGAAAACGGTTCACTAAACGTAATGACGCTCGGCAGAGGCTACGCGTGGCTAGACACTGGCACAATGGATTCATTGTATGAGGCAGGCGAATTCGTGCGCACTATAGAAAAAGCTCAAGGATTGCCAATTGCTGTTCTTGAAGAAATCGCTTACGAAAATCAGTGGATTGACCGCGAGCAGCTTATGGAATCTGCTGAAAAATATGGTAAAAGCAACTACGGAAAGCATCTAAAGCAGGTTGCCGAAAATCGTATTATTATATCCAAAGATTTATTCACAGATTAGTAAAAAATAAATTAGTAACTTAAATTAATAAAAAGCACTTAATAAAAAGGCCGAGCGGTTTACGCCCGGTCTTTTTACTATATTTACTTAACTTTACTATTTTACATAAAGATTAAGAATCACACTTTGAAAGCGTAAGTCTTAGTATCTTTAAGAGTACCATCGGAAGAATAAGCTTCGAAATGAGTCCAATAGATACCAGGCTTAGGATTCCACAAAGCCCACGGACCTCTAAACTGACTAATCCACTGCTTTGCATTGTAATCGTAAATCTTTATGATCGTATAACCGTTAGGATTGTTGGTAATTGCACCCAAAAGAACGTTTCCACCACGCCATCCAGCGTAAGTACTAGAAACTACAGTATTTCCAACAAAGTCAGAAGTATTGTTGCTTCCACCAGGATTATCTTGTACAGAAGGAGCACTCTTCATAGGGTTATTAACACTGTAATGGAAAGCTATAGTTTTCACAGCTACAGCAGAATTTGTTCCAGCAACACGAACTTCGCAGTGAAGCCAATAATCACCGTTATTAGTCACCCAAGAAGCCCAATTTCCTGGAGTCCAATCAGAAATAGTTTCCCACTGCTTAGTAGTCAAATTGTATGAAAGCCAACGGTATTCCAAATTACTTGCAGCAGTATTTACTACCGAAGCACCAACAGCTATATCACTATCGCGAACAATCCAAGTGAAGTTTACTGCAGGAGTGTTGTACCTTTCGCTAGTAACAGTACCAAATTCAGAAGTACCGTTAATTTCTCCGCCATCAGCCATACCAAAAGCGTTCAAATCTACAGAACCATTAATTCCTGCAACATTCCCGCTGGAAGTGTACTGCCATCCACGCAAAGCGCTCGTAAAATTGTATCCCGTGCGCGAACCGTAGCTAGCAACCCAACTGGTACGATTATGAATGTAATGAGAATTAAGTGGGCCGCGCAAATAGTTAGAGTATGAATACACACCAAGCTTTGTATACCCAGCATAAACAAGCTGATTCCACCATGAAGCAACAATATCCTGATACACGTATGGAGAAGTTGGAGCTTCATGACCAGCCCAAGTCCATTTTTCCAAATCGTAGTAAACAGGATAAGTCAAATCTGATGGGCTAACTCCAGCACCGCGCAAAAGCTTAACCAAGCTCACGCCCTCAGAAGCACCATCTTCTGGCTTTTCAGCGTAAGAATAAAGGTAAATACCAAAAGGAATTCCTAAACGCTTACATTCATTAATGTTGTAAATGGCCTGCTTATCGTAACCATTATCCCAACCGTAGCCAATGCGAATAATAGCGCCGTCTACTCCGGAAGCTTTTACGGCATTCCAATCAATCAAATTCTGATGTTCAGAAACATCAATAACACCTTTAGCGTTTCTTACAAACGGAGTTCCATCAGATTCAAAGAATGTAGGAGTTCCATATTGATCACCCCAATAAACGCCATACTCATTAGCCGAAAGCGAAGTTTGACGAACAACTCCAGAAGGATGAGTTTGCAGAATCGGCTTAAAAGTAGAATTATTAGAACCGACCACATCCGTATTTGGCACAATATCGTCGTGAACGTTTGCTTTATTAACTAAACTTAACTTATTTTGATTGCCATTAACTTCGCTTAGTACAGACGCTACATGCTGCTTAGCAGGTATGAAATTCATACTAAAAGCGGTAGCAACAGAAATAAAACCAGCGAATAATCGCACAATAACCTGTTTCACAAGTCCTCCATATACATGTTTTCAGACTTAAACAACTAACTACCTTAGCAACATGCCACTAATAACATCACCAATAAGAAGGCATATATTAATAAAATTCTTGAAAAATTAACACAAATAACTCAGATAGCGTGTAAAAGTAAGCTAACGTATAAGCAATTTATTTTATAATCACACGAAACAAACGCGATTATTTACACATTTACTAAAAAACTATTTATATACAAGTTTTTTCACTTTAAATTACGACATATGCGCGTTATATAATCTATAAAGTTATTTGTTTTAGCTTTTTATATAAAGTGAGAAAGAGAATGTACGGGAACGATTATTATCAGGATTCACTAGCTAGGCTCGCACAAGATAACGTGCAAAATCCACAAGTGAATATGACGCAACCTATGCCGCAACAACCTATGCCACAACAACAAACGCCGCAGTACCCAATGCAGCAACAAATGACGCAACCTGCTCAACAACCACAGTATCAGCCGGATCCTTATCTTCCAGCACTATACGATCAGTCGTACTCACAACCACAAATGCCGTACGTTTACAACGCTCCTACTTCAAATCCGTCACCTATAGTTGTGCAAAATCAATCGTCAACGCCTTCAACAATATACATACAGCAGCCTGTTATAATACAACAAAACGCACCATATAGCGGTTTTGCAATAGCAGCATTATCTGTCGGCATTGTTGGAGCTATACTTTTTTGGGTTCCATATCTTGATTTAATACTTGGCGCACTTGCTTTAATCTTCGGATGCTGCGGCATGTATGTAACAAACAACCACAAAAAGCGCGGACTTGGAATGGGTGTAGCAGGATTGATTCTAGGCATAATCACGCTAGCCATAGGAATTTATATTCAGATGGTCATAGTTAACGCATACAATCAGTACAATCAGTACAGAAATTCATACGGTTATTCTGGCTACTACAATCCTTCGTACAATTCTTACAACGGATATAGCGGATACAACGGATATAACAATTACTCTAATTCCAGTGATTCTTCGAATAATGATTACAGTTCGAGTAGTGACAGTTCGAGTAGTGACAACTATAGTAGCGATGATTCAAGCAGTTCATCAGACGACACGTCTAATGATTATTCAAATGACTCGTCGAGCACTTACGACAATGACGACTGATACAAATAAGCATAATTATCAGCCAAATAAAAACTGGAAATACTTGTAAAGCTAGCAACGGCGACACTGGCAATACCGTAAATACTGGCAATAACGGCAAAAACAAAACGGAAGGTTACTATTACTATGTTCTGCGAAAATTGTGGGAAAAGAATTGCTGACATAAGTAAATTTTGTGCTTTTTGTGGAACTAAAGTAGCATCACCAAATTATGCAGATAATATACAGCAAAATGCAGAAAATGCTGCACAAAATAGGCAAGAAATCCTAGAACCAGACGAAATTTTAGAGCCAGGTGAAATTCCCAGCCAACCAAAAATCAACCAACAAAACAGCACATTCAATGCTCAACCTAACATTGCACAGCATATGTTCCAAACGAACATTCCACAAAAGCAACATACGATGAGCAGAAGTAAACGAATTGCAATAACAATAACGAGCACAATAGCAGCAATTGCCGTAATAGCATCCGGAGCAATATGGTACTTCATAACTGACCATCCAATTAATGTTCCAAAAGCCTACGCAGGAGAGCCTATATCACGCGTAGTAAAAGAAATAAAAAAACAAGGTGCGCAAGTAAAAATCATAGACGAATTTAGTGGCAAAAAAGCAGGAACCTTCCTACGCTACATAAACACAAAATCTGGAGATAAAATCTCATCCCACATACCAGTAGTAATCGCAAAATCAAAAGGGCCAGGAATACCAGAAAAAGGCGTAGTTGGCGAATCACTAAAGAAAGCCGAAAAAATCGTCAAATCAATGGGATTGCCAGTAGAAGTTAACAGAGTAATTTCTGACGACCCAGGCAAAATTATTGCATCAAGCCCTATGCCTGGATACGCAGTCACAAAAAACGACATAATACACCTAGCAGTTGGAACGTACGGCGACGGCATACCTATTAACTTGTTCGGAGAAAATAAAAACAAAGCATACGATAAGCTTGTAAGCAGAGGATACAACGTAACATTGCATCCAAAATTCTCATCACGAAGAATGCTAGGGAAAATAGTAGGTTCTAACCCATCGTTAGGAAGTCCAGTAACAAAAGGCGAAGTAACACTCTACTATGGCGTTGATGCATCACAAACAAAATCAGTATTCACAAACAAAGATGAATTTGGCACAAACGCAAAAATGGATCCACAATCTGTTCAAGGAACATGGTGCACAAAATTAGGAGATTGCGTCAAATTTGAATCTTATGATTCAGATCGAAGCAGAGATCCAAACTACACGGACGATTTATTATTACTGTCAACTGATAAACACTACTCAGCTAACACTGACGAAAACTTCTACAATTCGCTTGACTTGTGCAATGCAACACATGATCCAACAAACTGTGGAGCATCAAAAGACAGGCCTTCAGAAAACCCTATGAAAAACCATCTGCTTTTTGGTAACACAGGAGCCGTAGAAATATACAGGGGTCACGGAGCGCCTTACTGCGGAAGTGAACGCGTAGATGATTCAGTAGCATTCGCATGCGTAAATGGAAAAGTGATTGACGAATTCGAGTTACCGGAAAGTATGAAGCAGTATGGAAATCCAGAAAAAATACCGGGCTTTGCAAAAGGATCAAGCTTTAAGATGAGCGACTTCTTCGTATTAGTGCCAGTTAACACAAGATTCGATGATCTTATAAAATCCGGATATTTCGCAGGAAAAGGCGAAATAAAACCAGATTTAGACAGGCCGTTTATATTAAAACGCGATCCTAAATTATACAAAGAGACGGAAGCGAAAGCAGACAACATGGAATGGTCTGTGCAATCAAATCCGTTCGTACCAACAGTCAACCACAGGCCGGTACCATTTGCTCCAGCCCCGGATGATAGAAACGTTTACTATCTTATGGAAGAACCATTTGACTGGACTACGCTTCCTGGAGATATGCTGCAGTAAGAGACTGTGGCGAGTATATGCAGTAAGGGTATGCAGTAAGGCTCAGTTAGGAATTCAAAACTCAGTATAAAAACAAAAAGAGTGAGTAAAATTTCTAACTTTTACACCATTGATGCACTACTCTGTTATACAATTGCAATGTTTATACTCTGCGAAGAGCATTTACAAGATTGTTTAGCGAGCGAGCAAGCAATAGGGTATACATCGTAGCTCAAGCTGGCACCGCTCTTAATCCATGGAGGAAGAAAATGGAAGAAAACAACCAGCAAGACTACAATCAGTCTGTTCCACAAGCACAACCTGTACAACCAAATTACTCTGCGCAGCCTGTTCCACAGGCACAGCCACAAATGCCACAGATGCCACAGATGCCGTATGGTCAGAATCAAATGTATGCAAAGAAACCTGTAAACGGTCTCGCAATAGCAGCTATGGTTATTGGAATTGTAGGTATATTCTTCTTCTCAATTATTCTCGGACCTTTAGCTATAGTCTTAGCAGCATTCGCACTTCGTAATGGCAACGAAAAATCAGGACGAGGAATGGCAATAGCTGGATTGGTTCTCGGAATTATTGATACTGTGCTTGCTGTTATTCTTTTAATTCTTGCTCAAGCCGCAATTAATAGCTTGAAAAGCACGCTTGTTTACGGTAGTTTCGTAGTTTTCACTACTCTATTTGCGTAGTAGAACTTAAATTTTCGAAATATACTGAAATGTAAAAACTATACTGAAATATAGAAAAACTAAAAGGGCAAGTACGTAAAGTACCTGCCCTTTTTTGAAACCTAAAATATTAAGCGGAATATCATGCATATCCACTTAAGAATCAAGTGGAGCGGACGACGGGAATCGGACCCGCGTAATCAGTTTGGAAGACTGAGACTCTACCATTGAGCTACGTCCGCAATCAATCACTGACTCACACGAAACATTCATGCGCAAACAGCAACTTGTTCAAGTATACAGATACCAATGACATCAGGCAAGACACAAAACTTACTAATTAAAATTTTTGATTAAAAGCTCAAGTATTACTACTGCAGAGGCAATAGCCGTTTCGTCAGCTAAACGCCCATCGTGAGTGAGAGAAACATGCCAACGCACTACAGAATCTTTAGCAGAAAATTTCACAAGCGATTTTGTAAGCTTCTCTTCCACACTTGCACTAAGTTGTACACTTGGGCAACCATGCGAATCGTCAATAATCTCAATCTCATTCCAAGGCGTGTTGTCTAATGTGTAAGGATATTCTCCGCCACAAGCGCTTAAAGCCTCCGACCAGGCCTTTATTACAGCTTCTTTACCAGCCCAACGAGCGGCCACATGCAAAGACTCATCATCATTTTTCGCCTCAGCGCGCAAAGCACACTGACGAAGCTCACGAGTAGAAAAAAGCTTACGCCAGCCTGTAGTATCGCGCATCTGCTGAGCAAACTGCTGCACGCAAACAATATCATGCCCGAGTCCTGCAATCATGTACACCTCTTTTTAAACTGCGTACTATTACTATAACTAAGCATACCTAAGTAAAAAGTAAAGGCGGATGCACAAAACACCCGCTTTCTTAAGTACATTTTCAATTATTGCTAAATAACTACACAATTACATAAATTATTATTACAAAATTACTTTATGCAAATTTAATAGTTATAAGAACGAGAATAGCCACTCAAATTATTTACAGTATTAACAACAGCATTAATCTTGCTCACCACAGTAATTTGAATATACGCAGCAATAACAAGTGTTATAATTCCAAGAACTAATCCTGCAATAGCCATACCATGACCACGCTTAGCACCTGGAACATCAACCTTGGTGTTACGCATTGCAACAACACCAAAAATAACAGCCAAAATGCCCATAACCCACCAAATAATGGTGAAGAAAGGTACCCAAGCAAATATAACACCAAGAATTCCAAGAACTAATCCTGCAACAGCTAAGCCAGAAACTGTAGATTGCTGAGCATACATTGGTTGCTGCATATATGGTTGCTGCATATATGGTTGCTGAGCGTAATTCTGCTGTGCGTAAGGCTGTTGAGTGTAAGGTTGCTGAGCAGGCTGAGCATAATTCTGCTGAGGTTGCTGAGCATATTGCTGCTGAGCATATTGTTGCTGTTGGACTGGCTGAGCGTAAGGCTGCTGAGCCGGCTGAGCCTGAGGAACCTGTTGGTTATTTTCGTCCATTTTCCCTCCATCTGCAAAAGCAATATAAGTAATGCAATAACATGCACTATTAACGCAACAGTATGCACTATTAATGCAATAAAATCTATGTAACTTATAACGCTTTTCAAATAATTTCGATTGTCAAACAATAAGACAAACACTGCGATTATACAACATGTATGAGTCATGCAAAAATTGAGTAAGTAAGTGAGTAAGTAAGTAGGCAGGTAAGTAAGTAGGCAGGTAGGTAGGCAAACAAGAAAACAAGAAAACAAGCGCTAGTAAATAAAGCAAATGGGGGCACTAACGACGGTTTTTATGCACATTTTGTTTTTTCACCAAATCTCCCGATGAAATCGACAAAATGCAAGACGAAACTGTCGAAAACACCAAACCATTTGGTGAAATAAACAAAATGCAAGACGAAACTGTCGAAAACACCAAACCATCTGGTGAAATCGACAAAACGCGATCCAAGAATCACAAATAGCATCGCAAACCGAAGATTTCGCAATCTCCGCACTTCGTACACCACATTCTCCGTCAGCATACCAAAACAAAAGAGGCACTAACGCATTTTCGCAATACGTTAGTGCCCTATTTGCCTTTTGCACTCGCTAGTTTTAGATCGCTTACGAACGATTAGAGTGCTTTGGACAAGCTACAAACCACAACAGTCGTAAGCAGCTCAGCAGTAATAGCCGTTAGCGTTAAGACGAGCTTCAGGATTAAGCAGCATCGCCTTTTCTGCCTCGTGGCCGTCATAGCGAGTGCCGTCCGGAAGACGAGTACCATCCTTGAGCAAGTGGCGATTATCCACAGGCTCGAATAGCGCCACATGACCCATCATGCCTTCCTCAAGCCTCCTCTGTCCTGCAGCTAAGCGAGCGTTTGCTTTAGCGCGCCACTCCTCCAGCGCCTCAGAACCAGCGGTAGCAGCCACAGCCGCCTCAAACGCACCCGGATGAACCAAGGCTACAAATCCGCTAACGTGACCAAAGCCCAGCGAAGTTGCGAGCGCAGCCTTCACTACGCCAGAGCCAGATCCGCCAACAATGCGCATCGGCTCACGCAACCAAACCATGTGATCGTCGCGCGCAAGCTTAGGATCCACGCAATCAAGCGACGCATTTGCCGGAATTACGCCACTTCTAAACAGCTGCGTCAAACCGTTGATTTGGAAGATGCACGCGCCACCCTTTGCGTGACCGGTTAGCGTCTTTTGGCTGATTACGAACAGCGGATTTCCGTCCGTACGTCCGATTGCGTGCGCAAGAGTATTGTGCAACTCGGATTCGTTCGGATCGTTTGCGTTCGTGGAAGTATCGTGCTTAGAAACCACTGCAATATCGTCTGGTGTAACGCCGAGAGCTGCCAAATCGCGCACGAGCTTAGACTTAGCTCCACCCATTCCTGCAGCCAAAGCACCCAAGCCTGGAGCAGGAATAGAAGTATGGATGCCGTCAGCGTAGGAGTGAATAAACCCAACTACGCCAGCAACAGGCAAACCGAGCTTAAGCGCAATATCTCCGCGCGTAACCAAAATCGTACCGCCGCCTTGCGCTTCAAGGAAGCCTCCGCGTCTGCGATCGTTTGCGCGAGAGAAGAATCGAGGATTTATACCCTTCGCGTACATTTCTTCGCTATTGGCAGTTGCGTTCATATTGCCGAAGCCGACCACGGATTCCACGCCGATATCGTCAATTGCGCCGGTTACTACGAAGTCAGCTTTGCCGAGCGCAATCTTATCAACGCCTTCTTCGAGCGAAACTGCTGCAGTTGCGCATGCCGACACAGGCTGAACCATGTTTCCGTAACCGCCGATGTAAGTTTGCATTACGTGCGCTGCCACCACGTTTGGTAGCGCTTCTTGCAGCACGTCGGTTGGGATTTCGTGGTTAAGGAAGCGATCCAAGTATAGGTTTCGCATTGAGCTCATACCGCCAAAACCGGTTCCTTGCGTGGAAGCAACCAGCGACGGATGCACGGCTTGCAAAATTTCCGAAGGCGTGAAACCGGCGGAAATGTAAGCGTCCACTGTTGCGACGATATTCCACAACGCAATCGTGTCAACACTTCCAACCATTGAAGCTGGAATTCCCCACTTGAGCGGGTCGAAGCCCTTAGGGAATTGTCCGCCGACGGTTCTGGTCATCGCAGCCCTGCGTGGCACGCGAATCATGGAACCTGCCTTGCGCGTAACTGTCCATTCGCCAGATTCTGCATCGCGAGCAATTGCAGTATGCGCTTCGTCGAGTGCCACGTATTCGCGCGCAATCGTTTCTGTTGGTACGCTGAAGCTTACGTCGTGGTCGAGGAATATTTCTGCTTCTTCTTCGTTCGCTCCGTCCTTGTAGTCGCCGCCCATTCCGGTTTCGAATGGTCGAATACCGGAACGTGCTACTACTTCGTCGCGATATTTCTCTGCAATATCTTCTTCTGGAACAAGCGTGCCTTCAGCATCGTACCAGCCTGGCTTTGGCGAGTCTTGCCAAGTAAGCAAGCCCATATTCCAAGCCAATTCCAGCACAGCTCCTGCAGAAAGATCTACGGAACCGTCTTCCTTAATTCCAAGCTCTGCTTCGAAACGAGTACGTCCAGAACCCCATGGTCCAAGCTCGCCGACTGAGACGATTACGATTTCGTCTTCAGGACGCGCTGTTACGTTCTTCCAATCAGACAAGTTGACTTGTGGCTGAGTTGGTGCGTAAGGGGTAGGAAGAGCCTTGCTAGTTAACTTTACAGAAGATTCGACAGTTCCTTCCGCAGCAGATTGTGAAGCAGATTCCGCAGATTTTGCTGCTTCTTCCGCACGCTTCTGATCTTCCAGCGCTTCTGCACGAAGAGCGTTCAAATCGAGAGGCTCCTTGCCTAATCCGCCTGTAAAATCTACGTCCAGAGGAGCGATTGCAGCCTGCTTACGCGACTCTTTTGTGCACAACTCAAGCAAACGATCAGCCATTTCTTGCGTAGAGTATGTAGTTAATCCATGACGCTCAACTACGGCAACCAACGGATCATTACCGCCCATTAAGCCAGTTCCACGCACCCAGCCAATCTTAGGATGAGCGAATGTAACGCGATCCGACCACACACTTTCTGCATGCGCACGATTCACAATCGCATCGAAAGCACTCTTGACTTCGCCGTAAGCACCGTCGCCGCCGAACATACCGCGGTTTGGAGATCCAGGTAGCACAACGTGCATACGATGTTGCACATCCGTGTCTGCTCCAATTTGCGCAAATCCAGCAATTGCGCGCTCTACACCCCATAGCATAAGTCTTGATTGCGATTCAAAAAGCGAACCGGAATCAGCCAAAGTACCGTGAACTGGTGGAGCTGCGAACGGGAAGAACATACTAGGCTCGTAAGCAGGCTTCAAAATAGTAGTAGTTGCGCCACTGACTTTCTTTGAAACCGTTCCAACCCACTTTACAAGCGCGTCAACATCGCGGTAGCTAGACAAGTTTGCTGGCACAAGCCACAACTTTGCGCCCATTTGAGCGTTCTCGCGATAAGCTTTCTTTGCCCAAGACTTAACACTCGGCTTGAAACTGTGCGAAGTTGCAATAACTGTAGCACCGCCTTTAAGCAAGCCTGTTACTACGCGAGCAGCGATTGAATTAGGAGCAACTCCAGTAACAACCGCAACTTCTCCTGCAAAACGAGTTGCTTCAGCAAAATCAGCCGCATCAGATTCGTGCGATTTTGCAATTTTGGTGCGCGCATCACGAGCAATAGCAGAAAGAACAGTAGATAGATTGCTTAATTTGCGCGAATCAGCAAGACCAGCAAACCATTCAGCTTCTGAAGCTACTGCTTCCCCAGCACCAAGGAAACTACCAAAATCATTTAAGATTTCAGAAACTTCAGTTATCTGAATATCAACATTCTTTCCAGCATACTTGTAGTACAAGCGAGCAACGTCTTCGCGAGCAGAAGCCCAACGATCGTCGAAAAGAATCGCCTTACGCTCATCAAATCGAGGAGCAACCTGCTTTGGCCAATCAGAACCAAGCTCAGCTTCAACAGCAGCCACAACAGCCGCGTTTTCGTCGCTCTCAGTTTCTGCTTGAGGCGCCTCAACACCAAGCTTTGCTAACACAAACTTAGCTGTTGCAGCAAGTACACCATCCGCGCCAACAACCTGCTCAGCAAAAGCGTCAAGAGCTGCGGAATCAACAACAGCACCGCCCGCGCCGCCGGCAGCACCAGGCTGAGAAACGCTAACGCTGTGAGCTTGTGCAACTTGAGCGATTGCAGCGTCAATTAACGCATCCGCAGCAGCAGTATTCTTTGCTGGTTCAGTTGAAATTTGCGCAAGATTTTCGCCACGCACGCTAGCACCTTCACGCGTTTGCAAAACCAAAGCCGCAAGCACATGAGCACGCCAACCCTCACCTAACTGCCAAACTTCCAAAATACGCTTGTCGATTTGCGATGGCTTCACGCCTGCCGCACCGAAAAGCGCACGCAAACGTTCGCGCACAATATCGGAAAGCACAGCGCCAAATGCTTTATAGCGCGGAGCAACAGAATCAACTAGCTTACGAAGAGCACTCATTGGAGCTTCTGCCGCACCGTCCACACTTGCTACACCAAGCTCGGAACTAATATCCATAAGAAGCTGGTTTCTGCGTGAAGATACGCCGTTCGTAAGTGTATCCGTTGTGTCGGTATCACCAATTTGATCGAGGCGAATTTTTGCACTATAAGCAATAAGCATTGAAATTGCGTCAGATGCTTTGAATGGCAGATCTGCTACAGGCCCGCTTGCTGCAGGAGCAGAAGGAGCAGCAGTTGCGGCAGGTGCTGCAGTTGCGGCAGGTGCTGCAGTTGCGGCAGGTGCTGCAGACGGTACAGAAGCGGCAGGAGCAGCTTCAGTAGTGCTATCTTCCTCATCAAATACTTCTGGCACAAGCGAATCAGTGTCCGTCATATAGACGCGACCTTCATCTCGACCAACGTTATAAACGGTCACCTTTTCGCCACTAAACTGCGGCAAAGCGAGAGTTTTAGCACCAAGATTTGCCAAAGTTGGAGCGTTTCCTAAACCAACTTCCACGTATTCTTCAACACCAAGACCGCCGCGAGCGCGATCCGCAAACATAAGAGCCTGCGTCTCAATCCAACGAACTGGAGAAGCAAACTGCCAGGAAAGAAGTTCCGTAAGAAGCAGTCTACCAAGCTTTTGCTCATCATCTGCGTAAGATTTCCAAGTTGCCTCGTCTTCCAAAGCAGCTTCAATACGCTCGGATGGAACAACATCCAAAATCTTCTGCGCAAACTCGCGAGTAAGCTCAAACGGGCATGCTACAAGGTTTGGAATATAACGATCTACAAGAACCGAGTAGTCAATATACTCTGGCAGCAGAGAGTCAAGCTTATCGCGGAATTCCGGCACGCCTTTACGAAGAATGCGAGAATGGAACGGTACGTCAATTCCAGGAACAAACATGAACGGCGGTTTACCACCATATTCTTTTGCTCGCTTAGAAGCGTCGGCTTGCAAAGCTTTCAAGCCCTTAATAGTTCCAGCAATCGCATACTGCTGACCAGCCAAATTGTAGTTTACAATTTGCAAGAATTCGCCAGTAGCTTTAGCAATGCTATCAACGTAAGCGTTAACACCTTCATCATCCACACCGAACTGGTTTGGACGAAGTGCGCCCATGCGATAGTTTGAGCGACCTTGTGCATCTCGATCAATCAAATGATGCATTGTAGATCCGCGATGGAACACTAATTCGAGCACAGTTTCGAGTGGAATAATCTGAGCGAAGGAGCTCAAAGCATTGTACTCACCAAGCGAGTGACCGGCAAAGTATGCTGGCCAAATATCGCATCCGGCTTCACGCAGACGAGCTGTTTGCGCAAAAGCAACTGTTGCGAGCGCAACTTGCGTAAACTGCGTCAAATTCAGCAATCCTTCAGGATGACGGTAAGTTACGCCGTGAGCTGTAAGTTCCTTAGGATTATCTCGCACGACTGCGAGTATTGAGAATCCAAGCTTTTCGCGAGTAAGCTTGTCTGCTCTTTCCCAAGTGTCACGTACTGCAGGCGATTTTGCTCGCTCATCCAGCGACATTCCTTGCTTTTGAATACCCTGACCTGGGTATACGAAGGCTGCTCGTGGAGCGCGAGTAAGTGCGCTTGCTTTAGATACGATTTGTCCGTTAACTCGGCACGTAACTTCCAAAGCGAGTCCGCCGCGGCGAACTTTACCAACGCGTTCAACCGTAATTTCTACTTCATCATCAAGCTGAACCATGCCATACATGTTGTAAGACCAGCCGATTAACTCATAGCGAGCGCCCTTTTCATCAACTGCTTGAGCTACATGTTGAGCTGTTGCGGAAAGCCACATTCCGTGCACAAGTGGCGCAGAAAGACCGGAAATCGCAGCTCCCCTAGCAGAAGTGTGAATTGGGTTGAAATCTCCAGAAGTGCGTGCGAAAGCCGTCATATCGTGAGGAGCGCGAACTACTACTCTGCGCAAAGCGCGACGAGGAGTGTCTTCAATTTCGTATCCGTGCAATCCTGCCGCATCACCGTACTCTTTAGCTGGTACAGGAAGTGCCGAACTAAAGCTGCGTCCGCGAATAGCGAAACGTTCTGTTTCGTGAGCCAAACGGGTTCCATCTGCCGCAGTATGCACTACGTGAATTGTTACAACTCGTCCGGAAGCAGATTCTGCGTAAGGTTCTGCCCAGCCGAGTAAATTAATTCGCTTATCAACATACTTGCGGAGATCTTCAACATCAACGTCAAACTCAATTAGATGATCCAAATGAACGGCGTTAAGAAGACCCTCAATAATCGGGTATCCGTCAACCATTACAGAGCCTAAAGCAGAGTAAATAGTTGGCCAAGCAGGACCAACTAGCGCGTCTGGCACAATGCGAGAAGCAAGAAGTCCGTCTGGGAGTCTTCCAGCAGTAGCTGACTCGTGATCTATTCCAAGATTGCGAGAGAAAGTATAAGACGAGTGAACTAATCCAAATGGGAAATCTTTATAACCTTCTTCCAGCAAATCTTCCGGCAACTTCGCTATACTGCCATCTTCTTTTAGCGTCTCAACCTTAGGCATAGCATCAAGAACATCACCTGTAATCGCAGTATTTCCAATACCAGCGGTTGCTGCAAGCATATTGTAAACATGCTTTGGTAAGCGTTCGCGGTCGACTACTGGTATGCTTCCTGCTCGAGTTGCGTCAACTGTAAGCGGAATAACAATATCTCGTACAGCGTGCTTGCGTTTTTGAGATACTGCAGCGTTTTTGGCTGCGTGTTGCGCTTCTTGATTTTCTTGAGAATCCCAGAAAGTATCGAGTTTTATGTCCAAATCTAGGGAAATTAAGTCAGCATCTGTAGAAGTTACGTTAATAACGTAATTCTTATCGCCAATTTCAGTTCCGTAAGCTGGGTTTGTAGTTACGTGACCAACCCACGAAATATTAGGGCATGAACGAACGTAAGCTTCAACGTTTTTAGCTGCAGAAATCTGACTAAATGCAGCTTTTGTAACGCTACTTTCAGATTTATTTTCAGACTTACTCTCTGCTTTATTTTCTGCTTCTGCACGATTTAGCATAGCTGCTTCAAAACGGCCTAGAATATCCGCAATCGGCTCATCCATAGTAGTGATACCGGCCACAGAAATAGGGCCAGGTATTACGCGCACAGCATCAGCCGAATAGCGCGAATCTTCCGACTGCCAAAGCTGATCCTGACCCCACCAGCGCAACAAATCGTTGTCAATAACTGGCACGAATGGCATTGGCTTAGGGTATTCGCGCACCAAAGTTGGGAACCAAGCAGCATCCATTGGCACAACGTTAAGTTCACGAGCTTGAGGCAAAGCTTCAAGTAAAGCATCCAAGGCAGCTTGAGGATGTTCGCCAACTTGCGCACGAGTTGGCAAAATCGACGTAAACTCACCAGAATCTTGGCTCACTAAACGAGCTTCAATACGCTGCAGTAAGTGCATGTAGCGATCTGCATAAGTAGGATCTACCCACGGGTATGCCAAATCAAGGAAACGCTGAGCAAACTGAGCGTAAGTCATGCTTTCCAAGTCACCGAAATACGGTTTTGCAGTAGCATTAAGTGCTGCAATTACTTCGTCTCGGCGAGTTTCAAGCTCTTCAGGATGCTTCATCATGTGTACAAGCAGGCGGCCGCAGCGTGCAGAAGCGTTTTCAAGCTCATAAATATCCGCATGCAAATGACTTAAGCCGCTAGTTACACCACCAACAACTTTTCCAGAAGGCACCCAGCGTTCACCTAATGGCGCAAACGGATCTTCATCAAAACCTTCTACACTTGAAGCCTTAGGCATAACAATTCCTGGCGTTTCAACCAGCATGCGTTTTACTTCAGGACTTGTATGAGCCTCCTTTGCTGTCATTGCAGCCGTGCCAATCATCACAGCATCAACAGGCATATTTGGCAAACCATACTCGCGCGCCCATTCGCCGGAAATGTAGTCTGCAGCACGCTCAGGTGTACCAATACCGCCACCTGCAACAAGCACCAAATTATCACAATCGCGAACTTGTGCGTAAGTTGTCATAAGAAGATCGTCAAGAGACTCCCACGAATGGTGACCACCAGCGGCGCCGCCTTCAACCTGCACGATAATCATTGCAGGAGAAACAGCCTTAGCGATTCGCACAACTTGACGAATCTGATCAACTGTTCCAGGCTTAAACGTTACGTAAGGGAAGCCATCAGACTGTAAAGAAGCCACTAATTCTTTAGCTTCATCAAGTTCTGGGATTCCGGCAGAAATAACTACGCCATCAATTGGAGCACCAGACTGTCGCTTTTTTGGTACGATTCTCTTCGAACCAAACTGCAAATTCCACAAGTATCGATCCATAAACATGGCGTTAAATTCAACCGTTGCGCCTTCTCGAAGCTGAGAGCAAAGAGACTTCATATGACGGTCGAAAACTTCAGAAGTTACCTGACCACCTCCAGCAAGCTCAGCCCAATATCCAGCGTTCGCTGCAGCAGCAACTATTTCCGGCTCCACTGTGGTTGGAGTCATGCCAGCAAGAAGAACCGGCGCTTTTCCAGTAAGTTTGCTGAATTTTGTAAGAACTTTGCGTCCTGCAGGAGTGTCGATTACGCGAGGCGCAAAATCATTCCAGCAGCCTGTTCGAGTAGGCTCTAAGTCCATTGTGGAAAGCTCTGCACGATTGCGAACAGTTGCAGCTTCTACTACACCAGCACCTGTACCTTGCACCAGCACGCCAGTAAGTTTTCCAAGCACTTCGCTAGGTCCCATATCCATAATCCAAAGCGAACGCGCATCGTTTTGATCCAAAACTTCGCTAATTTGAGCAGACCAATCAACAGGCTTCACAAGCACAGCATTAGCTAATTCGCGAGCAAGAACTGTATTTAATCCAGCTTCTCGCGCCCAAGATTCCACCTGATCAACAGCAGTTTCAAGCATTGGCGAATGGAACGGTACTGTAACATCTAAATATTCAGCAACAGGAGCAAACACAGCACCGCCGCGCACCTTCATTTTGCGCAATTTTTGCGAGCGTTGTGCTTCTTTCTGAGCTTCGTTATCAACAGCTTCCATATCTTCTGGATAGCCTGCAATAACTACGTGATTATAAGCGTTTTTAACCGCAATTGACACTTCGCCACGAGTGCGTTCTACGCGAGAAATCAAAGCTTTTGCTTGCTTTTGCGTTACGCCTTTAAGCGAGAGCATTGGCGTACGTTCGCCGTCTCCCGTGATTTCAAGCATTCTGGATTCACGATCCCCAGCTGCGCCAATAAGATAAGCGATTGCAAGCAGTTCTTCTATTTGCGCACGAGCCTTCTGCCAAGATTTAGCTTTTATGCGCGCTTTTACCATTTCCGCTGCGATTACTCCCTGCGAGTGCCCCAATACTGCGCAAGGTTTGTTTACTTCAAAGTTGTAGCCAAGATTGGTTAAATCGCGCACTGCTCCTAGCTGAGCTAAAGTAATTCCCGGCACGCTAAAAAGCGCGTTTGCAGCGTTAATATGCTTATTTTCCAAAGCATCGAAAACGTTTACGTCTCCTCCTGCGTTTGCTAAAAGCTCAGCATATATTGGCGAGAGTAACGTTTTCGCGTTAGCTTCGTACTCGTGAAGTTCCGCGTTTAATTCTTCATCTGAACTAAGTTCACGTAAAGCTTCAACCCATGGAGTTGATTGGCCTGCAAACACAAGCGCGTGTGGATCATAAGCGAGGCGGTCGAAAAAGTATGTCGTCATGATGTTTCCTTCTCGTTGATATCCGATAAAACTATCGTTTGTTTGATTGATTTGGTTTATTTACTTGCGATCTAGTTTTATTTTCTGCACTCACTGAAATCACATTGGCTGATTTCCGTGATGCTTTCCAGTTCTCGAAACTCGCTTTTTACTTCTTAAAAGTTTTAGCGAGTTAGCTATTGCATCGCGCGTCTGCTCAGGATCAATCATTGCGTCAATCTGACCAGTTTCCAGCGAAAGATTCGCGTTTACAGTAGTTGCCTCATACTCGTCAACCAGCTGTTTTCTAAGAGCATCAACATCCTGTCCACGCTCTTTAGCTTTTTGCAAATCCTTGCGATGAATAATATTCACAGCACCTTGAGCGCCTAAAACAGCGATCTGGCTGGTTGGCCACGCGTAATTTACGTCCGCACCCATAGATTTTGAGCCCATAACAATGTAAGCTCCACCAAAAGCTTTGCGCAAAATCACTGTTACAAGCGGAACTTGAGCATTCGCGTAAGCGTAAATCACTTTTGCGCCCCTACGAATAATTCCAGCATGCTCTTGATCTGAACCAGGCTTATAACCAGGAGTATCAACCAAGGTAACAACTGGCAGATTAAACGCATCGCATAATCGCACAAATCGCGCTACTTTTTCGGAAGAATTAACATCCAAAATACCAGCGTTCACCTTCGGCTGATTTGCAACTATCCCAACAGGATGCCCTTCAATGCAAGCAAAACCAACTACTGCAGAAGCAGCATATAATTCCTGAACTTGCACAAACTCACCGTAATCAACGATTCTACGAATTACGTCTAGCACGTCGTAAGGCTGACGATCGTTATCTGGAACAATATTCGCCAACTCGCGCGCAGTTTCGCGGTCCGATCGCGTTGCAGCGTAGGCAAAAATAGGAGGCTCAGACTCGCAGCTAGATGGCAAATAAGCCAAAACTGTGCGCGTATAGTCGATTGCGTCAGCTTCATCTTCGCCCAAATAGTGAGCAACGCCGGAAGTTGCGTTATGCACAAGGCCGCCGCCCAAATCGTCCATGCTAATAGCCTCGCCGGTTGCAGCTTTAACAACATCCGGGCCGGTGACGAACATGTTTGAATGTTCGCGAGTCATAATAATCAAATCTGTTAATGCAGGGCAATAAACTGCACCACCAGCGCAAGGACCAAGAATTAGTGAGATTTGCGGAATCAATCCACTTGCTTCACAAGTTTTTTTGAAAATTCGTCCGTATTGCATAAGCGCGCTAACGCCTTCCTGAATGCGAGCGCCGCCGGAATCAATTACTGCAACAACAGGTACTCGAAGCTGTAAAGCCATGTCCAAAAGATGGCAGATTTTCTCACCTTCAGCTTTGCCTAAAGTTCCGCCGCGCACAGAAAAGTCTTGAGCGTAAACTGCAACTTTTCTGCCATACACTTCACCAAAACCAGTGATTACAGCGCATCCTGCAACATCATTATTAATATCGCCGCCGTTAAAACGACCAATTTCTTCAAAAGAGCCGGTGTCAAATAGCAAGTCGAGACGCTCGCGAGCAGTGCTTTTGCCTTTTGCATGCTGGCGCTCACAAGCTTTCTGTTCCGCGTCACGAGCAAGCTGTGCTGCGTGCTGAACTGCAGCTTTTCCACGACGAGGCTGCAAGTTGCTCTCTTCGGCAGAATTACTAGCGGCAGAATTATTGGCAGTTTTCGCTGAAGTTTCAGAAATTTCAAACTTTTCTTTTACTAAAGCGCTCATTTCTGCTCTCCTTCCGACTTTTCAGAAGGCTTTTCAGAAGATTTTTCGGAAGATTTTGCACTTTCGGAAGATTCGGAAGACTTATCCGCGCTATTATCCGCGCTTTTATCTCCAGCAAGATCAATCGTCACAAGCTTTGCGCCCGATTCCACGCCATCGCCAGGCCCCACAAAAATTCCAGTAACAGTGCCTGCCGCCGGAGCGTAAACGTAATTTTCCATCTTCATAGACTCAAGCACCACAAGCAAATCGCCCTTAGCAACCTGCTGGCCTTCAGCAACATTCACGCGCGTAATAACAGCTTGCATAGGTGCCGCAATTACGCCAGGAATCTGCTTTTGCTCTTCAGATTTGTGAGTGCTACCGCGAAGCGAACGACCGCGAAGAGGCTGCGAAGCTCTAGAAACGCTACGAACTCTAGCCGATCCAGTCAAATTATCAACAATATCTTGCGGAATCGTAAGCTTTACGCGCTTATTATCAACTTCAATAATGAAGGATTCCATTGCAGGCTGCTTATTTTCGGAATCATCCGCAGACTTTCCAGAAACAAGCGAAGCCGGCTGCCCACCCAAAGAAGCTGCAGGAACGCGGTTCAAATACTTGCGTTCCATCCACTTAGTAGACACGTCAAAACTGTGATTTTCCGCAGTAAACTCAGGGTCGTTAAAAATCTGCTCAAAAAGTTTCGCAGGAGTTGGCACGCCCTCAATACAAAGTTCCTTCAAAGCGCGACGCACGCGAGCAACAGCAGTTTCGCGACTTTGCGCAGTAATAATAAGCTTGCCCATCATCGAATCGAATTTTGGCGAAATATTGTCTCCAACTTCAACACCAAAATCGACGCGAATACCAGGGCCGGAAGGCCACTTAATCTTCGTCAAAGTGCCAGAGCTTGGAGTCAAATTCGTAGCAGGATCTTCCGAAGTAATGCGAAGCTCAAAGCTGTGTCCGCGCGGCTCCGGATCCTTAATCAACTCACCGCCGTCAGCAATATTGAGCTGCTCGCGCACCAAATCAAGTCCACTAACTTCCTCACTAACCGTGTGCTCAACTTGCAATCGCGGATTAACTTCCAAGAAGTAGACTTTATGCTGAGAAGTCACCATATATTCGCACGTGCCAAGACCAACGTAGTCAACAGCTTCAAATAGGTTACGAGAATATCGGTAAAGCTGATCTTTTTCATCGTCGGTCAAGAACGGTGCCGGAGCTTCCTCAACCAGCTTTTGGTTTCGGCGCTGCACCGAGCAATCGCGCGTGGAATATACGGTGAAATTTCCGTGAGCGTCGCGGCCGCACTGAGTTTCAACGTGCCTGGCTTTGTCAATAAAACGCTCAATAAAATATTCGTCTAAGTCGCCGCCTTGTAAAGCGTCGTGATTCATATAAAAACCGCGCAACTCGTCGTCGTTACGAACGACTGTAATGCCTCGTCCGCCGCCGCCATCCGTGCGCTTCATCATCACCGGATAGCCGTGCGTTTGCGCAAAAGTCAAAAGTTCTCGAATATCTTTTACAGGCTCCGAAATGCCTGGAACTGGCGGCACTTTCGCGCGAACTGCCACGCGACGAGCCGTAATCTTATCTCCCAAATCAATAAGCGCTTCCGGGCGCGGGCCAATCCAAATAACCCCAGCATCGTTGACTTTCTTCGCAAAAGACGCAACTTCCGAAAGGAAACCATAACCCGGGTGAACAGCATCCGTGCCGCTTCTTTTAATAATGTCAAGAATTGCGTCCTCGTTTAAATAAGTATCGCGATACGTGTCTCCAGAAAGTGCGTACGCTTCGTCTGCCATTTCTACAAACTGCGCGTTTCGATCAGTCGGCGCGTAAATTGCAACGGTAGAAATGCCCATTTCGTGAGCCGTGCGAATAACTCGCAAAGCGATTTCACCGCGGTTTGCGATGAGAATTTTTTTGATATTCGTAACCATACGTTACAAGATATTAGAAAAGTCGCGTTTGCGTATGAGCCGACATACACAAAAGCTTGCGCAAAATTTTGTACACTTCTCCAATGCAATTGATTTTTTACGCACGTAATGTGTTTAGCGAAAACGGAAACGTTTAAAAAACCGAAAGAAGGTTTATATGACTGACATGCATCAAAATAATGCTGCAACAACAAATTCTCTTGAAACTGTTGCGCATAAAGTTAAGACTGCTGCAACTTGGCTTGCTAAGCCGGTTCTTCTTACTGTGCTTTTGGCTCTTTCTACTATGGCAGGCGCAATTTATATTTATCCTATTACTCCTGTGCCAATTACCTTGCAAACTCTCGTTTTGTGCATTGCTGGTTTAACTTTGGATTGGCGCAAAGGCGTAGCCTCAGTAATTATGTATCTTGCTATTGGCGCTGCAGGCGCGCCTGTGTTCGCTGGTGGTAAGGGCGGCTGGGCTGTTTTTGTTGGCCCTACTGCAGGATTCTTGGCAGGATTTATTTTTGGCGTTGCTGCAATTGCCGCTTTGAAGCACGTATTTGACATTGCTCTCGACGCTATGATGCCAGAACACTCATTCAAGAAGACTTTCGCACGTTTCTGCACTTATTCCGTGGCTTCTATAATCGGCACAATCGTTATCTACGCATTTGGTATTTTTGGCCAAAGCTACTTAACTGGCATGCCACTTTCGACTGCTGCAGCTACTTTGATCATCTTCATGATTGGTGATCTTATTAAAGCTTTTCTCGCGAGTGTCGTTTGTTCAGGGGTATATGATATGCTCAAAGAGAAACATGCGTAAGGGTGTTTATCTTTCTACCTTTTCGTATTTTTCCCATCTTTCAGGTCGTGGTAACAATTCCCGGTTGCCACGGCCTGTCTCTTTTATATCTAGCTAATTTCTTCAACAACTTGCGCAGTCAGCGCTCAGGAAAAACGTCCTCGTCGTACGCAACAGCGTGAACATCACCGCTTTTTACAACAATATCTTCGCCTGTTTTTGCACGAATAGTAAGCGACGCATTTTTTCCAATACAAACTGCAGTACCTGTTATTACACTTCCGTCAACAGGATGTACATTTACCTCCCTACCGAGTGTCCAACACACGCAAGTTACTTCTTTAAGCAAATCTGCCACATTATTTTGATAATCTTTAACAAAATCGTATAAACGCGAGCGCAAACGCGTTACTATACTTGCTGCAATAACGTCACGCAATTCTTGAGCTTCCGGCAGTTTTGTAATGTGCATTTGTAGAGAAGTTGCTTTTTTAATTGGAAGAACTTCTTGCGGAACGTACAAGTTCATACCGATTCCAAATACAACTCCCATAAGATCTTCTCTTCCAGGAACTGCTACGAGTTCTGTTAAAATTCCACCTTCTTTGCAATCGTGCAAGAATATGTCGTTAGGCCACTTGAGTTTTAGTTTGCAATCTTCTCCATGCATAAATGAACTTTTGTACTTACTAAATACGTCTAAAAGTGCGTCTCTTGCAGACAGTCCGGCAATAATCGGAAGCCAACCGTTTATATCCGCGTTAGTAACTATTTTTTTAGGAAGAAGAGTTAAGAAAGATACTAGAAAACTTTCTCCCGGCCTGCTTACCCACTCTCTGCCAAGCCTTCCGCGACCGGCAGTTTGATCATCTGCAGCAATAGCAAAAATTGTAGGCTTTCCGTCACTTCTTTCTGATATTTCATTATTTTGCACTATTTCTCGCGCAAAATTTTGCGTTGAATCTGTGATACTAAAAAGTTTTACATAATCTGCTACTTTTGCAGTTTGTGGCATGCTAGCCACACTTTGCGAAGAAAATAAACTCATATGTATAATTTTATACACCGTGTTAAGTGATCGCTACTGCGAGACTTTGTGCAAAAAGAAAAGATTTGCGCGAAAGATCTGCGCAAAAAGATTTGCGTAAATTTAGCACGGTGACAAAGGTTGCGAAAATTTGGTAGGTGTTTACAGGTATGAAATTGGCAGAAAGCAAGGATTTCGGTAGTAAATCTAGCAAAACTGAAGCTAGTATGCTCGAATCCTTAGCGCCAAAACCTGCAGACTCTAATAAAAGCAACAAATTTATAAAAATATTAGGCGTAGTTTTTAATTATTTTCTAGGAATTCTCGTTTGTTCGCTACTAAGTTTTTGCACAAGCGTAGGATTTATATTTCGCAGCAGCTTACACACCAAACATTTAGGTTCTATTACAGATTTTGGTGTTAGTAATGCGATTATTTTTTTGATTTCCTTTATAATTTACTCTTGCATTCTTTTCTCACTTGTAATTTTTAGCAAGTCTAAAAAAGCAGTAAATTTTTTGGAAAAAGTCAAGTATTTTCTTATATCTAAATGGCACGATTTAACTGAATTAATACATACTGAAGCGCACAAGAAATTATTGCGCAGGAACGTACCTCATTTTCTTGCTAAAGCAGCTTCTGCAGCAATAGAAATATCTAATCTCGCGATACTTTGTATACGCTGGTGCGTTTTCCACCTAACACATAGGCAGCGCAATCTTTTCATCACATTCATACTAGGCTGGCTGTGGGCGCCGGTTACTTTTCTTGCAGCTTACGGAGCTGACCTCTGCTCGCAAATTCGCGAATACAGTTGGGCTTGGAATCAAATCACGGGATTAAAACAGCCATATATTGGATTCTTCAGCTTCGTACCAGCAGACATCTACCCTACTGCTCACTACTTGTGGCCATCTAATCCAACATATTTAAGCGATCAGCACAACATAGTTCTTACTGTTATTTACGGCTCTGTTGCGGCAGTTTCGCGTTATTTTACAGATTCTAACGATGCTGGAATCGTACTTCTGGCTTTTATGCAATTTGTTTTTGCAGCCTTCTGTTTTGCTGCCACAGCAAATCGTTTTCTAAATCGACCGTGGCTTATATCTAAATACAATTACGATAAAAACAATAACTTGCGAAAGCACAATAAAAAATACAAAACTTACGCAATTTACGCAAATGCAGAAACGCCGATGATAGCGCGCGTAATAGTTCTGCTTCTACTTCTGTTTAATCCTTTAGTTATTTTATCTACAATTTCACTAACAAAATCACCGCTTTTTGCATTCGCTTTTACATGGTGGGTTGGCGTCTGTTACGAAATCAATAGCATTTATTTCGATAAAAATACTTGCGAAAATAGCGACTACATAAAACGCAAAAGCCGCAGAAAACTTCCAATTCACACTATAATTGAGCTAGTTATAAGCGTATCTGTAATGCTAATCGCAGCTAAATACGCTTGGTATATTCTTACAATTCAATTCGCACTGCTACTTATAGCGCATATAAAACATTGGAAACTGTGGCTTTGTGGAATCCTACTGCCGACTGTGCTTATTCACGGATCAATCACAATGCTTATCTCAAGCGGCGCAATCATAAACGGCGACCCTATTGAAAGTCGCGGAGTACAATTACAGCAGATTGCTAGAATCGCAAAAGTAGATCCAAAAAGCATACCGCACTGCGCAAAACGCGCGATATCGCGAATTTTTAATCTAGATCAAGCAGCAGAAGCATACAAACCGAACGATGCGGATCCTGTAAAATCTTCTGGATTGCAATCAAAAAAAGTTAGTTACAGATGGAGATACGTAACTAAATCCGATATTAAACAGCTAGACAAAGCATGGTGGAAAACAATTACTAACAGTCCACTTGTAGCAACAGACGCTCTTGTAGCAAAATCTTACGGATATTTTGATATTCTCGACACGCCTTACGTTGGTCCAGAATATTATCTCAACACAGACAGCATACACAAATCTGTATGGATAAAACTATGGAATCCGCGACTTAGATCCAAAATCTCAAAAAATATTAATGAATTAAGCGAAGAAAGCACATTAAGATTCCTAATTCACGGTAATACTTATGTGATTGGAACTCTACTAATTGGAGTTGCTGAAATTATTTTGAGACGCTGGAAAACAGTGATATGGCATATTCCTCTAGCACTGTTAATGGGCGTAATGATTATGGCTCCGGCTAATAATTTTGAAAGGCATATGCTTCCGCTTACTTTTGTATTCTGTTTTGTGCTTCTAGCGTTTTGGAGAGATACGTTGAAAGCTGTTAAAAAATTATGACTCTGCGCTTAGTTAATCTGCGTTTAGTTAAATGGAGCTAGCTTCTGCAATTTATAAAAGTGGCGGGTATTAAGAAGTAAACACTAGGAGTAGACGCAAAGCGCAAATACTAAGCAGACGCAAAGCGCAAAAGCACTTGCGAGCCGCACATTTACTAGAAAGCAACTATAAGACTATAATAGAAAAGATGATTGCTAATTATTGCTGCAACTAAGGGCACAGGATGGACGAGATTAATTCAAACCAGTTTGCGCAAGCACAGAGTGCTCATTCCGATGCCGCATCCTTAAATAATACTGAAGTAAACGCTTCAGATACATATCACGCAATGGCGAGTGACGAATCAGATGCGAATCAAAAATTCACAAATCTAAATGATGATTTTCTTTCACTTTTAACAGGAGTGCAAATTTGCGCAATACAAAAGCAGTTAAAGCAGTTAGAAAAATCAGAACAATCAAATCAATCAAATGAGCTGGTAAATCAGTCGGCACTTTCCGCAACTGTTGCAACAAAAGAAGAATCTACTAAATCTTCCACAAACAACAAAGACGATGTTGAAGAAAAACGAAAGCACCATTTGTGGAGACGCAAAAATACAAATCAAGATCGCGAGAATACTACTGTAGAAGAAGCGCCACACTTTACGCCACTTCCTTGCGCACCAGCAGTTGAGCCGTTTGGGATTTTCGATACTCGCGACGGTCAAGTTTTTGACGCTGCCACTCGCCTACGCTTACACACTATTATTGCAACGTGTCTTATGAACGGCATTGCAGATCAGAGAGTAAACGCTTTAATACACCTATTGCAATGGCCTGATACGCCGAAAATAATCGTTATAGCTGGTACTTACGGCGCAAAAATTACTAAAGATGATGGCCCTACGCGCAAAAAAGACTCTCCAGTAATTCCAGATAATACAGACACATTACGCCGCAATATTTGGCCACAATTAGGAAACTGCAACGCATATGACGCAATAGTCGAACGCGCGCAAAATAGCGCTTTACAGCGTATTAACAGATCGTGGCAAACAACGAATCTATTTGCCAGTAGCACTACCGGTAGCGCAGGTAGTGAAAGTAGCGCAGGTAGCGCAAATTCAAGCGAGACTTTCTCATCACCATCCCATATAGTCTTGCTAGCAGTTCGTGAAACCCCAAGCGAGCAGTCGCTAGAAAAACTGTGTCAAATATTTACAGCATCCAAAAAGCCAGTATGCATAAGCGGAATAGTGCAGGGAGTAGATCGAGTATCATCTGCTTTAACAGCCACGCTTTCAGCAATTGCAGTAGCGCCAGCTGTTAAACATTTGCCGCAAATAATTCACGCGGATGATGTATTAGCTGAGCGCGCTCTTATTGGAGACAGCACTGCAGTAGAAAGCTTATACAACGACGTTTATCAAAGCCTAGCTCCGTATAATCGCGACGATCCGACTCTTAGTACAGTAGACATGTTCCTTAGATTTGGCGGAGCACTTGATCAGACAGCGCACGAACTTAATGTGCATCCAAATACTGTGAGATACCGTTTGCGCAAAGTAGCGCAAACAACTGGTTGGGATGCTACCGACCCTCGCGCAGCGTACGTACTGCAGACGGCCATTACCATAGGCCGCATCCGCGACGCGCGCTCGCACATTATGTAGTATCTAAGTCGCCAACTCACCAATCAAGAGACACTCACGCAAAAACCGTACTGCACGCGTGCCTCACTATTAAAAAACGCTGAGAAGCGCTCGCAAATGAGCACATTCTCAGCGTTTATAAGCTTTATACTTGATTTACTTCGCGAATCTCGCGCTTTCGCACAAGCTACGCTAGCAATAAATCAGGCAGCGATGCTTGCAATATCCACTGGAACACCAGGAGCCATTGTGGAGGTAACAGTCACCTTAGTGATGTAACGACCCTTAATGGTGGTTGGCTTCAAGCGGCGGATTTCGTCTGCAACAGCCTTGAAGTTCTCTTCAAGAGCCTTAGCATCGAAGGAGAGCTTGCCGAAGAGGAATGACAGGTTGCCCTGGCGATCCACGCGGAACTCAATCTTACCGCCCTTAATATCAGCAACAGCCTTAGCTACATCCATGGTAACGGTGCCAGTCTTTGGATTTGGCATCAAGCTACGAGGGCCGAGAACACGACCCAAGCGGCCAACCTTACCCATCATATCTGGGGTTGCAACGACTGCATCGAAGTCAAGGAAGCCACCGGCAACCTTTTCGATAAGCTCGTCATCACCAACGATGTCAGCGCCAGCTTCCTGAGCCTCAGTAGCCTTTGGGCCACGAGCGAACACCAAAACCTTAGCGGTTTTACCGGTGCCGTTTGGCAAGTTTACTACGCCACGAACCAACTGGTCAGCCTTGCGAGGATCAACGTTAAGGCGCATAACAGCCTCAACGGACTCGTCAAAAGCGTGCTTTGGCATGCTCTGCAACAAAGCGATAGCTTCAGCTGGGGTGTACAGGTTATTGCGGTCGATCTTCTCAGCCGCTTCACGATACTTCTTAGAACGCTTAGCCATTTCTACACTCCCTTTCAGTCGGTAACGGTAATACCCATCGAGCGAGCAGTACCCGCGATGATCTTCATACCGGCCTCGACGTCACGTGCGGAGAGGTCAGGCATCTTAATTTCGGCGATTTCGCGCACCTGAGCCTTGGTCACAGAACCAACCTTGTGAGTCAATGGGTTCTCGGTGCCCTTCTGAATGCCAGCAGCCTTAAGCAGCAAAGCAGCAGCAGGTGGAGTCTTCAAAATGAAGGTGAAAGAACGATCTTCGTAAACGGTGATCTCTACTGGGACGATCTGACCCATCTTGTCCTTCGTCTGGTCGTTATAGGCCTTGCAGAAGTCCATGATGTTCACGCCGTGGGAGCCTAATGCTGGGCCCAGTGGTGGGGCTGGATTTGCCTTGCCAGCCTGAATCTCGAGCTTAATAAGCGCGGAGACTTTCTTTTTCGGAGCCATAATATGGTTCTTCTTTCTTTTACAAGCGGTCCAAACGGTTGCTACAAACGCTGATACATAGACGTTACACTTAATTTTTATGCATAAACGTTGCTATAAAGCCGTTTTGAAGCTTCCTCCCGCATCTTGTATTGCTGTGCTGTGCTAGCGGATTTCTCCTCCAGTCACAAGCTTTCCTATTATGTCACATCTTCGCGACACGCTGCAGTACGAAAGCTGCAGCTATTTTCGCACATATAACTAATCGATACACGCGGTGATATTTTTGCAGTGAATAGAAAATGTCGAAAACATCGGGAGATTATGTGTTTTCGACAGTTTCAGCTCGCGTTTTGTTTATTTCATCGGTTGATTTGGTGTTTTAGACAGTTTTGCCCTACATTTTGTCTATTTCACCAAACGATTTGGTATTTTCGACAGTTTCAACTCACATTCTGTTCATTTCACCAAACAATTTGGTATTTTCGACAACTCCAGCTCACAGTCATCTTTACGCGCTTCGTATCAGCTTCGATTAAATGCCAAGCAGTATCGCTTAACTACAGTACGCGGCTTCAATGGCTGAGGTTCATCTCATTCAGTGCGAAAAATCTCAAATCTCTACCACACTAATAACAAAGCATCTTCGACCAAGCAATACCCACCCCTCACTCGTAAATTCACCCACCGTTGTTATTTAGCGTACCTGTTTTTTACAACAACGCTAGTAATTTCATGCAAATTAAACTACGAACAGGGCTGGTAGATAATGTGAGTCTAGGATTTAGTTAAGTAAACCCTAGACTCACACTTTGCTATTAGACTACAAGACCAGCTTTAGAAAGCAGATCAAGCGTTCTGCTGTTCTTCTTCCTTGCGATTGCGCACGTACATAATCACGCTCGCAACAATAAGAACCATGCCCACGACAGCGAAAATCAGTATTCCGTAAGCACCAGTTGCAGGAAGATTGAACCAGAAGCTCTTGCCATCAATGTTATGTTCTGGAATATTCGGGAATTCTACAACATAAGGATCTGTCACAGTATTTGTTGTAGCGACCGTAACTTCCTTTATAACATTAGAAAGCTTATAGCCTGTAGGAGCTTTAACCTCAACAAGATAAACAGGCACGCCAGCGCGAGTCTTGTATGCAGCCGCGAAGTTACCTTTATCATTTGTTGTAGCAGTCTGCACATCAGTAGCAGCAGCGCCAGCTGGTTGGGAAGCAGCAGCTGCTGCAGCAGCATCACCAATAAGTTGACGCAGCCTTGCACTCCTTCGGAAGCTGAGGCTCTTCATTCGCAACTCTGTCAGTGCTGTTACCATTATCTTTCGCAGAATCAACGTCTTTCTTTTGGGCACCTTTAACGTTGTTCTTTACAGCAGTCTCAGCTGACTTAGCCTTATCAACACCATTGTTAACAGCAGTCTTCGGCTCCTCAACAGACTTCGATTCCTTATTATTAGTTAAAGTGCTTGGAGAGCCAGTATTATTCTTATTAAGCTCAGCACTATTAGGTTCACTCTGCTCAGTCTGCTTCTGCTCACCCTCAGTCTTAGCAGAACCAGACTTAGTACCAGCAGTATTCTCAGTAACAGTAGCACTCTCACCAGCACTTAAAGCATAAGTTGGAGCAATCACAAAAGTAGCAAGCAACGTTGCAGATGCTACAAATAACGAAAGTAACGCTCGACTCGTGCACGAACCGCACGCTTTTCGAGACGCGTTTTTAGATGATTTTATGAACGCGTTTTTGGACGCGTTTGAGCGCAAATCGGCGCAAGAAGACTTTTGAGACTCTCTTGCAACGCCAGAGTCAATGTGACGAGCAACAAAATCTCTAATCGCACGTACACACTTTAAAAATGTATTAGATTCCGGAGCAGTCATAACATACTCTCCTTATATAATCATAAACAATTTTTAAACTTAATGGCCCAAAAATTAACGAAACCCAAAGGCTCACATTAACAATCAGGCAGAATGCGTCCCCTTTCGTAATGTACAGCTGAGAGTATACCCCCCCCCCATGGTGAGATTCAAGTAAAACTACTTACTTTGGAAATATTTATTATTTAGATTGATAAAAGCACTGCGGCTACAAGAAAATCTATCATTTTACGGCGTGTCGCAGTAAATAAACAAAACTAAGCGAAACTAAAAAACCGGAGCACGAATAACGCACCCCGGTTTGTAAAAGTTTTATAAAAGCTCAAACAATCGGCTCCACCTGATGGAATCCAAGTTCCACAGGAGTCTCTCGACCAAAGATAGAAACCAAAACTGTAAGCTTCTGAGTTGTAGGCTCCACATCGGAAACCACAGCAGCCATAGTCGCAAATGGACCATCCGTAACTGTAACCTGATCTCCAACCTTGTAAGCCACCTCAACAGTACGCTTACGAGCAGCAGCTGGCTTATCACCAGCATTCTTCAAAGCCTCAGAAGCAATCATAGGAGCCATCATAGCCACAACTTCTTTGCGGCTAAGCGGAGCTGGTTCCTTAGAAGGACCAACAAAACCAGTCACACCCTCAGTTTCGCGCACAATACGGCGAGCATTCTCGTCCGGCCACATACGAATCAGCACATAGCCTGGCACGCGCACGCGAGTAATAACCTTCTTGCCTTTCTCGGTATGCTTTTCAACTTCCTCCATCGGAACTTCAATCTGGAAAATCTTATCTTCCAAACCAAAGCTTTGCACACGAGACTCAACATTAGTTTTCACTCGCTTCTCGTAGCCGGAGTAGGTGTGCAGAACATACCACTTACCTTCCAGCGTACGCAACTTTTGCGAAAACTCTTTTACAGCCAAAGCGCCAGCATCAGTAGGATCAACTTCTGCAGTAGAAGTTTCCGAAGAGTCAGCAGCTTCAGTAGATTCTTCAGAGCCAGTGGAATCAGCAGCTTCAACCGAGCCAGCAGTCACATCTTCAGCATTCACATCAGCAGAAGTGTCTTCATCAGACTCAGCAGGCTCAACTACTGCATCATCAACTACAGCATCATCAACAGAATCAAGCGCCTCAAGATTAATCTCAGCTGCTTCATTATCAGTCATATCAGCATCAGTCATTTCTTCGTCAGTCATTTTGTAAACCCTCGAATCTCAACTCAGCCAAACATCCACATAACGGACTTGCCTAAGCCGAAGTCCATGAAAGTAACAAACACCATCAAGAAAATAACGAAAATAAATACAGAAGCTGACCATGCGAAAAGTTCCTTACCATGAGGAGCTATCACCTTACGAGTCTCGTCAATAGTCTGCTTAACGAACCTGATGATACGCACGAACAAATTTGGCTTTTTCGCTTTTTTACTATCGCGTGCCTGTGTCATGCCTAAACCCTTCGCTAACTGATTGATAAAATGAAACTGGCAGGGACGGCGGGACTCGAACCCACAACCTACGGTTTTGGAGACCGTTGCGCTACCAATTGCGCCACATCCCTAGGTGAACTTGCTAATCATACCCCAAAACAGAGAATATAGCAAAACCGCCAAATAGCTATGTTAGCGGAAGGCCACGATTTCCGCACCAAAACTTCAATTATTGAGTGTCGTAGAAGAAATTAGAAATTGAAACAGTTTAAGCTTCAACCCACTTCTTCATACGACGCATACCTTCCGCAAGCTGATCGTCAGCAAGAGCGCAAGAGAAACGCAAATATCCAGGAGCACCAAAAGCCTCTCCCGGAACAGCAGCAACATGCGCTTCATCAAGCAACATCTCAGCAAAACGAGAAGAAGTATGCGGCATCTCGCGCTTATCTCCAAGCGGACGCTCAAGCAGCGCCTCAACGTTAGCAAACGCGTAAAAAGCTCCATGAGGAAGAGGGCAAGTAACACCATCAATATTGTTCAACGCTTCCACAATCGCTTTTCTACGAGCATCAAAAGCCTCACGCATAGTGGAAACCACATCCAGCGAGCCGCCGACTGCAGCAATTGCCGCACGCTGCGAAATATTAGAAACGTTGGAAGTCATGTGGCTTTGCAACTTTACAGCAGACTTCGCCACATCTGCCGGAGCAACCATCCAACCGACGCGCCAACCCGGCATAGCGTAAGTTTTAGCAACGCCATTCAAAATCAGCAGCTGATTGCGGATCTCTGGCACCTCGACGCCAATATACGAAGTCGAAATGCCGTCGTAATGTAAGTGCTCGTAAATTTCGTCAGAAAGCACCCAAATATGGTGTTCAAGCGCCCATTTTCCGATTGCGCGAATAGTTTGCGCACTCCAAATAGCGCCCGTAGGATTGGAAGGCGAAGTTACGATGATTGCGCGCGTGCGCGGTGTGCGAGCAGCCTCAATCGCCGCAATATCTGGCTCAAAACCGCGCTCTGCACCTGCTAAAACCGGCACAGGTACGCCGCCGGCAAGCTTTACCGCTTCCGGATAACTCGTCCAATACGGAGCTGGAATAATAACTTCGTCACCATCGTTTAAAAGAATTTGGCAAGCTTCGTAAACTGCTTGCTTTCCGCCGTTTGTTACAACGACTTGATTTGGGGAAACTTCGTAGCCGGAATCTCGCTGCACTTTGCGCGCAATCGCCTCTCTAAGCTCCGGCAAACCAGCTGTGGCAGTATAACGATAGTTGCGCGGGTCTTTGCAAGCAGCTGCGGCGGCTTCAACAATGTAAGAAGGAGTAGGGAAATCAGGCTCGCCTGCGCCAAAGCTTACAACGTCGATGCCATCAGCTTTCATAGCTTTCGCCTTGCCGTCTACTGCTAAAGTCGCGCTCGGAGCGACTCGGTTAATGCGCTCGCTTAATACGCGCCAATTTTCTTGCGATGAAGTTTCTGCAATATTATCTGCCATGTATTCCAGTGTAACCTTAAGCCGAGAAACGACGAATCTGCCGGAAATTACCAGGCGCTTGCGCGACGAACTGTTTTCGCACTTAAAGCGTAGCGCGCGATGACTTGCTTTCTGCGCGAGTGTCTCATTTTGTTTGTTTTGAGACACTAGTGCAGTACTGTTACTGCGTTATTGTCTCTGTTTGGCTGTTTTCGGACATTCGCGCAGTTATCGTTCTGCAAGAGTGTCTCATTTTGCTCATTTTGAGACACTAGTGCAGTACTGTTACTGCGCGAGTGTCTCAAGACCGGCGTAGTGAAACATTTTCCGGAAAATTCCCGGCAAATGTAGTTGCAGTTAATTTACACAAGCACAAGATTGTCGCGATGCACCACCGGATGCGCATACTGCCGTCCAAGCGACTTCTCAAGCTCATCGCTCGTGCGCCCCATAATCTCCGGAATCTCCTCCGCATCAAAAGCAACCAATCCTTTAGCTAAATGATTGCCCTGCTCATCATCAATCCACACCGGATCCGTCGCCGAAAACTCGCCGCGCACATCAACAATTCCAGCCGCAAGAAGACTTGCGCGACCTCCACGAACCGCCTCCGCAGCACCAGCATCAACAACCAAAGTTCCATGCGGATAAGAAGCAAAACCAATCCAAAGTCGCCTTGAAGAATCACGCGTATTAACAGGCGCAAACGCAGTACCAACAGCATCGCCTGCAAGAGCCGGCCCAGCGTTACTCGCGCAAGTTAACACGGTAGGAATACCCGAAACTGCAGCAACGTGCGCAGCTTCAATCTTTGTGATCATTCCGCCGGTACCAACTCCAGAAACGCTTGAACCAACTTTTACTTTCTCTAAAGCACGCGTCACATCTGGCACAAAACTTACACGCTTAGCTCCAGGCTCGCTCGGAGGAGCAGTATACAAAGCATCAACATCCGTAAGCAATACCAACGCTTCCGCACGCACCACATTTGCTACAAGCGCAGCAAGACGATCATTATCGCCAAAACGAATTTCGTTACTAGAAAGCGCGTCGTTCTCGTTTACGATCGGTATTACGCCAAGCTCCAGCAAACGAAGCATTGTTCGCTGCGCATTGCGGTAACGCGAAGGCGAAATAGTAACATCCGCTGTAAGCAGCATCTGCCCTACTCTGAAACCAAATTGCGCAAACGCAGACTCATACTGAGCCATAAGCAAGCCTTGACCAACCGAAGCCGTCGCCTGCTGAGTTGGCACATCCTTAGGACGCTCATCAAAACCAAGAAGTCCAAAACCTGCTGCAATAGCGCCAGAAGAAACTAGTACTACACGCGCACCCATCATTTGCACGTGACTAATCGCAGCTACAAGCGCACGCAATTTTTGCACATCAAGATGACCTGACGCGTCAGTAAGCGAACTTGAACCAACTTTTACTACGATTGTGCGCGCCTCACGAATTGAACGCCGAACCCCTTCTTCGGTTAGCTCAATTGCAGGATTACTCATAAAATTCCTCTTGATTCTACTAGTTTTTACTCTTCACCGCGGCCGAATAAGCTATTTTCGTCATGACGATCATCGTCAACAGATGGATCTGCCCAGTGCCCCGACTTACGTTCGGCCATCATTGCGTCGCGAACAGCACTCTTAGCGTCCATCATGCTGTGATAGTCGCGTCTACGCTCCGCATTAGTACGACGAGAGTTCCTAGGATCATTCGCCTCAAGACGCAAATCCCTACCACGAGCACCCAAGCTTGCTCCATCAAGACCTTCTGCTCCAGCAGCAATACTTGGATCCCAGTCAAAGCAAACCATACGATTTCCGCGGCCAATGCGAATCTCATCTCCAGGACGAGCACCCTTCTTACGCAACTCATCCTCAACACCAAGCTTCGCAAGACGATCAGCCAAATATCCAACAGCTTCATCGTTATCAAAGTTCGTTTGAACAACCCAACGCTCAGGTTTCATGCCAGTAACGGTAAACCAAAAATCACCGTTTTTGTCTTCTTCACGTTCAATAGTGAAGTCCGCACTATTTCCACGTCCATCATCGCGGCGGCGACGCAACGCTGAAGTCTGCTGCTCAAGCGGCTGAATAACAACACGCTCTTCTTCTCGCGCTGCTTCCTCAGCAGCAAGCTTCTCACGCATCTTTTCAACCAATCGTCCGAGAGCAAAACCAAGCTCTTTCAAACCTTCATGCGATGCGGTAGAGATTTCAAATACGTCTAATCCCATCGCCTCAAATTCGCCGCGCACAAAATCAGCTAGTTCTTTAGCTTCAGGCACATCGACCTTGTTTAGCACAATAATGCGCGGACGTTCAGGAATCGGAATAGCGCCCAGCGGAAGCTCAAGCTTATCAGCATACTGCGCAAGCTCATGCTCAAGAGCGTGATAATCGCTAATAGGGTCGCGATTTGGCTCCAAAGTTGCGCAATCGATCACGTGAGCAATAATTTCAGTACGCTCAATATGACGCAAAAACTCAAGTCCCAAACCCTTACCTTCAGAAGCGCCTGGAATCAAGCCTGGAACGTCAGCAATCGTATAACGATAGTTGCCAAAACTTACAACTCCCAGATTTGGCACGAGAGTAGTAAACGGGTAGTCAGCAATTTTCGGCTTAGCTGCACTAATAGACGCAACTAAACTTGATTTTCCGGCAGAAGGGAAACCGACTAAAGCCACGTCTGCAATTGATTTAAGTTCCAAAATTACGTCACGCTCTTCGCCAGGCTCTCCTAAAAGAGCAAATCCTGGAGCACGACGAGTTTTATTAGCGAGAGCAGCATTTCCAAGACCGCCAGCGCCACCAGCAGCAGCAACAAAACGATCACCCGGTTGCTTTAAATCAGCCAAAACTTCACCCGGACGTTTTGCAGAACCAGCCGCGCCTTTAGCAGTAAAAATAACTGTACCAACAGGAACAGGAAGTACTAAATCAGCGCCCTTTGAACCGTCTTTTGTATCACCCAAACCCATTGTGCCATCTTCAGCAGTACGATGCGGCATAAAACGATAGTCAAGAAGGCTATTTGCGTTACGATCTGCTACAAAAATAACAGAACCACCATCGCCTCCGTTGCCACCATTTGGACCAGCTAAAGGCTTGTACTTTTCGCGACGCACGCCGGCAGAACCATTGCCGCCGTCGCCACCCTTCACGTGCACTGTTACGCGATCCACAAAATCACTCATATCGCTACCTTACCTGAATAGCACAACACTTAACTTCCACGTTTTAGTACTCTTAAAAACGCAAAATGAGGAGAACAAAAAAAAGCCGCACCGAACTGGGTGCGGCTAAAAAGATGATAATCGAAGCGACTCAGGCAGTCACAACGTCAACAACCTTGCGGTCGCGACGAATGCCGAACTTCACATTGCCGTCCACCAAAGCGTACAGCGTGTGATCCTTACCCAAAGCCACGTTCTGACCAGCATGGAACTTGGTGCCGCGCTGACGAACGATAATGTTGCCAGCCACCACAGCTTCACCGCCGAACTTCTTAACGCCAAGATACTGCGCCTGTGAATCGCGACCGTTGCGCGAGCTAGACGCACCCTTCTTATGTGCCATCTTGCTGTCCTTTCAGGTTTATAACACCGTCAATCAGGCAATGGCCGTGATCTTGACGAGAGTCAACTTCTGACGATGACCCTTGCGACGAGCCACGCCAGTCTTGTTCTTAAACTTCATAATGCTGATCTTCGGACCCTTGGCTTCGTCGTTTACAACTTCGCCCTTTACCGAGATCTTTGCAAGATCCTTAGCGCTTAAGATAACCTTAGCGCCGTCAACTACGAGCGCGACCGGGAATTCCACGGTATCGCCCTTCTTTGCATCGAGACGGTTCACGAGGATGGCATCTCCAACCTCGACCTTCTCTTGATGGCCACCGGCCTTCACAATCGCGTACATAATTCGTTCCTTGCTCAATTGAAAGCTTCTTGTCTAACGCGCAGCAGTCAGGAGCACGTCAAGACACCGACTATCAAAATTACACCCACCCCTGTACTTACGTCAAGAGCTTATTTTTTATAGCCAGAATAGACAATAGTCAATATTGTACTCATGCCACATACTTCATTGATTATTGTCTATTATTTCGCCGCTTTCCAACACACTTATTTTGGTTGAATTACAGGAAATTCTGTAGTTATTTCTGCAGGTTCACTAACTTTCCCGTTATCTTTCTGATTTTCAGAAATATCTGATTTAACTGACTCTTTAGCAGCATTTACAATATCAACTTCCAGCTTAGCTACAGATTCAGCAGAAATTTCCGCATGCGCAGAAGAGTCACCATTATCAGTAACGGAATCCAAAGATTCTACAGCATGCAAAGCTGCGGAATCTTCAGCAGAAACATTTACTGCAGCGCCGGAATTATTAGAGCCGGAATTATCAGCGTCAGAATTATCAGTAAATTCCGAAGACGACGAATCGTCATTATTTTTATCAGAAGAATCTACAGTAGTAGTTGCCGCAGCAATTTGCGCAAACTTAGCTCGCACATCAGCACTAGAACCCTGCTGCTTAACAGTCGCAGACTCGACTAAACTACCATGACCGTGTTTATTAGTTTTAATAAACGGATCTCCACCCTTAAGCGCATAAGGATCAGCATACTCAGAAGAAACAGTCGGCTCATCATGCAAAATAAAGCCACGCCCCTTACAAGTTGGGCACTCCTCAGAGAAAGCTTCAACCAAGCCCTGTCCTACGCGCTTACGCGTCATTTGCACAAGACCAAGCGAAGTTACTTCCGCAACCTGATGCTTAGTGCGGTCTCGAGCCAAGCACTCAAGCAGTCTACGAAGAACCAAATCGCGATTTGCTGGCATAACCATATCAACATAATCAATCATGACCATGCCACCAATATCACGCAAACGCAACTGACGAGCAATCTCTTCAGACGCTTCCAAATTGCAGCGAGTTACAGTCTCTTCCAAAGACTTACCGCGACCAATAAATCGGCCAGTATTCACGTCAATCGTAGTCATAGCCTCAGTTCTATCAATAACAATCGAACCGCCAGACTGCAAATAAACTTGACGTTCCATACCCTTACGAAGCTGACTATCAATCTGCCACTTATCAAATATATCTTTGCCCTCATGCTCAGCAGGATCCCAATACTCAATCTTGCTCAACAAATCAGGAGCCATCATCTCAAGATATTCTTTAATTCGCTGGCACACGCCTTCGCCTTCAACGATAAGCTTCTGGAAATCATCGTTGAAAATATCGCGCACAACACGAATAGCCACATCCGGCTCGCCTTGAAGCAACTTCGGACGTTTGCCGTGCAAAAACTCCTGTCGCTTTTCTTCAATACGCTCCCACTGACGCATAAGCGACTCAAGATCCTTCTGTATCGCTTCCTCAGTAGCGCCCTCAGCGGCAGTACGAATAATCACACCCATATCTTTTGGCGCAATCTTAGAAACAATTCCGCGCAAACGCGAGCGCTCGCGGTCAGAAAGCTTTCGACTCACGCCAGTCATACCGCCAGAAGGAACCAATACTAAGAATCTACCGGCAATAGTCACCTGGGAAGTTAAACGCGCACCCTTATGTCCAATAGGATCCTTCGTAACCTGCACAAGAACAGGATCTCCAGACTTAAAAGCAAGCTCAATTCTTCTAGGCTGACCTTCCAAACGGGTCATATCCCAGTTGACTTCACCTGCGTAAAGCACACCATTTCGCGCTTGACCAATATCCACAAACGCAGCTTCCATGCTAGGCAAAACGTTTTGAATACGGCCAAGGTAAATATTCCCTACTGTAGCAACTTCCTGAATATCAGAAACGTAATGTTCTACGAGAATATTGTCTTCTATAACGGAAATTTGCGTGTGACGATCACGTTCTCGCACAACCATAAGTCGCTCAACATTTTCACGACGCGCTAGGAAATCTTGCTCCATAATCATGTTCTGACGGCTGCGCTCGCGACGATTATCACGACGACGCTGACGTTTCGCTTCTAGTCTTGTGGAGCCTTCAATATCGGTGATCTCATCAATATACTGCTGCTTGCGAGAGCGGCGTGGAGAACTATCTTCAGAGCTTGCGTCTGATATTGTGCTGTTTGCAGCATCATCCGAAGATTTCGAACGGCGGCGACGACGGCGACGAGTGTAAAGCGTCTCCTCTTCTTCCGCGCTTGCTCTAAGCTCATCAGGATCTGGAATAATATCGCTATCGTCCTGAGAAATTTCTCCATTATCCTGTTTAAGAGTTGTACGAGAACGACGACGCCTGCTGCCACTGTATGTGAAGTTATCGCTGTCTTCAGAATCTTTACTTAGATTTTCGATGGCGTTATCGATGGCGTTATCTCTAGCATCATTACTTGCATCATTACTTGCATCATTACTTGCGTTATCGCCGTAATTGCCGTTATCAGCGTTTGCGCTCTCTTCTTTAGCTCTACTTCCACGACGGCGACGACGACGAATAATCATCCCATCTTCGCTGTCATTGTCATAGTTTTTGTCATTATCGCGAATGCTGCTACTGTCGCTGCTATCACGACCGTCTCGACCATCACGATCTCGACCGTCTCGACCGTCGCGCTTTCTACTGTCGCGCTCGCTTCTGCCAGTTCTTTCGCCAGTTCTTTCGCTATCAAATAAGTCGCTTATATCAAGCGTCTCTTCAACACCGCGCGTAATTGGGGCATAAACTATATCGTCATAAACTAAATCTTCCTCAATTTTTTCAACTTCCGCCGCAGCACGACGTTCTGAAGCGTTCAAGCGGCGAGAACTGCGAGATCTGGAAGAAGTTTCGTCAAGAGTACGCTTTTGACGGCGGCTAACTGCGCGAGTATCTTCAGAATCACGATAGTCTTTAGTATTTCGACTGTCTCGATTTTTACGATTATTGCGACCGTCTCTACGACTTTGATCAGCGCTACTGCTGCGAGAATCGCTACTATTACGAATATCGTCATTATTACGGCTGTCAGCATCGTCTCGATCAGCGTCATTGTTACGAGAATTACGCAAATCGCGAGAGTTACGGGAGTTGCGAGAACTCGCGCTTTCTGATAGATCATCTAGTTCGTCTGTATCAGAATTTCCACGGCTTGCGCGCCTTCCTTTATACTCTGCTTTAGAGGAAGCTCGCCTATTTTTCTCACTATTCGAACGCTCATCGAAAGAGTCAGTATCGTTCGAATTCTCAGTATTATAACTACGATTAGGCAAAACTGGTTCTTGGAAAAGAAGCGAAGTTATTGGCCTAGCTGCATACGGAGCACTTGTATCCTGAACGTGCAATTTCATCGCTTCACCGGCAGCGCCAGCAACTCTAACTACTCTACGCGATCCACGACGGCGACGCGTAGTGACATCAGAATCACTCACACTGCGCACAAACGAAGTTCCGTTTTGTGCAGTAACGCCAGAAGTATCAGACTCATTATTAGAAGTCTTATTTACAACAGTATTTTCTTTGGTATTATCTGGCTGCAACGTTGAAGACTTTTGATTGTCTTGCACATACGATGCGCCTTCCCCAGCTTCAGGCACATTGAAGCCATCTCTTGTTATTCCGGGCACTATGCTCCTCACGAAACGCTGCATCGTTTCGTATCCTTGGCTTAGCATGGTTTCACTTATGTGAATCACACTTAAGCTCTCTATAAAGTCTAGCTGCGCGACGGCGGACACCAGCCTCACTTAAACCCTTGCGAGGGGATCGACGCCATCGAATGCTTCGGCGGCTTGCAGTGCCACCGCTCTCTAGTATGCCATATTGCAACGTCAAATAACATGCAATCTATATGTGTGCACCATAGTTTTTTCTACTTTTTCGATATACTTTCGATATACTTTTTCGATATACTTTCGTGCGTTATTTAAAAGACCATTTTCATATAACGCACTATTACGCAACAAACTCACTATTACGCAACAAACTCGCGAACTTATACGCAACTACCACAATCCAATAATCAGCGCTAGAATCATGGGCATGGGTTTAATCAGCGCTATGCAAGGGTTTTGCGTAATCGGCATTGTTATTATCGCAGGCTATATCACTGCTCGCATGCGAGTTGGCGGATCGCAAGCTCAAATGGTAATGAACAGAGTAAGTTTTTTCGTTTCCAGCCCTTGTTTAATGTTTGCAATTCTTTCCAAACAGCCAATTTTTGAGATTTTTCATTCTTCAATCTTTGTTGCATTCTTTTCTGCAATGATTGTTGGCGTTGCGTTTGTGTTGCTTAATCGCATTTGTTTCCATCTTCCTGCGTCTGATTGCACTATTGGCGCGCTTAACTCGCTTTATTTGAACTCGAATAATATTGGCTTGCCGGTTGCGACTTATATTTTGGGAAATCCTGCGCTTGTTGCTCCGATTTTAGTTATGCAACAGGCTGTATTTACTCCTGTTGGCTTGACGGTTTTAGACATTACAACTACAGGAAAATTCTCGCTTAAGCGCATTGCTCAGCAGCCCCTAAAGCAGCCACTTTTAATTGGTTCACTTGGAGGAATTATTATTTCCGCAATTTCCGCAAAAGTTGGCTATTTCCCTGTTCCGAATTTTCTTTACGATCCTATTAAAATGATTGGCAATTCTGCAGTTCCAATGATTTTAATGGCTTTCGGAATGTCTCTTTACGGCAGCAAGCCTTTGCAAAAAGATTCCAATCGCGCTGCTATTGCGACAGTTGCGATTTTGAAAAACTTGATTATGCCAATTGTTGCGTTTTTGCTGGCTTATTTTGTTATGGATTTTCGCGGCGCAACGCTTTACGCTTGCGTTGTGTTAGCGGCGCTTCCGACTGGCCAGAACGTTTACAATTACGCTGCTCGTTACGATGTTGGCTTGAGTTTTGCTCGCGATGGAATCCTGTTTTCGACTGTTACTAGCCCACTTTGTATTGCCGTAATTGCCGCCGTTTTAGGGTAACTTTAGCTGCGTATTTGCAACTCTTTGCAATCAACTCGCTTACATCTACGCAATATTTTTGCAGTCAATAGAAAATGTCGAAAACATCGGGCAATTTTGTATTTTCGACAGTTTTGGCTTGCGTTTTGTTTATTTCACCAGCTGATTTGGTGTTTTCGACAATTCCAGCTCACATTCTGTTTATTTCACCAGCTGATTTGGTGTTTTCGACAGTTTTGGCTTGCGTTTTGTTCATTTCACCAAACGATTTTGTGTTTTCGACAATTTCGCCTTGCGTTTTATTTATTTCACCAGCTGATTTGGTATTTTCGACAATTCCGCCCCACATTCTGTCTATTTCACCAGTTGATTTGGTGTTTTCGACATTTTAGTAAGCTGCAAAAATCAGAGCAGACGCACTACATAGCAGTACTCAAGCAGGTCGTCGCGGTAATTCATTAAGACTTTAAAAAACTTTAAGACTTTTCAATCAGCCAATCAACCACATACTTCACGCGAATCCCATCTATTGAATCGACACCAGCATATCTGCCTGTAATAAGGAATTTCGCGTAATTATCGCGTATTTTAAGCAAATTATCTGTTTCATGCGTATTCTCTGGCAACTGCTGAGTAACCTGATAATATTCAACTACATCGCCTTTGCGCGCAATAAAATCTACTTCGCTACCCTCAACTCGAGCAACATCAACGTCATATCCTCTTCGCAGCAACTCCAAAAATACAATATTTTCTAAGCGATTACCCATATTCCCAAGACGATGACTAACTGCCTGATTCCTCAAACCGCTGTCAACAATAAAATACTTTGCATTCTGCCTCAAGTATGCTTTACCTCGAATATCGTACGGGCGAACTTCAAAGAACAGATAAGCATTTTGCAAAAGCTCTAAATACCTAGAAATAGTATGATTCGAAACTTCTATCCGCTCGTTTTTTAAAAGACTCGTAACTTTGGAAGCATTAACTAGCTGACCAACATTATCAGCCAAAAATGCAACTATTCTTTTAAGAGTAAAACTGTCTTTTATTTGAGCGCGAGCAGCAATATCGTTAAGAATAATGGAATCATATATGCCGGAAAGAATAGTGTATCTAAGCGGCTCATCCGCAAGCACGACACTAGGAAATCCGCCATATTGTTCATATTCTTTATACGCCAGATCTACTTCCCTAGAATTAACGTCGATTTGCTTCGCTCCCAAAAATTCCTTGAACGAGAACGGGTACACTGGTATTTCAACGTACCTTCCACTTAAATTAGTGGCAAGCTCGCCAGAAAGAAGTTTTGCATTAGAACCCGTTATAACAATATCGCAATTAAAACTAACTCTAAGCGCGTTAATGGCTTTTTGCCAACCATCTACAAACTGTATTTCGTCTATCAAAATGTATGTTTTTGGTTGATTTACATTTGTTTGTTGACTTTTGCCACTGTTCGAATTTTCGCCAGTGCTCGAATTTTTACCATTTTGCATTTTTGAACAGATAACATCCATAAGATTGGAATCTGTAAGCACATCTCGATATTCAAAACTTTCAAGATTTATGTATATTATGTGCGAGTCTGGCACTCCAAGCTTGCGAAGAGAATCCATGTATTGTTTAAGGATTACCGATTTTCCGCAGCGGCGTACACCTGTTATCACTTTTACAAAATCGGTGTCTTTAAAAGCAAAAAGCTTATTAAGATACTCAGTTCTCGAATACATACGTTTGCCTTTCGCAAGTTGGAAGTCTACTTCCAAGTTTAGTGCAAAATGGCAAAAGTTGGAAGTCTACTTCCAGATTACAAATCTCTTCGCGCAACTAGCGAATCTATACACGCGTTAAATATTTTTGCGGTCAATAGAAAATGTCGAAAACATCGGGCAATTTTGTATTTTCGACAGTTTTGGCTTGCGTTTTGTTTATTTCACCAGTTGATTTGGTGTTTTCGACAGTTTTGGCTCACATTCTGTCGATTTCACCAGTTGATTTGGTGTTTTCGACAATTCCGCACTACATCGCAGCACTCAAACAGGTCGTTACGCAGCTACCGTCGCGCAGCTAACGAATCGAGGCGAGCGCGGAAAGACGGCCAATCCGTGCGCATCGCCGTAAGCAACTTCAGCTTAGGCACGTCGTCAATCGGCACCCACTTAATTTCCATACTCTCGTCGTCATGCGCGCACGGATCCACACTATGCCCTGGCTTTTCAAACGCAAAAACCGTTGTGTAGCACCAATTTCCATGATCCTCGCGGTAAGCTCCAACAACTTCAATATCTCCCGAAGTAATATTTGCTTCCTCGAAAGACTCACGCAATGCGCCCTCAATCGCGCTTTCTCCGTCGGAAATTGCGCCACCAGGAATGCCCCAAGTGCCACCTTCAGCGCTCCAAAGCGCGCGATGTTGCATAACAACGTGCGTCACGCGACCAGTTTCAGCATCTCGCCTAGCAAGCAGCACGCCGGCAGCACCGTTATGACCCCAATGCCTGCGGCCACAATTGCAATGCACCCAACCATCTCCCGGCTGATGAACATTTTCTTTAGGGACCTCCGTGGAAGTAGGATCGTTCTTTTCGCCAACTTCTTCCAAACTTTTCTTATTCCACAAATCCGGCCAAGCGTATCCAAGCTCGGTAACCATACTGCGAAGCAGCGGCAAGCTGATTCCAAGAACACCGTGCGGATCTCCATTAATGCTTTCAATGAAAGCTCCGCCAAAACCTTCTAGCGTAAAGGATCCTGCAACTTCCAGAGGCTCTCCGGTTGCCACATACGCGCGAATTTCCGCGTCACTCATTTGCGCAAAAGTTACGCTTGCGTGGCTTGTTTTGCAAATAGTTTTGCCAGTTTTTGCGTCGATTAAGCAGTGACCAGTCCACAATTGTCCTGTTTTTCCGCTCATTTGCTTGATTCGCTCAAATGCCACTTCAGGAGTATGCGGCTTCCCGTAGCACTCGCCATCGAGCAGGAACATGGAATCGCAGCCAACAATCAGCACACCGCTACAATCATTAGAAGATTTATTCGTATACGCAAAATCGTGAATATCGAAAGTTTTTGTAGGAACAGTAACACCTGAAAAATCGCGAGTTTGCGCCGTATCTACGTTATGCGTTACATCTGATTGCGAATCGCTTGCTAAAGCGTTACTAGAAGATTCAGAGGATTCAGAAGTTTCAGCAGATTCAGTTTCAGCAGATTCAGCAGATCCCGCATGTTCAGCTTCCAGCGGATACCCCACAACTAAATCACCACTAGCCGAAGCCGCCGCATCTGCAACAAGTTTCCACGCATTGTACACAGCTTTAGCTTTTGCGCGAGCCAAAATAGAAACTCGCTGCTCAGCACTCAACTCTTCAACGTTTGTTCCGCGCTCACTAGCGGCATCGCGCAAAGCCGCCGGCTCATCCACTTCGCTTACGTGAATTATCGGAATCACGCCAGCAGCCGCCAAAACCGCTCTACGCGCCGGAGACTGTGAGGCCAAAATCAACGAAACTGTCATACCTTACTCTTCCTTTTACGCCTTTACAACTTCGCACAGCTTATTCGCGAGTTATTGCAACGCTGCCTGTAGCTGGCATTGTTCATTATGCATCTGAGCATCTCTCAAAATCAAAGATTGCAAATACTTGCTTTTATTTGGCATGCCATCTCTCTTAGCAGCGCGAGAAATATATTCACTCCACGATTTAGGAACACGAAAACGCTCTTGAACACTGCTTTCGCGTCTTTCTTTCGAATTTGGTCTTCCCGGTCCAGATAAAGATGCAAATATTGCAGTTGCATCAGAATCTTCAGAAAGTAAAGTTTGCATAATTTTTGCAGCTTCTTCGCCAGAAAATTGCATTACAGGAGGATTATTTGGAGCAGACACATTTTCATCAGCTAAATTCTCATACATATCCATTTTAATCACCTCATTTGCCCCATCTTTTCCAATATTTATACCATTTATCAGTAAGATGCTCTACATTAAACACGAGAAAATCTTTACCTTGAGGCCTTTTGCAAGCACTTCAATTAAATCATCTTCCCATGCGCCTGGATGCCTTAAACATATGACCAGTGCTACAACTCTTCCCCTTGAACTAGGTGGATTTGACACATCATCAGGATTAACTAAAGCAAACCATATAGGTTTAGCCATAGCCTTTCGTATCTCTTCCTCATTTAGATGATCTTCATCAAAATGTTTATACGCAGATTTGGGATCAAACCTAATAACCATTGTGTAATTGTACCACAATTTATTGACTTGCTAATTCTCAACATTTCGCACAGCTTATTCGCGAGTTATTGCGACGCCAGTAGAATCAACCGGTACGTGCAAAACGCGCCAGCCAGCACGCGAAAGCCACGGCTCAGCAATTGCGTCGATTTTTTGAGCAGCACTCTTGTTATACTCAGCGTCTCCTGCATAAAATACAGCAACGCACGATCCTGCTCCCGAAATCGCTGCCGCAAAACCATTCTCGCGCAACGTTTCCACTAACTTCCACGAATCTTTCATAAGATTTGCACGATACGGTTGATGAAGAGCATCTTGAGTTGCTGCAAAAAGTAACGCATTTCGCGAAATATCAGATTTTACTGTGTTTGATTTATTTTCAGAATCACTATTTAACTCACCAAAAGCAACCGGAAGAATTGCAGCTCGCGATACGTTAAATATTGCGTCACCGTACGGTACTTTTGCTGGAAGTGCGCGTCTAGCAAGCTCTGTAGAAAGCTCAAAATTAGGAACAAATACAGACACGGAAATATCTTGCGAAACTTTGTATCGTACCGTATGAAAACCGGTAGGAAGAGGCGCTTCACCATCTCCAGCCACGCGCACGGAACCTTTGCCTTCTCCAGCATCAAGCTTCCAGCTCATCGTCAATCCGCCAAAAACCGCAGGAGCTACGTTATCTGGATGGCCTTCAATTGCGGCCGCAATTTCGAAAATTGCTTCGCGATTAAGCTCACCTTCGTGCGCAAAAGACCAAGCAGCAGCAACTGCAGCCACAATCGCTTCTGCAGAAGATCCCATACCGCGCGCTTGCGGAATCCGATTATGCGCTTCTAACGTAAACCGTAAGTTTGGCAGACCAAATATTTTGCAAGCTTTGCGAAAAGTTGATACAACTAGATGCGTTTCATCTTTTGGAAGCGTATCCTCGCCTTCGCCGTGAATAATTACGCGCACGTTTCCAGCATAATCAAGTGAATTTTCAGACTGATTATCATCTAAAGTAAAAACTAAAGAATCCGCATAATCAAGCGCAATACCGGCTGTATCAAACCCAGAACCAAGATTTGCGCTAGTTGCTGGCACGCGCACGGAAACACTATTACATACTGGCTTCATACGATCACCTGCAGTTTTTCTACTTTATAACGCGCAAAACTAGCGGCTTTCCGCACACAACGTCCAACTTCTGCAAATCCTCGCAAATAGCTTTAACTGCAGCTTCTGAACATTCGCGCACAAGCACACGCATACTGCCAGGCCCACCAAGACCGCACTCTGGGCAATCCGAATCACCATTAGTTTGCGCATACTTAGCTTGGCATGCCGAAGCCAAACGCTCAGCCGCGACGCTATGATCTGCAAAAACATCCATAACTTCGCTGCACAAAGCCAAAGAAGTATCTTCCATATTGCAACGAATCACAAAATCTGCTCTAGTCTGCTCGCTAGAAGCAGGAACATACTTGTGGTACATTGGCACGCCAAAACCAGAGCATCCGCGTACAAGATTTCGAGCCGCGCTAACAACATCTCCCACAACAGCACTTGCAGTTGGAGCGCCGCCAGCGCCACGACCATAGAACATTAAGTCGTCAGCAGCCTTAGCTTTCACAAACACAGCGTTGAAACTGCCATGAACCGAAGCCAAAGGATGCTCATCACCAACAAGAGCCGGATACACACTAACGCTTACGCCAGCATCTGCACTTGACTCGCCGTCTGCGTTTGACTCGCAGTCACCCTGCCTTTCAACTGCCGCAAGCAACTTAATTACACGCTTTTCTGCACTCGCTGCTGCAATATCTTCAGAGTCAATCGCGCTAATTCCCTCAACGGAAACGTCATCAATACTTACTGGCATCTGGAATGCGAGAGTTGCTAAGATAGCAGCCTTATTTGCAGCGTCAAAACCTTCAACATCTCCAGTTGGATCCGCCTCAGCATAACCCTTTTCTTGAGCTGCGCGTAAAGCCGAGTCAAAATCAAGTCCGCGCACAGTCATTTCGTCAAGAATATAATTTGTAGTTCCGTTTACGATTCCGAAAATTTGCGTAATTTCGTCGCCAATAAGTGACTCACGAAGCGGGCGAACAATAGGAATTGCCCCAGCAACAGCCGCCTCAAAGTACAAGTCCACTCCGTGAGTTTCTGCACACTCGTATAATTCAGGGCCAAACTTTGCAAGCAACGCCTTATTTGCAGTAACAACAGATTTTCCGTTGCACAGTGCGCTTTTTACGAAAGTATGCGCTGGCTCAAGTCCGCCAATAAGCTCGATTACAATATCAACGTCCTCGCGAGCGCACAACGATGCCGTGTCTGTAGTCAATAAATCGCGCTTAATCCAAGGAGCGTCAACTTCTTCCGGACGCAAGCACGCAACTCCAGCAAGCTCAATATTTGCGCCAATTCTAGCCGCAAGCTCATCACTCTGTTCAACTATAAGTCTCGCTGTCTGCGAACCGACTGTTCCTGCGCCAAGCAATCCAACGCGAATTGTTTTGTCAAAAGATTGTTTGTTCGGCATAGCAATCGCTCCTTCGTTTTGTATAGATTACGATAAACGTTTATTTTTAATTTACACTCTGCCCGTACACTCTGCCCGTGTATCATTTCAAAAAACAAATTTATTGCGCAAAAAGCATCAATATTGTAAATATCGAACCAATTACGATAAAAGATATAACACTCGCAGACCCGTATAATGCTTTCGTACCACGCGAGCCACTAATCTCATTAGGAGCTTCGAAAAATACTAGATAATGCTTGCATCTTGCCAAAATAACTATGCCAAAAATAAGCATTCCTAACATAAACATTCCATAAAAACCAATTATGAGAATATTTAACGGTATCTGTGAAAGCTCGCTTTTAGCAAGTTTATTAATATTTATCATTTTCCCATTTGCATTAACAAGCTGCCGCATAATCAAAATTGGGATTACAGAACCCTGCAAATTAATAATCATGTGAAGCAATATGCTGTAACGCAAACGCGAAGTGCGCACATACATATAGCCGAACAGTAATCCGACTCCAAAAGTATAGAAGAATTGGAACAAATTCATGTGGAAAAGCGCAAAAGCTAATGCAGAAAATACTATGGCTCTTTTTTCACCGTACATTCTTAAACGGTCTAAAATCAGCTTTCTAAAAACAAACTCTTCAACAATAGGCGCAATAATTACAAAAAATAGAATATTTTGCAAAATTCCGCTAGAAAGCGCTAATTTTTCTACACGATTTAGCGAATAGCCATCCGAAAGAAGATAAGACAGAAAAGTGCCAATATAATTGCCAACAAAAATAATAGGATAACTTACAGCAAAAAATCCTATAAATTGCTTAGTTGTCATAGTAAATTGCGAGGCTTTTGCAACTGGCACATTTCTCATAATCGAAAATGAAATAGGCAAAGCTATAACATACTGGCATATGAGAGAAATCAGAATAAGTACTAAAGGAGTTTTGTACAAATTTTCTGGCATAAGTTCTTTAGCAACAGCACTTAAGAATAAGCAAGAACAAACCATTGAAATTAGAAACACAAATAACGACGTTCCTACTGTGCTTTGATTGCTGCGAGCTGTTAAGTATTCTTCGTCGTCAATCATTTCTTGCATTCTCACCCCTTGCAGTATGCGATTTAGTACTATCTGATTTAGTACTACACTTACAAAACATTACTTTTCTGATTAAAGGATTCCTTCAATAAGTTTCGTAATTAAATCACTGTAGCTTATTCCGGTTGCTTCCCACGCTTTCGGATACATGGAAATTGGCGTAAACCCAGGCATTGTGTTGATTTCGTTAAGAATTACGCGCCCGTCTTTAGTTACAAAAGAGTCCACGCGACTTAGTCCTCTGCCATCTGCCGCTTTGAACGCTGCAAGCGCAGTCTTACGCACACGCTCCAAAGTTTCCTCAGGAAGATCTGCTGGAACTTCCACGTGAGAAGCTGCAGAATCCATGTATTTGCTGTCAAAATCGTAGAACTGGTCTTCGCCAGCCTCGCGCTTATCGAGCACAACTTCTCCAGGCAAGCTAGCTTTCGGCTCTTCTCCGTCATGAGCTGCAAGAATAGCGCACTCAATTTCGCGCGCGTCAATTCCCTGCTCCACTAACACTCGCCAATCGTGCTTCGAAGCCTCAAAAATGGCTTGCGCTAAAGCTTTAGCATCGCGCATTTCCACTTTTGTAACTCCAAAGCTAGATCCTGCTCGGCTTGGCTTTACGAAAAGCGGATACTCGAGTTTTGCCCCTTCAACTTGCTCAAGAATTTCGTTTGCGTAAGCAGCAAAATGATTTGCTGAATCGCTTGCAAACTTTCGCGCGTCTAAAGCGATTCCTGGAGCAACTGCAATTCCGGCAGCCTTAAAAAGTTGCTTTGCATAATACTTATCCATGCATGCAGCCGAAGCCAACACTCCGCAACCAACGTACGGCACTTGCATCATTTCAAGTAAGCCTTGCAAAGTTCCATCTTCACCGTTTGGCCCGTGAAGTACAGGGAAAACAGCGTCAATATGACCCAAACTCGTAAGAGTACCGTCCGCCTCGCGCACTAAAAATCCGTCTGCTCCCTTGGCTGGGTCTAAAACAACATCGCGCGTTTCAGCAGTTTTTGTGATTACCGGCAACTCTCCTTCTTCCATGCGGAAGTTACGCGGATCTTCGCCACCAACAATCCACTCGCCTTTTTTAGTAATCGCAATGCGAATAATATCAAAACAACTTTCGTCTACAGCACTGAGTACTCCAGCAGCAGATATGCAAGAAATCGAATGCTCGTCTGCTTTACCGCCGTACAAGAACACTACACGCTTTTTCGTCATTTTTTTCCTTCAGATTATTATTTTGGTTATTTCAAATTATTTTGGATTATTTACGCACTTTGCTACTCTTCGCAAACGTCGTCGTCAAAAAGCATTGCAAGCATTTCTTGGCAGGAGATTCCTTCTTCAAGCACGCGAGCCATTGCGCTTGCAAGCGGAGTTGCAACACCCAATCGCTTACCCATTGCCACAACCGCGCTAGTAGTTGGCACGCCTTCCGCAACGCCATTGCTTACGGCGGTTGCTTCTTCAACGCTCATGCCTTTTCCGAGATTTGATCCAAAAGTATAGTTACGGCTTAGAGGAGATCCGCAAGTTGCAACTAAATCACCGAAGCCTGCAAGACCTGCGAAAGTGCGCGAATCTGCACCTTCTGCAACTCCCAAAGCCGTTAATTCTGCAAGCCCACGCGTTTCGATCATAGCCGCTGTATTTTCACCATATCCTGCGCCTCGAGCCATTCCAACTGCGAGCGCAACCACGTTTTTAAGCGATCCGCACATTTCTACGCCGATTACGTCGGTTGACACAAACGCTTTAAAGTAGCTATTTGAGCAGGCTTTTGCAACTACTTCTGCCTGATGCTTTTCGGCGCAAGCAACTACTGCTGCGGCAGGCTGTCGAGATGCTACTTCTTTACTTAAGTTTGGACCTGAAAGTGCAGCGAAACGGTTGCGCGGCAATTTCAAGGCTTCGCACACTACTTCGTCCATGCGTTTGCCTGTTGTGCGCTCAATGCCTTTCATAAGCGAAACTACAATCGCATTTTGCGGAATCAAATCCACAAATTCTGCTAACGCAACGCGTGCAAATTGTGCAGCAATCGCTACGACTACAATATCCGCATTCGCAACAGCTTCCGCACGATCCCCAGTTGCCGTCATGTTTTCCGGCAATTTTTCTACGCTTGGCAGGCGCACTGCGTTATGATGATGGTCGCGAATTCCTTCAACGATTTCTGGCTCTATTGCCCACATCGTTACTTGATTTCCTGCGTCCGCAAGCACTTGACCAAACGCAGTTCCCCAAGCACCAGCACCCAACACCGTAACGTTCATGTTTACGCCTTGCCTTTCGGTTACAATCTCTATTTTTGCGACTTTAGCCTTTATTTTTGATTTTTACTATTTCTAGTATTTGCGACTAATCACACTATTACGTAATTCTACACACGACGCTTTACGGCTTTATAAAACGCGAGTTTACTTATGATTATTACGCTTGTGATTATTACACTTGTGATTATTCCGCAACTCTTTTCATCTGCCTGTAGTCAAAATACCCATCTGGCGCTTTTTCGCCGCGAATTTCTTCCATAATTTGCGTCATGCGCACGCGCACTCGACGAGCTAGCTCTTCAGCAGATTCAATTGGAGGTAATTCTCCCCAATTTTCGCTGCCCTTAAGTAAGTCGGAATAATCAAGTTGGGTATCGTAGCACATTACAACGTTTTTCTTAGGCCACGGCCACCAATGATTAATGCTTGCAGCACCCCACACGACTGCACAAAATAGCGGAATCTGATGACCTAATCTACGTGATGCTTCGAGAGCAATAATTCCAATTCCTGGTTTCATGCTCATAGGCCATTTTTTAGGATCGCGTGTTAAAGTGCCTTCTGGCCAAATGCTTAAAGGTCTTCCGTTTGTGAGAATTTTAATTGATTCTTCCTCAATTTCGCGCGCTTTTCCGCTTCTTCGTGGCACTGATTGCATACCTACTAGTTGGAACCATTTGCCTAAGATCGGCCAGTGCGCAAGTTCCGCTTTTGCCATGTAACGCGGCCTACGCCCTTGATGAAACAGAGCGGTCATAGGTATGAAAACGTCAAACATTGTCACGTGCGTGCAAGCGGTTATAAACACTCCTTCTTCCGGAACGTTTTCCAATCCCCACGCGCGTACTTTGCAACGCGACCGTAGAACTCGAGAAGTACCTTCAAGTAATCTTTCTGCAGCTTTAGGATTTTGCGCATTTATTTCTGCCACATTTGGCTTACGCTTATCCGCAGGATAATAGTAGGTTGGATCCACTAAATTATGTTTTTTTGCTAAACGTTCTACCTGCTCATCGCTGAGTGGTTTTACTGCACTTCTAGGCGAAGGTTTTCCTTTTGATACCATACGTCTATTGTGCAGCATGCTATAAACTACACTTACTGCTAAGTTACTTATAACTTACTGCTCGTTGCAATTTTGGTAAAACTTTTGCTACTAACCCATGCTTAGGTGATAGAACCCAAGCAAGAATAAATAACGCTGTTGCCACAAGCACGATAGTTCCGCCAGTTGCAGTATCAAAACTCCAAGAAACGTACATTCCAACTACTGAAGAAGTGCATCCCAGCAAAGGAGCCAAAAACATCATTCTCGATAATCTATCTGTTAAAAGACGAGCAGTTGCAGCAGGAGTAACAAGAAGCGCAAGAACAAGCACATTACCAATAATCTGCACTGAAACAACTACCGCAATCGCAACAAGCACATAAAGCATGCCATCGAGAAAAGCAACAGGCAAACCCATTGCGCGAGAAGTTTCTCTATCCATAGATACGCAAACCAGCTCTTTGTGGAACATAAAAAGCAAAGTAATAATAATTAAGCCAGTAATAGCAATCAAACTAATATCAGAATCTGGAATGCCTGTAATAGAGCCAAAAAGGAACGATTCTAAAGAACCTGCATAACCTGAAGCTTTCGAAATAATCACTATTCCGAGAGCAAAAGCAGATACGAAGAATACGCCAATAAACGAGTCTTCACGAAGCCTACGATTTTGGCTAAAAATAGACACTATAAGCGCTGTAGCAACTCCAGCAATTGCTCCACCAAAAAGCAAATTTCCTTGCAGAACAAAAGCTATAGCAAGACCAGGAAACACTGAGTGTGCTACAGCATCGCCAATAAACGCCATTCCTCTAAGCACAACATAGCAGCCAACCGCTCCACAAATAACGCTAGAAAGGCAAGCAACTATAAGAGCTTTTAATAAAAACCACAGATCTGGGTTAGTTAAATCTTGAATAAACTCAATTGGAGATAACATTATCGTCGCACCTCGTTAAAAATTTCGCTACTATCACGATTTTCATATTTTTCATTACTAATAACGCGTTCCACTGCTTTTATTAGCGGATTTTGTGGAGCAACATGGAAAGTATTAACCCATTGTTCAACGTTTAACGATTCTGGCGTACCATCTCCAACAATACTTCCGTCAAATAGCATTATTCTCGAACAAGAATTAATTGAGCCGATAATATCGTGCGAACTCATCAAAATCGCCTCGCCTGAATCAGCTAAATTAAGGAACAACTCAGTAAGCAACTCCTGAGTAGGCATATCTAATCCAGTAAACGGCTCATCGAGTAAAAGCAAACGTGGCTCACCAGCAAGAGCGCGCGCAACCAAAACTCTTTGACGCTGACCTCCAGAAAGCTCACCGATAGTACGATTACGAAAATCTACCATTCCTGTACGTTCTAAAGCAGTAAGCGCAATCTCGTAATCTTCTTTTTTTGCACGACGCACATAGCCGATATGACGAATTCTTCCCATCAAAACAACGTCTAGTACAGAAAGCGGAAAATCCCAAGCAATATCGTGACGCTGCGGCACATAACCAACGTATGAAACACGACTATTTAAAGCAACACCATTAGTTCCATTAGTTTTTGGAGCTTTAACCTCAAGAGTTCCTCTGTGCGGAATCAAACCCATGATTGCACGAAATAGAGTAGTTTTACCGGCACCATTTGCGCCAAGTAAACCAACAAATTCGCCACTTTTAATTGTAAAAGAAACATTTTTAACAACATGTCTACTTCCGTAAGAAATATTCAAGTTTTGTGCGCAAATAACTGAATTCTGTTCCATAATTTTCACCTTTAAACCTACTATTTCAAACATTCTGCTAAGGAATCCGCGTTAGCGCGCATCATATCCGCGTACGAATGTACTTTTGAATCAAAAGCGTCACCATAAATTGGACACACTTTTACGTGAGATTCAGAAGCCACTTCTTTTAGAACCGACGAGCGTGATATCAAATTAGGTTCCAAAAAAACAGCTGGAATTTCCAAGTCTCGTAACACCTGCGAAAGCCTACGTCTATCTTCTATACTCGGCTCACTAGAAGGGTTGATAGTCACGAAACCTGCAATTTTTACGCCGTAAGCTTTACCCAAGTATGCGAAAGCATCGTGAGTTGTTACTAAATTGCGTCTCTCTTTTGGAATCGAGTCTACTTTTTTGCGAATGTACGCGTCCACGTCGAGAAGCTTATTAATATAACGTTCTGCATTCGCACGATATTTTTTAGCATTTTTATGATCAACTTCACACAAACGATCTGCTATAGTGCGCACATAAGCTATACCATTTTTTACAGACTGCCACAAATGAGGATCAATATCTCCGTGAACATGTTTTCCTAAAACTGCTTGAGGAAGCTGGTAAAGTTTTTCGCGAGGAGAACCTAAGAAACGATACCCTTGCTCTGCTGGAATTTCTTTTAAAGCATTAGTTGGAACTTCTACTACCACATCGTTTGGTGCGTAATAAACTCTTTTTGGCACAGTGGAATGATTTTCTTGCAAAGTGTCAACTCTGTACAAAAATCCGCGTTTTGATAAATCGTAAGCTAAATCAGCATGCCCTTGATTTAAAACTACGCTAGCTCCACGTTTTTTCGCGAGTTTCTGCGCATTAATACCGACAGCAAAACGCATACTAGTATTGCCTAAGCTAGAAATTCGCATTCCTTGTGCATCAAGTATATCAGCGTGCAAATCGAGAATGTACTCTCCTGGTTTACTAAAAGCCCAGCTTAAATGAGTGTGAGCATCCGCCGGCAGATCTACATGATCGTCGTCATTTATGCCATTTGCAGAATTAATATACGTTTCAACACTTCCAAAAGTGCCTGTTAAGTACGCAAAAAGAGAGCCAGGTCCTTTAACTTTCGTGGCAGTTAAACGAATTCTATCCGAACGTTTCATATTGTATGCGTTCGGTTTCATAACTGTTGAACGGCCTTGCTCGGTTGCGGTAGAAGGAGCATTTGATTGAGAAGACTGACCAGACTGATTTAACTTATCAGACTTTTCTTGAGTTTTCTCTTGTGCGCTATCTTTCGTGCTATCTTTCTCGCTATCTTTCGCTTCTTTAGCTTCCTCAATAGGCTGCGAAGTTTGTCGTTCTGTTGCAAGACCAAGCCAAATCGTATCTAAAGACACATCTTCAACCATAGGAATAATATCTGCAGCATGTTTCACGCTTTCTTCCGCAAGCTGAACATTCGGCACACCTTTTTTAAGATTTGCGTCTAAAGCTGTAATAACGCTATGCTCTTCAAGCATCATGTAGTTGCTAAAAGCTAAATCTGCATAAACTACGTCACGAATAGATCGAAGACGCGGCTCGTAGGAGTGTGGGTCTGCGTTATCAGGAACTATTGAAGTTACGTTTGCAGCGTCTCCTGCTACGTTAGCTACCATATCTCGCAGAATTCCGGTTGTAGTTACTACATTTATACGACCGTCTTTGTGACCTGCACGACTGTCATTGTTTATACTGCAGGCAGTAAGCGGCAAACTGATCGCAATTGCGCAAGCTGCTGCAACAAGAGTTTTACTAAATCTCCTGCTTTTACAACCCACTATTTCACACTCCTACAATTAATTTCATGCAAATAATCTCAATTTGACATATTGCACATATTGCACAATTTAGTTTTAATATCTCAGCAACCAACTTAAGTTGATCAATCCTCGCTTATACAAAATCCAGAATCCTGTTCCCAAAACGGATAGCACTAGCGAAGTTCCAACACCTAGAAGCGTATAAGCAGCTGTAGGGTTTCGTTTGAATAGCCCAGAAATACCTTTAGGCTCATCTTCTACAGAATCAACTTTTTCAGCTAACTTTTTCCTGTACGATGCTGGAGAAAGTTTGTTTTTGTTGATTTTTGATACAAGACCTTTTGGTTTTTTGTCATCACTATTCTTTTTCTCAGATTTTGGAAGGCTTTTACCAGAAACTACTTTGCCAGCAAAACCTGATACTGCGCGTGTAAATGATTTATTTGCACCACTGTTTCCACCGGAAGTTGCTAGATTCGTAATAGGATTAATTGGTTGAGAAATATTGTTTTCTTTGCCATCATCCTTTTTCTGTGAAGAAAGCGGCTTAAATGGGTTTTTTACAACATCAGTTTTGCTAGTTTCATCCGAATTGTTATTTACACTGCAAGACATTGGTGTTTCTTGAGGATCTACTCCAACAGCAACGTGAATATTGCGAGTTATTGTAGAATTTCCGTCAGAAGCCTGGAATTGCAAAGTGTAATACCCTGGTTCTGAGAAATCCCAATTCGCATGAGCGTGGGTGTTGGAAGGTATTGTATAGTCGGTTTCTCCTTGCGTGGAGAAAATCTCCTGATCTCCTCCGCCTAAGCCACCAAACATCCATACGCGCACGTCACCAGGCCCATCGACACCAGTCAAACTAAGTTGCGTTGGCTTATGTGGGTTCATGGATTGGTTGTTCCATCCCATCCATGGCACGCCATCAATTTGCGTTTGTGGAATACGGTACAAGCCGTTAGTTTTACCAGCGTCGTCTACTGCGAATACTACAGAATCTGCGTCTCGCAAAACGTGACTTCCTGTAACGTCCTCTTGTATAGCAAGATTAACTTTATTTGATTCGTCGGTGTAAACCGCTACATCCACATGCCCATGGTCAATTACAAGCTTTTCGCCTTTTATGTCTTTAAATTTGCTGCACTTTTTAGCTTTTTTCTCTGATTGTTCTTTATCAATTCTTTCTACTAAAGATAAAGATCCGTTGTTCGTATTCTTAGCATTAGTTTTTAATCCTCGCACGCTAACAAGTCCACGACCATGTTTTATAGCATCCGATGGCGTCACATACACAGTGTTATTGTTACCGTTTATAAAGAAAGCTCCGTTACTCTGCTGAAGATTAATGCCGCCACCGTAGTTAGAATCAGCATCAGAATCTTCAGAATCTTCTTCGTCTTCGCTATCTTCGTCACCGTCACCACCGTCAAACGACGGCCCGTCATAGTCAGCAAAATCACCAGCTGTTACATCATGATTAGTGACGTGGAATGTATAAATCTGCTCAGAACTTTGTTCCTCGACACCAACGGTAGCAGTAGCCTTCATTTTTAACTTGTACACACCAGGACGGTTAAAAGACCAGTACATGTGCTCGTGTTTACCTTTAGTATCAGTAATATCCACATCTTTCGGCCAGCCATCAGCAGAGCCAAGCATTTTTTCATAACCGTCACCGCTGCGAGTGTACATAAAAACTTCGCCGTTGTGAGGTGCTTCGATACCAGTTAATGACAGTTTGACTGTTGGATTAACTTCTGTAGAACCAGCTCCCTCATATAACGGTCTAGTATCTAAACCAGGCCATAATGCACCAGTATTACCAGCTCCCGACTGATCAAAGAACCAGACTACACCTTCGCGAGTTGTTGCGTAGATTTCTTTTATTACCGAATTGTTCTCATCTTTGGAAAGCTGCATGATGTTTTTGGAGCCGACTTCAAAAATAAGTCGATTCGTATCGTAACGGACGCCATTATTATCATCCTCTTCAAACGCATCACCCAAAGTGCCTAATACCATGCGCTTGCTTGTAACATCAAAGAAAGTTGCAAAAACGTCAGCATGACCTTTATACGCGTGGCACATTGCAGCTTTACTATCAGCTGCAGGCTGTGAAGCAGTTTTATCTAATTTAGCAGCTGCACACGCTTCAAAATTAGCTTTCTTTATTGCGTCAAAATCTTTAGAAGATTTCTTTCTGCTTACAACAGTTGCGTCACTACCATTGCCAGCAGCAAAAGATGAAGGAGTGCCAATCACTAAAGCGCACAAGCATACGCATGCCATAATCACTCGCGAAGTGCGCGTAATATTCTTAAGAATAGCTTGCATCGCAATCACTCATTCCCTTGATTTGGCTTAATCGGTGTCATTACAGTTGTTGGCTGATCTTTTACTAAATCTGATAAATTATTTTCAGCATTTAGTGTGCTCGAAGTATGTTGTTGCGAATAATTATCACGTGTTTTTTGCGATAAAACTTGCTTTTCTAAAGCCTGCTTACGCGCTTTTTTACTCTTAACTACAGCAATAACAATGAATAACACAATTATTACTGCAATAATCGCAACAATAATTCCAACAAATTGCAGTATTACTGCAGTATCGTCACTGTTTGCAGATTTCTTACTTGAGTGTTTCAAAGAGTGCTTTGAAGAGTGTTTTCCATTCTGATGAGCATCTTCTTCAGAAGCGTCGCCATCAGTTCCTTCACTATTATCTTCATCTTGAGATTCTTCATCTTGACCCTGATCGTCGCTATCGTCAGAAGCTTCACTCAATGCTGCATTCGGGTCAGTTCCTTCACCAACAGCAAAGTTAAGCACTCGAGTATCACTTACAGCGCGACCATTCTTCAACTTTCCGGAAAAAGTAAGCTTTACATGATAAATACCAGGCTTAGAGAATACCCAATTCACATGAGTATGCGCATTAGTTTCAATCCAAGTATTTTGTGGATAACCTTTAGTACTATCCCAAAGCTGCTGTGGAGCGTTGTTACCATTTTCTAAATAAACATGCAATTTTCCAGGACCGCTTACTGCCTCAAGAGAAAGGTTTGCACCTCGATCAAGTTCGTTGAGAACTCCGCCTTCCTGAGTGTTCCATCCAAGCCAAACTACATCAGGATTCTGCGTTTGCGGAATTACGTAAAGTTTCGTACCAGGATTTTCTCCAATAAAACTGTAGGTAGCATCATCAGGCATAGGAATAATTGAGTTATTACCTAAACGGAACACAACATTCTCAGGATCACGCCAAACAGGTTCATCTCCGGAATCATCGCGAATCTTAATCTTCCACTTGTTGTTAATAAGCGTAGGACCAAAATCAGCATGACCTGCTTGAATCATAACTGGCTGATCACTAGCAGAAGCTACTCTCACCAATGGTGACTGTAAACAGAAAGATGAAACTAGTACTACTAAAGAAAACAGAAGAGCTATAAATCTGCTAGAAAATGAGTGTTTTAATACAGAATTAGTCATATTTTTGCATTTGTGGTTCATAATTTTAGATTCCTTATAACGTATATAACTTTCGTTTTTCACTATTTACAGCATTTTGATTCGAGGTTTAATTAATACCCCGCATATTCCAGTAGCAGCACACAATCCGACACTTGCTGTACCAGCTGTAGCGGCAATAAACGTAGATGAATGATTACTGCTTGTTTCTTCGGAAGTTTGCTCATTATCGTCATTTTCTGCGCTATCTTGAGAAGAATTATTATCAGAAAGTTCAACTACAGGCTTAGCAGAATTATCATCGCTATTTTTCCCAGAAGTTTCGAAATTGCGAACAGTTTGAGAAGATCCACCTAGCTTTTGTGTTTTATTAGAGATATCTTTTTTGCTCGCTTTTTTTGCTTTATTACCTTTATTGGATTTACCGGTTTTATTCAAATTGCTTAAGCTTCTTGTAAATGAGGAACCGCTGGAATTCTCAGTTCTTTTAAAAGAACCAGAAGAAGAACCAAAGGAACCGGAAGAAGAACTTGAAGAGCTGGAAGAAGAAATCCTCTCAATAAGACTCTTCTGAGCAACATTCTGATTAATGCCGTTCTTCTGGTTAACGTTCTTTTTTACACTATGACTATTCTGTTTAAAAGATTTTGATTTTTTGCGGAATTCACTAAAGAAATTATTACTAAACTGGAAACCGTTTTCGCTTTCAGACCCAAAAATTCCAGAATCTTCATTATTAGGTATTCCGAAACCATTCATTCCGAAACCATTCATTCCGAAACCATTTCCCATATTTTGGGTTCCAAAATAATTTCCGTTACCTAAACCATTATTTGAGCTTCTGCCAAAAAGTTTATTCGCAAAACTGCCGTTTCCAGAAGCACGTTTAATGATTTTTGATTTCTTTTTGCGCTTCTTACTATGCTTTTTTGCGTGAGGATTCTCATCATCTTTTGAATCCGAACCGCTTTGATCATCATCGCCATCATTGCTATGAGAGTGAGGAACACCCTTCATCTCAATAACATAATCGCAAAACTCATCAAATTTGCTATTTCTGTAAAGCTCACCGTTCTTTAAAACTAAGGAAGGACGAATCGTTGCACCTTGCATTGATGCATCAAGCTTTAGCTCCAACTTGCTACTAACAGCACCAGGAATGCGTTTAAATTCGCTTTCCCCTTCCTTTTTCATCAACCAAACATAGTCTTTAACAATGGAAGTTACAGGATTCGTAGGGTCATCGATTGGATCACCAGTAGTAGCATCGGTTGCAACATGAGGGTTAAGCAATACTGTTTTCGCGTGTAAAGTATCCCCTGGCTTAAAACGCTTATAAGGAACAATCGCTTTTACTACAGGATGCCCATCAGAACCGTGATCTTCAACAGCGATTGTTGCAGATGCAGTATCTTTGCCAACTTGCGTTTCGCCTTCAGTTGCGTGAGCATACACCTTCATTTTGTTCATTGCAGGCTCAGCTGGAAGCTGCAATCTCTCAGCAAAAAGAGTGGTCCCATACGCGTCAGGACCTTCGTCAGCGCGCACATATCTCCACTCAATGCGAGCACCTTTTGGTTTGTTAACTACTTTTAAGTCTAAACCGCCATAGCCCTCGTATGAATGATAATGTGGGTGTTCTCCGGAATCGCGAATATTGCCGATGCGCATATCGCCGCCATCGTCTTTATCCGTGTCTTTATGTTCTTCGGAAGCTTTGTGCGCTTCTTCATCATCGCCTGGATTAATAAAATCACCGCGACGATGCAAATCAAGAGTTTCTGGGATTCCGGAAGAAGGCACTTCGCCTGAATATGTGTCTTCTACTTCAAAAGTGTATTCTGCAGGCTCGGTTGTGATCTGCTTTTTAGTGTTCTTATTTGTAATAGTTGCTGATACTTTTAGTTTGTAAACGCCAGGTTGCGTAAATCCCCAGTTTGCATGCATGTGACCAGCAGTATGTTGGTGGATTACGCCAGGTAGCATAAATCGGCTGCCTTCAGTATCAGGCTCGTCGTCTAAATCGTTCTCTTCAAATGATAATTTCTTCGAATTTTTGCCAACGCCCTCGGTAGTCCAAAGCAGAATACGCCCGTTCATAGGCCCAGTAACTTGCTGAATTGCAATATCTGCTGTTGCGTCATCTGCATGTGATGCGCCAACTAAAGTTGCAGCATAACCTGTGTCCCAACCCGGGAAGAGAGGATTTCCTTTTTGATTTCCGGAACTATCAAGATAGTAGTATTCAGTAGCGAGAGCAGGAAGTTGCGATTTTGTAGTATACGTGCTTTTTGCTACGCGCAAAGTAGTGTTTTCAGGCTTTAAGAAAGTGGCAGCGTCTTTTTCGACGGCCATAATGAATTTACCATTGTATTGAATTGGGTAAAATACGTCTGTATGACCGTGACTTAGCACTTCTCTTTTTGTAGGATCGTATTTTTCGCCAGGATTACTATTTTCTAATGCAACTGCCGGTAAAGCTGCACTAAATCCTGAAACGAGAACAGCGAACGCGACAATGGCTATACCTGCCATTGCGAACGCGCGTTTCAGTATACTCTTCATGACCTGAGTCATTATTATTTCGCTCTCTACACTTCATCTTCTTCAGTCTTATCTGCTCTCTTCTAATACAGATAATTATTGAAGATATCTTTACAACGTGTATCAATAATAATAATGATTCTCATTAATAGCAAGTCGACACTCCGAATAAACAAAAACGCCGGCAGCTAAAAGCAACCAGCGTCGATTATTTAATAACTTTTGATGATTATTTGATGATTATTTAATAATTTTAAGCAATTATCAGCCTTCTACAATATCCGCATTAAGGCAAGTCTTAAAGTGGCGCAAAGCCCATTCGTGACCTTGAGGATCAAAGCTTGCGACTGCATCTTTGTGAACCACGATTTTGAAGCCAAGATTATACGCATCAACAGCAGTGTGAAGCACGCAAATATCCGTGCAAACTCCCACCAAATGCAGCTCTTCAATATGACGCTCGCGCAGCTTAATCAGCAAATCCGTGCCATTAAACGAAGAATAGCGAGTTTTATGAATGTAATACACGTTGCTTTTATCTTTATTTGCTTCGTAAAAATCACCAAGCGCACCATATAACTTCTGGCCGTTAGTTCCGGCAATATTGTGAGGTGGGAAAAGCTTAGTTTCAGGATGATACGGGTCGTTCAAATGATGCGTATCAATCGCAAAAACTACGAACTCGCCAGCGTCGAGAAATTCCTGCGAAATCTCAGTAATACGCTTCTCTAGCTTTTGCGCAGGCTCGCCTACTGTAAGAGAGCCGTCGCTTGCAACGAAATCATTCGTATAATCAATGTTAATAAGGGCTTTATTCATACCTACTCCTTGTATGAAATTTGCAGAATAATCGCTAATACAATTACCTCTAATCGCACTATTTCTAATGCCATATTATTGCAAATAGCACTACTGTAATAGCATAATCGCTTTAGTTACAATATTCCGCATTCTTAATTGCTTGATTTTATTTCAATTGATAGCCCAATTATCAACTCAATTGCTGGCCCAATTGCAATCGGCGCAATATATTAATACTCAAAGAATACTCAAAGCTCACTTGCTTCTGCACCGACTATCATCATTTAATCACTACCTTGCGGCAAACCACTGATTACTGCTCCATTCCCGAGACAACTCTCTCGCGTTTGGAGGGTGTCGGCTTGCGTTTTGCTCCATTTGCGAGAGGACGCTCTCATGTTTGGAGGGTTTGATTCAACTGAATGCTCCAATCCCGAGAGCTTTGTCTCGCTTTTGGAGGGTGTCGGCTTGCGTTTTGCTCCATTTACGAGAGGACACTCTCGCTTTTGGAGGGTTTATTTTCGCAATACGCTCCATTCGCGAGAGGACTCTCTCATGTTTGGAGGGTTTAGTGTCAGTATTTGCTCCATTTGCGAGAGTGTGTTTGTTTACGATTTTTTTGCTGATTACTTAAAATTGTCGAAAACACATAATCAGTTGGTGAAATAAACAAAAATCATGGTGATTTTGTCGAAAACACCAAATCAACCGATATTTTCTACAAAAAGCAAGCCGAAATTGTCGAAAACACATAATCAGCCGATGTTATAAACATTTTCTAACAACTACAAAAATTATTTAATGCGCGCTCAAGCATGTTGTCGCGCCCACGTTTGGAGTTGATTCAGTTGTTTACTACTCCATTTGTGAGACTACTTTCTCGCTTTTGGAGGGTGTCGGCTTGCGTTTTGCTCCAATTGTGAGACTACTCTCTCGCTTTTGGAGGGTTTATTGTTGTGCAGTGCTCCATTCGCGAGAGGACAGTCTCGCGTTTGGAGGTTTAACTTAGACTTACTGCTCCATTTGTGAGAGGACACTCTCGCGTTTGGAGGGTTTATTGTTGTGCAGTGCTCCATTTGCGAGAGGACGCTCTCACGTTTGGAGTTGATTCAGTTGATTACTGCTCCATTTGCGAGAGAGTGTTCTCGTAAATGGAGTTGTTGATTAGATTATTTGCTCCATTTGTGAGACTACTAGCACGTAAATAGAGGATTACAAAAAAACAAGAGTAAAAAAAAACAAAAAAGCGGGGAACAATCAAGTTCCCCGCTAGAAAAATAATGCGGCAGCGTGCTAGTCTCCCACACCCTATCGAGTGCAGTACCCTCACCGTGTCAGGCCTTAGCTTCCGGGTTCGGAATGGGACCGGGCGTCTCACCTGAGCCATGACCACCGCAAAACTATATTATACACTCACAAACCAGTAAGTGGAAACGTGGCAGTCTGGGAACCGGACATGAACGCGAGCAAAAAACTTTTACCAACCAATCGTTAAACGAAACATTTAGCACTCAATACTATCACAGAAGAATACTAGTCAAGAAACTCACACACCCAACCCCCAAAAAAGGAGATCAAGAAATGTCACCATCACCCATTAGTACTAGTCAGCTCCACCCCTTACAGGGCTTCCACATCTAGCCTATCAACCACGTGTTCTACATGGGGGCTCACACACTAAAGTGCATGGAATGCTTATCTTGGAGCAGGCTTCCCGCTTAGATGCTTTCAGCGGTTATCCCTCCCGAACGTAGCTAACCGGCGGCGCCACTGGCGTGACGACCGGCATACCAGAGGTTCGTCCACCCAGGTCCTCTCGTACTATGGGCAGGCCTCCTCAACATTCCAACGAGCGCAGAGGATAGAGACCAAACTGTCTCACGACGTTCTGAACCCAGCTCGCGTGCCGCTTTAATCGGCGAACAGCCGAACCCTTGGGACCTGCTCCAGCCCCAGGATGCGACGAGCCGACATCGAGGTGCCAAACCATCCCGTCGATATGGACTCTTGGGAATGATCAGCCTGTTATCCCCGGGGTACCTTTTATCCGTTGAGCGATGCCACGTCCGTACGCCGGCACCGGATCACTATCTCCGACTTTCGTCCCTGCTCGACCCGTCAGTCTCACAGTCAAGCCCGCTTGTGCGATTACACTCAAAACCCGATTGCCAACCGGGTTGAGCGGACCATTGAGCGCCTCCGTTACTCTTTAGGAGGCAACCGCCCCAGTTAAACTACCCGCCAGGCACTGTCCCTAACACGGATAACGTGCTGAGGTTAGACGCCAGATATGGAAAGAGCGGTATTTCACTATTCGACTCCACGCAAGCTAGCGCCCACGCTTCACAGCCTCCCGCCTATGCTACACGATCCACACCTAACGACAATACCAAGGTATAGTAAAGGTCCCGGGGTCTTTTCGTCCTTCTGCGCTTAACGAGCATCTTTACTCGTACTGCAATTTCGCCGGGCTCCTGGCCGAGACAGTGGGGAAGTCGTTACGCCATTCGTGCAGGTCGGAACTTACCCGACAAGGAATTTCGCTACCTTAGGATGGTTATAGTTACCACCGCCGTTTACCGGGGCTTAAATTCACCGCTTCGCAAAAACTAACGGATCCTCTTAACCTTCCGGCACCGGGCAGGCGTCAGAGCGTATACAGCGGCTTACGCCTTCGCACGCTCCTGTGTTTTTGGTAAACAGTCGCTACCCCCTAGCTTGTGCCACCCCCAACAGCTCAACAATGTAAAACCATATCACCATCAGGGGTCTCCCTTATGCCGAAGGCACGGGAGTAATTTGCCGAGTTCCTTGGCCAGGATTCGCCCGATCGCTTCGGTATACTCTACCAGACCACCAGTGTCGGTTTAGGGTACGAGCGGAATCACACCTCACGTTGAAGCTTTTCTTGGCAAACAGGATCACCGGAATCAGCCATACAGCCTACCCATCACGCCTCAGCTTAAATATCCCCCGGATTTACCTAGAGGACAGCCCACACGCTTAGCCACGGAAAACCACCTCCGCAGCCGGCTACCTACCCGCGTCACTCCCACGCTAACCTACTACCAATACAGTCCCAAAACCAAACCAGCCAAAAACCCCGAAAGGAAATCAACCAGAATAATCAAGGTTAGTACTCTCAGATTCAGTTCGAACGGTATAACACCGGTACGGGAATATCAACCCGTTCATCCATTCGACTACGCCTGTCGGCCTCGCCTTAGGACTCGACTCACCCGGGGACGACGAACGTGGCCCCGGAACCCTTAGTCATCCAGCGGACGGGATTCACACCCGTCTCTCGCTACTCATGTCTGCATTCTCACTCCTGTAAAGTCCACGACAAGTTCACACTGCCGCTTCACCCCATACAGGACGCTCTCCTACCCCGCATGAAAAAATCACACAGTCGCGTCTTCGGTGGCGTGCTTAAGCCCCGCTACATTGTCGGCGCGGAACCACTAGACCAGTGAGCTGTTACGCACTCTTTCAAGGGTGGCTGCTTCTAAGCCAACCTCCTGGCTGTCTATGCGACTCCACATCCTTTCCCACTTAGCACACGCTTAGGGACCTTAGACGACGATCAGGGCTGTTTCCCTTTTGACGACGGAGCTTATCCCCCGCCGACTCACTGCCGTGATAAACCTAACAGGTATTCGGAGTTTGGCTGCTATTAGTACCCGGTATGGGCCCGCAAGCATCCAGTAGCTCTACCCCCTGTAAGCAATAACACGACGCTGCACCTAAATGCATTTCGGAGAGAACCAGCTATCACGGAATTTGATTGGCCTTTCACCCCTAACCCCAAGTCATCCCCCCAGTTTTCAACCTAGGTGGGTTCGGTCCTCCACACGGTCTTACCCGCGCTTCAACCTGCTCAGGGCTAGATCATCCCGCTTCGGGTCCAGGACATGCGACTAAAACGCCTTTTAAAACTCGCTTTCGCTACGGCTCCCCCACCCGGGTTAGCCTCGCCACATACCACTGACTCGCAGACTCATTTTTCGATAGGCACGCCGTCACCCCACAAAAAGGCTCCGACGGATTGTAAGCGCACGGTTTCAGGAACTATTTCACTCCCCTCCCGGGGTGCTTTTCACCTTTCCCTCACGGTACTAGTACACTATCGGTCAGACAGGAATACTTAGGCTTACCCAACGGTCTGGGCAGATTCACGCGGGATTCCACGAGGCCCGCGCTACTTGGGAATAAGCATAAAGAGACATCGCACGACAAGCTACGGGGCCATCACCCTCTACGGCTGGGAATTCAATCCCATTCACCTAGCACGACATTTTATCACTCTCCTCAACCCCGTCAGAGGCTGAACAACCAATCCCACGACCCCGAATGCGCAACACCTGACGGTTATCACACGCACCCGGTTTAGCCTGATCCGCTTTCGCTCGCCACTACTCACGGAGTATCCTTTCCTGCAGGTACTGAGATGTTTCACTTCCCTGCGTACCCCCCACAAAACTGTGGTGACCACCCATAACAGTGGCCGGGTCTCCCCATTCGGAAATCCTCGGATCAAAGCCCACTCGGCAGCTCCCCGAGGCATATCGCAGCCCGTCACGTCCTTCATCGGTCCTGTCTACCAAGGCATCCACCATACGCCCTTACCAGTGACACCCACTAGCAAGAAACCTACCAGTAAACTCCTAGACAACAAATCATCACACTAAACGATCACAAAACGATCAAGACGACTCCACCAAAATGGAGCCGGTCGAAATTGATAAAAGCAAAAAACAAGACAAAACAAAAACGAATCATCTCATCAATTACTCGCGTCCACTATCCAGTTCTCAAACCACCACAACACCAAGAACCCAAGCCAAAACCAAAAAGCCTCAACCTGAAATCCAAGAGTCAGGACCGCAACCCCAAAACAAAAGGGGGGTGGCAATCCGGGAACCCAAAAGCATGCCCACACTACAAACAGTCAACAACCATTTCCACACCAGCAAACCACACTCAACCGAGCGTGCACAAAAACTCCGTAGAAAGGAGGTGATCCAGCCGCACCTTCCGGTACGGCTACCTTGTTACGACTTAGTCCCAATCACGAGCCTCACCTTAGACGGCTCCCTCCAAAAAGGTCAGGCCACCGGCTTCGGGTGCTGCCCACTTTCATGACTTGACGGGCGGTGTGTACAAGGCCCGGGAACGCATTCACCGCGACGTTGCTGATTCGCGATTACTAGCGACTCCGCCTTCACGTAGTCGAGTTGCAGACTACGATCCGAACTGAGACCGGTTTTAAGGGATCCGCTCCATGTCACCATGTCGCATCCCGTTGTACCGGCCATTGTAGCATGCGTGAAGCCCTGGACGTAAGGGGCATGATGATCTGACGTCATCCCCACCTTCCTCCGAGTTAACCCCGGCGGTCCCCCGTGAGTTCCCGGCATAACCCGCTGGCAACACAGGGCGAGGGTTGCGCTCGTTGCGGGACTTAACCCAACATCTCACGACACGAGCTGACGACGACCATGCACCACCTGTGAACCTGCCCCGAAAGGAAACCACATCTCTGCAGCAATCAGGCACATGTCAAGCCCAGGTAAGGTTCTTCGCGTTGCATCGAATTAATCCGCATGCTCCGCCGCTTGTGCGGGCCCCCGTCAATTTCTTTGAGTTTTAGCCTTGCGGCCGTACTCCCCAGGCGGGACGCTTAACGCGTTAGCTCCGACACGGAACCCGTGGAATGGGCCCCACATCCAGCGTCCACCGTTTACGGCGTGGACTACCAGGGTATCTAATCCTGTTCGCTCCCCACGCTTTCGCTTCTCAGCGTCAGTAACAGCCCAGAGACCTGCCTTCGCCATTGGTGTTCTTCCCGATATCTACACATTCCACCGTTACACCGGGAATTCCAGTCTCCCCTACTGCACTCTAGCCCGCCCGTACCCGGCGCAAACCCACCGTTAAGCGATGGGCTTTCACACCAGACGCGACGAACCGCCTACAAGCTCTTTACGCCCAATAATTCCGGATAACGCTTGCGCCCTACGTATTACCGCGGCTGCTGGCACGTAGTTAGCCGGCGCTTATTCGAAAGGTACACTCACCCGAAAGCTTGCTCCCAATCAAAAGCGGTTTACAACCCGAAGGCCTTCATCCCGCACGCGGCGTCGCTGCGTCAGGGTTTCCCCCATTGCGCAATATTCCCCACTGCTGCCTCCCGTAGGAGTCTGGGCCGTATCTCAGTCCCAATGTGGCCGTCCGCCCTCTCAGGCCGGCTACCCGTCGAAGCCTAGGTGGGCCATTACCCCGCCTACAAGCTGATAGGACGCGACCCCATCCCATGCCACTAAACACTTTCCCAACAAGACATGCGTCAAGTTGGAGCATCCAGCATTACCACCCGTTTCCAGGAGCTATTCTGGAGCATGGGGCAGGTTGGTCACGCATTACTCACCCGTTCGCCACTCTCACCAACCAGCAAGCTGGTCAGATCCCGTTCGACTTGCATGTGTTAAGCACGCCGCCAGCGTTCATCCTGAGCCAGAATCGAACCCTCCACGAAAAAATTCAATGAAGAGCCAACAAAAGGCTCCAAAAAATAAGAAAAAGACGAGACATCCTTATAAGGAAAGGACATCCCAACAAAACCTCACCACCATTTAACCATCTCTCAGGCACCCCACAACTTGTGAGGCTGACAATGAACTGGCAATCATTAACTATATAAGTAGTACAAACACGCTCTTGAGTTCTCAAACCACCACCACACCAGCCGGCTCATCAACCCCAGAAGGAGAACCAGCCGCGCTGAGCAGCAAGAGATAAACTTACACCAAACAACACCCAAAAGCAAATCCCCCTCCAGCAAACACCACAAAACCATTGAAAACAAGCCAAAACACCGGCGTGTCGAAAACACGAAAAAACAAGACAAAAACCAACACCAAACCAAAAACCCAACCCAAAACCAACAAAAAATAAACAAAAAACACGCCACAAACCAAAAAACCGGGCGTGTCACAAACCAAAAACACAAAAACAAACCAAAAACGGAAACAAAAAACAAATATCCCGTCAAAAATTAAAAGCACAAACGCAGTCTTCTAATAAAGTAAAGAAAAAACAAAGAAAAAACTTAAGAAACTCGCATATTAAACCTATCAGCTAAAACAGCTATATTAGGCTCCCCATATTTTTCAACGAGCTGCATCCACTTTCTAGCGTTACTCTCACCAAAACGAGCCGCTTTACGCCTGTAAGAGTCTACTGTCAAAAATCTAGGCGGAATCGATTTACTATTGTACTTATCTGCAACCATAACAATTTCCTGCTCAACAGTGAGCGGCAGGTAATCAGCATAAGGCAAAGGAAGCTTTTGAGCAATCACTTGTTCTTTAGTTAAACCAACACCAGTATGATTGCGCGCAAATTGCGCAGCTTCTTCACTAACGCCATGTTTAAGTAAATAGTTATAGCCCCTAATGCCATGCAAAATGTAGCGAGGACCGTCAAAACGTAACTCGTCGTCGTCAGAACTACCATTCTTCGCAAGAACCTTATACGTTCCTATATCATGCAATAAGCCACCAATGCATGCAGCATACTCATCAACATAACGCGTAGGAGCATAACCGCCAACTACTTCAGGCAGAGGATTATCTCCTATCAAATTAATCATTCCATCTTTTGCGAGTGAAGCTCTTTTACGCAATACATCACTCATAGGAACGTCAGTTTTCGCAGCAAGCAAAACGTTTTGATGATGAGCAAGCTGCCATGAAATAGTCGCAATAACAACACAATGAGAGTGAATAAGATTGTACGCTGCAGAAGAAGGCGAAATCTCGCAATGCAAATGCTCAACTTCTGAAAAATCAGGCAGATTTACAATACGAACATCGTTGACTCGATTTTCGCACGATGCAGAAAACTCATCGTTTGCAGCGTAAACCATAATGGCACTCACTTACGAGATTTTGCGGAATTTTTCTTACTAGCTGATTTTTTATCAGAAGACTTATCTGATACAGACTTATCTGATACAGACTTATCTGATACAGACTCAGTTTCAGCAGACTCAGCTGGAGTAGACTCAGCTGGAGTAGACTCAGCTGAAACAACAGACTCAGCTGGAATAGCTTCAATAGAGGAAGACTCGTCTAAAGAATTCGCAGTATCATCCGACTCAGCTTCTTCTGTCATGCGAACCATAGCAGCAAGACGCGAATCTCCATTAATATTCGCAGGCAAAGGAGCAACAATCCTAGTCTCAACTATTGGTGAAATATTACCAGTGTTCGAAATCTTATCGTCTGCAATAATCACATTAGCTGAAGCAATATCATTCACATTCATAACAGCAGTTTGCTCTGCATCCGAATTATCGCTTACTTTGCTTACTTTGTTGCCAACAGACTGCATATTTTGCGTTTTAACAGAATCAGAATTCATATGCAAGGCATCTAAATTCTGAGTTTTCTCAACATCGCGTAATGTTCGAATTACTTCAGTAGAAGAAGTAGCAGAAGCAGAAACCTCTCCAACAGCAGCAGCTTGCTTAGAACGCACTGCCCTCGATTCATACTCTTCACGCTTAAGACGCGGAGGCCTGCGAGTAGAGACAAATAAAGGCTGCACTTCAACAATCGGATTATAAGGCGCAAGTCCAAACCACTTAACAGGCGTTCCTGCAATATGACGAATGGCATACTTCATTTTTAGAGACAAAGCCGCGCGTGCAGAAATATTAGATTCAGGCATCAAAGCTTTGTGAAGAAGAACGTAACGAATTGGACCAATATCAGGATCCGCATCTACCTTCGGATAAACAGATTTCTGTTGCGGAAGTTCACCTGTATGCGATAAATCGTGCATAATCTGATGCAAATACGCTGGTATAGAAGGCGAAACTTTAAAACCAAGTTTTATACGCACTCTAAATAGATAGTCAGTTCCGAAATTTTCTACGCAATATTCACGAGTAAACGGAGAATCATCAGTTTCAACTGACACAGCCCACCAAGCTCTAGCACGCTTAGGGTGATCCGCGAAAATTGAGAAGAAAATACCAGTATCGAGACGCTTCATTTCTCTATCAGACGTCAAATACACGATATTATCTGCAAAATACGGGATACGAAAATCTCCATGCAGCTTATCAAGCACAGGCAGAAAATCTTTAGGCTTCATGTGCAAACGCTGAGAACGCTCAATTTTAGTGCCATCATTCCACGTAATCATAATAATCAAAATGGAAGCACCGAGAAGCATAGTAAACCAGCCGCCGTGCATAAACTTCGCCATAGAAGCTATGAAGAACGTAACCTCGATAAGCAAGAATACAGCTGCAAAAATAAACGCACCAAAACGCTTACGCTGATACCACATATGCACTGCAAGAAGTGTAGTTGTAGCTAACATAGTTAAGGTAAGCGCCAAACCGTAGGCTCCAGAAATATGCTCTGAATCTTTGAATACTGCGAGCACTGTTAAAGTCGCTAGGCACAATACAAAATTAACTACAGGAATATAGAGCTGTCCTCTTGTACGAGCTGGATATCTTACCTGCAAATGAGGCATCCAATTCAAGCTTGTAGCTTCAGAAACCATTGTGTACGCGCCGGTAATAAGAGCTTGAGAGGCTATAATACCTGCAGTTACTGAAAGAACAACAGCAATATAACGCACATCAGGGCTTAGCATTTGGAAGAACGGATTTAAAGCATCAACATTCCACAGGTCTTTATCTCCCTTATGCTGAAGCATCCAAGAGCCTTGACCAAAGTAGTTAAGTAGAAGCGCAATTTTAATAAACGGCCACGTTACGTAAACATTTCCTCTACCGACATGACCCATATCAGAATATAAAGCTTCAGCACCAGTGGTTGAAAGGAAGATAATACCCATCAACGCAAGGCCTTGAACATTATTCGGACTGAACAAGAATTTTATGCCGTAAACAGGGTTAAGAGCTTCAAAAATAGTCCAGTCGCTTCCAATATTCACTATGCCGGTAAGAGCGAGGAATGCAAACCAAACCATAACTACGATTCCGAACACTTTACCAATGCGTTCTGTACCGCGCTGCTGAACTGAGAAAAGTAGCACAATGATCACTATCGTAATCATCAATGATAAGTTCTCATTTTCTAAGAAAACAGGCCTAAATGCTTCAATAGTGCGCAAACCTTCGACTGCAGAAGAAATAGATACTGCAGGCGTAAGAACAGAATCTGCTAGAAAAGCGGCTCCACCAATCATTGCAGGTATCACTAACCATGCTGCTCGCCTACGAATAAGCGAGTAGAGAGCAAAAATACCACCTTCACCATTATTGTCGGTTCGCATAGCAACAAACACATACTTCACGGTGGTAATAAGCGTAATAGACCAGAACAGTAGCGAAAGCATGCCAAATATTGCTTCGCGATTAATGTTCTGCAATCCACCTTGTCCAGCTAAAAATGTTTGAGCCGTATAAAGAGGGGACGTACCTATGTCTCCATACACAACGCCAAGAGCAACAATTGCCATGCCGAGAGTAAAACGGTCGGAGCTGGTTTGTATTTTAGCCCACCAACGTCCGAACGGTCCACTAATTGCACTAGCTACGAGTTTTTCTGCTTCTTTTACTTCTTTAGCCTGCTGCTGCGCTAAAACTTCTCGTTCTTCTCGAGTAGTAGTTTTATGCGAAACTTTCGGAGCTTTCGTAAATGAAGCTGCTCGTAAGATAGCATCTTTTTGACTCTTTGGAGTCTTCGGACTTTTCTCGGAATCTTTCGCGCCGTTGCGAGGATCCTTCAGACCATCATTCGATGGTTCGGAAACGCGTGACTTCGTCATGCTAGATTGTTCCTCCATAAGCCAAGTTTCTCACACAATACGCACGAGAAAACCTTGCCCACACCTTCACAGTTTTATTCCGTCTTGGATTATTGTATACAACTCAGGCTATATCTCGCAAAGTGGCAACGCTACGAAATCAAAAACCGTATATCTTTCGAGTATTCAAACGCGTCTCTTTAGCAACTGTTAGTAGTGGAAGATTAAGCGTATCTGCTAGTGCGCACAATGTATACGGCACCATATAAGGCGCATTAGGACGCCCTCGATACGGCATAGGCGTAAGATATGGAGCGTCAGTTTCTACTGTTATGTGACTTAATCCAATAATTCTTGCAGATTCTCGTAAATCTTCGTTTCCTTTGTAGCTTAATGTTCCTGAAAAACTTGCGTACCAGCCGTTTTCTTTTATAACTTCGGCTAGATCCACTCCTCCAGCGTAACTATGAAATACTGTTCTAGAAGGAGCTCCATCCTGTAATAATATTTTTACAACGTCTTCGTGAGCATCACGATCGTGAATTTGCAAAGGTAGATTTAACTCTTTTGCTAGAGCAATATGATCTCGAAAAGCTTCTCGCTGCGCGTTACGAGCTGCCTCTCCCGTACGAAAATAATCTAATCCTGTTTCGCCAATTGCAACCACTTCTTTTGAATTTTCTACTACTAAAGAGTGTAGATGTTGCATCGCTTCATCGAATGGAATATCGTGATAAGGCTTGTAAGCAAGAGGTAAACCATCCGGCCCTGTTGCTCCACGATGCCCGTGTAAAACAGCTTCATTAGGATGCACTGCTAATGCTGCACGCACAGAATCTTCGTGATTCTTTGCAAAAGAAATTGTTGGCTCCCAATCTGGATATTCGCAACCTACTTCTAGCATATTCGAAACTCCAGCTGAGTTTGCTTGCGCAATTAGATCTTCTGCAGTCGGCTCAACTATTAAATCACGCCCCTTTTCTTCTAGCTCTTTGTTTAGATTATGCGCGAAATCTACTACGCTAAGCATGTGAGTGTGATCGTCAGCTATTCTTATTCCTTCTTTAATAAGATTTTCCCATACTGATGATCTCGGCTCTTCAGTTACGCTTTCGCCTTCCGCAAGTGACGCTAATGCGGGTGCCCAATTATGCTCGCGATGATGTTTACTCATACTGTTTAGTTTACTCACGCAGCTTCACACTCGCGCAAACACTTACTTCACACTCGCGCAAACGCTTACTTCACGCTCACGCAACCGCTTGGCGAATTGCAGCATACTGCGATTGAACAAGACGATAATACGATCCTTTTGCGGCCATAAGTTCATTGTGTGTGCCACGTTCCATAATTTGCCCATGGTCTATTACGCAAATCAAATCAGCGTTTTCAATTGTTGAAAGTCTGTGCGCGATTACGAAAGAAGTGCGATTTTTTAGCAGCTGAGCTAAGCCAGCCTGTAATGCTTCTTCTGTGCGAGTATCGATATTGCTTGTTGCTTCGTCGAGAATCAAAATGCGTGGGTTCGCTAGTAAAACTCTTGCAAAAGATATAAGTTGCCTTTGTCCTGCAGAAAGAGTTGCTCCTCTTTCCTCGATTTGCGTATCGTAACCTTTAGGCAATTCTTCAATAAACTCGTGCGCATGAACTACTCGAGCCGCGGCTTCGATTTCTTCGTCAGTTGCGTCGAGTTTACCGTATCGAATATTTTCACGAATTGTTCCGCTGAAAATAAAACTGTCTTGCAGCATAACGCCCATTTGTTTACGCAAAGAGGCTAATGTTACTGAACGCACGTCGTGACCGTCTATGGTAATTGAACCTTCCGATACGTCATAGAATCTGGAAAGAAGACTTACGAGAGTTGTTTTTCCTGCACCTGTAGGCCCTACTAGAGCCACAGTAGTACCAGGTTTAACATGCAAATCAACCAAATTCAAAATTGGTTTTCCATCATCTTCATATCTGAATACAACATCATTTATGTCCACTTTGCCTTTAATTTTCGGCAATTCTATAGCATCATCTTTGTCGATAATATTTGGCTTGATTTTAAGCGTTTCAAAAATGCGCTCAAGATACACTGAACAAGTAACTAGCTGAGTATAAAAATTACCAATATTTACTACTGGCTCCCAGAATGTGCTTGAATACCATACGAAAGCTATAAGAGTTCCAGTGCTTACATTCATATTTCCTATGTTTGAAATTCCTACATAGTACAGTAAAGAAATTGCAGCACTTTCAATAATGAATGCTCCTGGCCATAAAAGCATTTGCACGCTTACATTACGCATCCACGCGCTACGAACATCTGACTGTTGTTCTTGGAAAGTAGCGTATTGTTCAGCTTCTCTTGCGAAAGTTTGTGTAGTTTTTACTCCCGCAATCGACTCGTGTAAGTATGCGTTTAGATTACTCTGCTTATTTGATAGTTTACGTGAAGCTTTGCGCTGCAATATTTGTAGCGTACGCGTCCATATAAGAAATAGTGGGAATAGTACAAGACTCCACAACGCCATCCGCCAGTCTATAACGAACATGGCGATCATGGTGATAATAAGTACAAATAAATCCGAAAATACGTTAATTAAACCTGACGAGAGCGTGTCAGATAACGTATTTATGTAGTTCACTATACGAATTAAGATTTTCCCATGCGGACGAGAATCAAAATAGTCAAAAGATAATGATTGCACATGCGTGAAAATATCTCGACGCATGTCTTTAATCATAAGCTGACCAATACGCGTGATTGCTAATGTTCTGTATGCTAAACCTAACTCATACAGTATGATTAACACGGCAAATACGGCGATAATTTCGTACAAGTATGTGACATTTTTGCTCGGAAGAACAACGTCTATGAGTGTTTTGGTGATCATAGGCATTGCTGTCATAATTATGCTTCCGCTAATAACTACAAGTATTACGCGCAACAACTGCCATAAGTAAGGTTTCATATATTTTCGAACTTGCAGCAGTTCTCGCACATTAACGCGTTCTTCTTGACTTTCGTCTTCTCGGAATGTGTTGCGTTTCGACACTGTTACTCCCCTTTTGTTTCAAATCCTGAAGCATTGCCGATTTGCACGCCTAATTGCTTACTGTAAATTTCCCAGTATCGTCCGTGCGCTGCAACAAGCTGCTCATGAGTTCCGCGTTCAACTATTTTTCCGTGATCTAGCACAACAATTATGTCTGCATCTTTAACTGATGAAATACGATGCGCGATTGTGATCACTGTGCGCGTACCGTCAAGTTTTTTCAACTCTTTTTGTATATGTGCTTCTGTTTCCATATCTACTGCAGAAGTAGTGTCGTCCATAATCAAAATTGCAGGATTATTTGCTAGCGCGCGAGCCAAACTCAATCTTTGTTTTTGCCCACCAGAAAGTCCTACTCCGCGCTCACCTACTACTGTTTCGTAGCCTTCTGGCATGCTCATAATAAATTCATCTGCTGCAGCTATACGTGCAACTCGTCGAATATCTTTGCTGAATGACTCATTATTTTCATTAGCAGAAGTCAATCCGAAGCTAATATTTCCTGCAATAGTATCGGAAAACAGGAATGTTTCCTGAGCAACAACACTTACTTTACTTCTTAATACTTCTAACGGCCAATCCTTAATATCTTTTCCATCTATTAATACTCTGCCTTTAGTTGGATCATAAAAACGTGAAATAAGGCTTACAAGTGTTGACTTTCCAGAACCAGTTTCGCCTAAAATACCGAGTTTGCTACCTGCCGGAACATCTAAATTAATATCGCGCAAAATAGGTGCATCTTGATCATCTGGAAAAGCGAAGTCAACATGCTCAAAACGAATTTCTCCAAGCATATCACTTTGCTTTTTTGCAGATTTGGAATCAACAATATGCGATTTTTCGGTTAGCAACTTGCGAATATTTACGCATCCTGCATTGAATCGCTGCCAATCGTTAATAAGCCATCCTGTCATTCTTACAGGCATATTAAGCATCCACAGGAAGCTATTAAATGTTACGAATGCGCCTAGAGTCATACTTCCGTTTAATACTAACCAACCGCCAAAGCCTACTGTTATAAGCTCTAGAATAAATCCCATGCCGTCAATCCAAGGCATGTATTTTTGAGTGTTTTTTGCCAGGGTAATATTTCTTTGGAAATAATCTTCGTTACGTTCATCGAATTTTTCCGTTTCGAAAGATTCTCGCACGAAAGCTTTTACTACGCGATTACCTTCGATATTTTCTTCTACCATGGAATTCATTCGTGCGAATGATTCGCGAATTGCTAAGAATTTTGGTCTAGCTTTTTTACTAAGAGCTCGTGTAAGCAAAAATAGTATTGGAGTTGTGGCAGCTAAAGCTAATGCTAGTCTCCACTCGATTGTTGTCATAATGCTTAAAGCGCATATAAACATAACAACACAATCTAATGCTTGATATGATACCCAGCTTAAAACGTGACGAATTGCATCAGTGTCGGAAGTCATGCGACTCATAATGTCGCCTGTGCGCGTGTGATTAAAATATGTAAAGTCTAGTGAATGTAATTTTTCATACTCGTCACTTACGAGTCTATACACTGCATTTTGACCAAACTTTTCCATAAGCATTTGGTACGCATAGCGAGTTCCGACTCTAAATATTGTTAGCACTATCATCAGTATGCATATGCGAGTTAGTAAATTGTGGTGACGTCCTACAATAATTTGATCGACTATGTAACCGGATAGCAGTGGCATAATCATTGCGATAGTGTCGTTTATGACAAAAAGTATAAGAGATACCCCAACTTTCCACATATCTGGTTTGCAATATTGAAGTATCCAGCGCACGTTACTTGCTTCTTTGCGTTTGGTTGGGTTTACGTACATGCGCTGTTTTCTCCTTGTTCTCTCGCGACTTTACTTTTACGACCTTGCTTTTGCGAAAAGACTAAATAATTTTATACCTTAGACAAAAATGTGTGGCGCGCAATCGTAAGATTACACGCCACACGTATACAAGATAGTTTTAGTAAAACTTTAAGTTCACATAATATTATGCAATCTTAAGATTTTACTCACTTCTGCCAACCCATATCTTCTGGGTAGACGCTTGCATATCCTGCAGGACCTGCGTTAGCAAAGCCCTTCTTGTAAATATGGTAGATTGGAGGAGCAGAAACTGGGATTGTGCCATACTCTGCGAAGGCCATAGATTCAGCCTTGTTAGCATAATCAGTCTGTTCCTTGTAATCGTAGGTCTTACCAACCTTGGCGAGGACTTCATCAATCTTCTTATTGCCAACGAGACCGAGGTTGGAATCACTATCAGACTTGTAAACCTGGCTTGCTGCAGACAAGAAGCTCAATGGTGATGTGGACTGCCATGCCAATGGAAGAACTTCGTAATTGTGAGCTGCAACAACCTTCTGGAACTTAGCAGCAGGCTGGTTTACGGTCTTGCACTTGATGCCGGCCTTCTTCATCATGGCCTGGAATGCATTAGCAAGAGCAGCCTGGAGAGAATCGTCACCGAAGAAGGTGAAGGAAACCTCAAGTGTCTTACCATCCTTAGCATAGTAGCCATCGCTGCCCATCTTATAGCCAGCAGCTTCAAGAGTCTTCTTTGCGTTAGCAACGTTGTACTTGGCTTCTGCTGGAAGATTATTCTTGTAGCCTTCCTGGAACATGGAGAGAAGCTCAGAACCTGGCTGCTCACTCTTCCAGTTCATACCCTGGAACTGAATCTTGTTGTATGTAGCTGGATCGAATGCCTGAACAACAGCCTTACGAACAGCCTTATCCTTAAGAGCACCAGCCGTACCGTTGAAGTTCAACACGCGAATCTTGGTGCTGTAGCCGTAACGAAGCTGAGCATCCTTAACACTACGAGCGGTAGTGATCTGTTCCTTAGAGCTGATGGCATCTGTTACAGCGTCAATTTCGCCATTCTTGAAAGCGTTCATAGAAGCAGTATCTTCCATACGCTTCACAACAACCTTGTCAAGCTTTGCCTTCTTGCCCCACCACTTAGGGTTACGCACGAAAACAACCTGATCTTCGGTAGCAGACTGAATCTTGAATGGACCTGCAGCCCATTCGTTGTGAGGATTGTCAACCCAGCCTTGGTTGAAGGTCTTAACATCCACTGACTTCGGGTTAACGAGTGGAGCAAAGAGCAATTCCCAAGTGGCGCATGGCTTATCGTAGGTTACAACAACCTGCTTTGGATTAGAGCCCTTCTCAACGCTCTTAATGCAGTCATAGCCTTCAGTGGAAGCCACTGAGTAATCAGGATCTGCACCGTTCATAGTTTGCCAGGTTGCCTTGAAAGCAGTCCAGTCGATGTCAGTGCCATCATTCCACTTTGCTTTTGGATTCAAGTTGTACTGAACTACGAGTGGATTATCGCTGACTTTCTTCACAGAAGTGATGTAGTCAGGATTGTACTTAATCTTTTCACCCTTTACAGTGTCGTAAGCCATAAGATTTGGCTGGTAGAAGCTCCACAAAGTAGCCATGTAACTAGAGTTACCGTCATTAGAAGCGTAATTCCAGTTTGGACCGATAGTTGGCATAGCTACTGTGTAAGTGCCGCCATCCTTAACGTTTTCACGTGGCTGTGGATTATCGTAACGCTTGTTTATATCTGGCATCGGGAGTGCACCAGTGTAGGATGTGTCAACACCAGCTGGAGACTCAGTGATTGTAGCCTTTCCAGACTTGCCAGAGCCACCGCATGCTCCAAGTAGCATTGCTACTGAAAGAGCAGCTGCAGCAAATACAGTGAGTTTACCTGCATTTGTATTTTTCATGATTCCTCTCATTCCCCGGATGATGTCCATTCTTCCGGTATGTGTGTAGAGTATAGCCAATCTTCTGACATTTTGTGTTACGAGTTTTTTAAAAAAATGTGTATATCAACTTTTGTTATTCGGTATTTACGCTAAAAAGCTACAATTCATTATTAAAAAATCAACATACAGAAAATTTTTTAGTTAAAATCATATAAAAAACAAAATATTTTACTTTTTTTGATTTTTTCAAGATTGAACGAAAAAAATCGCGCATGTCGACATGACACACGCGATTTTTCTAAACCTAAATTCTTATAAACAAATGTTTAGATAAACAAACAAATGCTAGTTCAGAATACTTGGAACATCATCAAAATTATCTTCTTCAGAAAGAATAATACGCTGACGATGCTTCTCAACAGTAGGATCTGGAATTGGCACAGCACTAATCAGAGCCTTTGTGTACGGATGCTGAGGATTATCAAACACAGCATCAGTCTCACCAGATTCCACAATTCGCCCGTGATACATAACTGCAATACGGCTAGAAATGTGACGAACTACAGCCATATTATGAGCCACGAACAAATAAGCAACACCAAGCTTATCTTGCAAATCCTCAAGCAAGTTGATAATACCTGCCTGAATAGAAACATCCAATGCAGATACAGGTTCATCGAGAAGAAGCAACTTAGGGTTCACAGCCAAAGCGCGAGCAATAGCGATACGCTGACGTTGACCACCAGAGAACTGAGTTGGGAATCTATCAACCTGATCTGGATTCAACTCAACCAACTGCATAAGCTCCGCAATACGATCACGAATCTCATCCCTTGACTTATGCTGCACATGTAAAGGCTCAGCCAAAATATCGTAAACAAGCATACGAGGATCAAGTGAGCTCATAGGATCCTGGAACACGTACTGAATCTTAGAGCGAAGAACTCGCTTTTCATCGCGAGTGAGCTTATCGTTCAGATCAGTGCCAAAAACGCGAATAGAACCAGACTCAGGCTTCTTTAAGCTCATAATCTCCATTAACGTGGTGGACTTTCCAGAACCAGACTCACCCACCAAAGCCACAGTCTCGCCTTCGCGAACTTCAAGACTTACGTCATTAACTGCGCGAACTTCACCAACTTTACGACGTAAGAAACCGCCGCCAGTTACAGGGAAAGTTTTAACTAAATGCTTTACATCCAGCACGATATCTCTCTGCTCACGAGGAATACCATCAAAAATAGGCTTAATCGGCGTTTCAGTTTCTTCACGCATCAAGCTACGAACAGTTTCACTTTCAGCCTCAAGACCAATCATGGAGCTATCGTCACCGGACTTTTCGCTTTCAACAAGCATATCCATAGTTGGTTTAGAAATTGGTGTCAAGCGACGAGTGCGCTTCTGATCAACGCGAGGAACAGCACCAAGCAAACCAATGGTATAAGGCTGAGTTGGGTGAGCAAAAATCTCTTCTACGCTATTATGCTCAACCAAATGTCCTGCATACATAACAATAACTTCATCAGCAACACCGGCGATAACACCTAAATCGTGAGTAATGAAGATCATTGCAGCACCAGTTTCACGCTGTGCTTTCTTCAAAACATCCAAAACCTGAGCCTGAATAGTCACATCCAAAGCAGTAGTAGGCTCATCAGCAATAATAATATCTGGATTGTTAGCAATAGCCATAGCAATCATAACGCGCTGACGCATACCACCAGAAAACTCATGAGGGAAAGCTTTCAAACGTTCCTCTGGTCTAGTAATACCGACCAAATTTAGAAGCTCAATAGAACGTTCGCGAATCTGCTCCGCAGTCATATGAGGATTGTGAATTACAAGAGCTTCCTTAAGCTGATCTCCAATAGAGAAAACTGGAGTAAGCGCGGAAAGAGGATCCTGGAAGACCATAGCAATATTCTTGCCACGGATCTTACTCATCTCAAGATCAGTCTTTGTTAAAAGTTCTTCGCCCTTGTAAGTCACAGAACCTTTAACTGATGAGTTCTTATCGAGAAGACCCATAACTGCCAAAGAGGTAACAGACTTACCGGAACCAGATTCACCAACAATACCAATCGTTTTACCACGGTACAAATCAAAATTCATACCTTGAACGGCATGTACAGTACCAGCTTCAGAAGCGAAGCTAACCTGCAAATCACGCACAGAAAGCAAAGGCTGATCTTCGCTCCAAGCATTTTCTTCAGATACAGAATCATCTGAACCGTCAGCTGCTTTAAGATCAACAGAATCAGCATCTTCAGAAGTAAGTTGAGACTCAGTGTTCTTATCTTCCATCTTATCTTTTTCCTTCATATCTTCATTCAACATATCTGCAGTCATAAACACACCCCCAAATATGCTTTACTCGGCCTTACCAACAGACTTGGAGTAAGGATCGATAGCATCACGAAGACCGTCGCCAATAAGCTGAACAGAAAAAGTGAGCAAAACTAGCACAACAGAAGGAGCCAAAATAATCCAAGGAGAAGTCTGCACGCTAGCCTGACCAATTTTAAGCAATGTGCCCAATGAGGTATCAGGAGCTTTAATACCAAGACCCAAGAAGCTTAATGCTGTTTCACCGTTAATAGCACCAATAACACCAAGAACTGTATTAATAATCAAAACAGATCCCAAGTTTGGCACCAAATGACGAACAATAATGCGGAAGGAAGAAACACCTTCGAACTTAGCTGCACTAATATACTCGCGCTCTCTCAAACTCAAAGTCAGAGTTCGAAGAGTACGAGCGTAACCGATCCAACCAAAAGCAGTTAAACCGAAAGTAAGCCATAGCCAATCATTGCCGTCGCTAGCAGCTCCAGTAAACAAAGCAATAAGCAAGAAGGAAGGAACAATAAGAAGCATATCCAAAATCCACATGCCAACTTGTTCGAACCAACCTTCAAAGTATGAAATTGCCGTACCAACAAGAGCAGCAATAATCGTAATAGTAATTGAGCTTACAATACCAATTGATAATGAGCGACCCAAGCCTCGCACAACCATAGCGTACATATCCGATCCACCAGTAGTTGTACCAAGCCAATGTTCCGAAGAAGGCGGCTGATCAAGAGCATCAAAATCAGGATCGTCGTAACTCCACTTAGAGAACGCAGAACCAAAAATAGCGAAAATAATCAAAATAATCAGCATAATCAAGCCGACTACTGCAGACGGGCGCCTAAAGAAACGGCGCGTATACAGCGTCATCTTGCCAGTACGCTTAAAATTCTTCCAAGGACTTGCAGCAGTTGCTTTATTTTCACTAGACGCTTTAACGTCATTATCAACCGCAGCAACAGAGCCATCAGTAATATTCAAATCTTTATTAGCTTCAAGCTCTTCTGGCTTGTTAGATTTACCAAATTTTTTCATAACAATTCACCTACTGTACTGCAATCAGCTCAAACGGATACGAGGATCAAGCCAAGCAGAGAATATATCTGCAAGCAAGGCACCAACTAAAGTACACACAGCACCAAATGCAGCAATAGCAACAGCACCATTAATATCGTTATTAGAAATAGTTTGTACGAAATAGCTTCCAAGACCATTAATTGCAAACACAGATTCGGTAATAACAGCGCCAGTGAACACACCTGCAATCGAGAATGCAACATCAACAGCAGTAGGAATTAAAGAAGTACGCAAAGCATGACGACGAATAGCCTTATTAAGTGGCAATCCTTTAGCACGAGCAGTACGCACATAATCAGCATTCATAGTATCGAGTAAATAAGTACGTTGGGTTAAGTGATAACCAACCATGCCAGGAATTGTCATAACAATAGTCGGCAAAATTAGATGCTGCAAGAAATCAGCAATATACATGAATGGATCAGAACCTTGATACGAATGCAATCCAGTCACATAGAAAATGCGAAAATCTGAAAGATCATTTAAGTTAATAGCCGCAATAACAACAAGCAAGCCAAGCACTGCAGCAGGAACAACTAGCAAGAATGTTGCAATAGAATTAAGAACACGATCTTGCCACTTGTACTGACGAATAGCAGTATAAACACCAATGCTTACACCGAAAATTATGCCAAGTATTGTAGCTCCAGTAACCAGCTGCACTGATGCGCTAATACGATAAGAAATAGCACCGGTAACAGGAGCTTGATCTGGGCTTAATCCCCAATCCCAGCGAGTAAGAATACCTTTCAACCAGCGGAAATAGCGCACAAAAATAGGAGTTTGATCGTTAATATTCGCCAAATCAAGAGAACGATTAATGGAATTAATAGGAGGATGCGGATGCCTAGACATGTAATTAGAACGCGGACACATAAAAGCACTCGCTAAGAAATACGTCATAGATGTTGCAACAAACAACATCACAACATAGTTCAGGCACCGTTTAACGATGTATCGAATCATTGTGACTCTTTTCTCCGCCTAATTTCGTTCACTAGCAAGTCGCGAATTGCGGAAAATTCGCTCATGCCGACTTATTTATACAGCAACACACGCAAAAAGACGCGCAAAACTGACCCCTTACATAAGGGACATGATTAGTACATTCTTAGACAAGCTATGTACAAAATGCAAAAACAGAAAATATTTTACTTAGCGATTTTGCGCGTATATCTCTTTTAAAAATCATTATTCAAAATATAATTCAGTAACAAGTAAGCGTAAAGAAATGGCGGAATATCAAAGTTTTAACAATATTTTTATTAGTACGAACATAGTAGTTTTTAGGCGCTAATCGAAACAAAATTGCTATTGCTATACATGAAAACGCAAAATATTAAAACCGTAAAAAATTCAAAATTTATTAAATATAATAGAATATTTACCACAATTTTACATTTTTCCCAAAATTAGTTACGCCTATTTTTATAAATGCCGTAAATGAGACAAAAACAAAACGCGCATAAGGCATTATTCGGGCTACAATAACTCTTATTCATACATTGATAATACGTCGCTGGCACTGCCAATGATCCGTACAAACAAAAGGAGTTAAGGAAAACTTATGGCTGAAAACGTCAAAGCAGTAACACTTGAACACGTAAATTCCTACTCAAAGCACTTCAACGAACAGCGCGCTAATCTTCTAGCCGCGAATGCATCTGTAGCAAACGGAGTGCTAAAAGCAGCCACTAGCTACCAAGCACAGCGTAAACTTCAACGCGAATTCTCTGTAGAGCTTAAGCAAGGAAGCATCACTAACCAGCTTCATTCAGGCCGCTGCTGGATGTTTGCTTCACTTAACACATTACGTTACGAGTTAATGCACAAGTGGAATTTAGACGACTTTGAGTTTTCAGAAAGCTATTTGTTCTTCTGGGACAAGATTGAAAAAGCAAATGCATACCTTGAAAACGTTTTAGACACATTAGATGAGCCAATTGATAGCAGACTCTTCCAAATTATCAACGAAGGACCAATCGACGACGGCGGTTGGTGGCAGATGTTTGTCAACCTTGTAAACAAGTACGGACTTGTACCAAAGTCAGCTTATCCAGATTCGCAGAATGCTACCGACTCCGACACATTCGTACAGTATATTAACAGCAAGTTGCGCGAGTTCGCTGCGGAACTGCGAGAAGCCCACAAGAATGGTACTTCTTTGGAAGAGTTGCGAGAAATGAAAGTTCGCGACTTGGAAACCGTATATCGCATGACTGCTATTGCACTAGGCGAACCACCAGAGCATTTTGATTTTATTGCGCGCACAAAAGACGACGAAGACGAAGATAAAAAAGACGGAAAGAAAGACGAAAAGTCTGAAAATAGCGAAAAGTCTGAAGATAAGAAAGATAAAAAAGAAGAAAAACCAAAGACTGGTAAAGACGATCGCCCTATGATTTGCGAAATCGGAATTACACCTCTAGAATTCGCCAAAAAGTACGTACCAGTTGACGTAAACGATTTCGTCACTTTAAGCAACTCCCCTATGGAACGCACTCCATTTAATAAGCTGTATCAAATCAAATACAGCACAAACGTTGCTGAAACAAAAGGAATGGAATTCGTAAACGTTCCAATCGATGTATTCCGAAAAGCAGCTGTAGCGCAGCTCAATGCAGGTCATCCAATTTGGTTTGCCTGCGATTGCACTCAGTTCTCTTTGCGAGAAGCGGGCTTCTTCGATCCTGCAGTTGTTCGCGTTGACGAACTTTTCGACGTGAAATTCAACTTCACAAAGGCTCAGGGACTAGAATACATGGACAGTCCAAGCAACCACGCAATGACCTTCACTGGCGTGAACATCAATAAAGATGGCGAGCCAGATCGTTGGAAGATTGAAAACAGCTGGGGTAAAGATGCTGGAGAAGACGGTTACTACGTTGGTTCTGCTGAATGGTTTGACCGCTACGTGACTGAAATAATCATCAACAAGAAGTATCTCGATGAGGAAACTCTCGAAATTCTGAAACAAGAGCCTGTAATGGTAGAACCTTGGGAACCACTTACTAAGCGTTGCAACTGAAGTAACTAAAGCGACTGAAGTAATTAAATTAACTGAAGTTTTAACATTACGAATTTAACAAAAGCGTAGATTGCGATTAGCGATCTGCGCTTTTTAATTAGTTCTAGCTAGCTTTAGTTAGTTCTATTTGATAAAAACTATTTGATAAAAAAGAAGCCCGGCGGGAAGAGATAAAACCCGCCGGGGCAGAGAGAAAGAGAGAAGAAGGTTTCAGTTATGGGGTTCGAAAACGAACCTCACTGGCAGCGAACCACCAGCATTTTTTATTATAACAACATACTTTATGAAAAACTATACTAAAACACAAAAATTTTCTTAATTTTTTTATTTTTTCTAAGAAATTCCTGCTTTTAGTTATCTTCGTCACATTTTTGCAAAGTTTCTTGCGCTTTTTCGAACCTTTCTTTTTCGACACGCCTACGCTCAGCTAATGCAGTTTCGAAACGATCAAGCTCTTCCTGCACTGCTTCCTTAGGAATTTTTGCAAAAATCGGCTCTGGCTTTGGAACAGGAGTGCCGACAACTAGCTCCTCACTCTCCCAAGGATGCACGGTCTCGCCCAAACGATAATCACCAGTAATAATCGGATAATTAAACCCAGGCTTATCGAGATCCTCAACTTCTTCAATATGAGGCAACGGCGAGAACACACCCGTACCACCAAGAGCTTCCCAAACTTTTTGCGCAGAATGAGGCAAGAATGGTGCAAGAAGATGATTAGCATCCGACACAGCTTGAGCTGCAACATGCAAAACGGTACCAAGTCGAGCTTCATCATCCTTAATCTTCCAAGGCTCAGTGGCAGAAATATACTTATTGATATCAGCTACCACTCGCATAGCTTCAGTCAAAGCATTCTTCTGACGATGACGTTCAATAAGACCACCAACTACTTCGAAGGAATCAGAAGTTTGATCAAGAAGAGCACGATCCATAAGAGTCATTGAATCTTCATCAAGAGGAGGAATAGCGCCAAAATTCTTATGTATAAGATTAGCCACGCGGTTTACCAAATTACCCCAGCTGGCAGCAAGTTCCTCATTGTTATGACGCACAAACTCAGCCCAAGTAAAATCTGCATCCGACATTTCAGGACCAGCTACAGAAATGTAGTAACGAACCGCATCTACAGGATAACGCGACAAAATATCTTTCACGTAAATCACAATTCCGCGGGAAGAACTAAACTTTTTGCCTTCCATAGTCATAAACTCTGAAGCCACAACCTGCTCAGGCATATTAAGCGGACCGTAAACTCCAACTTCTCCACCTTTAGAACCTGCACCATTGTAAGCAAGCATTTCAGAAGGCCAAATCTGAGAGTGGAAAGTAATATTATCCTTACCCATAAAGTAATAGCCAGGAGACTTTGGATCACACCACCAGTCTCTCCAAGCATCCGGCTTGCCTTGTCTACGCGCCCATTCGATAGAAGCAGACAAGTAACCAATTACAGCATCAAACCACACGTACAAACGCTTGTTAGGGTTATCTACCCAACCTTCTACAGGAACAGGAATACCCCAATCAATATCTCGCGTAATCGCACGCGGCTTAACTTCCTTGAAAAGACCAATCGAGAAATTGATAACGTTAGTACGCCAACCATCTCGAGAATTTAACCAACTCAAATTAGCATCAGCTAAAGCAGGCAAATCTAAGAAATAGTGCTCCGTTTCTTCAAAACGTGGAGTTTCTCCGTTAATTTTAGATACAGGATTAATAAGTTCGTCCGGATCAAGTTCGTTTCCGCAAGCATCACACTGATCTCCGCGAGCACCATCAGCGCCACAAAGAGGACATGTACCTTCAATATATCGATCTGGAAGAGTACGTCCTGTAGAAGGAGAAATTGCTACCTTCTGAGTGCCCTTATATATGTAGCCGTTCTTCAAGCATTGACGGAACATTTCCTGCACAACATGCTCATGGTTTCCGGTTGTTGTGCGCGTGAATAAATCGTAACTCAATCCCAAATCGCATAAATCTTTTGTAATTACTCGATTGTAACGATTCGCAAGTTCTTGAGCAGAAATTCCTTCTTTATCTGCCTCAACCAAAATCGGCGTGCCGTGCTCGTCTGTTCCAGACACCATTAACACGTCATTACCCTTCATACGCTCATAGCGCGCGTACACGTCCGAAGGTACCCCAAAGCCTGCAACGTGACCAATATGACGGGGACCATTAGCGTATGGCCAAGCAACATTCACCAAAATATGACTCATAGCCCAATATTATCTTGTTCAGCGCGGACAGTGCTACAAGATAATACTATTTTCTTACATAATTATTTAATATTTTTGAAGATAAAATGCGATTTTGCGCAGAGAAAATTAAGTTATGCACATATCCACATTTTTATAAATAAAAGTAGCGTACTCGAGAAAAAATTTTTAATCTATTACAACTAAGATTTTTTAGCCGAAATTAATTGAACGCAAAATAAACGTGATAACTAAGAAGGAATAAAACCACATGTAATAAGACGAAACATAGAGGGGGAAATTATGTTAGAAGCAAAAATAGATTCAATAATGCTTAACAGAGTACGTGAGAACATAAGCAAAACGGATACAGATATAATTCCTGCTTTAATGGACACAACTCATTTACCGGGTCCATTGTGTGTTAATAAACTTTCTAAATATGGAGCTATAAATCAACTCACATCGCAAAGTGGCTACTCATTCCAACACGCTAATTCTGTAATAGGAAGAAGCGAAATCATTATGAAAATACTTCATAACAAAGGCACAATATGTCTTTTTACTGCTGCCTGGATATGGATTGGAGGAGATTTTCCCGAAAATATAGACATTATTGCCTATAGCAACTATCGCAGAAAAACGCATGACAGATCTATACGCATGTTTCACAGAAAAATATCTGCAAAAGAGTGCAATACCGTGGGGAAATTACATATTACAACACCAATACGCACAGTGTGTGATATAGCTTTTACGCCGTCTGAAAGTCCACAAGAAGAATTATTTAGGCAGCAAACAGTTCATATTCTAATGGAACAGTACGGCATACGCTTCTACGATTGCTTGCATATTTTTCAAGAAAACCCATATTTTCCAGGAGCATCTATGGCAAAAATTTGGTTAAAAAAGGTAATGCAAGATGACTATGAAATAAATACTAAAAAGCAAGTACTGGGGGTAAAAATATGCAGAAAACACAAAATTTAAAATTAAATATTCCACCCAAGCCGCCTATAGTGCTAACTCCTCAAGTAGCATGCAATCCAGATACTCCGGCTACAATACTCTGGCATATAGCAGAAAATGTACCTTCTCTACGTAAATGGGTAATCGCTAACCCTTCTGCAGATGCTCACATGCTGGAATACATATCGCAAAAAGGCGGTCCTGATGTACGCCACAGCTTAGAAGTACTGTTTGCTGCATACGATTATGCGCAATCAAACAGTTAGGTAAAGCAAGAAAGTAATTTTAAGACTAATCGTCGCTTTTTTGAGACAAGCACTCTGCATAAACTTGCTTACGGTTAGCAAAAGAACCGTCTGAAAGTGGATGCTCTTTTACTACGCGAGTAATTGCATCTTTAATACGAATACCATTAGTTTCAGAACAGCTGATAGCAAGTTGCGCAAGCTCAGATACAGTAATCTCAGAAGAATCTTCACGTATTTCTTCATCACTAGCACCAGCGACTACCAAAACAATCTCTCCTCGAGGAGGATCTGATAGAACACCATCGTGAATTTCTTGCACAGTGCCACGCCTTATTTGCTCAAAATCTTTCGTAAGCTCACGGCACAATGCCATGCGTCTATTAGGACCAATAATAGACAATATGTCTTGCATGCTTTCGACAATTCTGTGAGGGGTTTCATACCAAACTATAGTGCGACGCTCGGCTTTACATGCACGCAAATGCTGTTGACGTTCACCTGATTTTCTAGGCAAAAAACCTTCATAGCAGAATCGATCTGTTGGCAAACCCGACAACGCAAGCGCATCTAATACAGCACTAGGTCCAGGAGCGCACGTAACAGGCAAATCCCTGTCTATTGCGCGACGAACTATTGCCAAACCAGGATCATTAATAGTTGGCATTCCAGCATCAGAAACAACTAAAACCGTGGAGCCTTGCTCAACCTCATCTAAAATACCATCTGCTTTATTGCGCTCATTGTGATCATGGTATGCGACTACTCTCCCGTTTACACGAACTCCCAAACGATTAGCCAAATCGTAGAGCCTGCGCGTATCTTCAGCAGCAACCAAGTCTGCAGTTTCAAGCAATCGTATTAGACGCGCAGAAGCATCACCCATATTACCGATTGGAGTAGCAGCCAAAACTACTTTACCGAAGCTACTGTTACTATGGTCATCACTTGAAAAATCTTTTTCTTCCCCACTTTTTTCGCTTAACGCAAATTCTCCGAAGGATTCGTTGCAATCAGGCAACTGATCAGCTTCTTCACAATGATTATCACTCATAATAATGCTTTCTAATAAAGTTTCGGAATATTTTACTTACCACAGCTAGTACGTTTACTATCAAACATAATACTTTGTGCACATTATGAGCAGCAAACTCGTAAACGATTTTATAAAACTTCGCAACACAATTTATTACGCATAAAAATATAAAAAATATAAAAATATGATTAAGTAAAAAATATATGTATATAGAAGATTATGCTTATGTATTAGCACTTAAGTACTCAAAATCAATTACGAAAGTAAAAGAAACAAAAGAGTAAAAGAGGCACACATGAAAATTATTGAGCAAAAAATACAAGGCATTGACGGAAGTTCAGCAACACTTACCGGATATGTTATTAACAATAGTGATGAGATAGATCCTGAACGCACTCGTCCAGCTGTTTTAATTCTGCCTGGCGGCGGATTTGCTATAGTTTCTGACCGCGAATCTGAGCCAATTGCATTACAATTTGCGAGCGCAGGATTCCAAGCTTTTGTTCTGAAATATTCGATTGTACCTAGCAGCCACCCAACACAGCTTCTTGAAGTAGCGCAAGCGATGAAACTAATTCGCGATAACGCTGATGCTTGGCACGTAAACCCTAATGCTGTTGCTATTCTAGGCTTCTCTGCAGGCGGACAGGTTGCAGCAAATATAGCAACTACAGCTAGTGACAGTGTGGAAGAAGAACACGGTTATAATGCAGACAGCGTGAGACCAAATGCACTTATGCTAGCTTACCCTGTAATTACTGCCGGCGAGTGGGGGCACAAGCCAAGTTTTGCAAGGCTGATAGGAGACGTAAGCGAAAAGCGTCACGAAGAATTAGTAGAAGAATTATCTATGGAAAAACATGTTGACGCTAAAACACCTCCAGTATTTGTGTGGCAGACTGTTACTGACCAGGTTGTGTCTGTTAAAAATTCAATTATGTTTATTGACGCATGCGTAAGTGCTGGAGTAAGCGTCGAAGCGCATTTATTCCCGAACGGTCCGCACGGATTGGCTCTTGCAAGTAAAGAAACAGCTAAGCCGGGAACTGAAGCTAATTTTGTACAAACTAATGTGCAAAAGTGGGTTCCTCTTGCTTGCGATTGGCTACATAGGATTTTTGAAAAGTAAAATATTAAATAATTACAGCAGAAATCAATATTTATTATCAAATAATATTGCCCGCAAGGAATTTAATCCTACGCGGGCAATATTTTTAATCACATAAACGCGTCAAATATAACGCGTCAGATATAACGCGTCACACGATTTTTGGCATTGGAGTCGTAAGAGAAGCAGTGAGATTAACCTGCACTACTCCGGCACCAGCGTGAACTTCAACTTTTTTCAAAGTAACAGTTCGTTCCTCTAGAGGCTTACGATCGTCATCTGTCATAGTTGCAGGAGATTTCACAGCTACAAGTACAAGGTCGTTAAATTCTACGCCAGCTTTTGAGCACAAATCTTCAGCTTCTTCAACAGACTTAGCAAAGCCATCCTTCTCAACAACTCGATCTTTTGGAACACCATAAGATTCTTCGCATACTAATTCGATGCGATTACGCAAATCTTTTCCACGGTAACTTTCAGGAATGCTTTTGACTGCAGGAACTTCTGATGAAATTACAGACACAAAATCATCAAGCTGATTCGCTAAACCATCGCCACCGTCGCGGAACAAATTTCCAACAATAGGACTACGGAAGCCAAGATCTTCGGCCTGTTTACGCAATGCTGGAATCTTACTATCTTCGCCCTCCCACAAATTAATAAGAGGGAATGTAGGAATATGCAAAGACTCAAGATGCTCAACATGGAACGGGTAACGCCAAGCTAAATCTGGGTCATCGCACCAAGTTGTGGCGCGCGTAACAACAACTGCAGCAGAAGGCCACTTAGCACCAAACTCGCGAGAAGCAACATCAAGCCATTTTTGTGCACCAGCATCCGTACCGTATCCTGCTTCAACTACAACAACATCATGCTCAGCACAAGCCATCTCAACGCTAACCAAGCTTGGAATTCCAAGAGAAACATTAGCAAATGGACCACAATGAATATAAATTGGAGAACCATTAACAGTGGTAGTTTTTGCAGGTTTTACAGCGTCGGAAAGAATATTAGTAATTCTCCACAAATCGACAAAATCGCCAAACTTAACAGGATTACCGTCTTTTGTTCCAGCAATCATTGAAGATACGCGACGAGAAATCTCATCCATACTGCGAGATAACACAACAATCTGCATAAGTTCGCATGTTGGAGTTAATACCATTTTCTCCGGAACAGTTCCCTTACCAAAATCAACAGCAATACTACGCAACGAGCGCGAAGGAACTTCACTTACTCGCGGAACTATAACAGTATCAAGCAAACCCTCATCAATTGCTTTTTCAGCAAACGAAACAAGAAGGTTCTGTGCGCAAGCAATAGCAGCCATTTCTCCGCACAAGCCCCAATCGATCAACTCAGGGTGAGAAAGTGAAGATTTACCGCCGCCAGAAGCGCCTCCTTTTGATCCAGCTGCTGTAATACCCATGCTCGGCTGACGCAATACTGCAGCTGCATCAATTCCACGTTCACGCAACGCATCAACAAGCGCAATTGTTGTAGTTGTTTTACCTTCACCGCGTGAAGCTTTTAACGGAGTATCTGCAGTAACAAGTACGATTTTGCCGTGTTTTCTTGGAAGCTCTGGATGCTTGTCAAGATAATCCATAAATCCGAAAGCATCAATTTTTTCAACCAATCCAAACGGTGTAGTAAATGAATCAAGAATGCTCATGTTCCCCACTTTCATAGGCATAAAACGCATAAAACGCGCGCGGATAATGTGTAAGTGAACAAGATTTATACTATACGAACGCATGGGCGCAGCATAGTCACATTAACTTATTAATATGCGCGTTATTAGTAACATCTATAACAAGATAACAAAAGATAACAAAAGTGCCTTCCGTATGAAATAAAAAGTTCATTTCTTAGGAAAGCACTTAAGTTACTAAATTATTTTCGCAAGTTTTCTGTATCAAATTAAATTATTTGCGAGAAAACTTATTTAATTACATTTCAGTGATCGGAACGATTAAAACCATTCTTCATACGCATGCTAGTGATGTACAGCACTGTGTCAAGCAAAGAATCGGTTTCTTTCTTCAACTTTGCTGCCATATCGTCGTTTGCTTCAGCCAAAGCCTCACGCACTTTGTCGTTACGAAGCTCTGCAATAATAGCTTCAGGATCGCGAACTAAATCATCGTAATCTTCGCCCTCATCACCTTCACGCTCTGGCTCGTAATCTCTCAAAGAAACGCCAAGAAGATCTGCCACGGCAGCATCCGTAGACTTAACCATTGCGTGACCAAGAGAGCCGACAACTTCCTGGTAGCGCTCAATCGCGTTTGCAGTGTCGTTAAAAGCAGCATCCGCAAGAGCTGCAATAATTCGATTCTCCCAATAGAAGTTTTCGCTTGTTACGCGAGTAGTCGTATCTTCCAAATACTTTGGAGTGCGATTTACGTTTGGATAGAACGGAATCAAAGAGTTGAAAGGATTAGAACCGTAAGTAATCCACTGAATTGCGCGCATTGCTTCCGGCACGTAAGGGCGGATTTGCATTACAGCAAGCTCGCTTTGACGATTGATTCCGATTGGTCGGAAAAGATGACGAGTATGCTCATCGCCAAGCTTGCCGTAAGGATCATACTCAGTGCCCTGATAGTGCGAGCTTAAAACGTACTTAATATCCTCAACTGTAACTTTGCGCTCAGGCTGGCGAGCCCAAGGAATATCGTTGCTATCTGGCTTATGGTCAGCGTCCTTACCATCCCACACTTCGTCATAAGGATTCAAGAAACGCTCCATAAACCATGCGCGAGGAGTGTTGTACACGTGGTCGGCATCCGAATGAGAGCCGAAAGCATCACGAGGGTTAAACGGAGAAGCGTTTTCAACCGACAAATCCAAGTGGTTTTCTTCAATAAACTCAAGCAAATCAGCCGAGCACATATGCTCTTCTTGGTCCCCCAAAGCGTCTTCAAAATCGAACTCGTCGATTCCAAGCTGGTTTGGCATAACAACATAAGCCTCATCTGGTACGCGCTTAGCAATCCAGTGGTGTCCGCCAACAGTTTCCATCCACCAAATCTCGTTTACGTCCGAGAACGCAACGCCGTTCATCTCGTAAGTGCCGTACTTTTCGAGCAATTCACCCAAACGCTCAACACCTTCGCGAGCGCTACGAATATAAGGCAAAACAAGCGTTAAGAAATCTTCTTCGCCAATTCCACCAGGCACTTCCGGCTTGTAGTCAGCATCTGAAACTTTGCCTTGTTCTTTTTGAAGCTCAACCATTGGATCTGCGCCTAACACGCGCTCGTTGGATGTAAGCGTTTCAGTTGCGCTCATTGCAACGTTTGCTTCGTTAACGCCAGCTTCTCCCCAAATTCCTTCGCGCAAGTCTGCGTTTGGCACGCTTGTGTATTGCATTGGATTATCCGGCAACTCAACTGTTACGTGGCTAAGAACAGACTTATAAACGCGAGGCTGATCTTCCGGCTTTACTACCACTAAACGCTTTGGATTAAACTCGCCATTTGCCGAGTCTTCGTTACGCGCAATAAGTGTGGATCCGTCGTAACTTGCTTTTCGACCAACAAGAATTGTTGTGCATGCCATATTTGCATCCTCTGTTTTTAGATTTTATATTTTATTTTTAGATTTGTTACTGTTTGATTCTAACGCTTAGACGTTAACTGCTAACCTAATTGGCTGCTCTCGTGCTTACGTTTAGGCTTTACCAGTAAGGAACATTCCACCAGCATCTACACCTGAAGTTACGTTTCTTACTTCGCGTAACAATTCATTCATGTAGAATCCCGGCTTAAGATTTGGCAAAGGCTTTTCTGTGCCAAAAACTTCAAACATGTATTCGTGATCTTTATCAGGAGGCTGCGGGCCGTTGTAACGCATGGTAATTGCTGGATCAGTGCAACCAATAAATCTGCTTGCTTGCGAGTTACGTCCTTGAAGCGCTTCTGGAATCATAGAAGTCATTGTGCGAGAAAAATCTTCCGGTATTTGCAAAGCGTGAGAATCGTTAAAATCAAACATTAACGCTTCAACAGGCACGTTTGCAGCAGTCCAGTGAATCCACTCAAAACCGCATACTGGAATTGCGTCGTCGTCAACAAAACGCCAATGCAAATAATGCACAAAAGATGGCATATTATCAACGTAAAACGGGAAAGAAACTACCGGAACTCCGCTGATCTTATTCTGCTCCGTCGCAGCTTTAGAATAATCATCAGGAATAGTAGTGAAATCTGTAGAAATATTCATACTTTAAGTATCTACTATTAGACAGAGCGAATCAACTTAAAATAATTATTTGCAAACTTCAATGACTATTTTTCTTAGCATTTTGCTGCTTCTGTTTAATTTCTTCCACAAACTTAGCGTGAGCTACGGCCGGCATCCAGCCTTTATTTACTACATTAACCTGCCAAACGCACGCAATAGCAAAAAATAGCAGAGCAAAAATTATCAAAGCAACAGAACCTTCAAAAGCACCAAAATTAGCAAAATTACCAACTAATGTACCAACCCAACCAAAATCAGCATCAGCAAAAGTAGAATTCGCTAAACCAAATGATCCCATAACAGTGAGCAGCATTGCCGGAAGGAAAGTAATAATAAAACCGTTAACAAAACCACCAACTAAAGCACCTCTGCGACCGCCAGTAGCATTACCAAACACTCCAGCACCACCGCCATCAAAGAAATGAGGAACCATACCAGGAAGAATTAAAGCCAAACCCCATACAGGTCCAAGCCAAACCGCAATAACTGCAAGAGCAACAAGTCCTCCAAAAAGAGAAGACAAAAAACCAATCAAAGAAGCGTTAGCAGCATACTGAAACACAATAGGAACGTCCAAAGCTGGGCGAGCACCAGGAACAACCTTTCTAGCAATACCATGGAATGCTGGAACAAGCTCACCCAAAATAATGCGAACGCCATAAAGAATAATGCTCACACCAATACCAAATTGCAAAGCCTGAGCAAAAGCAGCCATAAGAAAATCACTGTAATCCTTAGGCTTAGAAGAAAAGATTTTCAAAACTTCCTTCATCGGCAGAACTATAGAAGACCACACCGCAAACACTAAGTAGAGAACAATCATAAGCAATGTAGTTGATAGCATGGAATCACGCAAAAAACTTAAGCTTTTAGGGAAATTAATATCCTCAGTAGATTTAGACTTCTTACCAACTGCAGTGCCTACAGCTCCGGAAATTATGTAGCTTAAAGAATTAAAATGCCCAATTGCAATATTGTCACTGCCAGTTATGCGGCTCATAAAAGGCTGCGCAAAAGCAGGCAAAGAAACCATAGCGGTCGCCATAATAACAGAGCCAACAATCACAATAAGTATCTGATTGGCAGTCCCAAACCCAACAGATAGCACAACAGACATAAGAACCGACATAAATACAATATGATGGCCGGTTAAGAAAATATATTTAAGAGGCGTAAAACGGGCGGCAAGAAGCATTAAAACGAAGCTTAAAACGATCATGTAAGCAGATGTAGAACCAATATAAGCTGAACCTACACCATGCTGGTTGTAAGCTTGTGCAGTAATAACCTCGTTTGTGGGGACAACACCGTGAGCGCCAGTGCATTTGAATACTAAAGCGCCAAATGGGGAAAGCGCAGAAACCACAACTCCAGCACCAGCACCAAGAATAAGATAGCCCATAGCAGCTTTCAATCCGCCAGCAATAACTTGACCAGCGTTACGTTTCAAAGCAATCAAACCTATTGCAGCTATAATTCCAATCAAATATGCTGGAACATTCAAAATTTGTTTGCTTATGAAACACAAAATCTGAACAGCAATGTCCATATCTTGCTTCTTTCTGCTATCTTCTTACGTATACGCTTACGTAGGTAAACAGAAATTCACCTAAAGCGTTTAAGATTTCACAGCCATGCGAGCTAAGACTTTCACGTCTCAGCAAACGCATAGCAGTGAACTCATGTTAATAAAACTACTCGTAGCGCTTAAGCACTTCCTTAATCTCTTCAACATCCATAAAGTTTTCAATACTTTCTACAGGTGTTGACGTGCCTTTAAGCTCCGATGCCAACTGAGGTGAAGTCATAACCACATCATTCATGTTTGCAGTGCCTTTAGCGCTGCCAACATCTGAAGTAGTTACAGACACATCCATACCAAGGTCTTCAGCAGCAGCCTCAACACTAATCTTGAGTAGCACTGAAGTACCAATCCCGTTACCGCATACGCACAGGATATTCATATCATCCTCGTTTCTATTAACCTTTAAAACTTTTAAAAACTCTCACAATTCCATCGAGCGTACTCAGCTTTGAAGAATCGCACGAATCTTCTCCGCACTGTCGGCCTTAGACAGCGCGTCCAATTTTGCTGGTTTAGTAAGCGCAGCCGCAATCGTAGACATAACACCAACGTGCTCATTGTCATCGTGACCAGCGAGGCCAATCACCAGAGAAACTGGATCATTTGCGGCATTACCGAACTTCACTGGGCTGCTAAGCCGAATCCAACTTAAACCACTTTTTAGTACCGCCTTTGACGGCCGTGAATGCGCCAGCGCTAAGCCTGGAGCAATCACTACGTAAGGCCCCATGCTTTCCACGGTATTAATCATCTCGTCAGTGTATACATTAGTCGTAAAACCTGCTTCTCGCAAAGCATCACCTGCTAAACGAATTACACTGCGCCAATCTTTTGCTTGCACATCAAGTTTAACAGCAATATTCGGAAGCAGCGAATTAATGTCTACACTCATACATTTCCTCCATAACCTACTTATAATAGCCGCCCAATATATTTGCTAATAAACAAGAACTCTAATCTTGCATAACAGAGCTATACCACTCCCCAGAAAGCGCTGCACAAGCCTGCTCATAAGCTTGCTGCAATGTAACATTTGAAAGCTTAAAACGCACGTCATCTAAAGCAGCAGGTGTCATAGAAAGCGAAGTAACACCTAAACCTACCAAAACAACAGCGAGATTAGGATCAGCAGCAGCCTCTCCACAAACACAAACAGGCGTGTTATGTAACTTACCAGCATCAACAATCATTTTTATAGCGCGCAAAACAGCAGGATGCCAAGTAGTCTGATAGTTAGCTACAGAACCTAAAGTTCTATCAGCAGCAAGCAAATACTGAGTTAAATCGTTCGTACCGATTGAAATAAAATCAGCAATTTGAGCGACTTCATCCGCCATAAAAGCGATCGAAGGAACTTCCGCCATAATACCGACTTTTTTCAAACCTTTAGATTTTCCAAGTTTAACAAAATACTCAGTTTCTTGCTCGTCTGCAACCATAGGAGCCATAACACACAAATCAGAATTTGTTACAGAATTTGCTCGAGAAAGAGCTTCCAACTGACATTCTAAAACGTCACGATGCTTGCACAATGTGCGCAAACCACGAAGACCTAAAGCAGGATTTGGTTCGTTTCCTGAAGCTAGGAAAGGAAGCGGCTTGTCTGCTCCTGCGTCGAGCAATCGGATAACAACTTGCTTACCTTCAAATTTTGATAAAAGACTCACATATGCATCAGTCTGCTCATCGATACTAGGAGGCTTCTCGTTGCCGATAAACAAAAATTCTGTACGAAACAGTCCAACACCCTCAGCACCATATTCGCAAGCAATACCAGCACCTTCAGGAGTGCCAACATTAGCCAACAACGGAATCTTATGCCCGTCACTAGTGCAGCCGCACATACCGCGAAGATCCTTGGCACGACTTTTACGTTCTCTTGCCTCACGTAATCTTTCAAGCTCATCTTCAGTAGGATCTGCAATAACAACACCGTTTGCAGCATCAACCAAAACCATTTGATTATTTTGCAAAACTGAAGATTCTTTTACTCCAACAACTGCCACGATCCCTCGAGCACGAGCAATAATAGCCGTATGACTAGTTGGACCTCCTTCACTAGTAACAACAGCTAAAACTTTCGTAAGATCTAAAGAAGCAGTATCTGCTGGAGAAATATCTTGAGCTACTAAAACAAAAGGCTCATCACTTTCCGGTATTCCAGGAGCTTCAACACCCAACAGTATGGCAATAACTCTTTGACAAATATCATGTAAATCTCTTACGCGTTCAGCAACATATCCGCCTAAACTGCGCAAAGTTTCTTCAAAACCAGCAAAACCTTCCCATACTGCTCTAGCAGCAGTTTTTCCGTCCAATACTGAATTATTAATTGCAGAATAAAGAGCAGGATCAATTGCAATCTGAGCGAGCGCTTGCATAATAGCAGCAGCTTTCTTACCAGCTTCATCCCCTTTTAACGCTGCCCTAGCGCAAGTTTTAAGATACTCACTGACAGTGCGCAAAGCGTTCTGCACATTTTGCATAACTTCTTCAACTGATTCATCAGACGAACGTGGCGTATCGTTCGGCTCCGCTATAGGCTGACCCATTCGCAATACTTTGCCAGCAGCCATTTCGCGACCTATACCTACGCCTGTAAGCCTCATTGAAACTCCTTAATCACCCAACTCATAAAACATACATTAGTAAAATATTTATACAACTTAAACGCAACTAGATAAATTTTCGCCATATTACGCTATGTTTGGAATTGAAGTGTGAAATTAGTGATTTTGGCCGCACTCATTGCGCATGTAATGAAACCAAAATGTAATCCTCTTACTAGCGGAAATACTCAAGGAGCAGAAATGGTCACCGCAATACGAACTCTTACTATTCAAGATTCTGTCGGTATTCACGCGCGACCTGCTTCTGATTTTTCGCAAGCTTCTATACGTTCCGGATGCGAAGTAGTTATTTCAAAAGGTGACGGAAACCCAGTAAACGCAAATAGTATTCTTTCGATTATAGGGTTAGGAATTACTCGCGGAGACACTATCACGATTAGAGTTGAAGGAGAGCGTGCAGAAGAAGTTGCAGATGATTTAATATCAATACTCGCAGAATCTTAAATACGCTTTTGAATATTTCCTAATACAGAAGCGCGCAAAAAAGAGCTTCAAAAACTAAAGTAGGATTACCGTTACCTACGAGTCTTCTTCTAGCTTTAGAAATCTCATCAACACACAGTAAAGCACGTTTGATAGTGAAATCTTTAGCAAGATTATTTATATCCGCATAAAAATCTTGATTAATAATAGGCGATGACTCTTGAGCATTGTTTAATACCATAAGAATATCCCTATAAACACTTTCTACTGCGTTTAAAGCACGATTTAATACGTCTCTACTAGTACGAGTAACTTTGCGTTTAACTTCATCTTTTTTGCCAATAGCATTATATGCTGCACGCAACTTTGAAGGTATACGATCATCTTTAGTTAACCCGTTAATCCTGCGAAACTCGTCCTGCTCAGCTTCAACCCCACTCTGAACTTCAGTTTCAGCTTGTGCTTTAGAATCGTCGATAAGATTTCCGGCTAGAATTACAGCGTCTGTTGCAGCACGCATGTGTAGCAGCCCGTATACGAGTTCATTTCTACGAGACAACGCACGTTCGTCTGAGGCATAAAGCTCAGCTAATTGCAAATTACCTTGCGCTATTCTCGCAACACTATTAGAAAGACTTTTGTCGGCACCAGTTTTATCAGCAATATATTTAGAAACCGATTTTTCATCTGCCGTAGTCAGTTGCACGATTTGTGTACGAGAACGAATAGTTGGTAGAACATCCTGCACGCTGGAAGCACAAAGTATCCAAATAGTGTGTGGACTTGGCTCCTCAATTTCTTTTAAAAGCACATTTGTACTGCGTTCAAGCATCCGCTGAATGTCTTCGATAATAATTATTCGCCAATAAGCTGTACTCGGCATTTGTTCGGAAATAGAAACAATTTCTCGAACATCATCAATGCTTATAGTTACAGCATCAGTACTTAAAGTGTTAACATCCGGATGCGAGCCTGCTAAAACTTCGCGCGCCACCTGCGAAAGCTCCCCTTCGCTTTCACCATGATCTGGACTTTCAAGAGCTGCAGCAAATGCGCGAGCAAGAGTTACAGCACCAAAACCTTCAGCTCCACAAATAAGCCAGGATTGCGCTAGAGCGCTTGAATCTCCACAAGCTGCGGCACGGAGTCTTTTAACTGCTTGCTCCTGCCCTACTACGCAATCCCAAACGCTCATTTAATCACGCTCCGCAAGTAAAGAATCAACATCCTCCGCAATTAATTTTGATAACTTTTCTGGAGAACAAGAAGCATCAAGAACACGATAACGGCTGTGATCATCATCCGCTAAATCAAGAAAAGCTTCTCTAGTTCGACGCGCAAAATCCAAACCTGCAGATTCCATACGATCAGCTTTACCGTGGAGTCTTTCAAAAGCCGCTTCCGGAAGCATATCAAGTAAGTAAGTTCGCTTAGGCCACAAAGAGTCAGTCGCCCATTCGCTTAAATTGCGAACGTCTTCCATTGTTAACTCTCTACCGCCAGACTGATACGCAAGAGAAGAATCAATATAACGGTCTGTTATCACCACAGCACCACGACTAAGTGCCGGTCGAATGATTTGCGCAACATGCTGTGCTCTATCGGCCGCAAAAAGTAAAGCTTCTGCTCGAGAAGAAATAAAACCTCCGTGAAGAAGAATTTCTCTTAAAGATTTACCAAGCGAAGTTCCGCCAGGTTCAAGCGTAACTACAACTTCTTTGCCGAGATCTTCTAAATGCTTTCTTAAAGCTTCAACCTGTGTGGTTTTACCTACTCCATCAATACCTTCAAAAGATATAAACAACCCTTTGTTGGTTGATACGTGATTTGAGCAACCGCAATTTCCGCCGCATGCGCAGGCTGTGGAAAAATCTTCAGAAAAATCTTCAGAAAATCCGCTATCTTGAGATTCCATAAGTAATTACCTACTTTGCTGCAGCTGACTTCGTAGTTTTTCTTGTAGTCGATTTTGCTACAGTAGATTTTTTCGAAGATGTTTTCTTTGCTGTAGATTTAGCAGCGCTTTTTGCAGTCGTACGCTTCTTACGTTTTACAGGTCCGGCTGCACGCTTCTGAGCTAACAGCGCAAAAGCTTCCTGTGGATCAATCGATTCAGGCGTATACTGTTTTGGCAAAGTACGGTTCGTTTCACCATCTGTAATATAAGCTCCATAGAAGCCGTCTTTAATTACCACAGGCTTACCAGTTTCAGGATCCGCACCTAATTCGCGAAGAGGCGGCTTTGCTGCAGCTCTAGTACGTTTACCATACTTTGGTTGACTAAACAAATCTTGAGCTTCTTGCAAAGTGATAGAGAAAATAGCGTCCTCACTAGTAAGAGAACGAGTTTCTGGTTTTGCTGCGGAGGAATCAGAGGAAGATTCGCCCGAAGACTCATAGGATTTTGTTAAGTAAGCACCGTAACGTCCGTTATTCGCTTCAATTCGTGCGCGCTTAATATTACCTTCAGAATCTTTTTCTTCAAATTCACCAACTAATCGTGGCAAACGCAGCAACTGTAAAGCTTCCTGCAATGTTATAGTTGCAGGATCCATAGTCTTAAATAGGGAAGCCATTTTTGGTTTCTCAGCAGACTTATTTTCGCTACTTTCAGAAGAATCAGAAGATGATACTGAAGATGCTGATACGAGCGCAACGTAAGGACCAAATCTTCCGTTACGAACTTCCACACTTCCACCAGTTTCCGGATCAACTCCCAAAACTCGAGGACCTTCAGCATTATTTTCCAGCAAATCTCTAGCAACTTTAACTGTTAACTCATCAGGAGCTAAAGTTTCCGGCAATGAAGCGTGAAGAGGATTACCTTCAGAATCTAAATGTTTAGTATCTTCCAAATACGGGCCGTAACGACCAACTCGAACATTTAAACCATCGCCAATTTCAATAGTGTTGATTTCACGAGCATCAATCTCACCAAGCTCAGCAACCTGCTGCTGCAAACCGGCATGAACCTGATCTTTAGAATTCAAAGACTCGTCGCCGTCACCAAAGTAGAATCTAGTAAGCCAATCCTTACCAGCTTCCTCTCCGTGAGCAATACGATCCAAACCATTTTCCATATCAGCAGTAAACGCGTAATCAACATACTTTGGGAAATTAGATTCCAAAAGCTTAATCACAGCAAAAGCAAGCCACGAAGGTATTAGTGCACGACCGCGCTCATAAACGTATCCGCGATCAAAAATAGTCGCAATAATACTCGCGTAAGTAGAAGGGCGTCCAATTTCTTTAGCTTCCAAAGTTTTTACTAAAGAAGCTTCAGTATATCGAGCAGGAGGCTGCGTTTCGTGAGCTTCAGCAGTAACGTCAGAAGTTGACAAAATATCTCCGCGAGACATTGGCGGTAAAGCTTTAGACTCCTCATCAGATCCAGCTTTGACGCCACCATATACTTTCATAAAACCTGCGAAAGTAATAACAGTTCCAGAAGCTTGGAAAGTAGCCTCTCCAAAACTAGCAGCATCAGCATTCAGCTTAACTGTAGCAGTGAAACCAGTAGCATCGGCCATTTGAGAAGCTAAAGTGCGCTGCCAAATAAGCGTATACAACTTCAACTGATCAGCAGGAAGAACACCAGCTAAATCACTTGGATTACGGAAACTTGCGCCGGCAGGTCGTATACATTCATGCGCTTCCTGCGCACCTGCAGTAGTAGTAGTGTACTGTTTTGGAGCATCCGCAACATATTCTGATCCAAAATTCTCCGCAGCAGCAGACCTAGCTGCAGCAATAGCCTCTTGAGAAAGCGTTACAGAATCAGTACGCATATAAGTAATGTAGCCGTTTTCGTACAAAGATTGAGCTGCTCGCATAGTTTGACGAGAGCTCATAGATAAACGGTTTCCTGCAGTTTGCTGCAAAGTTGACGTAGTAAACGGCGGAAGTGGACGGCGACGATACGGTTTCGTATCCATCGAGTCAACAATAAAATTAGATTTTCTAAGTTCTTCTGCAATTTTAGAAGCTTCAGACTCATCAAGATGTAACGCAAAAGTAGAGTCTTTATCAGCAACAAGCTCTCCCTTAGAATTAAAATCTTTAGAAGTAGCTATGCGTTTACCTTTAAGAGAAGTCATACGAGCATCAAACTCAACTTCTTTACCATCCGCATCAGGAGCACGCAAAACAGCAGTCAAATCCCAATAGGATGCTCGAATAAACGCCATACGTTCGCGCTCGCGCTCAACAATAAGCCTTGTGGCAACTGATTGTACGCGACCTGCAGAAAGACCTGGGCCAACTTTTCGCCAAAGTACAGGAGAAAGTTCGTAACCGTACAAGCGATCCAACACTCTACGCGTTTCCTGCGCATCAACCATATTATCGTCTACGTCACGAGTGTTACGTAAGGAAGCGTTAATAGCATCCTTAGTTATCTCGTGAAATACCATTCGCTTTACTGGCACTTTTGGCTTCAAAGCCTCTACAAGATGCCAAGCAATAGCCTCACCCTCACGATCCTCATCAGTTGCAAGATAAAGCTCATCAGCTTGAGCTAGAGCACTTTTTAATTCAGCAACAGTTTTCTTCTTATCTGCCCCAACCACGTAATAAGGAGCAAACCCGTGATCAACATCTACGCCAAATTTACCGTACTCAGCTTTATGTGAAGCTGGAACTTGGCTTGGTTGAGCGAGGTCGCGAATATGCCCCACTGAAGCCATTACCGTGTATCCATTACCAAGATACCCGCCAATCTTACGTGCCTTAGTGGGAGACTCTACAATGACCAGCTTATTCTCTGCTGTCATATTCGCTCCTTTCATAAACTAAATTAACTAACACACTTACACAACACATCATCTACACAAGTCATCGCGTAAACCGCATCCGGCAATGCGTACGCTAAGACATGTGCTGCATTACGATCACGTATTAAAACGTAAACGCATACCAACTCATAAGTAACTCTACCGAAACTTACACTGCATACCTAACAAATACTGCCTATGTGGATACAAGCACGCGGGGTAAACAATACTTGGTATAAGCTACTACTTTGCTTGCGGAGGCATCGGCGGCGCACCGACTAAACCAATACGGCTCAGCGGCGCTGCAGTTGCCTGACGCATCACCATTAATACGCCATACACAAACAACGATACACCTGCAATAGACCAGTATGTAGCAATATACGACACGCCAACAGCCCAACGTGCAAACAAATCAACTCCAGGAAGTATTTGCCAAATCAAGTATGCAGCGTACATGCACATCATCACACCCAAAGTAATCATTGATGTACCAACGATTTGCACACTAATTGAAGAACGCCTGGAACCAGGAATATCCATTCCTGATTTTCTTGTAAAAGCGAGAACCAGCAAAGTTATAGCGCCAACGATAAGCACAGAAACAATCACATCCGAAGGCCTGTGCCAGTGACCTGCTACAAGAGAGCATGAAACCAGGAAAACAAGTGCTGAAGAAGCTAAAGCAGACCATGCTCTAAATCCACGGCTAGCGCAACAAACTATTAAAGCACAAGACGCTGCAATAATTAAAGCATGACCAGAAGGAGCAGAATTTGATGCTAAATACTCAATACTAATCAGCATTGGACGCGGAAGTATCTTTTTTAACGGTTCAGCAATAATTGAAAGCAATATAATTGCTGCGCACTGACCAACAAGCCACCAACGCTTACGCATAACAGCCAAAATCAGCGAACAAACTGTTATAACTGCCCCCAAAACCATTATGCCCATTGAATTTCTTAACGGCATAAGCACAATCGATAATGCAGAAGGCACACCGTTTACACCAAATCCTGCAATAACCATCTCCTCATAGCCTTGTCCCAAAACGGTTTGTACGGTAACCCACCACAAAAATGTTGCAATAGAAAGCATCATAACTGCTAACACAACACACCATATTCGCGTAGATAAACGAGGAAGATTCAAAAGCGGATCCTGCTGAGAAGTGTCAGGAATTTGCGCATTTTTACTCTTGCTGGCTGAAGATGATGAAGAACCGTAAAGTATAGAATCAACGTTAGTGTTATTTAACTTTTCGTAATACTCTTCGTCGTTATTTTTATCAATCGGCTTAAAACCATTAAGTCCAGAAAAAGTGTCAGAATCTGAATCGTTTTGCTCAACAGTAGCCTCTTTGAGCGCTGAATCAGAATCAGATACTTTATTTTTACTTTCGTAAGGTTTAAAAGAACTATCGTTAGTATCAAATGATGAGTCTGCACTATTTTTAGATTCATCAAAATTTTGGCTCGAGTCTTCGCGCATCTTTGCATCCTCATCCGCAGCCTTGTTAAGCGCAGCATCCATTGAAGCCGCTACACCTGAATCACTTGACGAATGTGCAGTTACGGAATTATCCTGCTGATTATCATCTTTCTGTGATGACATGAATTCTTCACTCATACTGTAGACTTTACGACAGTCTCTGCGATATCGCTAGTTTTGACATAATAAAAACCTCCACGCACCCACCAGAGGCCACTTACCCTTGCTGCATTTCTGCCCTGGGGGGATTGGGTGACGTAGTGCCACGCGGAGGCTCTATCTATATTACACTATTTTTTCTACTTGTCGAGTTTATCTAAACTACGCGCGCCAAACGCTTTTACCGTGCTCTTTAGCATTCTCAACATCTGCATCAAGTTGGGATTCATCAGCCTCAACTTTTCCAGCAATATACTGCTCTACTAATTCTCGCGCTTCACCATCTTCATGCTGAACAGCAGGAGACTTCATAAAGTAGGAGCTAGGAGCCAAAATCGGTCCGGATAGCTTACGATCTAAAGCAATTTTTGCAGCGCGAACAGCATCGATTACAATACCTGCAGAATTAGGAGAATCCCAAACTTCAAGCTTGTATTCCAAATTTAGTGGAACATCGCCAAAAGTAGTTCCTTCCAAACGCACAAAAGCAAACTTACGGTCATCTAACCAAGCCACGTAATCAGATGGTCCAATATGAACATTGTGCTCATCCATCTCATGAGGAACGATTGATGTTACTGCGCGAGTCTTAGAAATCTTCTTAGATTCAAGCCTTGAACGTTGAAGCATGTTCATAAAGTCCATGTTTCCACCAACATTCAGCTGATATGTTCTATCTAGACGTACGCCACGATCTTCGAATAATCGAGCCATAACTCGATGAGTAATTGTTGCACCAACTTGACTTTTAATATCGTCGCCAATAATCGGCACTCCAGCATCACGGAACTTTTGCGCCCACTCGGGATCAGAAGCAATAAACACTGGAAGGCAATTTACGAATGCACATCCTGCTTCCATTGCAGCAGTTGCATAAGCTTTATCTGCTTGCTCAGAGCCTACAGGAAGATAGGAAACCAAAACGTCAACATGCTTATCGCGCAAAACTTGAGCAACGTCAACAGGCTCCTTTTCTGACTCGTCAATCATTTCACGATAATAATCACCTAAACCGTCGTAAGTTGGTCCACGTAAAACTTCTACACCTAAATTAGGCACATCAGCAAAACGAATAGTGTTATTTTGAGAAGCTCCAATTGCTTCGCTTAAATCATGTCCAACTTTCAAAGAGTCAACGTCGAAAGCCGTTACAAACTCAATGTCTCTAACACGATACGAGCCAAATACAGCGTGCATCAACCCAGGAATTTTATCACCGTCATCAGCGTTCTTGTAATATTCGACGCCCTGAACCAGCGACGAAGCACAATTGCCCACGCCGGCAATGGCTACGCGGATGCTCATATAGACTCCTTGCCTGCAAAATTAGCGACACTACTTAGTGCCGTCATTACACAAATACTATACCTTTTCATAATAATCGTTAGCCAATATAGGCGTTTTATATAGTAATAGTTATTACGCTAATTTACTAAAATTTTATGCTAGTTTAGCATTCTAAAAATTCTACGATACGCGCATAAGAAGAATATATTTTGGAAATTTACTTAATTACCATATTAAATACTGTTAAATCATAATAAAATAATATAAATTCAATCTAAACTCGATCTAAACTAACTCTAAATTCAAGCCCGGGCGCTACGGTGTAAGTATGGTTGAACAAAGGGACAGGCGAAATTCTACTTCAGCACGCGCAAGAACAACGAGAAGTACAATACGACAATCGCAATCGAGCGCAACGCAAGGATCTAACTATTCAGAGTTTCAGCAGGGATACGCCACAAACTCTGCTTATGGCAGCCAATATTCCAATTCAAATCAACCAAGACACGGTCAAAGTAGAAAAAATGCAAGCGGTGCAAGAGGATCAAAAAACTCAAAAAATCGGCACTTACCTTGGCGAAAACGTCACCCAATAATATTTTGGATGCTCATAATTATTTTGACGCCTATACTTCTTGGTATTTTAACCATACTTATAATGTATGCAACTACTGAAATACCGGCTCCAGATAAAGTCGCAATGGCAGATAAAACCAAGGTATACTATTCGGACGGAAAAACAGAAATAGGATCTTTTGCTGAACAAAATCGCGAAATAATTAGCTGTGACGCACTTCCAAAATACGTTGGAAACGCAATAGTAGCATCAGAAAACCGCTCGTTCTACGAAGATAAAGGAATTGATCTTAAAGGAATCGGTCGAGCACTTATACACAACATGACTAAGCGCGGCCGTTGGGGCGGATCTACAATAACCCAACAGTACGCAGAACGCTATTATTTGGGAGAAACAAAAAGCTACTTTGGAAAGTTACGCGAAGCTATTCTTGCCGTTAAAATTGCGCAAACTCAAGATAAGAAAACAGTTTTATGCAACTACATGAACACTATTTATCTTGGCAGAGGAGCATACGGTATTCAAGCCGCTTCGAAAGCTTACTTTGGAGTTGACGCTAAAGATTTAACACTTTCACAAGCTGCACTTTTAGCCGGCATAATACCAGCTCCTAGTAAATGGGATCCTGCAGTAGGACCAAAAGAAGCAGGAATACGATTTAAGCGCGTTTTACGAATAATGAAAGAAGATCACTACATCAGCGAAAAAGAAGCGAAAGAAGCTACCATTCCGCAAACTATACAAAATAAGCAAAATAACGTTTATTCAGGACCTCACGGATATCTTCTTCGCATGGTTAGAGACGAACTAACTCGTAATGGATCTTTTACTCAAGACGATCTGGACACAGGCGGATACCGTATTGTTACGACTATAGACAAGCCTCGTCAAGACATGATGTTTAAGGTTGCAAGTCCTTCACAAGATGGTAAAAATATTGTGCCGCAAGGATTGCAAATAGGAGCAATGTCTATAAACGCAAAAGACGGCTCTATTATTTCCGTTTATGCCGGAGACGACTATCTTTCTAAACCTCTTAATAACGCTACGCAAGCACTGTACGAACCAGGATCAACAATGAAACCTTTCGCACTACTTGGAGCAATACAAGCTGGTACTAGTTTAGACACGCAATTTAATGGAAATTCTCCACAGCAGTTTAGCGGAATTACGGCTCCCGTAAGCAATTTTGCAAACGTAAGCTACGGAAATATTAATTTATACCAGGCAACAGCAAATTCAGTTAACACAGTTTACATGCAGTTACAAAATAAGCTTGGCGCAAACAAAGTAGCTGAAACTGCTGTAAAAGCTGGGTTGGATCCAAAACGTATGAACGGTAAAAACCCATTCACCGTACTAGGAAATGATCCAGTGCACGTAAGTGAAATAGCCAGAGCCTACGCAACCTTTGCAAATCAAGGAAAACTCCCAGATCTACATATTGTTGCAAGCGTAAAAAATCCGGATGGCAAAGAATTTTATCGAGCGCCTGTAGAAGGAACGCAAGTATTCAACAGTAACGATACGAATCTTGCGGCGAAAGCGTTGACTGGCGTAGTACAACAAGGTACTGCAAAAGAAGCACGCTCAGTTGGTAAAACTCTTGGCGGAAAGTCTGGTACAGCAAACGATAAAACTGCTGGAAGTTTCGTTGGATTTACTCCTAATGTTGTTACCGTATTTGCAATGTGGTACCCGGATGCAAACGGAAATCCTCAAAAAATACCAGCATTCCGCGGATATTCTGGAGGCAGCGATTACCCTATACACATGTTCACTCGTTACATGCGTCAAGCGCTTGCTGGGGAGCAAAATACTAAATTCCCTGAAGCAAAAGATGACGGAAAAGTAGGCGGATTGGACGGAACATGGGGATTAGGTCGTAAAGAAGAAGTTGACGATACTGCGGAAAATCAAGACGCAGAAGCCGATAAAGACGAGAACAAATCTGACGCCAATAAAGATAATCTTGGAACTGCTTCTGGAGCAGGTGCTGGTAGTGGAGCTGGCGCTGGATCTGGTGCTGGAAGCGGAACTGGTAGTAGTGCTGGCGCTGGCGCAGGTAGTGGCGCTGGTACCGATTTGAGCGGAGGAAGCAACCCCACTGGATCAGGTGGATCTGTCGGTTCTGAAGCTGATACAAATCAGAAAAATAGCGGCATAGGCGGAGACTCAAATGATTGAAAATCAAGCGGAGTTAGATAAGTTTCGTTCATAAAAGCGAATAAACGCAAAAAGAAAGCAAAAAAAAAACGCAAATAAAAATAACGGACGCTACAAAACGTCCGTTATAGAATTTTGCTTAAAAAATACTATTTTTAGTGATTTTTATGCATTGATTCGCTTGTAAACGTAGCCTTCCAAAACGTCTGCAGTTACGTTATTGTATCCGTTTAATTCCGCAAATTGTGGCCCGTTTTGTATGTGCGAACGAGAAAATGCTGTTTGAGCGATAGTAGTAGCACCAGAGTCTGCTGCGGCAGTAAGACCAGAAATTGAATCTTCAAGCGCAACGCAATACGCCATTTGCTTTCTAATTTCTTCTTCAGTACCAGAAATTCCCACTATTTTACCGGCTGCAATATAAGGCTCTGCGCTTGGTTTAGGAGCATAACCGTCATCGCCACAAACATAACCAGCAAAAGCGCCTTTAGGAGCTTGATTTACTATATTTTCAACCAAACTTCTCGGCGAATTGCTTACAAGAATCGAAGGAATACCGGCATCCGATAGGCTTTTTAATACGTCGAGCACTCCTGGAGTCCACGGAACATGCTCAGCTTCACGAGCAGCCACGTAATCTACCATACCCTTGCCGATTTCTTCTACAGTAAGTTTTGTGCCGCTTGGAATCATCTTATCGGCAACTGTTTTCAAAGAACCGCCTGAACATTCCCAAGCTAAATCTTCATCCCAATATCCCCCATATTTTTTCACTAAATAAAATTCCGACTCATGCCAATACGGCTCTGAATCCACAAGAGTTCCGTCCATATCCCAAAAAACTGCGCGCAATAATCTATCCGAATTATTCAATTTTGTACTTTTTACTGTCATTCACTTCACTTTATTTATTTAATTACTTACATAGTTTTATTTGACATCGTTCTATGGTACACACACTGCTTACATACGCATGTCACGAAATTTATTGCAGTAAAAACTCTTACTACTTAATGATTTTTAAAAATTAATTGCAGAGTACATAGCGCCTAAAGAAGCCACGCTCGCCATAAAACCATAGATTTTTCGTCATCTGCTTTTGCACTATTTTTAGCAGAATTTCTGCTATTACCATTCGTAGAACTGGAAGAAGGCAATTCCTTACGCACAGTTTTAATGTCACTTCGCCAATTGCGAGCGTTTCTTGAACGTTGAACTTCAAAAACATCTCCATCAGCGTTTGCGGCAAAAATATTTCTTGCAGACGACTCAGCTTCATCACGCAACCTGCGTAATTGTCTTTTAAGCTGACGGTTTTCTTCTTTTAATTCAAGAATACGCATAATTCCAGCAAGATTTATTCCTTCAGACTGACTTAAACGCTGCGTTTGCACTAATCGATCTATATCTCTTAGCGAATACCTGCGAGCGCCGCCATCGGTCCGTTGAGGCATAATTAGCTTTAGACGATCGTACTGCCTTAGCGTTTGAGGATGTGTATTAGTTAAGGTAGCTACGTGACTTACCGTAAATATTGGCAGATCTATTTCAAAACCTACTTCATCGGCACCGTCTAAAGTTGCGTTACCGCGCACTAAAGCTACAGCACACATTTCATATAGTGCTTTTGTTTCTCGCTCTATATGCACCATAATGCAACCTTTCTTACTAATAACTTGCTGGAATTAAGGTGAGTAAATACTAAACTAAAATCACTAAAGTAACGCTAGAAAACGCGTTTTTAGTTTTCTCTCATATTAGCGATACTTTCAGCGAATTCACTACCTGCAGCTTTGTCAAATTCTTTCGCCGCATGCTTAAGAATTAGACCTGGCTTTTTCGGAATTTGTATCTCAACTATTCCTACGAAATCTCCATTGGTACCCGGTACTCCCTTACCTTCGACGCGAGTTTCAGTACCGCTTGATGCTCCTGCTGGAATTTTGAAAGTAACAGATTTGCCATCTACGTCTAATACTGTAACTTTCGCACCTGCAACAGCTTCACCAAGGGTTACTGGAATGTTGGTAACTAGGTTGTTCCCTTCAAGCTTGAACTTTTTATCTTCAGCAACATGCACTTTAAGATACATGTCTCCGCTAGTTCCACCGAACTCTCCCGGTTTACCTTTTCCAGATAAGCGAATTTTTTGTCCATCTCTAACGCCTGCAGGAACGCGAGTTTTGAAGCTTTCTCCGTTAGATTTTAACGATACTGTCGCACCTTTGTATGCTTGGCGAAATGTTAAGTTTATGGATGTTGTAATATCTTCGCCACGTTTAGGAGTTTCAGGATTACCGTACGAGCCGTTTCCATATTCTGACTCTTCAAATCCTGCGGAAGCTCTGGAATTACGACCAGTCCGTGCACTTTGCGCAGCATTAAACATGGAGAAAATATCTCCCATATTTGGAACACCGCCGGTTGTACTGAAACGTACATGCGTATTTCCATTGCCCATTCCGTTCATTCCAGCACCACTAAACATGGAGAAAATGTCGGAAAAACCTGATGCGTCGAATCCGCCATTACCCGCTCCACCAGCAAAACGAGCACCACCAGCACCAAATTGACGAATAGCGTCATAACGCTGGCGAGTTTGACTGTCTTTCAGCACATCATAAGCTTCAGAAACATCCTTAAATTTTTCTTCTGCTTCTTTTGTTTTGTTTAAATCAGGGTGATATTTGCGAGCAAGTTTACGATACGCTTTAGTAATCGTTGCCTCATCTGCATCTTTGGAGACACCGAGAACCTTATAAAAATCCTTAGCTAACCATTCATTTTCAGCCATTTGTGCCTCCTTTCACATCAGCACATTGGCATATTTACGCTATATTTTTGACCCAATATAACCTACTCGTGCTGACTTATGAGATTAAAGCCAACACGAGTAAGTATGTAAATCAATTCTTAATCACTATTAACGCTTAAATTTATAATGCGTTAATTGCAATTAATTGTTATTTGGCGACGCTACTACAACACGAGCTGCGCGAATAACGCGATCTCCAATTCGGTAGCCTGCTTCGACTACAGCATCTACAGTTTCTTTGGTTGCGTTTGGATCCGGACGATGCAAAATAGCATCATGCTTAGTGGGATCGAAATCCTCGCCTTTTTGACCAAACTTTTCAACACCGAATTTTTCGAACGCTTTATCTAATTTTGCAGCAACAGCTTTAAACGAATCATCCATATCACTATGTTCGCGTATGCGATCAATATCATCTAAGGCTGGAAGTAATGCAGTTAGTACGTCGATAATTCCGTGCTGGCGGAAACGATCCTGCTCTTTCGCCGAACGATTGCGGAAGTTAATAAACTCTGCTCGTTCACGCTGCAATGCTTCTAAATATTCTGCAGCCTCTTTTTTAGCTTTTCCGAGTGGAGTAAGTGAATCATCTTTTGTAGATTCCGCACTATCCTTAGAGTCTGCATTATCAGAAGTTACGGCGTCATCTGTGTCCGAAGCGTTATCTGCTTGAGAGCTTGCTGTAGCGTTAGAAGAATCCTCTTGCTTTTTATTCTCGCCTTCGCTATGGGTAGACGAGTCAGAAAAATCGCCGGTACCGGCTGATGCTTTTTCAGCATCGCCAGTACCTGCATTATTTTTTAACGACTCAGCATCATCCATACCGTTGAGGTAATCGTTGGTGTTGAAGTCGGACATTACTTGTTGTCCTTATCGTCCTTGTCGTCGTCCACCACTTCGGCGTCAACTACATCATCGTCTTTTGCGGAAGGCTTAGCACCTGCAGCAGAAGCAGATGCAGAAGCATTATCTCCTGCAGCACCCTGCTGAGCGTAAAGCTGCTGACCAATCTTCTGAGCAGAAGTCATCAACTCGCTTTGAGCAGACTTAATCTTCTCAATGTCGTCACCCTTCAAAGCTTCCTTCAAAGCATTAACTTTGTCGGTAACTTCCTTAGAGATTTCGTCGGAAAGCTTGTCTTTATTGTCGTTCACGAGCTTTTCAGTCTGGTAAGCAAAGGCTTCTGCCTGGTTACGAACTTCAGCTTCTTCCTTACGCTTCTTATCTTCAGCTTCGTGAGCTTCAGCTTCCTTCACCATACGGTCAATTTCGTCCTTTGGAAGACCAGAACCACCGGTAATAGTCATGGACTGTTCCTTACCAGTGCCCTTATCCTTAGCGGAGACGTGCACAATGCCGTTAGCATCGATATCGAAAGTAACTTCAATCTGAGGAACGCCACGAGGAGCTGGAGCAATACCAGTCAATTCAAAAGTACCGAGAGGCTTGTTATCGCGAGCAAACTCACGTTCACCCTGGTAAACCTGAATCAACACGGATGGCTGATTATCTTCGGCAGTAGAGAATACTTCCGAGCGCTTCGTAGGAATAGCAGTGTTACGATCGATAAGCTTTGTCATAATTCCACCCTTGGTTTCAATACCCAAGGAAAGTGGAGTTACATCAATAAGCAGAACGTCCTTACGGTCTCCCTTAATAACGCCAGACTGCACGGCTGCACCAACTGCAACAACCTCATCTGGGTTCACAGACTGGTTAGCTTCCTTACCGCCGGTAAGCTCCTTCACAAGATCCTTAACAGCTGGCATACGAGTTGAACCACCGACAAGAACCACGTGATCAATCTGGCTTACTGAAATACCAGCGTCAGCAAGCACGTTGTTGAATGGAGTACGGCAGCGACCGAGCAAGTCGGAAGTCATTTCCTCAAAGTGAGCACGAGTCAAAGTCTCATCCAAATGCACTGGAGTGCCATCAGGAGTCATTGCCAAGTACTGCATAGAAATTGAGGTGGAAGTAGAAGAGCTAAGTTCCTTCTTTGCCTGCTCAGCAGCTTCCTTCAAGCGCTGCAAAGCAATCTTATCCTTGCTCAAATCAACGCCATACTTGTTCTTAACTTCGCCAACGAGCCAATCGATAATCTTCTGATCCCAGTCATCGCCACCCAAGTGGTTATCACCGTTAGTGGCCTGAACCTGGATTGTGGAGAATCCATCGTCATCCTTACCAATTTCAAGCAAGGACACATCGAAAGTACCGCCACCCAAGTCGAATACCAAAATGCGCTCATCTTCCTTGCCTTTTTCAAGGCCGTAAGCCAAAGCTGCAGCAGTTGGTTCGTTAATAATACGAAGAACGTTCAAGCCTGCAATCTTGCCTGCATCCTTAGTTGCCTGACGCTGAGCATCGTTGAAGTAAGCTGGGCATGTAATAACAGCGTCTGTTACCGGCTCACCCAAGTAAGCTTCAGCATCGCGCTTCAACTTCATCAAAACCTGTGCGGAAATCTCCTGTGGAGTCCACTTCTTACCGTCGATTTCAACAGTCCAATCAGTACCCATGTGACGCTTTACAGAGCTAATCGTGCGATCAACGTTTGTTACGGCCTGACGCTTAGCAACTTCACCAACCAAGATCTCGCCAGACTTGCTAAATGCTACAACAGATGGCGTGGTACGAGCGCCTTCAGCGTTTACAATAACGGTTGGGCTGCCACCTTCAAGAGTAGCGATGCAAGAGTTAGTTGTACCCAAATCAATACCTACTGCGCGTCCCATAATTTCTCCTTGTTTCTTTTTGCGCGTTACCGCGTAAATATTATTTTTTCGTCTAAGTTTTGTTATTACATAAGCTGCGCTTTTATTAACTTCCGTATTTATTAACTTCCGTATGGTAGCTAATAATCAGCAGCAGCTTTTTTACTTTCCAAAACCTGAGCCTACTACACTCAACTTCCCAAAGTCAACTTTTATTCCCAAAAATTATAAAAAACTTTATACCACTAGACTCAAGTTTTAAATAAAAGCATAATTTAAGGAGAAATTACGCACGTCTCACGCGCTGAATTTAAAATGACGTAAGGAATTATTAAGCGCATTGTAACGCGCTAAAACGCCAATAAGCGGCGTGCCAATACCGGTTATGAGTTTGATTGCTTCAGTTGCCATCATTGCGCCAACAATAGCTGCAGTCGCGCCTAATACAGCCGATTTTGGCACTTTTTCTTTAGGCGGAGGGCAAGCGTACAAATCACGCAAACCAGGACCTTTTCCTGGCACAAAAACGCTTACTTGACCTTCATAATAAAGTACCGAGCCGTAAACTTCCGGCGTACCAGCGCCCCAAGCAGCATCCGCAATCAAAAAGCGAGTAGAAAAATTATCACAACCATCAATTATCAAGTCGTGACTTTCTACAAGCTGTTTTGCGTTATCTTCATTAAATCTATTTACAAGGTTGATTTTTAAACCTGGAGATAACGCCTGCAAACGCTTAGCTGCAAGTTGCGCTTTAGATTTGCCGCACTGATCGACAGTATATAAAGTCTGCCTTTGCAAATTAGAAAGCTCAACAACGTCGTCGTCACAAATCGTGATTTCGCCAACTCCTGCTGCAGCAAGCGAAAGCAAGCACGGCGAACCAAGTCCACCTGCACCAACCATGCAGATTTTCGCATCGCGAAGTAACTGCTGATGCTCATGCGTAAAGCCCGGCAGGAGCAAGTGGCGGCAAGTGCGTTCCGCCTCAAGCTCCTGCAGGCTGCTATACGAATCGTCGCAAAACGTATTGCTCACAGAACCGAATCCGCCCAAGCGCGACCTTCAACAGGCGAAGAAGCGAGCGCATGTTCACGCTTAGGAATACGGCCAGCATCGTGAGCAAGCTTGCCAGCAGTAACAGCAGCAGCCATTGCGCGACCCATCTTAACTGGATCTGGGCAGCGAGTTACAGCGCTTGCAAGGAGCACGCCCGAGCAACCAATTTCGAAAGCTTTAACAACATCGGAAGCAGTTCCAACACCAGCATCCAAAATCACAGGAACGCCAGCTTCCTTGCATTCGCGCACAATCAGCTCAATATTTCGAGGATTCAGAATACCAAGACCAGTTCCAATTGGAGCACCCCCTGGCATAACAGCTTTCACGCCAAGCGACACAAGGCGACGAGCCACAATCGGGTCGTCATTCGTGTAGCAAAGCACGCTAAAACCTTCTTCAATAAGCTTTTCAGCAGCAAGCAAAACTTCGCGAGTATCTGGGAGCAAAGTATCATCGTCTGCAATCACTTCGAGCTTAATCCAGTCAGTTCCAAGCGATTCACGAGCCATTTTTGCTGTAAGAACAGCATCATGCGCAGTTTTGCAACCAGCAGTATTTGGCAAAACGTTAATATTATGGCGTTGCAACATACCGTAAATATCAACGCCAGTTTTTGCGTGACGACGTATTGCAACAGTCGCTACTTCCGCACCTGAAGCTACCAGCGTCTTTTCCATAATGTCAATACTCGTCATGCCACCAGTGCCAAGCAAAAGCCTTGAATGTAAAGTCTTACCGCAAAGCTGCCAAGTATCGGCATTTTCTTCTTCATTATTTTCTGTATTATTTTCTGACATTTTAAGCCTTTTATATAAATTTTTTGAAACTATACTCAAATTATTTGAAATCAGCCGCTTATTTGAAATCAGCCACCCTGAACTGCACTGAGAATTTCGATTCTATCCCCATCGCAGATAATGCTTGATTTCCATTGCGCGCGCGAAAGTACATCGTCGCCAATCGCAACAGCTATACCAGGACCTGCATCTGGGCCATAAAGATGCGCAACAAGATCTGCCACAGTCGACCCATCTTGAACTTGAGTAGTTTCACCATTGACGACGATTTGCATAGTTCAACCTTTATTAACGTCTATTAAAACTTGCGTTACTAGAACGCTTACTAGAAACTTGCGTAACTAGAAACTTTCGCTACTAGAAACGAGCAGGATTGCAGCTCTCCAAGAAGCCCTTTTCCTTCTCAGTCAACTCTTGCTCAAGCACAAGCTTTGTAGTCAAAGAAGAACCCAAAGCGGTGAGCAAAATGCCGTGACGGAAGTAACCGGTGGAAATCGTTGTATGCGTCTTAGGATCAATGCCAATGAATGGCAAATCATCTGGAGTTCCAGGACGGCCACCAGCGGTAACCTCAGTAATCGAGCATTCCTGAATGCCAGGAAGCACGCTTGCTGCATCGCGAAGCAAGTCGAGCACGCCGCCAACCTTTGGAATATCGCGGTCATCTTCGCGAGAAGTAGCGCCGAGCACAAGCTCGCCAGTTTCCTTAGCGCGAGGCACCAAATAAACTGGGCGGTCATGCACAAATCCACGAACCACAGAGCTCAAAATTGGACGCAAAGGCTCTGGAATAGTCATACGAATCATATCGCCCCACACAGCGCGAAGCTTAAGCTGCGGAAGCATATCCTTAGCACCCAAACCAGATGCCAAAACTGTGTCTGGACCCAAATCGTCTGGAGTGCTTGCGCGACGCTCAATAACAACACCACGCTTTTCAAGTGCATCAATCATTGCTGCAGTGAACTGACGAGGATTAATCTGATGATCATCCGGCACACTTACAGCGCCTGCAATCGTCGGCGAAAGCGCAGGCTCAATTTCACGAAGCTTACTCACAGAAATATGCTCAGCTCTACGTCCATAACGATGCTGCAAGTTTAGCAACTCGTTCACGTGCTCGTTATCTGCAGCGTCACCACCGATTACGTAAGAGCCGCACTCTAAGTAGCCAGTTGGCTTATCGGTGTACTTTGCAACCGAATCAACCAATTCCTTATACATAGTTGCAGACTCAAACATAAGAGGATACAACGCTTCTTGTTGATATTGCATTTCTGCGGTAGGAGCTAACATGCCGGCAGCATGGTGAGAAGCGCCTGAGACTGGATCTGGATCAATTATGCTAACTTTTACGCCAGCTTCCGTAAGTCTCCAAGCTGTTGCTAAACCAATAATACCTGCACCAATAATACGAATATTTCGCATAATACTCCTTCCCTACGGCGGCATTACCCGCATCAGGTTTACGGTCGGCTTTCGCCCTCTCAGCCTGTGTAGAACAAGCTCCCGCGTTTCGTAGCTTTGACTTTCAAAACTGCGATTGTAAAACGCTGTAATATTGCCAACTTTAGCGATATTACAAACGCTACAGATAGACGCAACGAAAATATGTGAGCTTCGTCACACTATCGTGCAGCATTTTAACACTTCCACAGAAAATCTGTTAATTTAGCCGGTATGCCAAATCGCAAAACTAAGCATTTTCGTTACTAACGCAGATTGTGTTCTGCATTAGTGACTCTAATCGGCTGTTTTGGGACACTCGCGCAGTACGCGTTCTGCATTAGGGTCTGATTTTGCTTATCTTCGGACACTCGTGCAGTATGCGTTCTGCATTAGTAACGTATAATTGCGTTTTTTCGTTACTATTGCAGATTGCGTACTGCGCTAGTAACGCACATTGCCTCTTTTTCGTTCTTCTTGCAGTACGCGTTCTGCGCCAGTAACGTATAATTGCGTTTTTTCGTTACTAGCGCAGATTGTGTTCTGCGCGCGTAACGATGCGCGTATTAATTGAGTTGATTTTGGTGTGGCGCGACTGTGAGATTGAGATGTGTGTGAGGAGCGCGTGAGGTGTGGGTGTTACTTGTCTCGCAGCGCTACGCTCTTATACTTTACTTGAACTTAACGGTTGCATAGTTAAGTTTAGTTTCTTACTTACTTTCCCTGCAAAAACAGTTATTAATCAACAAGATTATTAACATCGCTCCGCTTTTATATTGCTCGACCAAGCAACACCCACTCCTCACACACAACAGCCAAATCTACTCACAGTAGACTAATTGGTTTTAATCATAGGGATATTAGTGTGGTAGAGATTTGAGATTTTTCGCACAGAGCGAAATGAACCTCAGCATCTTTGATGGTGATTCATTGAGCGAAGAAGAAAAATCGAAAAATCTCTGTGATAAACCCGGTTGTTAACGAATTAGCACGCAGAAGTTTGGGGGGATTTCTCTACGAGCACTAAAAGAGGACTGAGCGAACGTAAGTACAACATAAGCAAAGTTCTTTTACGTTAATAATGTTTTGCATGACTATGTAGCGAAGGCCGGGAGGTGCGAGGAGAGAAATCCCACCAAACTCGCGCCACGTCAAAAATAACTAATAACACGGTTTAAGTGAATATTGTGCGATGTGAGGAGTGCATAGTGCATATGAAAATCCCTCGCGGATTATCGAAGGATAACCTGCGAGGGAATTTGCTTAGTTATGAGCGAAACTACTCGTTAGAGTGCTTGCGACGGCGAGAAGCTACGCCTGCAACACCAAGACCAGCGAAGGCCGCAGCAATACTTGCAAACATTGAAGTCTCAGCACCAGTCTTAGCGAGCTTCAAACCAGAAGCACCGGAAGCACCACGCAAACTATTAAGCAACGCAACCCTAGCAGCCTTAAGATTCCTCAACGCCGCATCAACCTGAGCCTGAGTAGCATTCTCATCTGCAAGCACGCGACGAGCTTCAGCCAAAGCCTTTCTATAAGCTCTAGCCTCCGCAGTGTTAGCGTTGGTCTCTACAGCATTATTAACTTCAACTTGCAAAGCAGACTTATCAACCGAAGCACTCTGAGAATCATTAGCCTCAACTGCAAAACCATTCCCAGCATTAGGGTCATAGCCGCTACCGATTCCAACACCACTGCCAGTACCAAACGGGTGATTAAGCTTATACTTAGCAGCCTGAAGCTTCCTCAAAGCCTCATCAACCTGAGCCTGAGTAGCATTAGGATCTGCAAGCACGCTACGAGCCTCAGCCAAAGCATTCTCATACGCTTCAATATCAGCCTTGTTACCAATAATGAAGTACACAGACTTACGGAACTTAGCATCATCATCCGCCTCAGACTGTAGCCCAGACTTATCCGTGCCATTCTCAGACCTAAGCTTGGCCTTAGCCTCTTGAAGCTTCTTCAAAGCCGCGTCAACCTCAGACTGCGTTGCATTAGGATCATCGAGCACAGAATTAGCCTCGTCAAGCGCGTTCTTGTACTCGTCAAGAGCCTGCTTAGACGCATCATCACCCTTAGCTTGAGCATTCTGATACTCAGGAGACTTAGTGAAGTCATCACCAGCCTCTTGACGCAAATCATACTTGATTGTGCTGTACTCGTCTTCAATCTTCTTCTTAGCAGCTTGCAATGCATCTAGAGCATCGTAAAGCTCTTTTTGGGTTGGAGCCGCAGTCATGCCTTGAGGGAAATACTTCTTGTCTTTTACGCTTCCATCGTTGCGATTGAAGGCGCCGAGAAGCTTCTTAGCAGCTTCAAGCTTGTCGTTGTAATCCTTAAGAGCTTGCTTAGACGCATCATCACCCTTAGCAGTCGCGTTTTTGAACGCAGGAGTGTTCTCGAACACGTCATCACGCTTGTCTTTATCTCCATCCTTAGACTTGTCAACTTCTTGCTGAAGCTCAGTAGGACTCGTCTTGTAGTCAGCAGTAATCTTGTCCTTGATTTCCTTCAGCTTCTTAAGAGCCTCGTCAACTTTTTGCTGGGTTGGAACATCCTTAACACCAGAATTTGGCTTACCATCCTTATCGAACTTGCCAAGCAAAGTTCTAGCATTCTTCAACGCTTCATTATAAGCAGTGATGTCAGCATTATCCTTGCCGTCATCAGTCTTCTTAGAATCAGCGTTCTTGAACTCAGTAGTAGCCTCAAAGTCATCTTTACCAACGGTAGTTACACCGTCAGCAGTAGACTTCGCAGACTCATCCTTCAAAGCCTTAGCATTGGTCGTAAAGGAATCTTTGATAGCTTTCTTTGCATCTTGCAAAGCCTTAAGAGCCTCATCAACCTTCGCTTGAGTTGGACGATCTTCTGGCTTCGCGTTCGGATCTGGATTATTCACCTTGTTAATAAGATTCTGCGCAACCTTAAACTTATCGTTATAATCTTGAAGCTTCTTGGTGGCAGAGTCATTACCAGTTGCAGCATCGCCAGTTTCGGACTGCTTCTTATACAGAGCATTCTTGTATGGAATCGACTCCTCAAATGGAGGTATTACAGGCTTGTTGTCTTTATCCTTGTCGCCAACCTCCTTTTCAAGAGGCTTTGTGTCGGTCTTGTACTCATCTTCCACTGCCTTGCGAGCTTTGCTGAGCTTATCAAGCGCAGAATCAACCTGATCCTGAGTTGGAATATCAGTTGCGTTAGCCTTCGGCTTGCCATCTTTACCAAACTTGTTGAGCATAGTCGTAACTTCAGCTAGAGCATCCTTGTATGCCTTAAGCTTAGCATTGTCACTGCCGCCTTCACCCTTCTTAGCTTCGGCGTTCTTGTACTCTGGGCTCTTAGTAAATGCTCCACCGTCCTCTCCGAGCGTTGCTTCGTCTTGGAGAGCCGTTGCATCGGTCTTGTAGCCATCGGTAATAGCTTGCTTTGCCTTCTTCAACGTTTCGAGAGCATCATCAATCTGCTTCTGAGTTGGACGCTCACTGAGATTAGTAGCGTCTTTCTTAGAAAGTAAATCACGCGCAGCCTTCAAAGCCTTCTTATAGGCATCGACTTCGTCATTGTCTACCTTATTGCCGCTATCGTCATCCTTCTTCTTGGCGTCGGCATTCTTGAACTCTGGCGTAGCTTCAAAGTCTGCATCGGCTACTGTAGCACCGTCTGCAGTAGACTTCTTCGCTTCCTCGTCAAGCTTAGAAGTATCGGTCTTGTAGGCATCAAGAGCTTTACGCTTCTTATTTAGCTCTGTCAAAGCATCGTCAATCTGCTTCTGAGTTGGCTTAGCGTCGAGAGGCGTATTAGCATCATCGTGCTTTGAGATCAACTCCTGAGCCTCGGCCAACGCCTTGTCGTAAGCGGCCTTAGCCTGCTTGGCTTCATCATTCTTCTTGGTGTCAGGCTTACCCTGATCATTCAAGAAGTGAGGATCGGAGGCGTTGCGGTATGCGTCGGAATCCTTTGTACCTTCAACAGCAGGATCTGAACCCTCTGCGTCTTTACCGTTCTTATCAACGCTTTCTTTAAGCTTGGCGACGTCGGTGTTGTACTTGTCAAGCTCTTTGCGAGCATTGTCGAGGGCGGTCTTGGTGTCGTTGATTTCCTTTTGCGTTGCATCAGGCTTCTTGAGCAAGCCCTTAGCTGCATCAAGAGCATCGTCGTAAGCAGTCTTTGCAGCAGATGCTTCACTGTTCTTATTAGTATCAGCAGTCGTACCATCTTCGCCCTTATAGTCAGGATCTTTCGTATTCTTATACGCAGGCGTCTGCTTGGTATTGTCGTCCTCGTTAATCGACTTAATCAGCTCGTCGGTCTTAGTCTTAAACTCATCCAGGCCTTTAACAGCATCATTAAGCTTTGCGAGGAGCTTTGTTACGTCCCTATTCAAAGGCTGACCCTTAGCATGGGACTGGATGTTCTTAAGATAGTCAGGGCTACTAGTGTCTCCATCCTTTACAGGAATATTATCTGTTGAGATTGCAGCACTACCAGGCTTGCCGTCGACCGTATCTTGAGGCATCTTATCATCGAAGGCATCTTGCAAAGCCTTAAGAGCATCATCGTAGGCTTGCTTGGCCTTCTTAGCATCCTCACTTGCATCAGTAGCGGACGCGTTTTTATATGCCGGGCTATTAGTAATAGCCAAGCTGTGAAGCAGCGCCGCCGAAATCTTGCTAGTGTCAGTTGCGTACTTATCGATGACTTTACGCGCGTCAAGAAGTTGTTTCTTAACCGCATCCGCCTGATCCTGCGTTACCGTGCTATTTGGCTTCTTAATATCCGTAAGCAAGTCTTTTGCAGCGTGATAAGCATCATTGTAGGCTTTGAAGTCATTAGCAGCTTGTTTAGCCTTCTCAGCATCGGCAGGATCTTTGCTTTGTGACAAATCAAATGCGTTGAAGTACGCAGGCATCAAGTAGCCGCTTACATTATCTGCAATAGCTTCAGCTAAATCAGTTGACTTTGTTTGATACTTATCAGCATGAAGTGCTGCTTCAGCGTCTTCAAGCGCTTTCTTAGCGTCCTCAACATCTTTCTTGGTGGCGTTTTTGTCTGCGAGAACATCCTTGGCTTTCTTTAGAGCGTCGTCGTAATTCTTAACAGCTTGCTGGGCATCAGGATCATTAGTCTTACCCTTGGCGTTCTTATAGAACACACTTTGCTTGTCAGGTTTGGTTGGATCAGGATTATCGAAGCTCTTTTGAACGGCAGCATCAAGAGGAGACTTGTCGGTTGCGTTCTTGTCGAGCGCAGCCTTGGCTTCCTTAAGCTTCTTGATGGCGTCGTTCACTTCCTTCTGGGAAGCGTTAGGATCTTTGGAGACCTCATCAGCTTTCTTAACAGCGTCGTCGTAGGCTTTGCGCTGTTCAGGAGTAGAATTCTGGTAGGTTGGGTCGGCAGTCTTAAGCTTCTCGTTAGGATCGGTCTTAGTCGAATCGCCCGTGTTCACCTTGCCATGCTGAGCGATGGCATTATTCAACTCATCCTTGTTGGTGGTGAAGTCGTTAAGCTTCTTGCGAGCTTCGTCCAGCTTCGCCTTGGCGTCGTCAACCTGAGTCTGCGTGGCGTTGGTGTTGTCCTTTACCTTCTTGGCTTCTTCGAGAGCCTTGTCGTAAGCTTCCTTGGCTTTCTTAGCTGCCTCATTCCTTTCGGTGTCATCAGAACCGTCGGCCTTCTTAAAGTCAGGGTCGCTCACATTCTTAAACTGGTTCGTTGCTTGCGTGCCAGACGCAGCAGTTTGACCTTCTTGAGCCTTACCATTAGCATTAATCGACTTATTCAGCTCTTCTTTCTTAGTATCATCACCATCAAGAGCCTCACGAGCCTTATTCAAAGCAATCGTTGCGTTATCAACCTCAGCCTTAAGCTCTTCAGATAACTTATCGTCTGTGGTAGTTCCAACTTTTTCAAGCGTTTCTTTGGCAGCAGCAAGTGCCTTGTCGTACGCATCTTTCTTATCGGCAGACGCGTTGTAGTACTTAGACTCAGTTGGAGTCTTCTTGTCATCAGCAAGCTTGTGCTCGCCAATCGACTTAGAAAGATCATCCTTCTTATTCTTCGTTTGCGGCACAAAGATAACGTTAATTGCCTTAGGCGTGTTGTTGATGTTCTTCCCATCCGGGAACGCGTACAAGTGCTGGTAGTACTCCATGCCATATGGTGCAACAAACAGACGCGCCCTATAAATCTTGCCACCCTTAGAAGCAAGTTTTACAGGCTGAGCTTCGTCATCCCACTTATATGTGTCAGTCTTTGCGAGCACATCACCCATATCCACATCGGTGCCTGTGATCTTAATGTCGCCTTTCCAATAGCCGCTGCTAATAACGCCAAGCGTAAGCGCGCCAGTTGGTTCGTCACCTTGCAACGCATAGTGCATGTGCGACTTGCGCGGCTTACCATCTGAGCCTTCATAGTCAAGCTTCTCGCTGCCCTTAAGCTCGCGCAAACCAGAGTTTTTGCCATTTGGCGTAGCTGTAAGCAGCTTGGTAACGTCGTCAGAATTGAATGCAGTAGCCTTGGTTGGGTCGTAGCGATAAATGATAGTCTTCTTATCTTCGCTCCATGAGAGGCCTTCGTCGGAGTCGCGACCCTTAATCTTGGACTTATCTTTCTCCCACGAAACGGTGTAATCCTTGCGAATATTTGGAAGCTTTGTAAGCTTACTCTCTTTTACATTAGAGGTAAACTTTGCAAATGCCTTATCGGTCTTGATTTTAACGGTAATAGTGTTTTCCGCCATACCGTTCGAGATACCTATATTTTCATGACCAATGACAGTATCACCTTTGACATATTCAAGCGAAATCTGACTCTTGTAATCTTTTTCACTCAGACCAAGCTTTTCATTGTCTTTATTAGCTTTGTAAATAGCTGTCTTGATTCGGTCAAGTTCGGCGCTTGAATATCCAAGCGGATTAGCCACAAAGACTGCTTTATCGCCAGTCGGAACAACAACATCACCTACAGCAACTCTTGTAAGCACTAAGTCACTCAAAGGAATCTTTGGATCATCTTGCGGACTTAAGCCATCGAAGTCGATTGTTGCAGTGCCTTTGCCGTCAAACGTAACTTTGTCGGTAGATACGCCATTAAGTTTTGCAAGATTCTTTCTGATTTGAATCTTTTGATCATCTGTAAGCCTGCTAAAATCAACTGTCTCCACAACCGGCTTCTCAATGCGAGTGCTATAGCGCACTACAGTAAGAGGTATTTCTGGAGACTTCATTCCCAAATCTGTTACCAGATACGTTTTAAGCTTTCGCTCGCCAAATGAGTAATCTCCACTATCATTCTTCTTATTGATTGCTTCGAACATAGTTCCGTCATAAGAACCCATGTCTTTCGGAATTTTTGCGTCTACCGTATCTGGAGTGTTATTAACAGTGCTTTCATCAACTCGTAAACCAACACCAGCTGACTTACTTTGAGCAACAAGCTGATCAGCTACACTACTACCAGCCTTATGTTCAGTAGGAAGATTTACTGCTTTGTGAAGTACTTCTCGTACTTTATCTGCCGACAATCTCTCGTTATACTTTAAGACGATTGATCCTGCTGTTTTTGGCGGAACAAGCGTTGCAACACGGAAGTTATTAGATGTTTGGTCATGCTGCAAATTATCCTTATCATAATACAAGAAGATTGAGCGATTTGCACAATAGCCTTGACCCGAAGATATGCCGCCATCACTGAATGGCTGCTTCATAATCAAGTCCACGCTACCGTCAGACTCATTCGTCTTTAACTCGTAAATTCCAGAATAGCTTTGGCGCCTGTCCTTTACATGCTCAGAATCAAATTCGATGATTTTCTCGTAAGCACTAGGATCATCAGTATTAATACTATCTTTTGAATCTGGAAGAATTACTACGCGTACAACCGGCTTATTATCCTTCTTTGGCAAATGGTACACGATTTCTTGCTTTTCAAGCTTCTCGTCAAACGTGTTGCTAGGAGTTGCCCAACCATAAATATTTGGCAGGTTTTTGGAAAAATCTAGCACATTAGACTTTTTCTCAGTGCCAGCGCGATTTTCTCCCTGAGGTACTGCGCTTGCAGTAGTTTCCGCAGGGGCGCTACTGGCTGCATAAGTGCTAGTTTCTACAGGACTTTCTACAGGAGTGCTATTAGTTACAGGAGTGTTAGTTTCCGAAGTAGGGTCATTAGCTACAGGAGCGCTATCTGTAGAAGCCTTCTCGCCAGTCTCATTATCTACATGCTTAGTGCCATCAGAGTTCTTATCATCAGTCTTTACTACAGTCCGCTCAGACTGCTGATTCTTCTGCTCATTCTTCTGCTCATTCTTCCGTTCATTCTTCTGCTCAGTTTCAGACTCATTCTTCTGATCAGAATCTTTATTAGTGGAAATCTGCTCCTTCTTTTCTCCCTTATCATCAGGCTTATTACCCGACTTCTTATCAATAGTTACAGGAGCTTGAGTTGAATTCGTCTTATTCGCAGCATCAGTCACACCATCATCCGCAGCCATCGCCGGAGTTGCTCCAAAAGCGAACGCCGCACCAGCCAATACTCCAGCGGCACCAACCGTAAACGCCGCCACTTTGCGCGCGTCAACAGCCTTTTCAATCGCATTATTTACTGCAGCATCCAGCGTTACCTTACGCGCGTGCTTTCTGGATTTTGATACCATGATATTCTTCTTTCACTTAGCGATTCAATACAAAGGCAGATTTGCACGCCCGCCTATGGACATGCAAAATGCAAATTTTCAACAACTATTATTTAAAATTTTCATAGCGCACATTTATAAAATCGCAGGCTATCTTTGTTAGGTTATTATAACAATTTAAAAATTTTTTTGAAGATGAATAACATGTGTTTAAATCAAAAAAGCCTATAATGCCCCCCCCCCCAAGCCATATTTTTCAACGGTTTTGGGGATTAATATTTTTTTGTAAATATTTTGAATAGGGGCGTTTTTTCACAACTTTTCATTAACCAATCTAAACATTTGTTATGATACAAATCCTGATTTTAACAATACTAATTTACTGAAAAAGAACACCATTTACTCAACCGAGCGCAGTAAAATCTCTTCAAGCACGCGCTTTACAGAAACAGGCAAAGTACAACGCCACTGCGCCCACTTCATTACAGAATCCTGATCGGTTGCTCTAGAGTTAAGCATATCCACGCTATTCCGCTGCACTAAAGCCTCTTCGTTGCTATCGTATTCAAGAGCCGCAAGCGCACTCAAAGCACTCGCACTACCGCCCGACTCACGAATCGCATCAAAAGCCATTTCCTTACCGCGGTACGGCACTTGCGCTTGAAGCAGGAATCTATAAGCATCTCCAACTTTAGGGTCAGCAGCAATCTGCAAGCCGCCATCAACAATTACGCGAACTTCTGAACGCGATGGCACATCTTTTACAGAAACCGACAAGCTCAAAGTCGATTCTTCACCTTCGTAAGAAACTGCGAACTCATTTGCATTAAGCTCTCTACTTCCAACAAACACTCGAACGTGCGAAAAATCAGGGCAAGCTACTCCCCTAAACACCACATTCCAGTCGCGAGTTTGTGGCACAGATTCTATAGCAGCATCACATCCTGCAACACCAGAAATAACAAATTGCGAAGAAGAATTACCATCTCGCCACACAAAATTCATGCGAGTATTGGCAGTATTCCCAGCAGATGCTGCAGCAAAGTCACCATTATCTTCGCGCATAACGAATTCGCCGTCAGCTCCAGGGAACGCAAGAACGCACAAAGCCCGCGGATTTTCAATACTATTCACCGATTCAGCAGCCTCATCGTTACGAGCGCAATCTTCAACACTTGGCAAAACTTGCGTTGGCACAATAGCTCCGGAGTGCGCAAATACTGGCACGCGGTCAAGCGCACGCCACGCTTCAAAGCGACGGCCATTCCAACCGCGAGACACGTATCTGCGTCCGTCAAAGAAATCGTACCAATCTCCCTCAGGCAGCCACACTCCAGCCGACCCACGCAAAGCAGCAGCATCGTTAGAAGAAACTATAGGAGACACTATCAGCTCACTACCAAACCGATATTCGTCGCGCATTTCGTAAGCAATACCAACTTCTGGAGACTGCCAATACATTGGCTCCACAATCGGACGATTCTCAAAAGCTGCGCGATAATTCATCGTATAAACGTATGGCAAAAGTTCTGCGCGCAAACGCAACATTTTTACCATAGCTTCACGAGTCTCTTGAGGGAAATTCCACGGCTCTTTGCCAGCAAACGGCGAACAGGTGGAATGTAAACGATTAATAGGACTAAACACTCCAAGTTCATACCATCGCGCTTCCAACTCGTTATCTCGCACGCCAAGCATATGGCCACCAATATCGTGGCTCCACCAACCATAACCAATATTCGAAGCAGTAGAGGTGAAGTACGCTTGAAAAGCCAGCGAATCCCAAGTAGTAACAGTATCTCCCGAGAATCCAACCGGGTAGCGATGCGAACCAGGACCAGCATAACGAGAGAACGTAAGAGGCCAGCGACCACCGCGCGCAGAATCCTCATAATGCATATGATTTAGCATCCAAAGAGGATCCAAACCAGGCTCGCGCGTCACGCCTCCCTGCTGCCAATCAACCCACCAGAATCGCACGCCTTCATCTTCCATGCGATGATGCATATTAAAATACGCTTGAACAAATTGCGGATTAGTTAAATCAAATTCCACAGCTTTACCACTTGCAGGATCAATGCCCATATCTCGCGCAACTTGCGGATAATCTCTTTCAAACGCACGCACGCCATCGCGCGGATGCAAATTCAAAGTCGCAGAAAGACCTTCCTGAGAAAGCTTCCGCAAAAAAGCTTTATGATCAGGGAAAAGCTCCTCATTCCACGTGTAGCCAGTCCAGCCGGAACCATATTTCGCATCAACATCCGTAACATGCCAGTCCATATCAATAACAGCCGTGCTAAACGGTATACCTTCACGCTTAAAACGATTATGCAATTGCAAATATTCATCTTGATGATAGCGATAATACCTACTCCACCAATTTCCAAGAGCAAATCTAGGAAGCAGAGGCTGAGAGCCAGTCAGTTTGTAAAAATCTTCAATAGCCTTAATATATTCGTGTCCGTAGCCGAAGAAATACAAATCCTCGTAGTTACCATCTCCAACTAAGCTCTTACGCGGCAGCACCCAAGCGTCGTACGGATTATGTTTTCCACGAATTTCCTTCTCTGGCACTATTACGCAGGAATTCGAATCGTCTAAAATAGCCCAACCATCTCTGGAAATAATTCCATCACCGAGTTTTACTGGGCCGTCAACCTGATCTAAAGTTCTGAAAGTGCCTAAAAGATTACCTGGGCAATCGTCACCATAATGCCAAGTGTTAAACTGCGACCATGGTACTCCACGAACCACAACACTTAAGCCTTCTTTACTAAAAGCTTCACGATTGTACGTAAGAAGTAGCTTGCTGGTTTCGATTTCAAGTAACCCATCTTCACGATTTCGCACAGAAAATTGAGGAAGATTTTTTTCGTCGTAAAAATCGCGGTACAGTACAGTCTGCGTTGGAACGTCAACAAATTTGCCTTCATCGCTCCATTCAAGACGCAGCAGCGAATCGGTAATTACCGTAATCCTCCATTTATCTCCTTGCACTATTTGCTGAGAGCAAGCTTTTGCTCTTTTAGCATTCGCAAACTTAGCAAAAATTTCAGAATTATCGCACTGCATTGTACTTATCCCCTATTCGACATTATTTTTTATTTTATTTTCACGAAATTTTGCAGAATTTAACGAAATTTTGCGGCATTTTGCGAAATTTTACAGAAATTTGCTACATTTTACAGCATAAAAATTACCGCTCAATACTGCTAAATATCACTCAATACCGCTTAAATAAATGCAAAAATTGAGCCCAACAAAAGTATCATTGGATACCACACGTACATAATCCAACGGAACTGCTTAGTTGGCTTTACTCCATCCCCATAAGGACTGCGGTAGTGAAGCACTGCAACACCAATACCCGGGCCGAGCATAGAAACTGCACCGAACATTCCTGCAGTCATCTCCATAGTAATTTCGCGCTTCTTCAAGAATTCAAAAAGAAGTACGAAAATAAGCAACGTTATGCCACCAAAGAAAATTCCGTGCTGTACAAAAACTTTTCCTAGTAAATTCCAAAGAAGGCCAGCAATTACAACTATAGTAATTGCAAAACCTTTACTGAATCCGCTGAAACGTTCTCGAATCGTATCTATACTCGAAAGTACGAATAGTGCTATAACCATTGCAAATACTGGATTTTGCGAGCGCATATCGAAGAAACATTTGGAATTAACTAAATCGTATGGCACTTCGCAAATCACTGCCAAAATAAACAGTCTCAGCATGTAAAGATTCAAGTTATGAGTGTTGTGATATCCACGCACTAGTATCCACGCATACCACGGTACAGCAGTCCAACTTATAAATTCACAGACCAATATAATTGTTAATGCGAGCATATTATCTGTTACTGTTTCGCCGAACATTCGCGCGATTACTGTGTTACTAAATGCGCCTAGCATAAGCATAAAAGCACCGAGCATTTTAAGCTTATTAAGCGTTATACCAGTTTTTATGTTGCGATCAGCACGAATTGGTTTGCCGTTTGCGTCTAGCATTTCCTTATTCGTGTTTTCGCTATCGTGCATTATCGCTTTATCACTATTAATACTCATTACACGTCCTTGTTTATTTGCGCATGCCTAGTTTATATAAAACTTTATCGATAGTTGCGTATCTACTTGACTTGTAAGCTACACTTTACATTCCAAACACTTTACATTCCAAACACTGCAAAACTTTGAGCGCCGAGTGTTAAGCAATCACCATTAACTGATGTTTCTCCAATTTTAAGTAATGGATTGTAAGCAGATTCTTGCGTAAGATTCGCTAAGGTGTTTAATTGCACAGTTTCGCTATTTACGCCCGGGTTCATAACCACAATGCTTCGTTCTGCAGCTGATTCTCCCGCGTCACCTTTTGCGCAACGCTCGTAAGCAAATCCGCGGCCGTCAACCGGAGCATACAAAACTCTCCAAGACGCGTCAGCTTGTAAAGATTTGCGATTATGACGAAGCACAATAAGCGAGCACACCCACGAAAGGAAGGAATCTTCGCAATTAATTTGCGCAGAAACAGTTGGAATTTCGCCACTTTCTACTGCTTGTTTGCGAGAGTTTGCGCAAGTTCTTCCGTCTGCTCGAGCTTCAACAGGCAAGTATAATTTAGATTTTGCAGCAGTTGAGAAGCCAAAATTCTTTGCATCATCCCATTGCATTGGCGTACGCGTGCCCGTACGAGCGTAACCGCCCTCTTTTGTTGGAATATCGCGATATTTCATTCCGATTTCGTCGCCGTAGTATACAAATGGCACGCCTGGCATAGTAAGAATCATGCCGAAAGCCACTCGACGCTCACGATCGTCAAGACGCGGAGCTAAACGCGGCGTATCGTGATTACAAGTGATGAAACTAAAGTAACCTTGGTTGCAAGTTGACTCATATTGTGGGCAATAATCGTCTAAAAATGGGCAAATACTGCCGCCGCCGCGCGCATTAAAGTAGCTGTGATCATGCTCAGGATTGCTGTCTAAAGCGTTATCAACATCACGAGCTAAACGTGCGTAGCCGTTAGGATTTCCATCCCAGCGCCAATTCAAATAGAAGTCCATGTCGAATCCGGCAGCAAGAGCCTGACGTGGCCTACCCCATTCGGAAACAAAAGCAGCCTGCGTATACTCTTCTTTTACAGCACCCAGCATCTCCTGCCATACGCGAATCGTATTGTCTTTGCCAAGACTTCCTTCGCCATTGTTGTCATCGTTTTTTACAAGCGAATCAGCCATATCAACTCGGAATCCATCCGCGCCGAGTGAAAGCCAGAATTTCATAACATCAACCATTGCAGCGCGAGTTTCTGCCGCTTCTTTGGAATCTGGAGCGGATTGCCAAGCTCGATCCCTATGCGCAAAACCGTAATTTAACGCAGGCTGGCACTTAAAGAAGTTCAGAATATACGTGGCATCACGCTCAGTTTCACCACCAATAAACGGCATAGAATAGCCGCTAAACGCACTGTCTGTCCAAATATATCGCTTGCTAAACTCGTTTTCTTCAGCTTTCGAGCTTTTCTTAAACCACTCGTGCTCTTCACTCGTGTGACCTGGCACTAAGTCAAGCAATATGCGGATTCCTCGATTGTGAGCTTCATTAAAAAGTTGCTTTAGATCTTCGTTCGTTCCGTAGCGTGCGGCTACTTTTTTGTAATCGCGCACGTCATATCCCGCATCTTTAAAAGGCGAATCATAGCAAGGATTAAGCCATATTGCGTTGCAACCAAGCGATTTTACATAGTCTAACTTTTCAATAATCCCCTGAATATCGCCTATACCATCGCCATTGGAATCACAAAAACTTTGCGGATAAATTTCGTAAAATACTGCATTTTTAAGCCACTCTGGATGGTTACCTAACGTCATAATTACCCCTCATGCCTGTACGTCTAGTCTATTTAAATTCTACGCTTAACTCAGTTAAGCCTCACGGAGGAATTATAAAATACAAATAAAATACAAAATATACTATATTTTTTAATTAAACTTGCCTAGAAAATGGCTCTATTTCAACAAAATAGTTAGCAACACTCGCGACATGATTTGCGAACAGTTTCACATTCGTGTATACTTCACATTGCTTATAAACGGATTTCTGTATACGTGACGTTGCTGAACGCAACAATAACGCGATGAGGCGCCGCGTAGAAGTCCGATGTTACGCCACCAAGAGACATGCCAAGATGGCATGAAATAGGAGGTCAAGGATGACGAATATTAAGAAGATTCTAGGAGCCGGTGTCGCTGCCGCAACTTTGTTTGGTTTCGCAGCTTGCGGTTCAAACAAGAGTGATACTCCAAAGGTCGCCGATAAGTCTGCTCCAGTTCAGCTCACTGTTTGGGCATCTCAAGAGGATCAGAAGGCTGGCGGCTGGGTTGACACAGTCGAAAAAGAGTTTACTAAGACTCACCCGAACGTTACATTTAAGAATGCTGCTGTAGAGCCACCAAAAGCTGCAGAATCCGTCAAGAAGGATGCTAAGGCTGCAGCTGATGTTTATCTCTTCCCTAATGATCAGATCGGCGACTTGGTAAAGGCAAAGGCTATCGGCACTCTTACCGATGCTGCTACAAACCAGGTTAAGGAACAGAATGAGCAGACTTTGGTAGATTCTGTTACCGCACAGGATGGAAAGTTGTACGGCGTTCCTTACACTGGTAACACTTGGTACATGTACTACAACAAGTCCAAGTTCTCTGCTGACGACGTCAAGTCCCTCGACAAGATGCTTGAAAAGGGCAAGGTTGCATTCGACATTGCTAACGCTTGGTATCTCCCAGGCTTCTACCTCGATGGCAACATGACACTCTTCGGCGAGAAGGGTTCCGATGCTAAAGCTGGAATGAAGCTCAGCGACAAGGCTCCAGAAATTACAAAGTATCTTGCAAAGCTCGTTGCTAACAAGCACTTTGTTCTCGATGAAAACAAAGCAGGTTTGGCTGGCTTGAAGGACGGCTCCGTTGATGCAATATTCTCCGGTTCTTGGGATGCTGCCGACGTTAAGGATGCTTTGAAGGATAACTACGCTGCAGCTGCTCTTCCAAGCTTCAAGACCGAATCCGGCGAACATCAGATGAAGTCCTTCGCTGGCTCTAAGGCTGTTGCTTACAATCCTCATTCTAAGGCTCCAGAGATGGCCGCCGAGTTTGCTGCATTCTTAGGCTCTAAGGAATCCCAGAAGATTGCTTATGAGAAGGAGAATGTCATTCCTTGCGATAAGTCCCTTGCTGATAGCGTGAAGGGCGATCCAGCTGCTGCTGCTCAGATGGAAACCATTGCTAAGACTTCTGTCTTGCAGCCATCGATCCCTGAAATGGGTAACTTCTGGGATCCAACAAAGACCTTCGGAACTTCTCTTGCTAACAAGGAAATTAATGAAGGCAACGCTGCAGCAAAGACCGCAGACTTTGCTAAGGATTTGAACACAGCAAAGTAATAACAAGCTGAGTTTATAAAAAAATCTTATTTAGATGTGCGGTAATTTCATTGCACATAGCGAGTAATACGCCCCAGTCCCCAAGCTGGTGAAAAGGGGCGGGGCGTATTATTTGTATACATTTCTTTTAAAATACTCATTGTTTATTTGAAAGGTATGTCATGACTGGCACGACATCCACAAAGCGAAGGAGACGCCAGAAGACGTCAACTGCAGAATGCTTTGCTCCTTCACCGTATTCTTTGAAAGAAGCTGTAAAACATGCAGACGCGCTTTCATGGATTTCTATTATCATATTTGGCTTTGGTAATTTAGTACGCAAACAATATACTAAAGGCGTTTTGTTCCTAGTATGCGAAGTAGCTATTCTCGGATTCTTGTTCAACACTGGTGCTGACTATCTTCCAGATTTCTTTACTTTAGGAACTAGAGTTACACGCACTGTTACAATCAACGGCTTCCCATACCAAGTTGATGGTGACAACTCTATAGAGATTTTGCTTTATAGTGTCATGTCTTTAGCAGCAATTGTTCTGCTTGTATATTTGGCAACTCTTGCTCTTCGCAGTGCATATAAAGCTCAGGTAGCTATAGCAAATGGGAAAAAGCCTATTAAGTTTGTTGATGATGCTAAATCTTTACTTGATGAAAAAGCTCATATAGGTTTTATGACTCTTCCAACGGCTGGAATTGTTCTATTCACAATTTTGCCATTAATCTTTATGATTTCCATGGCATTCACGAACTATGACAAGAAACATTATCCACTGTTCACTTGGGTTGGTTTTGACAATTTCTTGAGTATAGGTAGCACTGGAAGTTCAATCAGTGCTTCTACGTTCATAGATGTTCTTACATGGACGCTTATTTGGGCATTCTTTGCCACATTCCTGAACTTCTTCTTCGGAATGTTTATTGCAATGGTAATTAACAGAAAGTCCACTCGACTTAAGGGATTATGGCGCACTTGCTTCTCCCTTACAATTGCAGTTCCACAATTTGTGTCCTTGTTAATTATGAACAACATGCTTCAGCGTAATGGTGCTATTAACCGTATCTTCTTGGAAAATGGTTGGATCAGCGAACCGTTACCATTCTTCCAGGATGCGACTTGGGCACGCGTAACAGTGATTCTTATCAACCTTTGGGTTGGTATTCCATTCACCATCATGCAGATTACAGGTATTTTGCAGAACGTTCCTGCGGAACTCTACGAAGCTGCAGAACTCGATGGCGCAGGCTGGTGGCAGCGCTTTATGAATGTCACAATGCCATACATCATCTTCGTTATGACTCCATACTTGATTACCACCTTCACTGGCAATATCAATAACTTCAACGTTATCTACCTCTTGTCTGGCGGTGCACCGAACGTATCCGGTTCTTCTGCAGGTAAAACCGATTTGCTCATCACATGGCTTTACAAGCTTACAGTGGACAGGCAGTACTATGATGCGGGTGCTGTAATTGGTATTTTGACCTTCGTTGTTCTCGCTGTTATTGCATTGATTACGTATCGCAGCTCTGGATCTTATAAGAACGAGGAGGGATTCCGGTGAGTAAGAAAGATGAGACCAAGAACGAGGAAGTTGTAGTACACAGCTCTCGTACCGTTCCTCTTCTTCAGGATCAACATTTCAGGAGAGTGCTTGGAGATATATTCTCGCACCTGTTCTTGATTGTGTTGTCAATTATTTGGCTTATTCCAATCGTATGGGTTGTGCTGGAAAGCTTCAATAAGGATCAGTCTCCATTCCAGAAGACCTTCTTCCCTACTCAATACTCATTCGATAACTACATACGATTGTTTACAGAGCGAGAAGTGCTGGACTTCCCACGAATGTTCTTGAACACCTTGATTGTGTCCATTTTCGTGTGCATTATTTCCCTGTTCTTCGTATTGGCAGTATCTTTCTGCATGTCTCGCCTTCGTTTCAAGGGACGTAAGACATTCATGAATATTGCTTTGATCTTGGGTATGTTCCCTGGAATTATGGCTGTTATAGCTATTTACTTCATTTTGAAGGCATTGGGATTAACCAACGGTTCTGTAATACTCATAGCTCTGATTATTGTATATTCAGCAGGTAGTGGCGCAGGCTTCTACGTAATGAAGGGCTACATGGATACTATTCCAAAGTCTTTGGATGAAGCTGCATACTTGGATGGCTGCACAAAATGGCAAGTATTCTGGAAGATTATTCTTCCAATCTGCAAGCCAATGATTGTGTTCCAAGCTATTACCAGCTTCTTAGGTCCATGGCTTGACTTCGTTATGGTTAAGACGATTGCTAATACTCAAGATAATTACACAGTTGCACTTGGTTTATGGCAAATGCTTCAGAAGGAGTACATATTCCAGTGGTTCGCACGATTCTGCGCAGGTGCTGTGTGTGTCTCTATCCCAATCTCAATCCTGTTTATCGTTATGCAGCGCTTCTACGAAGAGTCCATGTCTGGCTCCGTTAAGGGCTGATCTCACATAAATTTGCGGGATTAATATGAAGGCCGAAACGCTTAAAAGGCGCCTCGGCCTTCACTATACTTAAATTAATTCACAAAATTAAAACGCTATTTTCACAATTTCTAGCTAACTATCTAACCAATTATTTACCTACCTAATATCTACCTAATTAAAATTAATAAGACTTATTCAAAAACGAAATAAATACAAACTAAACGAAAATAAAAATAAAAATAAAAACAAAAACGAAATAAATACACACAAAATACGAATAAAACCAAATCAACGCGCTAAAATTTTATTTATAACAACATGCATTAAATATTCGTTAAAGGCGTAAAAATACAAAGCACACTAACGCATATTAAATGCAAGAAAGAAACAGGATTTTATTTATGGCATTCTCATCTTCAGCACAATGGCCAGTATATGAAGGTCAACTAGGCTTTAAACTAAACACAAAATCTACAACTTTTACAGTATGGTCTCCTACCGCTCAAACCGTTACATTGCGCCTTTTTGAAACAGGAAACAACAGCGAAGCTTCACAAACTTACGATATGAAACCTCTTCGTGATGGCGCATGGCACGTAAACATTCGAGAACGCTTGGACGGAGTCTACTACGATTACGTAATCAAATTCCCTGATGGAAACACTAGCCGAACTAGTGATCCTTGGGGCATAGCTAGCGGAGTAAACGGCGAACGAAGCTTAGTAATTGACGAAGAGCGTGTTTCTCCTGCAGGATGGCACAATGATAAATCTCCTAAATTTGTACGCCATTCAACAGTAGTGTGGGAAACTCACGTAGCAGATTTCAGCAGCGATGTTAATGGCGGCTTCAACCCTGCACATCGCGGACAATACCTTGCTTTTACCGACGAGCACACGACTTTGCAAAATTCAGATTCTTCTGACTGCAAATTCCCTACTGGATTAGATTATTTAAAGCAGCTTGGCGTTACTCACGTACAATTAGAACCAATTTATGATTTTGCTACAGTAGACGAAACAAAAATTTACGAAGCACGCAAAAATGGTGCTAATGCTGAAGAAATGGATTCGCTATACAACTGGGGCTATGATCCTCACGCTTATAACGTTCCAGAAGGTGTATATTCTAGCAACCCTTACGATGGCACTGTTCGCATACGCGAATGTAAGGCCATGATTGCAGCTCTTCACAAAAACGGATTCCGTGTAATCATGGACGTAGTGTATAACCACATGTTTGAAGCTGCATCTAATGCTTTCGAAAAAACTGCTCCAGGATACTTCTGCAGACGCAAAGAAGACGGATCGTTTGCTAATGGTTCCGGCTGTGGCAATGAAATGGCTTCCGAACATCCTATGTTCCGCAGATTCTTTATTGAGTCTTTGTTGCACTGGGCGCGCTGCTATCATATTGACGGTTTCCGTTTTGATCTTATGGGTCTTACCGATACTGAAACTCTTAACGAAGCAAGAGCGAAATTAGATAAGCTTCCAGGCGGACACAATATTCTTATGTACGGCGAACCTTGGGGTGCTACTGCTGCTTCCGTAGAAAAAAATATTCCTACAGGAGATAAAGAAGGTCGCAGTACGCTTAACGAACGTATTGGATGGTTTAGTGATGAAAGCCGAGATACTCTTAAAGGCAACGTTATGAACCATTACGATCGCGGTTACATAAATGGCAATGAATCATGGTGCGCAGATCCAGCAAGAAACGCACTAAACGCTTGGCGCGGCACACCTTCTTCTGGTAAAGAAGCAGGTCAAATAGTGCAGTACATTTCAGCTCATGACGATTTGACGCTATGGGATAAACTCAGTATTTCTATGCACGAAAATGCTGGCAATGCTGAATATGATGCTGTAGACGAAGCACAAGTTTCCGACATCTTTAACGCAAATATGCTGGCAGCCGGAATGATCTTATGCTCTTCTGGAATTCCTTTCATGCTCAGCGGCGAGGAATTTGGACGCACAAAGCATGGTTGCGATAATTCGTTCAACTGCGGCGTAGCAATGAACCAGCTGGATTGGCAGCGAGCTAAACGATTCAAGCCTCTAGTCGACTGGTATAGTAAGCTGATTTCCCTTCGTGCTACATATAAGTCGTTATATGACGGCGAACGCAAGAATTTGGAAACTTCAAACGCTACTGTAATTGCTCAACTCGTAGGAGAAGACGTAATTATTTGCGTAAATCCTATGTACAACGAATCAGCTACTGTACAACTTCCTAATTTGCAAGACGGTAATCCTGCACGCTGGAAGTGTGTGGCAGATTCAACTGGTTATTTTGCTGAGTGGACGCACAATTCCGCTTCAGATACTGTATCTGTTGAAAATAATACTGAAACGAATACCAGTACTTTGCACATACCTAGCAGAACTTTTGTTGTGCTTAGCACCAAGTAATATTTAAAATTTACACTTTGTAGATTAAATATTCTAAAAATAAACCCAACTGTTCTTAATATTTTTTAATATTACGGCAGTTGGGTTTTTATTTTACGTATGCTGAGCATATTAACTAATCTGTTTACAAAAATTAGTTTCACGTTGTTTCATATATTGTTTCATACGCTGTTTCACAAACTGTTTCATACTGCAGTATCATTATCCTATAAATTAACCAAGTGCTCATCAGCAAACAAGTAAGCATAAAATCATTGACAAATCAAGCAAAACACGCCATCGAACACTGGCATTTCTATTTGCAAACGCTATCAGTAATCCATATAATTGAAACCTAGGGTGCATCTTAATCCAGAGATGTATGAGGATGCATGCTATATAGCATCGTTGCACGTTTGGCACGATTACGACGAAGTTAGAAATGTGCCAAATTTTAATAGAAGGAGCATTATGAGCACAACAGATGCTGGTAAAGCTGAGACTGCTAAGCCAATAGAAGAAAGCGCAGAGCGTCTTGCTCGTCCGCTGATTAAACTAGCAAAAGCATGCGGAGTTGCAACTTTTTACATTGATCAACAAGGAAGCTACACGGAAATTACCGATGAAGCTCTTGTTGGAGTGCTTGAAGCATTGGGAATGCCTGCAGACACTCCAGCAAAAATCGAAAAATCATACGAAACAGTGCTTAAGAAGCGCGAAAGTGAGCTTCTGCCGCCTACTGTCGTGTCGTTTAATGGCACAAAAACTTGCGTACACATTCACGCAGGAGATGCAAGTAAAGAGGATATTCACATCTCCCTTACTCTTGAAGACGGTACAGAATACGAAGGGGCACTAGACAACATTCAGAGCGAAAAAGATGGCGAGCTTTATGTTGAGCTTCCAGATGATTTGCCAATGGGCTACCATACTTTGCGCGCTTGCGTAAACGATTCACGCGGAAATATTAAGTTGCGTACTAAGTCTGCTCTGATTGCTGCACCTGCTCGCATACCTCTTCCTGAGAGTGTTAAGCAGCGTCACCGCTGGGGTTATATGACTCAAATGTATTCCGTTCGCTCTAAAGATTCGTGGGGCGTTGGTGATTATGGAGATTTGAAACGTCTTCTTAAGGATGCTGGCGAAATTGGTAAGGCTGATTTCATGCTCATTAACCCAATTCACGCTTGCGCACCTGTAACACCTCTTGAGCCTTCGCCATACTTGCCTGAGTCTCGTAGGTTCCTGAATGTTACTTATATTCGTCCTCAAGATATTCCTGAATATGCTGAACTTCAGGGTGAGGATCTTGCGAAAGTTGAACAGTTGCACGCTTCCGTTGCAGCACAGAATGATGATCCAAATCCTATAGATATAAACGCAGCTTGGGATGCTAAACTTCCAGCTTTGCGCATAATATTCAATCAGCCAAGATCCGCTGAACGCGAGCGCGAATTTACCGAATTCAAAGAGCGCTCTGGCGACGATTTAGACGCTTTTGCAACTTGGTGCGTAGCGTTTGAAGTTTGGGGAGCTCCTTGGGGAGATAATCTTTGGTTTGATACTACTGGAAAAGGTACTCCGCAGATTGATGCTCTTAAGCATGAACACGCTGATCTGTTTGAATTCCACCGCTGGTTGCAGTGGATTGCAGATGAGCAAGTAGCTGCTGCACACGCCGAAGCTAAGGCTGCAGGAATGGCTATTGGCCTTATGCAGGATATGGCTGTTGGTGTGCACGGCTATGGTGCTGACGTTTGGTGGAGCCCTGAACGATTTGCTAATGGCGTAAGCGTTGGCGCTCCTCCTGATTTCTACAATCAGCAGGGTCAAGATTGGGGTCAGCCTCCATTTGATCCTAATTACTTGGATGAAACTGGCTATATTGCTTACCGCGATATGGTTCATAACGTGTTCTTGCATGCAGGCGCTGCAAGAATCGACCACGTGCTTGGTCTTTTCCGCTTGTGGTGGATTCCACAAGGACAGGGTGCTAGAAACGGCGCTTATGTTTATTACAACGTCGATGCCATGCTTGCAGTACTTACAATTGAGGCCACTCGCGCAGGCGGTTTGGTTATTGGAGAAGATTTAGGTACTGTACCGAAGTACGTTTCTAAAGTGCTTGCGGCTCACGGAGTATTAGGCACTGTAGTTGAGTGGTTTACTCACGATGATGATGCTGAAGCAGCCAGCAAGAAGGCAGGCAAGAAGGAGATTATATTCGCTAATCCTTCTACTTACCGCGAGTATGCGCTTGCTTCTGTTACTACTCACGATATGCCACCTACCGCAGGATATCTTGCTTTCGAGCATGTAAAGCTTCGTGAAGAGCTTCATCTTCTCACGGATTCTGTAGAAAGCTTCCAAAAGGCTGCAACTGCTGAGCGAGATGCAATGATGAAGATGCTTCTTGAAGGAGGCTGGATCAGTAAAGCCGCTTCTGAAGATGCAGAAGGCCACGTGCAAGAGATTGTGGAGGCAATGCACGCAATTATGCGCACTTCCCCATCTCTGCTCCTACAGGTGGCTTTGGTTGATGCTGTAGGCGAGCGTCGTTCACAAAATCAGCCTGGCACAAGTATTGAATATCCAAACTGGCGTATTCCACTTGCTGATTCTGACGGTCACGTAGTACACACTGATGAAGTATTCAAGTCTCCGCGAGTACTATCAATGGCTGCAGTTATGCAGGGCAAAAATACAGAGCTGTGAGTATAATTTAGGAGTTGGTTACCTGAAAAAGTAACTCAATTCCCCCCGTAAGAAACAGGGTTTGCACAGTAGCAAATTAAAATGTTTCTTGCAATGATGTCCTAAATGAGGCGCGTATCTGTGTCGATGCGCGCCTTATTTGTTTATTTCAAATCAAAAGTTATAAGAAATTAGACTATAAGCAAATTAGACTATAGGCAAATTACTTCACGTATTTTGCAAATACTTTTTCTAGAAGAAATTCATGGAACATAATTAACGATCCCCATCCCATGAACACTAGCAGAGGAAGACCCTGCGGTAGATAAATAATTGATGCGATAATTAATATCACAAATAAAACGTCCATAATCACCATAGAAAGCGTAGTAACCCAGTACGAAACGCCAAAAATAAGAGAATTAATAATCGTTTTTCCAAGAGAATTACTAAAACGCGCCTGAAGAGCAAACACCCATTCGGCCATAATAATCCACAATATACTCAAAATAAATTTAGGAACAAGTAAAGCTATAGGCCATACTGCAATCCATAGCCAAATAATAGCAAGCAAAACTGGTCCCATTACAGCCCAAATAATGGTTGATTCCAAAAAATTACTAGCAAAAGCACGAAAATATGCTGCAGTAATATGTCCTTCACCTTGCTCTATACGCCTTGCAGCATCATGCCCGGCAGAAAGAGAAGCACCGATAGTAATCAATGGAATGCTTGTTATAACCATCAATATAGTAAGCCATACAGCGTCGGCAAACGTTTCCATGCCTTGCGAAAACTTTGAGTCTGGGCTTCCAAACGAGAAAAACATTCTTTTACTATCTCCTAGTTTTATCTACTATTTTCGCTCTACTAAATATTCATAGATACTTCTAATAACGAACTCTACCATCTAATTACAAACTAAAGTAATCATTAAAACAAAGTGGCGGTGCGCGCAAACATCATAGTCTACGCGCGCCACCACTTTTATTACCACCTGAGATTTAAGAGGGGGAGGAATCTCAGCCTTTCACCGCACCTGACATAACACCTTTGATAATGTACTTCTGGCAGATGAGGTAGAAAATTATAATTGGGATAATTGCCATAACCAAGCAACTCATCATGGCACCCATCTCAACGGATCCATAACCGCCTTGCAAATATTGAACGGCTACAGAAATAGTCTTGTATTGAGTAAGATCAAGTGTTAGGAACGGAAGAAGGAAGTCGTTCCAAATCCACATTGCTTGCAAAATCGAAACAGAGATTATAGCAGGACGCATAATAGGTACAATAATCTGGAAGAATATGCGTGGCACGGAAGCACCATCAATCATTGCAGACTCTTCCATTTCTTGTGGAATTCCCTTGATTACACCAGTGAAAATAAATACTGCAAGTCCTGCACCAAAGCCTAAGTAAATAATCCACAATCCCCATGGAGTATTCAACTTTAGAGCGGTTGTAATATAAGCAAGAGTGAACATAACCATTTGGAATGGCACAATCATGTTGAATAGGAACAACACGTAGAGCAATTTCGCAAACCAATTATTAACTCTAACAATCCACCATGCACACATCGATGTGCACAGAAGAATGAGGATCACAGAACCAACGGTTACAACCACAGTCCATAAGAAGCTCATAGGAAAATCGGTGCGCTGTGAACCTAACTCGTAATTACCCATTCCAACGAAATATTTTGGATTAAGCGAGAAAGGCTCACTAGAAATATTTACCTTAGATTTGAAAGAGTTCAATACAACCAGAGCTATAGGAAAAATCCACAATAAACTTACGATAGTGAACAGCAAGGTCCATAACGCAGGATGCTTTGCTTTCTCGTTCATGCCGCTACCTCCTTAGACCTGGTAAGCATATTTTGAATCAAAGCAATCGCAGCAACAAGTACGAAGAACATAACAGCTTTTGCTTGACCAATGCCTGCACTGTGATTACCGTTTCCATAGAATGTGTTATAGATATTAAGAGCTAACATTTCAGACTTCTTAGACGGAGCACCATTAGTTAATGCTAAGTTTTGATCAAACAGCTTGAAGCCGTTGGTAACTGTTAAGAATGTGCAAACAGTAATAGAAGGCATCATCAATGGAATAGTAATCTTAAATAAAGTTTGCCTTGGACTTGCGCCATCGACAGCTGCAGCTTCCATAACATCTCCAGGAAGAGCCTGCATACCAGCAATGTAAATAATCATCATGTAGCCAATTTGCTGCCAGCAAACTACAATTACAAGACCCCAGAAGCCGTATATTCCAGAATACGTAATCGTACGGTTGAAACAACCACGCAGCACGCCATTTATCAAGAGCTGCCAAACATAACTTAAAATAATTCCACCAATAAGATTTGGCATGAAGAACACGGCTCTGAATATCGTCGTGCCTTTGAACTTCTTGGTAAGTAAATATGCAATTGCAAAAGCAACAACATTAATAATTATTGTTGTAACAATTGCAAAAAGTGCAGTAAATACGAACGAATATACAAGATTAGGATCACGTTCGAATGCCCTATAGTAATTACGAAGACCTACGAACTTGCCATCAGTTACGGTAACGAATTTTCTGAAGCTTAAATACACTCCCATAACAAATGGCATTAAAAAGCCGATGATAAAAGCAGCAAACGTAGGCAGTGCAAATAGCCACCACCACTTACGTATTGCCTTACCGCTCATACTAATCATGACTCGCCACTTCCTCCTCTTTGAGTGCAGCATCACCTACGACACCGCTGTCTCGAATCAATACTCTTTCATATTAGCTATCTGAACAATCGATGTCAAACGTTGTCATTTTTTGCATGTCGCAACGTTTTGCGCAACATTCAGTAAATAAAAAAATCGTTATTTTCCGTTGGCAATACAACAAAAGCTGATAGAATTGAACTGTTGCAAACGTTTGTTAATAAAGAGGGAATTAACGTATTTTGCAAACGATTACGATGTGCGAATAAAGGAGTTCACATGCCGGCAAATATTCAAGATGTAGCAAATGAAGCACACGTATCTGTTTCTACCGTATCACGCGCATTTACTAGACCTGACTTAGTTTCAGCAGCTACTCGCAATAAAGTACTTGAAATAGCAGATCAGTTGAATTTTTCCATTTCACGCTCTGCAGCAGCACTAAAATCTGGTCGCACGCTGCGAATTGCAGTACTTTTAAGCGATAATTTAAGATCCTGGTTCAACGCATCAGTATTCCAAGGATTAAACAAAGTTTTTCACGAAGCCGGCTACGACTTATCTATTTTTCAAATTTCGAGTGCAGAAGAACGCCGAGAATTTTTCGAAATTTTACCAATAAGAAGAAACGCTGATGCAGTAATCGTTTCTTCTTTCGATATAAACGAGTCAGAAGTTGCTGAACTCAAAAAAACTGGCGTGCCAGTTGTAGGAATTAATTGCTTAGATCCGCAAAGCTGCGGATTTGACGCAACTATAAATATAGACGATGTACACGGCGCGCAACTTATGGCACGTCATCTTATAGGACTAGGACACAGAAATATAGTGTACGTTAGTACGTCGCGAGACGTATCTTTACGTTTTAGCATAGTGCAACGTTATAAAGCGTTTGTCAGCGAATGCAAAAATAATGGCATCACACCTATTGAAATTGGTGTTCCTGCAGGCCCAAATCGTATAAACACTATTCTTTCAGAATTGTTAAGTGAAAACGATATGCCTACAGCCATTGCATGCCAAGAAGACGGTATCGCTATTCCGCTCATGTTTCAGCTTGCTAGAAGCGGATATAATACTCCTGGAGATTTGTCAATTATAGGCTTTGACGATAGTTTTTACGCTGAAGAAACTGGATTAACTACCATACGTCAAGATCCTATAGATATGGCAGCAAAAGCTGCAGAAATGACACTTTCACTTATATCTGGCAAAGAAATTGATAATACGCATGTGATAGTTCCAGCAACTTTAGTTGTGCGCGCTAGCACTTCCTCACTTTCCTGAACTAGCAAATAATTAAATACAATATAGTTTCTCGGCACTCTTTTATAAAAATTAGTTTGCAAATTATCGCAACTACTATGCGAGTGCTGTATCTATATATATTTTGCAAAATAACGACTTTGCAAAATAATGACTTATTTGTAAATACAAAAATAGGTCTGCTGATTCTTTATGAATCAACAGACCTATATTTATTAAATTTTATGAATATCAGTCGTCATCATCTTCGTGAGCCTGAGCATACTCCTTAGCCCAGCCGTCCACGAATGCAGTCTTAACCTTATCCCACTTGCCTGTACCCTGAGCGTACTCGAGCAAAGCAGAACCAAGATCGTTCTTCCAGTTTTCAGATGGCATCATAGTGAAGTTCCAGCTTACCTGAGTCTTACCGGACTTAGCATCCTCAACAGCAGCTTGAATCAATGGGTTATCAGACTTAACATCACCGAAAGTCTTGAATGGAGTGGTGAAGCCCATCTTCTTGGAGAGAGCATCCTTACCTTCGTTAGAGGTAATGAGCCACTTCAGGAAGTCCTTCGTAGCCTTCTTGTTAGCATCCGAAGACTTCTCATTAATGCACCAGTAGTTCTCAGAACCAGTAGCCAAGCCCTGCTTCTCTTCACCCTTAGCGCCAATGTAAATTGGGAGCATGCCGAGCTGATCAGCCTTCATACCGGCCTTGGAGAGGTCAGTCCAAGCCCAAGTACCATTCTGGTAGAACACAGCCTTGCCAAGAGCAAACTCAGAATTAGCATCCTCACCAGTCTTAGAGCTCAACTGAGTTGCAGGAGTTGTGGAATCAGTAATATAAAGATCGAAGATCTTCTTATATCCATCAAGGAAGCTACCCTTTACCTTCGCAGGCTGCTTTGCAACTTTACCTTCCTTAAACTCATAGTACAGAGGAAGATTTGCAAGGTGAGTCTTGAAGCGCCAATCGGAGCTTGGATCGAAGCCTGCAGAAGTGAAAGCACCCTGCACGCCAAGTTCTGACTTATGCTTTTGAATATCATCTGCAACAGCCTTCAACTTATCGAAGGAATTAATTTCAGCAGCAGACTTTACCTTAGCATCACTAAGATCAGTATACTTCTTAAGCAAAGTCTTGTTGTAAATCAAGCCGTAGGTTTCCATTGCGTAAGGAACACCAACAACCTTGTCTCCATCCTTAAGAGCAATATCCTGATTCTGAAGCTGCTTATAAATTTCAGTATCCTTCAAATCAGCTGTGTAATCCTTCCAGTTAGCGTAGCCGACTGGACCATTAACCTGGAACAATGTAGGTGCATCGTCACCCTTGCCGATTTCACTCTTCAACTGCTGCTCATAAGTACCTGCTGCTGCAGTCTGAACCTTAACCTCAACACCAGTTTTCTTTGTGTACTCTTTAGCAACTTCCTTCCACTGATCAGCTGCTTCTGGCTTGAAGTTCAGGAAGTAAACTTTACCCTTACCATTAGAGCTGCTATTGGAAGAACCACATGCAGCAAGCGCGCCGAACGCCATTGCAGAGCATGCCACCAATGCGATTGTTGACTTAATCGTACGATTCATCATCGAACCTTTCTCTATGTCTCGACCCCACGTTGAGCCGTTGCACTTTTAAGTGCTCTTTCGACATATTTATTATGCAACAAATATGTTTTTTTTGCAAACGATGGCATTTTAATTAAAACAATGTGTGTCGCGTAACGTTACTAGCATTTGCATCGCATTAAGAAAACAACACAATTTATATCCTTAGCGAAAAGACAATGTGTACGCAACCGTTTGCCGAAAGCGCAGACAAATTAACTCAAAACTAAATTAATTAGGCTAACTCTTACTGTGAGCAATATTATATTCCTTAGCCCAGCCGTCAACGAATGCTTTCTTAAGAGTATTCCATGCATTATTAGCACTAGTAGAAGTCATACCGTCTTTTGTTGCTTGAGCGTATGTAAGCAGATCAGAGCCAACATCGTCTTTCCAACCGTTAGATGGCATGGTAACAAACACCCACGTAACAGGCACTTTGCCTTCTTTAGCAGTGTAATCAACAGCAGCCTGAACAAGAGGATTTTTTGCTTTAGGGAAATTTTTGAAAGGAGTATCAAAGCCCAGCCTATGAGCTAAAACATCCTGAGCCCAGCTGTCAGTAAGTAACCACTGCAAGAACTTATTAGTCGCCTCTTGATTCTTTTCTGAAGCCTGTTTATTAATGCACCAATAGTTTTCAGAACCGGTAGCCAAGCCCTGCTTCTCTTCACCGGGAGCACCAATGTAAATTGGGAGCATGCCAACGTCATCAGATTTTATGCCAGCATTTGCAAGATCACCCCAAGCCCAAGTACCATTCTGGTAGAACACAGCTTTACCAAGAGCAAACTCATAAACAGCATCCTCGCCAGTTTTAGTGCTTAACTGACTTACAGGGGTTGTGGAATCAGAAATATAAAGGTCAAAAATCTTCCTGAAATTATCTAAATAGCTGCCTTTTATTTCTGCAGGCTGCTTAGTGTCGCCATTAAACTCGTAATAAAGAGGCATATTTGCAAGATGGGTCTTGAAGCGCCAATCGGAACTGGAATCGAAACCAGCAGAAGTGAAGGCACCATCAACACCAAGCTCATCCTTGCGTTGTTGAATATCATCGGCAACTTCTTTCAACTTTTTGAAAGAAGTTATTTGATCTTCAAAAGATTTACCATCTTCTTCTGGAGCCAACTTTGAATTATGAAGATCCGCATATCTAGCAAGCAAAGCTTTGTTATAAATCAAGCCGTAATTTTCAGTAACATATGGCACACCAACCGGCTTACTATCTTTATCCTTAATTGCAAGCTTTGGATTAGTAAGTTGCTTATAAAGAGGGGAATTACTTAAATCAGCCGTGTAATCTTTCCATTTAGCGTAGCCAACAGGACCGTTAATCTGGAATAAGGTAGGCATAGCATCAGGATTATTTTTAACAGCATCACGAAGCTCATCTTCGTAACTGTTGCTTTGCGGAGTCTTGACATCTATATCAGCCCCCGGATGAGTTCTTTTATACTCATTAGCAACCTCTACCCAAATATCCTTGCCTTCAGGCTTGAAGTTGAAGAAAATAACCTTTCCGCCAGCAGACCTATCGGTATTTGCGCCAAAAGACTTAGAAAAACCAAAAGCAGTAAACGCGCAAGCCGCCAAAACAGCGCAAACTACTAGCGCAATAATCGACTTAACTGAACGACTCATCATCGAACCTTTCCACATACTGCTAATCTCTTATAAACTAACTAATTACCGCTATTGAATACTGTTTAAACCACAGTAGTGAACTAATAATACAGCAAATGCAAGACTCAAATATATAAACGTATATGCAATAAAAATTGTGCGAATCGCAATAAAATATCTGAAATTCTAAACCGTATTTCAGCAATTCCAATGCACGATTACATTGTCGCCTTTATATGTGCCCAATACAGAATAATGCGCAGTATCGAGACGCAACAATCGCGCAAAATCTGGGCTTACTCCAAGCCAGCGCGCAGTAAGAATACGCAATACGTGCGCGTGCGCAACAACAAGTACATCCTTACCTAATTTCAATTTAGGCATTGCCATGTCAATAATCTTTTGAGTACGATCCGAAACCTCTTGCAAGCTTTCTCCCGAAGTCCTGTGCACATCCACTGCTTCTCCACTAGGAAGTACTTCTTTAGCGTCACTAACCATGTGAGAAGGAAGAACTTTAGGACCATGTTTCCACACATCCCACGCCTCAACGCCACTTAATGCCGCAACATCACCTCTAGTGCGACCTTCAGCAGCGCCATAATCCCACTCAGCAATGTCATCACAAACAGTATATGTAGAATATCCTGCATTTTGAGCTGTTTGCCGCGCGCGACGAAGTGGGCTTACAAGCACACAATCCTGATTAAAACCTTGCGGAAATTCTTCACGCAAGCGCACACCAGCCTCTTTTGCCTGCTCAACACCTACTTCAGTAAGCGGCAAATCCGTGCGCCCAGTATGCTGGCCAGACACACTCCAAGCAGTTTGGCCGTGTCTTAATAGAATTAAGCAACCGTAATTATTACTACAGCACTCATTATTATCAACGCTTTTTACATTATTAACGTTTTCCACAACACATGCCCCCTTAAGCGCAAATTATTACGCAATCGACATTGTATGCCAATTGCCAAAAGCCTGATTCCTACAATGCATTGGCGTCGCTGCCAACATATTGTAATACTGTTATATATTACAGCTACATTTGGTATTTCGTTACCATTAACATAGATAATATGACGCAATTATCATCGGCAAATAATAAATCTGCTCACTCTCATCTTGCAGCTCAAGCTGCCGTGCAACAACTTAATGCAACAAATCGTAAAATTGATGCACTTCGCGAGCGCCGATTAAAAAATCAAAATACTTTAGGAGATTCCTTACTAAAACATGCACTACCTTCTTTTGCAACGTTTATGGCAGGACAGTTAGCGCACTTAATATGGAAAAAGAATTTTGATACTAAAAAAACTAATCTAAGATCTAATAAGCGTTCTAACAATCTTTCTAAAGAAAAAATTGCACAAAAGAAGCAAGCTAAACAAGAAGAACCATTGCTAATGGCACTAGGATTTGCAGTATTTTCTGCTATTATCACTACGCTTGTTGGGCGATTTGTAGGACGCGGAACTTCGTCTTATATTGCACACAGGCAAAGAAAGCGTCAGTTTAGAAAAAATAAATTCTAATTTTGAACAAATGAACTGAGAATACAGAAATAAGCGAAAAATAGTCGAAATAATAAGAAGATAATAAGGAAATAATAAGGGACAAGAGAAACGTGCAAAACTTACGTCATAACGAAACTATTGATACTTTACTGAACCGCCGCTCTATTCGAGCTTTTTGCAATGAAGCGATTGACGAAGATACAGTTTCCACTCTCGAAACCGTAGCACAACATGCTGCTTGCAGCCAATTTTTGAACGACTGGTCAGCGATTAGAATTACTGACGCTTCAATCAAGCAGAAGCTTGCCGAAATTGGCAATCAAACATATATTGCTACAGCTCCACTACTGTACGTTTTTATTATTGACGAGCATAGGAATGCTGTAATCGCACGTAAAAATGGTGTAGATACCAGTAGCGACGAGTTTATGCTTAAAACGCGCTACCGCTTTACTCAAGCACAAAATGACGTAGTTTTGGCACTTCATGCAATGGAAACTGCCGCAGAATCTTTAGGGCTTGGTTGCGTAATTCTCGGTTCAATTTTGAACAGTAGAACTCAGCTTATTGATATTTTGAATTTGCCTGAATATACGTACCCTGTGCTCGGCTTAGCAATTGGTAAGCCTGCGCAAAATCCGGAATTAAAGCCGCGAATGAGCGCCAGCATGCAGATTTTTGAAAACCGCTACCCTACCGATGAAGCTAAATTATTAGAAAATATTGCAGATTTTGACGCGCGCGTGCATAAATATTATGATTTGCGAAATGCCAGTCGACCAGTTGACGCTTTTAGTGCACAAATTGTTGCGCTAGCAAAGGATAGTAGCGCGAAAAAACATGAGGAAGAAGACGTTGAGCAGGTTGCAAGGCAAGGATTTAACGTCGCGTAAGTTTAGTGCGATTTTAACTTAGCGTCGTCTCGGTTTATATCCGCGTTTTCTCGATTTTGGCTTAGTAGTTTCAAAATGCGAGCGCGTATCGCAATATTTGTGAATTGCAGGATTTGAATGAGTTAAATGCCAGCAACTGCAATATTCGCATTTGTAAACCCAAAGTTGCGTTCCGCGCTCTCTAAGACTTTTATCCGCTGCAATAAGAGCCTGCCCTTTATTTGCATACATTATTTTTTGAGTAGATTCACATCTGCGCGGAGTAAAGAAATACATGTAATTCATGGTATCACTACAGCAAAATGCGCAAGTAAACCCGATAACAAAAGCATTACAAGACTATAGATTGCGCAAAATCGTATTCAAATAGATCAAAATAAGTTCAATTTAATGTCTTTTAGTTCAATTACTTAATTAAAATTCAATTCAAACTTAATCAAAATTCAATTTTTCTATTATTTTTTGAAAAACTACTGTACAAATCTGGCTCTCGTGAGTAATATTGGGCAAATAATTCAATTTAATACTTATACTTTGAACTTTGTTGTGAACTTTATTCTCAGTTTGTTCAATTTATAAACGCTGATTTTACGAGAAAGAAAGATTATGACACAGAATTTTGCTGATGAGCTTAAGAAAGCTATGAAACGCAAGGGTTACAAGCAGATTGACGTAATCGAGCTTGCAGCAAAAAATGGTCATAAACTTGGCAAAAGCCAGTTAAGCCAGTATTTAAGCGGCAAAACTGAGCCTCGCAAAGACGTGCGTAACATGCTTGCTGAAATTCTTGGAATCAGCGGCGACGGAATAAAAGGTGGGCATTCCTGCGCAAAAATCGAGCAAAACTGCCAATCTGCAGAAGAATCACAATTAAATCAGCCACAGCTTACAGAAGATGAACTTTCCGAAACCCTAAAACATAGAAACTTCAACAAATCAAGCAAACTTGAGCACGTGCTTTACGACGTTCGCGGCCCGGTTGTTGAAGAAGCAAACCGCATGGAAGCAAACGGAACGCATATTCTAAAGCTGAACATTGGAAATCCTGCTCCTTTCGGTTTTCGTGCTCCAGACGAAGTGATTTACGACATGCAACAGCAGCTTATTGACTGCGAAGGCTACTCGGATAGTCGCGGACTTTTCTCTGCACGCAAGGCGATTATGCAATACGATCAGCTTAAGGGCATTCCAGGCGTGCAAATGGAAGATATTTACACTGGAAACGGTGTTTCCGAGCTGATTAATCTTTCTATGCAAGCGTTGCTTGATTGCGGCGACGAGATTCTTATCCCAAGCCCAGACTATCCTCTGTGGACTGCGTGCGCGAGCTTGGCCGGCGGCAATCCTGTGCACTACATGTGTGACGAAAAGTCGCATTGGTACCCAGATATTGCCGACATTCGCTCTAAAATCACGCCTCGCACTAAAGCAATCGTGATTATTAACCCGAATAATCCTACGGGCGTTCTGTATAGCCGCGAAGTTTTGGAAGAGATCGTTAAGATTGCGCGCGAGTTTAATTTGATTATTTTTGCTGACGAGATTTACGACCGTCTTGTTATGGACGGCAAGAAGCATATTTCGATTGCTTCTCTTGCTCCAGACGTATTCTGCGTAACCTTTAGCGGACTTTCTAAATCGCATATGATTGCTGGCTTCCGTATTGGTTGGATGAGCCTTTCGGGAGACAAATCCAAGGCTCGCGACTACATTATGGGGCTTAACATGCTGTCTAATATGCGCTTGTGCTCGAACGTTCCTGCGCAGTCGATTATTCAGACTGCTTTGGGCGGATACCAGAGCGTTGAAAAGTATTTGGAGCCGGGCGGACGCGTGTATGAGCAGCGCGAGTATTGCTATAACGCACTTCAGGAGATGGATGGCGTAAGTGTTGAGCGACCAGACGCTGCTTTCTACATGTTTGTAAAGCTTGATCCTGCTCGCTACAACATTCACGATGACGAACAGTTTGCGCTTGATTTGCTACGAGATCAGAAGTTGCTGATTGTGCACGGAAAAGGCTTTAATTGGCAGACTCCGGGCTACTTCCGCGTAGTCTACTTGCCGCGCTTGCAGACGCTTCGTGACGCAATGAGCAAACTCTCCAACTTCCTCTCCTACTATCGCCAGTAGCCGCAACCACTGCATATAAACTGCAACAAAACACTCATTTCACTCACAGTCCAGAAAAAGGTGTATATCAAAAGGCATATATCATTCAGAATATGAAGGACATTCATAACATGAAAGAAAGAAAAAAAAGAGAAGGAAATGAACGCTGCGGCACGGATTCGCAAAACTCTTATTATTGCCGTTTTATCGCTTAATGCTTTTCTTATAACAAGCTGTAGATTTGGCGTAAGTCTATATCTTTTAATACATGTCGACTTATCTCACGCAGCGCTTAACGCGGTTTCCGTAGCGCTTATGACCTGCATAGCAGCACCGCTTGGCGGCATTATCGCAGATAAATATCCACCAACTAGATTGTTTATAGCGCTAACGTTCTGCTTTGCCTTGTTGTGTACTGGATACGGTTTCGCTTTAGTAGCACAGCATAATCTTATTGCTATTACGGTTACACTACTCGGCATAATATTCGGGTTCTTTACTGCATTTTCTTCGCCTAATCAAAAAGTATTGATGGCGTATAGCGCACCAACTGGCGAAAAAACCAAATTTTTAGCAAGCATGCGTATGTGGATTAATCTCAGTAGGCTTGCCGCACCAGCGATTACTGGCATATTTGTTGATATATGTAATCCGCTCATTTTCTTTACGAGCATTGCTGTTGTGATGATACTAGCGGCGCTACCTCTACTGTTAGTTAATCTAAACCAGCAAGCACAAAATAGCGCAAACAATACGAAAACAGGAAACAATAAAACTGCTGGTTTTGCAGCTTCTCTACACTATATGAAATCTACACCATGGTTAATAGTCTTAGGAGTAGTATCAGCATTACAATCAGGCTCATGGCTTGCTGCATTCAGACTAATGGGAGCACACCATTGTCTCACGCTTTTTCATTCGGCATCCACATGGGGATCAATAGTCAGCATATTTAACATTGGCATGATTGTAGGTTCGCTATTATGCAAATATATTGTGCTGCATTATGAGATTTTATACTCTATTTTATTACCTGGATTCCTTTCTATTCCTTTACTTATTTTCGCACTTAATAATTGGATTGCTCTTTTTCTTTGCTCTGCTTTCATTGCAGGTATTATTTTTGACGCAACCATCGTCTATGGGCAAACAGCTCTTCTCGACGGCATACCAACACACATTCTCGGCGCGACTACTACTTTTACTTCTATTATGGAGCAATGCGGCATTATCGTAGGGTATGCAAGCGTACTAGCATGGGGAAATCTAAATTCATCATTATTTATAATGATTGCTTCTGGCATAATACTTGTTTCAACAGGTATAGCCTTATGGATTATTCAAGCTCGTAAACAAACATACCCATCAATGCTTACCAAAGATTATTGGACACCATCAACATGGGTAAAAAGAAGCATATAACAAGCTATTTAGCGCAAAAGCACAATAAAGCTATACAAATGCAATTACATCACAGGACAATTAGTTTGCACATCCTGTTGGAATCCTGATGGATCTCCCAGTTTTGCTTTGCGCATGTGCTCTTTGAAAAAGTTTCGCGTTGCATCATCACAACGGTCTGGACCCATAAACGGCATGCTAGGCACTTTTTCAAGCTCATGCAAAGCTTTACTTGCCGCTTGCTCATCACTAGCATACGTGTCTAGCCATTGCCGCTCCCAAGCACACTGATAATAATTAGATGCTTGCGTATCGCCATATCCACTCTGGAACTGACTGTCTTTTTCTTCTCCAACCAAGTTTGCAGGAGCTTTATATTTTTCAGGCCAACTAAGCTTTGCAACGGACTCCTGGTATTCCTTCTCTATATGAGCAAAATCAACAGTCTCTCTAGGCGAACTATTTTGCGAGCGCGCACCACCCACACCACTCGAATTATTGTTGCCTATTCCTCCACACGCATTAAACATAAGAAGCGCACTAAGTACACCAACAATAAGAGTTGCTTTACCAATAGTATGATTATTCATTATTCCTTCTTTCTTATTTTTTGAAAATTAGCGCAATGCTAATGCTGGTTGTAAACGTGATGCTTTTATTGCCGGCACCACACTTCCAGCAAGCGCTGTAATAAAAGCCGCAATAACAGCTCCAATAGCGGCTTCATATGGGTAAACTGGCGGACTAACTGGGCTTGCTGCATCCCAAAAACTTGATGTCATAGACACAAGACCAAAAGAAACAGCGACGGCAGCAATCGAAACTATCAGCGCTAAAATAATCGCACTGCCTAACACGAGTGAAGCAATCGACCATCTAGTAGCGCCCAAAGCTCTGCGTATAAGCAGTTCATGCGTGCGCTGCTCCAACGATGCTAAACCAATATTGATTAAACCTAGCGCGGAAACAAAAAGCAATAATGCTGCTACGATAGCAAAACTTAATTGCAATACTGTTATCACATTCTCGTAATCATCACTATTATCATGTCTTCTAATTTCGTTTACTTGTCCACCGCAACAGTCGTAAAGAGCATCTGAAACATAAGATTTAATTGATTTTTGAGGACGATTTTCTTTATTCAACCAGTAGATTGAGCCTTGAGCTTCTTTTCCAGAATATTCCCAAAGAGTTGGAGCGTAACGTAATAATCCTAGAATATTCACGTATACTTTTGCTGAGTCTACTCCATCGTTCACAACTCCAACAATCCTTATAGGACTCATTTGTGTTGTTTTGCGAGAAGTAATAAATGCTACTTCACCAATCTTGTATCTTTTGCTAGCAGATTGGTTTACTACCATTTCTAATGCGTTGCTTTTAGCGCTATTACTAAACCATCTTCCACTTACAATAGGTAAGTTATAAACTTTGTTATATCCTGCCGTAGTGTAAACAGCGTCAACATATTGAAGATTGCTAGTTTTATATTCTTCGCTTATTTTTACACTCTTCGAGGCTGGCATAGAAGCACTAAACAGTAGTCCAGTGTTTGGTTGTAGCATAACATTAGCGTTACGGTTTGCGGATTCAATGCGATTTAAGAATTTGTTAAATACTGAATATTCGTCAAAATTTTGTGCTGAAAAAGTAATCTCATATGTTGGTCTACGACCGTTTAGCTGTTCGTTAGTTGCAATAAGATAGTCCTTACCAACCGTGCCGATAAGCACTGACGCAATAACGGCAATGATGCCTATAAACATTGAAAAACCTGTGAGGAAGGATCTCATAGGAGATAGGCGCAAATCTTTAAGCAGCATGATCATAAAGAACACCGCCTTCCATAGTAAAAATGTGAGAGCAAGAACGAGCCACTTTCATATCATGAGTGACTAATAGTAATGTTGTTCCAGATTCTTGAACACGATCATGCAACACTTGAAGCACTTTTTCTCCCGTACTACTATCGAGCGCACCAGTTGGCTCGTCACAAATAAGTAATTCGGGATTAGTAACGAGAGCACGCGCTATCGCGACTCTCTGCTGTTCACCGCCTGATAGCCTTCCAGGGTATTCGTTTAGTTTATCTTGCAATCCAACAGCACATAACGCTTCTTCTATCGTTTTTCTTCTTGTCTGCTTGCTTTGTTGCAGTCCTGCGTATAAAAGCGGCAACTCAACATTTTCTCTAATACTTAAATGCTTAATGAGAGAATAGTTTTGAAAAACAAAACCAATATTTCTAGCGCGCATATGCGATACTGTATTATCACTACACTTTTGGATTGACTTGCCAGAATAATAGTATTTTCCAGTAAAATTTTTATTCAAAAATCCAATAATAGAAATAAGACTTGTTTTGCCAGAACCAGACCTGCCAACTACAGCGTATGTTTCACCTTGATTAAGTAGCATAGACGTAGAGTTGACAGTGGTAAGCCATTCGCCATTGCCTAGTTTTACACGCGCTGACACGTCTTGTAGTTCAACCAGTGGAACAGGATTGTTCTCCATAATCATTGCACTCCTGGAATGAGATCAGGAGAAACACCTGCTACAACATCACCCTCATTCAAGCCAGACGTAATTTCAATATTAGCGCCGTCACTGATTCCAAGACCAACTTCTTTACTCTCCCAATTATCGCCTTTTTTGTATGAAACTAAGCCTTTTTGAACTCTTCCAGCAACAGCACTAACAGGCAGTGTTAGAACCGATTGTTTATGCTTGCCATTAAAAACAAGCGTCGCATTTTGGCCTGATTCTACTTCTGTGCTTTTATCTATTAAACACGTTAAAACTTTTGACGATACACTAGGTGTACTTTGCTCACTCGACTCATCTGTTTGAGTTGAATCAGCATTATCATTCTTGCTACTACCCGAAGCTGCAATATCGGTAGAAGTTCCACCGCTTTGTACTATTTGCAAACAATTGGTTGGCCCAACACCGTCTTCAACTTGGAAGCGACCTTTAACATCTGTAATATCCGCAGAACGAAGTAAAGCTTTTGCGTTAAGGCTTATTGAAAAACCTTCATATTTAAGAGTGAATAGTGGGAAAGATTTAGGCACGTCCGCAGATGATTCAGCTACTGACACAACTTTAGTGTCTACGGGAGCAATAATTTTGTTACCAGCATTGTAACCTAGAATGCTTCCAGCTTTTACAGCACTTCCTGCTTTTACCGATGGAGAAAAATTCCCTCTACTTACAGCAGTGATAACAAAGGCAGACGATTGTTCTATTGCTGCTTTACCCGATACAACTTGTGTTAAAGGCTGTTTTTTGACTGAAACAAGTGGAACTGAATCATGTGATGCCTGCTGTTGACTATCATCAACTGCTCTACCAGAGCATGCAGTAAGCAAATACACTGGCAGAGCAGCTAACAAGAATACTTTCGTAAACTTACGCATAACACAAAGCTCCTTACTCTCCAAACTCGTAAACGCATAGGATGCGTCGAAACAAGCCTCTCAAACTGATCCAAAATAAATAAAGGGCTCGGTAATGCTGCAATTAACGCTTTTATGATTACCACTTTATTTAGAATTTCAGCTTTTGGTTAATAGCCTATAATCGCCGTAAAGAGTTTGCATCACACTAAATGATGATTTTTATTTATGATTCTTGAAGCTTGTGTAATACCAGGGAATGATTTATTTTGCATAGAGTTTATACACTACTAAGCGACTTACTTGTGCCAAGCCTCAACCACATTGTGATTAAATCACTAAGCTTTAAGCGAACTTATTCGCTGCGGAGTAACCCCCGTAAGCTCCGCAACTACCTTTATACAATCTACTTTGTAAAGGTTTTCCTAGACAAGATATTCATCATACAAATTCAAGTACTATTATTACTTAAATAATGCTTTTCTAAAGGAGCAGTATGATAGCAAAGCGTATTACTGTTGGCATTGTTGATGATGATTGTTTTTGTCTACACGGCCTAAAAACATATATTGAACAGGTCGTTCCGTCCTGCAGTATTTGCTGGTTGTCCACGTGCGCCGATCAAGCAATTCAGTTTTGTCAAAATCAATGCCCAGACGTGCTGCTAATTGACATGTATATGTCTGGGGTTTCGGGAATTAAAATATTATACGAATTGCGAAGAAGATACTCACTCCCAATAATAATTGCTATAACTTCATTCCCTATCAACGATTATGCTTTAAAAGCATCAACAGCAGGCGCGCAAGGCATTGTTGGAAAGAACCACCCCGAAACTATTTGCGCCATGCTTAGCAGTATTATCCAAGGCGCGTTCAAGCCACAAATAATAGGCGATCTTCATTTTGACGACACGATGACAGCATTTCAACGTTTGCAAAATAAACCAAAAAAGGGACGCCTTGCTTTAACGGATCATGAGGCTGAAATTGTAAAGTTGTGCAGTAAAGGCATGACCAATGCGCAAGTCGCTAAACGTTTATTTGTTGAAACTTGTACTGTGGAAACTATCCTTCGTCGCGTGTTCAAAAAGTTGAATGTGACAAATCGTTCACAACTTATTACTACATGGTTGCATGATGAATATTTAGGAAATGATACACAATGATTATTTTCTTAATACGTCGTTTGCGAGAAAAGCTTATTGACAATAAAACATTTTTACTATTGGGATGTTTGTCGAGCGCAATGGATGCGTATATTTACTCCAATAGCGACAATAGCACAATACAACTTGTTATAGTTTACATGATTCTTGCTGCTATAAATCTGTTCCTTTGCTTGCGCCCGCATTTTATGAGCATGTGCTATATTTTTGTACATCTCAGCATTCTTGCTATTCCTAGTCTGAATCTTCCACCAGTAACTTTCGGGCTCATCATATCATTTGTTTTTATTTCGTATTTATATCCGATTCAATTTACACTACCTTTATTCTTAGTGCTAGATGCATTACACTACGTTGCATACCGATACTTATCAACTTTGTCTTTCAAGTATCTTATTGCTTACCTTTTAATAAATATATTTTGCGTTTGCACTGGTATTATTTTGCGCATTTCTCACCAAAAAATGGTTCTTTATGAAAAAGATAAGCAAACAATTAATAATCTTCATCTGGCTGTGCGAATGCACGATAAATTAACTAATAAGATTGCAGATATTGCACTACAAAGTAAAATAGCATTACTTGACAAGTCTATTTCTAAAAAGCAGCGAAGTGCTATTGAGAAAATAAATGATTTGGCAGATCAGGCTTTTGAAGAAGGTCATAATATTATCGACATTCTACGTGGAAATACTGCTAAGCAAGATGCTCGAAGCGAGTTCATTCAGCGCATTGAAGATACGCTACAAATGAATGACTCAATCAATGAATCATGTGGATTAAAAGGAAGATCCATATGCAATATATCTAGTAACGATATTCCTGAAGATATTAACGATGAAATCATCTGTGAAGTTATTGAATTAATCGAAGAACTATATTTGAACATGCGAAAATATGCTTCCTTAGTTTATCACATTAGAATTTCGATACGCGAAAAACAAATTGTTATAAAACAGTTCAATGTTCGATTTTTGGGCGGGAAAAGTAAAGATGTGATTCGCGCAGTATCTCAAAAAGGACTTCTGCTTCATCGCGATACCATAAAGCATTTAGGCGGTTCACTCTATTTTCGAGCCTTTGGTAAGTATTGGGAATGTAATGCAGTTATCCCTTTCAAAAATGAACATAACTATATAGATAGTATGCTTTACTGATTCAGTTTAAAAGATTAATGAATCTTAAGCAGTTTTAGTTAGTAATTATTTGTAAAGGTTTTCATATACAAGATATTGTTTACCTTTTAACACGCCATTAATTTATAAATTGTCAAAGTTTTATATACACAATTATTTTCTTGTATTAGAAGGAGAAGAATATGAGTAATTTAGAAGATACAAAAGCACAAATTCCGTCCGTATTTTGGACAATAGCCAATGGCGTATTTCTTGCTAGCGGAATTGCGCTGATTGTAATGCGTAATGATTATCTATGGGGAGTGCCTCAAATTACCGCTGGATTATTTGGCCTTGCAACCATGTTTCTCATTAAAAAACCGTGGTGCGCACAGCTATATTTTATCGTATCTTCACTAGCTGTAATAGCAAATGGGCTTATGGAAATATTCGGCATAATCCACGGATCTGGATACGGTTATGTTCCGCTGATTATTGGCATAATCGTGCTTCTATTTATAGGCCTTGACAAGGATGAAAGTTCAAAAGCTCTTGGCATAGCCAAAAATAAGTAAAAGCATTAGACTGCGAATTTTAATATAAAAACATATCACAATTTTCAAAGGTCAAGCTGTAGCCACACATCCTACGGCTTGACCTTTGATTATTTATCTGTTAATGATTTGTTTTGCATAGAGTTTATACGTTACCGAGTGATTGACTTGCTCAGAGGTCTAATATCACTCTATTAAATCACCGCTTAAGGCTATCCTCGTTAAGCAAAAAATCGAATAGATCCATGGTGACTACCCCACGATTATCTCTTGTAGCATGCAACCCATTTTTCGTAACTACTATCTTTTTGAAAGAATTATCAATATAGTAAAGCGAGCGCTTTTCTTGCAATGATTTTTCTTCCGTCGTCATAGCGAGCGCAGATTGTATATAATATTTTTCACTTCCCAAAGTAGCAATAAAATCTATTTCCAAAGATTTTTGCGCATAAATATCATGGTTATTTTTATCTTTTCGACCAGTATTTTCGGCAATATTCATTTCGCCAATATCCACGTTATATCCGCGATATCTTAACTCGTTGTATATAACATTTTCCATGATATGCGACTCTTCGATTTGCCTAAAATTAAGCAAAGCGTTGCGTACTCCAATATCTTCAAAGTAAATTTTGAACAAGGAATCAATGTATTTTTTGCCCTTAATATTGTACTTCTGAGCTTTGCTTACAAGAAAAGCATCACTGTAGTAGTCTATAAAACGACTAACAGTTTCTGAAGTAATTTCTCCATATCCGTGGCTAATAAACGTGTTAGAAAGTTTCCTTGTGTTAACAGGAGCGCCTATTGACGAAGCTATTACTTGCAGCGTTTCAAAAAGCGCCTGCTCTTTTCGCACGCCGTTTCGCTGAACTACATCTTTCAAATAAGTTTCTTTAACAAGATTTTCAAGGTATTTTATTTGTTCCTCAACATTTTGCATTTTAGCTACAAGCGGTATTCCGCCAGTAACAATGTAATCTGCCCAAGATTCTGAAACCGTTTTGCTAGAACTTTCCATGTATTCAGCAAAAGTAAGAGGTTGAACGTGAACTTCTGTGCTTCTCCCCTTAAATTCAGTAACAATGTCTGATGAAAGAAAACGGGAGTTAGATCCAGTAACATATATGTCTAAATTTGCGTGCCTTAAGTAACTGTTAAGTGTGCCAACAAAATTATCAAGCAATTGCACTTCGTCGAGGAAAATGTAAAACTGGTCACTATCATTTATTTGCGACGCAATGTAGCGACGGAACACTTTAGCATTTATAACGTAGCCAAGTTTTTTATCTGCGATTTTTACTGGCTCGCCATTTGCAAATGGCTCAAGACGATCAATATCTTCGTCTGCATCAAATGCAAACCGAATAATATTACTCTGCAAAACACCTTGAGAAATAAGAGAATTATAGAACAGCTCGTTAAGAATGAAGGATTTTCCCGCGCGGCGCACACCAGTAATGATTTTAACCAGGCCGTTCCAACTAAGCTGGTTCAGTTTCTTTATGCACCTTTGACGATTGAAAATCATTCACATTCCTTTTCTTTCCACTTCTATCTTCAATTTAGCAAAGTACTTTGGATTTCGCAAGATAGAATCAGCGAAAATAGGGCATATTTGGCACTTCTATCTGATATTTTCCAAAGTACTTTGGATTTTGCAAGATAGATTGGTTTTTGTGGAACTACTTTTCTTGCGCAAGTTCGATTGGCGGATGCTCCGCGCGGAAAGCATTTACGTGCGCTTCAGACGCATACCCTAACGCAAAACCAGTAATCAGCGCATACTCCGGCGGAATGTCGAATACTTCGTCAAGCGGTGAACGCCATGTAGCAAGAACGCCAAGCGGGCATGAATCTACGCCTTGCTCTTTGGCAGCCAACAGTAACGTTTGCAGCATAATTCCAGCATCCAGCGCAGCAAACGGCAGAAAATCGCGACGAACAAGCACAAATCCCATAACTGGCGCACCAAATGCCTGGAAGTTGCGTAAAGTGTGAGCATTTCGAGCAGGAAAATCTTTACGATCAATATTTAAATGTTTATACAACGCCAATCCTAAACGCGCACTGCGCTCTTTAAGTGATTGTGGATACGGAGCCATTACAGGAAAATCTCCATCCGGCTGGCTCATTTTCTGAGCTATAATGCGCTCTTCTTCGCTAAGAGTTGCGTCTTTAGTACGAAACATTGTTTTGCATTTTTGCGTATAAGCATCAATAAGCTGCTGCTTACGTTCTCCTTGAGCAATAGCAAGCATGTAGCCACGAGTGTTAGACCAACTCGGCGATTGTGCAGCTGTTTGCAAAATAGTTTCAAGGATTTTAGAATCGACTGGTTTATTTAGAAAATCACGTGCGGAAAATCGCGACTTTGCGAGTGCTTCAAAAGTTTGTGTAATCATGCTTTTTAGTATATCTCACCAAATACGTACGCAGTACTCTCTCGCGTTTGGAGGGTTTAGTGTCAGTATTTGCTCCATTTGCGAGAGTGTGTTTGTTTACGATTTTTTTGCTGATTACTTAAAATTGTCGAAAACACATAATCAGTTGGTGAAATAAACAAAAATCATGGTGATTTTGTCGAAAACACCAAATCAACCGATATTTTCTACAAAAAGCAAGCCGAAATTGTCGAAAACACATAATCAGCCGATGTTATAAACATTTTCTAACAACTACAAAAATTATTTAATGCGCGCTCAAGCATGTTGTCGCGCCCACGATTGGAGTTGATTCAGTTGTTTACTACTCCATTTGTGAGACTACTTTCTCGCTTTTGGAGGGTGTCGGCTTGCGTTTTGCTCCAATTGTGAGACTACTCTCTCGCTTTTGGAGGGTTTATTGTTGTGCAGTGCTCCATTCGCGAGAGGACAGTCTCGCGTTTGGAGGTTTAACTTAGACTTACTGCTCCATTTGTGAGAGGACACTCTCGCGTTTGGAGGGTTTATTGTTGTGCAGTGCTCCATTTGCGAGAGGACGCTCTCACGTTTGGAGTTGATTCAGTTGATTACTGCTCCATTTGCGAGAGAGTGTTCTCGTAAATGGAGTTGTTGATTAGATTATTTGCTCCATTTGTGAGACTACTAGCACGTAAATAGAGGATTACAAAAAAACAAGAGTAAAAAAAACAAAAAAGCGGGGAACAATCAAGTTCCCCGCTAGAAAAATAATGCGGCAGCGTGCTAGTCTCCCACACCCTATCGAGTGCAGTACCCTCACCGTGTCAGGCCTTAGCTTCCGGGTTCGGAATGGGACCGGGCGTCTCACCTGAGCCATGACCACCGCAAAACTATATTATACACTCACAAACCAGTAAGTGGAAACGTGGCAGTCTGGGAACCGGACATGAACGCGAGAAAAAACTTTTACCAACCAATCGTTAAACGAAACATTTAGCACTCAATACTATCACAGAAGAATACTAGTCAAGAAACTCACACACCCAACCCCCCAAAAAAAGGAGATCAAGAAATGTCACCATCACCCATTAGTACTAGTCAGCTCCACCCCTTACAGGGCTTCCACATCTAGCCTATCAACCACGTGTTCTACATGGGGGCTCACACACTAAAGTGCATGGAATGCTTATCTTGGAGCAGGCTTCCCGCTTAGATGCTTTCAGCGGTTATCCCTCCCGAACGTAGCTAACCGGCGGCGCCACTGGCGTGACGACCGGCATACCAGAGGTTCGTCCACCCAGGTCCTCTCGTACTATGGGCAGGCCTCCTCAACATTCCAACGAGCGCAGAGGATAGAGACCAAACTGTCTCACGACGTTCTGAACCCAGCTCGCGTGCCGCTTTAATCGGCGAACAGCCGAACCCTTGGGACCTGCTCCAGCCCCAGGATGCGACGAGCCGACATCGAGGTGCCAAACCATCCCGTCGATATGGACTCTTGGGAATGATCAGCCTGTTATCCCCGGGGTACCTTTTATCCGTTGAGCGATGCCACGTCCGTACGCCGGCACCGGATCACTATCTCCGACTTTCGTCCCTGCTCGACCCGTCAGTCTCACAGTCAAGCCCGCTTGTGCGATTACACTCAAAACCCGATTGCCAACCGGGTTGAGCGGACCATTGAGCGCCTCCGTTACTCTTTAGGAGGCAACCGCCCCAGTTAAACTACCCGCCAGGCACTGTCCCTAACACGGATAACGTGCTGAGGTTAGACGCCAGATATGGAAAGAGCGGTATTTCACTATTCGACTCCACGCAAGCTAGCGCCCACGCTTCACAGCCTCCCGCCTATGCTACACGATCCACACCTAACGACAATACCAAGGTATAGTAAAGGTCCCGGGGTCTTTTCGTCCTTCTGCGCTTAACGAGCATCTTTACTCGTACTGCAATTTCGCCGGGCTCCTGGCCGAGACAGTGGGGAAGTCGTTACGCCATTCGTGCAGGTCGGAACTTACCCGACAAGGAATTTCGCTACCTTAGGATGGTTATAGTTACCACCGCCGTTTACCGGGGCTTAAATTCACCGCTTCGCAAAAACTAACGGATCCTCTTAACCTTCCGGCACCGGGCAGGCGTCAGAGCGTATACAGCGGCTTACGCCTTCGCACGCTCCTGTGTTTTTGGTAAACAGTCGCTACCCCCTAGCTTGTGCCACCCCCAACAGCTCAACAATGTAAAACCATATCACCATCAGGGGTCTCCCTTATGCCGAAGGCACGGGAGTAATTTGCCGAGTTCCTTGGCCAGGATTCGCCCGATCGCTTCGGTATACTCTACCAGACCACCAGTGTCGGTTTAGGGTACGAGCGGAATCACACCTCACGTTGAAGCTTTTCTTGGCAAACAGGATCACCGGAATCAGCCATACAGCCTACCCATCACGCCTCAGCTTAAATATCCCCCGGATTTACCTAGAGGACAGCCCACACGCTTAGCCACGGAAAACCACCTCCGCAGCCGGCTACCTACCCGCGTCACTCCCACGCTAACCTACTACCAATACAGTCCCAAAACCAAACCAGCCAAAAACCCCGAAAGGAAATCAACCAGAATAATCAAGGTTAGTACTCTCAGATTCAGTTCGAACGGTATAACACCGGTACGGGAATATCAACCCGTTCATCCATTCGACTACGCCTGTCGGCCTCGCCTTAGGACTCGACTCACCCGGGGACGACGAACGTGGCCCCGGAACCCTTAGTCATCCAGCGGACGGGATTCACACCCGTCTCTCGCTACTCATGTCTGCATTCTCACTCCTGTAAAGTCCACGACAAGTTCACACTGCCGCTTCACCCCATACAGGACGCTCTCCTACCCCGCATGAAAAAATCACACAGTCGCGTCTTCGGTGGCGTGCTTAAGCCCCGCTACATTGTCGGCGCGGAACCACTAGACCAGTGAGCTGTTACGCACTCTTTCAAGGGTGGCTGCTTCTAAGCCAACCTCCTGGCTGTCTATGCGACTCCACATCCTTTCCCACTTAGCACACGCTTAGGGACCTTAGACGACGATCAGGGCTGTTTCCCTTTTGACGACGGAGCTTATCCCCCGCCGACTCACTGCCGTGATAAACCTAACAGGTATTCGGAGTTTGGCTGCTATTAGTACCCGGTATGGGCCCGCAAGCATCCAGTAGCTCTACCCCCTGTAAGCAATAACACGACGCTGCACCTAAATGCATTTCGGAGAGAACCAGCTATCACGGAATTTGATTGGCCTTTCACCCCTAACCCCAAGTCATCCCCCCAGTTTTCAACCTAGGTGGGTTCGGTCCTCCACACGGTCTTACCCGCGCTTCAACCTGCTCAGGGCTAGATCATCCCGCTTCGGGTCCAGGACATGCGACTAAAACGCCTTTTAAAACTCGCTTTCGCTACGGCTCCCCCACCCGGGTTAGCCTCGCCACATACCACTGACTCGCAGACTCATTTTTCGATAGGCACGCCGTCACCCCACAAAAAGGCTCCGACGGATTGTAAGCGCACGGTTTCAGGAACTATTTCACTCCCCTCCCGGGGTGCTTTTCACCTTTCCCTCACGGTACTAGTACACTATCGGTCAGACAGGAATACTTAGGCTTACCCAACGGTCTGGGCAGATTCACGCGGGATTCCACGAGGCCCGCGCTACTTGGGAATAAGCATAAAGAGACATCGCACGACAAGCTACGGGGCCATCACCCTCTACGGCTGGGAATTCAATCCCATTCACCTAGCACGACATTTTATCACTCTCCTCAACCCCGTCAGAGGCTGAACAACCAATCCCACGACCCCGAATGCGCAACACCTGACGGTTATCACACGCACCCGGTTTAGCCTGATCCGCTTTCGCTCGCCACTACTCACGGAGTATCCTTTCCTGCAGGTACTGAGATGTTTCACTTCCCTGCGTACCCCCCACAAAACTGTGGTGACCACCCATAACAGTGGCCGGGTCTCCCCATTCGGAAATCCTCGGATCAAAGCCCACTCGGCAGCTCCCCGAGGCATATCGCAGCCCGTCACGTCCTTCATCGGTCCTGTCTACCAAGGCATCCACCATACGCCCTTACCAGTGACACCCACTAGCAAGAAACCTACCAGTAAACTCCTAGACAACAAATCATCACACTAAACGATCACAAAACGATCAAGACGACTCCACCAAAATGGAGCCGGTCGAAATTGATAAAAGCAAAAAACAAGACAAAACAAAAACGAATCATCTCATCAATTACTCGCGTCCACTATCCAGTTCTCAAACCACCACAACACCAAGAACCCAAGCCAAAACCAAAAAGCCTCAACCCGTAATCCAAGGATCGCAAAGGACCGCAACCCCAAAACAAAAGGGGGGTGGCAATCCGGGAACCCAAAAGCATGCCCACACTACAAACAGTCAACAACCATTTCCACACCAGCAAACCACACTCAACCGAGCGTGCACAAAAACTCCGTAGAAAGGAGGTGATCCAGCCGCACCTTCCGGTACGGCTACCTTGTTACGACTTAGTCCCAATCACGAGCCTCACCTTAGACGGCTCCCTCCAAAAAGGTCAGGCCACCGGCTTCGGGTGCTGCCCACTTTCATGACTTGACGGGCGGTGTGTACAAGGCCCGGGAACGCATTCACCGCGACGTTGCTGATTCGCGATTACTAGCGACTCCGCCTTCACGTAGTCGAGTTGCAGACTACGATCCGAACTGAGACCGGTTTTAAGGGATCCGCTCCATGTCACCATGTCGCATCCCGTTGTACCGGCCATTGTAGCATGCGTGAAGCCCTGGACGTAAGGGGCATGATGATCTGACGTCATCCCCACCTTCCTCCGAGTTAACCCCGGCGGTCCCCCGTGAGTTCCCGGCATAACCCGCTGGCAACACAGGGCGAGGGTTGCGCTCGTTGCGGGACTTAACCCAACATCTCACGACACGAGCTGACGACGACCATGCACCACCTGTGAACCTGCCCCGAAAGGAAACCACATCTCTGCAGCAATCAGGCACATGTCAAGCCCAGGTAAGGTTCTTCGCGTTGCATCGAATTAATCCGCATGCTCCGCCGCTTGTGCGGGCCCCCGTCAATTTCTTTGAGTTTTAGCCTTGCGGCCGTACTCCCCAGGCGGGACGCTTAACGCGTTAGCTCCGACACGGAACCCGTGGAATGGGCCCCACATCCAGCGTCCACCGTTTACGGCGTGGACTACCAGGGTATCTAATCCTGTTCGCTCCCCACGCTTTCGCTTCTCAGCGTCAGTAACAGCCCAGAGACCTGCCTTCGCCATTGGTGTTCTTCCCGATATCTACACATTCCACCGTTACACCGGGAATTCCAGTCTCCCCTACTGCACTCTAGCCCGCCCGTACCCGGCGCAAACCCACCGTTAAGCGATGGGCTTTCACACCAGACGCGACGAACCGCCTACAAGCTCTTTACGCCCAATAATTCCGGATAACGCTTGCGCCCTACGTATTACCGCGGCTGCTGGCACGTAGTTAGCCGGCGCTTATTCGAAAGGTACACTCACCCGAAGGCTTGCTCCCAATCAAAAGCGGTTTACAACCCGAAGGCCTTCATCCCGCACGCGGCGTCGCTGCGTCAGGGTTTCCCCCATTGCGCAATATTCCCCACTGCTGCCTCCCGTAGGAGTCTGGGCCGTATCTCAGTCCCAATGTGGCCGTCCGCCCTCTCAGGCCGGCTACCCGTCGAAGCCTAGGTGGGCCATTACCCCGCCTACAAGCTGATAGGACGCGACCCCATCCCATGCCACTAAACACTTTCCCAACAAGACATGCGTCAAGTTGGAGCATCCAGCATTACCACCCGTTTCCAGGAGCTATTCTGGAGCATGGGGCAGGTTGGTCACGCATTACTCACCCGTTCGCCACTCTCACCAACCAGCAAGCTGGTCAGATCCCGTTCGACTTGCATGTGTTAAGCACGCCGCCAGCGTTCATCCTGAGCCAGAATCGAACCCTCCACGAAAAAATTCAATGAAGAGCCAACAAAAGGCTCCAAAAAATAAGAAAAAGACGAGACATCCTTATAAGGAAAGGACATCCCAACAAAACCTCACCACCATTTAACCATCTCTCAGGCACCCCACAACTTGTGAGGCTGACAATGAACTGGCAATCATTAACTATATAAGTAGTACAAACACGCTCTTGAGTTCTCAAACCACCACCACACCAGCCGGCTCATCAACCCCAGAAGGAGAACCAGCCGCGCTGAGCAGCAAGAGATAAACTTACACCAAACAACACCCAAAAGCAAATCCCCCTCCAGTAAACACCACAAAACCATTGAAAACAAGCCAAAACACCGGCGTGTCGAAAACACGAAAAAACAAGACAAAAACCAACACCAAACCAAAAACCCAACCCAAAACCAACAAAAAATAAACAAAAAACACGCCACAAACCAAAAAACCGGGCGTGTCACAAACCAAAAACACAAAAACAAACCAAAAACGGAAACAGAAACGGAAACAAAAAACAGCTATCCAATCGTAATTATTCAAATATTCAACCAACCGCAATATGTAAGTACTATATATCTATATAAAAGCTAAATATAAAATCAACCACAAAAGAAAACGAGAATAGCACTATGAGCACCATCAACAACAGTACACATAAAAACAATCACAGCCATCATATAGTAGTACTAACTGGAGCTGGCATATCTACTAGCGCAGGAATACCCGATTTTCGCGGTCCAGACGGCGTATGGACTAAGCATCCAGAGCAAATGAGCGTTTATGACATAGACGCATTCCTAAGCAGCGAAGAAGATCGCGTTTACTCTTGGCGCTGGCAAAAAGAATCACCTGTTTGGAACGCTCAGCCAGGAACAGCACACAAGGCGCTTGTAAAACTTGAGCAAGCTGGAATGCTAGATCTAATCGCCACACAAAATTTTGATGCACTTCACGAAAAAGCTGGAAATAACCCAGATATTATAGTGAACTTGCACGGCAGCATCGGAACATCACACTGCATGAGCTGCCATGCAAGCTACAAAACTGCCGATATTATGGCAGATTTGGATGCACATCCAGATCCGCATTGCAGACGCGCTCTGCCGTACAGTGGCAATATGCCTTGCAATGGCTTAATTAAAACTGACGTTGTGTATTTTGGAGAAGCACTTCCTGAAGGCGCTATGGAAAGAAGCGCGCAAGCAATAGTTAAAGCAGACGAATTGTGGGTTATTGGATCAACTCTTGAAGTATTTCCAGCTGCTTCTCTAGTACCGCTAGCTGCGCGTGCAGGAGTGCCGATTACGATAATGAATCTAGGCTCTACGCAATACGACTATTTGGCAGAGCGCATTATTCGAGAAGATATTGCGAAAGCTCTGCCAAAATTAGTAGACGAAACTATTGCAAAGTGATTATTAAAAAATAACTATTACAAAATAACTATCACAAAGTGACAGCAATACCTTCCCAAGGAGATAGTGTGCCATTTTTAAGCGATATAAGCGCGTGATTTACGTCGTAGGTTGTAACTATTACGTCACCTTCTACAAAGCTGTCAGAAGCGCTATTTTGCAATAATTGCGCACTTTCTGCGGGGATAGGAACAGTTGAGTCGGTCATATTAACCATTACGAGCATGCGTTCTGTAGAATCTTCCTGCTCTTTGCAATCAGATTTAAGCTCGCGCAAAAAAGCGTACACACACTCGTCGTCAGCATCAACCAAATTCCAAGAACCTGCGGAAACAATCGGCTCCGAATGGCGCAAAGCAATCAAATACTTGTAAAAAGCGTAAACAGAATCTGAATCTTCCATCTGCTCAGCCGCATTAATATCCGCATAGTTAGGATTCACACTAATCCATGGCTCCGCGTTATTTTTCGATGCGACATTAAAAGGCATAAATCCCGCATATTTAGAAGCATTCCACTGCATTGGAGTTCGAGAATTATCGCGACCACGCTTTGCGAGCGCATCCATCATCGACTCAGCAGACTGAATATGTGCTTCTTCTACGCGCTGCTTAAACATATTCAACGCTTCCAAATCACAATACTGCTCGAGACGCGTAAAGTGCGCGTTAGTCATGCCAATTTCTTCACCCTGATACACGTAAGGGGTTCCGCGATGCATGTGGAGAAGCATTGCAATCGCCTTAGCGGAGCGAACTCGCATCTCGTCGCTAGCCTCACTACCCCAGCGAGAAAGCGCACGTGGCTGATCGTGATTATTAAAGAACAGGCTCGCCCAACCAGCATCCGCTACAGCCTGCTGCTGTTCAGCCATCACACGCTTTAATGCCGTAAGCTTAAGCGGTACAGGATTCCACTTAGTTCCGTTTTCGCAATCAATATCCACGTGGTTGAACAGGAACAACATGTCGAGTTCTTTGTGAGCAGGATCCGTAATATATGTGTTGCGATGCGCTGAAATTCCCGGAGCCTCACCAACAGTAAGATAACCTTCGCGCCCTTCGAAAACTTCTGCACGCATCTCGCGCAAGAATTCGTCTAAACGAGGACCATCCGAGCAGAACGGAAATGGAGAAGAATAGCCGTCGGCGCCAGCCGGCAAATCTTCAATCTTGCAACCAACCTCACCCGGCAAACGGCCTTCAGAATCAACATGCTTTGAAATCTGCGTAATCACATCCATTCGGAAGCCGTCGATTCCGCGATCCATCCACCAATTCATCATCTTGTACACTGCAATGCGAACCGCAGGATTTTCCCAATTCAAATCTGGCTGCTTTGGTGAATACTGGTGAAGGAAGTATTCTCCGCGCTTTGGATCATAAGTCCACGCGGAACCACCGAAATACGAGCCCCACTTATTTGGCTCTGCACCCGGCTCACCAGGCACGCAACCTTCACGCGCAGGTCTCCACCAATACCAATCCGCATAATCACTAGAAGCATCTCTTGAAGCCTGGAACCAAGCATGTTCGTCAGAAGTGTGATTTACTACCAAATCCATCACAACTTTAAGACCGCGCTCGTGAGCTCCAGCCAGAAGCTCGTCCATATCTTCCAAAGTTCCAAAAAGCGGATCAATATCTTGATAGTCGGAAATATCGTAACCGTTATCGTCTTGTGGTGACTTGTAAACAGGGCTAAGCCAGAGCACGTCAACACCTAAATCGGCCAAATAGTCAAGGCGTGATGTAATGCCCTTCAAATCGCCAATTCCGTCGCCATTAGTATCCTGAAAGCTTCGCGGATAAATCTGATACACTACAGCATTTGCCCACCAAGGGTTTGGTGTAGCGCCGTTTGTGCGCACGGATTCTGGCAAGTTCGCTCTGTCAAAAGTAGTCATTTAATCCCCATTAATTAGCAGTTAAGTAAACAAAGATATATTAACGTTACTAGACAACACTAATGCGTCGCATAACAATATAAGAGAATCTACTTTAGTATCTCATGTTCATATTCGAAAAGTTAAATTCACTATTTTTGCGAGCACGCCTCTTCTTTCGCAAAATTATGAAAACACATAGACATACTATGATAAGCAGTACAAATAGCAACAGAAGTGTGATTATAAATACAGGTATTCCGCTAGAGGATTTATTTTCTTCACACTTTTCAACTGTAATTGTAGTTGCAGCGGAAAGATCGCCTGATTTTACTGTAATTTTATGTTTACCAAGTGAAGTACTAATAGGAATCTCAACTAAATCATCCACATACATACTCTTAGGAACCGTATAAGAACCGATGTATTTTTCATCGATAAGAATCTGCAATTTAGACTTTCTGTTGAAATATCCAGCAATAAATTTAGTATTATCACCCTGTTTAATCTTGTAATTAGATAATTTAATAAACTGATTACCTTTAGACGGCTTACCGTTAATTACAGCGATCGTATTTTTATCAATTAATTTTTCAAAACCAGGAGTTGAATCACACGCATCACCTACACCATCTTTATCCGTGTCAGATTGGCTTTGATTAGCTACAGTAGGGCAATTATCGTGAGCATCATCAATCAAATCACCATCTTTTGTAATATCAACACGAGTAGATCCTAAAGCGATCAAACCATTACTGTCAGTTATTCTCACTACTACATTCCCACCGTAAATATCACTAAAAGTATGCTTTATTGTAGGTTCAGTAGTTGTAGCATCATATTCACCATCATCGTTGAAATCCCATTCGTATTTAACAATTTTGTTTCCACTAGGAGAATATGAATTTCTTGCACTAAATTCAATAGTGGAACCAGTTTGCGCAACATAAGGACCATCTAGCCAAGCAAACGGCTTATCTAAAGATGAACCAAGCGCTGAATTTATAGACTTTACTATTTCATCAGTGTTATTTGCATTATAAATTTTACCAGATGTTTCATCTGCAACTTTTTTAAGCGTACTATCGCCGCTGAGTAAATAACCTGTATCTATAGGATATACTTCTACAGGATCAACATCATGTGAATGTTTTATGATTTTCTCAGCTGTTAGACCAGAGGCTGGTTCTGGATCTTTTGCAGGCGCATCACCAAATACTAACGCTATTTTTTTAACACCATGTGCCCAATTTAGATTTAAAGCAGTGTTTAAACCGCTGTACACAGTTTCTGCTTCATCTCCACCGCCATCAACATTCAGTGAAGCAAGTTTATTTTTAATATCAATGGCTTTTGTTGTAAAATCCTGTTCCAGCTTAGATGTGTAATCATCAGGAGAACCACCATTATTTGGATCATCCTTATAAGTGATTAAAGCAAATCTGGCATGACTCGAATGACTTTTAACATTATCAATAATGCTATTAATATTTTCGCAAACAGTTGCTATATCGTCTTGCATAGATCCTGTTGCATCAACCACAAATGCAACATCAATAGGATTAGAAGTAGTAGAATAATCATTGTCTTTCTTGTCTTTAATAATTTCATCAATATTGAGACTATTCACTAAATTTTCAGCCATTTTTTCATGACCGGTAATATTTGGATGATACCACTCGAGTTGATTAATAGAAAAACTAGCCCTTGTTTTCTCATTGCCGTTTTGTATTCCAGCAGTTTCCACTAACTCATTAATCCACCGCTTAGGATTTGATCTTAATTTTGCAATTCTAGTAGCTGCATCAACAATATTACTAATAACATGTTTTTTATCTAGAGTAACATCTGGAAGGGCAGCAAAGACACTACTACTAGGATTTGGTTCATGCTGATCCTTATCGAAAATACCAGTGTTATCTACGAAAGATACTTTAAGATTAGTTTTTTTCGCATTCCATTTTTTTACTAATTCTTTCTGTTTTTTAACAGCTTCTCTTCCAAGTTTTCTTACTTCCAAGGCTGCAGAATAGGGCTCAGTAAATAAATCTATTAACGTATTATAATCCTTCGCAATATAATGTATTCCAGAATTTATTAATGCTGTTAAAGCTGCTCCAACAAGTCCTGCAACATCAGTACATGCTCCACTACACCATTCCTTTGTTAAATCTTTAGCTGCAGAAGAACCTGAAGAAATGCCTTCTATAAAACTAGTAAAGACAGTAGAACTTGAATGAGTAAGAGTATAGTCAGTATTGGTACTTAGTAGAGGGTACCCCATGAGTACCACATGTGCTTTACGACCATTCGCAATACGATTTTCTAATTTCTCAAGCAGGTCATTTGTACTATTAATAACTTTATCAAGCTTATTATGAGCTTTTTTGACAGATTCTTTACATTTATCATAATTAGGAAGAGCAAAACAGCTAGTAACTATTTTATTAAAATCTACATCGTTGCCACCAGCTGTAAAAGCAACCAAATCAGCATCTTTAGGTAATTTATCTACTTGTTTAAGAATATATCCGTCACTTTGAGAATCTTCAGCAGTGATAGTAGAACCACTATTTGCATAATTACCATAAATAACAGAATAACCTCTGCTATTTAATAAACGAACAGCATCTTCACCATAATTTCTATGGCTTCTAAGAGATTCAGCCTTTTCATATTTATTTTTCTTATACCCTTCGCCGTAGTAACCTCCTTCATTTGCATACTCTTTAGAACCAACTGTGCCATTACCAGCAGTATATGAATCTCCTATAACATAGAATTTCAAGACATTTGGCAAACTAACTTCGGCGTGCGCAACAGGAGCCTCCTCAAAAACACAAACCGCAATACACATAAAAATACTTAACAAGCTACTTACTGCACGCCTAAAACCTATAACTACTACCTTCTTCATATAAACCCACTTATAACTAACAAAACATCTATGTATTGATTAGTATCACTGAGTAACAGAAATACACTCTCAGTTTTCAGAATACTACCGTTAAACTCAACTAACAATAAAAAGAACTGTCGGATACGTGAATAAAAAAATAAAGATACAAAAAAGCGGCTCGCAGTAAAAAACCGCGAGCCGCACCTCCTTCTCATTCATGGTACGTTCTGTAAAAAATTAAATACCGCTCATTTCTGATTATGCAGCTTGAATGCAAGTTCCGCCAAATGCACGCCGTGAGTTAAGAACTCGTGAGTGCGGCAAACATAATCGTTTTCGCGACCAAGCTTCGCAATATATCCGTTGATATAATCAACTTCCGTTTTGCGACCGCGGCTCATATCTTGGTACATAGAAGGATAATGCAAAGGATTTGCGACTCTGCTCACATAGTCAATAGCCTCCAGCTCCTGCTGACGCGTATTAACCATACGAATTCCTGCACGATCGCACACGTCGTACGCTTCGTTAATAAGCTGTCGAGCCATATCCATAGCTCCAGGATAAGAAATAAACTGACCCATCTGAATCTGATACATTGTGCACAAAGTGTTAACTACGGAATTGAAAACTACCTTAGCCATGCACGTACCCTTGAAATCTTCCGTAATTGTAGGGTTAAGTCCAGCAGCTTTAAAATCGTCTCGCATAGCAAGCTCAACATCGCTCACCTGCTCGTTCAATGCGCACATATTCATTGTGCCAACGCCAACTTTGCCAATAAAATCAACATCACCCGGGCCGTTCAAAACGGTTGCAATCATTGCAGTACCGCCGTAAATACGATCGTCCGAGAAATACTGTTGAAGCTTCTCAAAATGACCCCAACCGTTCATTGCAGCAAACACAACCTTATGCTCTTTGAACAAATGCTTACAACGCTCCAACATTTCCGCAAGCTGCATTTGCTTCATAAATACAATCCACACATCTGGATCACCGTCGTAATCTTCAGGCGTATACATATTTATTGGCACAAGATGACGGTTTTCATGGTCTCGGCTCACCATTACGCCGCCCTGTTCACGAACCTTATTCACATTTTCATCCCAGGCGTCAATGAAATCAACATGAATACCGGCCGTTTCCTGCAACAAAACGCCATAGCGATACCCCATAGCTCCCGAACCGATCATTGCATATTTCATGCCACTCATAGTGACACCTCCTTTTAGATAAAAATGTGCTTAGGCGAGATTCATGCGTTTTACAGGAATTACGTCGAAGCGACTGCAGATATAATAAAAACCAAAACGAAACCGAGACTAAATCAGCAAATATAAGAAGATTTAGAGTCGACTCATTTTTGGTTTTTATAGCATATTACACAGTTTTGGATAAATGTCAAAATTTTTATGTATTAATTTACAATTATCGGTGATTCTCAAAAAAGTTTCGCAAGAGTTGAGCACACTCAGATTCACATACTGAACCAATAACTTCCGGATATGATCCTACATGAGGATCTCGCAAAATATCCCAAACAGATCCGCACGCACCTAGTTTTGCGTCCCATGCTCCAAAAATTACACGCTTAAGTCGCGTCTGCAACACAGCCCCAGCACACATAGGGCAAGGTTCAAGAGTTACTACAAGAGTGCAGTCAGATAAATTCCAAGATCTTCGCGAAAAAGCAGCAGATTTCATAGCAAGCACTTCAGCGTGAGCCAAAGGATCAGCTTTCTGTTCTCGCATGTTTGCGCCTTTGCCAATAATATTCCCATCACCATCAAGCACAACTGCTCCAACTGGAACCTCGCCTGCAGAAGCAGATTCTCGAGCCAAAACTAAGGCTTGATTCATTGCAAATACTATCTCATCGCTCATGTTCATGAAATCACTTTACAAACTAAGAAACAAATAAAAATCGAATAAATCTACATAAACCTAAGTGAATCTCTACATAAGCCCAGAAGAAATATCGTGAGTAATAAACCATCTACGAATATCTCCGATTTCATTCATATCAACAGAATGATCGAGACCTCGGTAACGACGTTCTTCAAGCCAAGTGTGCTCCTCAAGCCATGCTGCGGCAGCTGAAAATTCGTAAGGTGGAATCACATCATCTTCTAAACCGTAACCGAAAAATACTGGAGTATTACGCTCCGCTAGATCATCATCTTTCAACACAATTTCAGACGCAAAAGCAGGAACATTAGGTGCTATAAAACCAGAAAGTGAAACAGCAGCACGATAGCGCGCAGGATTCAAACGCAAAACATGTACTGCGAGCGCAGCACCTTGTGAAAAACCAAATGGCACAATATCGCGATTCTCTGGAACATTTTCACACACCCATTCGTCTATCGCGGCGGCAGCAGCATACATATCGTAATCTAAATCTTCGCGCTGCGGCACAGCATCATGAAACCAGCTGTAAGCACCTTCCGCAAGTTTAAGCGGAGCTCGTAGTGCAATTGCATCATTGTAAGGCGCTACTACTCTCAACAAATCAAGAAGATCTTCTTCGTTGGATCCCCAACCGTGCAGCAAAAGAAGTAGCGGATGAGCAGGGTATGCCGTTGCGTTACCTCTCGAATACTTAGCACACGTTACTTCAAGCGGCTCTCCAAAATGCCCTCTAATTATGTTAGATTCGCGACCAATATGAGATTCATATGTTTTAGCAGACATGAGATTATTACTATTATTGATGCTATTCGTAGACTTATTAGTATTCATAGAATCATCAGAATTAATAGTTTCATTCATAATTTCACCAGCGTTCTTTGCTTTGTTGTGCTAAAAAAATTTAACCCCGGCGTCACGCGCCGGGGAAATAAAGGAGAGAAGAAAGAATAATTCATGTGCGCTTTTGGCGCCCATCTTTTTTGTTGATATTATTATCTAAACATATAATTCTTAACACTTCACAAAGATTATCTGTGAATTGTCTGAGAATTTCCTACTTTTCTACCGAAAATCTCGTTTTTAGAGACTCTTCTTTCCCAAATTGCAATTCAGTCATCCAAATCAGCGCGATAAAAATGCTCGTATGAACGAGAAGGTGTTGGACCACGCTGACCCTGATAGTGAGAGCCGTTCACTGATGAACCATACGGATGCACGCAAGGGGAGCTCATCTGGAAGAAGCACATTTGGCCGATTTTCATGCCAGGCCACAATTTAACCGGCAAAGTGCTCACGTTAGAAAGTTCCAAAGTAATATGACCTTCGAAACCAGGATCAATAAAACCGGCAGTAGAGTGCGTCAAAATTCCGAGACGTCCGAGAGAACTTTTGCCTTCCAAACGCGCAGCAATAGTTGCATCAAGTTTCACATACTCCCAAGTAGAACCTAAAGCAAACTCACCTGGGTGCAGAATCCAAGGCTCACCAGGTTTAACAGCAAACTCTTCAGTAAGCTCACCCTGATTTTCCGCAGGGTCAACATACGTATACGCGTGATTATTAAATAATCTGAAGAAACGATCAAGACGCACGTCAATTGACGCAGGCTGTACCATTTCCGGAGTCCACGGAGTCAAATCAATATGACCCTCATCATGAGCTTTGAGAATGTCGCGATCAGACAACAGCATAACGTCAAATCTCCTTGCAAAAGACTGTATAAAAGCAACTTCATCGTTCGCACGAAATATTTTTATAATCTATTTTGCGCGAAAATTACAATATGCACAATTGTAGCGCGTGCTGCAGTCTGTACTTGATTACAAAAAATTTTACAGAAACTAAAAACACAAAAACGCGGTACAAAACGTAGGTGATGCAAGAAAACCACGTACTGTACCGCGTATTTGAGAATTGCTATAATGCACTTATTTCGTTAAGCAGGCATTGTCAAAGCTCCTGCAGCTTTGCGTTTAGCCATAAAACGCAAAACACATTTACGCAGCTCAGAGCCAATTAGCACAACCATCGAAAGGCCTAGGCATTCGAACCATTCAGTCCAGTCAAGCGGCACAGTACCAAATGGCTCGTTCAGGAACGGTATATAAATTACCGCAAGCTGAAGTACTACAGAAACCGCTATAGCAGCCCAAAGCCAACGGTTTGCAAACAATCCCACGAACACACTCTGCAAATTAGAACGCGAAGCAAGTGCGTTCAACATTTGAGCAAACACAAGAATTGTGAAGCCCATAGTGCGCGCATGTGTCATTTGAGCAGCGTGACTCATAACTCCAACTGAACGATCCGTAAACAATCCGCCTGCCAAATGCATATCCATGCCAATCAAAGTGATAGCAGCCATCAGTACGCCAATGAATACAATATCTCCCCACATTGGTCGGTCAATAACGCTATCTGTGAGTTTTCGAGGCTTTCTATCCATTACATCGTCAGTTTGCGGATCAACACCCATTGCGAGCGCAGGAGCCGCGTCCGTAAGCAGATTAATCCACAAAAGCTGCGTTGCGAGCAAAGGCAGTGTAACGCCTGTAGAGTTTGGTTGAGTAATTCCCAACGCTCCAGCGAAAACAACGCCGCCAAAAACAGTGAATACTTCACCAACATTAGAGCTAAGCAAGTATCGCAAGAATTTACGAATATTGTCGAAAATTCCGCGGCCTTCGCGCACTGCTGCAACAATTGTAGAGAAGTTATCGTCAGCCAAAATCATCTTGGCAGACTCTTTAGTTACTTCAGTACCAGTAATGCCCATTGCAACGCCAATATCGGCAGATTTTACTGCAGGAGCGTCATTCACACCGTCGCCTGTCATAGCAACAATATTTCCTTGACGTTGAAGCGAAGAAACAATTGCCAACTTGTGTTCAGGAGCTACTCGCGCGTACACGCTAGTTTTACTGATAGCTTCATCAAAAGCAATATTATCGTCGTCGCGTGAAAGCAAATCGTCAAGTTCGTCGCCTGTAAGCGCATGCCCATCTTTTCCAATAATTCCAAGATCTCGAGCAATACGCGTAGCTGTAAGAGGATGATCGCCTGTAATCATAACAGTGCGGATTCCAGCGCGATGAGCTTGAGCTACGCTATCTCGAACTTCAATTCGCGGAGGATCAATAATTCCAACCATACCGTTCCAAATCAAATCAGATTCTAGTACGTCACTTTGTTCCGCAACGTCCGCGATTTGACCTGCAGCGTTAGAAACCATGCCATCAACTTTTGAAAGACTATCGACTCCAAGCGGCCTATAAGCCATTCCAAGCGTGCGGTAGGCTTCTCCTGAAAGACGTTCAACAGTTGCTAAAATATCTTCGCGATCGCCGTCAGTAAGCGGACGCACGGCACCAGCTACTGCAATACGCGTGCAATAAGAAAGAAGAACGTCCGGAGCACCTTTAGCGCAAACCATAAGATTGCCGGAATCCGAACCATCTTTAACAACAACAGACATACGCTTGCGTTCAGAAGTAAAAGGTACTTCCGCAACTCGAGTCAAATGAGCGTAACGTTTGTCTGCTTTTGTTTTACGCGCTGCTACTATTAGCGAAACTTCTGTAGGATCTCCCACAGGCTGCCAATTTTTAGCAGTTTCGTCATAGTGTAAATCGCCGTCGTTAGCTAAACATCCAGAGCCTAAAGCACCTAATACTTCTGTAGCAAGATTTTGCGGAACTGCCAGATCTGCATCCTCAGAACCAATTAATATCATGCGACCTTCAGGCTTGTAACCGCTTCCCGTAAGCTGAACTTCGCCGCTAGGTGTTATTACGCGCTCAACAGTCATCTCGTTTCGAGTTAAAGTGCCTGTTTTATCGGAGCAAATAACAGAAGCAGAACCAAGTGTTTCCACAGATGAAAGCTTTTTTACAACAGCATGATGTTTCACCATTCGTTGCACACCAAGAGCAAGAACCACAGTAAGAACAGCTGCTAAACCTTCTGGAACAGCAGCAACAGCTAGGGAAACAGAAAGCAGCAAAGAATCAATAATATCTTGAATAGTATGGAAACCTTCAAGAATCCACATTGATGCAAGAACTACAACAGCAATAATGCACACCGCAATTCCAAGAACTTTAGAAACGCGTACCATTTCTTTCTCAAGAGGTGTTGCTTCATCATCCGACTTTGAAAGCATATCCGCAATTTTGCCAACTTGCGTGCGCATTCCTGTAGCTGTAACTACAGCGCGGCCAGTTCCTTGCGTAACAGCGGTTCCGTTGAAAACCATATTTGTACGATCGCCTAAAGCTTTTGCAGATTGTAAAGTATCAGGTTTCTTACTTACCGCAACAGACTCCCCGGTAAGACTTGCCTCTGCTACGCGTAACGATGCTGCAGCAAGTAATCTTGCGTCCGCTGAAACCGCATCGCCTTCGCCAAGCACAAGAATATCTCCAGGAACAACTTCTGCAGTATTAATGCGCACAACGCTACCATTGCGCAAAACTGAAGTTTGCGGAGCGCTCATTCTAGCTAAAGCTTCGACTGCTTCTTCTGCTCGCGACTCTTGAATATAGCCGAGAACTGCGTTTGCAATCAAAATAATGATAATTACGATTGAATCAAACGGCAGAATCTCTCCACCACTATTGCCTTTATGTTGAGAACGCTCAACAAACCATGCTATTGCAGAAATAATAGTTGCTGCAATAAGCAAATAAACGAGCGGATCTTTAAATTGTTCAAGGAATCGTTTCCATGCTGGAATTTTAGGAGCTGCAGCTAAAGCATTTGGGCCAAATTGTTCAAGTCTACGAGCTGCTTCTTCAGAACTTAAACCTTGCGCAACATTAACATGTAAAGCTTCAGCAACAGTTTTGGAATCCTCTAAAGATGGGTCTTTCTGATAAGCACCAGAGTCTTTAATTTCGGATTGATCAATAGCGTGATCAACCATATTTTCCCCCTTGGGAATGCCGCGGAGTAGTCAATAATCGCAATGCTAACGCTATTTTTAGCGATTCGTATTGTAACTATTGCGCGGTTGTGGAATATTGCAATAGTTTGCAACAATTAAGTACCGTTCTATTATGCCATACAACTCGCCAAGCTTAGAAGCAGCAAACTTTGGACACTTCGAAAAGCTATTAATAGCAATGCCTCGGGGGCATGTGAGAATAGTAGTATGAATATGAAAAAGGGGCCGACCAAGGGGTCAGGCGGAAAACATCGTAATGCATTACGCGGAAAAGGACCTACACCAAAAGCTGAAGATCGCGTATATCATAAAGCTTATTTTGCTAAGAAAGCTGCAATTAAGCGCACTTTTGCGGATCCGCGACTAGCAGCAAGAAGAAGAGTGGATAAGCTGGGAACTGATTCAGACGAGTTGGTAATTGGACGCAATGCTGTGCTGGAAGCACTTCGAGTTGGCGTACCAAGCACACAGCTTTATGTAGCAAACCGTATAGAACACGATGATCGCACTCGCGAAATCGTTAAGTTAGCTGGCATGCAAGGGCTAAGACTTCTTGAGGCAGACCGTTTAGAAATGGATCGAATAGCTCGATCTGGTAATCATCAAGGAATTATTCTTAAAGTTCAGCCGTATCAATACCACTCTTTGCAGGAACTAGTAGATAAAGCAGAGAAAAAAGCTCGCGCTATGCAGGAAGCTGATTCTTTGGCTGCACGCATTAACGCTAGACCATTGTTTATTGCGTTGGACGGCGTTACAGATCCGCAAAATTTGGGTGCTGTTATTCGTTCTGCAGCAGCTTTCGGTGCTAATGGCGTTATCTTACCTGAGCGTAGAAGCGCTTCTGTAACTGCTGCCGCTTGGAAGGTTTCTGCCGGCGCTGCAGCTCACTTGCCGGTTGCTCGAGTTGTGAATTTAAATAAAGCTATTCAAAGCTTACGCGAGCGCGGATGGTATGCAATTGGTCTTGATGGCGGCGGCGATAAGCTCGTTGGAGAAACTGGTTTTGAAACTGATCCGCTAGTTGTTGTGCTCGGCTCCGAAGGTAAGGGAATGAGTCGCCTTACGCGAGAAGCGTGCGATGCTATTGCTGGAATCCCAATTTCTAGCACGGTTGAATCTCTTAACGCTTCAGTTGCAGCAGGTATTAGTTTGTACGCTGTAGCAAACGCTCGCCGACTAGCAGCACTTTAAAAAGTAGATTTTAGGTAGACTTTAAGTAGACTTTATCTAGTCTTTAGTTAGTCATACCAGAAATAGACTATTGAAAATAACGGCAGAAAATAAACTTTTACAACCAAGAGAAAAGTGTTTATGACCGAGAAAAAATCTTTAGCTCAACTATCATTACGTTCACGGCTTAAAGAACACCCTCGTACAGTCACTTTTTCCGCTTATCTTGCGGTAATAGTGATAGTGATGTGCTTCCATGAACCTTGGTTTGATGAGGCACAAAGTTGGCTTATTGCGCGCGACTCGTCATTTTCTGAGTTGCTTACTTTAAGACCACACTACGAGGGTCACCCTCCTTTATGGACTCTTATTCTTTCAATTCCAGCAAAAACTGGTGTTCCGTACGAGATTGGTCTTAAAAGTGTTCAATTTTTGTGCGCAATAGTTTTAGGTTCTTGGCTTATTTTCCGAGCACCGTTTAACCGTTTGACACTTACACTTCTGCCGTTTACTTACTTTTTCTGCTTCCAATACGGTGTTACTTCTCGACCATATGCTCTTCTTTGCACTACTCTGCTTATGGTTGCGTATTATTGGAGCAGAACTGATAAGAAACCGTCTGATACTTGGAAATTAACTTTTACGCTTATACTTATGTGTCTATTAAGCGCATATGGTATTGCTCTTGCAGCTGGTTTTGCTATTGTTTGGGTTCTTCAAACTATTCTAAAAGCTGGAATTTCTAAAAGCCCTAAAGCATTATTATCTTTGTTTTATGACAAGAATCGTCTTCTAGGCTGGATTCTATTAGCTATTGTAGGCGTAACATGTTTGGTCTGTATCTGCCCTTATCCGGATGCTTTTGGAGCTCGAATAACTTACGACGGAAACTCTCCTATTATGCAGTTCCTTGCTTTCTTCTTTGTTCTTCCTTCTGAAAGCATGTTTACTCAATTTGCTGGCGATGTTTCTATACGCAAAATGCCATTGCATTTCTTCCCTTCAATATTTGCTGTAATTCTTTCTATTGCTATTTGGATGTTTGCAATTCGTATAGCACGACGCAGAAAAACTCTCATAGTTTTAACTATCCCGTATTTTATCTTCTCAATAATTGCAAATAGATATTTCACACTACATCATGTAGGTCTTATTTTCGTATTCTTCGTTGCTCAATTATGGATTTGCGTTGATAAAAAACCTCTTGATGCTGACGACGTTCCAATAATTTTTACTAAATTATGGAAAGCTTTTACTAAAAATAAGAAACTTGATAGCAAGAAAACTAATTCACGACTTATCGTTCTTGTACTACTGCCAAGTCTCGTTTGGAACACGGTTGCTTGCGTAAGTGATATTTTATTTGATTATTCTGGGTCGCGCGCTATTGCTCAGTACGTCATTTCAAAAAATGCGCAGCATAAGCTTTGGATGACAACATGGCTTAAAGACAAAGCAATTTACGATAGTGACGGCAATTTACAGCAGGCTCCTGGCAACGATACTCATCAATATGCTTGGCAAATTATCAACGCAAACCCATATTTTGATAGTAATCTTTTAAGCTGCAGCTACCAGAATCGCTCGTTTATTACAAATAAGAGAGCAACAGATAAGCAGATTAAGCAAGAAATTGAAAATTGTGCAGCTAAAGGTGAACCTGATTTCTTTATTTTCGTTATAAAAGATCCGCAGTATTACTTTAAAAAGCTTAATTACAATGTTAAACACTATAATTTGCATGTTATAGCTCGCGTACTTTCAGCTTGGAAAGCTGGAGTTGGCTACACGGAAATTAAGGTTTACGAGCGGAAACCGCTTTCTGAAATAAATAAATAGAATAAATAAATAGTTATAAAAATTATTAAACAGCTGCTATATAAATAGTTACTAAATACATAACTAAATATATGCAGCTGTTTAATAACGAAACTTACGTATGATTTTTGCGAGTCTTAGCAGATTAGCAAATCTTGCAAAAATTGCACAAGGATTATGACAATTCAGCGCAAAACTAACGACGCGCAAAACCCACAGTTTATAGCTTAAGCGCTAAGCGCTAAGCTATTCTGTTTACCAGAATCCGAATGGGTCTACAATTCCGCCGTCATCACCGTCGTCGTCACCACCGCCACGCGAGAACGGAATATCGTCATCATCGTCAGATTTACCATCAGAACCAGGCTTTTTTTTCGGAGTAGAATCAGGCTTCTGATTAGCATCCTGCTTATTGTTGCCTATTACTGAAGCTTCTTCCTGATCAAATTTAACTTTCAGTTTTACAATGCTTCCGTTTCTAACCACACTAATAACAGCAGTATCGTTCAAAGCTGTAGCTCGTACAAATCCTAACAAAGCGTAATTGCTAGAAACAGGCTTATCGTTAAAAGCTACGATCGTATCTCCACTATGCATACCAGCTTTAGACGCAGGAGCACCATTGTTAACAGAAACAACCTGTGCGCCACCTCTGGTTACGCCACCAGATTCTACAGCAACACTTTTAATGGTTATTCCAAGAGCAACGTGCTTTACATATCCACGTTTAATTATTTCTGAAACTACGCGCTTTACTAAGTTAGCAGGAATTGCGAAACCTATACCAATAGAACCTGCCGTTCCGCTTTTAGCTGATGTTGCTGCAATAGAAGAATTAATACCGATTACTTTTCCAGCAGCATTGAAAGTTGGGCCACCAGAATTACCAGGATTAATTGCAGCATCAATCTGAATTGCGTTTGTTACGATTTCCGAACGGCTCTTATCATCCATAACGGACACAGGCCTATTTAGAGCAGAAACAATACCAGTAGTTGCAGTATCGTCGTATCCCAATGGGTTACCTATTGCCATAACAGGCTCACCGACTGCTAACGAATCTGAATCAGCAAATTCAGAAGTTTTAAGATTTTTCGGAGGATTGTCTAATTTCAAAACTGCTAAATCAGTAGTCTTGTCAGCACCAACTAAAGTTGCACTGCACATCTGACCATTTGCAAGAGTTACCTGAATCTGCTTAGCTCCAGAAATAACATGGTTGTTTGTAACAATATGACCATCTTTGTCGATAATCACACCGGAGCCTTTACCCATTCCTTCCGCAAGTTGCGTTTGGATTGAAACTACAGAACCAGAGACTTGCTGAGCTACGCCCTTCCAATCTGGAGCTTGACCGCCCTTAACAATAGCCGTTCCTTTTGCAGATCTCGAAGATTTACCAATATCAGCCAAAGATTCAGAACTTGGTATAGTAATAAGTCCTTGCGTAATAGCAAAACATATGACTACAACGCAAACTACTGCAGAAACAGCAGAAGATAAAATAGCAACTACAAAGTTAGGAACTTTATTGCTGCTAGTTTTACGCTCTTTGTTACCAGTTCCGTTCTGAGTACCGTTTTTAAAAGAAGAATTATTCGAATCTTGGCTAGCAGGATATGGGTTATTAAACATTCCGTAACCGGGGCGCCTTTGTAATTCTTGATTTTGTGAATTATCAGACGCATATCCAGGTTGATTCGCGAAATTGCTTCCGTTACCACCCTCAGCAGGCTGATAGGAAGGTGGCTGATTGTTAGTAGTATTTACAGGACCGTACGCACCAAATTCTGGAGCTGGACTGTAAACTTGAGTAGGTTGTGATTCTTGTCCCTGAGTTGGCTGCTCTGCTGCCTGTGCAGGTTGAAATTCCTGATTATAGGATTGATTGGCCTGATTATCATAAGCCTCTTGCTTATTAGTGCCATAAATATCTTCAGCCATTAACTCTCCTTAAAAAGCCATTCCACACAATAATAAACCATTCCGTCACAAATCAATACAGTTATTTTTACACGCAACTACATCATTTTATATGCATATGCTCTACATGTCACAATATTTTTATAACTCAACATTACTAACTATTCTTCATGCCATCTAATAAAGTAAATAATATGACAAGTCTTCTTGAGCATCCACGCGGAGCAGAACCTGGTAAACCAGGCGATCGAAGTGAATTTTATTTTACAACAACTACTCGTTTATCAAATAGTGCTGAAGGTAAGGGGCGTGACGGCGCTAGGTACGGACGCACAGGCGTAATACATACACCGCACGGAGATATTCAAACTCCTGCTTTTGTGCCAGTAGCAACTCAAGCCGCTATGAAAGCAGTGCTTCCGGAAAATATTAAAGATTTAGGCGCACAATGCATGCTTTCTAACGCTTTTCATCTTTATGAGCGTCCTGGTGAAGATATTCTTGATGAAGCAGGCGGATTGGGAAAGTTTATGAATTGGGATAAGCCAACTTTCACCGATTCCGGCGGCTTCCAAGTGCTTTCTCTGGGTGCTGGTTTCAAAAAAACTCTTGCAATGGATGTTACGGGCATGAAGTCCGACGATGTTATTGCTGAAGGAAAAGAGCGCATGGCATTCGTCGATGAGGATGGCGTAACTTTTAAGTCTCCTCTTAACGGAGCTAAGCATCGTTTTAGCGCCGAAATTTCTATGGGAATTCAGCATAAGCTTGGCGCAGATATTATGTTTGCTTTCGATGAGCTTACAACTTTGATGAATACTCGCAGATATCAAGAGGAGTCGGTTGAGCGCACCTTCCGCTGGGCAAAGCGTTGCATTGCTGAGCATAAGCGTTTAACGCAGGAGCGCTTAGGTAAACCTTATCAAGCGTTATACGGTGTTGTTCAGGGAGCAAATTACGAAGATTTGCGTAGGCATGCTGCTGAACAGATTGCTTCTCTTGATTTTGACGGAGTTGGTATTGGCGGCGCAATTGAAAAGCGTATTATTGGAGACACTTGCGCTTGGATTTGTGACGCTATGCCAGAAAATAGACCACGTCACGTGCTTGGTATTGCAGCCGTGGATGATATTTTTGCTTGCGTAGAAAACGGCGGAGATACTTTTGATTGCGTGGCTCCAGCTCGTTGCGGCCGAAATGGTGCGATTTTTACTAGACATGGTCGCTACAATGTAAAGCGTGCTGAGTTTAAGCATGATCAAGGCCCTCTGGAAGAAGGTTGTGATTGCTACACTTGCACGCATTATTCACGCATGTATTTAAATCATTTGCTTCGCGCTAAGGAAATGAACGGATACACTCTTGCAACAATTCATAATGAGCGTTTCTTTGTGAAACTGCTTGACGATATTCGTGCGTCTATTAATGGAGGCTATTTCGAAGAATTTCGAGATGAATCCTTAGCACACTACTATGAGAATGGATCGCGCGGATAATAATTATTTTTTTGAGCATTATTACTACCAACACGCTTATATTTATTTGAATATTTTATTTGCTAAATAAGCGTAAATATGGTAGTTTTATGCTCTGTATGCGAACGTGGCGGAATGGTAGACGCGCTGTCTTCAGGTGGCAGTGAGTGTATACTCGTGCGGGTTCAAGTCCCGCCGTTCGCACTCTTAAGAACGTTGATATTTCAACGTTCTTGTTTTATCTAATGAAAGTCGACTCAACGAAATATCTAAAATTTCGTAATTTATTTTCTGTGCAAATCTGAACAAGTAGCACTAATAATATTGGCTAAACCTTCCATAATGCCGTTTATTGGAGATGCAGAACGCCATTGCAAATAAAGCGATCTGTAAGGTTTAGGATCAACAAATTCTCTTAACACAACTCCAGCAGGCTGCACTATAGGCGGCAAAGTTGATAAACGTGGAAGTAAAGTTACATCTTTACTGCTAGGTATCATATAACGCAATGTTTCAAGCGAAGTTGCAGAAAATTCAGACTGATTAGCCCCAACTTTATTACAAACATCAATCATATTTCTTCGCATGCAATGCCCTTCTTCTAAAAGAAGCACGCGCTGCGAGGAAAGTTTTGAAATCTCAATAGGGCTGGTCTCGTGACCAAAAGCAGAATTTGTAGATGCAGCCAACAAAAAATCTTCGTCAAATAAGTGTTTAACACTAATAGACGCTCTAGCAAAACCTTCGCTAAAAATTGCTGCATCAATCTGACCGTCATCTAATAACTGGCGTAATTCCCCTGATTTTTCTTCAACAAATCTCACTGTAAGATTCGGCTTATATTTTCGCAAAACGGGCGCTAAACGCGGCAGAAGGTATGTGCAAAGAGTAGGAAATATTCCAATAACAATTGTTGACGACCACGGGTCTTCTGCACATCTAGCTGCTTGACGAATATGTGACATATCTGCTTGTATTCGCTTTGCGTAATACAATACTTCTCGCCCTGCAGGAGTAAGTAATTGTTTACCAGGATTTCGCTCAATAAGATCTACTCCTAGAGTTTCCTCAAGTTTTCTTATTTGAGTAGACAACGTCGGCTGGGAGACTTTCGCTCGTGCGGCTGCTTTTGTAAAACTCTCTTCTTGTGCAAAAGCTATAAGATATTCAAGCGCTCTTACGTTCACCAAAGCCTCCATTAATTTTTAACCAAATTCTGCACATATTTCATGCAGAAAGCAAAAATTTTAGTTTATTTAATTTTTCTGCGGTCTACGAATAATATAGTCAAAAGCGGAAAGTGCTGCAGTTGCACCAGATCCATATGCTGTAACTATTTGCTTATACGGCTCATTTGAGCAGTCTCCTGCAGCAAAAATACCTGGGATTTTTGTGCAGCCGCTGCGATCTGTAATAATCTCGCCACGCTTATTCAACTCTACCTGATTATTCAACCAATTGGTATTAGGAACTAAACCGATTTGTACAAATACGCCATCAGTAGTAATAACATTTTCTATATCAGATTTTTCAGCATTATCTACGCGACTGCGATATCGCACGGAAGTTACTTTTTTACCGTTACCATCAATACCGCTTACAGCAGCACTTGTGATTACGTCAATATTAGGCAAATTATGTAGAGTGTTTAGCAAAACTTTATCTGCTTTAAGAGTTTCCATAAATTCGACTACTGTGACGTGCTTTGCAATACCAGCTAAATCTATTGCAGCTTCGACACCAGAGTTTCCTCCGCCTACAACTACAACATTTTTATCTTTAAACAATGGCCCATCGCAATGAGGGCAGAATGAGACACCTTTATTGCGATATTCTTCTTCACCTGGCACTCTAAGAGTGCGCCATGTTGCACCAGTTGCAATAATCACAGCTTGAGCTTTCAATTCACCACCAGAGCGAGCGTGTACTGTGTGCAAACCGTAAGGCTTAGAAGATATATCAATAGAATCAACCCAGTCTGGAGTAAATACATCTATATCGTACTGAGAAATATGATCAGTTAGATTTGCAGCAAGTTTAGCTCCTGTAGTGTGAGGCTGAGAAATATGATTTTCAATACTCTCTGTTTCTACCACTTGCCCACCGCGATGATCCATAATCATTGCCGTGCTTAAGCCTTTTCTAGCTGTATAAATCGCAGCCGCAGAAGCAGCAGGTCCTCCTCCGACGATCACAATATCATACGGATTTTGAGAATTCATTTTTTGCGCAATAGTACGACTAGCAGGCGAATTTTCACGTGAAACACTAGCGTCGAATTTAGTTGATGAGCCGTCACTTGATTTTTCTTTCTCAAGCTGAGAAAGCACAGACACAAGTTCGTCAATACCAAGCCGCCCAGATGCAATAAGTTCGCCATTTTCGAACACTGCTGGCACACTCATTACACCTAGATTATCTACTTCTTCGCGAAAAGCGCTACCTTCTACAGCAGTGTGACGAATCGCAGGGTTAATAATAGAAATTGTGTTAAGAGATTGCACAACCTCCGGGCAATTTAAACACGTTACAGACATATAAGTAGTTAAATCATGAGAACCAAGTTGCAAAATTGCAGATTTCTGTTCTGGAGTAATTTTTGCAGCGTAACCACTCACCTGAAGCAGTGCAAGTACGAGTGAACTAAATTCGTGGCCTAAAGGCAGACCCGCGAAAGTAACTTCTATATTATTTTCTTTGTTTTGATTATTTTGTGATTCTGTACTGCGTATTACAAAACTTGGTTTGCGCATAATATTGCACGAAATACCTGCTTTTTCTCCGTCAATAACACTAATTTTTTCACTTTGTTGAGATACTTCTTTTAAAAGATTACTAACTTTTTGAGATGTTTCCGAATCGTCAAGATACGCTACAATCTCAACTGGCGATACCATTTTCTTCAATAATTGCGCCAACTGATCAGTTAAAGACGTATTCAACAAAGACATAAAACTTTACTTCTTTCAAAATTTTTTATAACAATTAATTATGGTAAAAATCATGCGCGCAGGAAATTAAAAACTTCCTACGCGCTTTTAGAAAAATCAGATCTTTCCAACTAAATCAATAGAAGGAGCCAATGTTTCTTCTCCCTGCTCCCACTTTGCAGGGCATACTTCGCCTGGGTGATCTGCAATATACTGTGCTGCTTTAACTTTGCGAAGAAGCTCATCAGCATTTCGACCAATGCCGTCGGCAGTCATTTCGAAGAATTGAATAATGCCTTGAGGATCAACCAGGAATGTAGCACGATGCGCCAAACCAGATTCTTCATTCCAAGCGTCAAAGTTACGCGAAAGAGCACCAGAAGGGTCACCCAACATTGTGTATTTTACTTTGCCAATTGCTTCAGAATCATCATGCCAAGCTTTGTGTACGAAATGCGTATCTGTTGAAACTGAATACACTTCTACTCCAAGCTTCTGCAACTCTTCGTAGTGGTTAGCTAAATCTTCCAACTCAGTTGGGCACACGAAGGAAAAATCTGCTGGATAGAAGAAGAAAATTGCCCATTTGCCGAGTACGTCAGCGTCACTTACTTCAGTAAACTCGCCATTTTTATAAGCATTTACTTTAAATGGAAGAATGTGCGTATTCATTAAACTCATAACTACTCCTAAATTCTGATTTTGCGCTTTCTTTGCGTTTATCTTTCAATATCAAAAATAGATTACATCTATTAAAAATTCTAGATTTATAGGCATTTTCTATAGTGCTTATGTGAATCATCAATAAAAATCAACAAAATAATAATTTCATATTTTGATCGAAAATAATATCAGCAATTTGTACACAAAATGCGCATCATTTGCACATTTAGCCTATTTTTAAGGCGTAAAAACAAGCCAAAAACGTTGATATACCAACGTTTTCCACGTGGAGCGGATGACGGGAGTCGAACCCGCCTCTGAAGCTTGGGAAGCTTCCATTCTACCGATGAACTACATCCGCATGTTGCACAATAAATTACAAGTGCTAAAACAAAAACACTTCAATAAATGTGCAACTTTTTAAGACTAGCACGTACTATTGAGCACTTCAGCACAATAGACGCAACTATTTATTCATTTAATGCAATCTTTACGAGATCAGCAGTAGAAACTACCTTCTTACGAGTGCGCTGCTCTTTGGCACCAGATTCACGCTCATAAGCATCAACACGTTTCCAGCCAGCATAGTCTATTGCCTTTATGCCACGAGACTCAAGTAATTTATTTATAGACTGAGTATCTCTATCTATATTTACAAAACCACTTTTTGCAAGATCTTCCAACATGTTGCCAACTATGAACAGAGCATCCGATTTTGTAGAACCGATTAATCCAACAGGTCCACGCTTAGCCCAGCCAGTAGCATACAATCGTTCTCTAACTTCACCATCTTCTGCAGCAGTTGTAATGCGTCCTTCACTATTTGCAAGCAAAGTACGTTTTTCATCGTAAGCAATGCCAGGAACTTCAGCAGGATGATAACCAATTGCATGATACACTGCTTGCACAGGATACTCTTCAAATTCTCCAGTACGAGACATTATTCCGTCTGCGCTAGTTTTAGTACGCTCAACGCGAATCGCTTTAACATGCCCGTCTTCGCCAATAATTTCTACTGGAGCTGAATTGAAGTGAATTACGTAACGTTTATTAGCAGTTTTCCCTTCAAAATCAACGTTTCCAGCATCTTCCATATCTTCAGCCATATCGCGAATAGCAAACAGTTCCTCAACCATTTGGCGAGTAAGCTTATCGTTACCAGCTACTTCTATTGTTTCTTCATCAAGCTCAAAATCATCCTCATTTATAACAATCTGAACTCCGGATAACTTTTCCATTTCACGTAATTCTTGAACTGAGAATTTTGCTTGAGCAACACCACGGCGAATAAATAAATGCAAAGTTTGCGTACTGTTTTGCTGTAATCCTTCATAAACATCATCAGGAATATCAGTATGAGCACGCAAATAATCAGGATCTCTAAGAAGCTCGCGAGCAACGTCCATTGCCACGTTTCCGCCACCAATAACAGCAACTTCCTTAGCTTCAAGAGGCCACGTGCGCTTACTAGTTGGATATCCGTCGTACCATTCTACAAATTTTGCAGCACCATAAACACCATCTAGATCAGCACCCACCACTCCTTTAAGTGGCCTATCTTCAACAGCGCCAGTAGCGAAAAGCACAGCATCGTAGCGAGCTAATAAATCTTCAAGAGTAATATCTTTACCAAATTCAACATTCGCATAAAGATGAATATTTGGATTATCAAGAGTTTTTTCTAAAGCATCGGCAATAAATTTAATACTTGGATGATCTGGAGCCACACCGTAACGCACTAAACCGAAAGGTACAGGCAATTTTTCAAAAAGATCAATGCGAGCGCTTGCACCAAGCCCTAATTCTTCTCCTTGTTTTGAAAGTTGTCGCAAGAAAATATCTGAAGAATATACCCCTGCAGGACCAGCTCCTATAACAGCAATACGCAATTCAGGCTCACTGTTAAAAGCTTTTTCATTTATATTATCTTTTTCCATTATTATCCCCATATTGAACTGTATAATACGGCAATTTTGCCGTTTTTTCGCGCATTCTGCACGGTCTTCAAGCATGGGATGCCTTCGCATGCTATCTTTAGCACTCAACAATCAAAAGCTTCCGCGTATGCTTTCATATTTAGACTAGCGCATAGTTAAGTATTAGAAAATGCTTACGAAAATAAATTTCTGCTACTATTGTTAACTATTTTCTTATTAACCATTTTCTTAATCTACTTCTTTATTTGGTCGCAAAGCTGTTAACGCCCAAGTGATAGAAATTACGTCAATAATTTCTTGCATCATGGCTCCTAGAACCGCAGGAATAAATCCAAAAGCTGCAAAAATCATACTAATAATTGCTAAACCAATTCCCAGCAAAACTGATTGAATCATAACAATTTTTGTACGTTTTGCCACGCTTATAGCACTTGCTACCGCAGAAATATTATTGTTCATAATAACAACTTGCGCACATTCAGATGCTGCAGTATCAGTTCCATCTGTAACAGCTACGCCAATATCGGCAGCCGCAAGAACCGGAGCATCGTTTACACCGTCTCCTACCATCATTGTTACTGCTGCAGGTTTACGAACATTAGAATCACTGTAATCATTTTGCTTTACGTATCTAAGCTTATCTTCAGGAAGTAAATCAGCATGTACAGAATCTATTCCAACGCTTGAAGCTATTGTTTTTGCTGCCTGCAAACCGTCTCCAGTAAGCATTGCTATAGAGCGCACTCCTAGCGAACGCAATTTTTTGATAGTTGATTTTGCATTATCTCGCGGAACATCTTTTAGTACAATGCGACCTACAAGCTTTCCATTGAACGATACGTAAGTTGCCATTTCGTCTGAAGCAAGAGGTTTTCCTGTAGCATAATTATCTTCTTGCTCTGTTACATACTTTCTGCGTCCTACACGTACTGTAATACCATCTACAATGCCTTGAATACCCTGTCCTGCTGTTTCCTTAACACTGTTAACTACAGGATATTCTCGCACGCTAGGAATCTGCGGAGTAGATGATGGATGCTCACGCTCCCATAAAACAGAACCCGCTTTTGCAATACCACCAGCGAGAATATGCTGAGAATATGTTTCCAGCACGCCAGCAAGCATAACTATGCGATTAGCTTTTTGCGTAGTATCAATTACTTCTACTGTAACAACTTGCGGCTGTTTTACAGTTAACGTGCCAGTTTTGTCGAAAAATACGTCAGTTACGCGGCTTAACTGTTCAAGTACATTTTGACTTTTTACTACGATTCCAAGCTTTGCTAAACGACCCGTACCAGCCATACAAGCTACAGGAACAGCTATCAGCAGAGGACACGGCGTTGCCAACACTAGCACCTGCGCGAATCGCAAAGGCTCTCCTGAAATAATCCAAGCTGCAGCAGCTAGCATAAACGAAAATACTGTAAACGGTACTGAAAGCATATCTGCAAATCGCACAACAGCTGCGCGAGAAGATTTAGCTGATTCGACAAGCTGCATAATTTTTTGATACTGCGAATTTTTAGACAGTTTTGTTACGCGCATAATAAGCACAACACCACCGTTTACGCAGCCTGATAGCACTGACGCTCCAGCATAAACTTCTCGAGGTACAGATTCACCATTAATAGCACTTGTATCTAAAACAGCTGAACCACTTAATAGTTCTCCGTCAACAGGAACAGTTTCGCCAGGAAGAACAATAATAACGTTGCCAATTTTTAAATCATCAACAGGAATCGTAGTGTAACGCTGTAATTTTGAGACAATAGAACTATCTGTTTTTGCTTGCAAAAATGGGCAGACATTGCGTTTATGAGCGCAATTATGGAGTTGATCATAATCTTCTGCAGAATCTGTAGCATAAGCAGTATCTGCTTTCCTAAATTCAGCATGCTGACAAAGAGCACATAAAGTTGGCTTGCATTGATTGTCATTTGCGCATGGCGGATTGTAATCTTCAATCGCATTTTGAATATGATGTGTTTCATGTTCAATACCAGGCAATGTCATAAGATGGGCTGTTTTAGGAGAAGCATTTACTAAAAGTGACAAGTTGCGTTGAGCTTTCATATTAGCAAAATCTTCAATCGCCTCTCCGGTCCAAACCATTACAACAATAAGATAGCTTGCCCAAAACTCCCCTGTACCAAGTGTTGCTAATAGTGCAACGAAAGCAAGCAAATCTATACCCAACGTTCCATTTTTTAAATCGCGAATCATGCTACACAACGAAATAACACACGTGTAGGCTACAAAAATAACGATAATAAACTGGCCAACTGTTAAATTTATTGCAATATTGTAATTGATACGTGCAAAATCGAAAATTTGCTGCAATAATTTAGAAAATTGCTTACCGAACGCTGTTAATACAGAAGTATTCGATACATATAAAACCGCAATAAACGGCAATGCAAGAGTAACAATTGTTAATTGTGGAACACGACGGCAATACGCTAAAAGTTTACGCATATACTTTCCTTACGCTGATCAGGTTAACTACGAGAAACGTTGCTAACACGATTTCACGCCTTGTTAACCCACTGAGAGCAGCAAGATCATAAGATTTAATGCACTCAATACACGGCGTAAAGATACTAATATTTATTTATTAATATTCATTATAATAACATGCCTTGATGAGAAAGATTCTCAAAAAAATTCGACACTAAGCAACAATCTATAAAATAAGGCGGGAACTGTTACATTTAACAGCCCCGCCTTTGTTTTTAAGATATTAAAGCACTACTCAGTGATCACTCATCAACGTGTGCTGGAAGAGCACCAGTGTGCCAAATGCGATCGAGGTAATCTTCGATAGAGCGGTCAGAAGAGAAGTAACCAGAGTTGGCTACGTTCAAGACTGCCATGCGAGCCCACTTCATTGGATCGCGGTAAGTTTCCTCAATCTGAGCCTGAATATCCATGTAAGAGCTGAAGTCAGCCATTGCCATGAAGTAATCATGGGTAAGCCAATCGTTAACGAGTGGCTCATACACGCTCTTGTCACCGTTGGAGAAGGTGCCGTCAGCAACCATATCCACAGCAGTCTTCAAGCGAGGATCAGACTCGTAGTACTTACGAGATCCGCCGTGATCGTAGCCTTCAGCGTAGAGCTTATCAACTTCGTCAACGGTCATGCCGAAGAGGAAGAAGTTCTCAGCGCCAACGCGCTCGCGAATCTCAACGTTTGCACCATCGAGAGTACCAACAGTCAAAGCACCGTTCAAAGCGAACTTCATGTTACCGGTGCCGGAAGCTTCCTTACCAGCCTGAGAAATCTGCTCGTCCAAATCGGTGGCAGGAATCAAGTTCATTGCCAACTCGATGTTGTAGTTTGGTGGGAAGAACACTGCAAGCTTGCCCTTGCATGCTGGGTCGTTATTCACCACGCGAGCAACATTGTTAATGAGCTGAATGGTGAGTTTTGCCATAGCATAGCCTGGAGCGGATTTAGCGCCGAAGAACACGGTGCGTGGAAGCATCTTGTCGACGTCGATTGTGCCATTCTTGATTCCAGCGTATGTGGAGATAACCTGGAGGATCTTCATGGACTGGCGCTTGTACTCGTGCAAACGCTTAACAATGGTGTTGAACATAGTGTCTGGGTTGATTTCAAAGCCATACTTCTGCTTTGCGAAATCAACGAAGGCGAGCTTGTTCTCTTGCTTAACCTTAGCAAACTTCTTAACGAAGGAAGGATCGTCAGCCAATGGCTTCAAACCTTCGAGAAGCTCCAAATCACCCTGCCATGCGTCGGTGCCCAAGCCCTCAGTAATAAGAGCAGACATGCGTGGGTTGCTCAAGCGCACGAAGCGACGAGGAGTTACGCCGTTAGTAACATTCTTGAACTTATCTGGGTAAACGCTGGAGAAGTCCTTCAAAGTGACATCCTTCAACAACTCAGAGTGAAGCTCAGCAACACCGTTAACGTAAGAGCCGCCGTAGGTAGCCAAGTAAGCCATGCGAACTACAGCACCTTCGCCATTTTCGTCAGCGTCGGTAGCGATGCGCATGCGCTCAACCTGATCCTCAGCAACACCCTTTCCGCGAAGCTCGTTGCGGAACTGCTCGCTGATGCCCTGAATAATCTCAAGGTGGCGTGGCAAAAGTTCGCCGATAAGCTTGGCTGGCCAAACTTCCAAAGCTTCTGGAAGCAAAGTGTGGCAAGTGTAGTTGAAGGTCTTGGTGGTGATACCCCAAGCGGTGTTCCAATCGTAGCCGTACTCGTCCATAAGAACGCGCATAAGCTCTGGAATGCCGATAACTGGGTGAGTATCGTTCAACTGGAAGTTGATCTTGCTTGGGAAGGTGGTGAGATCCGGCTTATCCTGACCTGGATAGAATACGCGGATAGCATCATGAATAGAAGCAGCTACGAAGAAGTACTGCTGTTCAAGACGCAAAGCCTTACCTTCTGGAGTGGAATCTTCTGGGTAAAGAATCTTAGAAATGTTTTCCGCTGCAACCTGTGGCTTTACAGCATCCAAGTACTCAGACTTGTTGAAAGTGAGCAAATCAAACTCGTCGTAAGACTTAGCAGTCCACAAACGAAGAGTGTTTACGCGACCAGAATTATAACCTGGAACCATGTAATCAACTGGTACTGCACGAACAGACCAAGCTGGCTTCCATACGCGCTTGCCGTTTTCTTCTACAACTTCACCACCGAAGTTGACGCGCTGGTCACGACCATAATCAATGTGACCCCATGGCTCTTCATTGCTAAGCCAGTAATCAGGGGTTTCAACCTGCTTACCTTCTTCATCAAAGCGCTGCTTGAAGATGCCGTAACGATACTGGATGCCGTAGCCAAATGCTGGAACGCCAATAGAGGCGAGTGAATCAATGAAGCAGGCTGCGAGACGACCCAAACCGCCGTTACCCAAACCTGGCTCATACTCAGCATCAATAACAGCTCGTGGGTCGAAACCGAGCTTAGTTACAGCCTTGTTGAACTGGTCAGTAAGACCAGCGTTCAACAAAGCGTTCTCAAGCTGCTTGCCCATCAAGAACTCTGCGCTTAAATAGCCCACAGCCTTGGTATTGCCGTTAACCATGTCATGCTGGGTCTGCATCCAAGAGTCCATCAAGTGACGACGAACTGCGGTAGCAGCGGCAACATACACATCTGCCGTAGTGGCCTGCTCTGGCGTTACACCCTGGGTGTACTTGAGGTGCTCTTGAAGTTCTTTGGCAAATGCCGTCGCAGTAGTTTTGGCTTTCGGCGCGACGTGTTTAGTCATATTTGACTCCTTGTGCCGTTTGTTATATTTCCTAAAAAGTGTGCTGCCCGAAACTTTATGTTTAGGCAATTAAACCGATACCGTGTTGTAGTTATCTACAAAAAGGCATGAAGGAATACACACGATTTCATTGTCAGATAATAGCACAACCCGAACCCTTATATTATGTGCAGTAAAACATATAGATAATATTGTAAATTGCAGAAATTATTACATAAAAATCTCCCATTTTCCGATTATTTTTGAGAAATATTGATATTTTTACTGCGACATCGACACACTTAATACTTACCTACAGGTTCGTTTGTTAAAAAAAGTAATCAAAATTTGTGCGATTACGTGCTAAAAGTGATTATTTTTAATCTAAGAAATGTTATAGAAATGGCATTACTCATTTCTAAACGCTAATGCATAATGCTTAATATGGCAGTAATTCTTGAACGAGATATGAAAAAAGGGAAAAACTCACTAAATAAGTGGAAAACGCAAGCGCAACAAGAAGCTATCAGAGGAACAAAATTCCAGGAAATAGATAGTCAGATTATGGAAGTTACAAAATCTGATGAAGCTATGGCAGTTCGATATTCGCTGTATCTACTAGAACTACGCGCTCCTGGCAATTGCGTTGAAGTTCGAGTATCCCCATGGGGAGCTGTGAAAATCTTAGAAGGTCCAGAATCTGACCCTCACAACTTAACCCCTCCAGACGTTATAGAATTAGAGCCAAGTGTTTGGTTGCGATTAGTTTGCGCAATAAGCACATGGGATGAAGAAAAAGAAGCTGGAAACATAAGCGCAATGGGTGAACGAGACAATTTGAGCGCAATATTACCGCTAGAAATATAAAATCCGGGTAAATTGCGCTACAAACTGCAACAATACTATGCAAAAAGCAAAAGTTACGTACTGCTTTTACTCACTTATCACTTTTTTTATGCATGAAACTTGGCAAAGGCATAGGAATATGATGATGTGCAGGAGTATGCGCTGCATTAGAACCTGCGTTTTCGCTACTTACAGCCTTGGCAGCAGCTTCAGCAGCCCACTTAGCATACTCGTCTAGATCATCAAGCTCGTTTGCACTATTATCCTCATGTTCTGCTGCATTATCTTGAGCTTGGTTGACGTTGACATCCGTTGGATTACCTTCAGCATCAAAGTCCTCGCTCGATGCAAACGGATCATAAGATCCCTGGCCTGGCTCATGCGCATTAAGCTCTTTAGCGAGCTCGTCATAATCCGTATCGGTCGTCAGGTACTTGAGCTTACGGGCAATTTTCTGTTGCTTTGCCTTCTGTCGTCCGCGGCCCATCTGACCCCCTCTATCTACCGTAGCAATGAATTCATCACACAAAGCGTACCACTTTGCCGCAACAGAGTGCCTTGTCTGTGTAAACTTTTACGATAAAAGCCATATTTTAAGCGCGAAATAAATGCTTTCTAAGGAGTAAATCATGGCTGAAGAAACGCAGGTAACTGCAGCAGGTAACGAGATTAGTGCAAGTTTCGTCGCAGCTCAGCAACGTTCTGATAGAACATTAGAAAAATTAAAAGCAAACCCGTCAGCATTTACTATGCTAACTGGAGATCGTCCTACTGGAAGATTGCATCTAGGCCACTACTTCGGTTCCATTAGAGAGCGCGTTGCGATGCAAAATCGCGGCGTAAATACAAACATCATTATCGCCGACTATCAGGTTATTACCGACCGAGACACTACAGAACATATTGAAGATAACGTACTGAATTTAGTACTCGACTACATGGCAGCAGGAATCGATCCTCAAAAAACCATGATCTTCACACATTCCGCTGTTCCTGCAGAAAATCAGCTTATGCTGCCTTTCCTTTCGCTTGTTACAGAAGCAGAGTTGCACAGAAATCCTACAGTTAAATCCGAAATGGAAGCTTCAGGACACGCTCTTACTGGACTTTTGTTAACTTATCCTGTTCACCAAGCTTGCGATATTTTGTTCTGCAAGGCAACAGTTGTGCCGATTGGTAAAGATAATTTGCCGCACATTGAAATTACGCGCACTATTGCTCGCAGATTCAACGAACGTTATGCAAAAAAGAATCCTATATTCCCAGAGCCTTCTGCAATTCTTTCTGATACTCCTGAAATCCCAGGCTTAGACGGACGAAAGATGAGCAAATCTTACGGAAATTCGATTATGCTGGGCGCAACTGCTGAAGAAACTGCGAAACTGATTAAGAAGAGCCCAACTGATTCTGAGCGAATGATTACATTTGATCCAATAGCTCGACCACAAGTTTCTGCACTTCTTACAACCGCAGGTTTAGTTACAGGTCGCGATCCAAAAGATATTGCTGAAGAAATTGGTAACGCTGGAGCAGGTGCATTGAAAGCTTACGTAATTGAAAACGTAAATAATTTCTTAGCTCCTCACCGTGAGCGTCGTGCAGAACTTGCAAAAGATATGGATAGCATTCGCGATATTTTACATGACGGCAATAAGCGCGCAAATGCTATTGCAGAAGAAACTCTTGCTCAAGTGCGAGACGCTATGGGAATGAAATATTAAATAAATAACAGCTCGCAAATTAGAAATTTTATAAGAATTTTATAAGAATTTTATAAGAATTTTATAAGCAAAATAATAGAAGCCGCTTGCATAATTTGTAAGCGGCTTCTAATTTTTTGATCAACAAAACGTAGTATTAAATCAAACGTCGTAACGCCAATTTTTATCAGTAATAACTCGAGCTACAGCAAGACCTAACGGCAAGCAAATAATTACCATAAAAGCTCGGAAGGTCCAATCTAAAGCCGGAAGAGTATTAAATTGGCCTAAATAGAACATTGCACGATACATATAAAGTCCCGGAACCATAATCACAATAGACGGAACAGTGAGACTAATTCGCGGATAACCTAAATATTGCGGTGCTAAACCGTGTCGAACTATCGTCCTCCAGGCGGATGCAAGCAAGCCAGCCAAAAGAGCGCCAGTAAATGCTGCTATTTCGGCAGCAACACCAAAATCAGCCATGGTAAGACGAAGCGTATCAGTAATAGCTCCAATAACACCAGCAACTAAGCACATTCTTTGCGGAGAATTAAACAGAACAGAGAAGCCCCACACGCCTGCAAAAGCAGTAATAAGTCGCAAAATAGCGTTAAGCCAAGGGTTTAATCCTAAAGGAGTGAAACCTTGAGGATTAAGCTGAACAAGGCTTGCTACCATCCATCCAGCAAGCGTTCCCATTAGAATAATCGCCATCGTGTAACATAAGCGTTGAATTCCTGAAGGAAAATCAATTTTCGCTATATCTAAACCGCCTGTAATAAGCGGGAATCCAGGAATCACGAACAAAACTGAACCAATGTACGCAGTGTTATGTTTAAGTGCTGCAGGATCAAAATATCCAATAAGTCGCAAAGAGCAAATGCAAGAAAGAGCACCTATTGCAACCGCAATAAAAGTTACTACAAACTGATTTAAATGATGCATAAACATTCGGCGACGAACATAGTGGCCAATTCCAGCTCCAATAAAAGCTCCGAGCATATCGTACGGGCCACCGCCAAGCAAAAATGCGAAGGAAGCGCAAGCAACAGCAGAAGCAAGTCCTGCAAACCAAGGCTTATAAAGCGGCTTACGGTTTTTAATTAAATCAAGCCTATCGTGTACTTCTCTAACAGTAAGCGGTTTATTTGCATTTTCAGCATCATCACCATATCCGTGATTTATATGATCGAAATGCTGTTCGTAAACGTGCTCTGGTTTAAGAGCAAAAATTCCGTGAGGCTTTTCGTTTTTAATTTTTTCTTGTAAAGCCTTATCTTTTTCAAATTTTGCAGCTTTTTCTTCAGACTGTTTCGCAGTTTGCACAATAGTTTTTTCATCATCCGAAGCGTGCAAAGTGTCAACTAATTCTTTCGAAACTGTTGCTTTTGAATGGTATAGAGAATCGTTTCCAAGCTTTACATTAAACCAATCTGCAAAGTGCTCTAAAAGCCATATACGTTCTGTATTTACGCCGGTTGTAGGCAAATCAACTACTTCAGTGATTCTCTCATGCTTGTCTGTGCAAGTTGCTTCTATGTCCGTAAGATTCACGTCTGCTCTTACATTTACACCCATAGGTTCGCCAACTCTATGCATTAGCTCTCTCACTCGGTAGCTACCAGTTCCGGCACCTAATCCGAGAGCACCTACGCGAATAATAATGCTAGATTTTGCTGCGATTCCAGCCTCCGTAACAGGCTTATCCCAGTCACGCTCAACGTCGTCCATATCGAGAGGAATGGCATGCGTATGGAATCGTCCTGACGGTTTTCCTACAATATGACCATTTGGAAGAATTTCCGGAATATTATTACTATTGCCGTCGCTTCCGTCGAAATTATTGTTTGCATTATTGTCTGCTGTGCTCACAATTTTTCAGTATACGCACTACCGTTACCTAGATCAGGTTTATTATTTAGCTCAGTTAAACCCAATTAAGCTCAATTTAGCTTGCGTATTAATTTTCAGTCCGGTGGTAGTTTAACAATTATGTTGGTATCTCGCTGGAAACAGAGGCTGTGGGCTCGCAACTTTTGACCTACATAACCGCGGAGGAGCCGCGGAAGTCAGCTGACCGAGCAACCTTATGACTGGCGTAAGGAGGTCTGATGGCTGATCAAAATCAACAGGTCAATCCAGCAGACGCCACTATTGTGACGTCTGGTTTAGGTCGAAAAGGACCAGAGGAGCGTGACCTTCCAGAATCGCTTAAGCAAGACATGGATTTATGCTTGCATATTCTTCGCGATGTTCTTGGAGAATTTGATGAAAAATTGCTTGCAGTATTCGATGAAGTACGTCTAAACGCTGTCGAAGCAAGCTCTGCACATTTTGCACAAATGGTTGATGCAGAATCTACTGCAGATGATGGTCTAAGCAAGGCTGTTGAAAAAATTAACGGCATGGAATTGCCTGATATGCAGCTACTTGCGCGCGCTTTTGCAACATACTTCCACCTGGCAAATTTGTGCGAAGAGAATTATCGCGTTTCTGTTCTGCACCAGCGTGAGTGTGAAGTAAGCGATGCAAATCCTGTAGATCCAGTTAATGAGTTGACTTGCGCATATCACAAACTTCTTACAGAAATGGGTCCTGCTGAAGCCAAGGAATTGCTTTCAAAACTTGAATTCCATCCTGTTTTCACAGCTCACCCAACTGAAGCTCGTCGTAAAGCTGTTGCTGGTAAGATTCGCCGTATTTCTAAGCTTTTAAGCGAACATGATAGACTTGGCGGATCTGATAAGCGCGAAAATTATCGTCGTTTGTATAACGAGATTGACGCTTTGCTTCGCACTTCTCCTATAGCTTTGAAGAAGCCAACTCCTGTTGAAGAAGCAGATACAATTCTTGATATTTTTGACGCAACCTTGTTCGATACAATTCCGCTGGTTTATCGCAGATTTGACGACTGGCTGCTCGGTAAGAAAGCCGGCTTGGTTCCACCTCGCTGCCCTGCTTTCTTCCACCCAGGTAGCTGGATTGGTTCCGACCGCGATGGAAACCCGAATGTTACTGCTAAAGTAAGCCGTCAAGTTGCACGCAAGTTTAGCGATCATGTTTTGACTGCTTTAGAAGCTCGTACTCGCGAAGTCGGCAAATGCTTGACTATGGAAACTCGCACAACGCCACCAAGTATAGAACTTCTTGAGTTGTGGAATCGTCAGCGTGAGATGAGCGAACAGCTCACAGAGAGCGCATCAGATGTTTCTAATAGCGAACCGCATCGCGCCGTGATGCTTGTTATGGCTGATCGTTTACATCGTACGATTAGCCGCGATACAGATTTGATGTATCATTCTTGCGAAGATTTTATTGAAGATTTACATATTGTTCAGCGTTCACTTGCTGAAGGTGGAGATCCTCGAGCCGCTTACGGTCCTTTGCAAGATTTGATTTGGCAAGCGCAAACCTTCGGATTCCACATGGTTGAAATGGAATTCCGCCAGCATTCTCTTGTACATTCTCGTGCTTTGGAAGATATTCGTGAGCACGGATTACACGGTGAGCGCGGTCCACTTCAGCCTATGACGCGCGAAGTTCTTGATACTTTCCGCGCTTTGGGAGCAATTCAGAAGCGTAACGGTATGCGCGCTGCTCGCCGTTATATTATTTCCTTCGCAAAGTCTGCTCAGCATGTTCGTGACGTTTTTGAATTAAATCGTCTTGCTTTCGCTCACCCACAGGATGCGCCAACAATTGACGTTATTCCACTGTTTGAGCAGTTGGAAGATTTGCAGAACTCTGTTAACGTGCTTGAGGAGATTATTAAGATTCCTGAAGTTCAGGCTCGTCTTAAGGCTACTGGCCGCAAGATGGAAGTTATGCTTGGCTACTCGGATTCTTCCAAGGATGCCGGCCCTACTTCCGCAACTCTGGCTTTGCACTCTGCTCAGGAGCGTATAGCTAAGTGGGCTAAGAAGCACGATATTGATTTGACGCTTTTCCACGGACGCGGTGGCGCTGTTGGTCGCGGTGGCGGTCCTGCAAACCGTGCAGTTCTTGCTCAACCTGTTGGTTCCGTCAATTGCCGATTTAAGTTAACCGAACAGGGCGAAGTTATTTTTGCTCGTTACGGTAACCCAATTTTAGCAATTCGTCACTTAGAGTCTGTTGCTGCTGCAACTTTGCTTCAGTCTTCGCCAAGCGTTGAGAAAACAAATACTGAGATGACACACAAGTATGCTGATATGGCTCAAAAGCTTGATGTTTCAGCTCATGAGCGTTTCCTTGATTTGCTTCAAACAGATGATTTCACTCCATGGTTCTCTACAGTTACACCGCTTAGTGAAATTGGTTTGCTCCCAATCGGTTCTCGCCCTGCAAAACGTGGTTTGGGCGCAAAGTCTTTGGATGACTTGCGTACTATTCCGTGGGTGTTCTCTTGGGCACAGGCTCGCATTAATCTTGCTGCATGGTACGGCTTGGGTACAGCTTGCGAAAAGTTTGGCGATTTGGAAACTTTGCGTCGCGCTTACGAAGAGTGGCCTCTGTTTAGTACTTTTATTGACAATATTGAGATGTCTTTGGCTAAAACGGATGAGCGTATTGCTCGCATGTACTTAAGCCTTGGAGATCGCGAAGATTTGAGCGATAAAGTGCTTTCGGAAATGCAGCTTACTCGCAAGTGGGTTTTGCAGATAGTTGATGATAAGTGGCCGTTGCAGCATCGTCATGTTCTCGGCCAAGCAATTCGCGTGCGTTCGCCGTATGTTGATGCTTTGTCTGTAATTCAGTCACTTGCTTTGCGCAAACTTCGCAACAAAGTAGATAAGGAAGAATTGAGCGAAAGCCAGCAGGCAGAGTTTATTTACCTTATCTTGTGCACTGTTTCTGGTGTTGCTGCAGGCTTGCAGAATACTGGATGATTTTAAAAGGTTTCAGTGTTGAGAAAGCCTTCGCATTGCTATTTGATTAATTAATTTTATTTTTCAATTTAGCTTGCGAAGGTTTTCTTATATTTGCTTATTTTATTTTCGCTTATGTTCATATTTCTAAGCATTTTATTTTTGAGTATCTTATTTTAAGCATCTTTCGCTAAACGTCTTTGTGAATATAGAATGTTGTAGGTAATAAAAAAGCTTGTTTTAGCTCCGTACTAAGAGGTTATTATGCAAGATAATTCAATTAATGAAGATTCCTTGTTAGCAACATCAATATTGAGTTCGCTTCTTGCAGGAAATCGTAGATTTGCACAGAATAAATCTTCTCACGCCGGAGTAGATAGTAAAACTCGCGAATCACTTATTAATGGTCAAAATCCGGGAACTGTGGTGCTTTCTTGTGCAGATTCGAGAGTAGCTCCAGAATTTGTTTTTGATGCAGGACTTGGGGATATTTTTTCTGTACGAACGGCTGGCGAAACCGTAGACGACGCTGTTATAGAGACTTTAGAATACGCTGTAGCTGATTTGGGAGTGAAAGTACTTATCGTACTAGGACACGAACATTGCGGGGCTGTAAAAGCTGTTTTGCAGAAAGTTTTGCAACTTGTTGATCAGTATGGCGAAGACATTGCGAGCGATATGGTTGAGTCTTCAGACTCAATCTTGGTGCGCTATTTAGGCCCAGCAGTTGTTTCGGGTATTGAAGAAGAGCTTGGAACTGATGATATTGAGCGCATCCACATTTCTAATGTTCTAGCTGATATTTGTGATAAATCTCAAATTATTCGCGAAGCTGTTTTCAACGATCAATTAATGATAGTTGGCGCAAGATACCGCATGAGTGACGGTCTTGTTGAAATGCTTTCGTGCTGACTTAAAGTTTTTAAAATAATGGGAAAACAAATGAGCGCAAGTTCTTCGCCTGTAAATTGCGCGTGTTCACAACGCAGTAAGTTTTCTAAAAAAACTCGCGAAAGTTCAGCAAATTACCTGTATCTTATAGCTGGAACGCCTGTTCTCGCTCTTCTTATTGCTATGGCTCCAGCCTTGCAAGCAAAAAATCCTTGGCTGCTCATAGATGCAACTACAAGAGGTATATCCGGATTGCTTCTTCAAGCAGTTCCTTTTACTCTTATTGGCGCTTTAGTCTCTGCTGCGGTTGAAACTTGGGTGACTTCAAAATATATTGAAAAGCATGCTCCTAAGTCTACTGCTGGCGGATTTTTGCTCGCAATTATAGCTGGAGTTTGTGTACCTGTTTGTGATTGTGTAATAGTTCCTACTTTTTCACGATTAGTTGCACGTAAACTTCCATTATCTTGTGCTGTAACGTTTTTGTGCGCTGTTCCTGTTGTAAATCCAATATCTATTTGGGCAACTTGGTACGCTTTCTACGATGTTCCCGCAATCGTAATTATGCGCATTGCTTTAGGCGTTGCCGTTGCAATACTAGTTGGATTAAGTTTCGTAATATTTCCACAGAAAACACCAGTTTTGCGAGAAAAAATAATGTCAGATGTTGATTGTGCTTGCTGTGAGCATAATAGTCCAATTCCTATAAACCGCTCGTTTATAGGCGATATTAAACGTTACGTGAAGCATTTAATGGGAGATATTCTTGTTCTTTTGCCAATAATTGTTTTTGGAGCTGCTGTTGCTTCTCTTATACGCGCGTGGCTTGGAAGCGATCCCGCATCTCGTATTAATGCCACTACCGCACTTGTAGCTATACCAGCAATGATGCTGGTTGCTTACGCAAGTTCTTTATGCTCAAGCTCTGATGCTGTTATAGCTCGTAGTTTGGCCGCTTCTCTACCCATGTCTTCTGTAATGGTATTTTTGCTTTTTGGACCTATGTTAGATTTAAAAAATACGCTTATGCTGGTTTCAGATTGCAAAGCTAAATTTGTATTAAGACTTACTTTAACTATTGCTATAATGTGCTTTTTTGCTGCCTTGCTAACAAACTTTGCTTGGGGAAGTGCACTATGGTAGAAAATAGTCACAAGTGGCCAAAGTTTGCTGATTATGTTTCAGCATTATGCTTATTTTGTTTTTCATTATCTCTTGCGATAAGTGCTTTTTCTGGAAGCTACACTGTGCTTACCACTCCTCGCGCATATTTGTATCTTTTATTAGCGTCTTTTCTTTTACTGGTTTTGTCTATATGCGCAGCTTTTGGAATATTTAATTTTAGTGCAAAAGATTCGTTTAGAATTTTTGTTGCGCTAGTAGTTCCAACTCTTCTTATAGTCATACCTTTAAGCAATGCTCAAAATTCTCGTAGTTTAGACGGTTTTGATCAATATTCTGGGGGCAGAGCTATAGCTATAAGAAAAGAAGTTGGAGTGCACAAGTTGCGCGGATTAGACGAAAAAAATCGTACTATTCGAATTAGCGACGACGATTTTGGTTTATGGTATGACGAAATTGATCATAATCAAAAAAAATATTTGGGGTACCGAATAATAGTTAATGGTTTTGTAAGTCGAAATAACACTTTGGGTGTTAGTCAATTTCGTATTTCTAGACAATTTATGTCTTGCTGCATTTTGGATATGTCACCATTTGGTTTTGTAGTTGAGTCTTCACAAAAAACGAGACTTAATGAGCATAAGTGGATTAGTCTTGTTGCCACTGTTAGTAAAGGAAATATTGGCATACCCGGCTACCAGCATTACGGCTCTGTACTTAAATTAGTGTCAGTCAGTGAAGTTAAAAAAATTCCAACAGGATATTTTTATAGACCGTAACTGTTTTTATATTTTGTTTCACAAATTATTGTATTGATATCAGCCAGAAGTCAACTAAGATAGCAAATATGGCTCTGGGTTTAAATATTGCGCTGATTTTTGTTTTTCTGCTTTTTGGTTCCGTTTTTGCGGCCACAGAGCTTGCATTAGTTAGCCTTAGAAGTTCACAAATAGATCGCATGGAATTGCAAGATTCTAGAGGTGCTAGGGTTGCGAAAATAGCTAGAGATCCTAATACTTTCTTATCAACTTTGCAAATTGGCGTAACACTTTCCGGATTCTTGTCTGCTTCTTTTGGAGAATCTGCCATAGCTCCATGCGTAGTTCCACATGTGCACGAGTGGGGTGTTCCAAAGAATATTGCTGGACCTCTTACAACAATCGTTTTAACTTTGATCATTTCGTACTGTTCTATAGTTATTTCAGAGCTTGTTCCTAAACGTATCGCTATGCAGCGCGCTGAGCAGATCGCTAGAGCCACGGTACCAGCTGTAGATATTTTCTCGAAAATTTGTAAACCTCTTATATGGCTTATTGCTAAAAATACAAATGGTTTTGTTCGACTTCTCGGTTTTGACCCGAATGAGAAAGAGAGTGAAGTTTCAGACGAGGAGCTACGAGTTCTTGTAAATTCAAATAAAAAACTTAGCCAGGATGAGCGTAACATTTTGGATGATGTTTTTGATGCTTCTGAAACTATTGTTGCTGAAGTAATGCGACCTCGTGCGGATGTGGAGTTTTTGGAAGGATCTTTAAGTCTAGAAGAAGCGGCTAAGAAGATTCGCGAGTTGCCGTACTCTCGCTACCCTGTTACTGGGAAAGATTTTGACGATGTGATTGGTTTTGTACATGTTCGAGATTTGCTTGATGTGCGTAATCCGAACGCAAAAACAGTTGCGGATGTTACTCGAGAAGGTATTAGTTTGCCTGGTACTTCTAAGCTTTTGCCTAGCTTGGAACTTTTACGTAAGCGTGGAATACATTTAGCTGTTGTTATAGACGAGTATGGCGGCACAGATGGCATTGTTACGCTTGAGGATATGACAGAAGAACTTGTTGGTGATATTCGCGACGAGTACGATTTGCCAGACGGTTATGATCAGAATCATGCCAATAAGTCAACAGTGTTTGTAAATGGCGTTGCTACTGTTGACGGTGGAATGACTATCGAAGATTTTGCTGATATTACTGGAATAGAGCTTGAAGATGGCCCTTACGAGACGGTAGCTGGATATTTCCTTGCTCACACTGGTTCTATGGGCTCTGTTGGCGCTGTTCTTCATGATGCTGATGGATATGATATGACTGTGACTGAAGTGGAAGGAAGGCGTATCGCAACTATTGAAGTTCGAAAGCAAGCAGAAAAGGAAGATGCTGAAGAAAATAAACTTTAAACGAGTAATCTTTTTCAGCTGACTCTAATTTTTTGGATGTAAAATAAAACAGTAAAGCAACAATAGTTAATCATAATTAGTAATTAAGTTGCATGTTGAAAAATAAGCGGAAGGATGTCTAAATGACTCTAATGCATGTGTTACCAGGTCTCGATGAAGTGACAAGTGAAAAAACTGTTGCTATTTTGCAGAATCGTTTAAGCCAAGAGCAGGAAGCTGCTTTATTGCTTAAGCATGCTCATTGGAACGTAACAGGTCCAGATTTTATTGCCGTGCATGAAATGCTTGACCCACAGGTTGCTGAAGTTTTAGCACAGGCTGATGAGACAGCAGAACGTATTGCAACTCTTGGTGGTTCTCCGCTAGGTCGCGCTGACGATGTTATTGGCGTTCGCACTTGGAAGCGTTTTGCTTTGACTGGTCGAAAGTCTACAAAAGAGTATTTGCAGGCTTTGATTGAATACTATAACGATATGATCGCTAACGATCGTAAAGCTATTACTCAACTTGATGAGCTTGATGTTATTAGTTCAAATATTATGCAAGATCATGTGCAGCAGTTGGAAAAGTTCCAGTGGTTTATGCGCAGCCATTTGGAGTAGTTTTTGGCTAAATACTAGTCTTTTCTGCTGTAATAATTAATTTATGAATTAAAAACCGCAACATGCTATTTTTTATTTTATGGCGTGTTGCGGTTTGACATTTTCTGTGGGTGTGCTACTGTATCTACTTGTATGTTTTAGGTATACAAGTTGGGCCCGTAGCTCAGGTGGTTAGAGCGCATCCCTGATAAGGATGAGGTCGGAGGTTCAAGTCCTCCCGGGCCCACGGTTTTGGATGGTTTTCCATTCGATACCAATGGGGCTATGGCGCAGCTGGTAGCGCATCTGCTTTGCAAGCAGAGGGTCAGGAGTTCGAGTCTCCTTAGCTCCACAAATAGGGTTTCTAGCCAATTGCTAGAAGCCCTATTTTCATATTTGTCAGTTTATAATTGGGATATAAGCTCCTTCTTACCTATAACCCCATTTATTTGCACATTATTAAAAAGGCTTTACTTCACACATTGTATGAAATAAAGCCTTTTTACTGTATTTATTTTTACTATATTTATTTATTTGCGAATCACTTAATTATAGTTTTAAGCAATTCATTATGCTTCCTATATGGGATCAGTCGTTCTTTACAGTTTCAGCAAAGCGTGGCCACAATGTGGTGCCCCAGTTGCTGATAGTGCGCTGACGAACGAGCGGCAAATCAGAACGGTTATAAACGGTACGCCATGGTTCCCATACTAAACCGGTCTTCTCTTCCAACTTAATGCGGAGATTGCGCACATTGCCCTTGAACTGAATTGTTGTGTTGAAGTGTGCAGTGCGATACTTTCCGTTACCTTCCCAAGCGCGCGAACGTACGTAAGGCGTTCCATCGATATCAGTGCCATACTCATCCCAGTAGATGTAGTAGCGAGCTACATAAGCGCCACGGTGATCCAAAGTCAAGTAACCATCGCGGTAGGAAGAAACCTTAGTCTCAATGTAGTCACTATTGGTCTGCAAGGTAGCTACTTCATTATCCTTTACGAAAGAAGTAGTGTAAGCAATTGGCACAGCTGGGCTGGAGGTGCTCATATTTGCACCTTCCTGAATCAATGACTTCAAGGTATCAACGTTGCCGGTAACAACCTTAGCTGCACCGTCTGCGCTACCGCCAAGAATTACTGCAGTAACAGAAGTATTCTGCAAAATACGATGGAACTCAGTATTTGGCTTGATTTCCACACCCTTAATAGCAGCTTCTACAGCAGCCTGGAAGTCAGTGCTCTTGCTTGTGGTGTCGAACTTTACGTACATAGAACGACCATAGGAAACGTTAGACACATATACAGGCGGATGCTTGCTGTCTACACCACGCCTCTTCAAGTTATCGGCTGTGGTGCATGGAGCGAAGAAATCTGCTGGGCTGTCTGGAGCATCAACACTTACGGTGTAGTAAGTCTGCTTGAAGTTTACAACTTGTGTTTGCTTCTCGCCCTTGTGAACTGCATCAAAATCAATCTTCAGAGGTACACCAATTTTGGCAAAGTCAGCGCCAAACTTAGCCTTAAGCTGATTCATGCTTTGAGCACTCACAGAATCGTACTGCATACGTGCTGCCACCGTGTGGTTTGCAGCGTACTGAGTGTTCCACTTATCTACTAAACCGTTAACTGCAGATGTAACAGCGCTCTTAGTAGGGCGCTGTACAGTCACAGCACTTTCACCGCCATGGAAGCCTGGCAAATCAACACTCAAAGTAATTGGAGCACGATTTGCTGAAATCAGGCTTGGCATATTGTCCATCAAATTTTGATCAGCACGGAACAGTGCACCTGGATAAACGCGGTCATCGTTTGCGGAAGTAACCGACAAGTTTGACGTTGTGTTGGTGATGTTCTTCTTTTGATGTTCAACAACAACAAACTCTCCATTCTTGCTGAAGCTATCGTTGGAGAATTTATTGTCTACACTCTCGCCATGGCGAGCGAGAATATTTGTTTTATCGTATTGCAAATCCCACAAATAATTGTTCAGTGCATCTTTACTAGCAGCGCAAGATGCCTCCTGGGTTGCAGCTTCTTTAGCAGGAGCTGCAATCGCTGGAACTGCCAAGCATTGTGGAATAATAGTTGCGCCCGCGAGCAACAACATTGCTGCATTACGGTAGAACGGTTTGTTCTTCATATGTGTCCTTCGACTATAACTTAATTATTGATAGTGAAATGTTGTTAAACTAGTGCAACAGTGCTATGATGCTTCAATGCGTCTTTAAACAACGCTTCACTAAAAGTCAGTGTATCACTGTTATTATCCGCAGAATAGCAGTAATTAATTAAAATTTATATTACTTTTTAAACGATTCTATATAATGACGAAATATCAACGTTTTTGTTTATTTTTTTAAAATTTACCAACATTTGTCCGCGTGTCGCAAAATGCAATATGTGAATTATTTGTGTTCATCTCGCGTATATTTAAAACTTATTTTTGCGAAACTTTTTAAAAATGATAATAGAACAAAATAAAAGCGACTACGCATAGCGCAGTCGCCTGTTAATAAAGTATGAAAAATTACTTAGCCGTCTCAGCTGTATCTGTAACTTCTTCTTCCTCTTCCTTATCAACACCTAAGTCAATTGGAGAAGAGCTATTTTCCCACGGCTCCTCCCAAGGATCATAATCAGGATTGTGCTGCTTATAAACATAAAGGGCAGCAAGACCTGCGAGCAATGCTCCAAAGAGCAGTGCAAAGAACTTCCAACCGCCAGAGGACTTGTTCTCCATGATGGCTCCTTTCGGGCTAAGCTGACCCGCTTATCCACGTCGACAATTAAATTAAACGATGTTAATCGTATTTACCATCATAGTGAATTTTTTCTTTTATCGCATCTTTTTTAATCGGTGTTCCTATTCTTGTACATAAATTTTAGTACTAAATCCACTCTCGTAAACAATTCATTGTATTTGGTTGCCTCAATTGGCTAATGTGTATCTATGAGCAATTTAAACGTAAAAGCTATTTTTACTAATATTCGCAGAAACTGCAAATACGCTACAGCGCTTATAGTGTACGCTTGCGTAATAATATGGGCTGTAGAAATGGTTTTGAGAGTAATCTCACTAGAAGCATATTCATCTTTTATTGGAGAAACAGCCTTTATACCTTTTTATGCTTTGAAAACTCCGTGGACTTGGTTCACTTCTATGTTTGTTCACGCTCCTAATTTCACACACATTTTCTTTAACATGTTGTGCTTGTGGATGTTAGGTTCTGAGCTTGAAAGATTCTTTGGTAAATTAAAATTCTTTGGATTATACATACTTTCAGGCTTTGGTGGCAATGTTGCATCGGTAATTTGGTGCACTATAACAAACAATTGGGAGTCTGCTTCTTACGGTGCTTCTGGCGCAATTATGGGTCTTATTGGATCTTTAGCAATAGCGCAGTGGCGATTAGGCGAAGAGATGCGTGGAACTATAGTTTGGATTCTTCTAACTCTTGCTATGCCGCTTATTATTCCTAATATCGCTTGGCAGGCTCACGTTGGAGGTCTTGTAGTTGGTACACTTATGGGATTACTTCTTGCAGTACAAAATCCTCTGTTAAGAAAAGCTTCATTTAATACGCGATTTTTAGTGTATTTTGTTTCACTTTTTGTGATCCTTTCCGCATGTTCTATATTCTGCTTAACACTTCCAGTCAGTCAAATTACAAGCTTGTAGTTTTACACAAGTGTGGATAGAAAAGTGGATAACTTGGGCATAAGTTGGGTACAACTTGAGGATATCTAATAGAGTTATCCACATTGTTATGCACAAACGTTGATAACTTAGGATTTTTTAGCTTGTGGATAAGTGTACAGAAGTTATCCACACTCATCTAACTTCTGTACACTCACTAAATTAATTGCACTTTTACATATTCTGCTTAGACCTACAATAAAGAAAATTATGCAAAACTCTTCTAACGAAAAATCAGTTCTCACGCAGCCAAATTCAGTATTACTGCCTAATGAAGAAACAAGAAAATTCATATTAGAGCATATATCTTTATCTCCTACAGAAACCGCTCTTTTAGCTCACAATAAACCAAATGTTGACGCTGTTTTCGCATTAAATCAAATAGCAGGAAAACAAATAGCAAAGCAGAAACTACCGTTATGGGCGCAATGTGAAGAAGTAATATACCCAACACATCTATCTATGGAACAATGCTCTTCTCAAGCTACAGCAAAATATAAGGCGCAACTTGCAAAAAATTTACTATCAGAACTTGAAACAAACTCTGAAAAAATACTTGTAGATCTTACAGGAGGCTTTGGTGTTGACTGCACACTAATGTCGGAGGTTTTTGATTCCGCAATATGCATAGAGCAACAGAGTGAACTATCAAGCATTTCACAACATAATATGAACGCATTATGCCATTCACGCGTAAATTGCTATAACAACAATTGCATAGAAGCTTTAGAAGCAATTGAAAAAGCAACAATAATATATATTGATCCAGCACGTCGAAATGCGAACGGCGAGCGCACATATGCTATAGAAGACTGCACGCCGAACGTACTAAATTTAAAAAATAAGCTATTGAAAAAAGCAAAAATAGTTATTGTTAAGCTTTCACCAATGCTCGACTGGCATAAAGCTGTGCAAGATTTTAAGGGAAACGTATCTTCACTACACATAATTGCATCACATAACGAATGTAAAGAATTATTGCTGGTAGTGGATTCACAAATACATGAAGATTTAAAAGTGTACTGTGTAAACGATCAGCAGATTACTAAAATACGAGCATCATATGATAGTGAAACTCAGCAAGTAAAAGCAGAATCTATAGAATATTGCGAATCTAAAGAAGATACAGAAAATTCAATCTGCGATAAAAACTCATGGCAGAATTATGCAAAATATGTTTATGAACCAAATGCTGCACTTATGAAAATTGGATGTTTTTCGCTTATTGAAAAGCAGTATCACACACTGCAATTGCAAACCAATAGTCACGTATTCGTGTCTTATACTTATAACAAAAGATTTCCAGGAAAAATATGGAAAATCGAAAACGTGTGCAGTATGAACAAAAAAGAAATCAAAAAAGCATTAGAAAATCTTACTCACGCAAATATAGTAACTAGAAACTTCCCAATGTCTGCAGAAACTTTAAGAAAACGTTTACACATACAAAATGGCGGTAATACGCGACTGATTGCTACAACAGACAGCAATAATCAACACATTCTTATTCGAGCAGCAGAAACAGAAACAGAAAAATAGACAGCAAATAAAAATAGCTGCACGAATTGTGCAGCTATCATATAAGCGTTTGAGTAAATTTAAAAACTTACGCAAACTAAATTAACGCCACCACATGGTCATTACGAATCCTGCCATAACTATTACTAAAGCAATAACTAGATTCCAAGCACCAATGCCAGGAACCGGCAAATTAGGATTCAAATAATACACAACAGCCCACAGTAAGCCAATAATCATGAGTGCACAAAACAGAGGTACAAACCAGCTTGCGTTAGCTTTAGTGCCTTTGATGCTTTCCTCAACACGGCGAGTATTTTCTGCCTGGCGCTGCATCATACGCTGCATTTGTGGCGTTAGCGTAGCTTTATCAGCCGTAGCATTCAATACTGCTTCTACCTTATCCATTGGAACACCGTAGAATGTATCATCTGTTTTATTTTCTTCAGCATCATCTGTTGCTGCAGTAGTATTTAGCGGTTGCAATTCTTCGTCAGCCATAACGTTAACTCTCCAATCAATCGGCTACACGCTATAATAGTGGTTACACTCGAACGCAGAAAGAAAATGGGAAATTATGGCAAAACGTACAGGTAAGCACAGTAGCAAACACCCATCATTGGGTAGTTTTGCTGTTGCTATTGCAGTGTGCTTAACAGGCTTTCTGTTTGTAACTAATCTTCGAGTAAATCGCACAGCTTTCGTAACTTCTAATACTGGTCAAATGGTTGAGAGAAATTCTCAACGAACAAAAACTTTGCGAGAAGATATAAAATCTTTAGACTCTAAAATTACTCTTCTTAATAAAACTTTAGTAGACAGCGGTAGTGTAGCTAAAATTTCTTCAGATACAGGAAGCAGCACAGTACTTCCTAAATTAGAAGGACCAGGAATTACAGTTACTCTTAACGACTCACCTTTGTGGAAAAATGCGGTAAACGGAACTGGCAGTACAAGCAACATTAATGATTATGTTGTTCACCAACAAGATGTTGAAGCTGTGGTTAACGCATTGTGGAAGGGTGGAGCTGAAGCGATGATGATTCAGGATCAGCGTGTACTGTTTAATTCGGCAGTTATTTGCATAGGTAATGTACTAATGTTGCAAGGACATCAGTACTCACCACCATATAGAATATCTGCTATTGGCCCGGTGGATTCTATGGATGAAGCTCTAAATAATTCACCAGCTGTACAAACTTATAAAGATTATGTGAGTACATTTGGCTTAGGATGGAAGATTGAAAAAAAGAATAAGTTACGATTCCCTGAATCGTCTGCTTTACTTCAACCTCTGCGATACGCTACAGTTTCTCAAGGTTCTGCAGGTAACACCGCGTTTTAAGATGTTATTAACAAATAAAGGGGTACATAATGCGTTCTAGCCATTCAAACGAAGAAAGCACTAAAAAAAGCAAATCAAGCTTTTTGTGGCAAACTGTTGGTGTTATTGGCGAAATATTAATTGCCTCTGCTATTGTTTGCGTGCTTTATATCGTGTGGCAAATGTGGTGGACAGGTGCTCAAGCTGAGCATATACAGGTAGAAGCACGTCAAGCCACTTCGTGGACTAACCCTCAAGGCGGAGACAAAACCAAAATCGCTATTCCACAAACAGACGATCCTCCTGCTCTTAAAGATAAGAACAATATAGGCGATCTTATAGCTCGTTTATACATACCTCGATTCGGAAATCAGTGGGAACGTAACGTTGTAGAAGGTACTTCTAACGACATCCTTAACTTGCGTGGTTTAGGACATTATCATGAGTCAGCAATGCCTGGCGAAATTGGTAACTTTGCGGTAGCAGGCCACCGTGCAGGCTATGGTCAACCTTTAGGTGATGTTGACTTGCTGCAACCAGGAGATCCTATAATTGTTCGCACAAAAGACTACTGGTTCGTATACAAGTACACAACACACAAGATTGTTACACCAGATCACGGTGAAGTTGTTGCTCCAAATCCTGAACATCCTGATGAGAAACCAACTAAGAGAATGCTTACCCTTACAACTTGTGAGCCAAAGTATTCTGTTCCAACTCATCGTTGGATCAGCTATGGTGAATTCGTTTACTGGGCTAAGATTAAGGATGGTATTCCTAAAGAGCTTTCTACTTTGGACGAAAACGGACACGTTAGGTTTATAAACAACGAACAGCAATCTCTTATTTCTAGGCTTGACTCATTAGTTCCAGTCATGCTTGTTGTAATTGCTATCTACATTGTTATTTTTGCTGCAGGTGCTGTCGCTTGGAAATGGCCAGAGCTTCGTCTCATTCGCACAGGCCGCAAAGCTAAGCCAGATGCGAGTATTTTCGGAAGTATTTTGAGATATCAGCCAGGAATTAAACCTATTCGTTGGGTTTTATCATTGCTGATTTACTTTTTTATTACACTTGTACTGCTTCAGTGGATTTTCCCTTTTGCAGCCGCAACCGTACCGTTCCTGCATCAAATGTCTAACTATACGCTTGCGTAGCTTACAAGGCGCATAACAAGGCTTATAGGGGCGCTTAAATAAATAAAGGCAATTGCGATTACGCAGTTGCCTTTATTTTTTGCTTGCTTTATAACTTTAAATAAAGTATTACGACGCAGAACAGTAAGAATAATATTATTATTCTAAAATCCTTGCTTATTATGTTGCTAATACTGATGCTATTGGCATGCTTAAGGCATTTTACTAACAGACTATTTACTAACAGGCTTCTAAATAAATTAGGCGAAAAACTTTCGCTTTCCGCCTAATCTTATTCTCATTAAAACAGTTGAACTGCTTATTATTTAGAACTTTACTACTGCTTTGATGTAGAATCAGAATCTAAATCATCAGATGTTCCAGCACTACTACCAGTACTGCTACCACTACTACCGCTAGTACTACTGCTTCCAGTCGCTGCTGCTGGTTTAGTTACAAGGGTAATAGCAGTGCCCTTGCTCACACTAGTTCCAGCTTCTTCTGACATAGAAATTACAATATCGTCATCATTAGCGATGGCAGCTGTCGTAACTCTTAATCCTTTGGCTTCAAGAGTTTGTCGAGCTTGCTTAAGTGTTACAGTACCCAAAGCAATACGAGGAATTTCTACTTTTGGAGAACCTTTAGACACATAAACCGTTATAGAACTATGTGCTTTCACGGAACTTCCAGAAGCTGGATCTAAACGTATTACTGAATCTTCTGGAACATCATCAGACTCTTCAGTTACAGTATTCGTGTTGAATCCCATATTCTGTAGCTGACTAATTACACTATCTTTATTTTGTCCGATCAGATTATCAGGAATCTTAATAATTCCAGAAGAAACGTACAGTGTAATTGAAGTACCTTTATCTGCAAACGAGTCAGAATCAGGATCAGTACGAGTTACGTGATCTTTTTTCACTTCCGCACTATCTTCAACGCGTACGCTTGCTATCTTAAAACCAGCTTTTTCAAGAATTCTTCTCGCGTCGTCTTGAGATTTACCAGTAACATCTGGAACTCTAGAAGACTGCGGTCCTACTGAGAACCAAAGTTTAACCTTTGAACCTACTTCTACTCGTTCTCCACCATTCGGGTACTGTTTAGTTAAAGCACCTTCAGGTTTAGAAGATTGATTATCATCCAATATTTCTGGAATCAATCCAAGAGCATGCAATTTTTCACTAGCAGCATCCTTAGTAGTTGTGCTACTGAACGTTGGTACAGTAACCTCTCCATTCATGCGAGCACGGCTTAGCATAAACATTATGCCAGCTAATACGAGTATTGCTGAAAGTACACCAACAATTGAACCTATAACAACACGTTTACGCCTACGAGCCTGCATTGTTGCACGCTGTGCCGCACGAGTACTTACACCAGTGTTATAAGAATCAAACTGACCTGTTATAGGATTAAAGCTCTGAGTTGCAGACACATCTTTTATGCCATTTAAAGCCATAGTAGCAGCAGTCTGTTCAGCCTGCTTCCTTGCATTCATATTAGAAAGATCATTCAGAGGATTAAAAGCCTCTGCGGTAGGTACATTCCCACTCATGAATGCCAAAATATCGTTTTTGAATTCAGCTGCAGTAGCATAACGATTTTGACGATCTTTCGCCATAGCTTTAGCACAAATCTTATCCCACATAACTGGCAGACCAGGTACCAAAGTACTTAATGGTGTAGCTACTTCAGAAACATGCTGATATGCAATAGCTACAGCAGAATCACCAGTAAATGGAGGACGTCCTGTAAGCATTTCATACAACACACAACCGGCAGAATATAAGTCGGAACGCATGTCTACTTGCTCTCCGCGAGCCTGCTCAGGAGACAAGTACTGTGCTGTTCCAACAACGCCTTGTGACTGTGTCATAGTTGTTGCAGAATCATCAAGAGCTCTAGCAATGCCGAAGTCCATCACTTTCACCATGCCCTGTTCGGAAATCATAATATTTCCAGGCTTAATATCACGGTGAATAATGCCCATGCGGTGAGAATACTCTAAAGCATTCAACACGCCAATCATAACTTGTTCAGCATCGCGTTGGTTTAAAGCACCATTCATTTTAAGAATGTCGCGTAAAGTTTTACCTTGTACATACTCCATAACTAAGTATGGAAGTCTCTCTTGCGTGCCATTGTCTACAACAACTGTTTCTTCTCCAGAATCGTAAATGTTTACGATATTTGGATTATTCATTTGTGCAATGGCGTGTGCTTCCCTGCGGAATCTGGAAAGGAAGATTTCATCATTAGCTAAATCAGAACGCATGATTTTTACAGCAACAGTACGACCTAAGCGCCTATCTGTGGCAACACGTACTTCTGCCATGCCTCCACGTCCAATAAGCTCTCCTAATTCGTATCGACCATTCGCTAACGAAGTGGGCATTGTGGTATTCATTGCTGCTCCTTGCGATTATTGGTATTAAAAATGCTAATAATATCAACTTGATTTTGAGGTATGCTTCTTACACGTCTAAGTGATCTAGATCCAGGAAGAGAAAGAACTGAAGTTTTATCATTAAACAACGTCTGCTGATCCAACAATCTTCTTTCAATTCGAGCCAAAATTTTTGAAACCACTAAAGCATCTTTAGGGCGATCTTCAGGATTTTTAGCGAGCATAGACATAACAAACTGTCTAAGCTGAAGATCTATATTTTCCGGAAGTGGAGGAACTGGATCATTTACATGAGCTGCTGCAATATCAACAGGTGTTGCTCCAGTAAATGGCCTATGTCCGCACAAACCCTCGTAGGCTACTACTCCGAGAGAATAAATATCTGACTGTGCTGTAGCCTGCTCACCTTGAGCTTGTTCTGGGGAAATATATTGCGCTGTACCAACTACCATTCCATCTTGAGTAATCTGTTCCTGATCGCTAGAATATGAAACACCAAAATCAGTTATTTTCACATTTCCTGTTTCAGAAACCATAATATTAGCTGGTTTCACATCACGATGAATAACACCATGTGAGTGTGCTACAAACAGTCCTCTGGCTGTTTGAATAAGAATCGGTAGAAGACGAGTAGGTTCTACAGCACCTTCTTTTCTGTATAAATCAGCTAAAGACTTGCTCGGAACATATTCCATTATTAGGAAACCTATTCCGTCATGCTCATAATAGTCGAAAAGTGCAGCAATATTTGGATGAGCCAAATTTGCTGAATTATGAGCTTCAGCACGTAAACGTCTTAATTTTGCTTCAACATTACTCGTATCTGTTCGTAAAGCTTTTACTGCTACTATTCGCCCAAGCTGTATATCAAAACCCTTCCAAACTTCTCCCATACCGCCTTGAGCTAGACGTTGATCGAGACGATAACGGTGATGAACTAACTGCCCTTCAACAAGTTTCATTTCGTAAGCGCCTCCTTCATTATTTGTTTCATAATAGGTCCAGCAGAATAGCTTCCATAAGTATTAGCATTGTGCACTATAACAGCTATAGCTATTTTAGGATCTTCCGCGGGAGCAAAACCAATTACCCAACCATTTACTTTTTTGCTTCTAGCACCGAGTTGTGCAGTACCTGTTTTTACGGCAACACGAATATTACCTAGCGCAAGATTAGGGTTTTCTTTTGTTACTACAGCTTGCATCATTCCGGTAAGTTTTTCTGCAGTATCACTGCTCATAACTTGTCCCATAACAGTCGGCGAAGTCTGTGAAAGTGCAGATAAATCGCTTGCTCTAACGCAATCAACAAGCGTAGGTTTCATAAGGACACCCTTATTAGCTATTGCTGAAGCGATCATTGCACCCTGAAGAGGAGTAATTTTTGAATCCCCTTGTCCAACAGATTCCAATGCTAATCTATCTGGTGTAGGTTTTATAGAGAATTTAGACGTTACCGGCCTCATAGGAAGACTATTAGAATCAGAACCGTCTAATGTAAATGATCCAAAGAAACCAAATTTCTTTGCTTGCTTAACAATCGCATCCGACCCTAAAGAAACACCAAGTTGAGCAAATGCAGTGTTAGATGAATACGCTAACGCATCTTCGAAAGATATTTGACCATCAACACCGTTTGCTAGATGATTAGAATTTATAAGAGGCGTTTTAGTGCCAGGTAAAGTGTAGCTAGCTCCTGCAGGTATTTTTGTATCCGGCTGATATTTTCCAGATTCAAGAGCTGCAGCTGCAACTACTGTTTTAAATACTGATCCAGGAGCATACAACTCAGATATGCTACGATTTAGCATAGGATTTGAAGCATCTGAAGTTAAACGCGCATAAGCTTTATTAACATTACCAATATTATGTAACGCTAATTCGCTAGGGTCATAACTTGGCGTACTAACCATAGCTAGAATACGTCCAGTTTTAGGTTCTATTGCAACTACTGCACCATCTTTACCTTTCATAAGATTGTATGCAAGAGTTTGCAATTTTGAATCAATAGATGTTTCGATAGAAGCACCTTTGTCTTCAGCACCCGTAAATAGAGATTTAATTCGTTTCAAGAAAAGAGCATCCGATTGTCCACTTAAAAGATCATTTCTTGATGCTTCAATTCCTCTATCTGCTCTCTGACTTATAGAGAAATAACCTGTAATAGGAGAATATATTTCACCTTGCGCATACATTCTTTGATATACGAAAGCATCTTTTGAAGGTTCAGATTTTGCTATAACTGTACCGTCGGAAGTTAATATAGCACCTCTAGGAGCGCCAAATTCGTGATATAAAGCACGACGATTACGAGGATCAGCATTCAACTTACTTGCATGTATAGAAGTAATATAAGTTGTTGATAATCCGAGTATTAAAAATAGAAAAACTACTGCTGTAAAAAGTTGACGTAAACATTTATTCATTTTGCTCACCTCCTTGCACTACTGGCATAGTGCTTGTTGAAGGCGATTCTTCCTCAAACAAATTTTCATTCTCGTTAGGATACGAGTTTACGTTATTATTTACTGCAAAATTCTCGTAAGAAGATTGTTCAAAAGGAATTTGTTCTTCACTCTTACGTGATTCTTTATCACTTTCTCTTTCTTTAAGCTCACGTTCACGAAGTGCCGCCAAAGCTTCATATTGGAAAGTATCAGACATGACATTAACTTCAGGCTTATTAGCAGAATTAGATATAACTATAAGAATTGCTACAAGAATATAATTTGCTACAAGAGAAGAACCTCCAGCAGCCATATAGGGCATAGTTAAGCCAGTTAGTGGAATTACAAGCGTAATACCTCCAACAACTGTAAATACTTGGAATGCCATAGTAAAAACTAAACCAGAAGCAAGAAGTTTACCAAAACCATCTTTAATTTTCATTGCTGTAATCATTCCAGAAGAAATAATTATCAAATAAAGCATAAGTACGGCAAGTAAACCAGATAAACCGAGCTCTTCACCAATTGATGCATAAATAAAATCAGAATTAGCCAACGGAGTTAGAGCAGGATGACCTTGTCCTAAACCTGTTCCAGTTGATCCACCTGCAGCTAATCCAAATAAACCTGATACAATCTGAGCGGAACCGCCTGGGAAGCGGTTATATACTACTGGATCAAACGGGTGAAGCCAAGAATCAACACGATACTGTACGTGAGCAAAAAGTTTTACTGCAGCTAAACATCCAATTACGAAAGCTACGCAACCAATTGCAAGCCATCCTTTTCTGCCTGTTGAAACATACAACATTGACACGAACATTGCAAAGAACATTAATGAAGTTCCTAAATCATGCTGAACAACCAAAACTGCCATAGAAGCTGCCCACACGATTGCAATAGGGCCCATGTCTTTGACTCTAGGCATATGCAAGCCTAATATCTTTTTGCCACCTACAGCTAATCTGTCTCGATGATTAAACAAATATGCTGCAAAGAAGAATGCTAAGAATAATTTTGCAAACTCTCCAGGCTGAATAGTGTGGCTTCCAAAACCAATCCAAATTCTAGCTCCACCAATTTCTTTTCCTAATCCTGGAGTCATTGGAGAAAGTAAAAGTATAAGACCAATAATCATACTTATATATGAGAATCGTCTTAATACTCTATAATCGTTGAAAACTGCCACAAATATGATTGTCAGAACAAGAGCTGCACAAACCCATATCAGCTGTTTCATAGCTACATTAGTATTGTTTTGCCTGTCTATGCGAGCAATCATCACAGTGCCAATAGCAGTTAGTAACACCATGCACGGGAGAATAGCTTGACTGCAATACGGCTGCTTTATAAGTAACACTCCCCACAATATTACGAACAGTAGCGTTACGAGAGATAGCATACCAATGTAATTTGTAGATATGTATCCGTCTATTCGGAAGAACATTTGAACAAATGCTATTGCACTAATAACAAGCGAAAGAAGAAGTAGCGTAGCTTGACGTATTCGCATTATTACCATACTCATGAAGCGTTACCTCCTTGAGTAGAGTTATTCTGCTGATCACTCTGTTGCTGATTATTCTGCTGCTGATTATTCTGCTGATCAGTATTAGTAGAGTTACTATTCGTACTATTTGCAGTGTTATTAGTATCAGAAGAATTCTTCTTCTGCTCTTCCTTACGTTTCTCAATCTCACGCTCACGCATTTCTTTGCGAATAAGCTTAATATGACCGCGAGCTTCTTTAAGATTTCCGAAAGTAATACCATCTTTAAGCTGATCTTGCCAAGATTTGTCTAGATTTTTAACACAAATATTTGTTTCTTCAATCTTGTGAGAAAGTTCAAAACCAAAAATGTTAGTAGGAACACCCTGATAAATAACTACATGGCTACTATCTTTACCAATGTAATACTGAGTTTGTGTCCACAAATATACACCGTAACCACCTAAAGCTGCTAATACTAAGAACATTAGTACAGCCAAAGTTATACCAATTCTTGTCCAACGTAAACGAATACGTTTAGCTTTATGAGCCTCATCTTGCTCATGTTTTACAGCGCGAGCAACATCCGGGTCTCTAGGATCAGTTGAAATTCTGCCATTTTTCTTAGTAACAATAGGTATTTCGTTAGTATCAGTATTATGAAATTCTCCTTCTTCTTCTCTAATATGCGATGGTTGTACTATTCGAGATAAAGAAGTTTTATTTTCATCATCTGATTTTTCTGACTCATTGTTTTGAGCTAAAGCTGCAGCACGCTGTGCAGGAGAATTTTTACCTTCTCTAAGTTCTGGAGTGGAAGCTACTGCTTTATTAACAATATCTGCTATTGCTTCTAAATCTTTTCCTGCAGCACCGCCTACTAATGGCGTTTGGTGAGGAAGATCAAAAGCATCTGCGTCTAACGCTAAAGTGGCATCCGCTATTACTGCAGTAACATTATCTGTACTTCCGGCTTTCAAAGCCATTGAAACTAGCTTTTGCGCGCACTCTTCTTGATTAGAAATAGTACTCAAAGTTTCTTGAATTGTTGAATCTTCTAGTACTCCACATAAACCATCTGAACATAAAAGCCAACGATCTGAAGGATGAGCAGCACGCAAAGCTACATCTGGACGAGGATCAATATCAAAATCACCAAGAACTCTCATAACAACATTACGCTGAGGATGATTGCGCGCTTCTTCTGGAGTAATATGACCTGTATCAATTAAATGCTGCACATAACTGTGATCTGATGTCATGCGCATAAGATGATTATCTCTAAGAAGATACGCTCTAGAATCACCTAAATGAGCTAAAACCCAGTAACCGTGTACTAAAGTAACAGCAGTAACTGTAGTTCCCATTCCTGCAAGTTTGCGTTCTCTTTTTGCTTTTCCAACTATTGCATCGTGAGCTGCCATAATTGAAGTTTCAAGCATAGAAGACACAATTTTTACATCATTAGGGCGAGAATCTTGCTCAATATGAGCTAATGAGCGTATTGCAATAGTAGAAGCTGTATCGCCGCCTGCATGGCCACCCATTCCATCACATATTGCGGCAAGATGTTCTCCAGCAAATGCAGAATCTTGATTATTACTTCTTACAGTACCAACATCACTCACTGCTGTTGCATACATAAAAAGCGTTGTATCAGCAATAAAATCTTTATTATTAACTAAATTAACATCATTGTTGTTTGAATCGTTTGGTGTCATATTATCACCTCAATTCAAACATTGTTGCGCCTATACGAACTGAAGTACGAGGCTCTAATACTACTGGTTCAGTTACACGAGAGTGTCCTATCATAGTTCCATTTGTGCTTCCTAAATCTTCAAGAATCCAGGATTGCACAGTTTGGTTGAAATACACTCTTGCATGATGCGAAGAAACAAACTCATCGTTTAGAACAACAGTATTTGAAGGAGCACGGCCTAAAGTAACACCTGCAGCATCCAACGGGAATGATGATCCAGCTAAAGGACCATCAATAATAACCAATAATGTAGGTCTCTCTACTGTATTAGAAGTACGCTGTTGAACCATTGGCTGAGGTGGCACAGGAGGATGTGCGATAACTGGTTGCGCTGGCATAGGCTGACGATTAGGAACAGCTTTAGATGAGTGACGATTTTTCTTCTTCCAAGAAAAAGATTTCTTTGGACTGAAAATTTCGATATCTCTGCGCAAAGATCGAACGGCACACCATACGAAAACCCAAAGTAGAATTAAAAATCCATACTTTAGTATCGCAAAAGTTAATTCAGTAAATATCATGGGTGCTTCGTCTCCTTGTGAGAAGTTTCAGTTACTCCTGCTCTTGAGAAGAAGCCCAGTAAAGAATACGAGTACGACCAATAGTAATCGTATTGCCATCAAGAAGTGTTGCTGCAGGTACTTGATGACCTTCTACGTATGTGCCATTCGTAGATCCAAGATCACGAGCTATAACGCCATCAGGAGTTATATCAATACCAAGGTGACGCCTAGAAATACCAGGATCATCAATAACAATATCGCAGCCAGAACCGCGTCCTAAAATAGTGCGATCTTTAGTCAATAAGTACTGATTTCCATTAATTTCCAACATTGGATGACTTTGAGACTGATCGTCAGTTGTAACAGGAACCGCATTACCTTGAACAGACTCAGAAGTTAAGTGGAAATTACCTTTTGTAAGCTCTAAATCTTCCTCAAAAATAACAACTACAGGACCTACAAAAGCATAATGCTGACTTTTTGCGTACTGAGTTAAATTATCAGCTAGCTCATTAGCTAACGCTTCACTACCCCACTGCTCAATACGATCGAAATCAGGAGTACTCAACTTAAAACGGTATTCGTTAGGAGCAACAGTATGATCTCTACCAATCGGCATAGCTTCAGCATCAATTTCTCTTTCCAACGCGCTGGAAAGATCAACTGGCTGCAAATCTTTGGAGCCGAATTTTGCGAAGACGCCGTTCATTGCACCTTCCACGCTCTTCTCAAATCGGTCAAACACGCTCATGATAAACCCTTTCTATCTGTTCATCATAGTACTCGTCACCGCGTACGGTATTCAACTCATGTAAGTTTCTTATTTTACTACAGTTACAATATTGCATTAATAGTTTATCAAAACTATTCATTTTTCTGTGATTTTACGTGATTTGAGTGTACTCTTGAGTGTACTCTTAAAAGTATGACGAATAATACTCAAAATAGCGGCGATGCACGTTTTTCACTACTCAGAAATATGACAACTTCAATAACGCTTATTCTTGCAGTATGCGTTCCATGTATTGGTAAGAGTTTACTTGTTTCTCCTGAAGAACGTTCTTACGAAACAACTATAGTTTCTTGGTTTCATAAGAATTCGCCATCATTTTTAGCAGGTTTTTCTAATATTCTTGCAACTGTTTTTTCTACAAAAGGTTGCATAGTATTAATAATTTTGTTAGCAATTCTCTCTTATATTCTTATTAGAGACTGGCATGTACTTTTAATACAGCTTCTTATTTCTCTGCTACCTATGGTTTATATTTTTGCAGTTAAGTTTGCTGTTCATCGCCCTAGACCATATATAGGATTGTCTTTGAAATTACCTCCTGATCCTAGTTTCCCAAGTGGTCACACTTCTGCAGCAGTTGCAGTATGCACAATGCTTATGCTAATTATTTATGTTGTTAAGCCTAAACTTACGCAAATTATGCTTATTTTGTGCGGTGTTGTTGTTATCATCGTGGCAATTTCTAGACTTATTGTTGCAGCTCACTTCCCTACTGACGTTTTAGCAGCAGCAATTATTTATCCTCTTCTTTCTGCAACTTTACTGAAAGTATTCCAAAATCACGGTTTATACATATCTAATGAAAACTAACAGATTGCGAAATCTCATATATTTATTAGAAAGAAGTAATTGTGATTAAAGGATTTAAAAAATTTATTTCAAGAGGCAGCGTTATTGATATGGCTGTCGGTGTTGTTATGGGTAGTGCAGTTACTTCCGTAGTAACAGCAATAGTAAAACATATTATTAACCCTCTTATAGCAATAATCTGCGGAAAAACGGAACTTAATGGAGTATTAACTATAACCATTAATGGCGCAACAATTTCTTTCGGAGCTGTTCTTGGTGCCATATTAAATTTTCTTATAGTAGGAGCTTCCGTATACTTCTTCATTGTTTTACCAATTAACAAATTAAGAGAAGTAAGCGCTAATCTTCTTCAAATTGGTCAAGAAAAAACTGATGAAGAAAAACGTAAAGAGCGTGAAGAAAAAACTATTATTCTTTTGCAAGAAATTAGAGATGAGTTAGTTAAAAAAGAAAAGTAAACTCATAAAAGTTTGAAATAAAATATTTTAAGCAAAATAAAGCCCCACTTAAAATGGTAAGCGGGGCTATTTTATAACCATGTAATACACTGATGATTACATGAAAATTAATTAGTGAAGATATTAATCATCACCTAAAGTTACGTGGATACCACCAACAAGAGCACCAACAACGTTATATAGAAGTGCAGTAATAGCAGAAAGAATAGTAATAATAACTATTTCTACGATAGACAAAATAGTTACAGCACTAAGCACAGTTGGAAGTGAGAAAACATCCGCAAGATTAAGACCATTACTATCAAGACCTGTTGAAGAAACAATTTGCGTAACTTGGTCGAAAACACCAACCATATTCAGGAACAACCAAACTAATCCGGATGCTATAACTTGAATAATTCCTCCTGCAACACTTAGAAGGAAAGTTACTTTTGCAACAGACCAGGCATCTACTTTAACAAGTGACAAACTCATTCTTCTAGCACGAGGATGAGTCTTAGAACGGTGAGAATTATTTTCTATTCCAGAAGTAGTTGAAGCCATACCTCCAACTGTTCTAGGAGTACTATTAGCTACTCGAGCAGAAGATGAATAAGATGATGATCTTATATCACTAAATGGTGATACTCTCAACCCTGCTGCAGACGCTCTATCTGCTTCTTCTTCTGTCATTTCTACTCTAGCAGAAGGAAAATTATATTCTGAGGAAGAACCAGATTCTTCACGATGAGGAAACACTGAAGAATTACTCTCGTTAGTTGAGTTACTCAATGGCTCAAAATTCTCACTCATCTCGATATTCCTTCTATTTTGTAGGTTATACCACGTTTGTTTATATCAATGAGAGTATCAGTAAAAACGGACTATAAACCACTTGTTTTTACTAATACTCTCATTAAATTATTTAATTTTTATTATTTTATTTAAAACTGATTTTATTTAAGCTACTGAATTATTACTAGCTTCTACAGATTCCGTAACTGATTCTGTAGAATCATTATTTTCAGATTCAGAAATATCATCAGTTGTTTCTTCGTTACGAGCGATAGAAATAATTTCATCACCCTTATCTGGCTTAGCTAAAGTCACGCCTTGAGTAGTTCTACCTGTACGCTTCACTTCATTAACGTCAGAGCGAATTACTTTACCGGACTTCATAATTGCCATTACTTGATCTGTTTCTTCAACAATCAAAGCTCCAACTAATGAGCCGCGACCTTCTGCAAGTTGAACAGCTTTAACACCATAGCCGTTTCTTCCTTGCAAACGATACTCTTCAATGGCAGTTCTCTTAGCAAAACCTTCATTAGTAACAACGAGAAGATCTTTGCTTGTTTCAGCAGAAACAACATCCATATCAAGCAATTCGTCGCCATCTCTAAACCGCATGCCTTGTACGCCTGCAGTTTGACGACCCATTGGTCGAAGTTGTTCATCATCTGCTCTAAACTTCAAACTCATTCCAAGCTTAGAAACAAGAATAATGTCATCTTCTGAATTGCATAAAGCTGCACCAATAAGTTCATCAGCAGGTTCACCTGTTTCTTCGTTTGCCATCAAGCGTACTGCAATCAAACCGCCTTGACGTGGAGAATCATATTCTTGTAAAGCAGTTTTCTTAACTTTTCCAGAACGAGTTGCCAAAACCAAATATTTAGCAACATCATAATTTGGAATTGATAACACTGCTTGAATTGTTTCTCCAGGAGTAAACTGAAGCAAATTAGCAACATGCTGACCTTTAGAATCGCGAGATCCTTCTGGAAGTTCGTAAGCTTTCAGACGGTAAACTCGACCACGATTAGTGAAGAACAACAACCAATTGTGTGTAGAAGTTAAGAAGAAGTGATCAACTACATCATCTTCACGAAGCTTTGCTCCCTTAATTCCTTTACCACCGCGATGCTGAGCACGATACTCGTCTGCTTTAGTACGCTTAATATAACCTGCGCGAGTTACGGTAACAACAACGTTTTCTTCAGCAATAAGATCTTCAACATTCATTTCACCAGAGAATGGAAGAATCTTAGTTCTACGCTCATCACCATATTTAGCAACAATTTCATCAAGTTCATCGCCAACAATTTTACGTTGGCGTTCTGGGCTTGCCAAAATATCGTTATAATCAGCAATCTTGCGCATCAAATCTTCATGCTCGTCGAGAATCTTCTGACGTTCCAAAGCTGCAAGTCTACGAAGCTGCATTGCAAGAATAGCATCTGCTTGAACATCATCAACATCAAGCAAATTCATCAAACCAGTGCGAGCAGTATCAACATCTTTAGATGAACGAATTAAAGCAACAACTTCATCGATCATATCCAAAGCTTTCAAATAGCCTTGCAAAATATGATCTCGCTCTTCAGCCTCACGCTTTAAATAACGAGTACGACGATCAATTACTTCAAGCTGATGAGTTACCCAATGACGAATAAACGCATCCAAGCTCAAAGTTCTAGGAACGCCATCAACCAAAGCAAGCATATTTGCGCCGAAAGTTTGCTGCAATTGCGAATGCTTATACAAGTTATTTAAAACAACTTTTGGAACAGCATCTCTTTTAAGAACAAGAACCAAACGCTGACCAGTACGACCAGACGTTTCATCGCGCATATCTGCAATGCCTTGAATCTTGCCATCTCGTACAGCTTCCCTAATAGAAGCAGCTAAACGATCAGGATTAACTTGGTATGGAAGCTCGGTAACAACCAAGCACATACGTCCCTTAATTTCCTCAGTATTAACTACTGCTCGCATTGTAATTAAGCCGCGACCTGTACGGTACGCTTGCTCAATTCCTTTGTGACCTAAAATGGTTGCTCCAGTAGGAAAATCAGGTCCTTTAATTCTCTGAATTAAAGCTTCAAGAAGTTCTTCTTTGCTTGCATCAGGATGATCCAAAGCCCAGTGCACACCATCAGCCACTTCACGCATATTATGAGGTGGAATATTGGTTGCCATACCAACAGCAATACCAGCAGAACCATTAACTAAAAGATTTGGGAAACGAGCTGGCAAAACAGTAGGCTCTTGAGTTTTACCATCATAATTTGGCAGGAAATCAACGGTATCTTTATCAATATCTCGTACCATTTCCATAGCCAAAGGTGCCATACGACATTCCGTATAACGCATTGCTGCTGCAGGATCGTCTCCTGGGGAACCAAAGTTTCCTTGACCATCAACAAGCATATAGCGCATTGACCAAGACTGAGCCATACGCACCAAAGTGTCATAGATAGCAGAATCACCATGAGGGTGATACTTACCCATAACATCGCCAACAACGCGAGAGCACTTGTTATATCCGCGATCAGGCCTATAACCACCGTCATACATAGCGTAAATAACGCGGCGATGAACAGGCTTTAAACCATCTCGAACATCTGGCAAAGCACGCTCAACAATAACGGAAAGTGCATAAGCAAGATATGATTCGCGCATTTCCTGCTGCAAATCCATATGCTTTACACGAGCACCCTTCATTAAGCCATAATCAGTATTATCTGCTTCCTGCGGGCTTTGAGGCTCCATTGATCCGTCCGGCAGCTGCTCTTCACCATCATTATTGACGGAATTAATTTCATCTACCAATGTAATTCCTTTTTCTTACTATATTTAAGTATTTTTAGCAACTAACAATTATTAATATTGTTAAGTTTTAGGCATCAATAAACCTTGCATCATGAGCATTTCTTTGAATGAAGAGTCTACGAGGCTCTACTTCATCGCCCATAAGCATGGAGAATGTTTCATCGGCACGAGCAGCATCTTCAATATGAATTTGCTTCAAAATACGATGTTCAGGATCCATAGTTGTTTCCCACAGCTCCTGATAGCTCATCTCACCCAAGCCCTTATATCGCTGAATACCTTCACCTTTAGGAAGTTGACGACCAGCAGCTTTACCTTCTGCCAAAACTCTGTCTCGCTCAGCATCCGTATAAACAAAGTCATGTGCTCCCTTACTCCACTTCAAACGGTAAAGAGGAGGCATAGCAACATAAACGTATCCGGCTGTAATCATAGGACGCATATAACGGAAGAATAGTGTCAAATTCAAAGTAGCAATATGAGCACCATCAACATCAGCATCAGCCATAATAATAACTTTGTGATATCGAACCTTGCTTAAATCGAAGTCTTCACCATAACCGCCACCAACAGCAGTAATCAAAGATTCAATAGTTTCAGACTTCATCATTCTATCGATTGAAGCGCGCTCAGTGTTCAAAATCTTACCGCGCAAAGGCAAAATAGCTTGCGTAATAGGATCACGACCTTGAATTGCTGAGCCACCTGCAGAATCACCCTCGACTATGAATAATTCGCATTCTTCAGGATTACTTGACTGGCAATCTTTCAACTTATCTGGCATGCCAGCAGTTTCAAAAATAGACTTACGACGAGTATTTTCGCGAGCTTTTTTAGCAGCAAGTCGAGCACGAGAAGCTTCCATAGCTTTTTGAATAATATTTTTTGCTTCACTTGGATGAGCATCAAGCCAGTCACCAAGTTTTTCAGTCATAACTCTCTGCACAAAAGTCTTAGCTTCAGAATTGCCAAGCTTTGTTTTAGTCTGACCTTCAAACTGTGGAGTTGTAAGCTTTACTGAAACAACTGCTGTTAAGCCTTCGCGAACGTCATCACCAGAAAGATTAGTATCTTTTTCTTTTAAGATATTCTTTTCGCGAGCGTAACGATTAACTAAAGAGGTAAGTGCTGCACGGAAACCTTCTTCGTGAGTACCACCTTCAGTAGTTGAAATAGTATTAGCAAAAGTGTGAACTGCTTCCGAATAAGCAACAGTCCATTGCATAGCAATTTCCGCAGAAATACCAATTTCAAGATCTTCAGCCTCAAAATCAATAACATCTGGCTCTACTGGAACAGCTTTTCGTGATTTAACCAAGTAATCAACATAGTCTTTAATACCATGCTCATACTGATAACTCACGCTTCTATGCTTTTCTTCACTAGAAGATTCAGAATCTCCAGCAACCTCATCCCCAGCTTCATCTGGCTTACGTAAATCGGTTAAAGAAATCTTCAAACCTTTATTTAAGAAAGCCATCTGTTGGAAACGAGAACGCAAGGTTTCAAAATCATAAATAGTTGTTTCAAAAATTGCGCCATCCGGCCAGAATGTTACAGATGTACCAGTAGATTCCCCTTCTTCCATTGGCTTACCTTTTGCTAAAGGAGCTGTAGGATGCTGATCTACATAAGTTTGAGTCCAGTGGAATCCTTGACGACGAACTTCAATTTCTACTCTTGTAGAAAGTGCATTAACAACGGAAATACCAACTCCATGCAAGCCACCTGAAACAGCGTAACCGCCGCCACCAAACTTACCACCAGCATGAAGCTTAGTCATAACTGTTTCAACACCTGAAACACCTTCACCTGGAACTTCATCTACTGGAATACCACGTCCATCATCAACAACTTTAATAGCATTATCTGGAAGAATAGTAACTTCAATATGAGAAGCGTATCCAGCTAAAGCTTCATCAACGGAATTGTCAACAATTTCGTACACTAAGTGATGCAATCCTCTAGGGCCTGTTGAACCAATGTACATACCTGGACGAATACGAACTGCCTCTAAACCTTCGAGTACTCGAAGATCACTTGCATCATAATGTTCAGGAGCTAATGAATCATCAAGTTGAGCATCATCAAGTTTATGTTCTTCAACAGTACTCTTCATCGAATCATCTTCAGTGTTTGACACTTTCGATCCCTTCCCGTATTACCTCATGCCAAGAGGCATTTACGAGGTTGATACACGCTAGAAAGCACAAAAAAGGCTCTTATAGCGATTGAACTACAATACATGACATTCTACACACACATAATGACCGCTCTTTAATAAGAGGCATTATTTAATTTCGATTATTTTTTAATAATTTTGCGTAAAATTACTTGATTTTTCGTAAAATTATCGTTTCCAAGAGCCTAGTTTTGTAGTCGTCGGACCAATAACTCTAATTTCACTAATAAAAATATTCGGTAATTCTTTAGATATTTTTTCTTTTAAAGAAGGAAGTAAGTAAGAAAGTTGAGTAGACCAAACTGCAGACTGCGTTCTAATATAAAGTATTCCATCTCTTATTTGCGCAATTTCGCAATGATTAGCAATCCCATCCCCCACTACACTATTCCAAGATGATCTTAGTTTTGCTATATCTAACTGCTGATTCCACTTGTTATTTGTTGCAAAAACTTGAAGAATACTAATAAAATTATTCGGATCTCTTCCAGGCTTTCCAAAGTTTTCAAAAGCTTCTTCAGCAATATTTTCCCTATTAATATCTCTAGTAGATTTTGCAAAAATTGGTTCAAAAACAATTGCAGGTAATTTTCTAGTATCAAGATGTAATAATTTATACGCAGGAATGTTCATAACACACTACTTTCACAACTACTACTATCTTGTTCTTGTTCAAGATTTTCATCATCCAAACTGTAGTTAATATTATTACGCAACTGAGCAATATTTTTAGCTATTTTAATATTTTCATCATCATCAAAATTATTTTCTTTTTTAAGAGAAGAAATATCAACTAAATTAGCTTTATCTAATATTCTACTTTCTGGAATATCTCGTAAAGAAGTTGTAGTAATAAAAACTTGACCTTGTTTAGTAGCAAAATCAAGAATTTGTTCTCTTCTGCTTTCATCAAGCTGAGCAAAAACATCATCTAAAATAATTATTGGCTTATTATTATAAGAATCTTCTAAAGCTTTAAGTAAAGCCATTTTTAAAGCAAGAGCAAGTGTCCAAGATTCACCGTTTGAAGCAAATTCTTTAGCAGGAAGATTATCTAAAGTAATAATAAAATCATCACGATGAGGGCCTATAAGATTGTATCCTCTTGCAACTTCACCTAAATACAAGCGCTGAAAATGCTCGCTAATAAGAGTATTTGCTAGCATGTTTTCAGAATTACTATTTAAATCTAATTCTTCAAATGAAGGTTTATAAGAAATATCAGAATTCTGTCCTTCAGAAAGATTGTGAACTATTTCAGAAAAATAAGGTTTAAGTAGATTAATAGTTTTGTTGCGAAGTCTAGTTAAAACTATTCCAGTTTCTATAAGTTTTCCTGTCCAAATTTCAAGAGTAGAAAGATATAACTGCTTTTCTTGAATATTATTTTCTTTAATATTTTTTAAGCAAGCTGCACGCTGTTGTGCTGTATGAACGTATTCTTGCAAATATTTAGCATAATTAGGTATTAATAATATTCCTGCTTGATTAATAAAGTTACGTCTTGAAGAAGGATCTCCCATAATAATTGATTGATCTTGCGGAGTAAAAGAAACAGATAGTAGCTTTCCAAGAATATCTCGCATATAGCAGGATTTTCCTTCATTAATTCTTGCTCTGTTAGCTCCTCTTGCAAATAAAGTAACTTCTAAAGTTGTATTTTCACTGCTATTACTATCTTTATAAAGATTGCATCGAATAGTTGCAGAAGTTTTTTCTCTTTCAATAAGAGGCAAAACTGAAGATACTCTGTGACTAGTTCCCGTAGAAAGTACTTCAATAGCTTCTACAATATTGGTTTTTCCAAAACCATTTTTTCCATATAAAATATTAATTCCATTTTCGCAGTGAAGTAAACAATTATTCCACGAGCGAAAATGATCTAAAGCAAGTCGCGAAATATACATTGTTTACTTTCTTTGAAAATATAAAATTAAATAAAAAGTCTACCAATTTTCTTGGTTTTACCTAAAATTTAAGTAAAACCAAGAAAAATATAGTAATTTTTATAAAAATCAACTGTTTAAGCGCATAGGAACTAAAAGATAACGATAATTCATTGATTCATCGCCATCACTTTCCTGTTGACCATTAAATTCTACAGGCTTTACAGCAGTAACCATTTTCATATGAACGTAAGGCTCACTAATTGCACTTAAACCTTCAATAAGATATGTAGGATTAAATGCAACAGTAATATCTTCTCCATCCATATCAATATCGAGAATTTCATGCGCTTGAGATTCGTCTACATTACCAGCGCTAAGTGCTAATTCATTTCCAGAAAAAGTCATGCGAATTGGAGCACTCTTCTCTGCAACTAAAGAAACACGTTTAATAGCATTAATAAGTGTAGATCTATTAATAACAGCATGTATTGGATAATCATCAATAAAAAGACGATCAACAGTAGGAAATTCTCCATCAATAAGTTGTGAAGTACTTGTTCTTCCAGCATTTTCAAAACCTAGTAATGAAGGATTTTCACTGTTTAAGTGAAGAGTAACGTTTTGATGTTCATCAAAAGAACGGGCAATATCACGAAGTAAAGTACCTTTAACAAGAGTTGTTGACTGAATATTATTTTGTTCAGGACTCCAAGTGAAAGTTGATCGAGATAATCTGAAGCGATCAGTTGATGTCATAATAACCGTGTCATCTTCAAATTGCATACGAATTCCTGTTAATACAGGACGATTTTCTTCATGAGAAATAGAAACAGATGCCTGATTTACAGCCTGAATAAATGTTGGAGCATCAACTTTTCCTAATGTTTCAGGAATTTCAGGCAAATCTGGGTACTCCCCTTGTGGCATTAATTGCAGTGTAAAAGTTGATTTTCCTGAAGTAATAGTAAGAGTAGTTTCGTTGCTAGTTAAGCAAGTTTTTTCGTTAGGTAAAGATTTAGTAATATCTGCCATTAATCTACCTAAAACGAGTACACTACCTGCTTCTTCTACGCCAGCTTCAATATGGTGACGACTAGAAATTTGGTAGTTAAAAGCAGAAAGTTGAAGTGAACCATCTTTTGCTTCAATTTTAAGACCTGCAAGAATCGGATTTGCAGGACGATTATCAATAACTCTTGTAGTCCAAGCTACTGCATCAGCAAGTGATGCAGAGTTAACTTCTACTTTCATGCTTCCTCGTTTCGTAATATTTCTGAATTTATCTTATCGTAAGGGCTACTTTAAATGCTTCTTTCTTTTTCAGATTTTCGTAACTTATTTTTATGAGCATTATTATTTAAAAAATAAAAATAATAGTAGTAATAAGCACTGTGAGTATGTGGATAACTCGAAAAAAGCTTTTAATAACAACGTTATGCACACCTCACACTTGTTAATAAAATCTTCAAATCAATGTGTATAACTAGCTGAGTTATCCACACTCTTAGCTATTAAAATTTTTATTAACAAAAAATCTTTATTTATCAACTACTTATTAACTTTTTTATACGGCGTTTTCCACGACTTATACACGGATTTTACCCACATTTGTTATTAACTATGTGGATAACTTTTATTTTCTTAATTAACAAAGTAAGAACAAAACTGTGGAAAACAGTAAATAATAAAAATCTAAAAATAAAAAAATTACTAAATTAAATTAAGAAAACAAAAAATTAGAAGAAAATAATATTAAGCATTATTCTTCTTAACAGGATTTTGCTTTAAGCGAACAGTTAATTCCATAACATAGTTATAAATTTCCTGCTTTTCCTGCATTTCCCCGCTTACTCGAGTATAAGCGTGCATAACAGTAGTATGATCTCTTCCACCAAAAACTTCACCAATATCAACTAGGCTCATGCTTGTCATCTCTCTAGCAAGATACATGGCAATTTGTCTAGCAAGAGCAACGTTTTTAGTGCGCTGTCTACCTACTAACTCATCAAAAGTGAGATGGAAATATTGAGCAACCTGACCAATAATATCCGTAGGACGAACCTCAATATCTATAGCAAAGAAATCTTGCAAAGCCTGCTCAGCAAGCGCTTTACTAACAGGCTGATTGCTAAGAGATGCAACTGCAGTAACGCGAGTTAAAGCACCCTCAAGCTCGCGTATATTCTCAGTAAAACGTTCAGCAATAAGATCAAAAACGTCACTAGGTATAGTAGTGTTGCTCATCATAGCCATCATTCTCAAAATAGCTATACGAGTTTCCAAATCAGGTGGCTTAATATCAACAGTTAAACCAGACTCAAATCGAGAAATTAAACGAGATTCAAAGCCCTTCAAATTTTTAGGAGCCACATCAGAAGCAATAACAATGCGCTTACTAGCCTGATATAAAGCATTAAAAGTATGGAAGAATTGCTCTAAAGTAGCTTCTTTACCACCCAAAAACTGAATATCGTCGATAAGAAGAACATCTACTTCGCGATAACGTTTGTTAAAATCAGCAATCTGTCCTTGACTCTGATTCGGATTTTGAAGAGCCTCAATAAATTCGTTAGTAAATTCCTCACTCGTAACATAACGCACTTTAAGTGAAGAATCTTTTACTAAAGCATAGTTTCCAATAGCATTTAGCAAGTGAGTTTTACCAAGGCCTGATCCACCATAAATACATAACGGGTTAAAATCACGACCTGAACCTTCAGCAACAGCCAAAGCAACAGTGCGAGCAAAACGATTAGAATCACCCGGAACAAAAGTATCGAAAGTAGCGCAAGTATTAAGATGCGTTACAGGATCTCTCTTAACAGAAATTGACATTTTACCGGTTTGATTAGGGATAGAAGAAAGCATAGTAGTTTTCTGCAAATCAGATAAACCGGTAGCGTGATCAAAATCAGGTTGTGCAGGTAAATCGTTTATTTTAGAAGAATTATTTTCCTCTAAACTTACTTTATCGGAAGAAGATGAATAATCAGAATTATTTAAATCACTTTTATTAGCGTAATTTTTATCATTTTCCGCAAAATTCTGAACATTATTATCAGAATTGCTGTTTGCATATGAATTATTTATATCTCTATTTTCTTGAACAAAAGTTTTTGCCGCGTGATTATTAGAAGAAACGTAGTTAGCATCACTTATAGCAGACTGAACATATGTAGGTTCCTGTCGTTGCTCATGTTGAGGAACGATTTTAAAAGCAGGAAACATATCTTTTCCAGTGCAAATTTTTAGAGCAGTAAGTAGCGGCGCATTAAGCTCATTTTGTAAAGCTTGCTGAGCTTCCGCATTAGAAACACATAAAACTATTGTTGTACCAAAAACCGCTTCAGGCTGTACACCTTCAAACCAGCCCTTATCTCTAGCAGTCAAGAGGGCATTATGCTGCAACACAGTAAGAGTACTCGACCAGATTATGGCAGCTTGTGCCGCTGGGTCGCCTAATGTTTCAGCCATTTCACCCCCCAAGATTATAAATATCACGCATTTAGATGATATTTTTATGTTTTGGTTTCGAAGAAAAAATTTCGCACATTTAGTGCGGAAAAATTTTTCCTTCACAATCCTAGTGCATAAAAGTAACCAGTAGAATATGTTTACTCCAACCCTAAGAAGTTATCCACAGCCTAGCGTGTTGAAAATACTCAAATGTGAATAACATGTGTGTAATTTGTGGATAAATATATTTGAGGAATACCGCTATTTTTCAAGGATTAAGTAACACTTATTTTTGTGAAGAAAATGTGAAATAGAAAAATATTTTTAATATTTAACTTCTAACTCAATTGTGTACAACTGATAATAATTTGACTCTTGGTGAGGGGTAAGAGTATTTTAGTAGAGCTTGACTCATACGGGGCCATGCTTTTGCGTGGCTGAATACAGGAGCATTAGTTATGAAGAGGACATTCCAGCCAAATAACCGTCGTCGTCACATGAAGCACGGCTTCCGCGTTCGTATGCGTACGCGTGCTGGCCGCGCAGTGATTAATCGTCGTCGCGCCAAGGGCCGTAAGTCGCTGTCTGCCTGAGTTAGGGTAGCGTCGTAAAGCATGGAAAGGCTGAAAAGCCATCGCGATTTCGTCGCGGTACTTAAAAAACGACGCAAAGTGAGTTCGCGGGATATCGTCGCGCATTATGTAATGCGTGGCGATATAGCCGTAAGTAACGCACTTAACGAGGATAGAAGCGTAAAATTAGAATCTGCCACGGGTTTAGTAAGTAGTAATCCCGCGGCTTTTTCTGATACCCTAACGCAGGAACAGCAAAAAAGTTTGGCGCGAAGGCTAGGTCTTGCTGTATCTAAATCAGTAGGTAAGGCTGTAGTTCGCAACAAAGTGAAGCGACGCCTGCGAGTGATTGCTAAAGAATTCGAATTACTTTTGCCGCAAAACTGTGACGTTATTTTACGCGCAAAGCCAACTGCAGCGGAAGTTTCGTTTGATTCGTTACGTTTACAAATCGAGAAGCTTTTCAAGAAGATAAGTAGCGTTGCGGCAGGTACAGATGAGCATAATCACAAAGAAGACGCGTCATAATCGCAGTATGGCAGCAAAAGCTGCTATAAGAGCTATTAGATGGTATCAACGCAAAATTTCTGCGAATAGGCCAGCTTGCTGCCGTTACTATCCAACGTGCTCACAATATGCGATTGAAGCTGTTTCGCGTTTTGGTATTTGCAGAGGCGGTTTACTTGCAGTGCTAAGACTTTTGCGCTGCAGACCTTGGACAAGTTGTAGTATTGACGACGTACCACAAAAATATTCAATTTTTTACCGTTGCGCTTGGTCAAAGGCGCATGAAGAGCCACGGCTAACTCCCTTGGCTGGTGAGGACAAGGAAAACTGATGTTTAATCAAGATCATTTTATGCTTGACAACGGCTTTATAGGCTGGTTCTACAAGATTTTGACGCCAATTGAGTGGTTGATGACTCAAATTATGGTTTTATTCCATAAATTCTTAACTCTTCTTGGCATGAACGAAGTTGGTGCCGCTTGGATTTTGTCGATAGTATTTTTGGTGCTAGTAGTTCACGCATGCATTTTCCCAGCTTTTATTAAAAGCATTAAGGGAATGCGACAAATGCAAGCAATCGCTCCAAAAGTAAAGAAAATCCAGCAAAAATACAAAGGTAAAAACGACCCTGCAAGCAAAGAAGCTATGCGCAGGGAAATGATGAAACTTTACCAGGATAGCAATGCTAATCCTGCAGGATCATGCCTTCCTATGATGATCCAAGGCCCAGCATTCATGAGTATTTGGTACACGCTTTCTTTAATTCCATTTATTGCTAGAGGAAAGCACGCTGCATTTGGTGCGTTTGATATTTCTACTGCAAAACAGTTTGTTAAAACGCATTTGTTTGGCGTAGGAGTCTCGGATACGTTTATGACAGTAGACGGCGGCGGAAAGGCTGTTATAGTCACGTTTGTGGTGCTTATGTGTGCTGCAATGTGGTATATGCAGTTTAATAATATTCGCAAGAATTTGCCGCCTGAATCTATGCAAGGTAGCCAGTATAAGGTTCAAAAACTTATGATGTGGGGCTTCCCGCTGATTTATGTGTTCTCTGCTTTTGCGCTTCCATTTGCAATGCTTGTTTACTGGTTAGCAAACAATATTGTTAATATGCTTCGCTCTATCTGGCAGGTTTATACCTTCCCAACGCCTGGATCTCCAGCTGCTATTGAGAAAGAGCAACGAGATTATGTGAAAGAAAATGCGCGTAGAAAGCGTGAAGGTTTGCCTTCTCTTGAGGAAGAAAAGCTTCAGAAAGCGCGTGAGGAAGCAGAACGCAGGGAAGTGGAAGGATTCCAGCGTAAGCAACCACAGCGTAAGCGTAAGGGTGCTAAAAAGTAGTTTTAATAATTGCTTGTAATAATTGCTTGTAAATACTGGCTACAGTGTTTGTTTGACTGTATTGTCAGCTACACTGTAGTTCAGTATGTGCAGTGAGAATGCGTGAATATCACGTTAAGAGTAAGTGTGGAAACGTAAGGAGTAAGCGATGGCACAAGAAGAGCAGAAAAGCATAAATCAGCTCAATGAAGAAGCTGATATCGCTGCGGACTACTTAGAGGGTTTGCTTGATATTGCCGATTATGATGGTGATATTGAGATGGGTATTCGCAATAATCGTCCTATGATTCAGATTGTTGCGGATGATGATGAAGATATTCGTCATTTGATTGGTAGAAACGGGGAAGTTGTAGACGCGCTTCAGCAGCTTAGTCGTCTCGCTGTGCAACAAAAGACTGGTGATAGGTCTCATTTAATTGTTGATGTGGATGGCTTCTTGAAGCGTAAGCGCCAAAGGCTTCGCGATATTGCGCTGGATGCTGTGGATGACGTTCGAGAAACCGGTGAAGCTGTGAATTTGAAGCCGATGAACTCGTTTGAGCGTAAGATTATTCACGATACTGTGCGTGAGGAAGGTTTGCGCTCTAGGTCTCATGGTGAAGAGCCGCATCGTTATGTGACTGTTTATATGTCTGCAAATGCCGTTGATAATTTAGATGACGATGTTGATGATGTGGACGACGTGGATGTGGATGACATTGACGTTGTTGATGACGCTGATATGAATGTTGATGATTTGTATGATGAGCGCGACGTTGACGATGATGATGTTGACGACGTGGATGACGATTATGCAGATGATGAAGATGATTCGGATGATTCAGATTTGGAAGATGCTGACTATGATGCAGATGCAGATTCCATTGATGATGAGCGATAGTAGGCAATAAGCGAAACAGAAAACGGAAAGTAAAAATAAATAGTACTCGCTACTTTTGCTGAGTTGTTTTATTTGCTTTGTTAATTTTGCTTACTTCACGGATGATATTTATAAATTTAAACAGAAAGTAACACGATAGAACAAAAATGTTTTATTATGTTACTTTTTGTTTTTGTGTTTTTGTTAAGGAGTGCATCAAATGGAAGTTAGTGAATCTGCTGAACCTATAGAAAATGTAGCTGATGAGCTAGAATCTTCCCCAATATTGCAAGAAATCTTAGGAGATGCGCTTCCGAAATGCACAATGTTCCACGTGAAACTTCAGAAAGAAGGATTAATTAGAGGTCTAGTGGGGCCTAGAGATATGGGTATTTTGTGGGAAAGACACATATTAAATTCTGCAGCAGTTGTACCTTTTATTGATGAAGTTACGAAAAAGAGTAATAAAAAACGTGTGGCAGACGTCGGCAGCGGTGGAGGTTTCCCTGGAATTGTATTAGCTGCTTGCTTACCTGAAGTACAAGTAACTTTGATTGAGCCGATGGAAAGACGAGTTGCGTGGTTAGATGAGTGCGTAAAACTTATGGAATTAAATAACGTAACTATTTTCCACGGAAGATCTGACGAAGTAATAGAAAAAGTAAAATCTCACGAAATACCTGCTTTTGATGCTGTAACATGCCGCGCTGTAGCTCCAATGACAAAATTAGCTGCGTGGACGATTCCACTTTTAAAAACGCATGGTCAGTTAGTAGCATTAAAAGGTAAATCTGCAGCAGCAGAGATCGAAAAGGCGGCGAAAATGATTCGCAAAGCTGGTGGATTAAATCCTCGTGTAGTTGAAGCTCCTGTTGGACCTGGTTTGCAATCAACGTCAGTTGTGATAGTCGACAAAGCGTAATTTGCTAAAACATTTTTAATGTACAAGATTCGTAATTTTATATTTACGTTTTGAGTATTGTTTCATGTGAAACATATCCATTTTATGCATCTGAATATTCATCAGTTTTAATGTGGTTTTGCTTTTTATTATTTTATTATTTTTTATTATGAACTTTTTCGTAAATTTTGAGAATTTATTATATGATTCTTTTCGATTTAAAAGCTGTTATTTTTATTTAAATTTATTCTGTTTCACGTGAAACAGCATGCTATTTTTACGTGTTTTATGTCCATAGAAGAATAGAAACTTGACACTACATGGTTGTAAAAAAGAGGGCGGGGGTGATACAAAATGGTGGAATCAGCTGCGGAAACCATTAAACGTATTTTTGGAGATTCACCATCTTCATTAGGTAACGAATTAGCGGATGTTACTACAAGATATCACGCTCTTGAGGGCGTAGTTTATCCAAAACCTTCTGATACGAGAATAATTGCTGTTGCAAATCAGAAAGGTGGAGTTGGTAAAACAAGTTCTACCGTGAACCTAGCTGCAGCTATGGCAGTTGGTGGTTGCAAAGTTCTCGTAATTGATATGGATCCGCAAGGCAACGCGTCTACAGCTCTTAACGTGCCGCATGCTTCCGGAAATCTCTCAGTTTATGATGTTCTTGAGGGTCGTAAAACAGTTTCGGAAGTAAAACAACCATGCCCGGATATTGATAGTATTGATGTAGTTCCAGCATCTATTGACTTAAGTGGAGCTGAGCTGGAAGTTGCGGAAATGCAGGATCGCAACAATCTTCTGAAGAATGCACTACTTGAGTTTTTAAATAATAGTGACGAACACTATGATTACGTTTTTATTGATTGTGCTCCGTCATTAGGATTGCTTGTTATTAATTCCATGTGTGCGGCGAAGGAAATGCTAATACCAATTCAAGCTGAATATTATGCCCTTGAAGGATTAGGTCAGCTTATTAATACGATTGGTCTTGTGCAAAAGCATTACAATCCTTCGCTAGTAGTTTCTACAATGTTAGTTACTATGTTTGATAGGCGAACGCTTTTGAGTCGCGAAGTTTTCCAAGAAGTTAAGCAACATTATCCGCATATTGTGCTTGAAACTACAATTCCGCGAACAGTAAAAATTTCAGAAGCGCCAAGCTTTGCGAAAACTGTAATAAGTTATGATTCACATGGAACAGGTGCTGTATCTTATAGGGAAGCTGCTTTAGAAATTGCTCAAAGATCAGAAACAGTGTTAGCAAATATTGCTGTAAGACAGAAGGGGAATGAAAAATGAGTTCAACCAAATCTCGTTTAGGTAAAGGTTTGGGTGCTCTGTTCCCAACGCTGCCAGGAGAAGACGATTTAGCTGCTGTTGCTCCTCAAGCTGAAGTTGAAACCAAGTCGACATTGCAGGAAAACGTCAATAGTGCTGAAACTGAGTCTCGTGTTTCACGTGAAACTGTAGATAATTATGATGCAGATTCTAATAGTGTATCTGCAAAAAATTCAGAAAAAATTTCTCAAAAAGCGCAACATGTTTCACGTGAAACTGTTATGCCAAGCATAAAACAAGCAATTGCTCCGCATAAAGATAAAAATGACGCAAATGGTAACAATGGTACAAATGAAGAGCAATATTCGCATGTTTCACGTGAAACGGGTGATTATTTAAGTACAAAACACACTCGATCAATTAAACGAGCAACTGTACCATCTTTCAATGATGTAGTGCGTCCAATGGATCTTTTCTTCGGCGATAATGTATCAAAAAATCAACGAAAAGAAGAAAACGAAGCTGAAGATAATAGCAACAGAAATTCACTAAATAACACGACAAATTCTGAAGCATCTGCTGAAAATGCTGATACAACTGCGGAAGATCAAGGTTTAAAGCCAATTAAAGGTGGTTATTTAGAATATATAAAGCCGTTAGATATAGTGCCAAATTCAAAGCAGCCACGTACTGTTTTTGATGAAGAAGAGTTGCGCGAACTTGCTGCATCTATAAAAGAGGTGGGTGTTCTGCAGCCAATAGTCGTGAGAAAAATCAACGACGAACAAGAAACGGCACATTACGAGCTGATTATGGGTGAACGCCGTTGGAGAGCATCGCAGCTAGCCGGATTAGAAGTGGTTCCTGCAATAGTGAAAACCACAGCCGACGAGGATATGCTCCGTGATGCACTTTTGGAAAACTTGCATCGCGTGGCGTTAAATCCGTTGGAAGAGGCTGCAGCATACGCGCAAATGATTGACGATTTTGGTTTGACTCAAGCGCAGTTGTCAAAGTCTGTTTCGAAGTCGCGTCCACAAATTGCCAACATGTTGCGATTACTAAATCTTCCAGCTTCAGTGCAAAAGCATGTTTCTGCAGGAGTATTATCTTCTGGTCACGCTCGTGCACTTCTCGGATTAGATAATCCAGAAGAAATGGAATCTCTTGCCCAGCGCATTATTACTGAAGGATTATCTGTAAGAAGCACTGAAGAAATCGTATCGATGAAAAATAATGAGGCGAGTGGCAATCAGGTGCGTTCGCGCAGACAAAGAAACGACCGCTGGGCTGCATCGCCTATACGCAAGAAACTTGAAACGAAATTCGAGACGAAAGTGTCTATAAAAGGTAGTGAGAATCACGGTCGCATAGAAATAGTGTTCTCGTCTCCTGAAGACATGAATCGAATTGTCGACATTCTTATTGGACAGTAGTGCGGTAGTAGTGATGCAGTAGTGCTCTCGTAATATTGCACTACTGCAGTAGCGTGGTGTTGCGGTGTTGCGGTAGTGTGGTCGACTGCAGTAACGTGACAGTGCTGCTGAAGTAGATGACAGTACTGCAGCACTGTTATCCCTCTCATATTCTTACTTCAATAAGTGGTACAACAAGTCTTCTGTAGTGTATTTTGAAAATTTCTTTAGATAAATTGCACCAAAATTGGTACAAAAATGTTTCTATATTATATAATGAACAATAAAAGACAATATTGAAATTGAAAAATTGTTGTAAAGCTTGTTGAAAGAGGATGTATGATTTCGGGTAATATTAAAGCGTTACGTCGCTCAAAAAAATTAACGCAGCAGGAATTTGCTAATGTTTTAGGTGTCTCTCGTAACAGTATTAGTCGTTATGAAAACGGTACGAGTGTTATTTCGACAAATTTGATAGATAAGATTTGCAATAAATTCAATGTTTCTGTTTTTGATATATTACAAGAAAAGGAATTGACATCTGAAGAGAAATACGATTTGAATATGAAAATCGAAGTTCTTAAAGAGCGTGGTGCGCAAATATTGGCTCGCATATATAAGTATGAAGACAGCATGAATATCAAAATTGACGATTCTTCTAATGCGTGGATTGCGATGAGCGATGATTTAGCTGACGTGATCAACACAAGAGTATATAAATTGCGCAATTTTGAAGATATAAATCGTTATAACGGTTATTTAGATGGTATAGAGCGTTTGCTTGATGCTGTAAATAAGAATAATCGAAAATACTTGATAAGTGCTAAATAAATAATCGATAATAACTATGTAAATGTAAGTTTTGGTGTGATGTGGCAGTAGAAAATTTTAGTGAAGAATATTTTACTCGGTGTTTGCATAGGAATTTGCGTGCTTTGCAAATAGGTAAACATGCAAGTTCGTAGCCTCAAGCCATATTGCTCGGTGGCCAGAGTGGTGCAGGCAAAAGCACCATTCACATCATAAAACAGAAAGAATTTGATAACAATATAATTATTCTTGATGCTGACAGTTATAGACCACAACATCCAAATTATTATCAATTATTGGATGTGTATGGTAAGGAAAGCGTTAAATATACTAGTAGCTTTTCTTCAAAAATGGTGAGAAGTTTAATAGAAAAGTTAAGTCTTGAAAATTACAATTTAGTAATTGAAGGTACGTTGCGTAGTGTTGAAGTTCCGCTTAATACTGCAAAATCGTTACTAAATTGTGGTTATAATGTTTCACTTGCTGTTATTGCCACTAAACCAGAATTATCTTGGCTTAGTACATTAATTCGATATAATGAAATGCGTCTTGAAAATCCTATAAGCGCTAGAGCGACGCCTAAAGAACATCACGATAATATTGTTGATCACATAGTACAAAATCTATCTGAATTGGAAAAAGCCAAAATATTCGATAGAATCCAGATTTACAGAAGAGATGAAAATTGTATATATGATTCTAACAATTACAAAAATGTTCCTGCAGAGTTTACTGCTGCCGATGTTCTTAATGAAGCGCTTTTTGGAAGAGAAACAATGGACGAATTGAAGATGATTCGTCATGCTAAAAAGAGATTAAGAGAATTATTAAAACAAGAGAGCAATAACATATGAAATTAAGTATTTAGTAATCGAATTATATAACCGAATTATATAAATTAGGATTATTGAGTTTTTGTGGTTGTGCATTGGTATTGGTGTGTACTTGTATGCCAAATCTTAATAGAACTGCTACGGTCCACTAATGGCCGTTAGGTGCTGCGCTCAAGCATGTCGTCGCGCCCGCTTTTGGAGGGTTTATCGTCGTCTGCCGCTCCAATCCCGAGAGCTTTGTCTCGTATTTGGAGGTTTTATTTACGTCATCTGCTCCAATCGTGAGAGAGTGTTCTCGTAATTGGAGCTGTCTACCTTACGTTTTGCTCCATTTGCGAGAGGTGAGTATCGTGTTTGGAGGGGGTGTCGGTGTTTCGTCTGGTATGGTTCTTGGTTTGTAGTGAATGCTTATTTATGGAAAGTATCGTGAGTTAGTATCACAAACGGTATTGTTTCAAATCTAAATAAACTAAAAATCGAATAAGAATTGATTCCGATTCAATACATAGAGACTCTTGCGAAAAGTAAAATAATGAGTATAACTTATATAGAAGAAAGTTAACACTGAGGTTTTTCTTTTATAAATTTTGTATTTTTCATAAAAGTTAAAAGATTTAAATTATTATCAAAATTTTATCAAAGGAGATTGTGATGGTGAATGAGAATGCATCTGAAGATAGTAATGAAAACAATAAAAATGAATTGCTTGATTGTTTGATTGGAAAAAGAGGTTTATTTTTTACTGGATCAGGAATCAGCATTGAATCTGGGGTTGCAAAAGTTTATGATGTCTTACAACATACTTGTAATAAATTCTTGGTGGGATTTGATAAATGTTATACGTTTGTTCCCCAATGTGTTCCCCAAAAAGAAATGTCTCGTAAAGATTATATTTGTAAAATGGTTCAACCAGAATTATTTTATTCAGTACTACTGGAATGTACAGAGGATGATCGCGTTTTAGAGATGTGGAATTGTCTTAAAAGAGACCATTTCACGAAGGACTATACACCGCAACCCAATATAATACATTATTTCATAGTAGCTTATTCGCATTTTGCAAAGGTTCCAATTTTTACCGTGAATTATGATAAAATGTTCGAATCAGCTTGCGAAAAGCTTAGGTTGCCATATCATGTTTATGTTGATCGTCCAACTGATAAATCAGTTGAATCACAAGTAGTAATCTGTAAATTGCATGGAAATTTAAGAGAAAATTCAGGGAATGCAGTAACAAGCGATGATATTGCAACAACAATGCCAGGTATTTCCAAAAAAAGCGATTTTGCAGATTATGTAAAAAGAAATATTAAGACGTATGACGTGTGTATTTGGGGATATAGCGGAAGAGACGCGGATTATTTTCCGATTTTGCAAAATAGTCATTATGAGGACAGAAAATTTTTCTGGACGATTGGAAATCCTAAAGAATCTGAAATTGATAAGCAAACAGAAGACAATGCTTCATCATTGCATAATGTAGTCAAGATAACAGGATATCCATCCAATATGAAAGATAAGTTGATGAATGTGTTATTAACTTTTAAAGGCGGCAAAGATATTGTTGATCGTATTCGTGAACTAACTAAGGACAACTCAGTTTCTGCAGAAGAAAAAGAAAAATTTTTAAAAGGAATTGAGTCACAAATTGATGCGGAAAATATATCTTTTAATAAAGAAATATTCTGGATGTTGCTTTTGCAAAGAACTGGGCAAAATAAAGATTTAGGACATATGATTAATCAATACGAAGAATTAACTAGCAAAGAAAAAATTATATTGCTAAAAGCGAAGAGTTCCTTTGCAAGAGAAAGTGCGAATTTTGATAAATATCGTCAACTTGCGAAAGAACTAAAGAAAGCAGCAAAGAAATACAGATTGCCATCTAAAGACAGACGTAAATATTTAGCAGAGTCAAAAATCGAATATGTGTCTTCGTTGCAAATGCGTGTTCCATCGAGCCTTTTTTTAAAAGTTCCGTTATTAAGAAGAAAGTACGTTTTATTGCTTTTTGTTAGGTTCCGTTTTGCACTTTTGAATAGCATGTTTATTCGTGATAAAGAATTGTATAAGAATGACGAAGTCGTTGCACAAGAATGTGAACTTAGGTCTTTGGCAATAGACTGTAAAATTCCATTTTTAAAGGAACGTACAAAAAGAAAACTTAGAAGTTTATTGGCAAGAGCTAAGGCTATAGGTAATCACGCAACAATGACTGGAGCTTGTAAGTATCTCTGCAGATTATATCCATACAATAAAGATGAGTATGATCACATGGTTAAAATCGTTGGAACTATAGGCAGTGATTTGAGTGCATTGTCTATTATTCATAGGGATGAAGATGTTAATAAATCTTTAGAAGAAGCTAAGGAAAATGGTAACACTTTGAACATCGTGAAAGCTATTTTTAAAAAGAAGTCTCTTATAAATGATTGTGCGGATTTGACAATTAGTGATGAAGAAAAAGAATTGTTATTTAATTCCATCAAAAAGATTACTCCAAAAAGTTTGAAGAAAACGCTTTTGATCATAGGAGAACGAGAGGGTTTATTTTTGAAAAATAGCAAATAAAAGTCATATATAAAATTTAAATCGGTTGCAGAAGAAGATAAATCGACAGAACGTGGGGTGGATTTGTCTAAAACACAAAATCAGCCGATGTTATCGACAAAACGCAAGTCGAAACTGTCGAAAATACCAAATCGTTTGGTGAAATCGACAGAATGTGAGTCGAAATTGTTTAAAACGCATAATCGTTTGGTGAAATCGACAAAAATCAGGGTGATTTTGTCGAAAACATAAAATCAGCCGATGTTATCGACATTTTCTATTGACTGCCAAAATTATTAATGCGCGCTCAAGCATGTCGTCGCGCTCCAATCGTGAGAGCCTTGTCTCACGTTTGGAGCGTGTCGGTGCGTGTTTTGCTCCATTTGCGGGCGCGACGACCTGCTTGAGCGCTGCGATTTAGCGCGCGAAAGCAACTCGGAGCGGAAACTCGCTTAGGTTGGAAGTCCAGTGGACTTCCAACGCGAGTTTCGTAGCGAGCGCTTATAGCGCGAGCGTCATCTCGCATTTGGAGGGTTGTCATCTGTGTTTTGCTCCATTTGCGAGAGAGTGTTCTCGCGAATGGAGGTTTTATTTACGTCATCTGCTCCAATCACGAGAGAGTTGTCTCGCTTTTGGAGGGTTTATCATCGTATGTTGCTCCAAATGCGAGAGGACTGTCTCGTGTTTGGAGGGGGTATCGGTGTGTCGCGCGAAAGTGGCGGTTTTGCAACGTTTTATGGAAGCTCGGGTAGGGTATGCGCGAGTTTCCTGAGAGTTTCCTGGGAAAAATCTTAAAATTTCTTAAAAACGTATTTTTTATAGTAAAAAACTACTTATAACAATACTTTTTACAGCATATGGTTAGATTATCGTATTTTCTTTAGCAGATTTTCGTATATTTTACTGTAGTGATGCTTAGGTTGCCTCTTGACTTTTTCAAACGGGGGGGGGGTATCTTAATTGCAGGTATCAACCAGAGTCCTAGTTTGGCTGATGCTAAACACGAATCCGAATCCTACCTAGATGGATGAGGTCAGAAAAGGTAATTCGTGTTGCAAATTTTCTTCGTGTTCCTAGCACGAAGGAGAAGAAGAAAGGAAATTATTATGTTGAATAAGAAGGCTATCGCCGCATTTGCTGCTGGCGCCACCCTCCTCTCCGGTATGGCATTCGCCGCTCCAGCTTTCGCTGAGACCGCTCCAAAGAAGCCAACTGCTGAACAGTGCAAGACTGCTCAAGACAATATTAATGATGCTAAGGCTGCTTTGCAGGATGCAAAGGATGATCTTGTTACCGCTAATGCTGCTAAGCGTCGTGCTCATGTTAAGCTTGACAAGGCTACAGCTCTTGTAGATGCTTATAAGAAGGCTCTTAAGGATTATAATGACGCTAAGGCTGAAGAGACAGCTGCAGGTAATGATAATGTTAAGAAGGCTCAGGCTGGGGTTAAGAAGGCTCAGGCTGAAGTTGCTTTTGAAGCGGCACGCAAGGCTGCAGAAGACGCTAATTCTGGTATAGCTCTTGGTGGTGCTGCTAAGACTGCAGAAACAGCAACTGCTGATGATTACAAGGATAAGCTCACTGCTCTCGATACCAAGGCTCTTGATGAGGCTGCTCAGAAGGCTGAGGATAAGGTATCTGCAGCCCAGGATAAGCTTGATCTTGCTAAGATTCATTTGACGAATCTTGGTTGCCAGGCCAGTGGTAGTGAGCAGAATCCTCCAAAGAATCCACCTGTTACCCCAGCTCAGCCAGGTTCTAAGGAAGAGGCTATTAAGAATGTTCTTTCTAAGAAGGTAGATGTTGATGCTGCTTCGCACAACTTTGCTGAGAAGAAGGAAGCTTATACTAAGGCTGCTGCTGCTTTGACTGCTGCTAAGGCTGAGCTTGATGCTGCTAATAAGGCTGCTGCTGTTGCTGCTCAGAATTTGTCTGATTTTGAGGCTTCTGGCGTGAATGATTCTGCTAAGTTGAAGAGCTTGAAAGAGGCTGTTGATCGTGCTGATGCTCATGTAGTTCGTACTACTGCTGCTTTCAACAAGGCTTTAGCTGATTTCAATGATGCTAAGACTGCTGATTTGGCTGCTCAGGCTGCTTACAATGCTGCTAAGGATGCTTATGATGAGGCTTACAATGCTGCTATCAAGCTTGGTGTGAATCCTGCTTTGCTTCCTTCTGTGACTGCTGTTGACCCATTGTCTCCTGCTTTCCCACAGCTTGCTCAGGCTCAGAAGATTTATGCTGATGCTTTGGCTGGTAAGTTCGGTGCTGCTGCTCAGAAGGCTGTTCAGAAGGCTGAGGCTGCTAAGGCTCCTGCCGCTGCTGCTGCTGATAAGAAGGCTGATAAGCAGGGTAAGATTACTGTTGAGAAGGGTAAGGATAAGGCTGGTAAGAACCTTCCTAAGACCGGTGCTGCTATTGCTTTGACTGCTTTGGCTGCTTCTGTTCTTGCTGGTATGGGTGCTGCTGTCCGTAAGGTCCGCCACTAAGCAATAGTTAAATGTGAGTATTCCAACGCGTGGCATAAAGCCCAAAGTTGTTCTGTAAGTTTTATGCCACAACTTTAATTCGATATCCGGTTTGTAACGCTAGTTGCTAGAGCATTTCCTTTTCTTGCTAGCGCGCTTGCCAGATATATGAATTTAAGTGTAGGAATGCTTAGTCTAGTATTCAGTGCTACTAGGGATTGCACCGATTGCTAGATACTTTTGTAGGGTCACCATTATGGTGGCCCTACTTTTTATCTATAACCCAAGTATTTTGGCGCCGGCTCCTGCGATATCTAACTAATGGTTTCATCAAATGTTTTTGCAGCATACAACTCATCTAGTACCCTTTGCCAGTTTTGGGATGTTTTTTACAGCATAATTTGCCAGTTTTAGGATGTTTAAGGATTATAAAACAATAACAGCTCTTTTGTTACTGCTACGACTGTGACAAAAGTAAAAGATTACGGCACAACTAAAAGTTGCGAAAGAAAACCGCTAAAATAGTGAATATGAGTGCAGTAACGACGCAATACGTTGAAGCAGCTGGTGGAATTATTTATCGCAAGCGCAATATTACAAACAGCTCAAACGCAGGTGAAGACGCAAAAACAGGTAGCAATGTAAGCAAGCCAATAAAGCCTAGTGATGACGACTTTGAGCTTTGCCTTGTTTACCGTCCTAAATATGACGATTGGAGCTGGCCAAAAGGAAAGAATGAGCAAAACGAATCGCATCGTCACACTGCAGTTCGCGAGGTTGGAGAAGAAACAGGATATTCAGTCACGCTTGGCCCGCATATCGCTAAAATAGAATATCTGCTTGATCACGAAGGCAAAAAATCCTCCAAAAACAACGCGTCAGATAGCAGTCAGAACCGCAATAGTCAACCGGAAGTAATAAAGCGAATCCACTACTGGATGATGCGTTTAATTGACAAGCCGTCCGCAGCAAAGCGTCTTCCTGCTTTCGGACCAATTAAGCCTGCTAAACCCACTGAAATCGGCAATGTACTGTGGCTTACTCCTTCTCAAGCACGAAAAAAGCTTACGCACGATAGTGACTGCGAAGTGCTAGACGCTTTCTTAGATAAGCTACACGAAGGGCAAGTCGAATATAGTACGTTGCTTTTAGTGCGTCACGGAAAAGCTGAGTCTCGAAAAACTTGGCAAGGAAGCGAAGCGACTCGACCAATCACACCTCTAGGTGCTGCTGCTTCATACGCTCTAGGCCGCGAGCTTGCCTGCTATGCGCCGAATAAAATTATATCGTCACCTTGGAAGCGTTGTTTAGAAACTCTCGACGCTTTTGCGCACGATTCTTCGCTTTCTATAGAACAGGCTGCGGAACTTACCGAAGATCATCACGAGAAAAAACCAAAATCTACATTGTCTGTTCTTGTGAACGAAATACAAAATCTTGAGCGTAATGCACAAAATGCAAGCGTTACAAACAATGCAAACTCAACTGTCATATGCCTGCACCGCCCGGTTATCGGCACTTTCTTCGATTATTTGCGAGGAATAACAAAACCTAGAGCGCACAAGCGCATACTCAGCCAAAAATCTCCATATATGCCTACAGGAAGCGCAATAGTTTTGCATATAATTAATACTCCTAAAGGCGCTCGCATTATCGATATTGAAAAGGTTCTTCCAAGTGTCTACTAGTTTAAATTCGCAATCAAGTTCTATTCATTCAAGCAGATCTGCTTTTATGCCAAGCCCAAACGGTTCAAATCGTCCAAGCAGACCTGCGCAAATGGATCCAGCTATGCTCGCACAAATAGAGGGCGGTACAGATCCGCAGGTTGTCAATGAGATTAGCCACACATCCGCTGCTGTTCTGCTTAACCGTGTGCATAAAACGCAGTCGCCAGAAATCGTTGAGCGCGTGCTGAATTTGGTTGAAAATGAGGGTATTGAAGTTATTGCAGATCTGTGGAATCATGCAGAAGCGGAATCTCTTCCTGGAATACTTTGGAGACTTTATTTATTGCGTATTTCTTTGCGTAAGAATCGTGAGGCTTACGCTGAATATTGGCGTCTTGGCGAACCTGAAGCCACAAGCGCATCAGCTATTACAGGAATTGATGAAGCTCCTACAGGAGATGATATTGCGCGACTTGCAGATTCTATTCTTTCCGGCGCTTTTACCGGCGATTTTGCTGTAGCGCTTTATCGTGCTTCAGCTTTTACTTCTATTATTTCGCACGGAATGCATGTTTACGCGAAAAAGTTGGATGAGCAAAATTCTAATTCGATTAATACAGAAAAAATTGCACATATTTTGCACACTTCCGCAAATCTTAATTCACTTTCATGCACTTTCCGTACTTGCGCAGGATTATGGCGATTAGGGAAACTTGAGTAAATTATTTGTGATTAAATTTGTGATTTGATTTGGATTCAAGTTGGATTCGAATTATGCGGCGCGCTGAAAATTAAAAACATGTATACTCGAGTTTGACGCTGGCTTGTGCTTAAGCCCCGGGCTCCATTTTTTGCCGCTGCGAGCGGCGTTTGCGCCGACAGGCGCTTTCGCAAGTCAGCGTTTTATATTTGAGATTAGAAGCTAACTACTGTTTGTTAACTGTTATTTTGTTTATATTTTGTTATAAATCTCACGGCACGCCGATAGCTTTACATGCCATGCTTGCATTAACCTAGAAGGTATGGATCTTCATGTTTTACATCATCCGCTGGTGGACCATAAGCTCACCGTTTTGCGTGATAAGAATACACCTTCTAACATTTTCCGCGAGTTGGTTTCCGAATTGGTAACCCTTGAAGCGTACGAAGCAACTCGCAATTTGGAAGTTAGCGATCGCGAGATTGAAACTCCTATTTGCAAGATGATTGGCAAGCATTTGAACCGACCACGCCCAATGGTTGTGCCGGTTTTGCGCGCTGGCCTCGGTATGCTTGACGGCATGACTCGTCTTCTTCCAACCGCTGAGGTTGGATTCCTTGGTATGAAGCGCGACGAGCAGACGCTCGACATTGTTACTTATGCCAACCGTTTGCCAGAAGATTTGACTGGTCGTCAGTGCTTCCTTCTTGACCCAATGCTTGCCACCGGCGGCACTTTAGTTGCTGCTACACATTATTTGGCTGAGCGTGGAGCTAAAGATGTTACCGCTATTAATATTTTGGCAGCTCCAGAAGGCTTGAAGCGTTTGGAGAAGGAGATTGATCCTTCTATTGATTTTAAGGTTGTTGTTTGCGCTGTTGATGAGCATTTGAACGACAAAGCTTATATCGTTCCAGGTCTTGGCGATGCCGGCGATCGTTTGTATGGTTTGATCGACTAATATACTCACCAAATCAAGCGAAAACTAGAAACTAAAAAATAGCCTGCTGATTTGCAACACTTTGCGATTTCAGCAGGTTATTTTGTATTTAACATGGACAAATTTTAGCGAGGACGACTTATGGCGACTTCGCGAGCGCGATCTGCTAATTCGTTTAGTTTCGCAAGCTCTGCACGCTGAGAGTTAGTTTGCTTTGGTGCAAATTCGCCGTAACGATTTTGCGCAGCAGTACGAATTAAAAAGTCAGCCAAACGCGGATTTTTCGGCAAAACTGATCCGTGCATATAAGTGCCGATAACGTTGTATTTGCGAGCGCCTTCCGTGTGATCTTCGCCATTATTTCCGCAATTTTCGCTGTCAACAGAGCCGAGTGGCTGAGTATCACCCTCCAAGCTTGTGCGCCCAGAATGGTTCTCGTAGCCCACAATATCGCCAAAATCGTCGCTATGCTCCACAAGATTTCCAATCATGCGTACGTCTTGACCAACAGTATGCTCGCCAAGTATGCCAATACCTTTAAGTTTTTGACCCTCAATGGTTTCGAAATACTCTCCAAAAAGTTGGTAAAGACCGCAAATCATAAGCATTGGAACGCCATCTTTTGCAAGCTCACGAATAGAATCCGCGCGCGCAAATAAATCTTCAGTAACTCTACTTTGACCATGATCTTGACCGCCACCGCCAAGAATCATATCCACGCGCTTGGGCCAAGCATCACCAACGTTGTACTCGTGGAGCACGGGCTTGTAACCGTATAATTCCGCTCGACGCATAACAGTAAGCACATTGCCATAGTCGCCGTAAATATTCATGTCTTTCGGGTACAGCGAAACTATATTCAAAACTCGATTTTTAGTTTCGTTCTTATCGCTAATAGCACTCATAGCAACTACTTTCCGATTAGTTTCCGATTACTTTCCGACTCCAACGTCTTTGACTTTTGCAAGCTGTGCTAACTTAGCTCGCACACGAAGCATAGCAGTATACGTGCAGTATATTCGTTTAGCGCGTTTAGCTCCACCTGAAAAATCGCCTTCAACGAATAAACGAACATCTTCTTCTAAATCAGTCCCAACATTCTTTGCTGAAACCTTATCGTATTCCAATCTTAACGCCATATCCCACGCGCGAGTGCCAGAAACACAATCTACTCCAGTTTTACTTAAGCAAGTAAAATCAACATCCCACAGCCAGCTCATGTCTCTTCCGTCTGCGTATTCGTCACAGATTGCAATCATTGTGTCATGATTTTCAGGCTGGTCTGAAGCGAGTGCAAGTCTAAAGCCAATAGGATTTTTAACTAAAACCAATTCAACTGGAGAACCTGAAACTTCAATTATTTCGCCTCTGCCAAAAGCAGGCGTTACTTTTTCTAGTGCTTCAACAATATTGTCATCGTTGAAAGTTTCTGCTTTACCTGTAACTTCAGCCAAAATTGCGCGAACTACAGTTGCAGCTGCGGCCGCGTTGAAAATATTGTAAGCTCCGTCAAGTTTCATAACGGCAGTTTTTCTTTTGCCTGAAAGTATGAAATCAGCTTTATGATTTTCTATTTTCGCCAAAACCACATCTGCTTCAGGAAGCTTGCGTGAGAATGAAGTATTTTTATTTTCGATCTTATTAGAATTACTGTGCAAATCATCGTCCGTTGGGAACATACTTCTAACGTCGTCGCCTAAGCCGAAATATTTTACTTTACAGGACGGCAAAATATCTTCAGAAAGTGCAGAAATTCGCGGATCTTCACGATTTAGTACCAGCACTTTCTCGGTTTCTCTAGAAACGTTACTTAACAATTTTGCAGTAGTATCTATTTCTCCAAAACGGTCTAGTTGATCTCTCATAACATTTAACAAAACCGCATATTTAGGTTTAATTTGTCGCACAAAATGTACTGCGTAGGCTTCATCAAGCTCTAGGACTGCAATATCCGCATTTAGTTTTGTGCTTACTGCGCTCATCTCTTGTACAAGTGACGCAACTACGCCACGAGTAAAGTTCGATCCAGTAGGGTTTGTGAACACTCGCAAGCCTGCGTCTCTAAGCATAGTTGTTATCATGCGCGTAGTGGTTGTTTTACCGTTCGTTCCGGAAACAAGCACAACGCCGTATGGTAGTTTTCCTAAAGTTCTTGCCAAAAAACCTGGGTCTAGTTTTTCTACTACTTTTCCTGGGAGCGCGCTTCCGCCGTGTTTCAATGCTCTTGACACTGCGCGTACAAGTTTTCCTACTCCCGGCATAAAGCAGCTAAACCAACGTTTCCTGATTTTTTCTCGCGCGTCACTATGATTCAATACGTTTTCTGAATCATCTGTACCTTCAGCGAGCGCAGTCATTGAGCGCGATTTCTTAAAATTATTTTTCACGCCCGCATCACACTCCTTGTTGCTGCATCTCTTGAGGCATATCTTTAAATTTAGATGTAGCACCCAGGAACGCTAGTTTAAACGTGTCTGTAGGGCCGTTGCGATGTTTTGCCATAATAATATCGGCTTCGCCTGGCCTGTCTTCTTTATTATAAAAATCAGGACGATGCACAAGAAACACAACGTCAGCATCCTGTTCGATAGATCCAGATTCGCGCAAATCTGAAAGCTGCGGCTTCTTATCATTGCGCATTTCAGGACCACGATTAAGCTGGCTTAAAGCTACTACCGGCACTTCAAGTTCTTTAGCAAGAAGTTTTAGTGCTCGCGAAAATTCTGAAACCTCTTGCTGACGGCTTTCAACGCGTTTTCCGGAGCTCATAAGCTGCAAGTAGTCTATAACAACAAGTTTCAAATCGTTAGTTTGCTTTAAACGGCGGCATTTTGCGCGAATTTCCATCAAACTCATATTTGGACTGTCGTCTATAAAAAGCGGAGCGTTTTGCATTTTAGTCCAGAAATTATTAAGTGTATTCCAACGATCCGGAGTAATATCTTCTGCTCTTCGCATTGCAGCAAGTGGAATATTAGTTTCTGCAGAAATAATTCTTTGCGCTAGCTCAACTTTGCTCATTTCTAGAGAAAAAACTATTGCTGTCATTTGATGATGCAAGGCTGCGGATCTTGCGAAATCAATACCCAACGTTGATTTACCCATTGCAGGACGTCCTGCAACAACTATCATCTGTCCTGGCTGTAAGCCTTGTGTAACGTCGTCTATATCCCTGAAACCAGTTGGAACGCCTTGCTCTAGCTCATGATTTTGCAGTTTATCTAATTGATCTAAAGCATTTTGCAAAACGGGACCTATAGCTACGTAATCTTGACGTACTTTACCAGCACTCATCTCATATACTTCAGATTGCGCAAGATTGACAATATCTTCAGCTTGAGCGCCTGTAGCAGAATAGCCCATTTGCGCAATCTTCGTTCCTGCTGCAATAACGTTACGAAGAATAGCATTTTGATGAACAATATCTGCGTAGTACATTGCGTTTGCTGCAGTCGGTACAGACGCTACAAGACTGTGTAAGTAATCGGCTCCACCGACTTTATCTAAATTGCCGGCTTTCATTAGTTCGTTAGCTACGAGTACAACGTCAACAGGCTGTGAGCCGGAAAACAATGTAAGAATTGCGTCATAAATAGTTTGATTCTGCGGCTGATAGAAATCAGCAGTTTCAAGCACTTGTGAGACTTCGCCTATAGCATCTTTGCTCATAAGCATTCCGCCCAAAACCGCCATTTCTGCATCAGCATCGTGCGGAGGTATACGATCAAATAATGTTGTTCCTACGCCACCTTCAGAACTATTCATGTTAGGCGTATTTGTGCCGTACGCTGTCTTTGAACTGTAAGTAGTGTTGCTACTTGCTGCCCCATTGAGTCTTGCGTTCCTGGGCGACGACTGCCACATATCATTATCTGTCATAAAAACGAGTATAAACGTTTGAGTGAATTATATGTTCGAAGCAGCATCTTTTATTTGTTACTTTGCTGAATACTATTTTCAATGGTTTACTAGCAAATTTATACAATGTTTAAAATGATCCGCAACATTATAATTTTCCTAATATTATTTGCGAAAAAATTAATTTGCTTTAACACATATTCTTAATAAATGCAAACTGCGTATTTAATTTGGAAAAGTTATCCGCAGGATATCCACAGTATTATCCCCAATATGTGGATAATTTCATGGGATATACACAAAGACACGCCTAAAATGTGGATAACTCAGCTTTTTATCCACATCGTAAACTTCGTGCGTGTCACTTTTGCGTAATTTAGTAAAATTATTGCCAAAATATGAAATTTGGTACAAAAAAGCCGTACGCTTTATAAGACGCACGGCTATTATTTTTTATTGCTATTTTCTATTATTTTGAGGCTTAGTAGGTTTCTTCTTATACGTTTTTGATGCCTTTTCATCAGTTTTTGCTTTTTTATTAGATTCAGGCTCTGTCTGGCGGTCAGCATCTGAATCTGTTTCTGTATCCGTGTCGGGTTCAGCTTCAGTCTTGACTTCAGCTTCAGCTTCTGTTTCAGGCTCAGTCTTGACTTCAGGCTCGCTATGCTCTACTTCTTCGCTATCCTCAACTTGGGCTTCAGACTGCTCCTCATACATTTCGGAACGTTCCAATGTTGCATCAGGCTCTTCAGAAGTCTGAATAGTGGATTCTTTTGCATCAGAAGCAGTATCTGCTACAGAAACAGTAACAGGAGTTAACACAGCCATTTGCGTAGAACCAGCCTCAGTATCAGCAACTTCAACCACAGCGCCGGTAACGCCTCCAGAGCGAGACTGAGCAATACTTGAGAAATCATAAGCGCGCTCACCCTGATCTACTAAGTCAACGCCCTTACGCTCTTTAGCCTCAGAAATACGCCAACCAAAAAGCTTTTCTAACGCAAACGCAATCACAGAAGTAAGAACGCCAGCATAAAGCACGCTAATAGCTACTAGACAAAGCTGTGCAAGAAGTTGATGCCAATCTCCTGTAGATAAAACGCCATTACGAGCGCCAAACAAGCCGACAGCAATAAGACCAATAAATGCTGCAACACCATTAACACTCACAATGTGCAAAGTATCATCGTATCGAGTAAAAGTGCGAGATTTCGAAATCAGCGAAGTGACAATGCCAACGATCACACCAAGCATTATTGACCAAATTGGCGCTATAACGTCAGCAGTAGCAGAGCTAGCTGCCAAACCAGCCATAACTCCAGATGCAGCACCTAAAGCACTAAAGCAGCCTGAACGCAGCCTCTCAGTCACGCCCCACGTGAGCATAGAAGAAGAAGCAGTAATTGTAGAACTCACCCATGCGTAACCTGCTACTCCGGAAATTCCAGAAGAAGAACCAATAATAAGTCCAATCCAGCCAAACCAAATAAGGAAAATACCAAACATAACAAAAGGAACATTATGAGGCTGCCTTACAGAAGTCTCAATAACAGAAGCTTTAGAAACTTTAGTTTCAGGATAAGTAACATCTTGTTCGCCAGCATTAACAGATTGCAATCTAGCTACATCAGACCATAATGCTTTAGATAAACGTCCCTTTGAACCATTTGCGCGATTTTGATTATTAGATTTTCCATTTTTGCCAGCTTTCGTAATCTTTGCAACATTAGTCACATGTGCAAAAGATACAGAAGACTGCAAAACTGCGGTTTTAGTGCGCAAAACAAAACGTTTAAGTGGGAAGTGAGCGTGGCCGCCAATAATCATAACAATTGCTAAAGCAGAAACTGCTGAAGAAATTTGTAGAACTGAAGCTCCCGCAAAATCATGAACTTGCATACCAAATGCTTGAGAAATTGCGCCATTTGGAGAAAGAAGTCCTCCACCAAACACCATGTGAGCTAAAGGAGCAAAAACAAAAGTAACCCACAATGCTACGAAAATAAGCCAAATAGCGTATCGTACACGTCCTGCTAAAGCTCCTGTAATAAGAGACACGGCTACAACAGCACATGCAAGGTGGAATACTGCTTGAATACCGCCAGTTAAACCTAAATTGCCATTTACTGACGTAAACACTCCATTATCAGAAACCATAGAGTCTTTAAATAGTAGACCTTTCATAGGGTCGCCGACGACTCCGCCAAGACTATCCTTACCAGCAAAAGCAAGAGACCATCCCCACATAGTCCACACCAATGTTGTTACAGCAATAGCGCCTGCAGAAAGCATCATCATGTTTACCATAGAAGTAGCGCGCTCGCGTCCACCGTAAAACAGTGCAATACCAGGCGTAATAATAAACACCAATGCGCTGGCAAACAATAATGCCCATTGCGGATCCATCGCAGTCATATATCACCTCAACATTTTCACTAGTAGCAAACGCATTCGTTGTGTTCACAATATGTATTGTAACTACAAACCCTACCGTTAGATTTTAGAATACTTACAGCTTATAAGCATAATTGCAATCTAAAGCAGTAAAGAGTCTAACGAAACTAGCGCTCGCTTTTAATAAATCAATCTATTATGCCATCAACAAAACTTTCAGGATCAAATGGAGCAAGATCATCTGGTCCTTCTCCAAGACCCACCAATTTTACAGGCACTCCGAGTTCGCGCTGAACGGCTATTACAATACCGCCTCTTGCTGAGCCATCAAGTTTAGTAAGTACAACTCCGGTGATTCCGATTGCTTCTGCGAATACCTTTGCCTGAGTCATACCATTTTGTCCGGTAGTAGCGTCTAACACTAGAAGAACTTCATCAACTGGCATAGTTTTTTCTACGACTCTGCGAATTTTGCCAAGCTCATCCATAAGATTAGCCTTATTTTGCAATCTTCCAGCAGTATCTACAATAAGTATGTCTGTGTTGGATTCTTTTGCTTTATCGGCTGCAATAAACGCTACAGAAGCGGGATCTGCACCATCTTTTTCAGCGCGAATAACTGGTACATTAACTTCTCCAGCCCACGTTTCAAGCTGATCTGCAGCAGCAGCGCGGAAAGTATCTGCTGCAGCGAACATTACAGAACGATTTTGAGCAACAAAAAGACGAGCCAGCTTACCAGCGGTAGTAGTTTTGCCAGTACCGTTTACTCCGACCATCATTACAACTCCTGGATGATGAGCTTCCGGCTTATCTGCGTTCAAGCGTCGATCAGTGTTTTTGCCTACCAGATCCAAAAGCTTTGTGCGTAAGGCTTCGTGAATATCCTCAATTTGTGAAGTGCCTGCAATTCTTGCATCTTTTTGCAAGGATTGCACGAGTTCTTCACTTGCTTTTGTGCCAACATCAGCCATTAGTAAAGTATCTTCTACGTCTTCCCAGTCTGATTCTGAAAGATTATCTTTACTTAAGATTTTGAATAGTGCGCGACCAAAAGGATTTGCGCTATTAGATAGGCGTTCTCGTAGACGTTTTATACGAGACGTGGCACTTTCTGGAATTTTTACAGTAGAATTATTTGACTCAAGCTTAGGCTTTTGCTCTAACTTAGGTTCAGCTTCAGAAGATACTACTTCTTCGCTATCTTCTACTTTTTTGCTTACTTCGTTTTCTTTATTCTTTTTATTGCGTTTGGAAAAGAATTTAAAATAAGCAACGCATATAAAGCAAACTGCTACAACAATTACAGCCGCGCACAGCCATGCGGAATAATTTTCTGCACTAAAAAGTCCAGCTAAACTAAACATATCAAACATATATTAAGCATATGAGACTCAAAGTACAGAGACAATATAATTAAGCTGTTTTTATTAGTTTTTTTTTATAATTTTGTTTGCAGATTATCAATTTGATTACTATATAAAAATCGGATTATTGCTGCTTTTTCGTACGTAACTTTCTTGATTAGATAACTATTTTATTGATATCGTCATAGTAGAAAATTTATTAGCACATTACTTAGTGCGTAAAAATAAGGGGGAATTATGAATTCTGATACTGAGCTAGAAAAAAGTGCAAATATTCACGTATATGGAGCCGACTGGTGTGGAGATTGCAGGCGAGCTAAAGCTGCGTTAAATCAGTACGGTGTACCATTCGTATGGCACGACATAGAATCTGAAGAGGATGCTAAGGAAAAAGCGATCGAAATTAGTGGGCAAAAGCATATTCCTGTTGTGACTTTCAGCGATAACTCGTTTATGGTTGAGCCTTCAGCTGTACAAATTAAAGTTAAGCTTCAGTCATTAGGTGAGCTTAAATAATGTATATAACACGCCAATATTGTAAATAATTTATTTCGTCTCTTAAATGTAGTACACTTATTCACTGTTGCCCCTTTAGCTCAATTGGCAGAGCAGAGTCCTTTTAAGTCTTGGGTTGTGGGTTCGAGTCCCACAGGGGGCACTTTTTTGTATCTTAATCGCGTAGCCAAGAGCGTATAAATCTGTTTATTATACGCTCATGGCTTGTGGCTTAATTAATTCAAATAATCAGTTAAACCAGATACCTTAGTTGATTCAATCATCAGTCGATGATAGATTGATCGATTTATTTAAATCATCTATAAGTTTGTCAGCATCATCGTAGCTTGCTTCACCTTGTGCTATTGTTCTTCCGAAATTTTGCATAGGATCCCAGAAGCTACACATTTCAATTATTGCTGGCTGAAGAATAGAAGTGTGTGCTATAACTTGCATTTCTGCTTCGCCTGCAGGGTTAGCTTTACTCACAAATTTACTAAGTCTTTTATCTGATGGTACTGTACCTGTTTGTTCAAAAGATACTTTTTGAGAGTTTTTTGACCCAAGAAATGTTGCAAATTTAGCGGCAACTTCTTTATAAGCAGAGTTAGGATTGAAACCAAAATCACGCGATCCAGAAAAAGCTTTCATCTGGAATTCGCCAATTTTAGTTTTAAACTTTGGAAGGCTAGTCGCAGCATAGTTAGATCCAAGAATTCTTTTCACGTCACTTGCATCCCAGGTTCCAGAAAAAATGGCGTCCGCAGAACCCTCTCTAAGGCATTGAAGATCCCTTCCATTGCCGCCTAAAACAAAATTACTGTTTTTTGTTAGATCAATAACATATTGGGTTATAGCAACGGCTTTCTTATTGAATTTTATACCTTTACTAGCATCATTCCCATTTTTACCAAAGAACGATACAGCTCCATCAGAATAGAATCCAGCAAGATACCACGCATTACTAATATCAAAAGCTACTTTGCCTTTTGCAATCATCTTATCTAAAGATTTAACATCGGCAGGTGTGAATTTTGATTTATTGTAATACATTAGCCATGAGTTGGTTGTATACGGAACACCGTATAGCTTTCCATCTGTGTAGGTAACACTACGAACAACTACATCATCATTCTGCTTTTTTACCTGTTTAACAGCGTATGGTGGAAGTTCGCCCAATTTGCCAAGTTTTAATAAATCTTCAATCATATCATTGCAGTAACTGAAAACATCAGGACTTTCGATATTTTCATTCATTTCTCTTACAGTGTCGGGAGACTCAACCGTGCTATTTTTAAAAGTTATTTTGTATTCTGGATGGATTTTCTGGAATTTTTCTTCCATTTTCGTAACCCAACTATTGTCGTCGCGAGCTGACCATACGGTTAAATTAACGTCTGTAATTTTCGTAGGTTTAATATGTTTCTTCTTCTTGTGTTTTACTATTTTCTTATTATCGCTAAAAAGTATTTTGTCACTGTAAGACTGGTTAGTACCGTCGTTACCGCACGAAGAAAAGCTTACGAGCATTACTACTGCAAAAACGCTACAAAATAGTTTCTTAAGTTTACTCATTTCATCCCTCTAAATTATCTCTCTAGATATAATTAACTTAAAACAAACAGAAATATTAAAAAATCAGCTCGCCCACACGCTATCGTCTTGATTGTTTTCGTCACCATTATTTTCTAGTGATTTCGAATACGTATATTCATCATCAATTACACCAGAGTCAGCGTCTGCGTTGATTGCAGCAAGTACACGTTTATCCATTTTGTATTGTGGTAGCACGTTTTTAATGTAACTTTCTACAGCATCTTGCATAGCAACGTCGTGACCAACTTTTTCTGCCATAAACCATCTATGATCAAGTACTTCGTGGAAGAACTGAGCTGGTTCAATTTGTGAACGGAATTCAGGAGGAATCATGCGAACAGTAGGTTCAAAAATTTCACGCATCCAGTCGGTTGCGACGATTTCTAAGTCTTCACCTTGACGCCAGGTAGCAGTACGGTAAGCGTCCAAATCGTTAAGTAATCTGCGTGCCTGATTTTCCTGCACGTCCAAACCGGTTAGTCTTAACAATTTACGCGACGCATAACCTGCATCAACAACTCGAGGACGAACCAAAACTCTACGGCCGTCTTCTGAAGTTTTCATTTCCAACTCGTCTACGTCGAAGCCAAGCTCATTAAGTCGATTTACTCTGCGCTCGATACGCCACATCTCATCTGGGCTAAACTTATCAACATCTGTAAGAGTGCTCCAAAGAGAATGATATCTTTCTACGAGTCGATTTCCTATACTAATTTCGTCTACTTCGCTAGGAAGAAGTTGGCCTGAGCTCAAATCCATAAGCTCGCCAATAATATTGGTTCGTGCTAAATCTATATCGTATTCGCGCTGACCTTGAGTAAGACTTCCATGAAGATCACCGGTTTCTGCGTCTACTAGGAACGCTGAGAACGCGTCTGCGTCTCGTAAGAATAGAACGTTAGAAAGCGATACGTCACCCCAGTAGAAGCCTGAAAGATGTAAACGTACCATTAGCACAGCTAAAGCATCTATAAGACGCTCTGCAGTATCTGGTCGAAGTGTGCGAGCAAAAAGTGCGCGGTATGGAAGTGAAAACTTTAAATGCTTAGTAACAAGCATTGCCTCGAGCTTTTCGCTGTTAGCGTCGCGTCTACCTGCAACAACTGCAATAGGTGTTACTGTTGGTAGCTCTAATTTGCGCAAACGCCTAAGAAGTTCATACTCGCGTTCTGCAATCTGGCGAGTGATTTCCTTCATAGCGTAAACTTCTTCGCCAACGTGGACGAATCTCACAACGTGTCTAGAAATACCACGAGGTAAGTTTACGAACAAGTCAGCAGGCCATTGAGCAAGCGGTAGCTCCCATGGGAGAGTAAACATTTTAGGATCTGAACTAGCAGCGGTGATTTTTAACGCTGGTGGTTCCTGTGACGATTCGCTTTCATCCTGCGCAGACACTGATGTTGCCTGTACAGCGCGCGGATCCAATTGAGGAGCTTCGTTCCATTCCATATGTTCTAATCTACCTGTCAAGCTCGGACGTAAATGGCGTAATTGCTGAAATCTCAGTTATATAGCCAATTACAGTATAAACAAATGATTAATAAATTTGCATTATTAATACAAAAGTTTATTTTAGTTGTAATTAATTTTGCACAGCATGACATGCATACTAAGCACTTATATCAAATGGCGAAAACGGGGCCTGCGATGCAAGCCCCGTAACCCTTATCGAAAGAACACTCTTAAAAATCAATTCTAAAAGTGCACAAACTTATGCTATTAGTTCAAACGCAACTCAGTAGAAGGTGCGAACAAATGCATCTTGGATGGGTCAATCTTAATCTTTACAGTGTCGCCAACCTTCGGCAAAGCACGTGGGTTCACGCGAATTGTCGTAAGCTTGTTCTGATCAGACATCATAGTTGATGCTTCTTCAGGGGAGCCATCTGTAATGATGTTGCCATAGATGTAACCATCGGAACCAAGATCCTCAACGTTCACAACCTTCAAGGAGAAGGCGTTAGCATCGTCAGAAGTTGCTAAGCAAGCATCTTCTGGACGGAAGCCGACGATAATCTGATTATTATCTTCAGCGGTAAGCTTATCTACAGCTTCAGCTGGGAGAACGATAGAATCCTCACCAATCTGAGCACGACCATCAACAACTGGATGCTGGTTGAGGTTCATGGATGGGGAACCGATGAAGCCTGCAACGAATACATTTGCTGGGTGATCATAAAGCTCAGTTGGAGCACCAACCTGCTGCAAAACGCCAAGCTTAATAACTGCAATGCGGTCACCCATGGTCAAAGCTTCGGTCTGATCGTGGGTCACGTACAAAGTAGTAACGCCGAGCTGACGCTGCAATGCTGCAATCTGCGTACGGGTCTGCACGCGGAGCTTAGCGTCAAGGTTGGAAAGAGGCTCATCCATAAGGAAGACTTTTGGTTCACGCACGATTGCGCGACCCATAGCAACACGCTGACGCTGACCGCCAGACAGAGCCTTTGGTTTACGATCCAAATATTCAGTCAAATCCAAAACTTCAGCAGCTTTTTCAACACGAACACGAATCTCTTCCTTAGGGACTCCTGCAATCTTCAAAGCAAAGCCCATGTTGTCTGCAACGGTCATATGAGGATACAACGCGTAGTTCTGGAACACCATAGCAATATCGCGATCCTTTGGCTGCATTGTAGTAACATCCTGGCCGCCAATGAGGATACGTCCTTTGTTAACCTCTTCAAGGCCTGCCAACATACGCAATGTAGTCGATTTACCGCAACCAGATGGACCAACAAGTACGAGAAACTCGCCATCTTTAATAGTCATGCACAAATCATCAACCGATGGCTTATCGTTGCCAGGGTATATACGAGTGACATGATCAAATACAACTTCTGCCATGATACGTCCTTTCATCGGCAGGTACGTGCCGAACGATCCGTAGTGAAGGGTGTGCACTCATGACCCCAAATCCTACGTCGGCGGGTATCAATCGTCCACAGTTTACTTACCTGGTCCATTGAAGGTTCTCTTCGTTGAGCCATGCCTTAATATATCATGTTTTTCTTATAAAAACAGCAAAAAATCAGTATTTTGCCTAAACTCGGCGTGTCGAAAATATAATAATGTCAAATAAAAACACACATTCTAGATACGTAAAAATTTTTAATTTTTAAGAATCTTCTAACAAAAGTTTAATTATATAAATATTACTTAATATTAAAATTTAATTTTGCTATGGTTCGCATTACCATAATGCAGTATGGAAGACCTTAGCATGTTTGATTTGCAACCTGGCGAAAACGTTGGGGGATATACGCTTCTTGATCGTCTTGGCGGCGGGGCAATGGGCTCAGTGTGGAAAGTACAAGACGATGGCGGTCAACTTTATGCAATGAAAATTTTGCGTGCAAGCATGCAAAGGAATACGAACGGCTCTTCGAGCAGTGAAGACGATGAGCAGAATAAAGCAAGAATAAGGTTACGCAGAGAAGCTTTATCTCTGCAAAAAATACATAATCCTGGTGTTTGCGGCATAGTAGACATGGAGCTTGACGCTTCAATTGCTTTTATAGTTACTGAACTTATTTATGGACATGACCTTCGTGAAGATGTGGAGGAAAATGGCCCTTATATAGCAGACGATCTTGAACGATTAGCACATAAACTCATTGATGCAGTGCGAGCAGTACATAAGGCTGGAATTATACATAGGGATATTAAGCCAACTAATGTGATGATTTCTATGACTGGACCAGTTCTGGTTGATTTTGGTATTGCTATGGGAGAAGGGGAGAGTCACGTTACTAGAACTGGTTTAGTTATGGGAACTCCAGGATTTATAGCGCCAGAAATTATTGAAGGTGGAGATTCTGACGACGTTACCGACTGGTGGTCTGTTGCTGCAGTTCTTGCGTTTGCTGCAACCGGCAAGCCTGTATTTGGTACGAAACCTATGATGGCAGTTCTTGAGCGTGCTGCTTCAGGAAATGCTGATTTGCGAGGGCTTCCGCCGCGAACTATGGAAGCTTTTAGATCTGCATTGAATCCAGATAGATCAAAACGATGTGCTCCTGAAGAGCTAGAAAAAGCTATTAGCGAGGACGCGCTTAATCCGGAATCTTGGCCAGAGGCGAACCACCCTTTTGTGCGTGAAACAGCACGTGAAACGGCACGTACTGTGTGTGAAACAAAACATGAAACACCGCTAGAGAATTTGGAAATTAGGTCTCAAAAAAAAGAGCCTGCACAAAAAATTCCTAATAATCCACGTAAATTATGGCCAGAATCTCAAAAAAATGACGAAACTATAAAACTAAACCATAAAATATCAAACTATATTACGTCCAATAATGCGCCAACTGGTACAAAATTATTACCAGCTAGCGCAACCTTTGAAACAATCCCATCGGAAGAAAATAGCACCACTCTGCTTAAAGAAACAATGCCAAAATACGATACATCAACAGAAAATAGGCAAGAATCAAATACGCCAATCGCGGCAGAATCTTCAATGGAACAAAACCAGAATGTAATACCACCTTCTTTTGAAAATCATAGAAATAGTGAAAATAAGGAAAATAGGGAAAGTAGCGAGAGCAACGAAAATGCACAAGAGGAGCAAAACAATTCTGCAGATCCACATATTTATACAAGACGCGGAACATGGGTTGCAATACCTTGCATTTTTGTTATTTCATCTATTGCTGAATTATCGGTAATAGATTCATATTCAGCAAACATAATATTTATGCTGATTACAGCTACAGCAGGATTTAATACATCTGCACAACTTCACCGTATACAAAGTAATGATGGAATTTTTTCTCGAAATTTACTTATTAGAATAGGAAGTTTGCCGTGGCATTTTATAAAAGCCATTATTTATACGCTTCCTAGATTATTAGGAATAATTTTATGCGGAATGATTTGCGCAGCAGCTTATCCATTTATTATAGGTACTTCTCCGCAACTGTTAACGATTCCTTTGTGGAATTTTAGTGTGCAACTTCCAGCATATTCTCCTGACGTTTTTTCTCCTACGTCAGCCGGATATGCAATAGGCATATTAATAGGATGGCTAATTACATCCATATCTGGAAATACGAAAATTTTCCGATTAGGTTTAGGTGCTTTGTGTGGAGCTGGAAAAGTATAAACAAATAATTGATACCTTCCCCACCTTTATATAATTAAAACTTCATTGATATCGTTGATGCCCTACATTAAACTATGTTGAAGTTGCAATGCTTTATGATAAAAGCATATTGCGTCTTATTTTTGGGCGGCACTGAAAGGGTCATAATGCCTCAAAACTTAAATAACAATGTGAATGGTAATGGTTATGCGCCAACAACAAACGAAAATATACATAAAACTGTTGTTGGAATTATCATAACGCTAATAGTTGTTAGCATGATTGCAGCTATTTGCATAGCAGCTTTTAACTCGTCGCGTAATAGCAATAATTCTAATGTTGCTAAAAAAGAAAATTACAAAGTAGTTATCAATGATTTAAGGGGAAAGGATTCTCCAGCTAATTTCAACAAAACAGGTGGAATTCTTACAAGCAAGCTTGGTTACAATAAGCCTGTTGATGGCGCTCCTACCGTGGCTTTGTATTTTGATCCACTTTGCCCAGGTTGTGGCCAATTTAGCCGTAATGTCGACAAGTATCTCATTAACATGACTAAAGCTGGTCAGATTAATTTGGAGATCCATCCTATGTCGTTCTTGGATGCTGCTTCTAGTGATCACTATTCTTCCCGCGTTTCTGGCGGTCTTGCTTATATTGCAGTAAATGATCCTGACCCGATCCACATGTTAGAGTTTATGAATAACATGTTTGCAGAAGATTTCCAGCCTGAGGAAGGTAGTGGGTATAAGCCTGTTAGTGACCAAAAGATAGCTGATCTTGCTGTAAAGTCCGGAGTGTTACGAGAAATTGCTGATGAAGCGTTCACTCGCAAATATGTTGAATGGCAAAATAGAGTTAATACAGCAGTTCCTGATTACAAGAATCTTTGGAATGTTTCCGGACCAAATAAGGGCGGCATGACAACGCCAACAGTCACTGTCAATAACAAGATTGTTGATTTATATACTGCTTCTGAAAAGAACATGGATTCTTTGGATGCCATTTTGAAATCTATTGATTTAAGCAAGGATGAAATTGGTGTTGAAGGGAAAATGCCGAAAGTAAAAGCTAACGAAGAACCTCGCGGCTTGTAATCCTTAAGAATAAAACGCAAATAATTAAGCCCTACTAAATGGTTGATATTGAACCTTTAGTAGGGTTTAATTTTAATTAAAGAGCAAAAGAAAAATACAAAATTTACAAAATATTCTGTATAAATTTTAAAAACCACACGCTGTAATGTTGTCTGGCATAGGGTGCTGATACACTGAATAACGTTCTTAAAAGCGCGCTAGTAGCGCTTGAGAATTGTGCCTCCTTAGCTCAGATGGCCAGAGCGGCCGCCTTGTAAGCGGCAGGTCGCCGGTTCGATCCCGGCAGGAGGCTCCGTGTAATCTTATGGCTGGGAAGTAAGTAAAAATCTATTTTTAAAAAATAAAATAAAAAATTTTTAATAAGATCATATAATATAGCGTATTATATACAGAAAAGCAGTTAAATGCTTACATACTTTCTGCGAGTAAGATTCTCGGGAGCCTTCCCCCAACTCAGGGTTTCCGAGACTGGGGTGGAACGTCCCCCAACCAGTTCCACTCCACGGGGGCGGGAATATCCCCTTCTCTCCCGCCCCCTTTTAACTTATTAAGACTTTTCACTACACTGATTTTTTAACAACTGAGTTAGCAAATTTTAGCGTAGTGCAAAACGTCGGTTATAATAAGTTTCAAGCTTGGTAAGGGAGTGAGCATATATGTCACGTCGATGGACTCCTCGACGCTTTGTAGTAATGCGTCGATTGCGCATTCTTATATGCGTTATATCTTTAGTTCTTTCTGGAACTGGAATTTTTATCCTTACTGCCAAGAAATCGGTTGCGTTAGTAGTAAATGGAAAGTCGCGAGTTGTAGAAACTTATTCAAGTACAATAAGTAGATTGTTAGAAGAGCAACATGTGCCTCTTAAAACTCACGATCAAGTTATTTCATCTTCTGGAAATATTATTAGTAACCACACTACAGTTACAGTTCGTAGCGCGTACCAAACTTTCGTAACCGTAAACGGAATTACCATACCTTTCTGGACTGTCGCAACTAGCGTTGATCAGCTTATTGGATTCTTCCGAGCAAATGAGCGTAATGCTGTAAAAATAACAGTAAATCTGCAAAATATTTACGATAAGCTTACTGGTGGATTATCTATTAACAAAAATGGCCCTGTAACTGTTATTGCAGACGGGAAAAAACAAGTTGCTCCAGACGGTACTCTTCCAGCTAGTTCCATACTTGATTCATTCGGTATTGTGCTCGGTAAGAATGATCGTGTAACAGTTGAGGAAGAAGATAACGTAACTGTTTTGCGAATAATTAGAATAACTCACGGAAAAGAAACGCGAACTGTATCAGTTCCTTTTGCTATTCAAACTGTTAATGATTCGTCTCTTCCAGCTGGAACTCGAGTAGTTCGTACTCGTGGAGAAAATGGAGAGCGTGAGGATGTTTATAACGTAACTTATGCGGATGGTAAGCCAGAAAGTGCTGTTTTAGCATCGCAAAACATGATAAAACCTGTTGTAAATCAAGTAGTTGCAGTTAGTACGAAAACAGTACAGCCTCCGCAGCCTAAGGTTCAACCTAAGTCGCAACCTAAGTCTCAAGAAAAGCCGCAGGAAAAGCAGCAACAAAAACCGCAGTCTAAAGTTCAGTCAGAAAACGCACAGCAGAAGAATCAGCCTAAGCAACAAGCGCAACAGCAAGCGCAGCAGGCTCAGACACAACAGCCTAACCAGCAATCACAAGCGCAACAGCAGAATCAACAGCAGTCGCAGCAGTCGCAAACTTCGCAACAAAATGCACAATCAAAAGCACAAGATTCTAAATCAGCTTCTGGATCTAAAAATCAAATAACACAGCAAAGTGCAGATCAATCTTCTAAACAACAAGATTCACAGCAGAAAGCTGCAAAAATACCAGCGGCACAGCCTGTAACACAGCCTCCTGCACCTGCTCCGGATGCGTCTGCGGATAATCCAAATGGAATGGTTCATGCAACACCAGAGCAAGCAAGAATTTACGCTCAGGCTGCGGCAGCACAAATGGGATGGACTGGAAAAAACTGGGAAGACCTTTTGTGGCTATGGAATAGAGAATCAGGATGGCGCTGGAACGCAGCAAACCCAAATTCTGACGCTTATGGAATTCCACAAGCTCTACCAGGCAAGAAGATGGCTTCTGCTGGAGCAAACTGGCATGACGACGCAAGTGTGCAGATTGCTTGGGGATTGAATTATATTAAAAACCGTTATGGAGATCCTACAGGCGCAGTAAACGCATGGCATAAGATAGGTTGGTACTAAACAAAAAGCGAGTAGAATGCTTATTTGATATAGTCCATAGTGAGATTCTTATAAAATGCGAAAACATACACAAATACAAAACAACTCGGGCGAAAATAATAAATTATGAGCATAATTAACGAAAACAATACGGAATTATCGCAAGACAATTTAGTAGCAGAAGGTCAACTTCTTGGAGCTGCGGATATTCGCCGTATTGCAGCAGAAGAAGGCATCACTCCAACAAAAAAATTTGGTCAAAATTTTGTAATTGATCCTGGTACTGTACGAAAAATCGTTAATGTCGCAAACATAAACGCAGAGAATACGGTAATGGAAGTAGGACCCGGTTTGGGATCTCTTACTCTCGCTATTTTGCAGACTGGAGCAAATCTTACTGCAGTTGAAATTGACCCAATGCTCGCAAAACGAATACCTCGCACGGTTGAAGAGTTCATGCCAAAAGCTGCAAGTAGATTTAACGTAGTATTGCACGACGCGTTAACAGTGCAACCAGAAGACGTACCAAAGCTTAAAAACGCAGAAAGTTTTACTCTAGTAGCGAATCTTCCTTACAATGTTGCGACTCCGATTGTGCTTACGTTACTAGAGAAATTCGATAATCTTACTAATTTCCTTGTTATGGTGCAAAAAGAAGTTGCAGATAGACTTTGTGCTGAGCCAGGAAGCAAAGTTTACGGAACACCAAGCGTAAAGCTAGCATGGTACGGCCGTGCGCAGCGCGCAGGTCTTATAGGTCGTAATGTATTTTGGCCTGCACCAAATGTTGATTCTGCGCTAGTTTCTTTTACAAGAGGGCAATATGCCAAAGACAATGTTGAAGAAAGAAATGTTGAAGAAAGAAAAGAAGTTTTCGAACTAGTCGATGCGGCTTTTAAACAGAGAAGAAAAACGCTACATTCTGCATTAAAAAATATAGTTCCAGATGAAGCTTACGATGCTGCTGGAATAGACCCTACTCGCAGAGGCGAAACTTTAACTTGCGATGAATTCGTAAAATTAGCGCGCGCTGTTAGACAATAAAATTTTCACATTTGTATCGGCCTACTGCAGTCATGCATGGTCAGTAAAATGCCATGTAATAGTGGCATATTTTATTAATCTACAGATCGGAAGTTAGCATGACGCAAATGCACGACGAGCGACTGGCGCGTAAAGAGTTCATGTATGAAAGAAAACGGTTTGTATTATCTGTCACATCAGCAGGCTTAGTTGTTGCTTTTATACTCGCTTTACTTGTGTTTTTCCACGCTTTTGGAATTAACAAACCGCAAGCTCCCGGAGCTAACCCTAATTATGGCATAATCGCTCCTTGCCCAATAAAAGGCAAAGAAGGAGACAAAGTGCCTTATGTTGATAGCCGATCAGTAGCTATTCGAGTACTCAACGGCACAAAATTCCATGGTTTTGCGAGAGCAGTAGGAGAAGCGTTACGAAACCGCGGATTTAATTTGATAGAGGTAAATAACAGCAAAACTAATAAAATGAAGCAAACTGTTATTTATTTTGGTAAAAATTCGGTTAATGAAGCGTACACTGTAAGCGCTAATTTCACGGATGCAATACTTCGGATGGACGATCGTCAAGACAGACTTGTAGACGTTGTTTTAGGATCAACATTCACTAATTTGAGACCAAAAACAGACGTTCCTGCAGCAGGTGCAGCAATCAATGAGATTAAGGGCTGCATTGACGTTAATTCGTTCAAATCACTGCCTAAAGCTTTCCCTCACAAAAACATATAGTAAGAAAACATATAGTAGGTAAGATAAAAGTAAACAGTAACTTTTACCTTACCTACCTACTACTTACTTATTGCTTACTTACTACTTAGTGAACTGTTCGTACCAGCTAAGCAATTCCGCAACGGCAACATCATGCTTAACAGGGCCATTATCTAATCTGTAGTCAAGCATGTGCTTATAAGCTGCGCCAACAGCTGGTCCTGGCTGTAAACTCAGCAGTTGCATAATCTCATTTCCATCTAAATCTGGACGAATAGCGTCAAAATTTTCTTTCTCTTTAAGAACTTTTACACGCTCTTCCATCTCGTCCATTGCGTGTTCAAACATAAGAGATTTGCGCTTATTTTGTGTAGTAGCATCCGCGCGAGTAAGGCGATTCAGACGTTCATACAAATGACCGGAATCTTTAACATAACGACGAACAGCAGAATCTGTCCAAGGCTCATCAACGTATCCGTGGAATCGCAAGTGAAGATTAACAAGCTCACTAACATCTTCAATCATGTGATGATCAAAATGTAAAGCTTTCAAACGCTTACGGGTCATCTTCGCGCCAACGACATCATGATGATGGAAACTTACTTTACCGCCATCTTCAAATTTACGAGTACGAGGCTTACCAATATCGTGCAGTAAAGCAGCCAATCTTAAAGTTAAATCAGGAGAAGGAACAGGTCCATCTTCGCTAGTTTCAAGAGCAATTGCACGCTCTAAAACCATCATCGTATGCTCAAAAACATCCTTATGCCTGTGATGTTCATCAATTTCTAGTTTCAAAGCAGGTATTTCTGGTAAAACTCGCTCAGCTAAACCAGAATCAACAAGAGCTTCAATGCCTTTTCTAGGACGGTCAGAAAGTAACAGTTTTATAATTTCATCACGAATACGCTCTGCGGATACGATAGACAAGCGATCCGACATAGCCAAAATAGCTTCAGCAGTATCAGCCTCAATAGAAAAACCAAGCTGAGCTACAAAACGCACAGCACGCATCATACGCAACGGATCGTCATCGAAAGATTGACGAGGATTTACAGGAGTGCGCAATATTCCCTTCGCTAAATCATTAGCACCGCCGAAAGGATCAACAAATACTAAATCTGGCACACGTAATGCCATAGCGTTAATAGTGAAATCTCGTCTAGATAGATCGCCCTCAAGAGTGTCACCATATTTCACAAGCGGTTTACGAGAATCTTCATCGTAAGCGTCAGAACGATAAGTTGTTACTTCAACTTTTACTTCCGTACCATCCGGACGGCGTCGCATGGCACCTAAAGTACCAAATTTACGTCCCATATCCCAAAAACCGTCACGACCCCAACGTCGCAAAATAGGTTCAAAATCTTCAGGATGCGCAGATGTGCAGCAATCAAGATCATGAGAAGTTCTATGAAGCAGCATGTCTCGCACAGGACCGCCAACCAAAGCAAGCTCATAGTTTTCTTGAGCAAAAAGTCGCCCTAACTCCATAGCCTCAGGCCAAACTTCAAAGTCCACAAATACCCTTTCAGCTGAAAAACAATCTGCTTTACAGCATAGCGTTACCCCAATGCACAGCGGATTGAGTATGGTTGAGAGTATGGTTACTCCCAAAGATGTACGACGCATGATCGCCAATGCTTCGGGAGAGCATACCCAAAACCAGCCTAAGCTTAAAGTAACTCCTTTAGATATAGCTCGAATGCAGCGAATGATAAGGCCTCGCGAAGACGCTAGAGAAGAGCAAGATTTCGCTGATATTTCAACCTTTTCTAACGATTATGAAGCTACTTTAAAAAGTGCAAAAATAGTAGAATCAGTAGTTACATCGCAGACTTTCGTAAGCCCTTCTCCTGCGATTATGCCGCAAAAACGGCTTGCTGATTTGCCAAAAACATTCGCTTCATTAGACGCTCAAGATCTTCCGATTGTGCGTGAATATTCTGCCGGTGGGCTTGTTTTTGACTCACTCGGGCGTGTCGCAATTATTGCTCGACACTCCAGAAGTGGGCACATGGAATGGTGTCTTCCAAAAGGGCATATAGAAAAAGGCGAAACTCCGCAACAAACTGCAGTTCGAGAAATTCAAGAAGAAACTGGAATTTTTGGTGAAATTGTTGATTCAATTGCCACAATTGACTATTGGTTTACTGGCACAAGCCAACGCGTACACAAATTAGTACATCATTTTGCGTTGCGTTACGTAAGTGGAGAGCTTACTGTTCTTGGAGATCCAGATCATGAAGCCGAAGACGCTATGTGGGTTAATTTTACAGAGCTTAACGATGTGTTAAGCTATCCAAATGAACGCAAAATAGCGTGGCTGTATGCTAGGAAAGCAAATAGGCGGTCTCAACAGTGATTAATCTTGCACGGAACGAACGAGTTTGGCTCCACTTTTTAAAAGCAAGTAGTAATGCGGTGAAATCAGTTTTAACAGTTTTTACTTACATTATTACGATTTTTGCCATAACTATTGGTGTTTGCGTAGCAAATCTAACATCTTTTGCGCAAGTTGCTAACGCTTATGAAAAATCTGCAAATAATAAAAATTCTAATAGCGGAAAAATCATAATACGAGTAAAAAACGCAACTCCTGTAGTAACCGGAACAAGTGGATATCATATTACTTTTTCAATAGAATCGCAGTCTGGCAAGCTGCCTGCAGGAAGAATTACTTTAGCAACCAACACAACGTATAAGTTTGTATCGAGTGCAGATCTACAGAATTGGGCACAAGGAAAATCTAGAATTCAAACACCACAATATCTTGGATTTACAGACGTTTCAGAATTAGCGGAAGGTAAAAGCGAAACTTTTACTATCGATATTCCAGCAGATAATGCAATATTAAGTAGTATTAAACGTTGGGGGCCAAAGCCGGTTTCGTTAATTTACCATTCTAAAAATTACAAAAAAATAGAAATACTACACACTTTTATGACTCGTAGTCAGGATGGTTTATATACAGCAGATTCCAATAAGCTTCACATAACGCCAATAATTCCGCTACTTGCGCAATCAAGCGAATGGCAAGCTAATTTAAACTATTCTGCTATAGAACCTAATATTTTATGCGAAAATCGTATAAATGATTCTGCAAACATGCGAAAAGAAAATACTGCAGCGGAAGACAACAAAACAGATAGTTCTGTAGATAAAAATAATCCTAATGCTGAAAGTAATGAAGCTGAAAGTAAAGGTGCTGAAAGTAAAGGTGCTGAAAGTAAGAATACTGATGCTAAGGAAACTGAAAAAACTGTCGAGAACAATAAATCGATTATTTCCCTCAATAAAAACGCAATAAAACGACTACACAATTTAGAAGAAGTAGTTAAAAAACATGCTCAATTGCAAACAATTGCAGAGAAAAATACTCTTAGCGCAGCTCATCTTACGATTACGCCATCTGCTTTTATGCAGCCGGCAGGTTTTGATATAAGTGCTTACGCTGACGATAACAACGATAAACTTTACGAATCTGCAGGAATTAATAAAAACGCTTGGTCTGCAAAACTTGCGTCAGAAAGTAATCCTTACGGATTGTATTGTGCAAATATAAATCAAAAAAATACTCAAAAAAATACTCAACAAAATGAGCAAAATAACTCTAAAATTCCAACATACGCTTGGCAAACTCATGGAAAATGGACGCATAACGCACTAGAAGCGGCAAAGAATAACGGATATGATGCCGTTATTGCAACGAGCGGTTTCGATACTACAGCTTCTCATACTGAAGTTAATAAAAGCGTATATGATGCTCAAACAACAAACGGATATTCTCGAGTGCTTATATCGCAAAATATTTTGAGTACACTCGCCAACGATAATCCAACATCTCAAGAAGCTGCTGCGGAAGAAACTCAATCCGGAAGAATTAGTCGTCTTATTGCACAAAGTGCTTTCTACAAAATGCAACAACCAGGCGTATCTAGAAACATGCTTATTTCTTTTGCATCTACTTCTAGTAAAGATAATGTTGATAATGTTATGAGCGCGCTGGAACAGGCTTCTTGGCTTGATTTCAGCGACATTAATTCTCTTTCGCAATCCAGTGCATACCAGTATGGCAAAAAACCAGATTTCTTACACAACAGTCTGCCTGAAATTCCTCAGTCAAGTGATATAAGCAGCAAAGACGCTGCAGCAAGAAGTCAACTTTTAAACTCTCTTAGTCAAACACGAAATCAGCTCACACGTTTCACCAAAAACATTATTGACAATAATCGAAATCAGCAAAATAGTGACGAAGGTGACGTTCAATCTTTAGCTAAACAAAATGCGAAACAAAAAGTGAAGAAAAGCAGCAAAACTTGGGGGAATGAGATAATTCAATTACATGATTATCTTTCTTCGCTAGAAACTTCCGGATACGACGGTGCAAATATCACGCAGAGCCTAAGCAATCTTTCTCACGAACTGTTTTCTGCGGTACGAATAATTCCACCCAAAGAACTTACTGCAGTAAGCGAAACAGCTAGTATGCCAGTTACGATTAGCAACAATTACCCTTATCCGATAAAAGTGTATCTTTCTGCAGACACGCACTCTATGGAAATCGTGACGACGAGAAAAACGTTAATAACAGTTGCTGCAAATAGCGAAACGCAAGTTACACTTCCGCTTAGAATTACTACTTCTAGCCGTGCGCAGGCTACTTTTGTTTTGGAAGATATGCAACATCACGCTTTTAGTGATACTCAATCAACTACTATCTCAAGTACGCTGCAAATTAGTGATAAAAGCGGTACGATTATTATAGTATTCGCCTTTGTTCTCGGAGCACTGGGACTCTGGCGACAATTCCATCGCGTAAAGGATCCGGACGAATGAGTTCAGTCGGTCGAAATTCGGTAATTATGGCCAGTGGCACGGCAGCCTCTAGAGTAACAGGCCAGATACGTACTATTCTTCTGGCAGCAGCACTTGGAACTACAGGTCTTGCTGCAAACGCATACCAAGCGGGATCTATGATTCCGCAGCTTATTTATACGCTTGTTTCCGGTGGAATTTTTAACGCCGTTCTTGTGCCGCAGATTGTTCGTACGCTTAAAAAAGAAGATGCTAAAGATCGATTAAATAAGCTTATTACTTTTGCTATTATTCTGCTTCTAGCAGTAACTGTACTAATGGCTGCAGCAACGCCGATTCTAACTCTTCTTTATGCGGGCGGCAGTCCTGAAATGATTGCCCTTACGAACTCGTTTACATTGTGGTGCATGCCTCAAATATTCTTCTACGGCTTATACACAGTGCTTGGTCAAATTTTGGCCGCCAAAGGTCGTTTTGCCATGTACGCGTGGAGTTCTGTAGCGGCAAATATTATCAGCTGCATTGGTTTTGGCATTTTTATTATGCTTTTCGGCAGAATATCGCATCAGCCTATGAGTTTTTGGAACACAAAAACAATGATGTTTACTGCTGGCTTCTGGACTTTAGGTGTTGCTGCACAAGCCGTAGTTCTATTCTGGCCGCTTATGAAGATTGGTCTACGTTACCGCCCAAGTTTTGGTATTCATGGAATTGGTTTGCGTTCCATGGGTCCTGTTGCAGCATGGAGCATGGGCATTGTTGTTATATCTCAAATAGCAACAATGATTACTACTCACATAACTACTAGCGTGCCATTTATTGCAGAAAAAACTATGCATTTGGATCAGTTTGATGTAGCAGGTAACGCAACCTACCAGAATGCTTATACCATATTCATTCTTCCATATTCGCTTGTTGCTGTTTCTGTGGCTACCGCTATTTTCCCGAAAATTTCGCGCGCAATTGCAGACCATGATATTCGTACAGCACGTATAGATTTAAGTAGATCTTTACGAAACGTAAGCGTTATCATGTGCTTCTTTATGATCACATTCATAATAATTCCTACGCCGATTTCTTTAGCGTTGCTGCCGTCGATTAGTTTTAAAGAAGCCCTGCTTATGTCAAATCCGCTTATGACTCTTGCTTTGGGGCTTCCGCTTATTAGCGCATACTTGATTATCCAGCGTACTTTCTACGCGTTTGAAGATGGAAAACATCCGTTTATTTTTACTTCTGTTCAGTTAGCTGTTCAGCTTGTATCGTTACTGTCTTGCGTTAATTTCTTGCCTCCAATATACTGGGTTACTGCTCTAGGAGCTACAGTTTCAGTAAGTTATATTCTTACATTCCCGTCACTTGTGTTGATGTTGCGTAGACGATTCCGCCAGGATCTTGACGATAAGCGCATGATATTAACTCATATAAAGATCGCTATTGCTTCGGTAGTAACTATTGTCGTATGCATGATCGTGCAAAATCCTATTACCTCGTGGATTGATTTGTCATCTCCAAAACTTCACGGTATGGTTCGTTGGTTTAGAGCTTTAGGATTGTGCGCAATAATGACAATAATTATCGCAGTAGTGTATATAAGTGTTATGTTACTGTTGCGTACGCAAGAAGTTATTTCTATGCAAGCTCCAGTATTGCGAAAACTCGCTAAAAGATTCCCGGTATTAATGCCTATGGCACGTTTTATTAACCGTTATGATACTGAACGAGAAGAATCGCAAGAAGAGAAAGTTGAGCGCAAGCCTCGAACGGTTCGCTCTCACAAGGTTGACTGAATATAAATTAAATACTATAAGGTTTACGCTATTGCGAAGTGTAAACGGTAGAATAGAAGTGTTTTAATGTGCGCGTTTGCGCATCGCAATGCACTCAGGAAGATGAGGAACACATGGAACCGCGGTTGGGTGACATCGTACTTAACAGGTACGCTTTAGTATCGCAAATACGCAGCGAAGCGGGACTGCAAGTGTGGAAAGCAAGCGATCGCGTACTAACTCACGATTGCCAGCTGTTTATTATACGAGACACGCGTTTCTTGCCTGAAATAAACTCTTTGTCATCCATGCTGGCTCTTTCTAGAAACCGCAGATTTACGCAAGTTTTGCAGCTTCATCATCAAGATAATGTTGCTATTCTTCTTACAGCATTAGATGACGGCATGAGTCTTACAGAGTATATTTCTAGAGCAGGTAAACCAACTCCATTGAGCTATGAGGCTATTCGAACTATTGTTGGCGAAACTGCAAGTGCTCTTAGCAAACTACTTCTTAATGGCATGACTCATCACGCGATTTCTACTGATGTTGTTCGTTTAACCAGTAATGGTGTAGAAATTGCGGATACTTCTATTAGCCCTATGCTTGAGGATGTCACTAATATTTCTAACAGCGAAGATAAGATTCCTGCTCAAAGTATTGAGAATATTGCTACTCGTCAGCTTTCTGCACTTTTATACTCTCTGCTCACTAGGACGCCTTCTAGAAAATGCACTTCTTATGATCTTTCGCTTATTCCACATTCTGCACCTTCAGAGTTTAGGATGATTTGTAAAAGAGGGCTTGCTGTTGCTGGAAGTAATAAATCCAATAATGTGATTCCTATGGCTTCTATAGCGGAGCTTTCTGCTTTGCTTGGAACATGCACTCCTCTTAAAAAACTTACAGATCAAGATATTCTTATTGCGCGTGATGCTGCTGAACCTTCTGTTAGTTTAGTTAAGTTGCATAATGCAGAAGATGACGTTTTGCTTCCTTTCCCTGATGATTTGGCGCAAGACGAAGAAAAGCTTGAGGCAAAATTTACGCAACAGGAGAATGAAAAAGCTAACGACAGATTGAAGAATATGTCTTCTCTTGCGTCTCTTTCTGATGCTAGTGTGCGTGGCGCAGGTGCAGGTAAAATCGGTACCGGGTTCGCAGCTGCTGGAGCTGGTATTAAAAATGCCGGAAGAACTATCGGATCTTTGCTTAAGCGCAACGCGGGCGCGGATCAAAAAAATAATTCTAATGCAGATAGCGAAACTGGAACTACTACAGATTTTGATTTCCACGATATTGCTGCAGCGGAGATGGCTAATATTCTTGCTCCGACTGAGCTTGATGCGGACGATTCGATTTTCCCTACTCTTCCTTCAACTTATACTCGTTTCCCAGCTACGTCTCGCAACGCTGATAATCGCAGTCAGCAGATTTCTGTAGATGCGCAAACTAATTCTCAATCCAATAATGATGTGGATATTGACGCTCAAAGTTTCGACTTCCAACATTTGTTGAAAGAGAATACTAAGCACACTGAGCTTATGTCTCGTCCACAAAACCTTACTTTTGAAGCTGAATCTACAGGACGAGTTCCTGTAGTAGATGCTAATGGTAGATTTGTTGCTCCTGGGGAGGAATCTGCTAGAGCGCTTCGTGAAGAACAGTTGGAAGAAGAAAGTCAAGATGGTGCTTCTTCGGATGCAGCTTCACTTCCGCCAAGCTTCCGACCGCAAAAACGCAAGGATACGACTCGACCTAATAAAAATAACTCGAATAATCCTGACGATATTGCAGATGCTAAGATTTTTGGCTGTTTTTCTACAAAAGTTATTGCTATTGGAGTTGTAGTTTTGCTTCTTATAGCATGCTTACTGCTTGCAATTAACAGCCTATTTATTCATGAAAATCCTTCTAGCTTAGGAGTAAATAGTCCTTGGAACACCGATATTCAAAGTGTTCCGTTTGGTAGTCGTGGTGTGCTTCCTAAAGAAAAGACTGCTAATAATCATGGCTCGCATAATAAGAATTCTAAGCAAGTTAAGCCTATGCTTGAGCCAAAAATGCCTGAAAATAATACTCCATACACGATTGATCGTAGGCAGTTCCTTACATATCCTGCTAAGCAGCCGGGCTATGGATACTACATGCATTTGACTGAGCCGCAGGAAGTTTACCGTTTTGTTATTTCTATACGCTCTTCTGGAGGACACGCTTATTTGCTTGCGAATACTAAAAATGATCCTACGCAAGGTGAGCAGGTTGCAGAGTTTACTTTTGATGAAAGTGGAACTACAGACGTTAAGCTTAGTAAGATTGTTAAGTCTCAAGACTTCATGCTTTGGATTCCTAAGGGCAGTATGCCAAATCACAGTTTTTACATTAATTCTGTGAAAATGTACTAGTTTGGTGTGTGCAAAATTTTGCAGGAGAATTGTATGGAAAATCAGCATAACGTAATTATTATTGGTTCCGGGCCTGCTGGATATACGGCCGCAATTTATCTTGGTCGTGCAGGATACAATCCGCTTGTTATTGCAGGAGCTTTAACTCCTGGAGGGCAGCTTGTTAACACTACAGAAGTGGAGAATTATCCTGGGTTTCCAGATGGTGTATTAGGTCCAGACTTAATGGATTCTATGCAGAAGCAAGCTGAAAAATTTGGTGCACAAATCGTGTACGATGATGTAACTTCAGTGAATTTTAATAACGATTTAAAGCGAGTAACAGTATCGGAAGGTGTAACTTATAGCTCTTACGCTGTTATTGTCTCTACGGGCTCGCTAGTGCGTAAATTGGGCGTGCCTGGAGAACAGGAGTATTCTGGACGGGGAGTATCTTACTGTGCTACTTGCGATGGTTTCTTCTTTAAAGATCAACCTATTACCGTAGTCGGCGGAGGAGATTCTGCTTTCGAAGAAGCTTTGTTCCTTACTCGTTTTGGTTCTTCAGTGACACTTATACACAGAAGAGATTCTTTCCGCGCTTCTAAAATTATGGTTGATAGAGCGCGCGAAAATAAAAAACTCGATTTCTTACTAAATAGCGTTGTAGAGTCAGTTAACGGAAATGAACAAGAAGCTACTTCTCTTACTGTAAAAAATGTGATTACTGGAGAAACTAAAGAAATTGAATCTAAAGGATTGTTCGTAGCTATTGGACACACTCCTGCTACTGGTTTCTTAAATGGCGCTTTAAAACTTAATCAAGATGGAACAATAGCAGTAGATGGGTCTTCTACATTAACTTCTGTTAAAGGCGTTTTTGCCGCAGGAGACGTTGTTGATAGTGTATACAGGCAGGCTATTTCTGCAGCTGGAATGGGTTGCCGTGCTGCTTTAGACGCGCAAGCTTATTTAAACGATCTTTTGGAACAGTGAAAAATAAAACTGTAGTAAAAGAGTTTAGCTGAGTTAATTTACAAAAAAGGCGGTAGAAAATTCTACCGCCTTTGCTCTTGTAACACTAAATTACATACAGAGCATAAAGAACTGTTTCAAGCAAAAACTACTTGAGTTCAACAGTTGCGCCAGCCTCTTCGAGGGCAGCCTTAGCCTTGTCGGCATCTTCCTTCTTAGCCTTCTCAAGAACGGCCTTTGGAGCGCCGTCAACGAGAGCCTTAGCTTCAGCCAAACCGAGGTTGGTCAAAGCGCGGACAGCCTTGATGACTGCAATCTTCTTATCGCCAACGGAAGCGAGGACGACATCGAACTCGTCCTTCTCTTCTTCAGCAGCACCGGCAGCAGCTGGAGCAGCAGCAACAGCAGCAACAGGAGCAGCAGCTTCAACGTCAAACTTCTCTTCGAAGGCCTTGACGAACTCAGAGAGCTCAACGAGGGTCATTTCACCAAAAGCTTCGAGAAGCTCTTCACTAGTGAGCTTAGCCATAATTGGCTTCCTTTCTTACTTGGCCAGGCACACCTTGTGCCTTACGACCATAAAATTTTTATTATTGGTTGGTCTCATGCAGCAAGCTGCAAGGGAATCAAGCGGCCTTTTCCTGCTTCTCGCGCAAAGCGTCGATAGTACGCACAGCCTTGGTTGGCAGAGCGTTGAACAGGTAGGCGGCCTTGGACATGGTGCCCTTGAGCGCGCCGGCCATTTCGGAAAGCAACTGTGGACGCGACTTCAAGTCGGCGAGCTGCTTTGTACCTTCGGCATCGTAAACGGTTCCATCTGCGAAACCGCCCTTAACGACGAGGGCTTTATTCTCTTTGGCAAAATCACGCAAGGTCTTAGCAGTCTCAATGAAATCACCCTTAACAAAGGTGATAGCAGTTGGACCGGCGAGAAGTTCGTCAAGACCTTCAATGCCCGCTTCTTTAGCAGCAATACGAGCAAGCGTGTTCTTCGCCACAGAATAGGAAGTATCGCGGCCTAGCTTTTCACGCAGAGCGGAAATCTGCGGAACGGTAAGCCCGCGGTACTCGGTAAGGTAGACAGCGTCAGCATTACGGAACAGTTCCGTAAGTTCGGCAACTACCGCTTCCTTTTCGGGCCTCTTCATGGCGTTCCTTCCTAAATTGGCCGTCGATTTGAAAGAAACACATCAAGCTTAATTTAAACAGGGCAACAAAAAAGCCCTGCGCACTGGCAGAGCAACATAAGAAGCACTAAAGCGTGCTTAAATTTTTGATTTACAACAAACATTTTGCAAATCATCGCTCAACCTGTGCTGGCCTGACAAATCAATTTCAGGAATTTTTCAATTCCACCAACGGTCTGTGGTTTACGTTGGGATAGTTTAATATGTATTTAAGACAATGTCAAGAAAAATACTATGAAAATAAAAAAATAAAAAGAGGGTATGTAATTTACACACCCTCTAATTTTTAATTTTTGTTTTTATATTTTTGTTTCACAAGCTCACTGCTTATTAAATGCACATTTACAGCACAGCATTAGCAACAAAATCAAGTAAGAACAGCAAAGAAACAATCCAAAGCATTGGATGAACTTCTTTAGCACGCTTCTTGCAAGTCATCACTAAGCAGTACATGATAAAGCCAGTGGCAATACCATAAGAAATGTTGTAAGAGAACGCCATGAACACTGCAGCGAAGAATGCAGGAATTGCCTCAGTAATATCATCCCAAGCAATTTCCTTCAAAGAGCTCGCCATCATGCATCCAACAACCACAAGCACGCCGGCAGTTGCAGCGGCAGGAACAGCTGAAACTACAGGGGCAAGCACTATCGAAAGCGCGAAGCAAATAGACACAACTACAGAAGTCAAACCAGTACGACCGCCAGCACCAATACCTGCAGCAGACTCTACATAAGTGGTGGTGTTGGAAGTACCGAAAATAGCGCCAACGGAAGTTGCGATGGAATCAGCAAACAAAGCACGATCCATCTTGGAGCTAAATCCAGAACCGTTTTCCAAAGCCTTTTCGTCAGCCTCAGAGAAGATACCAGTACGACGACCAGTTCCAATGAAAGTACCCAAAGTGTCGAAAGTATCAGACATTGAGAATGCAAAAATCGTTATCAAAACAAGCGGAACGCGCGAAGGGTCTGCAAACAGCGTTGGGAAGCCTTCGTTGTCAAATATTGCGCAGAAAGTAGTTGGCAAATTATTAAAAGCTTCTGAAACTGAAACAGAGTTGTTCATGGTTGTAAGTCCCATTGGAATACCGATTAATGCGGTAACAACAATGGAAATAAGCAAAGATCCACGAACATTCAACACAGTAAGAACGATTGCCAAAAGCAATCCAATGAGGAACAACCACAATACTGGGTTCTTTAAAACAGCAAGACCCGGAATTGCAGGAGTTGCACCAAAATGAGACGCAATTTTTGCAGCTTTATCATCCTTTGGAGTGAACTTAATCAAATCAACGTTCACCATGCCAACATAAGCCACGAATAAACCAATGCCACCGCCGATTGCGTGTTGTAACGAAGTCGGGATGGCACGAATAATCATTTTACGAATTTTAGTAACGGTAATAATAATGTTAATTAAACCGCATAAGAACACCATGCACATTGCATGTTGCCAGCTAAAGCCTAAGCCTTTTACGACTGTGAACGTAAAGAATGCATTTAAGCCCATACCAGCAGCCTGAGCATAAGGCACATTAGCAAACAAGCCCATAACAAGCGTGCCAATAATAGCGGCAATAATTGTTGCTAAGAACACGCCGCCCCATGGCATACCAGTTTCGCTTAATACTTTTGGATTTACGATGATAATGTACGACATTGCGAAGAATGTAGTGAGACCTGCAGTGATCTCCGTTGATACATTCGTGCCGTTTTCTTTGAGATGGAAGAACTTTTCCATAAACTCTCGGTTCCTTGGTTTACAAGCGCAAAAGACCAGAAAAAGCGTAGCGAAAGCACTTGAGCAATCGCGCACGCAATTACATTTGGGCATTCACGCAGAGGTTACTGCGACTCGTCGGCAAGAAAAGGCATTGTGAATTGTCATGAAAAACATGAAATTCACAAAGGCTCTGAACAACCGAACAGGTCTGACCTTACGCGCACGTACTGACCAACGCACCAAGGCAAAATTTTTAAAAATTCAGCAAAATAGCTGAAAGCACAGCTGAAAACTCAGCTTAAAACTCAGCCAAAACGGCCGGAAATATAACGCTCAGCTTCAGCGTTGTGCGGATTGTTGAACATGGTAGTCGTATCTGCGAAATATTCCAGATGACCTGGTTTCCCGACAGCCTTCAAATTAAAGAAGGCAGTATAATCAGCAACGCGCGCAGCCTGCTGCATGTTGTGAGTCACAATCACAATCGTGTAATCGTTTTTAAGCTCGTTAATCAAATCTTCTACAGCCAACGTAGAAATAGGATCAAGTGCCGAGCAAGGTTCATCCATAAGTAAAACTTGCGGATGCACAGCTACAGCTCTAGCAATGCAAAGTCGCTGCTGCTGACCGCCAGAAAGACCAATTCCAGGCTTATCCAAACGATCCTTAACCTCATTCCACAAGTTCGCGCCTCGCAAAGCCCACTCAACTAAATCGTCAGCATCCGATTTTGCTATACGACGATTATTCAAGCGAACTCCCGCAAGCACATTTTCGCGAATAGACATTGTTGGGAAAGGATTTGGACGCTGGAAAACCATTCCAACATCGCGGCGGACAGCCACAGGATCCACATCTTTGCCGTACAAATCGCGGCCTTCAAGAAGAACTTGTCCTTCTACTCGCGCGCCCGGCGTAATCTCATGCATTCGATCAAGAGTTCGCAAAACTGTTGATTTTCCGCATCCGGAAGGGCCGATAAAAGCTGTAACCTTATTCGGCTCAATATTAATATTCACGTCTTCTACTGCAAGAAAATCACCGTAGTAAATATTCAAATGTTTTACGTCTATGCGTTGACCCATTTCACAAACTCACTTTCTAATCCAATTCGCATTGTATTTTGACTCATGCTTTCAGGCTTACTTCGTTTTTACAGAGCACACTCGAGCCACAATCCTGCCGATAATATTCAGCAAAAGAACGATAATAATCAACGTTAATGCCGCGGCCCACGCGCGTTCCATTGGGATTGACGTTACGCAAGAAGCAGGAGCATTAGCTGGGCAATTTGCCGAAAGTTTTGAATATTCCTGATAGACATAAACCGGCAAAGTCGTCATCTGACCGTCAAAAAGATTGAAATTAGTAGACGAAATGAAACCTGCAGCCATAAGCAGAGGAGCAGTTTCACCAATAACGCGAGCAACTGCCAAAATACAGCCGGAAACTATACCAGGTAAAGCAGTTCGTAAAACTATTTTCGTAATCATACGCTGCTTAGTTACGCCTAAAGCTAAAGCAGCTTCTCTTAAATCGTTAGGAACAATTTTTAGCATTTCTTGCGAAGATTTCACAACAGTTGGCAACATTAGCAGCGAAAGAGCAACCGAACCTTCAAAACCATTAATAGTTCCAGGACCACAGATGATAGTAAAACTTGAGAATGCAAAAAGTCCGGCAACAATAGAAGGAATGCCGCTCATAACATCAACAAGAAGATTGATAATGCGCGCAATCCTACTTCCACGTGCATACTCTATAAGATAAACTGCGCACATAACGCCAACTGGAATTGAAATCAGCATAGAGCCAAAAGTGATCTCAAGAGTTCCAATAATAGCGTGCAAAATACCGCCGTAACCGCCGCTAACTGTAGCGTTTCCGCCGATTACGTACGTCATATTATGCGTCAAAAAATCAAAATTAAAACGCTTTAAACCATTAAAAATAGTAGTTAGAAGCAGAGAAACTAAAGGTATAAGAGCAACAACAAACGAAAGGAAAATAAGCGTTCGCATAAGCATATCCTTACGTTTTCGTGCAGCAATCGAGGATCGCGTTGGTCGGAATTTATTAAAATCAATTACTGGAGCAGTTTTTGTAGTTGCAGTAGTTTTTGAGGTTTCTGTATCTACAGTATTAGCGAGTTGGTGATTTTGATTTAGCATCACGCACCAACCTTATCTGTAATTTTGCGTGCAATCAGGTTCACTGCAAAGGAAATTACAAAGAGTACTAATCCGGTAGCTATAAGCGCACTAACGCCTAAACCATTCGCTTCAGGATACTGTGCGGCAATATTCGCAGCAATAGTTTGATTTTGTGAAGCCTGCAAAATATTAAATTTGAAAGTAAAACCAGGAGAAAGAATCATCAAAACTGCCATTGTTTCTCCAAGCGCACGTCCTAAACCAAGCATAGAAGCAGAAACTATTCCAGATTTCGCAAATGGAAGGACAGCAAGCTTAATCATCTCCCATTTTGTAGCTCCGAGAGCCAAAGCACCTTCTTGCTGCAATCGCGGAGTTTGCTGGAAAATATCCCTAGCAATAGAAGTAATAATTGGCAAAATCATAATTGCTAATACAAGACTCACAGATGCAGAAGATCTAGAAGGCATAGCTACAGGTCCGGCAAAAATAGGTATCCATCCAAAAACTCTAGAAACCCATTCCCAAAGCGGATATACAGCTGGCACAAGTACAAGACCACCCCATAAACCGTATATTACAGAAGGAATTGCTGCGAGCAAATCAACTACACCACTTAGCAATGGAACTATTTTTTTCGGAGCATAATGAGATATAAACAGCGCAATACCAATAGCTACAAAAAACGCAACAGCGAGCGCCAAGGCAGATATAAGTACAGTTCCAAACACGAGAGGAATAACGTACCCCCAAAAATCATGTGCTTTTCCGCCTGTAAAGTCGGAAAATACTTTGCTTACTTGATCTTTGTTTCCGCCAATAAGTGGCCATGCGCGAAACAGCAGAAATACTGCTACTGCTGTTAGTACTAGCAGAATTATCATTCCGCAGGCTGCGGCAGCGTTTTTGAAAACGCGATCCGCTACATGCCCTCTAACTTTAGTAGGCTGTGTGCCTGCAGCTACTGCTGTTCGCTTGCTGGGACTCACTCATGCTCCTTTGATACGTATTTTTATGTTATCAAATTACAGGTATTGCGCTGATTTATATCTATTCTATTTACTTAGTTTTTATTGCACTAATAGATTTTTTAATTTCATTAATCATATCGTACGGAAGAGGAGCAGTTCCTGCAGCGTTGGAAGCCGCGCCCTGACCTTCTCCACTTACAACGTAACTAAGCCATGACTTTACAAAATTTGCTGTTGCAGCATCTTTATACGCTGGGCAAACAATATCGTACGAAACTAGCACAATAGGATACGCGCCTTTAATTTGCGTTGCGTGATTTATTTTGACTACCACGCGGTGATTTGACTTTTCTGTAGCAGCTGAATCTATTTCAGAATCTTCTAAAGTTTTTGTGCCGCCTTTTGCGGAAATCTCATTGTATGAGTCTCCAACTTTTACGGCAACCGTACCTAACTTGCCAACCTGCGAGAAATCAGCATAGCCTATAGCGCCATCTGCCATGCGAATAGTAGAAACAACGCCTGAAGTGCCTTTAGCGCCTTGACCAACACTATTTGGCCAATTCTCTGAAAGATCATACTTCCAATCTTCTGGAGACACATCTTTCAGATAGCTAAGGAAGTTCTGTGTAGTGCCTGATTTATCTGAACGGTGCACGACTGTAATCAAAGTATCTGGAAGTTTTAATTTAGGATTTTGTTTCTTTATAGCGTCGTCGTTCCAGCGCGTAATCTTTCCGTCGAAGATTTTCGCAATCGTGGAAGCGTCCATGTTGATGTGTTGACCAGCATCCGATACGCCTTTAAGGTTGAAAACAACAGCTATTGGTGAAACGTAAACTGGTACATCAAAAGCAGATGTGTTGTTTGCGCATACTTTTTTAGACTGTGAAATTTCGTCATCGCTTAAAGATTTATCTGATCCGGCCCATGCTGTTGCGCCTGTTAGGAAGGTTGTAATTCCAGCTCCGGAACCGGTAGGGTTATATGCGATTTTTGCGCCGCTATTTTTTGTTTGGAATCCTGCTATCCATGCTTCTACAGCAACTTGCTGAGAGGATGCGCCGGAACCTTGGAAATTGCCAGAAATACGCGCGCCTGAAGCGCTAGAAGAATCGTGCGATGCGCCTGCTGGAGTATTATCTCCGCAAGCCGCCATACTTGCGCACAAAGAAACCGCAGTGATAACCGCGGCGGCAATACGAATATTATGATTATTTGCATTAGACATTATTTTATTTTTGCGCATATTCTTCTTTCCTTTCGCGAAGAATTGCCTTGCGCCCCACCACATTTTCGCGTTCCTATAGCCGTATTTGCGAATTGGGCGCATTTTCTTATTTAATTCCTATCTTTTTTTATTAACGCAATCATCATAAATAGGTGGGTTAAACCTCACCGGCAAAAATAAAGCGGGTACCAAAAATGGCGGTATTTGGCGCTATATTTGATGCGACTTGCGTGCGAAGTAAGTCGGCGACATCCTCAGCGTGTCGAAATGTCACAAATTATACCGAAAATATCATAAATTTCGCACAATATTAATAGTCATTTTTGCAGCAGTGTCGGCATATTCTGAAATGTCAAATGTGTGGAAAGTTTCGTATTCAGTGTCAGCATTATCGCTCATAGCGCGAACTACCAGCGCTGGAATATCGTTTCGTGCAGCTACGTGCAAAACTGCTGCGCCTTCCATCTCTACTGCATCTGCATGAGTTTGTTCAATTACTTCCGCAACTTTTTCAGGAGTATCTACAAAATATCCTCCAGATGCGATAGTTCCTTCAATATGCGCAATGCCCATTTTATTAAGCGCTTCGCTTGCTACTTTTAGCAAATTCTCATCGGAATGAAACTCATTAGTAAACGGCTTCCACTGACCGATTAAACGCATATCTGTATCTAAATATCTTAAAGTTTTACCTAACACTATATCGTTAATATGTAGATTTTTGTTAAGATTTCCTGCAATACCAGAGAAAATTACAGCTTGCGGATTGTATTTGTCAATTAAATACTGTACTGTTGCGGCCGCGTTAACCAAGCCCATGCCACCAACTGTTGCGGCAACTTCGATTTTGTTACCATTTACCGAGTCAAGAGTTCCACAGGATACGTCAAGACTTGCAGACTTATCGTGAGTCACGTTTTCAAGCGCGCTAGCAATATGTGCAACTTCTTCTTCCATAGCGCCAATAATGGCAACTCGTGAAATTTCTGACATTACTATCATCCCCTTTAATTATTAATTATTAATTATTAATTATTATCTAATTACTTTTCGCATATTTTTCGGATACTTTTTAATTTGATGTAAATAAATTTTCCGAAGTTTGCATAAAGTTACGAAAGTCACGCGAATTACGTAACTTTCGCGAATTACGTTAAATACAATTACGTCTCGCAGCTACAGATTTAGCTAAAGTTTTTAGCAAATCGGCAGTATCTTCCCAAGAAATGCATCGATCCGTAATCGACTTTCCGTACTCAAGCTCGCTAAGAGGAGCAGGATCTTGATTGCCGCCTTGCAAAAAGCTTTCCATCATTACGCCAGTTATATCACTTTCGCCAGAAGCGATACGATCTGCAATTTCCCTAACAACTTGTGCCTGGCGGAACTCATTTTTACCTGAATTTCCGTGTGAGCAGTCAACTACAACACCATTAGATGCCATACAGTTAGTTCCAAGATGTAAACGTACTGAAGCTACAGCAGCAGCAACAGAAGCTGCATCATAATTTGGGCCGCTGCTTGAACCGCGGAGTACCACGTGACAGTCAGGATTGCCAAGAGTTTGAACTGCGCACGCACGTCCAAGATGGTCAATTCCAAAGAAAGTATGATGCTGGCTTGCGGCCAAACAACCGTTTACTGCGGCAGTAACAGAACCGTCAGTCGCGTTTTTAAAACCGACTGGCATAGAAAGACCGCTAGCAAGCTGACGATGAATCTGAGACTCAGTATTACGTGCGCCAATTGCTCCCCAGCTAACAGCATCCGCAATAAACTGAGGGCTAGTAGGCTCTAAAAACTCGGTTGCAGCAGCCAAGCCAGTATCTAACACGCCAAGAAGTGTGCGACGAGCGAGAAGTAAACCTTTGTGAATATCATGAGTGCCATCAATATCAGGATCGTTAATCAATCCCTTCCAACCAACTGTTGTGCGTGGTTTTTCAAAATACACGCGCATAACAATCAAAAGCTCACCTTCGAGTTTTTTGCGAAGTTCTGAGAGCCGAGAGGCGTAATCTAAAGCAGCTTTCGGATCGTGCACAGAACAAGGACCTACGATTACTAAAAGGCGATCATCTTCGCCGTTTAAGCAACTGCGTATTTCATCGCGAGACTCAGCAACAATATCCTGCGCATACGGCGACAACGGCAACTCGCCAAGCACCTGAGCAGGAGTTGGAAGTGGCTCAAGCTCAAGCACGCGGCGGTTGATAATGCGATCTACACCAACCTGGTCTTCCCAGCGCTGGAACTTCGCAGAGTTAAGAGGGTTGCGCCCCTCCTCAACCTCCTTCTTTACCGCGCGAGAAGTACGCTGCTCAGCCGTAGAAGACATTTGTTCACCATCCTATAAAACAAACCGCGCACCGCCGCGCTTGCGTTGGAAGTATAACCTAACTTGGTGTGGTCCGTTTGTGCCATTTGGCGGCACAAACGACCGAACTCGCGCAGAGAATCCACCCAACTTAATGTGGCCGGTGTTCTCGTCTTAAGATAAAGACGAGAACACCGCCGCGCTCACGCGAAAAGCACACCGTGCTTTTCACAATAGTGAGCGCGGCGCACTCGAGTAGGCTAATTTCCCTGTGAAATTAGCCTAAGCGAGTGCGCCCATTGGGTCCCACGCCGGCAAAACAATTGCTGGTTCTTCCAGTGCTTTCTTATATTCCTCTGGCAAAAGCGCCTTAGGTACCGCAACCTCATACACATACTCAGTAAACCAATCGTCGCTCATTGTGAAGTAACCCTTATCGGCAATATCGGAGCCCCAAGAGTTCTCTACGCGCCAACGGCGAGTAGTAGTACCATCTTCAGCAACATCTACACCAGCAAAAGCCATTGCATGGTTCATAGCGGAATCAGCAAAACGTACACGCTCTTCCTTATTTAAGTTAAAATCAACGCCGTAAACGCGACCATACTCAAACAAATCAGTAGCCCAAGCGCCATTTTCGCGATCCATCATAGGATGGCAATCAGCTCCAAACCATACAGGAATACCCTGCTCAACAAGAACCTTACGCACGCAATCCTTCATAAACTGATTTGGTACGTTCAGATATTCGGTAGCGTCACCTCCAGCAACATTACCCAAGTGCTCAATAGCAATCTTCTTGCCCTTTGGGTGCTCTGCTCGAGGATCATCCACTAAGCAAACATAATCTTCTAAACCAGCTGTAACGTACTTTTTCCAAAACTCAACTGGAGTAATTTCGCCATCGCGATGGAACTTTCCGTCCTTATCAGTCCACTCCCAGTCGAAACTCTTTGGAGGTTCGCCCAAGTGAATAGTCAAAATCCTGTGGCCTGCAGCAGTGGTATCAGCAATAATTTCGTCAATTTCAGCGGCGTTAGTGTACATATGCGCTACAGCAGTATGTAAAAGAGCGCGAAGCTGAGTATTCATGTCTCCAGTATCCTTAGATGAGGCGGTTTCTGGGAACAAATCTTTTGGCACAGCACCATACTTTTTGTAAACGTTCATTGCCATAGTCCACTGGCCGCCATCGCCCATAACGTCTTTCAGGAGATGCTGCACAAGACGAGAATCCGAAGGTTCTCCTGCACGTACGAGAGCAGCAACATCCTTCAAAAAGTAGTTCACGCGTTCAATCTTGTCATAGTACATTGCGTAGTTTTGTGAAAACTCAAATTCCTTCAAACCAAGCGATTTTTTAGCAACAAAGCGAGCAACGTTCAATGAGCTAAACAGCCAGCAACGTCCAGAATGATCCTGATGTGTGGCATCGCCATTATCTACAATCGTTGAAAAACGACGCTGTAAAAGTCGAGCACGATCATAGTTGCGAGCAACTTTATCAATGCCAGCAGCAGTTACGCCGTTCATTGCTAGACGATTTAATGGATTAGCTTCAAAATCTTCACGTAAGCTTTGTAATGCTTCTGGAGTTAAAGCAGAAATTTCAGCCACTATACTACCTTTCCTAATTTTAGCCTTATAACTTCAACTATCTTAATAAACCTATTTAACTATTCGAATTTAGTTAAGATATTTTAGTTGCAAAAGTTATCTTTTATTATTTCCTTTGCCGGATGCTTCTTCTGCTAGTGCTTTCTGCACTTCGCGCTGAGCTTTTTTAGCATCGTTTTCGCTCATTTCTGATGCGTTAGCGCCTCTTTCAGCATTATAAGCATCTGAATCTTCATCACTACCATCAGAGACGGAACTAGATCCAGCTTCCTGCTGTGCTGCGTCACCGAAGTCAAATCCAGAGAATGCGTTTGCGAACAAAGATCTTAATTCGGTTACTCGTTGCGTAATAGTTGCTTCGCGATGCTGTAATTGGCTTAATCGTGCTGTCATTCCGTCTAATTCTTGTTGAGCTGCAGCTCGACGCTCTTCTACCTGTGCAGTAGCATCTTGCATTGCTTTTCGCACAATCTTTGCAGCTTGTTCGTCGGCATTCTTGTGTGTTTGTTCAGCATAATCATCAGCATCTTGATGAATAGTTTTTGCTCGAGCTACTAATGCGTCAGCTTCTTCTTGTGCAGCTGCTTCGCGCTCTTTAAGACCAGATAGAAGTGCGTTTACTTTCTTGGTTGCTTCTTCCTGCTGTGCAGCTATGTCTGCTCGAATCTGCTCAACTTCTGCACTAACTTGGCTTAATGTTCGAGTGCGTTCAACTTGCGCTTCGTCGGCTATTTCCTGCGCTTTTGCTGCTGCAGCGTCTGTTATTTCTCCAGCTTTGCGCTGTGCATCTGCCATCATCTTAGATGCGTGCTCTCGCATGTCGGCGAGCTTCTTATTTGCTTCTCCTAATGCTGATTCGATCTGATCATTAGTTTCTGCTTTTGCGCGCGCGATTTCTTCGTTTGCTGCTGAACGCTGTTCTGCAATTTTTTGTGCTGCTTCTGATTTAAGCTCTGCGATTCCTCGCTCTTGTTCTGCTTTCTCAGATGCCATGCGCTTTGTATGTTCTTCGTGAGCATTATTTAGAGCCAGTGTTGCAGCATCTTTTTGTGCTGCAATATCTTTTGCAGTTGTGTCGCGCAAGCGTTTTGAATCTTCTTGCGCTGCTTGCATCATTTGTTGCGATTGTTTTGTGGCACTTGAAAGCATTGTATCTGCTTTTGTTTGTGCTTCTTGTAGTAGATGCTCTGCATCAAGTTTTGCGTTGTTTAGCAGCGTTCCTGCTTGTGCTTGTGCGCTCTTTTTGATTGATGCTGCATCTTGTTTTGCTCGTTCTAGCAACTGCGCGCTGGTTTGTTCAGCAGATGCCAGAAGCTGTTGTGCGTTCGCGCCGAGGGATGCGAATGTGTTGCCACTTTTTGCACGTTTTACATTGTTCTTTTCTTCTTGTAATTGTGCTTGTAATTGTAGAATTGATTCGTCGCTGGAACGCACTTGTTCGCGCAAACGTGATATTGTACGCTCGTAATTTGCAAAGGCTTCATTTACCTTGTCTTTGTCGTACCCACGCAGCGCGGTTGGGAATAACTCCGTTACCATAATTTTCCTTTCAGACCCCCGCACAGCATGTAGCCGCCGCCGTGCACTTATTATCAGCAACAACGCTATCACTTGCACGCGTTAAACACTCTCAGCGGTTGTAAGTTTTCGCGAAGCTTACACAAAAAAGTAGAGATAAGTCAATTTATTGTTGTTACCTTTTTGTTGAAGATAATGAAGGTATTAAAAATGATGTGCAAATCGAATGCAAAAAGCCAGAATCATATTATTGACTCTGGCTTTTGTTTTTAATTTATTAATTACTACTTAGTCACTTAATTACTTGCGTTTAATTTGCACCGCGAGGCTTACGCGTGTGCGTGCGAATTAAGTAAGCTTGACTGTCAACTAGAGGACGGCCTTCCTTATCGCGAGAATGCAGCGTGTATGTGCCATCGCCATCCATCCACCACGAGACAGTAGAATCAGCCATTTGCAAATCAATGTACTGAATCAACGCTTCAATCTGATCTGGCGAACTTATGCGAACCAAAGTTTCAACGCGGCGATCAAGATTACGGTGCATCAAATCAGCCGAGCCAATCCACACTTCTGGACCGCTTGCAGGACCGTCACCAATCTGCGGGCCGCAAGAATTAGCAAACGCATAAATGCGGCTGTGCTCAAGGAATCGGCCAAGAATAGAACGAACGCGAATATTCTCACTCAATCCTTCAATACCAGGCTTAAGCGAGCAAATTCCACGCTCAACAATATCGATTTTCACGCCAGCTTGAGATGCGCGATACAATGCGTCAATAGTCTGCTCGTCGACGACAGAATTAACCTTAATCTTAATCCACGCTTCCTTACCAGCAAGAGCTGCAGCTTCCTCACGACGAATGCGAGCAATAATGCCAGTTCGAACTGTGCGAGGAGCTACAAGCAGACGATGGAAACTAGACTTTGGAGCGTAACCAGAAAGCTGATTAAACAGGCGAGTCAAATCTTGACCGACTACAGGATCGCAAGTAAGCAAACCCAAATCCGTGTAAAGACGAGCAGTCTTAGGATTGTAATTACCCGTGCCAACGTGGCAGTAGCGGCGTAATCCTTCTGCTTCCTGACGAACCACAAGAGAAAGCTTGCAGTGAGTCTTTAAACCAACAATGCCGTACACAACGTGAACGCCTGCGCGCTCGAGTTTACGAGCCCAAGCAATATTTGCGTCCTCGTCAAATCGTGCCTTAATCTCAACCAACGCAAGTACCTGCTTGCCAGCGTGAGCTGCGTCAACAAGAGCGTCAATAATTGGCGAATTGCTAGACGTGCGATACAAAGTTTGCTTAATTGCAAGCACTTTTGGATCTGCAGCGGCTTGAGCGAGGAAAGCTTGTACAGAAGTAGAGAACGAATCGTAAGGATGATGAAGCAAAATATCATGCTCACGAATCGAAGCGAAAATATCCTGCGCGTGGCTAGTCTCAACTTCTGCAATTTGACGGTTAGTAGTAGGAATAAACGGACGATACTTCAAATCTGGGCGATCGAGTGCCTGTAATTCGAATAGCACCGTCATATCAAGTGGAGAAGGCAAACGGTAGACTTCCTCAGGACTTACGCGCAACTGATTAGCAAGAAGCTGCGATAAGAATGGGCTAGCTTCGTCGGAAATTTCCAAACGAATTGGCGGTCCAAAACGACGACGAAGAAGTTCCTTTTCCATAGCGTTCAGAAGATTCTCTGCATCGTCTTCCTCAACGTCAATATCTTCGTTACGTGTAACGCGGAATGAGCGCGCTTCTTTAATAATCATGCCTGGGAAAAGCGATTCCAAGTGTGCTGCAATCAACTTTTCCATAGTAATGAATCCGTAACGCTCTTCGCGACCTTCCTCATCAGTTAAATCGTCAACTGGTACAAGACGATTCAAATTATCTGGAATTTTTACGCGAGCAAAATGAGACTTTCCGGAATTTGGATTTTCGACGATAACCGCCAAGTTAATGGACTTTCCGGAAATATACGGGAACGGGTGTGCAGGATCTACTGCAAGAGGAGTAAGAACTGGAAATACTTGCTTTTTATAGTAATCAGACAAACGTTCTTTTTCTGATTCTGTAAGCTTATCCCAGCTGAGCAAAACAATACGCTGTTTTGCAAGCTCAGGAAGAATATGGTCGATTACGTAATGTGCGTGTTCGTCTTGGCGACGATGCGTAACTTCGCTGATAGCTCGCAACTGTTGACGTGGACTTAATCCGCTTGCTGCAGTTACTGCTATGCCGGAATCAATTCGGCGCTTTAAACCTGCAACTCGAACCATAAAGAATTCGTCGAGATTTGACGCAAAAATAGCTGCAAAATTAGCGCGTTCGAGAAGTGGTAAATCAGTATTCTGAGCCAGCTCAAGCACGCGTCGATTGAACTTCAACCAGCTTAATTCACGGTCGAAGAAACGATCTTTTGGCAACGGTAGCTCACCCTCACGAGCTTCACGTTTTTCTGCCTTTTCGTCTTCGGCGATATGCTCTGCAATTTGACCACGCAGAATCGCCTTTGAGGGAGCGTCAAAAATCTGTACCATAATCCGTAATTGTATGCGTTAGAAGGGATGTATGCGAATGAGTGTCGCCTTTGCGTAGTGTTTTTCTGATCGCAAAATCAGTCTGCGACACGCCGATGATTATTGCATATGAACGTAAGTGCACAATACGGTGGCTGCATGTTCACAAAACAGTGCAAGTTACGTGATTTTTTGCGTGCGATTGAACAGTATTGACAATATGTGAACAAAGGCTATTTTGAGCTTTACTATTAAGCAAAAAGCAGAGATAATAAAAGTACAAAAACAAAAAAGAGTTAGCGGTAACCCACAGAAGTGTATGGATATGAAATCCGTGGACGTTGGACGGAATACTTAAGACTTTAACCGTTGCAACGAGGATGTTGTGCAGATGAAACCGCTGAAGTTGTTTTTGTAGACAAGAGGCTCGCCAAAGTGACGAGCCTCTTTTGATATGGGGGGTGATTTTACTGCTAGTGCAGACTGTCGCTCTCATAGTGGAAACTATCAAAGAATAATCGTTGGAATTCATTTTCTTAGCTTCTTTGAAAATGAGAATATATTGTGTTCCATGCTGTGCTAAGCGCAATTGCGAGTTGTTGAACGATTGTTAAGCGACGAGTCGTTAAATTTTGGCGAGTGATTACGTGTGCGGAGTTTGAAACAGGTAAGAAGGATCGAAGGACCATGCAATATTCGTTTATGACGAAGTTGGCTGCAGAATTTATTGGCACTGCTATTCTCATGATTTTTGGAAACGGTGCTGTAGCAAACGTTGAATTAAAAAATACTAAAGGACACCATGCCGGATGGCTCAACATTGCAATGGGTTATGGTTTTGGCGTAATGTTCCCGGTACTAATGTTCGGCGGGATTTCAGGTGCGCATATCAATCCTGCTATGACGATTGCGCAAGCTGCAAATGGAATGTTTGAGTGGCAAAACGTTGCGCCTTATATTGCAGCTCAGCTTTTGGGCGCGTTGGTTGGTCAGCTTATTGTGTACGTAACTTATTTGCCGCATTACAACGAAACTGAGGAGCCGGGAGCTATTCTTGGCACTTTCTGCACTACTGATGCATATAACAACAAGCTTAACTACTTCCTTAACGAATTCTTCGGCACACTCGTGCTTGTTCTGACTGCGCTTTGCTGCATTGAGTCTCCATGGAGTAAGGGTAATTTGGCCGGTGCCGCAATCGTTGTTGGCTTCGTTGTTTGGGGATTGGTGACTTCTATGGGCGGCCCAACTGGTCCTGCTTTGAATCCTGCTCGAGATCTTATGCCGCGTTTGCTTCACGCAATTTTGCCAATCCCACACAAGGGATCTTCTCGTTGGGGTGAAGCGTGGATTCCAGTTGTTGCTCCTACAGCTGGAGCAATCCTGGGTGTTCTTATGTATAAGGTCTTGTTTGTATAAAACATTTGCTTTTGATTGCTTTTGATTACGATTGATTGCGATTGTAAGAAGCGCGTAATGCTAGTATGAATGCGTTGCGCGCTTTTTATTTTGCAAGTTTATGCTTATTAAGAAGGGTATTAGGAAAGATATCAGGAAAGATATTAGGAAAGACGAAATCATGTTTTCTAAGTCAACTATTGCAATTGGTCGTTTTGCGCCGACTCCATCCGGACGCATGCATATTGGAAACATGGTTGCTATGCTTGCGGCTTGGCTTTCCGCAAAATCGCAAGGCGGCCAAATGCTTTTGCGCTTGGAAGATCTTGATATTGCGCGAATGCCGAAAGATGCCAGCGCGCGAGTTATTGAAGATTTGAAGTGGGCCGGCCTTGATTGGGTAGGAGAGCCGACTTATCAGCATGAGCGCACGGCAATCTACAAAGAAGCTCTTGAATCACTAGAATTTTTGAAAGATAGTGACGGAAATTCGTTAATCTACCCTTGTTTTTGCTCGCGTTCCGATATTCGCGCAATCGCAGCTCCGCAAGAAGGCGATGGTTTTATACGCTACCCAGGTACGTGCAGAAATCTTCGTAAAAACGCGGAAGGTTTGGCACAAATCGAAAAGCGTTTGCAAAATAATCAGCAACATTCTTTGCGACTTGCGGTACCGTCGGCTGATTCGCCGCAAGCAAATGTGAGTTTTGAAGACGCGATTTTTGGTGTGCAATCTTTTAATATTGATCGCGATTTGGGGGACATGGTGATTCGCCGCGCGGATGGCGTTTTTTCTTATCAACTTGCGGTTGTTGTTGACGACGTGCTTTCGGGAGTAAATGATATTGTGCGCGGCCGTGATTTGTTGCGCTCTGCTGCGCTTCAAATTTGGATTGGTGAATTGCTTGAAAAATCTGGATTTTTTGCGGCTCACGGTACGCATTACGTGCGTCCGCAATTTGCGCACTTGCCGCTGATTGACAACGCTCAAGGCGAGCGACTTGCAAAAAGTAAGCATTCACTAGACGTTGGTGCACTTCGAGAATCTGGCTGGAGCGCCGAGCGCATGATTGGCTACTGTATGTATCTTTTGGGATACAGAAAGCCTGGGCAAAATAAGCCGGTAGATATGAGTGCTGCCGATGCACTCGCGTTATTTAAAAGCCTTGACACGCCGTGGGATTCTGTTCGCGTAAACCTAGCCGACAAATCCGTGCCCTTCCTCGACTAAACTATGTAGTTAGGTTTGATAGATTGGGGCAATAAATGGCATATATGACGCAAAAAGATTTAGCGAATACTGAGGTCGATTGTATTCGCGCGCGTCAAATTGCCGACGGTGTACACAGCGTACAAGACGCTATTGCTCAAGCCGAATCGCATTACGGACGCAAATCTGGATCTGTTACGTTACTAGCTGCAACAAAAACGCGAGATGTTGGCGAAATTATGGCAGCGCTTCGTGCTGGAGTGCGAGTAATTGGGGAAAATCGCCCGCAAGAAATTGTTGCGAAAGCTGAAATTTTACGCGCGCAAGCAGCTCGCGAGAATTTAAGTATAGGAATAAACGGCGAAATTCCGCTCTACTTAATCGGCCAGCTGCAGAGCAATAAAATAAACAAAGTCTTGCCACTTGCGAATGGAATTCAGTCAGTCGATAGTATTGAGCTTGCGCAAAAAATATCTACTCGTGCGCAAAATTTGGGACTTTGCGTAGACATTATGCTGGAAGTGAACGTTTCGGGAGAAGCTACAAAATCGGGGTGTGAACCAGAACGCGCGATTGACGAAGCACTCGCTATATCTAGTCTGCCAGCGCTTAATTTGCGCGGATTTATGACGCTTGGAGCGCGCGTAGATGATGAAAAGATAGTAAGAAGCGGTTTTGCAGCATTGCGAGAAATTAGAGATTCTGTAAGTAAACAACTCGTGCAATACTCTGCAAAATTAGAGCTTTCGATGGGAATGTCTGGCGATTTGTCGTGGGCGATTGCCGAAGGTTCGACGATGGTTCGAATCGGTTCGGCAATCTTTGGCCCACGCGCATTTGTGTAGTCTTAAGTTAAATCGATGATTTTAGTTACGCATGCACAATCACATTGTGCAACGAACCGATGCCATCTACGTGTACGATAGCCTCGTCGCCGGCGCGTAAAGTTCCAGCTGGGTATGGGGTTCCTGTCAAAATCACATCTCCTGGAAGAAGTGTCGAGAAGCTTGAAATTGCAGCAATTTGTTCAGGAATATTGTGAATAAGTCGAGCTGTAGTACCGTCAGCTTCCTGTACATTTTCGCCATTAAGAGTAAACGAAATATGTGCATCGCGCCAATTTAGCTCGGTTGTAATCCAGGGTCCAAGTGGGCAAGAAGTGTCGAAACCCTTTGCGCGCGTCCACATTGGGTCGCTTCCTGCACAATCTCGTAAAGTTACGTCGTTTACGCACGTAAAACCAAATACGTAATTCATTGCGGTATCTGCAGTTACATTTTTGGCGATTTTACCAATGATGACTGCCACTTCTGGCTCAAAATTCATGTCGTTTGAGAAAGCAGGAATTACAATCGGATCGTCTGGGCCAATTACAGAAGTGCTCGGCTTTGTAAAAATCACCATATCTGCAGCAGTATGCGAAGATGCCGCAGGAGAAGTAGCGCGCTCGTCGTCAGAACGCGTATCGTAATTTTTTGCCAATCCGTAAACTTTTGAAGGAATTACAGGCACAAGCAAGCGAACACCATCGGCGTCCAACGCGTAACGCTTACCAGTTGGCTTGACTCCTTGCGGGCTTAAAGGATGCCCTTCAAGCGCTACTAAATAATCTTTACCGTCGGTTTCGTCTTTTTGAACGAAAGCGTATTGCGGAACTTCATTATACGAAAAACGTGCAATTCTCATGTTTTTAAGATTACGACATATTTGCTACTTAATTAAACCTTGTTTACTACTTAACCGAACTTTGCTGGCTGCTTAATTAAATTATTTGCGTAAATTATTTGCGATTAAAAATTCTTGAAAACAAAACTTGAGTCTAGTACACTCAAGTTTTAGGAATAAAGTTATAGAAAATCTGTTATACGTATCAGATACATGAAAGTGAAAGCTCGTTAGAACTCGAAAGTATTGTCAAAAAGCTTGAAATTGCAGTGAAAATTGCAGTGAAAGTTGCAGTGATTTGACTTAACTGAAATGTGTTTTAGAGCTTTCGTGGAAATGAGGTAGATATGGAACAAAAGTTTACAACCTTAGCACAAGACGCATTAAGTGATGCTGTGCAAAGTGCAGCGGCTGCTGGCAATGCGCAAGTTGACACTTTGCATTTGGCGGATGCTTTACTTCGCCAAGAGCAGGGCGTCGTTCGCGCGCTTATTGCGCAGGCTGGTGCAGATGCGCAACAAATTGGTGCTGAAATTCGTAATGCATTAGTGGCATTGCCTTCATCTACTGGCTCAACTACAACTAAGCCAGACGCAAGCCGTCAGCTTTTGGCTGCGCTAAGCCAGGCAGAAAAAGAAATGCGTGCAATGGGAGACGAATACGTTTCCACTGAACATATGCTTGTTGGCATGGTTGCAAGTGCGCCAAATGCTGTTGCGGATATTTTCAAAAAGCACAACGTTTCCGCAGACGCGTTGCGCAAGGCTGTGCCAACTGTACGCGGAGGGGCGAAAGTTACAAGCCCAGACGCGGAAGGCAACTACAAAGCGCTTGAAAAGTATTCTGTTGATATGACTGCGCGCGCTCGTGAAGGAAAGCTTGACCCAGTGATTGGACGAGACCAGGAAATTCGTCGTGTGATTCAGATTCTTTCTCGCCGCACGAAGAATAATCCTGTGCTAATTGGCGAGCCGGGCGTTGGTAAAACGGCAGTTGTGGAAGGCTTGGCTCAGCGAATTGTTGCCGGAGATGTGCCTACGACTTTGCAGAACAAGCGTCTTATCAGTCTCGACTTGGCTTCGATGGTTGCAGGTTCGAAGTATCGCGGTGAGTTTGAGGAACGCTTAAAGGCAGTGTTGAAGGAAATTCAGCAATCAGACGGTCAAATTATTACGTTTATTGATGAGATTCACACTGTTGTTGGCGCAGGCTCTGCAGAAGGTTCAATGGATGCTGGCAATATGCTTAAGCCAATGCTTGCGCGCGGTGAGCTGCGTTTGGTTGGCGCAACTACGCTTAACGAGTATCGCGAGCATATTGAAAAGGATTCGGCGCTTGAGCGCAGATTCCAGCAAGTGTTCGTTGGTGAGCCTTCTGTTGAAGACACAGTGACGATTTTGCGTGGACTTAAGCAACGTTACGAAGCGCACCATAAGGTGACTATTAGTGACGATGCAATCGTAGCTGCAGCAACGCTTTCGAACCGTTATATTACCGGAAGGCAGCTTCCAGATAAGGCGATTGATTTGGTTGACGAAGCTGCTGCTCACTTGCGTATGGAGCTCGATTCTCAGCCAGAAGAGATTGACGAATTGCAGCGCAAAGTTACGCGTCTTGAAATGGAAGAAATGCAATTAAAGAAAGCGGAAGATGCTGCTGCTAAAGAACGCTTAGAAAAGTTGCAGGAAGAATTGGCAAACTCGCGCGAAAAGCTTGCTGGTTTGAAGGCGCGTTGGGATGCAGAAAAGGCCGGTCACAACAAAGTCGGTGATTTGCGCGCGCAACTCGACGCTAAGCGCGTAGAAGCCGACAAATTCACGCGCGAAGGCAACTTGGAACAAGCAAGCCGTATTTTGTATGGCGAAATACCAAGCATTCAAAAAGCTTTGGAAGAAGCAGAATCTCAAGCTGCTAATGCTAAGAGTGAAGCAAAAGAGCCGATGGTTCCAGACCAGGTTGATGCTGATTCTATTGCTGGAGTCGTTAGTGAATGGACTGGTATTCCTGTTGGTCGCTTGATGCAAGGCGAAAACGAGAAGCTGCTCAACATGGAAAAGGAGCTTTCTAAGCGCGTTGTTGGTCAAAGCGAAGCAATTCAGGCTATAGCGGATGCTGTGCGCAGAAGCCGTGCTGGAATTGCAGACCCTAATCGTCCGACTGGTTCGTTCCTATTCTTGGGTCCTACTGGCGTTGGTAAGACGGAGCTTGCGAAGGCTCTTGCCGACTTCTTGTTTGACGACGAGCGTGCAATGGTTCGCATTGATATGAGCGAGTACATGGAAAAGGCTTCTGTTTCTCGTCTTATCGGTGCTGCTCCTGGTTACATTGGCTATGAGGAAGGTGGTCAGCTTACTGAAGCCGTGCGTAGACGTCCGTATTCTGTAGTGCTTTTTGACGAAGTTGAGAAGGCGCATCCAGAAGTATTCGACGTTTTGTTGCAGGTTTTGGATGATGGTCGTTTGACTGACGGACAAGGTAGAACGGTTGATTTTACGAATACGATTTTGATTATGACATCAAACTTGGGCTCGCAATTCCTTGTGCAAGAAGGCTTGGACGATGCTGCTAAACGCAAGGCTGTTATGAACGCTGTTCACGCTGAGTTTAAGCCAGAGTTCATCAACCGTTTGGATGAGCTTGTTATGTTCCATCCGTTGAGCCACGAAGAGCTTGGCGGAATTGTGGATATTCAAGTTCGTCAAGTGGCTGCACGCTTGAGTGATCGCCGTATTAGCTTGGATGTGAGCGATTCTGCTCGAGCTTGGCTTGCGGAGCATGGCTATGATCCAGTTTACGGCGCTCGTCCGTTGCGTAGATTGGTTCAAACGGAAATTGGCGATCAGCTTGCGCGATTGCTGCTTTCTGGAAAGGTGCATGATGGTGCTCGCGTAGTTGCGGATTGTGAGAATACTAGCGACCATGTGACTCTCAAGATTGCGTAGTGCTGCATTCTTCAATGTAGTCAAATAATGTAGTCAAATAAAACAAAGCGTGCTGTTTATTGGATTATTTTCCAATAGATGGCACGCTATTTTTGTATTAGATAATGCACGTGTTTAATTATGTTTTAAAAGTCAACTCAATAGTGTTTAATAGAACGTATGTTCGATAATATTGTGATGTTTGTTTTAATGGTGGTTGCTGTTGTAATAACCGCCATTGTTGTGCTGGCTATTGTTAAGCACAACTCTGGAACGCAAGGCGCTAATGGCGTAAACCAGCGCGAATTTAACGAATTGCGCTCGCAGTATGAGCAAGCGCGCGCTCAAGCGCAAGAAAATGGCAATCAGGCTATACGATATCGCACACAAGCAGAGCAGCTCGCTGAGCGATTGAAATTTGTTGAGACGGAGCTGTTAAAAGCGCAGCAAGCAGAACAATTGCGAGTGAATCGTGAAGAGCAATTGCGCACAGAGCGAGAAGAACGCGAACGATTAAATCGTGAAAAAACTTTGAAAGAGCAAGGTAAAGTCTTGGAAGCGCTTGCTCCAGTAAAAGACAATCTCGAAGCATTGAAGAATAAAGTTTCGCAAATTGAAGAAGGCCGCAAGCAAGAAATGGGCGTGCTAAGCACTCAGCTTAAAGGCCTAAGTGAGCAGCAAACAAGGCTTGACCGCGAAACAAGTTCGCTTTCTGCAGCATTGCGAAATAATAAGGTTCGCGGAGCTTGGGGAGAGGCTCAGCTAAAGAATATTGTGGAATCTGCAGGCTTGCTTGAGCATGTTGATTTTGATACGCAAGTTGTTGTAACGGGAGTAAATGGCGAACAGCAGAGACCGGATATGGTTGTGCATCTGCCAGGAGGCAAAACAATTCCAGTTGATGCAAAAGTTCCGTATGCGGATTATCAGCGCGCTTGCGAAATACCAGATAATGCAAGTGACGAAGAATTAGCTAGAAGGAGTGAACTTCTAAAAGCGCATGCTAAGGCTTTGCGAGAGCACGTTAGAGTATTGGGAGCTAAAGCGTATTGGCAGGCTTTTGAAACAGCACCAGATTTTGTAGTTGCATTTATTCCAAACGAAGCGTTGCTTCAGGCAGCTCTTGAAGCGGATCCAACGCTTATGGATGATGCTTTTGCGCAAAAAGTAGCTCTCACTTCTCCAGTTACTTTGTGGGCTGTGCTTAAGTCTGTTGCGTACGCATGGCAGCAGCAAAGTCTTACAGATGATGCAAAAGAACTTTTCGATTTATCTAGAGAATTGTACGATCGCTTTGCAGTTCTTGGAGAAAATGCTTCAAAACTTGGCGTATCTTTGGCAAGAACGGTTGCAGCTTACAATAAGTTTGCTTCTTCGCTTGAGTCGCGAGTGTTGGTAACGGCGCGTAAACTTCAGAAGTTAGATCAAAGTAAAGTTATTGCTTCAATAGATCTTATAGATTCTGATAAAGCTGATGTTAAAGAGCTGAGTGCTCCGGAAGTATCAGTGGAAGATCGTTAAGCATAAAAACATTAAAGCATCAAAAATTGAAGAACTTTAAACGCTAAGGAGCGTAACAATGGCAGAATTGCAAGAAGAACGTGCTGAGCTTGAACGCATGCTTTGTGCGGATATGAGTGCGAAACCATTTAGCGAACTGTTTTCTGTTACTTTTAATCAGCGCGGTTCTAAGCTGGTTGGTGACGTTCTTTTTGATGCAATTGAGCGAGCTGGGTATTCGTTAGAGCGCGATGTTGACGCTGTTGGTGCGTTAACTGCTGCTGCAGTGCCGATGGTTTTTGCGCTTATTCATGCTGCAGAACGTAAAGGAATTGCGCTCGATGGATTTGTTATGGATTTTGTTTTTCCTGCAACAAAAGGTCCGTCAGTTAAAGGCAAGCGAGTATTGTTGCTTGACTCTTGGCTTTCTGAAAAGTCGTATATTCAAACTTCTTCGCTTGTGACTTTACGACACGGCAATGAATTAAGTCTTGATTTTGGCATTGTTAAGCAGCAAGGAGCGCAAATTCTTGCTATAGTTGCATTAATTGGTGGTGTTGACGCCGACGAACAAGGCATGAGGCATCTTCAATTAGTAAATCCAATAAGTGAGGAGCATACTAAAATGGCATTTGTTCAAGCTTTCGGTGAAGAAGAATTACGTGCAGATGCAGAACACGAAGATTGCTGCAACGATCATTGCTGTGGTGGTCATTGTGAGGTTAAATGCACTGGTGATTGCAAACATGATGGTTGCACTGAGCCTTGCTGTGAAGACAACTGCTGTGGCGGTCACTGCAAGGTAGAGTGCACTGGTGATTGCAAGCATGACGGTTGCACTGAGCCATGCTGTGAGGATGATTGCTGTGGCGGTCATTGCAAGTCAGGTTGCACAGGTGATTGCGCAACTGACGGCTGCCAAGATTAGTTTGCCCAGATTAATCGCAAATTAATACTTTAAGTGGAGTAAAACTCACACATGCACGAACCGAATCCAATTACTTTGGCTGCAAAAGCTTCCGATGAGCCAGAATTCCGACCTATAGGAGTTGGCCCGTGGGAAGAAGAACACCCAGGTGAGCCTCGTCCAGATAATCCAGAATCGCCAAATTACGATGCGCGGTTTAGCACTGAATTACTAGACGAAGGCGATCAGCGTAACGTTCTAGACCGTTACAGATACTGGAAAGTGGAAGCAATAAAAGCGGATCTCGATTCTAAAGGTCGTCATGAGTTTGAAGTAGCAGTAGAAAATTGGACTCACGATTTCAACATAGGCTCTATGGTTCGCACTGCAAACGCGTTTACTGCGAAAAAAGTGTATATTGTAGGGCCTCATAAATGGAATCGCAAAGGCTCGTTAATGACTGAGCTATACCAATACGTTGAGTGCTGCCCAACTATTGAAACTCTGGTAACTAATTGGCGCGAAAATATAGCACGAGAAACAGAAGAAGCGCATCAACTTTTACTTAAAGCGCAAGAAGAAGGCAATAAAGAAGTCGAAAAAATTGCAAATATCAAGGAACAAGACGCTAAAAACGCTCGCATTATAGCTCTAGATATTATTCCAGGCGCAGTTGCTATGGAAAACTACAAGTTCCCTAAACGTTGCCTTATGCTTTTTGGTGCGGAAGGTCCGGGTCTTTCTAAAAAAGCACTAGAAATGGCGGACGATGTTGTTTATATTTCGCAATTCGGATCTGTTCGCTCACTAAATGCAGGAGCCGCTGCGGCTGTTTCCATGCATGCGTGGATTGCGCAACATGCAGCACCAAACTGCTGAATCTTAATCAAAATCTTAATCAAAATGCATTAGCTTGTACTCATAAACGTTTATATTTGATGTTTATTTTTTTTTATTTGTGATACTGTTAATTTATGTTAGAATTTCAACATATTACAAAGCGTTTTGGCGCAAAAACAGTGCTTAAAGACGTTTCTTTTGTCGCTGAAGACGGTAAAGTCACGGGCTTTTTGGGTCCTAACGGCGCTGGTAAATCTACCACCATGCGTTGTGCATTAAATCTTATTCATGCAAATAGTGGCACTTCTCTTATTGACGGAAGACCTTACGCAAAAATCGTATCTCCAATGACAGAAGTTGGCGCAGTTCTTGATGCAAAGTCTGCTCACAGGGGTCGTTCCGCTTACAATCACCTGTATTCACTGGCTTTAACTCATGGAATATCAAAGAAACGTGTTGATGAAGTCATTGATATTACTGGTTTGACTAGTGTAAAAAAACGCAAGGCTGGTTCGTTCTCGCTTGGCATGGGTCAGCGTCTTTCAATCGCTGCAGCTCTTTTAGCAGACCCGCATAATCTCATACTTGACGAACCGGTTAACGGTTTGGATCCAGAAGGCGTTAAGTGGGTTCGTGAATTATGCAAGTATTACGCAAGTCAAGGTCGTGCAATACTGCTTAGTTCTCATTTAATGAGCGAAGTTGCTCTTACTGCAGATAATCTTGTGATTATTGCGCATGGAGAAATTTTGGAGCGCACGACGGTACAAGATTTTGTTAATGCGCATTCTCAACATGCTATACGTTTAGTGACACCTGAAGGCGAAAAACTAAAGTCTGTGCTTACTCAAAATCGTCCGGAATGCAAGATTTTGCCAGATAGCAGAACTCCACAAGATGTCCAGGAAGGTGAGCTTTTTAAGATAACAGGTTGTGAGCTTAATCAGCTTGCTCGGGAAATTGCAGATAATCAAATTATGGTTTACCAGCTAAATCAAGAGCACGCCTCGCTTGAGGAAGCATATTTGGCTCTTACGCACGGTCAAGAGCAGTACGCAACAAAAGCATTGCCAAATGCTGCTGCTGCGACTGGAACGCAATATGCAGATGGAGGAAGCGCAAAATGAGTGAGCAAATTAATCAATCTGTTAATCAATCTGTTGATCAAGAAACAAGCAACTCTTACAAAACCGGCAGAAGTATGAACTCTCAGCACTTGCGTCTTACATTTATGCACTCGCTTAAATCCGAGATGGTTAAGTTGCGTGGGCTTGCATCCACTTGGTGGTGCGTGGCATTAGCCATTATTTTGCCTGCAGTTTTCAGCTTTATAATCGCGATTGTGCAAAAAGCAATATCTAAAGTTGACTTTACTAAAGAGGGTGCAGCTGGTAGCAAATCAAGCGGTGCAGTCACCATGGGGCCGAGCGATAAAAGCAGCCTTATTACATCTCAAGAAGGTATTTTCAGCTTAGTTATTAGTTTTGCTTCTATATCTTTGATTGTTATTGCGATTTTTGCAGTGCTTTCTATAACAGCTGAGCATTCCACAACTTCAATTCAAGCTTCGCTTACGTCTGTACCACGCAGGGGTATGTTCTTTACTGCTAAGTTTGTTGCAGTTGCAATCTACGTTTTTGTGGTGCAGCTTATTGCGATGGCAGTTTCGCTAGTTGCTGCAGAATTAGCATTTATGGGTGAGAATATTTCAGGCTTGTCTGGAAGTAGAACATGGCAATTACCTCTTACGCTGTTCCTTGGATCTCCTGTAATTATGGTTGTTGTGGCAGCAATGGCGTACGGTTTCGGCATGATCTGCAAGTCAACTGCTGGCGGAATTATGTGCGTTATTGGAGCCGTAATGATTTTGCCTACTGTTCTTAGCATTATTGTGCTTTCAAGTGGTTTTGCGAAGTGGACTTTAGTTCTTACTCAGCTTTTGCCTGGCACAGCTGTAAGTCAGTTCTTGGGTGATTCTTCTAGTTCTAACGGAAGATTCTCATCAAGCGCAAATGTTGCTTTTGAATGGTGGCAGTCCGGTTTAGTGGTTCTAGCCTGGGCTGTGGTTATGTATGCAATCGGATACATGCTTGAAAAGCATCGCGATATTTGATCTAAAACTAGTTAAATAAAAAATAAGTAAACCCCATCCAATTTCGTTTCATAATGATTCGAAGAACGGATGGGGTTTAATTAAACGTGTTCGCACAACACAAATTGAGTGAACAGCGCAAGCTATTTCATAACGTTCCTGCTTCTTTCTATAGCGTGTCCAATGCCGTATAAAATAGCTGCCAAAACAAGCATGTACATGAACGAAATCATGAAGTTTGGTATAAACGCATTCGTGGTACTAGTGTGCAATTCTGCGTCAGACAAGAAATTATTTGCAGCGTTTGAAGGTAAGAATTGCAGAATGTTTAAAAGAGGAGATATTGCAGGATCTGAAGTAATGAAATTAGTAACAGAAGCGGAAGAGGCAAAGATATTACTTCCTCCATACATAATTGCAATATGTGTAAGTTCAGAGATGGAACTGCAAATAAATGATACGATCATAGTTATCCAGATAACGTACTGAACTATCAATAGCCATAGAGTTCCGGCAGCTGCAGACTTGCATATCATTCCAACGCCGTATCCCATAATTGCAAAGAAAACCATGCAAATTGCCGAAAGTATCATCATATTAATAGACACATTGAAGAAGTGAACTTGTTGTCCTTGCCATAGTAAGAAGCAGTCGGAGAACATTGTTGATGATGCAATATTTAATATAATCATAGAGATTATTTGCATAATGAATGCATAAATTATTACTACAACTAATCTTGCTACTATAAGCAAATTGCGACGAGGCACAGCAATAATAGAGCCTTTTAAGGATCCATTCTTACGATCTCGTGTAGCAGCTTTTGCAGCAAAAACAATAAATACTATAGCGGCAGACAAAATAGCAGTAATAAATATTGACGTGGTTATATTTCTTACAGTATTGAGCGGTTCCTGAGGGTTACATCCAGCTTCTGCCGTGTAATTCATGAACATGCTACTTGGGGTGCAAGGTATAACAGCTTTTGATCCTTGTAAGCCTTGTGCTAAAAGAAATATTGGATTCATTCCCTTAGGAACAATACCGTGAACAAAAGTAGAAATAATTGATGAGGTGAAAATTGGAATAACAATAATCAGTGCTGTGCACCACCATGTAAACTTTGCGCATGCCAATTTAATTGTTTCAGATTTTAATACGTTTATGAAAGTTAAATTGTATCGTGTGAGTTTTCTTGGAGCTACTGCAGCAGTAGTTTTGTGTCTAGGATCACCCGTCATTGTATTTTCACCATTAATAGTTGATGCGTTCATCTTGCCCCTCCCTGAATATTATGTTGCAACTGCGGAGTGTTTTGTGATTGCTGCACATATTGCATTCGCTCAGGTTGTGCATATTGCATTTGATTTGCTTGTTGATTCAAATACTGTTCTTGAAGTGCTGCTTGATCTCGAGTTTTATTGAAGATGTACGGTGGCTTAGATACATACTGAGTGTGTCCGCTGGTTATTGCCATATACGCATCTTCAAGTGAAGAGCACTCTCTATTTAACTGGTATGTAACTAGTTGCTGATCCGCGAAATATTGCGCTAATTCTGAAATATTTACATTAGTTATTACAAAAGCTGCTCCGTCTTGTACGTCTTCGGTTTTGTAAGGAACAGGTGTAACAGTACAATTGCTGTACTTTGATTGCATAATATTCAAAAGTTTTTCTGGATCAGGTGTAATTACGCGAACTGCTGAATACTGAGAATAAGCTGCAGTAAAAGCTTCAACGCTTGTCCTCTGCAAAATATCTCCGTGAGCAATAATAACAAGATTATCTGCAGTGAGAGCAACTTCTCTAATCGAATTTGAACTTAGCAAAACTGCTCCGCCTCTACTTGCATAGTATCGGCAAAGTTCTCTCACCCATCTAATACCTTCTTGATCTAATCCATAAAATGGTTCGTCAAGAATAAGATTGTGAGGGTCTGCAAGAATAGCAGTAGAGATAGCAAGTCGCTTACGCATGCCTAGTGACATTGCGCCAATCTTAACATTTTTAGCAGAATTAAGGCCGGCCATGTCTATAACTTCTTGTACACGACTTTTTGGAATTTTATAAACTGCTGCGAAAGCATTTAAGTGATTTAATGCACTTATGCTTTCATCTTCAGTTTTGGTATTTAATACAATTCCTACTGTTTCAATTGGAGATGGAAGACTTTCATACGGCATGCCGTCAAAGAATCCGCTGCCGTTATTAGATTTCATAAGTCCGACTGCGCAATATAGTGCAGTAGATTTTCCGGAACCGTTAGGTCCGACAAAACCAGTAACTTTACCATCTTCTGCTACAAAAGAAACATTTTTTAGTACTCGCTTATTATCGTAGTACTTAGATATATTTCGTATCTCTAACATAGTTGAATTTTACTTCGTGGCACAGAACAAAATTTATGTTTATTAATGCTTCTACGAGTATTTTTACTTAGTGGAAAGGTCACGCATCACACATATAGTTGGGATTATGCCTACATTCACACGTGAAGAAATTGAGCATTTGGGTGTTCTATCCCAGATTGCCTTAAGCGACGAAGAAATCAGTCGCTTGCAAGGCGAATTAAACGTCATTGCAGAATCTATTAATAAAGTGCAGGAAGTTGCTGGCGAAGATGTGCCACCTACTGCAAATCCAGTGCCTTTGGAGGCTTATTTGCGTCCAGATGAGCCTGCTACACCTTTGACTCAAGAAGAAGCTCTTTCTGGTGCTCCTAAAAGTGAGTCTGGCATGTTTGTAGCGCCTCGAATTTTGGGGGAGGAGTAAAACATGACTAATACTCAAGATTTAGTAAAGCTTTCTGCTGCCGAGATGGCAAAGGCTGTGAAATCTAAAGAAGTTTCTAGCCGCGAACTTGTTGAAGCTCACTTGTCAGTTATTGAGTCTGCAGAACCAGAAATCAAGGCATTCTTGCATGTTTCTGCAGATATTGCTCTTGAGCAGGCAGATGCTTTTGATGCTAAGAATGCTAAGGGTGATACTGAAGGATTGCCTGAGTTGGCTGGTGTGCCAATTGCAATTAAGGACATGATTGTTACTAAGGGCATTCCTACTACTGCAGCATCTAAGATTCTCGAAGGCTGGGTTCCACCTTACGATGCTACTGTTATTGAAAAGCTCAAAGCAGCTGGCATGCCAATTTTAGGTAAAACCAATTTGGATGAGTTCGCTCAAGGTTCTTCTACAGAACATTCTGCTTATCAAACTACTTGCAATCCTTGGGATACTGAGCGTGTTCCAGGCGGTTCCGGCGGCGGCTCAGCTGCAGCGGTTGCTGCGTTCGAGGCTCCTATTGCTTTGGGCACAGATACTGGTGGTTCCATTCGCCAGCCAGGTGCTTTAACTGGTACAGTTGGTGCGAAGCCAACTTATGGTGGTGTTAGCCGTTTTGGTGCAATCGCTATGGCAAGCTCCTTGGATCAGATTGGACCTGTTTCTCGTACCGTTCTTGATTCTGCGCTTTTGCAGGAGATTATCGGCGGAAACGATAGGCGCGATTCTACTTCGATTCCAGCTCCTGTTCCTCCAATGGCTCAGGCTGCTCGTGAGGGCGCTCGCCGTGATTTGAAGGGCTTGAAGGTTGGTTTAGTTAAGGAGCTTAGTGGCGACGGATTCCAGCCAGGCGTTGAAGCGCGCTTTAATGAAGCTGTGCAATTGCTTAAGGATATGGGTGCAGAAGTAACAGAAGTTTCCTGCCCTCATTTCCCTTATTCTTTGGCTGCTTACTACATTATTATGCCTTCAGAAGTTAGCTCTAATTTGGCTCGCTACGATGGTATGCGCTACGGTTTGCGCGTGATGCCGCCAGCAGACAAGCCTCAGACTGCTGCAAATATGATGGCTGCAACTCGTGAAGCTGGTTTCGGTGACGAGGTAAAGCGTCGTATTATTCTCGGTACTTATGCACTTTCCGCTGGCTATTACGATGCGTGGTATGGTTCTGCACAAAAAGTTCGTACTCTTATTATTCGCGATTTCGAAGAAGCCTTTAATAAGGTAGATGTTCTTATTTCTCCAACAAGCCCTACAACGGCATTTAAGTTTGGTGAGAAGATGAACGATCCGCTTTCCATGTACATGAACGATATTGCTACGATTCCAGCGAACATGGCTGGCGTTCCAGCTTTGAGCCTCCCAGCTGGCTTAAGTGATGATGGTTTGCCTGTTGGTATTCAGATTATTGCTCCGCAATGCCATGATGAAAAGATGTACAAGCCTGCAGCAGCGTTGGAAGCAGCGCTTGAAGAGCAGTGGGGCGGCCCAATTTGGAAGTCGCTTAAAGCTGGCTGGCTCGATTCATTGGCTAAGTAAAGTGAAATAAAGCTTAAGTAAGAAGGATTCTCATGGCTGAAAAACTTATGAAATACGCCGATGCTGTGGAGCAATTTGACCCAGTTTTCGGCTTGGAAACTCACGTTGAGCTTAGCACTCGTACGAAGCTGTTCTGCCCAGCAGAAGTATCTTTTGGCGGCGAACCAAACACTCAGCTAACTCCTGTAAGCCTTGGTTTGCCAGGCTCTTTGCCAGTTGTAAACAAGACTGCGGTTGATTATGCTATTAAGCTCGGTTTGGCATTGCATTGCGAAATTGCTGAGTGGAGCCAGTTCGCTCGTAAAAACTACTTCTACCCAGATATGCCTCGCGATTACCAGATTTCCCAGTACGATAAGCCTACTAATGGCAACGGCTACTTAGATGTTGAGCTGGAAGATGGCACTGTGTTCCGCGTTCCGATTGAGCGTGCTCACATTGAGGATGACGCTGGTAAGAATACTCACGTTGGCGGCGCTGACGGTCGTATTGAAGGCGCAAATCATTCTTTGGTTGATTACAATCGTGCAGGTGTGCCTTTAATCGAGATTGTAACTAAGCCAATCGAAGGCGCAGGAAGCCGCGCTCCAGAAATTGCTGGCGCTTATATGCGTGCTATTCGCGATATTGTTCGCGCTCTCAACATTTCCCACGCTCGCATGGAGCAGGGCAATATGCGAGCTGACGTAAACGTTTCGCTCCGCAGAAAGCCAACCGATCCATTTGGTACGCGTTCAGAAACTAAGAATGTGAATACATTCCGCGGTATTGAAAAGACGCTGCAATATGAGATTCGTCGTCAGGCTGCTATTTTGAGCGAAGGTGGCGAGATTTTGCAGGAAACTCGTCACTGGGATGAGGCAACTCAGACTACTGCTGGTGGTCGTGTGAAGTCGGATGCTGACGATTATCGCTACTTCCCAGATCCTGATTTGGTTATGCTTCATATCACTAAAGAGCATATTGAGCGTATGAAGGCCGAAATGCCGGAAATGCCTCGCGAGCGTCGTAACCGTTTGCAAAGCGAATGGGGTATTAGCGATCTTGAAATGCGCGATATTTTGAACGCGGATGCTCTTGATTTGGTTGAAGAAACCGTTAAGTCTGGTGCAAGTGCGGCAGGCGCTAAGAAGTGGTGGCTTGGTGAGCTTGCTCGCGAAGCAAATACTCGTGGCGTGACTTTGGAAGAATTGCCTATTACTCCGCAAGATGTGGCTGAAGTTGAAAAGCTAATTGCAGATGGCAATCTTAACGATAAGCTTGCTAAGCAAACTGTTGCATGCGTTTTGGCTGGCGAGGGTAAGCCTGATGAAGTTGTTAAGAAGCACGGCTTTAAGGTTATGAACGACGACGGCGCTTTGGAAGCTGCTGTTGACGCTGCTCTTGCTGCTGATCCTGAAGTTGCAGAAAAGCTTAAGGCTGGAAATATGAAGCCGATGGGCGCAATTATTGGTGCTGTTATGCGTGCGACTAAAGGTCAGGCTGATGCTAAGGCTGTTACTAAGATTGTGATGGCAAAAATCAAGGCCTGAAATTTAAAATAAATTCTGCGCGTTCATGCTTATGAATGGAATATTCATGTGCGTGTGCGCGCAGATTTTTATATTTTTCTAAATTTTTAATAGTAGTAGCATTGAAAGTTGTAGTTTGTTATAACCTTTCTGATAAAATCTTTGTTTGTGTGTGTGGCTCGTAACTTATAGTGCGGGCTGCAAAAAGTTATTGTGTTGCAAGTGGGTGAGTATGAAGGAAACCAACGACGGTGATATCAGCTCTCGCAAGCTGCCTGAAAGTGTGATTATCCCAAATATTAAGGGAGAGATGGCTTATTTGCGGCCAGCATCCCTTAGTGATTTGCCGAAAATGGATGAGCTGCATGCCTTTGATAATTCGTACGTTATAACAGGTAAAGATTCCCAATGTGAAAGAGCAATGGTTCATGCCTGGGTGCAGCGTTCTAATCAGTGGTCAACAGGTTCTTGTGCATACAATGATTTATCTCAAGAGCGTTACGTTGACGATCCGCAGTGCCGTCCTACTATGGCTTGGGCTATAGTTCCCGAAGTTATCGACGATGCTGAAAACACTAGTGGAGATATTATCGGAATGATTTTTCTGATTGATATTGATGGCTGGTCGCGTTCTGCAAGAATTCAGGTTGTTCTTGGAAAAGATTATCGCAGTCGTGGATACTCTAGAGACGCTATGCCGCGAGTTATGACTTACGGTTTTGCTTCTGCACCTTCAGGTCTTGGTTTACACCGTATTTGGGTTGGTGTTCCTTCATCAAATTCTCGTTCGCTTTCTGTATATCAGTCTCTCGGCTTTGTGAAAACTGGTACTGCTCGCGATGCTTTTTGGGATTCTCAGAACAATAAATATCAAGACTTTGTTGTTATGGATACTCTTGCGGATGAGTATGATGCAATACGTTCATTAGATGCTTTTGGTTTGCATGTTATTGAAGAAAATCCTGGTGTAAAAGAAGCTTTAAGTTCTCACCAACATTCTATAGCAATACCTGTTAAGCGTGATAATACTGATGAGAAAACTTGGCCGTATGATTCGCGCGAAGCAGCAGAAACTTCTTCAAAGAAAGCATGGTGGCGTATTATAGGTCGTGGTCGTAAACGTGAGACAGAAGGGAAGCAATGAGCGCCGAAGATCTCGACAACTACGAAACTGATGCTGAACTTGCGTTGTACAAAGAGTACCGTGATGTAATTAAGCTTTTTACTTACGTAGTTGAAACGGAGCGTCGATTTTATTTAGCAAATAAAGTCGATTTTAATGTACGTTCAGCAGGTCAAGATGTGTATTTTGATGTGCAGCTTACAGACGCTTGGGTTTGGGACGTATATCGTCCTTCTCGTTTTGTAAAGAATGTTCGTATTGTTACTTTTAAAGACGTAAACGTAGAAGAAGTACAAAAAACTGATATTGATATTCCTGAGTCTATCGCGTGATACGCGTATGATTAGCTAGGATATGCATAAAAATTTGGCATAGCTTAGTAGTTTTGTGCCAAATTACGTATTGAGGTATGGAGGACAAGTGACGGAAGCGCAATCCCAAAAAGAATCTGTGGTAATCATCGGCGGAGGGCCGGCAGGGTTGACGGCAGCTTGGGAGCTTGTGAAGGACGGCGGTGCTGAACGCTATGATGTGACCGTACTTGAAGCTACTCGTGAATTCGGTGGTATTTCGCGTACTGTGAAATATAACGGGAACCGTATGGATATTGGTGGACACCGCTTCTTCTCTAAGGATGATCGAATCATGCAATGGTGGCGTGAAATGTTGCCTTTGCAGGGTTCCCCTTCTTATGACGATAAAAAGCTTGGTCGTCATCATGATTTGGAAGCAGGTGGCCCAGATCCTGAAGTTGAAGATGAAGTTATGTTGAAGCGTCATCGTGTTTCCAGAATTTTCTGGAATCACCATTTCTTCGATTATCCGATTTCTCTTTCTGCAGCTACTTTGCGTTCTATGGGCTTTATTTTGACTATGAGGGTTGGTTTTAGTTACTTGTGGTCTATGATTCATAAGTTGCCGGAAACCAATCTTGAGAACTTCTACATTAATCGTTTTGGTAGGAAGCTTTATTCCATGTTCTTCGAAGGTTATACTGAGAAGCTTTGGGGCAGGCATCCAAGCCAGATTTCTGCTGATTGGGGTGCTCAGCGTGTTAAAGGCTTGAGCATTGTGGAAGTTTTGAAGAATGCTTTCTCTAAGCTTATGCCAAAGAAGAAGGGCAAGAAGAAGGAAGTAGAGACTTCTCTTATTGAAGAGTTCTGGTATCCAAAGCTTGGCCCAGGCCAGTTGTGGGAGACTGTAGAACGTAGATGCCGCGAGAATGGTGCTACAGTTCGCACAGATGCTAAAGTTGTGGCAATTAAACAGTCGGAAGGTAAGATTTCTGGCGTTGTTGTTGAAGATGCAAATGGTGAGCGTTCTGAATTGCATGCTGATCAATTCATATCTTCTATGCCGATTAAGGATTTGGTTGCTGCACTTGAACAGGGTGCAAATGGCAACAAGAAGGCTGAAGTTCCAGCAGAAATGCAACGTGTTGCTAAGGGCTTGCCTTATCGTGATTTCGTAACTGTTGGTCTTTTGGTAAAGCGTTTACGCTTGCGCAATACGACTACAATCCCAACTCTTGGAAATCCTCCTATTGTGCCAGATTGCTGGATTTACGTTCAGGATCCTGGCTATAAGGTCGGTCGTTTGCAGATTTTCAACAACTGGAGTCCTTACCTTGTTAAAGATGTTGATAATACTGTTTGGATTGGTCTCGAATACTTCTGCGAAGAAGGCGATGATTTCTGGAATATGAGTGATGATGAGGCTCGCAAGATGGCTATTGACGAGTTGACTCGTATGCAGGTTATCAACGGTGAGGAAGATGTTCTTGATTCTCATCGTGAGCGCGTGCCAAAGGCTTATCCAGCGTACTTCGATACTTATTCACAAATGCCTGAGCTGATTGATTACTTGGATGGTTTTGGTAATTTGTATTGCGTTGGACGTAACGGTCAGCATCGTTATAATAATCAGGATCATTCCATGGCAACTGCAATTGAAGCTGTTGAGAATATTCACACTGGAGCAACTTCTAAAGCAAATGTCTGGTCTGTTAATACTGAAAAGTCTTATCACGAAAAGAAGTAAGTTTAGTCACTTTTAAATAATTTAATTTCAGAAAAGTAGTTTACTAAAAGCGCTAAGTTTAGTCGGCATGAGCTGATTTTCTTAGCGCTTTTTGCTTTTTATGAAGTGTAAAATTTTTACGCATATACGAAACACTCTGTAAGAAACTTATTTGTGCTGTGAGTCGCGTACATATGATATCTTTACAAAAGTTCACATGCTACACATTGTTATGTGTGAGCGTGAATTCGTAGCGGATTTTCCGCAATCTTCCACACAAAGCTCTCCGGAGTTCTATTCCGCGTGAGTCAAGGAAAGGTATAATAGTGGCAATAAGCCAGAATCTTAAAGATATGAAGCTTCCTGAGCTTAGGGATCTTGCTAAGCAGATGGGTTTGCGTGGTACATCTACTATGCGTAAACCTGATTTGGTTGCAACTATAACTGCTGCTCGAAATGGGGGAGAAGCTCCAGCTGGTGTAACGGTTCGTGTGCCTAAAGTTACGGGCTATGACATTGAGTCGTTGGAAAATCTTGTTCCTGATGATAAGTCGAAACGCCAGTATATGGAATCTGATGCATCGCGTAATGCGTTAGATGATATTGAAATTTCAGATGCAGATGTTAACAATCGGGAAGATAAACCGCGGTATCGTGAATCTTTACGCGGAAATGAACGAGACAATGGCGTAGAAAACGATTTTGAGCGTCGCAGGTTTGTGCAAAATCATGATGATAATAATGGTGCTGAGAATGTCTCTCGCGATCTTGATCAGATTTTAGCGTTGCTTCCTGGTGATGAAGAAGACGAGGAATCTTCTCGCCGTTCTTCTGATAGTAGAGATGCTGATTTGCGTCGTCAACGCGGCGGAAGAGATTATAATCGCGGTGATTACAACGATAGAAACGAACGTTCGGATCATTTCCAGCGTCGTATGCGCGCTCGTACTCGCGATTACGATGAAGAACACGATGATAGATCTGATCGCGATGAACGTTCAGAGCGCTCAGAACGCGGTGATCGCAGCGAACGCATGAGTAGAGCAGAGCGCATGAATCGTTCAGAGCGCATGAATCGCGCAGAGCATAATGATAGATCTGATAGATCTGATCGTAATGCTGATCGTGAGTCTCATCGCGAAGAACAAGCTGAAGAGCTTGTTCCAGTCGCAGGAATTATAGATGTTCTTGAATCTTATGCCTTTGTGCGCACGTCAGGATATTTGCCTGGACCGAATGATGTTTATGTGTCTATGAGCCAAATCAAAAAGTATGGTTTGCGTAAAGGTGACGCAGTACAAGGCTCTATTCGTGCTCCTCGTGAAAGCGATCGCCGCAATCAGCGTCAAAAGTTTGTTCCTTTGCAAAGTGTCGATACTATTAACGGTATGAGTGTTGAGGATGCTCAGACTCGTCCTCAGTTTGCTAAGCTCACGCCTTTGTATCCGCATGAGCGTCTTAAGCAAGAGACTACTGCAAATCGTATTCTTGGCAGAGTTATAGATTTGGTTGCTCCTATTGGTAAGGGTCAGCGTGGATTAATAGTTTCGCCTCCAAAAGCAGGTAAAACTATTACTTTGCAGAATATTGCAAATGCTATTACTACCAACAATCCTGAAGTGCATTTGATGGTTGTTCTTGTTGATGAACGCCCTGAAGAGGTTACTGATATGGAGCGCACGGTTCAGGGTGAAGTTATTTCTTCCACCTTCGATCGTCCTGCAACAGATCACACTACTGTTGCCGAGCTTGCTATTGAGCGCGCTAAGCGTCTGGTTGAGCTTGGTCAGGATGTTGTAGTTTTGCTTGATTCTATGACTCGTCTTGCTCGTGCATACAATATTGCTGCTCCTGCTTCTGGACGTATTCTTTCCGGCGGTGTGGATGCTCAGGCTTTGTACCCTCCAAAGAAGTTCTTTGGCGCTGCTCGAAATATTGAGGACGGTGGTTCTCTTACTATTATCTCTTCTGCTTTGGTTGAAACTGGTTCCAAGATGGATGAGGTTATTTTCGAGGAGTTCAAGGGCACTGGCAATATGGAGTTACGCTTGAGTCGTGACTTGGCAGATAAGCGTCTCTTCCCTGCAGTTGATATTAACGCGTCTGGTACTCGTCGTGAGGAGCTGATCACTCCTGCTAATGAGCTTCCGATTATTTATCGTTTGCGTCGTTTGTTTGGCGGTCTTGATGCTGAGCAGGCGTATCAGACTTTGGTGCCGCGTTTGAAGAAAACTGCTTCTAATCGTGACTTCCTAACTGCTATTACTCAGCAAGCTGGTGCTGCAGTTAATAATGGTGCTTCTGCACAGTCTGCTGTTTGATTTTAAGCAGATTCGTTAGTTGCGCACATTAGTTTAATTGCGTGGATTATCGCATTTATCTTATAAGTAAAGTCGCCCTGTACTTGTTATTTAAGTAAGGGCGACTTTATTTTTACTCTAGTATTATCTATTTATCTGCTAATTTGTAACGCAACTTAAGTAAATTGTGTTACTTTTGTTGAAAATTATTTCTGTTTATCGTTTTGCTTAGAAATCGCAAAACGTCGCATACGAACTACTCCCTCTTTAACGTCCTCAGGTTTTCCTGCGTACGATAATCTAACGAATCCGGATCCTTCTGATCCAAATGCTTCGCCTGGAACTACTGCTACAGATTCTTCTTCTAATAGTTTTCTACTAAATTCTTCGGAACTAAGTCCTGTAGGACGTACGTCAACGAATGCATAGAATGCTCCTTGCGGTTCTACTAGTCGTAGAGCGGAACAATCTGAAAGATTTTCCATTACTATTTTGCGCTTTGATCTGTATTCTTCGCGCATTGCTTTTACGTGATCTTGAGGACCATTGAAAGCTGCGATTGCGCCGTATTGTGCTGTTGAATTAACCGAAGAGTGCATCATTTCTGCGACTTTGCTGGTTTGTTCAATTATATTTTCTGGAGCTAGAATGTAGCCTATGCGCCAACCAGTCATTGCGTAAGTTTTTGATAAACTTTCTACGATTATTGTTCGTTCGTGCATGCCTTCTGCTGCGGCTATTGATGGAGCTACAAACTTTCCTTCTGGCTCACTTGATGCATCGCTTGAGAATATAAAAGGATGATAAACTTCGTCTGAAATTACCCACAAGTCGAATTCGTTACAAAGTTTTGCTACTTCCGCTAGCTCTTCTGCTGTAGTTACGGCACCTGTTGGGTTTCCTGGAGAGTTGATAATTATTGCGCGCGTACGAGGTGTAATCGCTTTACGGATCTCATCAGCGTTTACGTGCATTCCGTGTTCTGGTTTGAGCGCTACTGTTACAGGAATAGCGTCGCACATAAGTACTTCTGCATCGTATGAAGTGAAGTATGGTGAAGGTATTATTACTTCGTCTCCTGGATCTACTACTGCTTTAATTGCTAAGTAAAGCCCTATAGTAGCGCCGTCTACTGCTTGTATTTCTGTATCTGCGTTGTATGTTAATCCCTTTACTCGTTTCGTATAAGCTGCTGCGGCTTTTCTGAATTCTTCTATGCCTAATACGTCTGTGTATTTTGTTTTTCCTTCGCGCAATGAATCGCATGCTGCTTCTACTATGTGCTGTGATGCTGTTTCGCCAGGTTCGCCCAGACATAGTGATATTGCGTTTGGTATTTTTTCTACTCGGTCGAATACGTCTCTAATACCGGACCTAGGTATTTTTATTGTGTGTTCTGCAATTTTTGTCATCTGGAACTCCTTGGGTGCGGGCTAATAAATTTTGTAAAACGGACGGTAGTAATAATTTTTAGTATTTATTGATAGTACATTTTATTGATGTACGCAACGTTTGAATTAAGTTACGAAATATAGAAAGTTCTGTAAATTTTTTCAATTACGTAAAATAATTCTATAATCTTTTCGAGTATTTTGGTTTTATTGTTCAATAAATTGCGTATTCTTAAAAATTCTAAGCATGTGCTTATATAGATAAACATATGATTTTTTTCTGTAGAAACAAAATTTTTTGTATAATTTGATTCTTTTTCGTTAAAAAATACGGTACTATAAAATCGACTGCAGGATACATAATCGCAGTTTGGTCTATCGTCTATTTCGAGAATGGAGGCCGCATGACGAACAACTCTAATAAAGTTGAAGCGAGCACGGTCATGGATTCTACCGATGCAATAATAGTAGACATCCTTGAGCATGATGGACGTGCAACGTTGACGCGGTTAGCAAAAGCTTCGGGATTGTCAGTTTCTGCAGTACAGTCGCGTGTGCAAAAACTGGAGCGTAAAGGTATTATTACTGGTTACCGTGCCCTCATAGATTACGAGCGCCGTGGTTTGCCAGTAAGCGCATTTGTGTCAGTTACGCCACTAGATTTTGAACAGGAATCTACTGTACCGACGAAGCTTCGTGATATTGAAGGCATCGAAGCCTGCTATTCTATTACTGGCAGCCCTAGTTTTATGCTGGTAGTGCGCGTTGCAACTCCAAGCAAATTGGAAGAATTAATCAACACTATCCACAAGGTCGTTCCGGTTATTACTGAAACAACTATGGTTTTGCAAACATATTTTGATTAATTTATTCTAGATACCACATGTGTGATTTTTCTAAAATAACGGTTGGCGCTCGTGAGGCTCTCAACAATTCCAGTCACGAGGATTGTGCCAATGAGATTCTCGCTTTGCGCCAATCGATTGACAATATTGACAATGCTGTTATTGCGCTTTTGGCTGAGCGTTTCAAATGCACGGAAAAAGTTGGTGTAATTAAAGCGCGAAATCATATTTCTCCAGAAGACAAAGTGCGAGAAAAATCACAAATAATACGCCTAAAAGAAGTCGCAAAAAACGCAGGATTATCAGAAGATATAGCTTTGCAATATCATAATTTTGTTGTTACTGAAGCAAAAAAGCGACATAAAGAAATAGCTAATAGTGATAATCAAGAAAAATAGCGAGAATAGCACTTCTTGTTAGAATTTTGCTCTAAGCGGTAAAAGTTGCGTATTTGCGTACAAAACAGAGTGTGTTTTATTTTTAAATAATATTATTGAGGACGGCAAAATGACTATCGCAACTGTTGAACGTTATGCGCAAATGCTTGATTCTGCAAGCCGTGGAGCATACGCTTATCCTGCTATTAACGTTACGAGTACGCAAACTCTTAATGCTGCGCTTCAAGGATTTGCTGAGGCTGAATCTGATGGTATTATTCAAATTTCTGTAGGCGGGTCATCGTACTTTTCAGGACAGTCTGTAAATAATCGTGTAGTTGGCTCCTTGGCTTTCGCAAGTTTTGCGCACGAAGTTGCATCACATTACCCTAATATCACTATCGCACTTCACACAGATCACTGCGCTGAACAGTATTTAGACGATTGGATTCGTCCGCTACTTTTACGCGAAGCAGAGCAAGTAAAAAAAGGTGAGGAACCGCTTTTTCAATCACATATGTGGGATGGTTCAACTATTCCTTTAGATCGTAATTTGCGCATTGCTGAAGAGCTTCTCGAGGCATCACAGAAAGCTCGTACAATTCTAGAAATTGAAATTGGTGCAGTAGGCGGCGAAGAAGACGGCCAAAAAGCAGATATCGATGAGCGTCTCTATTCAACAGTGGAAGATGCAGAGAAAGTTGTAGAAAGTCTTGGCTTAGGCGAACGCGGAAGATATATGGCTGCTTTTACTTTCGGCAATGTTCACGGCTCATATAAACCGGGAGTTGTGAAACTGCGCCCAAAGCTTCTTCAAGAAATTCAGCAGAATGTGTACGAAAAGTATAAAGAAACTTGCGATTCACGTGCTTTTGGTACGTCTAAAAAACCATTCTTACTAGTATTTCATGGCGGTTCTGGTTCTAAACCTGAAGAGATTGCTGAAGCCGTTAATTATGGCGTAGTTAAAATGAATATTGACACTGACACGCAGTACGCTTTTACTCGCGCTATAGCTGGTCATATGTTCCGAAATTATGATGCAGTTTTGAAAATAGACGGTGAAGTTGGTGAAAAGAAACTATACGATCCTCGTTCTTGGGGCAGAGAGGCTGAAAAAGCTATGGCAAAGCGCGTTGTACAAGCTTGCGTGGAGCTTGGTTCAGCCGGCAAAGCGTTGAAATAATAACAGTTTTACGCAATTCTGCCTATTGTTATTATTTCGGTAGGGGCATAGCGCTAGGCTATTACCCGGTAGGGTTGTGAAATTTGAGCAATGTTAGCTCAAAAAATGGAGGTGCGGCATGCCTGGAATTGTGCTTATAGGTGCTCAATGGGGTGACGAAGGTAAAGGCAAAGCGACAGATTTAATTGGCTCTAAAGTCGACATTGTTGCACGCTTTAACGGCGGTAATAACGCTGGACATACAGTAGTAGTTGGCGATAAGTCTTACGCTTTACACTTACTGCCAAGTGGTATTATTAGTCCTAATGTGACACCTGTTATTGGAAACGGTGTTGTAGTAGACCCTGAAGTTCTTCTTGAAGAAATTAACGCATTGCAATCTCGTGGAGTTGATTGCTCTCGACTGTTACTAAGTGAAGCTGCGCATATTATTACGCCGTATCATCGCGTAATCGATAAAGTTACCGAGCGCTTCCTTGGAAAGCATAAGATTGGTACAACTGGTCGTGGTATTGGACCTACTTATGCGGATAAAATTAATCGTGTTGGTATTCGTGTGCATGATTTGTTCAACGCTGAACATTTGCGCGATAAAGTTGAAGCTAGCTTGCATCAAAAGAATCAGATGCTTGTGAAATTGTACAATCAGCATCCTCTAGATGTTGATGAAGTAACTGCTCAACTTGTGGAACTTGGAAAACGCTTAAAGCCATATGTTGCAGATACGTCATTGATATTGAACAAGGCGATGGATGAAGGAAAAACTGTACTGTTTGAAGGCGGACAAGCTACCATGCTCGACGTTGATCACGGCACATATCCTTTCGTAACATCATCAAATCCTACGGCAGGTGGAGCTTGCACAGGTACTGGCGTAGGCCCTACACGCATTAATCGCGTAATTGGTGTGGCTAAAGCTTATATAACTCGAGTTGGTGAAGGCCCATTCCCAACTGAACTTTTAGATGAACAAGGTGACTGGTTAAGAGAACAAGGTCACGAGTATGGTGTGACAACTGGTCGCCCACGTCGTTGCGGATGGTTTGATTCTGTAGTAAGCAGATACGCTACTCGCGTGAATGGTTTAACCGATATTGTTCTTACTAAACTTGACGTTCTTACCGGCTTAAAAGAAATTCCTGTATGCGTAGCTTACGACGTAACTTTAAGCGACGGAACAGTAAAGCGCGTAGATGAGATGCCAGTAGATCAATCTATGTTCGCTTCAGCAAAACCAGTTTATGAGATGCTTCCAGGCTGGAGCGAAGATATTTCACAAATTCATAAGTTTGAAGATTTACCAGCTAATACTCAAAACTACGTTAAGCGACTTGAAGAGCTTTCGTATTGTCGTATTTCTGCCATAGGCACAGGCCCTCAGCGTGATCACATTATTAGCGTTCATTCATTGATTGACTAATGTGATTTACTAGAGGTTTATTATGAATTGTTGAGTATTCCAGGACGGCACTTTTGTTTATAGAAGTGCCGTTTTGGTTTATGCAATGCAGTTAGTGGGTATTTATAACGGCTTGTGGATAGAAAAATTTACGATTTGCAAAAATTTGGTGGTGTGATTAATGGACGCAAAAGAAAATAAATCTCATCATAATCATAAACACTTCGATTTGATAATTTACGCGGTTGTGTTTATTGGAGGAGTTTTTGGAGTACTGGTGCGTACTGGTATTTCTGCTTTTTCGCGCATTATTCACACTTCTGAAGGTCATTCTCTTATATTCGGTCATATTACTTTAGGCACTTTTATTTCAAATATGCTTGCATGCTTTATTTTTGCTGCAGTAAGTTCGCTGGTAGTTGCAATAGCATCTTCTAGGCGCAAAGAATTATGCAAATATGCGTTGGGAACGGGTTTTTGCGGCGGATTGTCAACAATGTCTACTTTTGCTTTTGAAGGTATGGCTTCTCTTATTTTTCCGTGTGGTATATTTGCTTTGCTTCTTATGATATTGTCAATTGTTTTAGGTGTTTTTAGCGCTTTAGCAGGAAGTTTATTAGGTAGCAGTATTGCCGAAAAAATTAGCTTAAAACGCAAGGAAAATATTGATGAGAATAGTATGACTTCCGAGGCGGTGGAATAGTGGAAACTTGTATTTTGCCTATACTAATTCCATGCGTGTGTGGTGGACTTGGAGCAGTATGCAGATGCGCTGTTACTCGCGGAATTTCAAATATTTGGAAACGTAATTTTCCTATTGCGACGCTTATTATAAATGCGTTTGCTTCTTTTGTTATGGGAGCAGTAATGTTTGCTTCGCAATGTTTAATATATGATTTTGTTCCTTTGCGCGGATTGTCTTTATGCGCGATAACTGGATTTTTGGGTGGATTTTCTACTTTTTCTACAGCAATTTTTGAGGGCGTTGAGTTTATGCAAAAGAAAGATATAAGAAATTGCATTAAGATTCTCAGTTTGGAATTATTTATACCGTTATTCTGTGCTTTGGCTGGGTTTGTGTCGGTTCAACTGTTTATATTCTCTATTGCAAGAATATAGCGTTTTTCATCTTCGAAGTTTATTGATTAGAGATCAGAGTGAATAAGGATCGATTTGTGATTTTAAAAAGCATGAATAACGTTTTACGTGCAGTTTCCGCTCGTTTTAGGGAAACTTTTAGACTTCTTCGCTGGAAAAAAGTGTGCGCTGGTGCTCTTGTTGGTATTATTTCTGGTGCTTTAGTAGTTTTGTACCGTCTTGGCATTGAGTATGGTACTGATTTTGCTCTTTGGGCGTATGTGAAAATTCAAACGTACTGGCTTTGGGTAGTACTGTGCATTGTAGGAGCAGTGTTTATTGGTTTGTTCATTGGTTGGATGAGCAGACGTGAAAGCATGGCTTCAGGAAGTGGAATTCCGCAGGTTGTTGGTTATGAAAAACACGGCCTTGATATGAAATGGAACACTATTCTACCAGTTCGTTTTGTTGGTGGCTTGCTTGGTTCTTTATTTGGTTTATCTCTTGGACGTGAAGGCCCATCTATTCAGATTGGAGCTTGCGGCGGTCAAATGCTTTCGCGAGTTTTGCGAGGTAAGAAGACTTACGGCGATGAGAATGAACATTATATGGTAACTGCTGGTGCAGCTGCTGGTCTTTCTGCAGCATTTAGTGCACCACTTTCTGGTCTTATGTTCGCTTTGGAGGAAGTTAGGCACAGTCTTTCTTCTACTGTGCTTATTACAGCAGCTACTGCATCTTTATGTGCTGATTTTATTGCTCAAACTTGTTTAGGTCTTAAACCGGTTTTAGATTTTGGTATTATTCCAGATTTGCCTATTGAACTTCATTGGTGGCTTATACCTTTAGGTATTTTTTCCGGAATAGTTGGTTCTTTGATGAACCGTTCTCTTCTTGGATTGCAAACTTTGTATAAGCATTTGCCTTCTTGGATGCCAGTTTCGCTAGCCTGCTTAATAGCAATTCCAGTAGGTTTGTTCTTGCCGGAAGTGCTTGGAGGTGGAGCCAATCTTATACGTATTTCTGAATATGGAAGAATTAGCATACTGTTTTTGTGCGTACTGTTTGTTGCAAAAATGATTTTTACTTCTACTAGCTTTGGCTGTGGTGCTCCTGGCGGAATTTTCATGCCAATTCTTTCAGTTGGTGCTCTTGCTGGCGGCGTTGCTGCTCGTGCTATTACGGATACGTCAATATTTGGGGTTGATAAAAAGTTTATTGCAGTGTTTGCGGTTTGCGTTATGGCAGGAACATTGTCTGCTTCCGTTAAAGCACCATTGACATCTATTCTGCTTACTGTTGAAATGTCAGGAACGTTACTTCATACTTTGCCGGTTGCTGCATCAGCGTTTATAGCTTTACTCGTGTCTGATATGCTGCGCACTAAGCCTATTTATGGTGAATTGCTTAATCGTTATATGAAAGATCATGGTGATCTTGTAGTCACAAGCAAGTAATGTGCATAACTTTTTGGCATAATTTCAACCTTTATTGAGGCTGTATCCACATTAGTAAAAAACTATTGCAATGATTTAGTGTTATGCGTTTCAATAGGCGCATGAATGTTAATACTGATACACGAAGTGATTTGCCTGTTCAACAGCGTAGGCAAATATATACCTACCCTCCGCAGCTTTCGCAGAGTAAAGATATTAGAACTCAAAATGTTGGTAGTGAGATTGCTGTAAAAAATACTGCTGTAACTTCTTGCATAAACGCTGATAGTGCGTTTGAAAATACATTTTCAAAATATGAGGATGTAAATGATGCGAAAGATTTTATTACAGATTCATATGAATCTTATGAGGAAAAAGATCTTAAAGAATTTCCTCATAATATAGTAGTTGGTTCTGCTGCTTGCGATGGTATAGGCTTAAGTACCACTCTATCCATGCTCGCAAAATATTTAGCAGATCAAGATTTAAGTGTTGCATTAATTGATGCCGATATGGATAACGGTGGCATAGATGTTTTATTAGGTCTTGAATCTGATGAAGGTAGAAGACTGCAAGAAGTAGAAGCACCATTGGGACGTTGCGATGGCAATGTTTTGAAACATGAAATTCTGCACTGGGATGGTGTGGACGTGTTGGCTTATGCTCCTTGGCATGGAGATGCTCCTAAACCGTGGGTTGTTGAAGCTGCTATACGCGCACTCGCAGATGTTTGTGATGTTGTGATTATAGACATAGGTTCTGGTGCTGCAGCAAGGAAACTACTAGAAAATACTCCTATGCTTTCTTTAGTTCCAACAATTTTTGCTACTGAACTTTCTGTATTGTCATTAGCTAGACTTCGTATGCATTTAAAAAGATTATCCGAAGAAAATGAACTATTCTCTGATGAAGCTAATTTAACTGTTATTGGGTTAGATCCTAGAGGTCTTTCATCTAGAGCAGCAGTACTGAATACAAATGAAGCAGCTGAATATTTAGAAACTTCAGTATCTGGAAGAGTAGTTCATAACTCAAAACTATATGCAGATATTATTGGCGGATATGGCATCAAATGTATACCAAAATCTTCAGAAGAAGCAATGAAACAGTTGTATGAGTGGCTTTTTGGAGATCAGAAAGCAAATACTTCTCGACGTTATCGTCGTCACGCAACAAAATCAAAGGGGAATCATGCTACTAAAAGATTTTGATCGAGCAAAAATTGAAGCACAATCATGCTATGAAAAAAGGAAATGCGATATAGATTTTGGAATATTGCAAAATTTTGCAGAAAACTGTTCAGTAACAGATATGGTGGTTACGGAAGATGGTCGCGTTTGGGTAGATAAAGGTGAAGGTCTTAAAGAAAAAAGTACAAGAGTGCCTTTAAGTAATCCTTCTGTTTTGCGAGAGTATTCAGTTTGGCTGTGTGCGCAATTAGGTAAACGTTTAGACGACGCATGTCCTATTGCAGACGCTTCTAGTGAATCAGGTATACGAATTCACGCAGTTATATCTCCAATTGTGTCTAAAGGGGCTGCGCTATCTATACGATTTCCAGCATTGCAACATTACGATTTAGCTACATTAAGTGATATAGGAATGATGCCAAAAGAAATCCTATTAGTGTTGGAAAAACTTGTAAAAATGCGGGCAAATATACTTATTACGGGTAGCACAGGATCTGGAAAAACAACGTTGATGAAAGCGCTACTTGCTGCTGCGAATGCTCAAGATCGTATTGTGTCTGTAGAAGAAGTAAGAGAATTAGGAAATATTGCAGTTCATCACGTGTCATTAAGTGTTAGAGAAGCAAATGTAGAAGGTGCTGGGGCTGTAGGATTGCCGCAACTAGTGAAAGCAACTTTGCGAATGAGACCAGACAGAATCATACTAGGCGAATGTAGAGGCGAAGAGATAGCAGATTTGCTTAGAGTTTTCACATCTGGTCATCATGGTGGAATGACAACTTTACATGCTGATGAGGTTGATAGAGTACCAGCAAGACTTATGGCATTAGGTTTACTTGCGGGGCTTAAGCCAGAAGCATTGTGTTCTTTATCTGCAGGAGCTTTTGATGTGATTATTCACGTCCAACGAGCCATTGACGGTAAACGTTATATACGTGAATTGGGAGTATTGCAATCTATAAACGGCGGTGAAGTATTGAAAGGAATTTCAATACTGAGAGTAAATAAGGATTCTAAACATATGAGTATAGAAATTTTTCCGGAATGGAACATTTTTGCAAAAAAATGGGGTTTGTGTAAATCTTCCAACTCAGTTTGCAAAGTATGAAATAGTGTGAGAGAAAATGTGGGGAGAATATGGATATTGAAGAAGCACTTGCTGCTTTAGTTGCAGCGTTAAGATCTGGGGCTTCATTTGAAACGATTATGCAAAGAGAACAAGTTGAAGAGAGTGGAGAGAAAAAAATAGTTATTTTACGAAATAAAAATTTTTCGCAAAATAATTTAAAAACGCGTGTAAAAAAGTGTAATTGTAATTCAGTAAGCATTGTTTCTATTCAAAAGTGGTTAGAAAAACGATGCCTTAGTGAATATAAGAAAATTAACGCTAGAAAACGTTCTGTGATTGAGAAAAATATTCGTGAAGTTTCAGAAAATTTAATGGCTGCATACACTTTGAGCAATACTCTTGGCTGCGCAATTGCAGAGTGCGTAGAAGCAACTATGTCATCTTATCACGCAAAACGTAGGGCAGAAGATTTGCGTGCAGACGTTGCTGCTATGCCACAAGCAACTATTAAATTACTTTCTGCGCTGCCGGCATTAGCTTTAGTTGCTGGAGAATTCTTAGGTGGTCATCCTGTGAATATGTTGATAACAAATTCTTACGGTTGGGTGTTTCTTGCAATTGGATTATCTTGCTACGGTTTTGGGGTTTTGTGGATAAAAACAATTATTCGTTCTTCTAGGATCGCAATGTTAAAAGCAGTATCGGGGGTGTGATTTGGAATATTTACATCAACTATGGCTTATTTTTCCATTTTTTATGATTTTTGTATGGCAGTGCTGCAATGTTAGTGAAGAAGCGTGTGCTTTAGGTGAGCGCTCGCTGTTGCCGTTGCAAAGGATGAGTTTAAAGTATGAAAGAAGATGCAGTAATTCAGAAGATATTGACCCAATTCTAGGACTGCATATGATTATGGTTGCGCTTCGAAGTGGGGTGTCTATTCCACGAGCATTAAACACTGTTGGAGCTGCTATGCCTGGAGGAAGAGGTTTGTGGATGGAATCTGTTTCTAAAGCGCTTCTTTCTGGATGCACATGGCGTGAAGCTTGGTCTGCTCCGTACAGTGTTGATTATTCTACTAAAAGCGGAAGCAACTCTTTGATGCTGTCCCACTGGCTTTCTACTTCTTTGGAAGAATCGTGGTGTTGCGGTGCTTCTCCAGTTCCTGTGCTTCGCGCTCTTACAAATAATTATGAGCAAAGTTTGCGTAATGTTGCTAGGCAAGAAACCGCAAGATTATCAGTGCGTTTGCTGCTGCCAGTTGGTTTGTGTTTTCTTCCAGCTTTTCTTTGCATAGGTATTTTGCCAACAATAGTTTCAATGGTTCGTTAATTTTTTAATTAATTTGTTGGGAATATTCTACATTTCCGCATAATGCCGCCGTTTTTGCGGTGTTTATAGCCTGTATCCACAATGCATATTTTTTCTTTGTAAGAGATTGCATTGTTGCAAAAATAGTTTTATCCGAAAATTTCGGATGCCTTAAATTGAAAGGTGGATTAATTATGGTTGGGATTGCACAAGAGTTGTCGTCTCGGTGCATTGTTGTTGGGATGCAATGCAACGAACGACTTATCGCAGCCGAACAGGCTGTAGAAAAGTGGCATGCGAAGCTAATCAAATTAACTCATAAAAGTGACGAAGGTGCAGTAACAGCAGAATATGCTGTTGTACTTATTGCTGCTACTGGTTTTGCTGCGCTTCTAGTCGCTATTTTGAAATCAGATGATATTCGCAAAACGCTTACTGATGTAGTGAAAAAAGCGCTCAAAATTGGCTAATAAATCGTAAGAAAATTGTATTAGTTTTATGAAATGAGCCTATTATGCAAAATCGGTTGTTAGAAAATGTGCAGAAGTATCTGAAATATAATCTTAAGCACAATAATTTAAAAGCTTTTGATGACGGTGCTGTAACTGCAGAATTTTCTGTTGTTCTTCCAGCTGTTGTACTTCTTGCTCTTGTACTATTTGGTGTTGGTAGAGCTGTTGTATGCAGTATGAATTGTCACGATGCTGCAGCTCAAGTGGCATATTATATTGTTACTCATCGCAATACTCGTGATGTTAATAATATTGTTACTAAAGTAGCTGGTCCGGGCGCTTCTGTGCGTGTGACTAAAAACAATAATTTTGCAGATATTGTTGTACGTTGTCAGGTGTTCCCAGATCCTTTGCATATTCTTCCTACTGTTGTTGAAAGCAGAATATCGCAGGTAGTGTCATGAAGCATTCGCTGCAGTGTAACCGTTTTGCTATTTTATTTCGACGCGCATGTAAGAAAGCAGATTGCGGCGCTGGCACAATGCTTGGCATTATGCTAGTGCTAGCAATCTGCGCTATGCTAACGTTTTCGGCAGTTTTAGGATCAGTTTTAATTGCAAAACATCGCGCTCACGCTGTTGCAAGCGTTGCTGCTCTTTCTGGTGCAGCTACTTTGCAACGTGCGGAAGGTGATGCGTGTGATGTTGTCGCAAGTACAGTAAGTGCTAATAATGCAATAATGGAATCCTGCAAAATTATTAATGATGATGTTACCGTGAAAGTTAGTGTTCCTTTAAATTTTCCGTTTGCTAGTAACGTAAGTGTAATAGTGCGTGCAGGTTTAGAAGATTGCGCAAAAGTTCGGTAAATTTTGTAACTTGAAGTTCGTCAGCTTTCAAGGCAAAGGATACTGCTAATCTGGAGTAAGTTATATTGGGGAAATAGTTAGGTGGCGGTAGGTTAGAAATCATGGCACTTGCACTATATCGACGTTATCGTCCGGACACGTTTGATGGGGTTATTGGACAGGATCAAGTTACCGTTCCGTTGTGTAGAGCCTTAGATAAAGGTCATATTACGCACGCGTATTTGTTCTCTGGACCGCGCGGATGCGGAAAAACGAGTTCTGCGAGAATATTGGCTCGTTGTATTAATTGTGAACAAGGGCCTACTTCTCATCCTTGCGGAAAATGCCAAAGTTGTAAAGATTTAGCAACTGGTGGTCCTGGTTCTATAGATGTTGTAGAAATAGATGCTGCAAGTCACAACGGTGTTGATGATGCTCGAGAGCTTCGCGAGCGTGCAGGTTTTGCACCTGCGCGAGACCGTTACAAGATTTTTATTCTTGACGAAGCTCATATGGTAACTCCTCAAGGCTTTAACGCTCTTTTAAAAATTGTCGAAGAGCCTCCAGAGCACGTAATGTTTATTTTTGCCACAACTGAGCCAGATAAGGTGATTGGTACTATTCGTTCTCGTACACACCATTATCCGTTTAGGCTTGTTCCTCCAGAAGTAATGTCTCCATATTTGGAAGATATTTGCAAGAAGGAGGGCATTGAGCCTGCTCCTGGAGTGTTGCGCTTAGCGATGCGAGCTGGTGCAGGTTCAATGCGAGACACTCTTTCAGTATTAGATCAATTAATGGTTGGTGCTGAAAATGGTGTTATTGCCTTAGACTCTGCAGTAGCGTTACTAGGATTTACTCCTAGTTCGCTAATAGGAGAAGTTGTTGATGCTCTTATTAACGCCGACGGAGCTGCAGTTTATGACGTTGTAAGAAGAGTTATTGTTGGTGGATTTGATACGCGTAAATTTGTAGAAGATTTGCTTGGTCGTCTCCGTGATTTACTGCTTATAGTATCTGCTGGTCAAAAAGCATCAGCTGGTTTCTTTAACGATATGGCGCCTGAAGATTTGGAAGATTTGCGTAAACAAGCAGATAAGTTAACTTTGGTTGATTTATCTCGTATGGCGCAAACTGTGAATAATGCATTTGCTGGTATGGCAAGTGCAGTTTCTCCTAGAATGAATCTTGAAATTTTGATGGCAAGATTATTAGCTGAGCGTGACGAAAAGATTAATGAATCTTCTTCTAACACAGTTTCATCTAATTCTACTTCGCATAATTCTTCAGTAAAGCAAACTAATAGTAGTGAAACTCATGAAAAACCTGCTGTAAGTCATTTTATTGGTTCAAAATCTAATTCCGATAATGCAAAAATAGAGCAGGAAGTTTCGCAAACTTCTACTAGTACTGTTAAAAAGCTAAGTGTTGACGAAAAGTGGGATCTAGTAGTAAAAGGACTTCCGGAAGACGTACGTGAGTATGTTACGCGCAATAATGTGCCGGAAGTATCTCTCTCTAGCGACCAAAATGGTAGACAAAAATTAGTTTTAACTTTTGATCAGCCTATAAGTCAGCATGCTTTTGCGCTCGCTTTGTGCGCAACAAGTCCTTACGAAGGTAAGAAAGTTCCTGTTGTTGTTATGCAAGCAGTAAGAGAAATTTTTGGTGCAGATACAATGATTGCGCCTGCTCCTGTTGCTGCAAACGGGGAAAGAGTTGAATCTGTGTCTCGAATGAGTCAAGAGGCACTTTCAAAAGTTAAACGCGAAGTGCTATTGCGAAAAACCGGTATTTCTACAGGAATAAATCTTAAAGAAAAAGCTAAAACGCAAGAAAAAAACGAAAATCTGAAAGAGAATAACACAACAACTTCTGATTCGGATTTTCTTCACTCTGATGGCTCCGCAGCATCAGTAGTTAATCATCAAACTGCGGAAAGTGCTGCTACTAATGCTCAAATATCGAGTGTAGATGATGATGCTTGGGCAGATATGTCATCTGTGCCGATGTCTGATGTTATGAGCATGCCGTTTAGTGAGCAAAAAGCTTTTAGTTCTAAACAAGAGCAAGAAAGCGTTGTAGCTAAAAACACTGTAGAAAATGCTTCTTCTGCAAATTACCACTCTAATATCCGTAATTTTAATAACGATGCTGCTAACAGTGGAGTGAATGAATCTGAAGTTGACTCATCCAAGCTGCAGGAAACTTCTTCAGCTAAAACCATATCTACAGGAGCTGAAGAAGACGAATGTTCTATGGATGACGATTCGTTAGATATTTCAGCGAATGTAAACGTTGACGAACTAAAGCAGATTTTTGAAGTTAAAGCGGTAGAAGAATTTGCTGCAAGTGATCCAAAAAATCCAAAAAATATGGTTTTGGCAGCAAAAAAGAAGCAGGAGGAGTAATTCGTGCATAATGCATCGTCTTATGATGGCGCTATAGGTCGCCTTATTGACGCTTTTTCTAGTCTTCCTGGAATTGGGCCTAAAGGTGCGCAGCGAATCGCTTTTTATATTCTTTCTGCCCCAGATTCTGATGCTCAAATGCTTATAGAAGCAATTAATGATGTAAAAGAGAGCGTAAGATTTTGTGAAATATGCGGTAACGTGTGCGAGCAAAGCCCATGCGTTATTTGCGCAGACCCACGAAGAGACCATACAAAAATTTGTGTAGTAGAAGAGCCTAAAGATATTATGATCGTTGAGCGCACGCACGAGTATAAAGGTGTGTATCATGTGCTTGGTGGCGCTATTAATCCAATGGCAAATATCGGTCCAGGTGATTTAACAGTTACTAAACTTTTAGAAAGACTAAAAGATACGCAAATTAAAGAAATTATTCTCGCTCTTGACCCGAATATAGAAGGTGAAGCTACAGTTACGTATTTAGCTCGTTTACTTGAACCGCTTGGGGTTAATGTTACTCGTTTAGCAAGTGGTCTTCCTGTGGGAGGAGATTTAGAGTATGCGGATGAGATAACACTAGGTAGAGCTTTTGCTGGAAGACAAAGCGTTTAATTTAACTCAAACTTATGAAAGTGTTTTATGCGTATCTGAAACTTTATTAAAATAGGGCATAGTTGGTAATCTAATTTTGATATTGGTTGGTAAGCTTGTAACTCGTTTTGCGCGTTACCCGAGCTTAAGGGGTGAAAATTGGCGCTTATTGTACAAAAATACGGCGGCTCGTCAGTGGCAGATACTGAAGCAATACAGCGCGTAGCTAAGCGGATTCTTGACACTAAAGCTGCAGGCAATGATGTTGCGGTAGTTGTTTCTGCTATGGGAGATACCACAGATGATCTTATAGATCAGGCAATGAGTGTTAATGCTAACCCTCCTGCTCGAGAAATGGATATGCTGATGACTGCTGGCGAGAGAATTTCTATGAGCCTTCTAGCGATGGCAATTCATGCTCAGGGTTCTCACGCCTACTCTTTTACTGGTTCACAAGCTGGTTTTATGACCGATACTCAATTCGGTGCAGCTCATATTCGTGCTGTTAAACCAGATCGCGTACGTAGAGCACTAAACAAGGGTAGTGTCGCTATTGTTGCCGGATTCCAGGGTATTAGCGAAGTTGGAGACGATACTACACTTGGCAGAGGCGGTTCCGATACTTCTGCCGTTGCGCTCGCGGTTGCTTTAGGTGCGGATGTTTGCGAAATATACACTGATGTTGATGGCGTTTTTACTGCAGATCCGCGTATTGTTCCTACAGCTAAAAGAATTCCAGTTATTGATTACGATTCAATGTTAGAGATGTCGTCATGCGGTTCTAGAGTTCTTGCACTTCGTTGTGTAGAGTATGCGCAACGTTTTAACATGCCTCTTCATGTGAGAAGTTCTTTCTCTCATCGCAATGGCACATTAATTGTTCCTAAAGGCACAGATTTAAATAGTTTGCCGAATTTGGGTTGAATCTAAAACAAAGTTAAACGCAAAATAAAACGAAAATACGAAAATTAAAACTAATTAAGACGTACTCAACAAATAAGGGCGGTAAAAATGGTAAGTCAAGATATTCGTTCTACCATGGGTGACTTGTTCCCGGATTTGGGTCCGGAAGCACCTGTTATTTCAGGTGTTGCTCACGATCGTAGCGAATGCATGATTACGGTACGCGGAATTCCTGATATGCCTGGTATGGCTTCTAAAGTGTTTACTGCTCTTGCGAAAGCAGGAATTAACGTCGATATGATTGCGCAAGCTAGCGCGTCTACCGGTACTGCTGATATTTCTTTAACAGCTCCAAGTTCATCTTTGGAAGATATGCGTCGAGTGCTTGAAGAAGCACATGGTGAGTTGCAATTCACTTCTATGGACGTAGATCCAACTGTAGGGAAAGTTGCGGTTGTTGGAGTTGGTATGAAAACTCAATCAGGTTTGGCTGCAAAGTTCTTTAAAGCACTTAGTGAACACAATATTAACGTGTTGATGATCTCCACTTCTGAAATTCGTATTGCTGCTCTTGTGCCAATTGAGCAGCTTGATGACGCTGTTCGCGCTTTGCACACGTCTTATGGATTGGACGCAAGTAAAATAGAAGCCGTAGTTTATGGCGGAAGCGGTCGCTGAAATTAGTCGAATCGCATATTTTGAAAGTTACGTAGAGAGTTTTATAAAGGTGAGATAGAGATGACAATTATCAATGAAATCGGCGTAAATGTAGCAGTTTTGGGAGCTACCGGTCAAGTTGGTATGGTAATGCGTCGCGTACTTGACGAGCGTGATTTTCCTGTTCGTGACTTGCGTTTTATGGCTTCTGCTCATTCCGCTGGCACTATTTTGCAATACCGTGGTAAAGACGTAGTTGTAGAAGACGTGGAAAAAGCTGATTTGCATGGTATTGATATCGCTATTTTTTCTGCTGGTGGTGGTACTTCCAAAGTGTGGGCTCCTCGCTTTGCTGAAGCTGGCGCAATCGTAGTAGATAATTCTTCTCAATGGCGTATGCATAATGACGTGCCGCTGGTAGTTTCTGAAGTAAATCCGGAAGATCTCGATAATATTCCTAGCGGAATAGTTGCTAATCCTAACTGCACAACTATGGCATGCATGCCTGTATTAAAGCCACTTTCTGATGCTTTTGGTCTGAAGCGTTTGATTGTATCATCGTATCAAGCTGTTTCTGGAGCTGGTCGCGCTGGTGCTTTGCAGCTTATGAATGAAGCTCAGGCTGCGCTAGATCAGGGTGCAGATAAGCTAGTTTTTGACGGAAGCGCGATTAATTTCCCTGAGCCTACAAAAGTTGTTCGAACTATCGCTTTTAACGTAGTTCCGTTTATTGGCGCAATCGTTGATGACGGTTCAGAAGAAACAGACGAAGAGCAAAAGTTGCGTAACGAAAGTCGTAAGATTTTGCATTTGCCTAATCTTGCAGCTTCTTGCACTTGCGTGCGAGTTGGCGTTTTTACAGGCCACGGTATGAGCGTTAATGCTGAGTTTGAGCGCGATGTAACTCCAGATATGGCTCGAGAAGTATTGCGGAATGCTGCAGGAGTTGAACTTAATGATATTCCAACTCCACAGTTAGCTGCTGGTAAGTCAGCAAGTTACGTTGGTAGAATTCGTCAAGATCAAGCTGTAGAAGGTAAACGCGGATTATCTTTGTTTATTTCGAACGATAATCTGCGTAAGGGAGCAGCTTTGAACGCTGTGCAATTAGCAGAAATAGTAGCTAAAAAGCGACATTTTGTAGATTAATTTCCATATTGTTATGCTCGCGATTGTGTAAATCTTTGCGTAAACTGGAAACATGTCAATAGCATCAGAAGTAGTAAAGCAGCAGTTGAACCGCATTGTAGCTCTCGGATATCCGGATGTTGCGGATATGAGTGAATCGGATTTCAGAATTCTTGCTAATCCTCTGCTTAATGCGCTTGATAGTAGTAATCTTGGCGAGAATATTCTTCTTGTTCCTACTCGTAAACTTGTGTCTCCGGAATCACTTATTGCTAGAACTAGCATAAACCGTATGGCAGGTTTTACTACTATGCCGCCTAGAGATATTCTAAGTTTTCTTCCGCGAGATGATTTTGATTTCCAGAACGAGTCGTTTTATTTGGTAATTGAACCGCATATGGGCACTTCGTATTTGAATCGTGAACCAGATGTTGCTTTGAAACTAATTGATTCAGATGAGCGTTTGCCTCTTACTCTTGAAGAGGGATTGGCAATGGTAACGCAGCACACTGATTGTTTAGAAAGCAAGAATGGTTTTAACTTGCTAGGTTCACGTAGTGCAGATGGTAGAGTTCCTAGTATTTGGATGAGCCAGGGTGCTCCTAGATTAGGATCGGTTTGGCCTAATTCTCGTCACACTTGGCTTGGCAATGCCTATTGTATTAAACGTTGCGGTGTATCATCTTTGGCTAATCTTTAATATGCCAGCAAAAATATGTTGCACATAACGTGTCTGCTTGATGCGGTGCAAGAATAATTCTAGTAATATTGTTTTATAATTATTTGCATAAGTTGGGTACTTGTTCAGTGGTAAAGAGAGTGCATCGTGGCATATATAACGTTTGATCATGTGGTAAAAGAATATCCTTCTGGTTCTGGAGTCGTTCGTGCTCTTGATGATGCGAGTTTTACTGCAGAACTTGGTCAGCTTACAGTGATTTTAGGTGCTTCTGGCGCTGGAAAAACCACTGCGTTAAACATTTTGGGTGGCATGGATACGGCAACTAGCGGCAAAGTTATCGTAGGCGATTGTGACGTTACTAAATTAAGCGGACGCAGTTTAGTGCGGTATCGTAGAGAAGACATAGGTTTCGTTTTTCAGTTTTATAATCTTGTTCCAAATCTAACTGCTTTAGAAAATGTTGAGCTTGCTTCACAGATTTGTGCAGATCATTTTGATCCTGCACAAACGTTAATTGATGTTGGTTTAAAAGATAGGCTTCATAATTTTCCTGCTCAACTTTCTGGTGGAGAGCAGCAGCGTGTGTCTATTGCGCGAGCTCTTGCTAAAAAACCGAAATTGCTGCTTTGCGATGAGCCTACCGGAGCTTTAGATTACGAAACTGGTAAAGCTGTTTTGCAACTTCTGCAAGATATTTGTCGTACAGAAGGAATGACAGTTCTTATTATTACTCACAACGCTGCTATAGCTCCTATGGCTCATAAAGTTGTACGTTTCCGTTCGGGTAAGGTTGTAAGCGAAACTGTGCAGGAACATCCTAAGGCAATTGCAGATATTGAGTGGTGATGTGCTATGAGAGGCGGTAATCGAGTTCATAACAAGCGTACTCACTCTATACTTCCGATTGTATTTATTAGCGCTGTGAGAATGTGGGTTCGTGAGTGGCGAAGATTTTGCGTATTAGCAGTTATAGCGATGCTTGGCGTTGCTGTTATGACAGGCATTTATGCTGGCTGCAACGATATGCTGCTTGGCGCGAATGATATGTACAATAATCTCCACTCTTACGATTTGCAAATTGCATCAACTCTTGGTTTAACTAAGGATGATGTTGACGCAATTAAAAAACTTCCGGGCATAAGTGAAGTTAGTGCGGAACGTTCGTGGAAGTCAACTGCGCATCCTCTGAATGATGAAAATTCGTCTTATGCGATGAATATGGTTCAGTACAATCATTCAGATAACAAGTTAAATCGTTTGCATTTGTTACATGGTAGAATGCCAGCAAAATCTGGTGAAGCTGTTGTAACGCAACGATTTTTGCACGATAGTGGATTGCGTATTGGCAGTACTGTAGTAGTTAGCGTGCAGAGAATTTTTCAAGATGCTAATTCTAAAAATTTTGAGTCTAAAAATTCTGAATCGAAAAACGAAAGTAATTCAAAAAGTGTTGAAGAGAATACTGAGGAAACTTATACTTTGCGAATTACTGGAAGTGTTCTAGACAGTAAAGATTTAAATAATCCTGACGGATACCAGTCTAAAGCTTTTAGAAATTCTGTTACGTCGCGTTATCCGATTTTTACTTCTGCGGCCCCGAACAATGTAGAAAATCTTCCGTATACTGCAATATCTGTTCGTTTAAGCGATGCTCAACATGTGAATACTTTTTCACAGAAATACCGAGGGATTGTTGCTGAAGCATCTGAGCAAATTCGCAATAGTGTGCAATTTACTCGCGAAAAAGCTCGTCGTGAGCAGGTTATTAGCGAAAAGATTAATAGTGTAGTTAACGGCATTATTTCCGCAAATCCTGCGCTAAATAAAGCACCTGAATCTGTGTTAAAGAAAGCTCGTGAACAGATTCGAGAAAGCGTTGAGCCAAAAATTCAAAAAAGTGTTCCTCAAGCGAGATGGTATATTTCTACTCGCATATCAAATGACAGTTACGCTAGTTTGCGTTCCGACGTTTCCTCAATACAGTCACTTGGCTATGCTTTCCCGGCAGTTTTTCTTGTAGTTGCTATGATGATGAGTTTAACTGCTATGGCTCGCATGGTAGAAGAAGAACGAGGATTGATTGGTACTTACTTAAGTTTGGGTTATGGTCGTTCCGCTGCAGTAACAAGGCACGCTTTCTTTGCAATATTCGCTTGTTTTATTGGCGGCGGAATTGGCGATATTTTGGGCTTCTTGGCTATACCATCTTTGCTGCTTAAGATTTTGCGCGGATTATACGCTGTTCCTGGTGTAGCTTTACGATACGACTGGCTTTATGGCTCGCTGTGTGTGCTCGCTTTTGTTATACCGGTTGCAATATGCACAATTGTTGTAAGTTGGAGAGAGACAAAACAGGTTCCAGCAGCGTTACTGCGGCCTAAATCTCCAAAAGCTGGAGCCAGAGTATTTTTGGAAAGATTGCCATTTATTTGGAATCGTCTCAGCTTCTTAAATAAAGTTGCGATACGTAATTTGGCTCGCTTTAAGGGTAGACTTTGCATGACTATTGGCGGAGTTGCAGGATGCACTGCGCTTATAGTATGCGCATTAGCATTAAACGATACTGTAGCAACCTTAGGATTACGACAGTATGAGGGAATTTACAAATATGATGCTATTGCAATTGCGGCTCCTGGCTCTTTCCAGAGTTTGAAGGAAAGTGTTGAGAAAGATAAGTCCAATAAGATTGTTGAATCAATGCTTCCGTCTTTTGTAAGTTCTGGAGAAATTTCTAAATATCAGGGAAATCAATCTAATAATGCATCTAAGCAACATAATGTTGAAGATTCTGAAAGCGTACAGATGATCGTCGTCAGAAATACGGATGCCTTATCTAAAATGGTTAGATTGCAAGATATTAATAATAATCTGAAAGAAATTAAATTAGACGACGAAGGCCCTCTTCTTTCACAAAGTGCAGCTACTTCTTTAGATATTTCTCGCGGTAATGAAATTACAATAACAAATACAAGTTTTAAGCGTGCAAGAGTGAAAGTTCGCGCTATAGTACGCAATCTTATTGGATCTAATATGTACATGACTTTGCGCTGCTACGAGCGTTTATTCGGAAGTAGTGGCGGTAAAGTATTGCAACCTAATGCACTTATGCTACGTTTTCGTGGAAACGACAAATTTAAAATCAAGTATGCTAATCAGATTGCAGACAGAGATGGTGTTCTAGCGGTAATGAATATTACTCGCATGAAATGCTCATTTAGCTTTGATCTGATGAATGCTGTTGTGGCTCTTATAGTTACGCTTGCTGCTGGCTTGGCTTTAGCGGTGCTTTTCACTTTGGCTAGTACGAATATTTCTGAGCGAACGCGAGAAATGGCAACTCTTAAAGTGTTAGGTTTCTACCGTAGAGAAGTGCATTTGTATGTTCATAAAGAGATGCTTACACTCACAGTAATTGGCATACTTGTTGGTTTGCCATTGGGTAGACTTATTGCTGGTTTGCTTACTGGTGCTTTACGCATGCCGTCACTATATTTCGAGGTTGAAGTTGCACCATTAAGCTACTGTATTGCAGGTTTTGCTACCTTAATATTCGCTTTAATAGTGCAGTTTGCAACGAACCCTGCGCTAGATCGTATTGATCCGGTTAGTTCGCTTAAAAGTGTCGAATAGTGAATATCAAAAGTTAGTATTTATGAGAGTTTAACTGAATAGTTAAGGGTTCCTATAAAATTGAAGGTTCGTGGTCGTTAAGAAACGGAGTTGTAGTTATGAGTAAAACAGTCAATAGCGGCGTAAATGCAGATTCTGAATTTGTGGAATCTACTGAAGCAGCTGGAAGTGACACTTCTCATAGCCAAAATTCTGAAGATAACTTTTGCGAAGATAGTGGCAACCAAGCGAACAAAATGGAGCGTAGTTTAACTAAGCGTCACGTGCAATTTATTGCTATTGGCGGAACTATTGGTACCGGTTTATTCCTTGGATCTGGAAAATCTATTAGCTTAACTGGCCCAAGTATTGTATTCGTTTACATTATTGTCGGTCTTATTATGTTTTTGCTTATGCGTGGCATAGGTGAACTCATGTATAGAGATCCAAACCAGCACACGTTTATAAGTTTTATTACGCGCTATCTTGGTAGAGGTTGGGGTAATTTTGCTGGCTGGTCCTACTGGATTGTACTAGTTCTTATAGGAATGAGTGAGATTACAGCCGTAAGTACTTACTGTGTTACATTTTTCCAAACTTTTAATATTGACGTAAGTCATTGGAAATGGCTTATAGAAGTTGTTTTCTTGGCTGCGCTTGTAGCGATAAATTTGGTTGCTGTTAAGCTTTTTGGAGAAACAGAATTCTGGTTCTCAATGATTAAAATTACGCTTATAGTTGCGCTTATTGTTACTGCTGCGGTTATGGTTGTTATTGGATATAACTATCCTGCAACTGTTATGCATGATGGTTCTTTGAGCCCAGCTGGGCATGCCGGCTTTGATAATATTTTCAACAGTTTCTCTTTGATGCCAAATGGTTGGCTTGCGTTTTTGATGAGTTTCCAAATGGTTTTCTACGCTTATCAGCTTATTGAGTTTGTAGGTGTTACTGTTTCTGAAACGAAAAATCCTCGCCAAGTTTTGCCAAAAGCTGTAAACGAGATTATTATGCGAATTTTAATATTCTACGTTGGTGCTCTTGTGGCAATTATGCTAATTGTTCCATGGCAGCAGTTTAAGGCTACGAACGCTGAAGGCTCATTCATGTCGCCATTTATTATGGTCTTCCAGTATGCCGGATTGCATTGGGCATCTGCGCTTGTTTTCTTCGTTGTGATTACGGCTGCATCTTCTGCGCTTAACTCTCTTCTTTACTCTGCTGGAAGACATATGTATCAGATTGCTCTTGAGTCTCCGTCTCCTTTGTTGGGTAAGTTGCGTAAGGTTTCTCATGCTAAAGTGCCTGCTCGCGCAATCTTATTCTCTTCTTCTCTGATACTTTTATCTCCAATTATTAATTCAATTCCTGGAGTGCATGGAGCGTTTATAGTTTTTGCTTCTGCATCTTCTGCTGTAATTATTATGATTTACATACTTATTATGGTTACGCATTTAAAGTATCGTAAATCTGCTGATTTTATGCCTGATGGTTTTGTAATGCCTCATTACAAGCTTCTTAATTCCATCACAATTGCTTTCTTTGCGTTTGTGTATATGACTTTGTTTATTAGTGATGATACGCGTGCTTCTGCAATAGGTGGTTTAATATGGCTTGTGCTTTTTGGAGGATACTGCGCATTGCATGAGCATTGGCAGAATCGTGATTTAGCAGCAGCTTTAGGTAAATAGCAAATTTGAGTATTTTTAAATTTTGCTTTTAAACAAACTTTTGCAACTCCGTCTCACTACATACTTGCAATTTCTGTTATGCTTTTTGTGTGCGAATTATTGTTGCAGATTGTAGTGCTGAATATACAGGTAGATTAAATGCTACGCTTCCACTAGCTAAGCGTGTTCTTCTTATTAAAGCTGATGGCAGTGTTCTGATCTTTTCGGAACTTGGAGCGTATAAGCCGCTTAATTGGATGGTTGCTCCTTGCACTATGCGCATACTTCAAAAAGAAAATGGAGAAGAGTCTGCTTCCAGCGAGCTTGCTGATGGTTGCGTTCTTCGTGTTGCTGCAGAAAAAAGTGATGATTTACTAAAGATTTCTTTAGAACATGTATATAGTGACAGTACTTATGACTTGGGTGAGGATCCGGGTCTAATTAAGGATGGCGTTGAAGATCATTTGCAGCGATATTTGGCTGAACAGATTGAGCGTATTGGAGATGGCGCAAAGCTTATTCGTCGTGAGTATCCGACTGCTATCGGCCCGGTAGATATTATGGCTCAGGATGCTGAAGGCGTACATGTTGCGATTGAGATTAAGCGTCATGGTGGTATTGACGGTGTTGAGCAGCTCACTAGATACTGCGAGTTATTGAATAGGGATCCACTTTTGAAGCCTGTTCGTGGCATTTTTGCTGCACAAACAATTAGCCCGCAAGCGCGAGTTTTGGCGGAAGATCGTGGTTTTACTTGCCTGATTCTTGACTATGATGATATGCGCGGTGTTGAGTCCAACGACATTCTTTTGTTCTAAATCTTCGTGATTTTTCACCGTTTCGTAATTATTATTACATGCGTAATTAGTACATACGCAATTAGTACATGCTTACTTTGTATTAGAACGCTTTTGTTTTATATTTTTTAGATGCATAATCAAAAACCCCTCCATAAGGAGGGGTCTGCCATTCGCGAATTGCTAGTTAAAGCATTTTGCAAATACTTTGAAATTTGTGAATCTCACGAAGCGTAAAGAATATCAATTACGAAATAAAGAGTTGAATTTGCAGGAATTATTACGTTTCCTTGCGCATCCTTCTTGTCTTCCTTACCGTAACCATCTTCTGGTGGAATTACCAAAAGAACTTGTGATCCCACTTTCTTTCCGGCTAAACCTTTAATCCATCCTGGAATTACTTGTCCGTCGAGTGAGAAATCTGCAGGTGTTCCGCGTGTCCATGACGAATCAAACTGATGCAGCTTGCCGTCCTTATCTGTAGTCCATCCAGCGTAATGAACGGTGACTGTGCTTTTCGCGCTCACTTCTTTGCCAGTTCCTTCAATCAGAGTCTGAGAAACAAGCTTTCCATCTGGAACGTAGTTGTTCTTATCTAAGGATGGGGCTCCAGATTTATCAAGAGTTACCTTCGGCAAATTTGCAGGAATGTTAGTTACAGCTTTACCAGTTGCTTTAGTTATTGTCTTTTCGACAGAAAGAAGAGTTAAAGCCATAACATACGGATCATCTTTACCTTTTGCCGGAATTCCAAGTGCAATAGTAGTTCCAGTAGGTTTTTTATTTATAACTGCGTAAGTCTGTTTAGTCATATTTTTCTTATTTATGACTAGAGTGCAATCGGGCTTATTTTTATCCCAGGTATTCATAACCTCTTTGCCGGTTTTAGCATTATAGATAATGCCGTGAGAGCATACTCTTTCACCGTCTTTTACCTCTTTACCGTTGCCTCGCTGCAAAATTGCGTAAGAGTTATCAGGAACTTTTAGAGGAGCTTTGAAAGTAATCTTTGGTTTTTTAAATAAATCACCAGATGCGCTTATACCTTCGATCAATTTCATTCCGGCTTTTTCGGCAGCATCGTCTTTCATAGAGTTGTTGTCATTGCCACAAGATGCAAGTCCTGCGCATAATGCTATTGCGCTTAAAATTGCTAATAATCGTGCTGTAAATTTTGTTTTTTGCATACGCTTACATTACCGCTTGATACTGATTTTATAGAAAAATATCATTGGTGTGAAAAGATTGTAGAATAGTAAATGTTATGACCAAAAATGTGACTTATAGTATAAGCAAAAATGATAGTACTCAGCATGAGGAGAGAATTTGCATGCAGCAATCTTCTAAACGTTCTCGACGTGTGCGCTATATTATAGCCTCAATATTTGGAATATTGGCAGTGCTGAGTGCGACGTTGGGTGTAATGAATGCAACTGTTTGGAAACCAGAGCAGGTCATTATAGCTCACGCTCGTGTGAGTGGGGCACAGTATATAGTAACCGACCCAGGTGTTATGAATCTTGTAGATAGTCGTGTTCGTATTTCTGCTGCAGTAGAAAAATCTCGCAAGCCTGTTTGCATAGCAGTCGGTTTAACAAAAGATATTAAAGGTTGGACTTCTGGGTCTTCTGTTCAGCATATTACTGGACTTAAAGATTGGAAAACTCTTTCGGTAAAACTTGTTAAATCTCAAGAAAAAATGAAAACAGATAAGCCGGAAGATCCAGACGTACCGTTTAAAGAATCCGATATGTGGTCGGAAGCAAACTGTCAGCTTGGATTAGCGAAACTTTCTGCGGACGTGTCTGATTTTGTGCAATCTAGTAATGCTGCATCTTATGATCATGCTGTTTCTATGGGAAATGTGGACAAAACTGGTAAAAACAAGAATGTTCATAATGATGATAAAGGCGCAAACAATCAAGCTTCAGAAGCTGCTCGTTCACAAAAATTAAATCATGCAATAATTATTGATCTTGGTTCTAATAATCGTGTAGCGCACATTGAAATGCGCTGGAGACGACACAGCATACCTGATTTTGTAACGCCATGGTATTTGACTGCAGCATTATTTGCAGTACTTATGGTTTTAGCAGCTACAGTATTTGCAATGTCGCCGCATCGCAGAAGAAATCAGCGTATTGTTGCAAAACGTAACGGTTCTTTGCGCGTAACTTCTGAGCGTCGTGAAGAAGTTAGTTTCTCAGAAGCCTTTGCTGGAACTATGGTTGGTTTATTCGGAAAATCCAATCACCACAAGGGTTCTGCTGGGGCTCATGCGCGTCACGGAACTAAACGCCATGTGTATTCACAATCTGATATCAATAACGCAAATACTGTTTCTATTTCAGTACGTACAAATGAGAATTCAGATAGCAATTCTGATAATAATTCCGAGCATAGTTCGTCTAATTCTCTTGAAGATACTACAGTAATTTCTCCTGACGAACTTAAAGCATACTTTGCAAGATTAGCTAAAGAAGATGGAGTTAGTTTAACTGTCGACAATGCTGCTGAAAAGTCTGATTCTTATAAAGATTCCAGCTTTGATAGTAAGAAGAATAATGACGAAAATGATATGCGCTCTAACGACTTTAAGAATAAGAAAACTCGCAAAACTAGCGCGCATGCTGTTCGTAAAAGTTTCGACAATAAACACAAAACTCAGGTAAATAGCGAAAATCAGCAAAATTCGTATGATTCTTCTAAAAACGTGACTGAAAAGGACGAAGAGAAGAAAAATCATAATTCCAGTGGGAAAAATAATGAAGGCCGCAATACTCGCGAGTTTTCAAAGCGTAGACTGAACGATGGCAATAATCGCAATTCAGGTAGCTCAAAGCGTGGCGAAAATAATACTAAAAATGGCAATGGGAATGCTAGTGAAACTGCTAACGGAACTAGTCGCGGAACTACTCATGGAAGAAATCGCCGCAATTCAGGGAAATCTTACGCTAAAAGCGATGCGCGCGAACGCTCAAATAATCAAAAATCTGATTCGAACGAATATGGCTACTATCGAAAAGGTGCTCATCGTCAGGATAAATCCTATAGGCGCAACGAAAATTCAAAGAAAAATAGTGCCATTAATTCTATGAATAATCACTCAAAAAATAATTACGATAACCAAAGCAAAAGTAATCAAAGTGACAGTAAGCAAAATAGTAAAACTAATCAAAATGAAAATACGCGTTATGGTCAGAGGAAACAAGATACTTCTGCTGATATGCAACGCGATAAACGCAAGAAAACAGTGCGAAACAGCAACACAAACGGACAGAGGAAGGCGTGAAAATATGCGTAGTAAAGTGCGTGGAATGTTTCGTAAAACAGTGTCCTGCTTGTCTATTTGTTTAGTTTCTACTATGACTTTGAGCTTAACCGCATGTAATGGTCAAGTACCAAAACCGTCTGAGCCTCACGCTTCTAAAGAAATTCCAGACGTAACGCTTTTTAAAGAAAAAGATATTCGTCTTGGAATATTGCGAAATTTGGAGAAAGCTAGCGAAACTCGCAATATTTCTGATTTAAATCGTTATTTGAGCGGTCCAGCTTTAGATATTAGGGCTAGTGAATTAACTGTTGCTGCCGCTACAGGCAATCTAGATCCTAAAACTACAATTCCTAAAGCGGTAGCGCAGTCGATTGTGCCTGTTAATTCAGACTGGCCGCGCGATGTAATAACTATTACTACAACAACAAAAGATCAGCAATCTAGGCGTTTGCTTGTTATAAGGCAGCAGAGAGCTAAAACTAATTACAAATTGTGGGCTGTAGCTAGACTTTTCCCAGGAGTTCATCTTCCAAAGTTTGCTGTGCCATCTATAGGTTCAGTAATGGGCAAGGTTGACGATAAGGGCTTGATTATGACCCCTAAAGATGCTGTTAGTGCATATGCTGATGTTCTACAGCATGGGAATAATAGCAAGTTTGCAAAAAACTTTGATAAAGATTATTTGCGTTCGAAACTTGAAGAACTTAGCAAAGCTGTTCAAGAAGGATTAGAGCGAAACAATGGTTCGCAAGAGCAAATTTTTACACCTTCTGAAAATCAAATAAGTTCCATGAGAGCTAGTGATGGAAGTGAACTTGTGGTCGCGCGCATTGATTCCGTGTGGACTCGTGTTGCTGGAAGTGGGCGTCAATCTCGTCCTGCTTCTGATGAAGAAAAAGCTCTTTTTGGAGACTCTCAGGCAAAAGGAACTATAAAAGTTACTTATGCGAATGTTATTGCGCTAGTAATTCCTCCTGCAGGATCAAATATGAAAATTATGCCTGTTGGCGCAGAACGGCAGCCAATTAAAGTTGAAGCGCTGTGATTAATAAATAATTTGTGTTTCTTAACGTAATTAGTAATCATTAACAAGTGAGGTAATAATGGTAAATGAAAATCGACAAACTATGAATCCAGGAGGGTTTTCTCTTGCTGGAGCAGTCGATTTGGAAGGCGTAAAACGTCGTGTAGAAGCACAGGCTAAGCAGTCAGCAAAGTTAGCTTCTGGCGAAAATGTTCCTCGCGCGCCTAAAGCTGGTGGTTACGTTATTGATGTTAATGATCAATCGTTCCAAGCCATGGTTCAGACTTCAGTTAGTTTCCCTATAGTGTTACTCGTATGGCAGTCGAATGATGAAACTTCGTTTGATGTTGCTACAAAATTAGCCGAAGCTGTTAATTCACTTGATGGGCGTATGCAGCTTGCGCGTATAGATGCAGATTCTAGTCCTTCAATAGCTCAAGCCTTGCGTGCTGAGCAATTTCCTGCAATTTATGGTCTTATTGGTGGTAGGCCTATGCCTATATCGCAAGGTTTGCCAAGTGATGATGAACTGAATCAGATTTGCACTGCGATTTTGCCTCAACTAGTGCAGGTTGCTGAACGATCTGGAGTTGCTGGGACTGCGCCTTTTGTAGAAAAAAATGACGATTCTGATTCTAATTCGAGTACTTCTGACGATATTGAGAATAAATCTGAAGAAATTCCTCCTGCTCACGAACGCGCTCATTCGCTTGCTTTGCAAGGAGATTATGCTGGAGCTGCTGCTGAGTATGCGAAAATTGTTGAGGAAGATCCTCATGATGTTCTTGCTGTGCGCGAGCATGCGAAAGCATTACTTCTTGCTCGCAATTCCGATACGGATGTAGCTGCTGTTCGTAAAGCTGCTGGAGATGACCCGAATAGTGTTGAAGCGCAGCTTGCTGTTGCTGATGTAGATATGATTGACGGTCATATAGATGATGCGTTCAGTCGTTTGCTTGATTTCCTGGCTGCAGGACATCGTGCTGATGCGGAAACTGTTCGTTCTCGCATGCTTGAGTATTTTGCTATGCTACCTGCAGGAGATGAGCGTTTAGCTCGCGCTCGGCGTCGCTTGTCTGTGCTTCTTTACTGAATTATATTTTTACTGAGTTTGTAAGGGCGACGGTTAGTTTATAACGATATCTCAAAAGACAATGAAAAAAGCCAAGAACCACAACAATCGTGAGAATTTTGTGTGATTCTTGGCTTTTTAGTAGCGGGGCATGGATTTGAACCATGGACCTCTGGGTTATGAGCCCAGCGAGCTACCGAGCTGCTCCACCCCGCGTCGGCTACTTTTAGCAGCTCTATCTACAATAGGTATAAATTATAATTTGTCAACTTCGGCGTGTCTTTTATCTCTATAGGTATCTGATAACTTCCTCTTTTTTAAAGTTGCCGTGCGTGTGAATATAATAATCACATGCCTATTAAGATTCCTGAAGGTCTCCCAGCTCGAGACATACTTGATGATGAGCGTATTTTTGCACTTGAACGTCCAGAAGCAGAACAGCAGAGAGTGAGACCACTCAGGATTCTGATTTTGAATCTTATGCCAAAAAAAATCGAGACAGAAACGCAACTTTTGCGTCTTATATCAAAATCGCCTTTGCAGGTTGATGTCGATTTTATGAAAACTTCTACGCATACGTCTACTCATGTTAGTGCTGATCATTTAGTGAAGTTTTACGAAAATCTCGATGCGCTGAAAAACAATTATTATGACGGTTTTGTTGTTACAGGTGCTCCAGTTGAACATATGAAATTTGAGGATGTTGATTACTGGCAGGAATTTACGCAGATTCTTGATTGGGCTTCTACTCATGTTTTTTCAACGATGTATTTGTGTTGGGGAGCGATGGGTGCTCTTTATTATCGATACGGCGTAAAAAAGCATGTATTAAGTGAGAAAATTTTTGGAGTATTTCCGCAATATTTGCAAGACGAGTATTGTTTTCTCACTAACGGTTTTGATGAGATAGCGTTACAACCGCATTCTCGTGTTGCAAGTGTTGATATTGACGATATTGCTGCAAATAGTCAGCTTCAGGTGCTTACTTGTGGTCCTGAGTCTGGTCCTGGATTAGTTGCTACTCGTGATTTTTCTGAAGTTTTTGCATTAGGACATTGGGAGTATGGGAAGATGACACTTGCTCAGGAATATGAGCGAGATATGGCTAAAGGATTAAGTAATGTTCCTTTCCCTAAAAACTATTTTCCTCATGATGACGCAAGTTTGGAACCGCTTTTTGCATGGCGTGCGCATGCGAATTTGCTGTGGCGTAACTGGCTTAACTGGGTATACGAAACTACGCCTTACAATTTAGTTGATATTCCTCAGTTGCGTTCTACTGGAAAGTTGGGTACAGATAGATCTATACGTCACGAGCCTGTACCTGCGCGCTCTGATGGTTTTTCTCCTTTTATTGAGTATGGTTACGGTGTGCAAAAATAGTGCCTGTACTGTTAATAATTATTAATAAATCTCTATTAAATTACTAAAAAAGCGTTATAAGAGTGTCAAACATTTTCAGTATTTTGTTTCTTTATTTTAAAAAGTAAAGGAATTTTCAATAACTTTTACAGTGTTTGCCTTAATATGATGAAATTTTTTTGTTTTTTGAGATTTTATTTGGATATAAGCTATTTTGAATCAAAAATATGTACAAGCACAGAGTAAAATCAGCTTTTGGATATAGTTTTTCGTTTCGTGCCCCGCGCCTTGCGAAGAAAATTTGTTGGTAGATAGTTTGTACATTGCTACGTGCAATAAGCGGTACTGTTAAAGGCGTGTGAACGAGATATTTAAGGAGGCACCATGAATGGAATGCTTGAAGCTTTGACGAAAACCACAGCGGTAGCTTCGTCTGTAGCTTCTTCTAGGCCAGAATTACCTAATATTAGTGAGTTTTTGCCTCCAGAGATTTTATTCCAAGGCACACCTTTTGCCATGAATCGAATTGTTATGGTGCGTCTTATTATGGCCGTAATCGTTATGATTGTTTTTGGCATTGGTGCTGCTCGTGCAAAAGTGGTTCCAGGAAGATTCCAGAGCGTGCTGGAAATCCTGATGGACTTTGTGCGCTACAACATTGTTTACGAAATGATTGGCGAGGAACGCGGCAAGCGCTATGTGCCAATGATGTCCACGTTATTCCTCACTATTTTCTTCTTTAATCTTTGTTCTGTGATTCCAGGATTAAATATGGCTGCAACCGCAACCATTGCTTGTCCGTTGGTATTTGCTTTGTGGGTTGTTTGCCAATATCTTATTGCTGGCATTCGCGAAAAAGGTTTTTTGCGATTCTTCCGCGAAGCATTGTTCCCAGCGGGTGTGCCATGGCCGATTTACTTTATTCTTTCGCCATTGCAGCTCATAGAATTAATAATTGTGCGACCACTTTCGCTTACAATTCGTTTGTTTGCGAATATGATTGCTGGCCATTTGCTGGTGGCCACTTGTTTAGTATTCACCAATTTCTTCGTGGTGGATTCCAGCAATAAACTCCTTGCCTTAGGCGGTGCTTTGTGGCTGCTTGGTGGCATTCTGTTTACCCTATTCGAAATTATGGTAGCTGGCTTGCAGGCATTTATTTTTACAGTGCTTGCATCTGTCTATATTTCGGAAAGTTACCCGGAAGAAGAAGATAAGACTGCAGTAGCAGTTGCGTAAAAGATCGTTTATTCTTTTACTAATCGTACGGGTTTATACTGGTTACTGTTTCAACAGAAAGGAAACCAATGAATAGTATTATCGCTCTTGCAGGCCTTACCGGCAATTTGAGCATTCTTGGCTTTGCTATCGCAACTATTTCGCCTGCACTTGGCATGGCAATAGTTGTTGCTAAGGCTATGGAATCCACTGCACGTCAGCCAGAAGTTGGCAACCGCATTCAGCTCTTCATGTTCGTAGGCTTGGCATTTATCGAGGTTCTTGGTTTGCTTGGCTTCGTCTCCTACATCATGGGCAGCTGAGCTGAACGAAAAATATTGTTCAGCAACACAAAAGTGTTGAAAAGGATAGAAAGGACAAGCCATGGCGCATGCAGCCGGAAGTGATAAATTGGCATTGTTCTTGCCTGAGCCTTACGACGTATTGTGGTCGCTGGTTGTTTTAGTTATTCTTGCGGTTTTCTTCTACAAGCTTGTGCTACCAAAATTCCAGGCGATTTTTGATGAGCGTGCAGAAAAAATTGAAGGTGGAATAGCTAAAGCGGCTAAAACGCAGCAGGAAGCTGATGAGTTGAAAGCTGAGATTGAAAATGAACTCGCTCAAGCTCAGACAGATGCTGCGAAGACTCGTGAGCAGGCTCGTGCAGAAGCTTCGAAGATTGTCGATGAAGCTCGACAGCGTGCTGAAAAAGATGCTGCAAAAATTATTAGCGAAGCACAGCACTCAATTGAAGCTCAGCATAAGCATGCCATGTCCAGCCTCCAAGGAGAAGTATCGGTACTTGCCGCAGCATTGGCAGGTAAGATTTTGGCTTCAAAGCTAGATGACGATACTGTAGGCTCCAAAGTTATCGATCATGTGATTGATGAAGTAGAAGGCAGTAAGGAATCGGGACAAAACAAGTAAGCTGAGTAGAAATATAAAAACTGATCGAAATTCGTAAGTTTTAATTTCAACTCAATCACAATGTGAATTGTGTACTTGCTGTGTTTTGTTTACAACGAGGAGGTAAAGATGCCGGTAAAGGCATCGCGGGTAAGCGAAAACTTGTCGCGCACGTCATTGTCGCAAGCTCTTAGTGATGCGCATGATGAGGCGCAGCGTATTGCTGATGAGTTATCGTCGCTGATAGACACACTTAATCAGTATCCCGAGCTTTCTGACGCAATGACCGATCCAAATAGGTCTTCTGAAGATAAGTCTCGTCTAATTGACGAACTTATCGGAGGTAAAGCGCACCCTGTAGTGCTGCGAATTATGCATTATCTTGTAGGAACCTGGCACGGTGGTGAAGAGTCAGGTAAAACCGGTAGCTTCGGTGGAGCTTGGTCTGGTTTCCAGCGTGAAGCTGGCGAGACTTTGGTAACAGTTACTACCGCTCAGCCTCTTACAGATAAGCAAATCAAGCGTTTGATTGAGATCTACAGTAATAAATTGGGTCATCGTGCATACATTAACCCAATTGTGGATCCTAATGTGCTTGGCGGCATGCGTATTCAAATCGGTGACAAGATTACCGATCGTACCATGCTAATGCAGTTAAAGCAGTTGCAGCGTTCTGCTCGTAACGGTGCTTGGACACAGGAAATCAAATAAAGCTCGAGGCAATGCGGCTGTTATTGAATCAGCAGTCGTAAGTTTTATTTCATCTTTTTAAGATGAACGTATGCTAGGAAGCATACATACAGTACATAAGGAGAATTATGGCGGAACTATCTATTGATCCCGCCCTGATACGCAAGGCACTCGATGGGTTTGTCGACTCCTATGAGCCTACAGATATGCCGACTCAAGAAGTCGGCTATGTCGTGACTGCTGGCGACGGTATTGCACACGTTGCTGGTTTGTCTGGCTGCATGGCTAACGAGTTGTTGACATTCGAAAACGATACTTTAGGTCTTGCGTTTAACCTTGATGCCCACGAAATCGGCGTTGTTATTCTCGGCGATTTTACTGGAATTGAGGAAGGGCAGGAAGTATACCGCACCGGTGAGGTTTTGTCCGTGCCGGTTGGTGACGCCTATCTTGGTCGTACAGTAGATCCTTTGGGTCATCCAATTGATGGTCTTGGTGCGATTGAGTGCAAAGAGCGCCGTATTCTTGAAGCGCAGGCGCCAGACGTTATTCACCGTCATCCAGTAGACGAGCCTTTGTCTACCGGTTTGAAGGCAATTGATGCAATGACGCCAATCGGTCGAGGTCAGCGACAGTTAATCATTGGTGATCGACAGACTGGTAAAACAGCAATCGCAATAGATACGATTATTAATCAACGTACAAATTGGGAAAGTGGAGATCCTAAGAAGCAGGTTCGCTGCATTTATGTAGCAATCGGTCAAAAGGGTTCTACTATTGCTGCAGTACGTCAAAGCCTTGAAGAAGCAGGCGCTATGAAGTACACCACTATTGTGGCAAGCCCGGCTTCTGATTCTGCAGGTTTTAAGTACATTGCACCTTACACTGGTTCTGCAATCGGACAGCATTGGATGTATAACGGCAAGCATGTTTTGATTGTTTTCGATGATTTGTCGAAGCAGGCAGAAGCATACCGTTCAATTTCCTTGCTTCTTCGTCGTCCGCCTGGGCGTGAAGCTTATCCAGGTGACGTGTTCTACTTGCATTCTCGTCTGCTTGAACGTTGTGCTAAGCTTTCTGACGATTTGGGCGGCGGCTCTATGACCGGCCTTCCAATTATCGAGACTAAAGCAAACGATGTTTCTGCATACATTCCAACCAACGTGATTTCTATCACAGATGGTCAGATCTTCTTGCAGTCTGATTTGTTCAACGCAGGTCAGCGACCAGCAGTTGATGTCGGTATTTCCGTGTCTCGTGTTGGTGGTGCTGCTCAGGCTAAGGCTTTGAAGAAGGTCTCTGGCATGTTGAAGATTTCTTTGGCTCGTTACAAGTCTTTGGAATCCTTCGCAATGTTTGCTTCAGATTTGGATGCAGCTTCTAAGGCTCAGTTGACTCGTGGTGCTCGCTTAACAGAGCTTCTTAAGCAGAAGCAGTTCTCTCCTCGTTCTATGGAACAAGAAGTGGTTTCTGTTTGGGCTGGTACTCACGGAAAGCTTGATGATATTCCTGTAAAGGATGTGTTGCGTTTTGAAAGCGAATTGTTGGACTATTTGAATAATGCTACTGACATTTTGCAGGTAATTCGCGATACGGAAGACTTTACTAAGGAAACAGAAGCAAAGCTTGACGCTGCAATCGATGATTTCCGTAAGTCTTTCAAGACTTCTGCTGGTAAGCCATTGGTGGTGAAGGATTCTTTGCCTCCTGCAGAAAATCCAGCTCCTGTCGAAAAAGAGAAGCTTGTAGCTAAGCCGAAGTCCGACGCTCGCGAGTCTGGGGAGAAGTAACGTATGTCCTCCCAACTTGCATTGAAATCGAGGATTATTTCTACGCAGTCCTTGGGTAAAATCTTCAAGGCTCAGGAAATGATTGCGTCCTCACATATCGCCAAGGCGCGAGATATCGCTTTGAACGCGAAGCCGTATAGTGACGCGATTTTCGATGCCGTGCAGGCGTTGGTAGCTCATCATGAGGCAAATATTAAGCATCCTATTTTTGGTAAGGAGCATTCCGGCAATCGCGTAGCGGTTCTTGCACTTACTTCTGATCGTGGAATGGCAGGTGCTTTTACGTCTTCGATTATTCGTGAGACTGAGGCACTTCTTGCCAAACTAGATTCTGAAGGTAAGCACGCGGAGCTGTATGTGTACGGTCGTCGTGGAGCTACATACTACAAGTATCGTAATCGTGATGTGGCTGGAACTTGGGAAGGATCTACAGATCATCCTGATGTCAGTATTGCAGAAAAGATTTCAGATACTTTAATGGATGCTTATATGACATCAGAAGAAGACGGTGGCGTTTCAGAACTGTACATAGTTTTCACTGAATTTATCAACATGGTCAGGCAGAAGGTGCGTACGTTGCGTATGCTTCCTGTAGAGCTGGTTCCGTTGAAAGACGGTGAAGAATTTGCTATGCATCGTCCTGATTATGAGGCTGCTTCTGGCCCTTCAGCGTCACTGTCGTCTACGAGTGCAGTTTCAGCTCGTGAAGAGGCTGTGAGTCGCAGCAATCCTGACGCTGTTGAATATTGTTTCGAGCCAAGCTCTGATGAAGTGCTTGATGCGGTTTTGCCTAAGTACATTCAGTCTCGTATTCATGAATGTTTGCTTACTTCGGCTGCTTCTGAGACTGCAAGTCGACAGAATGCTATGCACACGGCTACGGATAACGCACGCAATTTGGTGGAAGATTTGACAAGGAAGCTTAATGCTTCTCGTCAGGCGTCCATTACTCAGGAACTTACCGAGATTATCGGCAGCGCTGACGCGCTGAATAACGAGGAGGAATAGGAGCATATGGTTGAGAATAAAACCACAGCACCTCCACAAGATGAAAAGGATGCTGATCCAACAGCTGGTCATGTAACTCGCGTTCAGGGTTCCGTGATTGATGTTGAATTTCCAGTAGGCTATTTGCCTGACATTTACAATGCTCTTAAGGTAGATATTGCTACTGTGGGTAACACAGAAGGCGATACTGTACATGAGATTACGCTGGAAGTTGAACAGCATCTTGGTGATTCTACCGTGCGTGCAGTGGCTTTAAAGCCTACAGACGGCTTGGTTCGTGGAGCTTTAGTACGAGACACTGGCGGCCCTATATCGGTGCCTGTTGGTGATATCACTAAAGGTCACGTTTTTGATGTCACTGGCAATATTTTGAATGCTAAGCCTGGTGAAAAGCTTGAAGTAACCGAGCGTTGGCCAATTCATCGTAACCCACCTGCTTTCGATCAACTTGAGTCTAAGACTCAGATGTTCGAGACCGGTATTAAGGTTATCGATTTGCTTACACCTTACGTTCAGGGTGGAAAGATTGGTCTGTTCGGTGGCGCAGGTGTTGGCAAAACCGTGTTGATTCAGGAAATGATTCAGCGCGTTGCGCAGAATCACGGTGGTGTTTCTGTATTCGCTGGCGTTGGTGAACGTACTCGTGAGGGTAACGATTTGATCGGCGAAATGGCTGAAGCTGGTGTTTTGGAGAAAACAGCACTTGTCTTCGGTCAGATGGATGAGCCTCCTGGGACTCGTCTTCGTGTGCCTCTTACCGCTTTGACCATGGCTGAGTACTTCCGCGACGTGCAGAATCAGGATGTGTTGCTGTTTATTGATAACATATTCCGCTTTACTCAGGCTGGTTCTGAGGTGTCCACTTTGCTTGGTCGTATGCCTTCCGCAGTTGGTTACCAGCCAAACTTGGCTGATGAAATGGGTGCGTTGCAGGAGCGTATTACTTCTACGCGCGGCCATTCCATTACGTCTCTTCAGGCTATTTACGTGCCTGCAGATGATTACACTGACCCGGCACCTGCAACAACATTTACGCACTTGGATGCTACTACTGAGCTTTCGCGTGATATTGCTGCTAAGGGTATTTACCCGGCTGTGGATCCTTTGGCTTCTACTTCTAGAATTTTGGATCCGCGCTACGTTGGACAGGCTCATTACGATTGTGCAAACCGCGTGAAGGCTATTTTGCAGCGTAACAAGGAGCTTCAGGATATCATCGCTTTGATTGGTATTGATGAGCTTGGCGAAGAAGATAAGACCACAGTGAGCCGCGCTCGTAAGATTGAGCAGTTCCTTGGTCAGAACTTCTACGTTGCTGAAAAGTTCACTGGTCGTCCAGGTTCTTACGTTCCAGCTGATGAGACTATTGAGGCGTTCACTCGTATTTGCAATGGCACTTACGATGAGATCCCTGAACAGGCGTTCTCTGGAATTGGCGGTATTGATGATCTTGAGCGTCGTTGGCACGATATGAAGCAAGAGTTTGGTGAGTGATTATGTCAGAAAAGCAAGTAAAATCGCTGCACGTAAGTGTGGTGGCAGCCAGGCATCCTGTGTGGGAAGGTGATGCAAAGTTTGCTATTATTCCTTCGGTGAATGGCTCTATGGGCATTCTTCCTGGGCATGAGGCTGTGCTTGCGTTGATTGATCACGGTTTTGTTAAGGTCGACGATTTGAAGGGTGTGCGTCACGTTTTTAAGGTTACGGACGGATTCTTTTCTGTTGACTCTGACAATATTACGATTGCTGTTGAGCACAGTTGCAACGTTGATAAAGACGGCAATGTGTTGCCTAACGCTAAAGTGATTTAGGCTTACGTATAAGTAAAAGTAAGCTGCTGAAAAGGCAGAAGTTTTGGGTATTCTCAAGCTTCTGCCTTTTGTTTTTATTGCGCTCTTGTAAAGAAAATAGATCTCAGTGGCGAAACACTGTTACTAATTCAGTTAACGAACTGAGAAAGTAACGGTAATCACTCAAACACCGTTACTAACTCAGTCAACGAACTGAGAAAATAACGGTAATTGGCAAAACACCGTTAAAAATTCAGTTAACGAACTGAGAAAGTAACGGTAAAACGCAAAATACTGTTAAAAACTCAGTTAACGAACTGAGAAAATAACGCTCACAAGCGAAGCGCCGTGTTTGTTTCGAGCAGCCACTGCTGCGTTGCTTACGCTGAAACGAGTGGCGTGATGTTGCCGATGTTTGTTGCGCTTGCGTGGATTCGTCAAATCGCAAAGTGTGCTGTGAATGAAATGTGGCGTAAATAAAGTGTTCCGTAACGGAAATGTTTAGTAATCAAAATGTATTGCGCATAGTAAAATAGTGCATAGTTGTTTTTGATTTGTGTGCGTGTGTGTGGTAGGGAGAAGAAATGATTGATAAAGAAATGCAACGTAGACGTCAAGAAAATTTGGGTCTTGCAATAGCTTCAGGCAGGCTTGAAGGTAATTCGCCTTCAAAAGAGTTTCTTTATGACGCAAATCAATATGCTAAAGGTTTTATAACCAGTGACGAATTTGTTGATAGAATGCGTTCTAGGTATAATGTAACGGATTAAGTTATTGGGTTTTGTGCGTAATGGAAAGAGTTTTTGATCCATATCTTATTCCTCACACAAGTGTATTAAAGAACAAGTCTAATATAGATAATCAGATTGAATTAGATAAATATGAGAACGATGCTGTTCTTACAAGATGCTCTATTTTGTACGAAAACTTGCCACATGCTGAAGGAACTGTTAAGCAATTGCAGTGGATTCATCATTATCTTTTTCAAGATGTTTACGATTGGGCTGGTCAGATTCGCACTATAGATATGACTAAAGGCGGCGGCGAGCCGTTTCATCCGCTTGAATACATGGGCGTTGGGATTCGTTACTGTGAGCAGACGCTTAAAAATGATAATTTATTGCAAGGTTTATCTATTGATGAGTTTATTAGTAAGCTAAGCGTAAATTACAATAATTTTAATGTTTTACACCCATTTCGTGAGGGCAATGGTAGAACGCAGCGCGTTTTTTGGGATATAGTTGCGCGAGATGCTGGATACCATTTCGATTGGGGATTAATAACGCAGCGCATCAACGACAAAGCTTCAATCCAGGCCAAAGATACTAACGATACAAAGCTTCTTGAAGACATGTTTCACATTATTACAAAGCCTTTGCAGGTTGAGCTTTTAGCTCAGCAGCAGTTTGTGCATCTTGTTGAAGAGGAATACGAATATTTGCCGAATGTGGCTAGTGTTTTGCAAGATAGGGATTATGCGGCGTATAAAACGCGTTATGGCATAGATTGATTAGAGCTTTCGTTCGCGTTCGCTTGTTTGCGTTCGTGCGTGAAGGCTCTTTTCTTTTGTGTTTTGCGGATTTTTGTGTGAGCTACATGCAATATCATTCGCGTTTTGCTCAGTTTGCGTTAAGCAGCCACTGCGCTATGTCTATTACGCGTATTCCTTCAATGTCGTAAGAATCGTGGCGAGTATTTGCAAGTAGGATTTTAGGGTAAGCATCTTTTATTGCTTTTAGTGGCGAAAGCTCTCGCTCTAACGTTGCATCGTCACTAATGTTGTCTGAAACTTGAATATAAAGCTTCTCGCTCGCTTTTACTGCCACAAAATCTACTTCTTTTTGGTAAAGTTTACCAACGTAAATTGAGTATCCTCTTCGCATAAGCTCAAGTGCCACAATATTCTCGTACGCTCTTCCGTAATCCATATTGCGAGTTCCCAGAATTGCGTAGCGAAGTGCAGTGTCTGCTAAATAGTATTTTTCGTTTGTTTCTAAATATTTTTTGCCTCGAATATCGTAACGTTTTACTTTATAAAACATGAACGCATTGCATAAATATTTTAGATAATTTCCTACTGTTACGTGCGTTGTTTCAATCTGATTCTGCTTAAGTATTGAGCTTACATTGTTTGCAGTTGTGAGATTTGCAATATTATCCATTAAAAATTCGCATATTGAGTCAAGAAGTGACACTTCTGATATTGCGTATTTGTCTACTAAATCGCGTTTAACAAGAGTTGTATACACGTTTTTTATGTACGCTTGCGCATCGTCTTGGTTAGCGTAAACGTATGATCCTGCAAGTCCGCCATGTTGTAAATACCTTTGCAAAGCATCGTTAAAGTTGCTTGTTATTTCAAAGTATTCGCAATATTCTGCAAAGCTGAAAGGGAATATTGGTATTTCAATAAATCTTCCGCTAAATAGTGTTGCAAGATCCGAGCTAAGCAAGAATGCATTAGATCCCGTTAAGTAAATATCGTATTTATTACTATTGTGAAGGCTATTAATCGCAAGCTCAAATTTTGGGCATAATTGCACTTCGTCGATCATAAGAACGTTGTACGCTTCGTGTATGTAACGGCTTTCAACATACGCAAAAAGGTTTTTGTAATTTTTCAGATTTTCGTAATTTAGGTTATTGAAGTCAATGCTGATTATGTTAAGTTCTTGGTTATTTGACGTACCTTGCTGTTGTAGCGTGTTTGGAAGTTGCGCGTGCTTTGCCGACGCGTAAAGTTTGCTACTTTGATTACTGTAAGTGTTTTCTAAATACGTGCGGTAAGCGCGCAGTAACTCTGATTTTCCACTGCGTCGGATTCCGGTAATGATTTTTATATCTGGTGTGCCTTTAAGCCGCTTTAGGCGATTTAAGTAATCCGTTCTCTCAATGAGTTTCATTTCAATCGCCTTTCGTATTCAAAATCGTAGTATTTTTCGCTTTTGAAAGCAGATTCGTTTTTTAACTTTCAATACTTTAATTTTATTTTACTTTTGAAAGTATTATATCATTTTCACTTTCAGAACTGTAATATTTTTTCACTTTTGAAAGTGGATCGTCTTGTATAAAGTCCAAAGTTTGAGTTATCGATGACTTAAACTTCTAAAAATCCAAAGTTTAGGTCATGAATGACTTAAACTTGTAAAAAGTGGATTTTGTTGCGACTTCTGCTTCCGAAAAGCTTTATATTCAAGTAACTGAAAGTATGATGGATGAGTCTGTGCGCGAGCGAGAGTTAAAGCCGCTTCGTAAGATTCAGAATAATTACGAAAAGCTGGTTATTACTTTGAGTAAGGCTTTAGATGATGATTATGATGGCATTCGTGTTGAAAACATTGTTGATTGGCTGCTTAAGTAGCGTTGTTGGTTGGATGCTTGGCTAGTCGTTATAAGTAGGCATTAAAACGCATAAATCATGCTACTCCGAAACGAGTGGCGTAATGTTGCCGATGTTTGTTGCGCTTGCGTGGATTTGTCAAATCGCGAATCTTTACTTTTAAGTATGCGAAATCGCAATTATCTTTACTTTTGATGTTGATTATGGGAAAATAAGTAAAGATTTTAGTGAGTGAGTATTTAGATTCGTCATAATTCATATCAATAAAAACTATGCAAGCAGAAGAAAGAGAAGCGTTAAAAATGTATGATTACTCGGGATTGAACAAAAGGCTACAAGAAAAAGGCGTTAAGAAATCTCAGTTAGCAGCCGAGTTGCATATTTCTTCTCGTACGATTGCGAAAATCTCAAAAGGCGAAAAATTATCAAATTTAGTAATCGCGAAAATTAGCAACTATTTACAATGCAAGCCTAGCGGATTGTATCGCGTAATTTCAGGTAATCCTATTTTGCAAAGACTTAGGGAAGAGAAGGAGCATCGTATACCGGGTGGAATTTATCATGAGCTTCAAATTCGTATGACGTACAACTCGAATCATATTGAAGGAAGCCAGCTGAGTGAAGATCAAACTAGGCGAATTTTTGAAACTAATACTATCGGTTCCGAAGAAAAAGCGGATGGTGTAGTCGATAGCGCGGATTCAAGTGTTGGGGTAGTAGAGAACACGAGTATTAAAGTTGACGATATTGTTGAAACAGTGAATCATTTTCGCGCGATCGATTACTGCATTGATGTTGCTGAAGAGCCTCTTAGTGAAGACATGATTAAGCATTTACATTTGTTGCTTAAACGCGGAACAAGCGACGAGCTTCTGCCTTGGTTTCGTGTGGGTGATTACAAGTTGCGTGCGAATGTTGTAGGTGGTGTGCAAACTTGCGAGCCGAAAAAAGTGCATGATGAAATTAGCAAGTTGTTGGCAGAATATCTTTCTAAAACTGATTTGTGCCTAGAGGATATCGTTGATTTTCATTACAGGTTTGAGCGGATACACCCATTTCAGGATGGTAATGGCAGGGTTGGGCGTTTGATTGCTTTTAAGGAATGTTTAAAGCATAATATTGTGCCGTTTATTATTGAGGATCGAAAGAAATATTACTATTATCGCGGTCTCAAAGAATATGATAATGAGCGCGGATCCCTAGTTGAAACTTGCTATGATGGTCAAGATACGTTCCGCGCGCTGTTGAAGCTTTTTGGGCTGTAACGTGAGCTTTTGTAAAGAGACTGTATTGTGTAACGTATGTGCAGCGTGGTAGCGTGTTTCATACGATTTGAAAACGAAAGTTTTGCGGGAGATGCATTTATGCGTCGTCCGATTTTTTCATTTACAATCAGCTACGCCGAAACGAGTGGCGTGATGTTGCCTATGCTGGATTCGTCAAATCGCAGAATATGCTGTGAATATCGTTTCATTTCGCAAAATTAAAAAATTTTCAAATTTGCGAAGTGGGATTTGCTCTGTTTTAGTTATAATAGAAACATTGGGAGGTGTGCTATGAAGCTAATTGACAGGGATTTTTACTTAAGTAGGCTGCAGGAACTTAAAGATGTACCAGACATAAAGGTCATTACGGGAATTCGTAGAAGTGGTAAATCTAAACTGTTAGATGCTTTTAGTTCACGTATCCAACAAGATGCTAATGCGAATGTAATTCGAATAAATCTAAATCAGAAAAAGTATCAAAAACTTTTAGAAGAGGATGCTTTATATAACTATATTGAAGAACATTGTGTGGATGGTAAATCGAATTATCTTTTTGTAGACGAAATTCAACTTTGCAATGGCTTCGAACGTGTGATTAATAGCATTCATGATGAAGAATTATGTGACATATATGTTACTGGCTCTAACGCTTTTCTGCTTTCAAGTGATCTTGCTACTTTGTTTGGCGGTAGAGTGTTTGAAATTAGCATGTACCCATTTTCTTTTGCTGAATTTTGTAAATATTATTCAAAAACAGATAATGATGAAAGTTATATTGATAAGAGTGATATAGATAAGTATTTCGATGAATACTATGTACGTGGCGGAATGCCTGGATCTTACTTATATAACAAAGATTACGATGCGCGAAAGTATGTTGAAGGAATATATCGTACAACTATAGTAAAAGATATCGTGCAAAAATATCGCATAGAAAACGAAGATCTACTTGTTATGATTGCGAATTTCCTTATGGACAATGTTGGTAATTGTACTTCGATTCGCAATGTTGCTTCTGTGCTAACGTCAAAAACTTATAAAACTAATGATAAAACAGTTGGTGCTCATATTAGTTATTTATGTAAATCATTCATGTTCTACCCAATACAACGTTATGATATTAAAGGCAAAAGGTACCTTGAGTCAGATAAAAAGTATTATCTTGCCGATTTATCATTTAGGTTTTCGGAATTAGGTACTAGATATTCTGATGTTGGACATTTGTATGAGAATCTAGTGGCTATTGAACTTTTAAGACGCGGGTATGAGGTGTATGTTGGCAAGCTTTATACTAAGGAAATCGATTTTGTGGCAAAGAAGGACGGAAAGCTGACTTATATTCAAGTTTCTGACGATATTTCGCGCGAGGAGACTTTTGAACGAGAAATTAGTCCGTTGTTATCTATAAAAGACGCTTACCCAAAGATGATTATTGCTCGTACTCGTCACGATGAGATGGAAAAAGACGGTGTAAAAATAGTTGATATAGCGCGATGGTTGTATGAGCGATGATTTGGACTGAATGCGCGTAATAAGGCTATTTTGTTCTTGTACTATTCTTCTCTTTCGCATATGGTTTAGATTATTAGGAAGGTTCATTTCGCAAAATTAAAAAATTTTCAAATTTGCGAAATGAGATTTGTGTGGTTTGCGAAGCGGGATTTGCTTGGTTTTAACGCGCGCAAATCATGTTACGCCGAAACGATAGGCTTGATGTTGCCGATGCTGACTATGTTTCTATAGTGCGTTTTTGCGAAAATGTCGGTATAGATGAGTATTTTTTGCGTGCTATGCCTTCATTTTGCGAAAATGTCGGTATAGAATGCGACTTTCTGTAAGCTATGTCGACATTTTGCCGTTTTTGTCGTTTTGTTGCGGATTGTGACGAGTAACAGAGAGTTTTGACTTAGGGAGTGAGGCAAGCGATGTTTAGGAATGTTACTGCGTTTGAGCGCGCGCTTGGCACGGGGATTATTGTTTCTAGCAGCAAACCGATTCCGCAGCGCGTGCAGAAGCGAATTCGTGCTTTTATTGACGAGTATGAATGTACACTTTCTAGATTTCGTGCAGATTCGCTAGTTTCGCGTATGGCTCGCGCGGAGCATGGCGGCGATTTTGAGTTCCCTTCGTGGGTGCAACCGCTTTTTGCAATTTACGACGAGTTTTATGCTGCAACGCACGGAGCTTTTGACGCTTGTATTGGTGCAGATCTGCTTGCGATTGGCTACGATAATTCTGTGCAATTCGTTCCGGAGTCTGCTATTAGCGCGAGTGAGAATGAGAATAGCAGTAGTGACAGTTGGGCTAATTATCGTCGTTCGTTGCCAGTTAAGTGGGCAGATATTTCGCGAGATATTGACGACGGCACGCTTCATACGAATCAGCCAGTACAACTTGATTTTGGGGCAGCTGGGAAAGGTTATTTTGTAGATCTTTTAACGCAGATTATTAAAGAGGAGCTTGGTGGCAATTCGCCTGCGGATAGCGATTCGCCTGCGGATTTTGATTTTTTGGTTAACGCTGGCGGTGATATGCGCGCTTGCTTTAGCGAAGAGAATAGTCAAATAAAAGTTGCGTTAGAAAATCCTTTTGACACAACGCAAGCAGTTGGAGTGGCATCAATCGCAAGCGGAGCGTTGTGTGCGTCGTCTAGTGCAAGAAAGCGTTGGAAAGTAAGAGACGCGAATTGTCTTGCATCTAATGCTTTTGAATCTAATTTAATTGCAACTCACCTTATCAACGCTTTAGATGGAGCTCCTGCGCAAAAGCTCTCTGCAAGCTGGGCGTATATTCCTGCTAAAACTTGCGATTTTCCAACTGCTTACGCCGATGCGCTCGCAACTGCGTTGTTTGTATCGCAAGAAAAAAATTTGCAAAAAATCGTGCAAACTACCAGCGCTGAGTTCGCTGTAATGCTGCCAAATCGCGCGGCTCGCAAAACGCGTGATTTCCCCGCGCACTTTTTTGCCGAATAATGACTATGAAAAAGCTGTTTAATGAGTTTGTTGGACTTATTGGCTTCTCTCAAAACGAAAGATAATTCTCGTTATCAATATCATTTTTGATATATAAGCATATTTTTTACTCCGAACTATATCAATCTAGTTGATATATCGATATCATATTCATGTGGGGCCTTTGTAATGGCAAGTTTTAGTTGGGCTGCTCAACTGGGGTAGAGCGTAAGAAAACATTAAGAAGTATGCATCAGAAATATGCATAAAGGTGCGAGGAGATGTTATGTGCGCGTTATTAGCAATGCGCAAGATTGTACGAAGTGCTGCGTCTTTAATTATGGCACTCATGATTGCTATAGCTTGTTGCCTTGGATTTTTTGCTCCTACGGTTTCGTATGCTACAGACGCTGACAGAGTGTACCAAAGTTGGAATGCTGTTTCGCAAGCTATAGATGATCAGTTTGAACAAGGACAGAGCAACTACAAAAACGGAAATATAGCTGCAGCTGCAACTAGATTCCAAGATGCATACAATTCTGTGTACGTTGCTTCTAATTTTATTACGGTTGTTCGAGACACTATTGGTCAAGATAAAGTTCAATCGCAAACTGATAAGTTTCAACAATTACAAACGTTGGTATATCAACAAAATCAAGAATCTCAAATTAATGCAGTTGTTGTAGAACTAAAGTCTGATTTGGAAAAAACGGCAGAACAATTAGACGCAAACTCATCATTAGACAAACCTGACGTGTATGCGAAAAAATTGCGTGCTCAAATCAAAGCAGAGCGCAAAAAACTTGACGCTGCAAAAAAGAAGAATCTTGGCCGAAATGGTAGAACATGGGGTCAAGTAGCGCAAGAAATGAGCGTAATTCTTGATAAAGCGGTAAAAACTTACGCTCAGGGCGGCAAAAATGCTGGGTATCAAGCTGTAGATCTTATTAATGAAGCGTACTATCAGCATTACGAAAAGCTCGGTTTTGAGAAAAACGTTATGAACGCTATTAGCGGAAGCCGTGTATCTGAAGTTGAGTATCAATTCAAAGAGTGCCGTCAAACAATGAACAACGGTGGTTCTATTGATCAAGCTCGTGAACTTGTTAAAAATTTGAAATCAATGCTATCTGTAGACGCAGCAAAGCTAGACGGAGGAGCATCTGCAAACGCAAATCCTTTCATGCAGTTTATAACAAGTTCTTTCGGCCAAGCCTTCGTTATCCTGCTTCGTGAAGGATTAGAAGCGCTGCTTGTTGTTGCGGCGATTATCGCTTACCTTATTAAATCCGGCCATAAGAAAATGGTTAAGTACATTTATCTAGGCGTTGTTGTTGGTATTGCTGCATCTCTTGCTGTAGCAGCACTGTTTGGTGTGCTATTTAACGGCTCTGGTCCGCAGCAAGAAATAACAGAAGGCGTAGTAGCGCTTTTTGCTATGCTAATGCTTCTGTATACCAGCAATTGGATGATTTCACGCTCTTCTGTACAAGCATGGAATTCTTATATTCGCAAGCAAACCACGGCTGCAGTTTCTAAAGGAAGTTTAATATCGCTTTCTCTCTTAAGTTTCCTCGCAGTATTTCGTGAAGGTGCTGAAACTGTAATATTCTATCAAGCTATTTTTGCAGTTTCCGACGGAGCTGATTCCATGATTTGGACAGGTTTTGCGTCTGCTGCAGCTGTGTTGGTAGCAATATTCCTTCTTATACGTTTTGCTTCAGTGCACATTCCAGTAAGACCATTCTTTGCAGGCACAAGTGCACTTATGTCGATTCTGGTAGTAATTTTTGCCGGCGGCGGCATGCACGCGCTTATAGAAGGCGATGCTGTATCGGGAATATATATTCAAGGCTTGCCAACTAACGATTGGCTTGGATTCTATCCGTATGTGGAAACGATTGTTGCGCAAATCATAGCTGCAATAGTTGTTATTTCGCTACTATGCGTATCTATTGCGCGAAGCCGCGGAAAACGTACAGATAAGACTCCTATAGAGACGTCCGAAGATAGTAGTTCACAAGAAATTGCGGAGTCTTCTTCGGCAAAATAACAAGCATAACGAAAGTAATAATAACCAATAGAAAAGGTTAGATATGAAGAATAAAAAAATAATATCAATTGCCGCTTTAGTTTTAGCTGGTGTGCTTGCATTTGCTGGCTGCGGTACGAATGGTAGCAATAGCGGTTCTTCAAAGAAGCCGCAAGCTTCTGAACAAAAGGCCGATGATAATGGTGGAGACAAAGGTTTCGAGGAGATTCAAGTAGGACCTCACCAAGATCAGAACATTGGACCTCTTATGATTGGTGCTGTTTACTTCCAGCCAGTTGATATGGTTCCAGCAGGTATGGGCTTGAAGGCAAGCGAAGCAAGCTTCCACCTTGAGGCAGATATTCACGCCAACCAGGAAGGTACGAAACTTGGTTACGGTAAGGGCGAATTCATTCCAGATTTGACAGTAAATTACGAAATTATTGACAAAGCTAGCGGCGCTTCTGCTGGTAAGGGTACGTTTATGCAGATGAACGCTTCAGATGGCCCTCACTATGGTGCAAACGTTAAGCTAGACAAAGCTGGTTCTTACAAGTTGGTTCTTTCAATCGAATCCCCAGAAAAGCGCGGCTGGATGTTGCATGTCGATCCTGCTACCGGCGTAACCGGTCGCTTCTGGACTGAGCCAATCAAGGCAACATTCGATGATTGGAAGTACACTCCACGTCAGTGGTAAATTCTCAGTAATTTTATGTGGTTATTCGTTTAGTTTTTATAACTGAGTGTTTTAATCGATAGAAAATAACTGATAATCAAATTATTGATAATAAAATTATTTATTTAACAAGCAGTAAAGGAGGGAGTTATGCTCCGATTGTTTATAGCAGTAATGCCGGGGCTACTCCCTCTTACACTACTTGCAATGGGCTTAAGCGTTTCTCTAAACGTTGGAGAAGGTCGCGACAAGCCTGTGAGCGCACGCTGGAGACTATATGGTCTTACAGTTGGAACTATTGCTGCGTTAATTTTCGCAACTCTTCGTGCAGCAGTTATTATTAACCAGCGTAACTTTGTGAATATGCCGGTATTGTGTGTAGCTGTTCCTTGTGATGTAGCGGCGATTGTTACCGTAGCTTTTTCTCATAAAATAGTTTCCTCTTGGCGAAAACATCCGTTAATAATGCATATTAGTAATGCTATTGGTGCATTATGTCTTGCTCTTACTGTCTTTTATGCTTTACCAGATGTTATTTTGCAGCTCACTATTTTTGTTGACTCTAGCACGCCGCCGTTTACTTCCGATATGCTTCTTCGTGCTCTCGGATTAGTTCTTGGTGTTATAGTTGCAATCTGCTTGAGTCTTATGGTTCGTTCGCTTCGCGTAACTTCAGATAAAATATCCTTTACTATTGCAGTGCTGCTCAGCATGTTTATTCTTTTAGTGCAGCATATTACTTCACTTCTGCAAATTATGCAGGGAAGTATTCTTTTATATATTGACGATTTTTCCTTTAGTATTCTTGTTTGGTTGATTAATAACGCGCCTCTTTTGATTATGGCGCAAATATGCGTATTCGTTATACCAGTTTTATCTTCATTAATAATTGGATTGCGTACTGCTGCAGTTGGTCAAAATACTGCAGAAATACGTTCAAAGCGTGCTTTTAAGCGCAAATCGCGTAAGTCTGCACTATCTGCAATTCTTGCCGCGCTAACAGTGATTCTTACCCTTACTGTCGGCGTGGATGTTATGAATAGTAAGCCTACGCTCACTCCTCCTGAACCTTATGAACTGCATGATGGTATAGCTACGATTAATTTTGTGCAAGTTTCAGATGGACATTTGCATCGTTTCCAATACAAAGCAAAAGATGGTACCGTAATGCGGTTCATAATTATTAAGAAAAATGGTGGAGCTTACGGAGTTGGTTTGGATGCTTGCGAAAATTGTGGAGACGCAGGATATTACGAAAAAGATGGGAAGATTATTTGCAGAAAGTGCGATGTTGCTATTAATTTAGCAACTATTGGTTTCAAAGGCGGTTGCAATCCAATTCCTTTCCCATATAAAGCTGGTCACGGAAAAATCACCATTCATACGTCTGATTTAGACGTGTTAAGTTCGCATTTTAAGTAAGGAGACGGGCAGATGTTTTTGATTCGCATGGTTGCCCGATCCTTGGTGCGACAAATAAAAAAGCGCGTAATGATTGCTCTAGTAGTATGTTTGAGTACTTGCGTAAGTGTAGCTATGCTTAGTGTTGTTTACGACGTGGGAGATAAACTTAACGCTGAGCTTAGCTCTTACGGATCTAATATTGTAGTTCAGCCAAAATCGAGTGCCGTAGTAGACGACTTATACTCTTCTCGTGAGCAAGGGTCTTTTGAAAGTGCGAATAACCTAACTGACGCAGAATCAAGGGAAGCTACATCATCATTAAAAGAGTCGGATGTTTCTAAAATAAAAATGATCTTCTGGGCGTTTAATATTACTAATTTCGCGCCGAAATTGACAGTTCACGCACTTTTAGGATCACAGTACTCTAATAATTCTGCTAATAAAGTGGTTCCGATAGTCGGAACGTGGTTTAATCGCAAACTTGCGCTCGCTTCTGGAGAAACTACTGTAGTTGGTGTTAGGGGCTTGCGTTCTTGGTGGAATATTTCATCAGGTCGTTTTGCGCAAGATAACAAATCTGAAGCGATGGCTGGTTCGAAACTTGCGAAAGAACAGCATCTAACTGTTGGTAAACGCGTATATTTGCATCGTGACGGTAAACAAATTTCCTTGCGAATAGTGGGAATATACGAGTCTGGAGACGATGACGATAACGCTTTATATGTAGATACTAGTAAAGCTCAGTACCTTTCAAATAAGCAAAATAAGATTGACACTATTGAGGTTAAAGCGTTAACTACACCGGAGAATGATTTAGCACGTAAAGCTGCAAAAAATCCTGCTGCACTAAGCCAGGAAGAGTGGGAAACTTGGTATTGTACAGCTTACCCAAGTTCTATTACCTACCAGATTGAGGAAGTAATTCCTGGAGCTGTAGCGAAACAGGTTCGTCAGGTAGCAGCTCTTCAAGGAAACGTATTAAATAAAACTCGTGCGGTTATGATGCTAATGACTGCTTTAAGTTTGATTGCAGCAGCTGTAGCAGTTGCAAATCTGATGGCAGCTTCTATTTCAGAACGTTCCGGGGAGTTGGCTTTGCTTAAAGCTTTGGGCGCTCGCGATGGTGCTGTTGCGCGTTTGATGCTTTTTGAAACTTCTGTTATAGCTTGTGTAGGAGCATTATTGGGAATGATATCTGGATTTGGTGTAGCTCAAATTATTGGGTTTACAGTATTTAAATCTTCAATAGCATTTAGACCAATGGTGTTCGTTTTAGTGTCTGTGCTTATTGCTTTGACTGTTTTGGCTGCTGCCGGCTCGTCGATTCGTTCAATTCTGCGAGTACGTCCTGCGGAGGTGCTTCATGGCAGGTAAATCTTATAAAACTTCTAATAGCGCCATGTTTGCTACTATGCTTTTTGGCGCAGTATTTCGACGTAAGTCTCGCGCTATGATGGCTGTTATTGCAACTCTTGTTGGTGCTGCTACTTTATTCTGTTTAGCTGCAATCTGCCTGGTCGTTCCACAGCAGATGAGTGATGAAATGCATTCTTATGGTGCGAATATTATTGTGACTCCACTTGAGGGTGAGTGGAAGAACGGTATTGATCGTGCAATGGTTTTGCATACTAACGATATGGTTCTTGCTAAAGGTGCTATGCGTTCGGCTACGTATCGTTATGAGAATGTACGAATTAATGCTGCTCCTTATGTGCTTGCTGGTATTGATGTTAGTTCTGTTAAGTCGCTGAATAAGCATTGGAATGTTGACGGTAGCTGGCCAAGTGCTGGGAATGTGATGGTTGGGCGAGATGTTGCTCAAGCTATGAGTTTGAAAATTGGCTCTCGTATTGCTATCGCTTACCGTTCAGGAGATAACACGGATGGTTCGCATAAGGCTGCAGAAAAATTAGATAAAAATTCAGTTTCAAATTCAACCAATAATCCTACTAATTCATCAAAATTAGTAGAAGGTCGTGTTTCTACAGATATTATGGATACGCACGGAACTACTTTCCGCGTTTGTGGAATTTTGGATACTGGCGGCGCTGAAGATGCTATGCTTTATGCTCTTAATGGAGATGTGAATACTCTTACTGGAGTTAAGCGTGGAGCTGATGTAATCGCTTATTCCTCTTCTGCACCTAGTGTCGACGCGGTTGTTAGAAGTATTAACGATATGACTTCAATGCGTGTGCGTGCTCAGCAAGTAACCAAAGTAACTGCAGCAGATAAAGGTATTGTCACTATGCTCCGTAGCCTGTTTTGCATTGTTTCACTTGTTGTGCTCGTTTTGATGATGGTGGGCGTGAGTACTACTATTTCTTCGATTGTGCAGCAGAGAAGGAATGAGATTGGATTGCGTAAAGCTTTGGGTGCTAGCGCATCGAGTATTGGTATTGAATTTACTGTAGAATCCGGCTTGTATGGTTTGGTTGGCGGTTGTGTTGGTACAGCAGTAGGTTATTTATTCGCTCGATTATTGGCATCTATGGTTTTTGCGAGAGAATTAGGAATCGACTGGCTGCTAGTTTGTTTTTCTATATTGTTTAGCGTAATAGCTTCTTGCATAGCATCTTTGCCGCCTGTTTTGCGTGCTTCAAAAATTGATCCTGCGGTGGTTTTGCGTGAAGAATAATTTCATATAAGCGATTTTGTAAGTAGTTTATTTAGGATTTTAGTGAGGTTTTAATATGACAGAAACTGTTCAAGAGAATGCAGCAGATAGTAAGCCAAAAATGCTGTTGACTTTGGATCGCATTTCTAAAATTTATGGTTCTCTTCGAGCTGTAGATGATTTGTCGCTTACTGTTCCGGAAGGAGAGTGGCTTTCAATAGTTGGTTCAAGCGGATCTGGTAAAACTACGCTGATGAATATTATTGGCTGCATGGATTCTCCATCTAAAGGCTCTGTGTCTTTGCAGGGGCGCAAACTTGAAGATTTGAATGCTGGTCAGCTTGCGGATGTTCGCAAAAATGTGATTGGACTTGTGTTCCAGAAGTTTTATTTAGTTTCACATTTAACTGCAGTTGAAAATGTGATGGTTGCGCAATACTATCATTCCGTTGTTGATGAAGCTCAAGCGATGGATGCTTTGGAACGAGTTGGCTTGAAGGATCGTGCACATCATTTGCCGAGCCAGCTTTCCGGCGGTGAGCAGCAGCGTGTTTGTGTTGCTCGCGCGCTTATTAACTGCCCGAAATTGCTTCTTGCGGATGAGCCGACTGGTAATTTGGATGAGAAGAATGAGCAGATTGTGCTTGACTTGTTCAAGCAACTTCATGAGCAGGGTACTACGATTATTGTGGTTACGCATGATTCGCTTGTAGCACAGTGTGCTGAGCGCGAGATTATGCTAAATCATGGTGTGCTTGTTGGAGAGCGTTGGAATAGTGAGGAAGCGCGAAAAGCGTACGAGGCGATTGGTGGCAAGCCTGCGTTTACGAGTGCTCACGTTGATGAAAGCGTTGCGGAAGCTTTGCAAGACCATGAGCCTACTAAGTCGCCTAAATTAGCGAATTTAGATGATTAGTTGCGCAAGATTTTAAAATATATAAGATTTGAAGGCGATGATTTTATGGTTTCAGATAATATGTTTCACAGTATTTCACATGATGATTTGAAATCCAAAAAAATTGCAAAAAGTGTTGCTGCGCTTGCTGTTTTAGCTAGTACTTCTGCAATGTTTGCTGCTTGCGGTGAACCTAAAGCTGTTCCTATGAATGATGAGTTCGCTGGAAATTCTGGTCAGAATGCAGATGATGCTGGAAATCCTTCTGGCAAGTATGATTCTGGTGCTCAACAATCTCAGTCTTCAGCTCAAAGTGAGGATTCAAAAATCCTTTCAAAAACAAATACTGGTGATTATCGTGATGGAAACTATTCGATTAAAGCTACGTACGGCCCTGCTGGGGAAGATAGTATAGATGTACATTTAAGCGTTGCAAGTGACAAAGTAAGTGATGTGCAAATTGTTGAACATCCGTTTACGCCGATTTCAAGAAAACACATGGATGCGTTTTCTAATGCGATTACCGGTAAAATCGTTGGAAAACCGTTGAAAGATTTGCATATTTCGGTTGTTGCTGGAGCAAGTTGGACTAGCGACGCATTCAACAAAGCGCTTGATGTTGCTCGCCAAGAGGCTTCAATTCAATCCGCGCAATAATCTTGAACCACCTTAATCTTTGACTTCAAAAATAGTGCCTTCGTTGCGAATCATTGTTGCTGTCATGGCTCCGCTTACTGCTATAAATGGAATAATAGCATTACTGTATTCGTGCATGAACTGTGCAAAATCATGATTCCAATAAATAATCGTAACGTACAAAAGAAGAAATTCGATTGCGGTAAATATTGCCCACTTAAGAATACAAATAAGCGTTTTTTTAATAACTTTTATAGAGTCCTTGCTCATGAGTTGTTCCCTTACAATTTGCTGTTTTGTTTGTGAGCATTGTAGCTAATTCATGTACATTGCTTATCGTTCGTATGCATTTTGTATTTCTAGTATAAATGCTGCAAGTCTTCGAGAAATACTATGTACTCAGAACTTAGTACTCAAGATTGCACGGAAAATGTTTGTAATTAGACTTAAAGCAACGCACAAATGTGTTGCACAAATATGTTACAAATACAAGGAGATACAAACATGAACAGCGCAAATATGGGTAGTGTAAGCAGTGATTTTGGTATAAACTCTTGGCTGCCAGAAGATAGCGTAAACAAAATAGGAAACGCTAGTGAAAATAGCATTAATCAAATTCAAAAGCAGGAAGATGACTTTGCGGAAAATAGTAGCGAAGAACTTTCACAAGATGAAATTGATGAATTAGCTAAGCAATTAGAAGAATTCTTTACAAAATATATTGTGCTAGAAAATGGCTCTTTTGTTGTAAAAGAGGATGCTATTATTGCAGACGGTTATGGCGATCAAATAGAATATTTTCGCAATGCTGCAAAAGGATTAAATCTTTCAATGGAAGATCAACAATAATCTTAAATCCTTAAAAATCGCTTTTATCCGTAGGGTGACCTTGTGGGCGCTTTATGACTCGCCACAAAATCACTAATGCTAAGACACCATTTGCAATTCCGTAGTAATAAATCCAAGGAACGTGAATAAGGCCACAAATAAAGCATGTAATAATATTTGCTAAATTATTTGAGTAATTGTTGAGTATCTGCTTATTTTGCAATTCGACTTTTTTGCGTTTTAGTGCGACAACTTTGTTTTCTTCGGTACTTTCGCTTTTGTTGTTTTCTGAGCCGTAGCTGTTTTTAACATTGTTGTCATAGTTATCGCAATTATCGCAGCTATCGTAATTTTCAGTATCGCAAGCTTTTTCGCTGCCTGTGCTCTTAAGTTCACTATCTCTACTTATACTGCTAGTGTTACCGCTATCAAGCTCAGCTATATTACTTGTGTTACTTGCATTTTCACCTTCAAGAACATTTTTGCGCAAGAAAAAATATGCATAAGAATACATTGCAACAGAAAGAAGTCCTAGAACAAGCCACAAAGCGAAAAAGTCAAAGCTACGCATAAAAGCAGCTGCTGAGGCAAACGCCATCGCAGCTACTTCTGCGGAGTGTAATACTACTAGTCGTTTTGTCATATAATCCTGCTGCAATCATTATTAAAAATGAATTTTCAACGCAACCAAAAGTTGCATACTGTCACTTATTATAATCACATTTGATTTACATGCATTACTTGTAATCATTTCTTGCTACACAATTTGCTCTATTTTGCACGCGCTTATAAAGTAGAATGTAAGAAAAGTAGCATAAGATTGCAAGAAAGCCATTATGCCAAAAACGTATGCAATAGTAGATAACGACCCATTAGTTTTAGCGGTTATGCGAAACGTGCTCAGCAAGCTTTTGCCGAGTGAGTACGCGTGCAAATGGTGTGTAAAATCAGGCGTGCAAGCTTTGAAATATTGCCAAGTAGCAAAAACTACTCCAGATTATATTTTGATTGATATGTCAATGAAAGACATGCCTGGAGTAGACGTAATACGCGCAATTCGTGAGAAAAACAACAGCATTATTTTAATTGGCATGACTTCTTACGATTGTAGATCCTACGCTTCGATGGTTTCGCAAGTTGGTGGGCAAGCGATGGTTGCTAAAGACAATTTCAAAGGGCTAGCAGAAGCTTTGCAATATTGCGATAATCAGCACGTGTATGGCTGCCGATGTGTTAAAGATGTTGCTTACGATTTTGCTACTCCGCAAGAATCTTTTATTAGGCTTTCTAAATCAAGGTCGCGCAGCGTTTTGCCGCCTCAAGAACTAAAAATTATGGATCTGCTTGCTAAAGGTTACACAACAAATCAGATTGCGGCTCAACTTGGTCTTATGCCAAACACTATTAATACGCATATTCATAGGATTTACAAAAAATTGCATGTTTCTAATCGCGTGCAAGCAATATCAGCATTTGCTGCAATGCAAAATCGTGGGCAAGATAGAAATCTGCAATATGCTTATAATTTGCCGCAGAATCATCCGAATCTTTTGCAAGAAATGGATAACGCATGTTAATGAAAACATTTTCGCGCGTTATTGAGTTGGTTAAAAGCTGGAAAATTCAGCGAACTTTATTCATAATATTGGCGATTCTTGTAGTGTCAATGGATGTGCAATCTTGCAATACAGCTGGTTTGTGGCATAACCCGCAGCAATCTGTATGCCAATACGTTTGGATGTTCATAATATTTCTTTTGATTGCTTTTCCGCGTCAAATATCCCTCGTAACTCCGATTTTGTATTGCGTAACGCTAGCAGTACCAGGTGTAAACGCAACTTGCGTGTTTTTTGCGCTGCTCGCTAGCATGCTTGTTGCAGGTTTTTACGATTCGTGGAAGTATTTGCTTTGTGTATACATAGTTTCGCTGAATATTATGTACTTTGCAAAAATGGCGTACATTCCGCTTACTTTCCCTTGTTTTATTCTTATTTCTATGATTTGCGGTTATACTTTGCGCAAGTATTTGAACATGTTGGAAGAAAATAATCGCGCAAAAATGGATATTGTACGGAGTAAGTTCCAGTCTTATATTGCGTCTGTTGCGTTGCAATTGCACGACGATGTGAACAATGAGATTACTGATATTACGTTGCTTGCAACGGATGCTTTATATGCTGAGAACAATGAACATACAAAAGAATCGTTAGAGCAGATTATTGAACATTCTCGTAATGCGCTTTCTAAAACGCGACTTGTTATTAATCTACTTGAGCAAGCTGAGCATAAGTATGATGATTCTTTAGATTCAAATATTGCTAGTATTGCTGGCACGCAGTTTATTTATGGTTCTAATGGTAATAATTGCATGACTTTGGCTGATTTTCTATGCAATATTCGCGCGCGCTTGCAGGCTGAACGTAAGATTTGTGAGCAGCTTGGGTACTATGGCTCTCTAACAGTAAATGATGAAAGTTCGGGAAGTAACGATTGTGCTGTATCTGCAATCGTTAATGGCGAAAAAGCTCAATGTGCTATTCGCATGTGCAGTGAGTTGCTTACTAATATTCGCAAGCATTGCAATACTAGCGTTGATTTTTCTATGAATGTTACGGTTGATGAGCGAGAATGCAAAATAATGTGTATGAATTCGATTTCAATGTTGAACAAGTTTGGCGAAAGGCTTGTTTTTGGCAAAGGACTACTGTTCCACAAAAAATCTGTGGAACGTTTAGGTGGATCTTTAAGCGCTCAAAAAGATGATGATGCGTGGCTGGTCAATGTTGTTATTCCACTAAACTAGCATCACTCAAATCGCGCATTATCGTGGCAAAAATTGCAAATTTAGCGAAATCTGCCGCGATAACTCGGTAAGTACGCGGATATTTAAAAATAATTCCAAAACGGAAATATTCTTAAATATTGATTGTTGGGAACATAACTGCTAATAGTAAAAGTTTTTTAAAAGTTTTCTAAGAGCACTATCGTTAAAAATAGGTACGCCTATTTGTGTAGATAAAATCTGCACGTTAGTATGTTGGTAATTTACAAAACAAGAATCACAAGGAGGTGCTTATTATGACCAATCCTTTGCGCGGTATACGAGAAGAAGATATCGTCAAGTACTTTAAAGATCACAATCTTTCAGTTGATAAGACGTATGTATTTACCATGAAATACAACCCTTGGTGGAAAGATTTAATCAAACTATTTTTATTACCTAAATTATTCTATGTAGCGCAAGGCGTTGATGCGCGTATTGTTGCTGCCACTAATAATGAGTTTATTGTTGTTAATCCGAATGTTATTTTAGGCTCGGGTAATCTAGCTAAATTAGACGATAAGCATCTTCGTTGTATTGCGTGGAATCAACTCACTAATTTTGAAGTTATAAATAAGCCAACAACTCAAATAATTCGTTTTACTGCAAATGGTAAAACTGAAGAATGGAGTGTGCCAACGGAAAGTGCTAGCGTATGGCACTTTAATGTGTACAATCTTGATAATTTGAGAAAAACAGTACAATCGCACATCTCTTGATAATCGGATTCCAAAACAAGATACCATATATTGTATGAACACCACTTACGCAATTGTTGATAATGACACGCTTGTATTGCGATATATGCAACTTCTTCTAAAAAGTCGTTTGCCTGAAAATTTTGTTTGTGCATGGATGTGTTCTTCTGCAAAACAAGCTATTCATCATTGCGTTACAGAAAATACTCCTGACGTACTTTTAGTAGATATGTCAATGAGAGAAATGAGTGGTGTTGATGTAATTAAAGCAATTCGCGAGCGCAATAGCAATATTGTTTTAATTGGCATTACTTCCTACATGCTGGATGAATACGTATTGCAAGTTGCTAAGTCGGGTGGTCAAGCGCTAGTACATAAAGACAATTTAGCAGACGTAGTTGCAGCCATCCAATCGCGCGCAACAAGCTACGGTTGCCCAGAATTGCCACAATATATTGACTATTTTCACACTCCGCAAGAATCATTTAATATGATTTCTCAACTTCCGAAGACTTCAGTTTTGTCTCCTCAAGAATCGGAAATTATGCACTTGTGCAAACAGGGGTATTCTACGAAAGAGATTGCAGATCAGCTTAATGTGAAAGTTTCAACAGTCAACACGCATTTACGGCGTATTTATGGAAAACTTCAAGTTAAAAGTCGCATGCAGGCGCTCGCTGCGCTCGCAAAATACTCGCATGACATATAACGCGTAAGAAATTAACGTGTAAGAGTAGGTAGTTATGAAATTATTAACGCGTATGATTAATTTTTTGCCGCATGATGCTTGGCAGAAAATTGGAATTGGTGCAATCATAAGTTGTACTTTGATTCTTGAAATTTGTTCCTATAATAATCTTCATTACTACTCTAATTGGCATGCAATTACAGTTGAAATAGTATGGATTGTAATCTGCTTATGCATTGCAATATGGCCACGTAAGGCATCTTTTATTGTGCTCATTTGGATGCCGTTGGTAATTATTGCGCCCAATATCAACTATTCATCTATGATGCTTACCATATTGATTTGTTTGGCAATTGCTGTAATTACTCAACCTTGGTACACCGTGCTTTCTTCTTGCGGAGTATCTTCATGGTTCTTTATTATATGCAATTTTCAAAACGCTTATGTGTTAGCGTGGTGGCTTCTTATCACTCTTATTTCTAGCGCAATCGCAAAATATTATATTTCTACTATTCACCAACAACAGGAACAGTTATTTGCACAGCGTTATAACGTTTTTCAAAAATATGCCACTATTGCAGCAATTCGCATGCATGATGAAGTAACTAATGAGCTTTCCAGTATTATGATGATGGCTCAACAATCTATTGAACCTCAAACAACTCATGACCAAGAGCATGAAAATTCGCGAGAGATTCTTCAACGTGCTACTACAACTGTTCATAGAGCGCGTAATATCATTTCTCTTCTTGACAATGCTACAACTGCAAGCACTGGCGATGTTATGCAATCGACTACATGTTATAAAGATTTTTGCACAGGCTTACGTGTTTTATTTGACGGTGAACAAAAGTCTTTTGAAAAGCTTGGCTATATTGGTTCCATTGATTTGAGTAGTGATTTAACTGCTGAAGATTCTCGGTCAATCCATTTGCCTTTTGAAGAATGTGCTCAAATTGAATATATTTGCAGAGAACTGCTTGCGAACGTAAAAAAGCATGCTGCAAAGCCTAAAGAATACTCTATGAATGTAATGCTTAATGACCATGAATGTCATATTACGTGTATAAATAGTGCGCAACGCGGTATTCTTGCTAACTTGCAATTAGGATATGGACTGCGTTTCCATAAGATGCTTGCGGAACATGCTGGTGGAACTTTTAAAGTTATTGAAGATGGCGATTCGTGGATTATTAATGTACACGTTCCTCTTCATGCAGAGAAATAGTCATTGTGCAAGAATAAATTATTGTGCTTTCTTGCGCTTTAATCGAGTATTTGGACGTATTTCGACCGAGTATTTGGATGAACCTTTGCGTAGCAAACGCAAATAAGAAGTTAATCTGCGATGCAGAATAGTGTTTCGTTGCTATGTTATACACGTTATCGTGGCAAAAATTGCAAAATTAGCAAAAACTGCCACGATAACTCCATAAGTACGCGGATATTTAAAAATAGTTTCAAAATGTAAATATTCTTAAATAATTAAATAAAAAAAGAGGTTGCTTATGAAAAGTACATAAGCAACCTGACTGATTAACTAATTAACGAAGCAATGAAGCAACTAAGTGACTAGAAATCCCAATCATCGTCGTCGGTTTCAACCGACTTGCCCATAATGTAGCTGGAACCAGAGCCGGAGAAGAAGTCGTGATTTTCGTCGGCTGCAGGAGAAAGAGCTGCGAGAATTTCTGGGCTTACGTGAGTTTCTTCTTCGCTGTACTTAGCTGGGTAGCCAAGGTTCATCAAAGCCTTGTTAGCGTTGTAACGAACGAAATCAAAAACGTCATCGTGGAAGTCAAATCCTTCGTAAATCTGACCAGAATACTCAACTTCCAAATCATACAAAGTATCAAGCAAGTTCATAGTGAACTTTTCAAGATTCTTCTTGTCGCTCTCGCTTCTAAGCTCCAAACCGCGCTGGAACTTGTAGCCAGAATAGTAGCCGTGAATCGCCTTATCGCGCAAAATTAGGCGAATCATATCGGCAGTGTTCATCATCTTGCCGCGAGAAGCAAAGTAAAGCGGAAGATAGAAGCCCGCGTAAAGAAGCAGAGAAGAAAGCATAGTTGCTGCAATCTTACGCTTAAGCGGATCTTCGCTCTCGTACTCGCAAAGCACGGTGGTAACGCGCTGCTGCAAAACGTCGTTTCCAACAGCCCAACGGTAAGCCTCGTCAATCTCCTCGCTAGAACAAAGAGTGGAGAAAATAGAGGAGTAGGAGCGAGCGTGAATTGACTGCATAAAAGCAATATTCGTGTAAATAGCCTGCTCATGCTCAGTGCGAGCGTGCTCAATCTGGCAAAGCTCGCCAATAGTTGCCTGGCTGGTATCAAGCAAAGTCAAGCCTGTAAAAACGCGAGTAGTTGTCTTGCGCTCAAGATCGGTGAGGGAACGCCAAGAAGGAATATCGTTGCTCAGTGGCACTTTTTCAGGAAGCCAGAAGTTAGCAATAAGACGATTCCAAACGTCCAAATCCTTGTCGTCAACAATATTGTTCCAATTAACTGGGCGCACGCGAGATCCGTGATGGTAGCGGTATTGAGCTGGAGTGATGGAATCTGTCATCATAGCGTCGTCTGCGATTACGCGGTTCGTGCCGAAAGGCTTATCGAGGCTACTGCGCAGTTCTGTTGGATCGAGTTCTGTCATAATTACTCCTGATCTTGTGTTTACGTTTTATAAAATTTTTAAGTTTTTGATTTAATTTGTGGAAGATTTGCAACCATAAGGTTTACAGCGTGCAGCTTACGCAACCATCGATTTCCGTACCTTCCAAAGCCTTCTGGCGAATACGAATGTAGTAAAGAGTCTTAATACCCTTACGCCACGCGTAAATCTGAGCTTTGTTCAAATCGCGAGTAGTCGTAGTATCTGGGAAGAACAAAGTAAGCGACAATCCCTGATCTACATGCTGAGTTGCTTCAGCGTAAGTGTCAATAATCGCCTTCCAGCCAATCTCGTAAGCATCCTTAAAGTACTGCATATTGTCATTCGTCATGTAAGCGGCAGGGTAGTAGACGCGGCCAACTTTGCCCTCTTTGCGAATCTCAATGCGAGAAGCAATCGGGTGAATCGAACTCGTGGAATGGTTGATGTACGAGATGGAACCAGTTGGAGGAACAGCTTGCAAATATTCGTTGTAAATGCCGTCGCGCAAAATCTCGTCGCGCAGTTGCTCCCAGTCCGAAACAGTTGGAATCGCAACGTTAAAACGAGCAAACAAATCGCGAACCGCTTGCGTTTTAGGCTCAAGAGAGCGGCTGCCGTCCGTATACTTATCGAAATAGTTGCCTTTGCCTGCAGGCTTAGCGTAAGCGCTAGTCTTAAAGCTTGCAAAAGCGCGGCCGCGCTCCACAGCCAAAGCGTGAGAAGCCTTATAAGCGTGGTAAGCAACCGTCATAAAGTACATGTCTGTAAAGTCAATAGCTTCCTCGCTTCCGTACTGCATGTGCTCGCGAGCAAGGAAACCGTGCAAATTCATTTGACCCAAGCCAATAGCGTGGCCTTCTTCGTTACCGCGACGAATCGAAGGTACGGAATCAATCGAAGTATGCTCTGAAACAGAAGTGAGAGCGCGCACAGCAAGCTCAACGCTTGTACCCAAGTCGCCATCCATCGCCTTAGCAATATTAAGCGAGCCAAGATTGCAAGAAATATCGCGACCAACGTGACTATAAGATAAGTCGGCATTATAAGTGCTTGCTTCTTGAGTTTGCAAAATCTCGGAGCACAAGTTGCTCATAGTAATGCGACCCTCAATAGGATTCGTGCGATTTACAGTATCCTCAAACAAAATGTAAGGGTAGCCAGACTCAAATTGAATCTCCGCAAGCGTCATAAAGAATTCGCGAGCGTCGATGTACTTCTTGTGAATGCGAGGATTTGCAACCATCTCATCGTAATGTTCGGTAACAGAAATATCTGCAAAAGGTTTGCCATACTCACGCTCAACGTCGTAAGGGCTAAATAAAGCCATCTTTTCCTTACGCTTAGCAAGCTCGAAAGTAATATCTGGAATCACAACGCCCAAAGAAAGCGACTTAATACGAATCTTCTCGTCCGCGTTCTCGCGCTTAGTATCGAGGAAACGCATAATATCTGGGTGGTGAGCGCTAATATACACGGCACCAGCGCCCTGACGAGCGCCAAGCTGATTAGCGTAAGAGAATGAATCTTCCAAAAGCTTCATAACAGGCACAACACCGCTCGACTGGTTCTCGATGCGCTTAATAGGAGCGCCAAGCTCGCGCAAATTCGTAAGCAAAAGCGCCACGCCGCCGCCGCGCTTAGAAAGCTGCAAAGCAGAATTAATTCCGCGCGCAATAGACTCCATATTGTCTTCCAAACGCACAAGGAAGCAGCTTACTGCCTCGCCGCGCTGAGCTTTACCAAGATTCAAGAACGTTGGTGTAGCTGGTTGGAAGCGGCCTGCAAGCATCTCGTCCAAATAGTTTAGCGCTGCTTTTTCGTCGCCGTCTGCGAGTTCCAAAGCGACTGCAGCTGCGCGCTGAGCGAAGTTTTCCAAATACTGCTTGCCGTCGAAAGTCTTCAAAGCGTAAGAAGTGTAGAACTTAAAAGCACCCAAGAATGTACCAAAAGTGTGGTGAGCAGCTTCAGCGTGCTCGTAGAATTTATCGAGAAACTCGTCACTATACTTTCCGAACACGTTGCCGTTGTAATAGTAGTTGTTAATCAAATAATTTAAGCGCTCGCGAGTAGAAGCAAACTTCATGCTGTGCTCTTGCACGTAACCCGAAACGTAAAGCTTTTCTGCTTCCTGATCTTTATCGAACTGAATGCCTTTTTCTGGGTCGAAAAGACCGAGCATAGCGTTAAGAACGTGGTAGTCGCGGCTATTTCGAATACGTTCTGCTGTGCTGCTGGCAGCTGCGTTTGCAGTTTCGCTGGCGTCGTCAGTGTGATCAAGATTAAGCGCAGTAGATTCGCTCATCGGATCCGTGCTGTTCATGGGTTTTATTCCTTTCCTCGTGCGTTATTTTTGCTTTTCAAACGCTGGTTGTTTTTGTTGCTTATGTGCTTTTTGTTTATTTCGTTTCTTCTGTTTCTTTTAATTGCCTTAAAAATCTCGGTATGCCTTGCGCTACTTTTTCAATATCTTCTTGAGTTCCCGTGAGCTCAAACGAGTACATATTTGGGATGCCGCACTTTCCTGCAATTTGACCGCCTGCAGCGCAATATGCTTCTCCAAAATTCGTATTTCCGGAAGAAATTACTCCGCGAATAAATGAACGATTTTCGCGATTATTTAGGAATTTTCGCACCTGCATTGGTATTGCTTTAGAAATATTTCCGCCGCCGTAAGTTGGCACAATCAAAACGTATGGCTCGCGAACGTGCAATTCTGGCTCTTTTGGTCGAAGTGGTATGCGATATACGTTCACATTGTTGCTTGGAAAATCGCAATTTTTTACGAATCGTAGTGTGTTTTCGGAGACGGAAGAAAAATAGACTACAGCTCCGATTGATTCGCCTTGTGCGCGCGCTTCTGGCTCGCTTGGTTGTGACATATTTTCTTGATCACACATTTTTATGCTTCTTTTGCTGTTTCTGCGGAAGATCCGAGTTTATCCGCAATTTGCGCAATTAAATCTGGACGGTACCCACTCCAGGATGCGTCTGGAGCAATTACTACAGGCGCTTGACGGTAACCTGCATTTCGTAACTGTTCGAGTGATTCAGGGCTTTTTGACAAATCTACAGTTTCGAAGTTCACGCCAAGTTTTGTGAACTGTCGCTTAGTGGCATCACACTGCGGGCAATGAGGTTTAGTAAACACTGTAATAGTCATTTCAATCTCCTCTGGTGATGGGGAATTTCTGTAATTCCTTGTTGTATCGACAAAAGCCAAATAGTTAGCTTACTCCGAATAAGCACTATTTATAGTGGTGTGTCGATTATGCAAACACTACATATAGTTATTGTTTAAAATATCTAAAAATAGCGTGTTTGTAAGCGTGTCGTGCTGATAAAAAGATTTTGGATGATATTTATGCTGTATGAAAATGTAATTTATATCACAAAATTTATTAAGAATTTTCACATATCTTCGCAATATACTTCCTTGTGCATATAGGTAGATAAAATTAAAAAGTGCGTTTCTTGAAGGGGCGTAACGCTAAGTAAAAATTGTGCATTTTATATTTAATGCAGATTGCTTGAGTACGCAAAGCGTGCGTGCAAATATAACAAGATAAAAGATAAGAGGTGTCATTATGACGGAAGCCCAGGCAAATATTGGCGTTGTTGGTTTGGCGGCTATGGGGTCGAATTTAGCGCGTAATCTTGCGCATCACGGCAATACAGTTGCTGTTTACAATCGTCATTATTCACGCACTGAAACTTTGATGAATGAGCACGGTAGCGAAGGTGCTTTTGTGCCGGCTAAAACTGTCGAAGAATTCGTTGCTTCTCTGAAGCGTCCTCGCACTGCAATCATCATGGTAAAAGCTGGCGCTCCTACTGATGCTGTTATTGAAGAGCTTGCAAATGCTATGGAGCCGGGAGACATTATTGTCGACGGTGGAAACTCTTACTTTGAAGATACGATTCGCAGAGAGCGCGACATCCGCGCGCGTGGACTTCATTACGTTGGTTGCGGTGTTTCTGGTGGTGAAGAAGGTGCGCTTCGCGGTCCTTCGATGATGCCTGGTGGCACTGAGGAATCTTGGAAGACTCTTGGCCCTATTTTGAAGTCGATTGCGGCTGTTGCAGAAGGTGAACCTTGCGTAACGCATATTGGTACTGATGGTGCTGGCCACTTTGTGAAGATGGTTCACAATGGTATCGAGTACTCGGATATGCAGCTTATCGCTGAAAGCTACGACTTAATGCTTCGCGGTTTGGGAATGAAGTCCGACGAAATTGCGGACGTGTTCAGCGAGTGGAATAAGGGCGAACTTGATTCTTATTTGATTGAAATTACAGCTGATGTGCTTCGTCAGAAGGATGCTAAGACTGGTAAGCCTTTGGTTGAGATGATGGTGGATCACGCTGGCATGAAGGGTACTGGTACTTGGACTGTACAGTCTGCACTTTCGCTCGGAATACCAGTTACGGGTATCGCTGAAGCCGTGTTTGCTCGCGGACTTTCCAGCCAGGTTGCTTTGCGAGAAGCTGCTGAAAATCAGGGTTTGACTGGTCCAGATATGCATTTTGATTTGAACGATGCTGAGCGTAAGGCGTTTATTGAGGATATTCGCCAAGCTTTGTACGCTTCTAAGATTGTTTCTTACGCTCAGGGCTTTGACGAGATTGCCGCTGCTGCGATTGAACATGATTGGAAGATTGATCAGGCTGCGGTTGCTCGCATTTGGCGTGGTGGATGCATTATTCGCGCTCAGTTCTTGAATCGCGTTTCTGAGGCTTTTGAGTCTGGTGAAGCAAGCGTTTCTTTGCTTTTTGCTCCTTACTTTAAGGCTGCTATTGAGAAGTCTCAGGCTGCGTGGCGTAGGGTTATTGCGCGCGCAGTGGAGCATGGTGTGCCTGTTCCAGCATTCTCCAGCTTGCTTGCGTACTACGATGGCTTGCGTTCCAAGCGTTTGCCAGCTTCACTTATTCAGGCTCAGCGCGATTTCTTCGGTGCACACACTTACGGTCGCATTGACGAGCCAGGCGTATTCCACACTTTGTGGGCAGATCCTAATCGCCCAGAAGTAAAGCAAGACTAAATTAAAATAATATTTACAACTAACAGGCCTCTGCATAACAATGCAAAGGCCTGTTTTTATTGTTCTGAATATTATGCAGATTATTGGATTGCAGCTTGCAAAGTTTCTGCTGTAGTAAACCAGCAGATTTCGTCAGTTCCGTTTGCAAAAGACGCAGGGTATTCTGGATTATTATCACCAGAAAGTACATTCATTAAAGCAACTCCCTTTTCTTCTCCTGCAGTTAAGAACCAAGTACGTCTACTGTGAGCTAATACAGGAACGGTAAGAGTTAAGCGCATAGGCGGCAACTTAGGGGAGTGATTTACTCCAAGAACTAAACGATTTCGATTTTCTACCTGTGGCAAACCTGGGAAAAGTGAAGCCATATGAGCGTCAGGCCCCATTCCGAGTACAGCTAAATCAAACACAGGTTCCTTTCCAAGCAGCCCCGTAATTTCTTCCTCATACTCGCGTGCTGCTTCATCAAGAAGAGCAGCATTTTCAACATCACTTGCGTTAACTACTTCATCAACTCTTCTATCGTCAGCTGGCATTTCGTGAACATGTGATTCAGGCAAAACTTTGTTGGAAGTAAGCATATCAAGAATAATTTCACGAGCTTTTCTTGCGTTACGCTCATCGCTGTCATATGAGACAAATCGTTCGTCGCCCCACCAAATATGTACTAAATTCCAATTAATTGCTGGCAAAAGTGGGTTACTAGCAAGCATCTGGAACATTCTAATAGAGTCAGTGCCGCCAGTAAGTAATAAATGAAATGGCTTATTCAGATTTCGCACATCATTCTGTGATTCCATAATAAGAGTCACCAAGCGTTGTGCTGCAACAGCTGCCAGTACATCTCGATTATCATAGCCGTAAACTACAGCGTTATGCGCAAAGGTGACTTCATTATCTACCATATTCATTTCCTCAATTTCTTATTTTTAAACGATTAATTTCGCTTTAGTTTCCTAGTGTTTCATTTACGTATTACTTTACTTATGTAATGTTTCACGTAATGTTTCACGAATTTTCGGTTGGATTATCTAGTACAAGTTGTGCATAAATCTCGTCGGGATCAATTCTACGCAACTCTTCACTTAAACAATCATCCAAAGTTCGTATAGGAAGCGCAATAGGCTGAGCAGTCTGATAGGGAAGACTAATCAAAGCTTGATCTCCACCAGCAGGGCGAGTAAGGGACAATGTTCCGTCCTCGCGCTCTAAAGTTACGGAAGTAATTGCTTGAGCATTAGGATTTTCAACTACTTCAACCGGTACGTGCAAACTGCTCTTCAACCAAGCTGCAAGCAAATGCAAAGACACATAGTGAGTAGGGCCAGTAACTTTCGCACTAATAATAGGTAAATGAGGTGGCTGATCAAGCATAGAAGCAAGTAGTGCACGCCAAGGAGTTAAGCGCGTCCAAGATAAATCAACATCTTTAGGAGACCAGTTTTTGCGCAAGTTTTGTACAGTTTTAAGAGTATCGCTTGCTCGCTGAGCGTCAGTGATTCTGCTACTTGCCATAGCTCCAAGCAAATCGTGAGCAGGATCCTCAGGAGCATCAGTTGGCCACCATGCTACAATCGGTGCATCTGGCACAAGTAGCGGAATAACAAGCGTATCCGGGTGGCGAACTAAACCATTATGCGGATACAAAATAATGATTTCGCCAGCGCCAGCATCCGCACCAAAACGCACTTGAGCGTCAAGATTTGGCACGATTTCACCACGTTCAGCTGCGTGTTCACTAGACCAGTCACGAACCATGGCAATAACTCGGCACGGATGCTCGCGGCTTGCATTATTCGCAGCTTCAAGCGCATGTTCTAACTCTTTAAAAGTCGTATCGATAAGTAAAGTAAGCACGCGGCCAGTAGCAGATTCACCACGCTCTTCGTGCAACTCGTCGATTTTAGCTGCAATTTTGCTGGTATTAGTATCAGAAAGATTGATAATCATGGCAGCCTCCAATGGCGATTATCGCGAGCAAGCATGGCATCAGCTTCTGCAGGCCCCCACGTTCCAGCGCGGTACGGTTGAGGTTGTGTGCCAAGAGAACTCCAGAATTCCTCAATAGGATCGAGAATTTTCCAACTCAAATCAACTTCTTCAGTAGTCGGGAACAGTGGAGGCTCTCCAAGAAGCACGTCAAGAATTAATCGCTCGTAAGCTTCAGGGGAACTTTCTGTAAAAGAGCGTCCATAACTAAAGTCCATAGAAACGTCACGCACTTCCATAGCAGTTCCTCCAGGAACTTTCGCGCCAAAGCGCATAGTAACACCCTCGTCCGGTTGAACTCGAATCACAATAGCGTTACTTCCAAGTTCTCTTACAGCAGTAGACTCAAACGGCAAATGCGGAGCGCGCTTAAAAATAACAGCAATTTCTGTGACGCGCTTACCTAAACGTTTGCCTGTACGCAAGTAGAACGGAACTCCAGCCCAACGGCGAGTATCAACATCCAGTCGCACTGCGGCGTACGTTTCAGTAGTGCTTTTAGGATCAATACCTTGTTCTTCTAAATATCCAACAGCTTTATATGATCCTTGCCAGCCGGCTGCATACTGTCCTCGAGCAGTATTAGCAGCCAAGTCTTGAGGAAGTCTGATTGCGGATAAAACTTTCGTTTTTTCAGCAGTCAAATCGCTAGCGCGGAAACTTACAGGCTCTTCCATAGCAGTAAGAGCCATAAGTTGAAGCAAATGGTTCTGAATAACGTCACGAGCAGCACCGATTCCGTCATAGTATCCAGCTCTTCCGCCAATGCCAATATCTTCAGCCATTGTAATTTGCACATGATCAACGTAATTTGCGTTCCAAATCGGCTCATACATTGCGTTAGCAAAGCGGAAAGCTAGCAAATTTTGCACAGTTTCCTTACCTAAATAATGGTCAATTCGGAACACAGAATTAGGATCAAAAACTTCAGAAACAACGCGATCTAATTCTCTCGCGCTCGCTAAATCGTGACCAAAAGGCTTTTCAATAATTACGCGTCGCCAAGCATGTTCAGAAGAGTGCGAAAGACCGGATGCTGCAAGCTGTTGTGCAACAACTGGGAAGCTGGAAGGCGGAATAGACATGTAAAAAGCGTGATTTCCGCGAGTGCCTCGGTCTCTATCTAGCTCGTTAACAGTTTTGCTTAAACGCTCAAACGCGGATGCATCGTCAAAAGTACCACGTACGAAACGTATGCCTTTAGCAAGATTAATCCAAGTTGATTCACGAAATGGCGTTCTGCAATGCTGCTCAATATTTTCGCGCACAAAGTTTACAAAATGCTCATCCGTCCAATCGCGTCTTGCAAAACCAGTTAAACCAAATCCTGGAGGCAAAAGCCCGCGATTAGCCAAATCATATACGGCTGGCATAAGCTTCTTGCGCGCTAAATCTCCAGTAATTCCGAAGATTACTAAACTGCACGGTCCTGCAATACGAGCCAAACGCAAGTCTCGTGGATCGCGTAACGGATTTGTCCAATTAGGCGTATCCGCCCCAACGCCTTGCGAATCACATGGTGTCCTCAACTCAGTCATAAATACTATCGTAATATTTCGCTGCTATTTTCACCACGCGAAACGCGATTTAATACGGTCAATCTAGTATTAAAAAGTTTTTTTAGCGCGCTATTGAAGCTTTAAATTTCACCCTCCGCACACTGCTAAACGAATCATTCGAGCATACTGTGGACCGCCAACTGGCGTTAAGTGAACTCCGTCATCAGTCAAATATTCTGAATGACCGTTGCTTAGCCCATGCCAGTCTATGATACCAACGTTAGGGTGTTTGGCAGCGAACTTGCGCAAACGATCGTTAGTAGTGTCTTGCCATGGTTGCGGCACGCGAGTAGTGACGAAATACACTGGTCTACCTTTGGCAACATCAACCATGTGCTGCAAAACGCTTTCGTCGTGAGGTGGACCATTCGTTCCAAGTGCGTAAACAACAATCTCACCAGGGTGACCATTATTAATGTCTTGTACATAGCTTTCTGCTCCGTGGAAAATTTGCCTACTAACTTTTCCGTCGACAAAAGCGTTAGGAAGAGAACGCAGCAAATAAGGTTTTGCGCCTTCAGTAATAGAATCGCCAACCATTGTGAATTTTGCTGAGCAAGTGCCTTTAGTACTGTCAATACTTGAGTGTGAAGTTATAAGATTTTCTGGAACTTTTTCAGCAATCGCGTTTAAAATACGGTGTTTTGAAGGTGCAGGAGGCGTAGCTATTTTTGAAGTATCTACCACTTTACCTGTGAATTTCTTGCGATGCGCTTTGGCAGTAGCCTTTCCATTTTTATTTGCCAAAGCACCGTTAGGATTCTGTAATCCAGGCAATGGTGCTTCTTGTACAGGCGCAGCCAATTCTGGACGAAGCTGAATTGCGCGATCCTGAGCGATTTGTTTCCAATTTAGAGGAACAAAAATAAGAATTACAGTTAGTGCTGCACATAAAATAGTTGCTGTTTGTCGTAGTGCGGAAGGAGTGCGTACTGCTCTACTTAAAACATTTATACTGCTGTTATCAATACCGTATTCTGATGTATTTTCTGCAGTATTTTGACCCATATTTTGTGCAGTATCATACGCTTGCGTAGCAGGAATAACAGAACTGTTAATTTGATTATCGTAAGCAGTTTCGTTTTGATCAAACTTGAGCATACTAAGAGAGAACTGCTTATGAGTTACAGGCATCTCAAATATTCTGTAGAAACATTCTGCAACAATCAGTGATAAAACAAATTGCGCGACTTGTTCCCACCATGGAGCGAGAGTTGTTCTAGTTGCAGGATTGCAGACTTCTAGAATTGGGAAGTGTACTAAATATAAAGCGAAAGAGCGTTTTCCGAGATATGCAAAAGGCGCGAACGCAAAAATCTTAGAGCACAAGTTATCTTCATTTTTGCATACAGAAAGTATTACAGCGCATAATATTGCAACAGCAGTGTACCCTCCGCGTGGAAGCCATAGTGAGGTTCCATCTTCTTTTACAAAAAGCCAGCATAATACTGCTACTGCTGCAATGCCTATAATAGAACGCTGCCATGCAGGAGAAGGAGCGTAATTGCGTTCTTTCTCCCGATTAAATACGTCATCTGGAAGTTCCACAATATCTGATTCGTATGTGGAAGGATTGTTCTGATTTGCGACAGCAGCATAATTTTGTGAGCTGTTTTCGTAATACTCACCTTGACCTTTGCCATCGTACATATCAATCTGTAATCCTGCTCGCAAATCTTCAGGAATATTATCAGCAAAATTGCTATTAGTTACGTTAAAACTGTTAACAGCGTTGACGTTGTTAGTGCCGTTAATACCGTTAGTGCTATTTACATTCTGATATTTAAGCTGCTCGCATAGTAAAGCGTGCTGATCTAACTGCTTTATAACAGTTTTTAGTTGCTGCTTTTTTGTAATTACGTCAAAAATATTTCCAAAAAGTGCTCTTATAGGATAGTTTGCAAACCAAGTGCTACACATGGCAACAAGAGCGCCCACAAGAAACTCGGATGCTCTAGTATCAAGAGCATAGTAAACGCGTGCAGGTGTCATATAATCACTGCTAGAGCAGGAGATAAATGCACAAGTTGCGCTAGAAGCTAAAGTTAATAAGAGAGTAACAAATACTCTTATTGTTTTCGATTTAAATACTTTTACAATAATCCACAAAAGTAGTGGCCATATCACAAAAGCTTGCATAATAATGCCGAGATACCATAAGTGTTTAATTGGAGAAGGTAATCCAGCTTGTTCAAAATATGAAAGCTTACGAACTATGTAAGAGATATTGCTAGTAAAACTTGCCCCATATAATGCGTCTGACTGTAATTTTGGTAGCAGGCTAGGAGACATAAGCCACATGACCGGTGCAAAAACTGCAATAATTCCCAGAGTCGAAGGGAATATTCTAATAATCCTATGCCACAAATATTTCCAGTAGTGCATCCTAGAGTCGCCGCTATTGCCGCTAAGCGAACGAAGAATTGTGCTAGTGCAGAAGTATCCTGCTAAAACTAGGAATAACGTAACTCCAAGAAAACCACCTTGAAGTCCTACTGGCCTCATGTGGAAGCAAACAATTCCCACAATAGCCAATGCGCGTAAACCGTCTATTGCAGGATTTCTACGTGATGATTGCGTATTTTGATTCTGATTATTAGACGTGTTTAAATTGCCACTTTCATTTAGATTGCCATTAGTAGAAATCATTGTTTCGCTTTGATATTCAGGGGCGGTTGAACCCTGTGAAACAGCGGTAACGGCTGCTAATTTCTTCTGTGACATAATGCCTGCATTTCGCTGGTATCTGCTTTTGTTTTATAGCATTTTTTGAATAAATCATGATGATAATAACTGCGTATTGAGACAGTCTTGAAGTGTAGAGCGTGTCTTATTTTTACGTGTTTATTTTACTTGTAAAACATTGTTATTCTGTTAATATTGCTTAGCTTATTTTGTGTTATTTTGTGCGATTTTACGACTTTATTTTATTGGGTTAATTATTCTCCTCTTTGGCGCGCGGTAAAGTGAAATAGCAAAGTTTATGACTTGTTATTAAAGGAGCCAAAATGGCAGAAACTTTTAACGTCGTGGTAGAGATTCCACGCGGTTCTAAGAATAAGTATGAAGTGGATCACGAAACAGGTCGTGTGTTCTTGGATCGTACCCTTTTCACAGCTATGGGTTATCCAGATGATTACGGTTATATTGATGGCACTTTGGGTGAAGATGGCGATCCACTCGACGCTCTTGTTATGATTCCAAATTCTGTGTTCCCAGGATGCGTTGTTGAGTGCCGCGCTGTTGGCTTGTATCACATGGTTGATGAAGCTGGCGGAGACGATAAGGTTTTGTGCGTTCCAGCAGATGTTCGTTTCGACGACATCAAGGATATTGATGATGTGAACGAGTACCACAAGGCTGAAATCAAGCACTTCTTTGAGCAGTACAAGGCTTTGGAGCCAGGCAAGGAAGTTCTTCCTGGTGACTTCTGGGCTGGTGTAGAGCAGGCTGAGAAGGAAATCGTCGCAGCTCGCAAGCGCTTGGAAGAAAGCGAAAAGTAAAATATTAAACTATAAGATTCTGTAAGTAATAAATTAAGTAATATTACGTTGCGAGAATTTTATTAAAGTAAAAATAAAGTGGCAAGAAAATCCGTAAGATACATAAAGTGCATACGGAATTCTTGCCACTTTTTATTTCAAAAATTAAGCAACTAAAAGCATTCCTAAACCAACTGCGTATATAACCAATCCGCACATCATAATCGGTACAAGTGCTATGCCAATAGAAGGTAGCGGAATATTTGAATCATGGTCAATTCCTTTCGACCACAAGTGCGATAGTGCAGAAAGTACGATTACTGCTAGTGCTCCAGAAGAGGCAACGAAAATCCCGTAATTAAAATTACGTAATGATGCAGTAAATTTGATAATAGAAGGCAAAAACATCCACCCTGCGGCTGCAGCGCAAGATACGCAAGCAGTTAATGTGTGTGAAAGATTTCGTACTAAATTTGTTCTTTTTTCACGAAGCATTTGTCTAAAGAAACTAACAAAAGTCGCTACAACTAGTATTAAAGCAAACGACACAGCCCAGCGCTCGTATGGTCGCATTGCTGCAACGAACTTGTGCATGCAAACAGTTTCATTATCTATAACGCTACTTGGAAGTAATCCTTTTAATGAGAGCGTAACGCACCAAAGAGAAACGCAACCAGAGGCTGCCGATATTGCCCTATCAATAATGCTACTTTTAAACGGCCAAAATATTACAAGAAGCGCAATCATAATCGCACAAAGAACAATAATCACCTTGTGTGTTGAAGTATTTAGCAAGGCTGCTGTAACAAGAAGCACAACTGTAATCAGTTGCGTTGCAACAATTAATGCAGGATTGTAACTAGATTTACGTTCTGTCTCGTTGTTGTTTCCTACAACGTTGGCATGCGTTGGCATTTCTGTATGCTCGTTGTTGTTGCTGATCATTCATTCTCCTGTCTGTATTGACAGTCTTATTGGGCTTCTTTATGCCTTACTTATAACTAATGTAGTCCTCAGCGTCCACTTTGTGATTATTTGGTTAATTAAAAAATTATTTACAGCTTAGTAATAGTATTTAATTTTGTAAAAAATATTGTTTTAAGACATTTAGTTGTCGATTCTTCTTAAGCATGGACTACAATGCCCTTAACGGCTGAATTTGTCGCTTAATATCAATCGTTCAACCGGCTGGAGGCGTCATATGACCGATATCACGTTGATGACCTCGTGCGCATCGCCTGCGCTAGTGTTACCATCGTTGACATTGCTTTCTCATCGTGTGCGCGTACTACCTATGGATGCTTCGAGTTTAGTGAAACTTCCGGAGCAGACAGTACTTCTTATAGACGCACGCGAAGATTTGGCCTTAGCGAAATCATTATGTGGACTAGTTAGAGCTTCTGGATTACAAGCTTCTGTAATACTTGTTCTTACGGAAGGTGGATTTACTGTAGTAAATTCTACGTGGGGAGTATCTGACGTTGTACTTTCTAGTGCATCTCCAGCAGAAGTTGAAGGAAGGTTGCGTTTAGCTGCTCAACACGGTCGTTTCGATGATTCGCATGCACCTTCTAAAGGAATTATTTCTGAAGATATAAACGTTCTTGACGATGGAAAAATTTGTTCTGGAGATTTAGTAGTAGATACTCGCGGATACACAGTAAGTTTGCACGGGCATCCTATAGATTTAGCTTACAAAGAATTTGAGTTGCTGAAATATTTTATTCAGCATCCTCGGCAAGTTTTCACTCGTGCACATTTACTTCAAGAAGTGTGGGGCTACGATTATTACGGCGGTACTCGTACTGTTGATGTTCATATTCGTCGTTTGCGCGCAAAATTAGGTGTCGAATATGAGCAGATTATTGGCACTGTAAGAAATGTTGGCTACCGTTTCGATCCTCCAGAATCAGCTGAAGATATTTCAAAAGATGCTGACTCGGAAGATAATTCGAAAGAAAATAGTCAAAGTGTTAATTCTGACGATGATTGCGTATGAGTAAAAGTGAGTTTCGTAAAGAATCTCGTAATGATTCTTATGAAGAATCTCATGAAGACAAAATTAAGCGCATGCACGCACAGTATGAACTTTTATGCGAAGAAATACCAAATCCAAAGTGTGCACTTAACTTTAGTAATCCTTTTGAGCTTTTAGTTGCAACTGTACTGAGCGCACAAACTACAGATAAACGAGTAAATAGCGTAACGCCGGAACTTTTTGCTACTTTTCCGGGAGCATATGCACTTGCTAATGCTCCTATTAGCAGAGTGGAAAATATTATACGTCCACTCGGATTCTATAAAGTAAAAGCTCAGCACTTAGTTACTTTATCAGCGCAAATAGTTGAGAAATTTAACGGGAATGTTCCTTCCGATATGAAAAATCTCATTTCTCTTTCTGGAGTCGGTAGAAAAACGGCCAACGTTGTTCTAGGAAACGCTTTTCACATTCCTGGATTTCCTGTAGACACTCACGTTATTAGAGTAACTGGCAGACTACGTTGGCGGTCTAACTGGAATGATGATAAATCAAAAGTAAGTCCTGAATTAATTGAGCGTGAAATAACTTCGTGTTTTGATAAAAAAGATTGGACTGATTTATCGCATAGGCTTATCTTGCATGGGCGTAACATTTGTAAAGCTGTAAATCCTAAATGTGATTCATGTCCTCTACGTTTTACGTGTCCGTATGTGAATATGTAGCATAATATGCTTTCTAAGTTTATTAGACTATTGCTCAATTAGTGTGTTGTTTGCAATTCATCTCTTGATATACACTGTAAGATATGTCAAGAATGAACAGAGATGCGTATAGTGGCTATGCACGTCATCGTAATAGGGGATTAGCGCCGTGGATTTTGTTCGTTATTGTTTCTGCGGTAATGATAGTAGCTTTGTGGTTTGGGTGGCAAATATATAAGGGGCGTTCTCCTCTTGCAATTCTTACTAAGCCTTCTGGTAATTCGGTTGTAACTGTTGGTTTGCGCACAGCTCCTAAATCTCTTGATATACGACAAGATGATAGTGATGCTTTGCAGCAAGCGTTACTGGGAAACGTTTATGAGACTTTGGTAAAGCGAGATGATAACAACAATTTACAGCCTGGTTTAGCTAATTCTTGGGAAATTTCATCTGATGGGTTGAACTATAAGTTTAGTTTACAAAAAGGAGTCACTTTTAGTAACGGTGACAAGATGACATCAAGTTCTGTGTTGCGTTCTTTGCAGCAGGGAATTACGAAAAATTATCCAGGTTATGCAAAGCTTGAAAATATTAAAACTGTTACGAATCCTGATATGTACACAGTTACCATTGCTTTGCGAGCTCCAGATCCTCTACTTTTGAGGCGTTTAGCTGGTCGTGCTGGAATCGTGTACGACGTAGACGCAAGAGTTGATTATGCTAACAGTGCGTTAGGAACTGGTCCTTTTACTGTTAATAATTACGACGCTGGTAAGAGTATAGAGCTTTCTAGAAATAACAATTATTGGTCTGATCCTGCTAAATGTTCAGGAATTACTTTGCAATACTATCCTTCTGATTCAGCGCTTGCTGAAGCTATGGAACGTAATGAAGTGCAGATGGCTGTTCCTAAAGAAGGTACTGAAAATGGTCGTTTAGCTAAGATAGCTAATACTAATATGGTTGAAGGCCAATCTACTCGCGTTGTTTTTATAGCTTTTAATAGCAATACTGTTGATTCTATTTTTGAAGATCAGTGGGCTAGAAAAGCAGTTCGATCTTCTTTAGACGCTAAGATTGCTATTGCTGATGACGGTAACGGCGGCGTGCAATTAGGCGGACCTATTGATCCACTATCTCCAGGTTATGAAGATTTAAATAATATATTTCCTTACAGTGCTGAGCAGGCGCGCGCAAAGTTCCGTTACTTTGGTGGAAGATACCTTAAAACACTTGATTTCCTAGTTCCTAAAGGTTACGAGAAGCTAGGTAAACAGTATTCTGATCAGATTATTGCATTTAGTGGCGCGAAAATTAACCTAGAAGTACTGGATGAAGATACTATTGCTCAAAGAATTAAAGAAAATAAGTATCATTTGGCGCTTACAACATTTACTCATACTTTAGATGAGGGCAGTTTTGCTGAGAATGGTTCTGCCTTCTTGTTCCAGAATGCTGCTGCTCAACAATATTGGGCTAATGCTGCAAGAGCAAAGAATGCTGATGAGTACAGGATTAATGCTAGCAAATATGCAAGGGCTCTTAGTGAAAATGCTGGAGCTCACTGGCTTTACGCGCGTAAAAGCATTATGGCTGTGAAGTCTAATATCAGCGGTTACACAAAGAACATGACTGATCAGTTGCTTCCATTACATGACTTAACTGTTAAGTAGAAAGCATAAGATTTGCGTTGTCGCGCTGAGTTTCTAATATTCAGTTCATGAGCGAACAGGATAATAACACAGTAAAATGCGCACATTTAACGCCTCTTCCAAACAAAGTTGGCGTTGATGGTCTTGAAGACAAGTGGCGTAGCAATTGGGACGAAGCTAAGACTTACGCATTCCATAATTCTCGCGACCGTAAGGCCGTATATTCTATCGATACTCCACCTCCAACCGTTAGTGGTCATTTGCATGTTGGTCACGTATTCTCTTATACGCATACTGATGTGATTGCGCGATATAAGCGCATGAAAGGCTTTGACGTGTTCTACCCAATGGGTTGGGACGATAACGGCTTGCCAACAGAGCGTCGCGTACAAAACTATTACGGAGTTAGAGTAGATACTTCGTTGAAGTATGACCCTGATTTTAAGCCGCCTTTTGAAGGCACTGAAGGCAAGAAGATTGAAGCTAAAGATCAGGTTCCTGTAAGCAGACAGAACTTTATTGAGCTTTGTGAGCGCTTGACTTCCCAAGATGAGAAGCTTTTTGAAGCATTGTGGCGCAGACTCGGTCTTTCTGTAGACTGGTCGCAAACTTATCACACTATTGGCGAGCAGCCTCGTCGAGTTGCGCAAAAAGCATTCCTTCGTAATCTTGCTCGCGGAGAAGCTTATCAGAAAGACGCTCCTGGCTTGTGGGATGTGACTTTCCAAACTGCAGTTGCACAAGCTGAGCTTGAATCGCGCGAATATCCTGGTTTCTACCATAAGATTGCGTTCCGTTTCGAAGATGGTACGCCAATTTATATTGAAACCACGCGACCAGAATTACTTGCTGCTTGCACATCTTTGATTGCAAATCCAGATGATGAGCGTTACAAGAAGTACTTTGGCCAGGAAGTTTACTCACCGCTGTTTAAGGTGAAGGTTCCGATTTTGGCTCATTCTGCTGCTCAAATGGACAAGGGTGCTGGCATTGCAATGTGCTGCACTTTTGGTGACGTAACAGACGTTGAGTGGTGGCGTGACTTGAATTTGCCAACTCGACCAATCATTCAGCGTAACGGTCGCATTGTAATGACGACTCCTGATTGGATTACTGATGAGTCCGGTCGCGAAATGTTCGAGAAAATTGCTGGCAAAACCACGTTCTCTGCTCGTAAGGAAGTTGTTGAAGCTTTGCAAGCAGCTGGAGACATGGAAGGCGATCCAAAGCCAACAAAGCGTATGACGAATTTCTACGAAAAGGGCGATAAGCCTTTGGAAATCGTCACTTCTCGCCAGTGGTACTTAAAGAACGGCGGTACGGACGAAAAGCTGAACGCTGAGCTTATTGAGCGTGGTAAGGAACTTAATTTCCACCCAGACTTTATGCGCGTGCGCTATGAGAATTGGGTTCATGGCTTGAATGGCGACTGGCTTATTTCTCGTCAGCGCTTCTTTGGTGTTCCATTCCCACTTTGGTATCCAGTAAACGAAAATGGGGAAGTGGATTACGAGCATCCTTTGACGCCTAGCGAAGATCGTTTGCCAATCGATCCAACTATTGACGTTCCAGAAGGATTCGATGAGTCTCAGCGAGACCAGCCAAACGGCTTTACAGCTGAGCAAGATATTATGGACACTTGGGCTACATCTTCCTTAACTCCACAAATCGTGACTCGTTGGGAAGAGCCAGGTGAGGAAAATCAGGCTTTGTTTAAGGCTACTTTCCCAATGGATTTGCGTCCACAAGGCCAGGATATTATTCGTACTTGGCTGTTTAGTACGGTTGACCGCGCGCATCTTGAAAACGGCTGCTTGCCTTGGAAGCATGCTGCGCTTTCTGGCTGGATTCTTGATCCTGACCATAAGAAGATGTCTAAATCTAAGGGCAACGTGGTTGTGCCAAATAAGCCAATCGAAGAGTTTGGTGCGGATGCTGTGCGCTACTGGGCGACTTCTGCAAAACTTGGCTTGGATGCAACTTACGACGAAGGCCAGATGAAGATTGGCCGCCGCCTTGCGATTAAGCTTTTGAACGCTACGAAGTTTGCGCTCGCAATTGGTCGAGAAGACGAGGAGCATCAGGTTCTTGAGTCTGCTACCGCGGACTGGGATTTTGCAGACGTTACGGAAGTTTTGGATCGCTCTGTTATGGCAAAGCTCGCATCCGTTATTCGTACCGCAACTGATGCGCTTGAATCTTACGAGCATTCCAAGGCTTTGGAAGCAATCGAAACCTTCTTCTGGGAATTCTGCGACGATTACATTGAGCTTGCAAAGAATCGTGCTTATGGTACTGCAGAATCCACTGGACGCACTCCAAGCGAAACTGCTGTAAAGTCTGCTCGCACAACTCTTGGTCTTGCACTCGATGCTTTGGCTCGCTTGCTTGCTCCTTACTTGCCTTACGCTACTGAAGAAGTGTGGAGCTGGATGCATGACGGAGAAGGTTCCGTGCATCGCGCTAGCTGGCCATGCGCTAAGGCGTATGAGGCTGCTGCAAACGGTGTTTCTGCAGATACTTTGGCTTATGCAGGTGAAGCTTTGGCTACTTTGCGAAAGATTAAGTCTGAAGCAAAAGTTTCTATGAAGACTCCTATTTTGCAAGTGACTTTGAACGTAGCAGAAAACGCTTACAAAGCTGTTGAGGAGACTTTGGATGATGTTGCTGAAGCTGGACGTGTTACTGGAGAAGTAAAGCTTAACGCTGTTAAGGCGGCAGTTGCTGAGGATTCTTCTGATTCTGAATCTGCGGAGTCTGATGCTGCTAACGTGAACGTTTCAGTTGCTCAAAGCGAACTCGGCGAAGCTCCTGCAAAAAAGAAGTAGTTGCCGGTAATCGCAAGTAGTCGAAAATAATTAATCGCAAAACAAAAGCGCTGGAAGTCAATCTTCGACTCCAGCGCTTTTTGTGTATTGTAAATACTAAGCATCGCGCGGTAACGCTAGACTGTAAACCATGAATCCAGAAAGCTTAAGTGAATTAATTGAAAAAATTGCTAAAGATTTAGTAGCAAGCGGTAAAGCTGGAAATCTAACAGAAGATTTGATTCCTGCTGCCGAAAAACTTGCAGTTATGCGACCAAAAGATCGCGCACACGGCGATTGGGCCACGAATGTTGCCATGCAGCTCGCTAAAAAAGCTGGTATGAAGCCTCACGATTTAGCTGAACTTTTTGCCGAGCGTTTGCAAGAAGCAGAAGGTATTGCGTCTGTAGAAGTTGCAGGCCCTGGCTTTATTAACATAACGCTTGATTCTGCTTCTGCGGCGGCTGTCGTAGACGAGGTCTTAAAGCAGGGTGCTAATTTTGGCAAGAATACGCACTTAAGCGGCAAAACTTTGAATCTTGAGTTTGTTTCCGCAAACCCAACTGGTCCAATCCACATTGGCGGTACTCGCTGGGCTGCAGTTGGTGATTCTATGGCTAGAGTCTTGGAAGCGAACGGCGCAAAAGTTGTACGCGAATACTATTTCAACGATCACGGTGAGCAAATCAACCGTTTCGCAAAGTCTTTAGTTGCTGCAGCTCACGGCGAAGAAACGCCTGCAGACGGCTACAAAGGCGCGTATATTAACGAAATTGCGGACGCTGTTATAAAAGAAGCAAATGCGGATGGTGTTGACGTTCTTTCTTTGCCACGAATTGATCTTGGAAAAGACGAGGAAGGATTGCCGCTTGGTGAAGGCGATTCCGAGCAGCGCGAAGAGTTCCGCAAGCGTGCAGTGCCAATGATGTTTGCTGAAATTCGTAAATCAATGCGCGATTTTCGCGTTAGTTTCGACGTGTGGTTCCATGAAAACAGCCTGTACGAGGATGGCGAAGTTGAGCGCGCTATTGCAGACTTGCGTTCTCGCGGAGACATTTTCGAAAAAGATGGTGCAACTTGGTTTGAATCCACTAAGCATGGCGACGATAAGGATCGCGTAATTATTAAGTCTGACGGCAATTACGCTTACTTTGCTGCAGATATTGCATACTATCGTAACAAGCGTCATCGCGAACAGAATCCTGCAGATGTAGCAATCTACATGCTCGGCGCGGATCATCACGGATATATTGGCCGAATGATGGCAATGTGCGCGGCTTTTGGAGACAATCCTGGCGAAAACATGCAGATTCTTATTGGTCAGCTTGTAAACGTTATGAAGGACGGCAAACCGGTGCGCATGAGCAAGCGCGCAGGAAACGTTATTACTATCGACGATTTAGTTGATGCAATTGGCGTTGATGCTTCACGCTACTCGCTTGCTCGCACAGACTACAACACAAGCGTTGACATTGATTTGGATTTGCTCGCTTCTCATAGCAACGATAATCCTGTGTATTACGTGCAATACGCTCACGCCCGCAGCTGCAATGTGGCTCGCAATGCTGCAGACGCTGGAATTACACAAGATGGCGCTGATTTAAGCTTGCTTAATACCGAGGCTGACGGCGAAGTGTTGGCTGCTTTGGCTCAATGGCCTGCGGCTCTTGCTCAAGCTGGTGATTTGCGCGCTCCTCATAGGGTTGCGCATTATCTTGAGGATTTGGCAGCAAGTTACCACAAGTGGTACAACCTTGAGCGAGTTGTGCCAATGGAGTTAACTGACCCAGAAAATCGTATGACAGAAGCCGAACGTGAGGCAACGCGCATTGCAAAGTGCCCAGAGCCTGCGCGCGCTGCAGCTCGCTTAAAGCTTAACGAAGCTGTGCGTACAGTAATTGCATCTGGACTTGATTTGCTTGGAGTTTCCGCTCCGGAAAAGATGTAACTTTTTGCTATTATTGAGCATTTAAGATTTGTTTAGGACGCTAGCTTTTATGTTAGCGTCCTTTTATTTTTTGAAATTAACCCAAATTATTTCTTATTATTTTTTATTATTTTTGATTATTCTCTGACATTTTTATGAGAAGACACGCGCGAAATTGCAAATTTTTGTCGATTAAGTACATGTGATTTATTAATATACCCCCTAATATTATTTTCGCTTTAAATCCACAATATAAAGTCAGAGATTTAGCTGAATAGTATGTAAATACAAATTTATCCTTATAGGAGGTGTAAGCATGAGCGTCACAACACAAAGTGTCAGCACAGACAGTGCCCCGAAAAAAAGGAACCTGACAATTATTGAGTCCGCGTACGTGGCGGTCATGTTGTTTGGTATGTTCTTTGGCGCTGGAAACCTGATTTTCCCTGTGTTTCTTGGTGCTAATGCAGGAACTAATTCTGCGCCTGCAGCGTTAGGTTTTATTGTTACTGGCGTTGGTTTGCCATTGCTTGGCGTTACAGCACTCGCAATGAGTCGCGCAAATGGCCTTTTTGAGCTTTCTAGCAAGCCGAGCAAAAAATACGGCATGTTTTTCACATGTGTGCTGTATTTAACAATTGGCCCATTCTTTGCAATTCCTCGCTGCGCAACAACTTCATACACTGTTGGCTTAGAGCGCGTTGTTCCACAAGACGGAAACGGTCAGCTTTACTTATTCTTGTTCTCAGTAGTGTTCTTTGCACTTGCGTTCTTCTTTGCTATGAAACCAAGCGGCATATTGACTTGGGTTGGTAAAGTTCTTACGCCAATCTTCCTTGTGTTCCTAGCGATTTTAGTATTTACAGCACTATTTTCTCCTGTAAGCGGCGCTTCTGCGGATGCTGCTCCTATAGGAAATTACGTTAATAAGTCATTCTTTACAGGATTCTTAGATGGCTACAACACAATGGATGCTTTAGCTAGCTTGGCATTTGGAATTGTGGTTGTTAGCACCATTCGTCAGTTTGGTGTGAAAGATCCTAAAGATGTGGCAGTGAATACTGCTCGTTCTGGTTTCTTTAGTTGCTTGCTTATGGCGTTGATTTACGTCGCAATTGTTATTGTTGGTGTGCGTAGCCGTGCAATGTTCCCACCTGCGAAAAATGGTGGCGTAACTTTGGCGCAAGTTGCACGCTACCATCTTGGAAACGTTGGCTTGTTTGTGCTTGCTGCAACTGTAACGCTTGCCTGCTTAAAGACTGCGGTTGGCTTAATCGTAAGCTGCTCGGAAACCTTCTCTAAGTTATTCCCTAAGGGTCCTAGCTATCGCGTTTGGTCTGTGTTGATTACGCTTGTTTCGTTTGGTCTTGCAAACTTTGGTTTGAGCGCAATCATCGAATACGCGGTTCCAGTATTGATGTTCTTGTATCCACTGTCAATCGTTCTGATTCTTTTGGCTTTGTGCGGTCGACTTTTTGACAATTCCAAAGTTGTATATGCTTGGACGCTTGGTTTTACTGGTGTTGCAGCGGTATATGACTTTTTGAATAGTTTGCCAACAGCTTTGCGCGACGCATTGCATATGAACGATATGTTGATAGTTGCTCAAAACTGGCTGCCGTTCTCAGAATTTGGTATGGCTTGGGTTTGCCCTGCTGTTGTTGGATTTGTTGTTGGATATGTTCGCATGGTTCTATTTGACAACAAGGATATGAAAGAGATGGTTGAAAATACTGTTGCTCCTACTGCTGAGGGGAGTGTTCTAACTGAAGTAGAAAATGAGTAAATTTATTTATCTGATATAAAATTATAAAACTCGCTATCTTCTTTAGAATTATTACAATATTTTCATAGCAATAGCGCGGATATTTTATTTACTAATTATTTAGTAAGTAAACGTATCCGCGCTTTATTATTTGTGCATAAAATTTAACGTTAGAAGTTGCCGCCGTTCCAACCCCAGTCAGTTGTTGCAGTGTAACGAATATAAGTACGGTCTTGAGGCACGCCAAGCTCGCGCTCTAAAGCTGCCATAATCTGCTCTGTCAACTTTTCCCAAGCTGACCCTGGTACGCTGGATCCAAACACATTCACTTCAACGTAAGCTGCAGGCTTAGTATTGTCTCCCGCAAAATAAATTGGCATATTGTCCTCGAATGGGCACATAAGCCAGCGTTCGCTTTTTCCTGGAACTGCGCTAATCGCCTTGCCGTAAGCAGCTTTTAAAGCTTCGCGCTGCTCTGGCGTAGTGCTTACAGAAACATGAGTATGAATAACTGGCATAATCGCTCCTTTGCTAAGTTCAGTAAGTTTTATTACTACACAATTATATGTTATTTGTTAGCAGTCGCGTGTTTAATGGAGATTATGAAGAAACTTATTGAGCAGGTTGTTAAATTCGGAATCGTAGGCATTATTGCGCTTATTATTGATGTTGCGTTACTAAATTTATTAATGCTTGCGCACTTAAATAACGTGATCGCTGGTACTATTTCTTTTGTAATTTCACTAATCTTTAACTATATTGCCAGCATGAAATATGTTTTTAAGCATCGCGAAGATATGGCAAAGTGGATGGAACTTCTGATTTTTGTTATTTCTGCAGTCATAGGTTTGCTTATTAACGATTTAATTATTTGGGCTAGTACGCTTGGGTTAGCTGAAAGCTTACGTGGATCTGCAATCTACGTGCTGCGCACAAATATAGGAAAGCTTATAGCAACTGTTGTTGTTGCTGTATGGAATTTTATTATACGAAAGTGGTTGCTTGACGATACTAAGTCTCAGAAACCTGGGTATGTGGCCGAAGAAGATACGAGTTTTGCTCATCGCTTAGGAATGTGGTCGCTTAAACATACAAAAAATTGCAAGTAAGTTGAATTTTATAAGCAGAAAGTAGAGCGCAATGCCAGCTACAACAATTCATTTTGTGCGACATGGTGAAGTAGATAATCCTAAGCACGTGTTGTATGAGCGTCTTCCGGGATTTCATCTCTCGGCTCGCGGAGTGAGGATGGCACAGGCTACTGCAAAATATATAGCTACAGTTCCACAAATGCGCGGAATAACGGAAATATACTCTTCTCCACTAGAGAGAACCCGTGAAACAGCGCGTGAAATAGAAAATGCGTTGCGGAATATTCCAGATTCTGCTTACGTAAAAGCTCACTGTGATGAAGATTCTACTCAATCTAAAGAGAGCGACATCATTTTAGATAGACGTTTAATTGAAGCTGGAAATAATTTCCGCGGAAAACGAATAGGTTACGGTGAAGGCGCTCTGTGGAAAAACAATAATTGGAAGCTCGTTGCGAATTTGTGGAAGCCAAGTTGGGGAGAAAGCTACAAAAGTATTGCTACTCGCGTAAGTGATTTTGCTCGTGAACAAGTTCGTAAGCATCCAGGAGAACAGATTATTGCTGTAACTCATGAATCTCCAATATGGTCTTATCGCCATTTGCTTGAAACTGGCCACGCTGAGCATAATATGCTACTTCGTCACACTGCACTAGCGTCAATCACTTCTATTACTTACGATTGTGATACTTTGCGCGTGCTTTCTGTAACATATGTTGATCCCGCTGCGAATGTGAAATAAATAGTTGAGTGTGCAAAGGAGCGTTGAAATGATGAATACTGATGAAGTAACTAAAGATACTGAAAGTATTTCATCTTTAAATGAGGCTGCTGAAGCTGCAATAAAATTAACTGCATTGTGGCCTCTTACAGAAGTGCGTCATCTCGATAACGATGCGAAATATGCTGAAAATCTTGAAGTACGCTCAATGCGAGCGATTGCTCGTATGCTTACTGGCCTAGATGTTACAGTGCCGGATGCTGAATTTGTTTACGAAGGTGCGGATGAAATTCCAGGGAGACCTCAAGAAATAGTGGACGCTCTTCTTGCAGCTGCTGATGCTTATGACAATATGGATTCATGCTATGAGCCTCATTATGATGATGCGGAAGAAGAAATTTTAGAATCTAATAATCGCAATATAGATTCTATTTTTAAGAAACTTACAGCTCACATTTCTGAAGATATTGACGCAATTAACAATGCTGCAAATACGCTGGGAGTTAAGGGAAACTGGGGTAGTGAGAATTTACAAACTGCAGTAAATTGCGCAAAACAAGAGTCTTATCTGTATAAATCAGAAACTATAGAAGTGCAAAAAATCACTGCAATATTAAGTATTCTAAGTAATCTTATTTTGCAAACTAACGATATTCGCGAAACTTTACCGATTTTTCTTTATATTAACGAGGTGTGTGAGTGTGCTAGCGTTCCGCGAATGATGTTTAAAGATTCTCAGTGGCGTGAGCTTGTTGATTGTGTGCGCAATTCTAGCGATAACTGCAATTGTGATAACTGCAATTGTGATATAAGTACGTTGGTTAATTTTATCTCGCCTCTGCTTATTTCAGAGTGGGAAAAGCATCGTGAAGATGTGCTGTGGGATCCTGAAGTTGCGAAGAAGCTCGCTAAGGAAGAGGATGATAGAAAGTCTCGCGAAGCTCTTGCGGCGAAGTTTGCGCATGTTGAAGGCAATAAAGAATCTACTCAATCTTTAGATTAAAAGCTTTTGATTTTATAAACGTGGATTCACGTCCGTAACGCGCGGCACAATGGAACCTATGACTGATATCGAGGAAACTCAAGAAGTTGCTAATAATGCAACAAAATCCACAAAGCCTGAACTTCCAAAGAATGTTCGCGTGCGCTTTTGCCCTTCCCCAACTGGTACACCTCACGTAGGTATGGTTCGTACCGCGCTATTTAACTGGGCTGAAGCTCGCCATACTCACGGCAAATTGCTGTTCCGCATTGAAGATACTGATAATGAGCGCGATAGCGAGGAAAGCTATCAGCAGATTATTGAGGCTCTTCGTTGGCTCAATATTGATTGGGATGAGGGCATTGATGTTGGTGGAGATAACGGCCCATATCGCCAGTCACAGCGTATGGAAATTTATAAAGACGTAGCGCAAAAGCTTTTTGAAGCAGGATACGCTTACGAATCCTTCTCTACTCCTGAAGAAATTAAAGAGCGTAATGTTGCTGCAGGTCGTCCAGCTGAGTTTGGCTACGATGGTTACGATCGCAACCTTACTGAGGAACAGAAGCAAGCTTTCCGCAACGAAGGTCGTAAGCCTGCACTTCGTTTGAAGATGCCGAATGAAGACATTACTTTTAACGATTTAATTCGTGGCGAAATCACTTTTAAAGCTGGATCTGTTCCTGATTATGTGATTGTGCGTCCGAATGGCGATCCGCTTTATACTCTTACGAACCCTGTTGACGACGCGTTAATGGATGTGAATGTGGTTTTGCGCGGTGAGGATATTTTGAGCTCCACGCCTCGTCAGATTGTGCTTTACCGTTATCTTATGGAAATGGGTATTGCTAAGGAAACTCCGCTTTACGGACACATGCCTTACGTTATGGGCGAAGGTAAGAAGAAGCTTTCTAAGAGAGACCCTGAATCTAACTTGTTCTTGCATAGGGATAACGGTTTTATTCCAGAAGGCTTGCTGAATTACTTGGCTTTGCTCGGCTGGTCTATCGCTCCTGATCGTGACGTGTTCACTATGGACGAGATGATTGAAAAGTTCGATGTTCGCGATGTTAAAGCAAATCCTGCACACTTCGACTTGGATAAAGCAATTTCTATTAACGCTGAGCATATTCGTATGCTCGATCCGCAAGATTTCTTGAATCGTTCTGTGCCTTACTTGCATAAGGATGGCGTAGTAAGTGCGGATTCTTGGGATGCGTTAACTGACCGAGAACGTGAAGTGCTCACCGCTGCTGCACCTCTTGTACAGCCTCGTGTACGCTTGCTTGGCGAAGTTGCTGGCATGGTTGGTAGCCTTCTTAGCGAAGACGGCTATATTGAGCCAGATGACGACGCTCGTAAACAGTTGAAGGAATCTGCAGGCGAAGTTCTTGATGCTGCGCTCGCTGCTTTGAAGGGTGTTGATACCGCCGATTGGCATACTGATTCCCTGCATGAGCTTTTGAACAAGAAACTTGTTGAGGAAGCTGGTTACAAGCCGCGCTTGGCATTTGGCCCTGTGCGAGTTGCACTTTCTGGCCGTCGCGTTTCTCCGCCACTGTTTGAGTCCATGGAAATCGTGGGCAAAGATGTGACTTTGGCGCGTTTGGCTGGATTGCGTGAGCATTTGTAAATCGCAAATAGCTTTTAAATCTTAAGTAGATTTTGTATAAAGCGGGGATGTAGTTAAATGCTATATTTCCGCTTTTTATTTGTTTTCTGCTACTTTTAATATATTTTCGACACGCCGCGGTTGCGTGTTGAGCTGTTATGTTGTAAAGTCGTCATTTGTTGCGTCAAGAGGCGTAGCTGATAAATGAAAGCCCCCGTCGTCTAGCGGTCTAGGACTACGCCCTCTCACGGCGCCAACACCGGTTCAAATCCGGTCGGGGGTACAAAGACGGAACGGTTCCAAGAGCCGCGAAGCCTGCCAATTGGGGTATGGTGTAATTGGCAACACAGGTGATTCTGGTTCATCCATTCTTGGTTCGAGTCCAGGTACCCCAGCGAATAGCTCTCGTAGAACGAGGGCTTTTTTGTTATTTGTGTTATTTTGGCATATAGTCCGTTATGCTACTTACCCGACTTTTGGAATTAAATCTGATTAGAAATCAATAATTAGGATTAGAAATCAAAAACCCCGGTTCAAGACCGGGGTTAGAGAGAAGAGAAGAAGAGAAGTTTAATTATCTAAACCAAACTATCTTTTGCGATAGTTTCTTTCGTTGATGTCTCTATTTTAAACATATGATTCTTAAGGTAAGTATGTTGTTTCCTGTGAGTTTTCTGTAAATTTCAAATATTTTTACTGTTTTTGAAGCTTTGTACAATTTTTCTCAAAATGCTTATGAGTTTTGCGGTTACATACTAAGTGCATGTGCCGTATGCTTGAAGTATGACAGATTCTGCACAGTCTGAAGTTGATAATGCAACTTCCACACTACCTTCGTCAATTTCAGCACGTTTAGGGAGATTACAATTTCACCTTTCTGGAAAGTTTCGTGTGCTGCAGTGTGCAGACGTACAGGATGTAGCGCATATTTCTAAAGACACAATCAGCCTTATAAGCGCGGCCTGTGATGCAGTGCGCCCAGATATAGTGATTTTTACAGGTAATCAAATTGCTGGTTACGAAAAAGATTTTTCACGCACTTTCCGCCGTCGTAACGTTCAAAAAGAAAACGGCAGCAGTGAAATTACGTATTCTATAAATTCTAAAGACAAAGAGAATCTTATTTCGCAGGTTAAATCTCATATTTCGCGCATGGTAGAGCCTCTAGAAAAACGTAATATTCCATGGGTTGTCACTTATGGTAATCATGATTTTCAGTGTGGTCTTAGCAATGCTGAACTTGATAGCTTGTATCAAGAATTTTCTTGTTGTATGAACAAAAGTACAGTTCATAAAGAAAGTTTCGGTACTGTACAATGCGTTAATTCTATTCTGCCAAAACAGTTAGCTGTTCCGTGCGAACCAGGTACTTTTGCATTGCCTGTTATGGATGTGCAGCAGGAACGTAACGTTTTTTCGCTAGTTTTAGTTGATTCTGGAGATTACGCGATTGAAGGTGGGTATGGTTCTCCGTCTAAAAAAGCGCTTAATTTCCTTGAGAAATTACCAACTTTAGTTAATTCACCTCTGTGCGTTTTTCAGCATTTTCCACTTCCTCAGTATTACGATCTTATGCGCGAGGTTCCGAAAGAGTTTGCGGCTCAAGAACATGCGATTGAAGGGTATCGTAAGTTTAGTGAGCATTATTATGCTTTGGATGAGTCTAAAGTTTTGCCAGATGGATACCTTGGGGAAGGTATTAGCTGTCCAGATGAAGACAGTGGTGAGTTTGATATTCTTTCAAATTCTGAAACATTCGCTGTTATAGCAGGACACGATCACAGGAACGCTTTTGCTGGAAAAGTAAGTAAAGATGGTATTCTGTTTGTCGCTACTGCCACATGCGGTTTTGGATCTTATGGTCCGGAACCTGCAAAAAGAGGGGTACGACTTCTCGAATTTGATATCCGTCACCCATTTGAGCCTCGTACGCAAATGCTTGAATTTGGCGATTTAGTGGGAAAATCTTCTTCTAAAAAACCTTATACTTATGGTCTTACTGCAGAATCTGAGCATGAGCTTCCTGAGGTCGATTTATTGCGTAAGCCTTCACTTTTGGCTCGCATCGTCCATCATTGGCGTAATAAATCTTCACGTTATTAAAACTATGTTCTAATTGAGGGTTACAAGCATTTTGGCAACTCTTACAGTATGATAGTGATAGTTTGTGAAGTGTGAACGAAAGAGGTAAGTGTGTCCGCACAGAATACGTCTGAGCATAATAGCAACACTGGTATCAATGATGAGGATGTGTTGCATGTAGAAGGCGGAAAGCCGCTAAATGGCACTATTAAAGTGCGAGGAGCTAAGAATTTTGTGAGTAAAGCGATGGTTGCTGCTCTTCTTGCTCCTGGTAAGTCCGTACTAAATAATGTTCCTGAAATTCGTGATGTACACGTGGTTTCTGACTTATTGCGTTTGCATGGGGTTGGCGTTGAAGTAAATGGAGCTGAAGGCGTTGTTACTATTGACGCTAGTAGAGTGCAGCTAGCTGATGTTGCGGACGTTGATACGCTTTCTGGATCTTCAAGAATACCTATTCTTTTCTCGGGTCCTCTTCTCCACAGGCTGGGTGAAGCTTTTATTCCTGCGCTTGGAGGATGTAATATTGGTGGCCGTCCAATCGATTTTCATCTTGAAACTCTTCGAAAACTTGGAGCAAATGTAGATAAAGATCATGAAGATGGTATTCATATTACTGCTCCTAATGGTTTGCATGGTACTAAGATTCATTTACCTTATCCGTCTGTTGGTGCTACTGAGCAGACGCTACTTGCTGCAGTTTTAGCAGAAGGTCGTACGGAACTTTCAGGTGCTGCTATTGAACCTGAGATTATGGATTTGGTTGCTGTTTTGCAAAAAATGGGAGCTATTATCTCGGTTGATGTTGATAGGACCTTCAGAATTGAGGGTGTTAAAGAGCTTCAAGGATACACTCATACTGCTTTAACAGATAGGATAGAAGCGGCATCTTGGGCTTCTGCAGCTTTAGCTACTCACGGTGACGTGTTTATTAAGGGTGCTACACAGCCTGAAATGATGACTTTTTTGAATGTGTTCCGCAAAGTTGGTGGAAAGTTCGACGTTACGGATAAAGGAATACGTTTCTGGCATCCAGGTGGAGATTTACATCCTGTTGCTATTGAAACAGATGTTCATCCTGGGTTTATGACAGATTGGCAGCAGCCGCTTGTTGTTGCTCTAACTCAGGCTAAAGGTTTGAGTATTGTGCACGAAACTGTTTACGAGAACCGTTTCGGTTTTACTAAGCCTCTTGTGCAGATGGGCGCTATGGTTCAGTTGTATCGTGAGTGCTTAGGTTCTCTTCCATGCCGTTTTCAGCAGCGCAATTATAAACATTCTGCTGTTATTTTTGGGCCGACTCCGCTTACTGGACAAGATATTGACGTACCAGATTTGCGAGGTGGTTTTAGCCATTTGATTGCTGCTTTAACAGCTAAAGGTCCTTCTAATGTTCACGGTATTTCATTAATCGATCGCGGTTATGCAGATTTTCGTGGAAAACTTCTGGCTTTGGGAGCTGATATAGATTAGTTTTATTTTTAATAATTTTTCTATAGTTTTCTACTAGAGTTTTTCTACTAGAGTTTTTAAGGCGCTGGGACTTTACGTTTCAGCGCCTTTTTTATTAAATTTAACTTATTAACATACTAAAATCCTTATTTTTCTAGGGTTTGTTAAGCCTGTATCCACAATGTTGAAAAAATCTTTTTTTAAAATTTTTTATTGTGTAAAGTGGTCGCAACTATTAGTTTTACGTAAGTTTTGCTAATCAAAAACGTTTAAAAACTTTTAGTTAACTTAAGTATTTTAAAAATAATTGTGCTTAACGCGTAATTGGGGAGGTGTTTAGTATGGCTTTGGTATCAGGTAGATATCAGTTGCTAGGGCAACTTTTTTCAGATGATGCTGCTGTTTTTCTTGCTTCAGATACAATATCTCGTAAAAAACGTGTTCTTGTAGCATTATTTCCACTTACGCAAGATGATCGTAATAAACTGTTTTTGCGTCGAAATAGCATACTAAACGCTTTACATAAAGTACAGTATTTATCTTTTCCAAATATTGTCGATGTTGTTGAAGAAAACGGTAATGCTTATCTAGTTAGCGAGTATCTGTGCGATTCTATAGATCAATATCGAAATCATGAAATTGCAGCAATAGCTTTGCGTTCTTGTTTACTTAAAGCAGACGGATTGCAGAATATTTCTGCAAGTTCTGAGGAATTAAATGCAGATAATAATACTAAAGCCGTAAAAAATAATTACGGAGTTTTATGCAGAGCTAAGGAAACGCGTTCGGATTCAAGCAACCGTAATAGCTTACGTGCAAAGCATGGAAACACTGTTAACAAATTTACTGGATTTTTTGCTCGTAAACAAAAATCTGCACATTTATATGAATCTAATAATATTTATGCAGAAAGCGGAGAGATTCTAGCCAAGCGCACTGCTGTAGTAATTTGCTCAATGCTTGCTCTTGTTGCGTGTTTTATTATGTCACTGCATTTTTTGCGATCTTGCGGAGCAGAAAGTAGAGGAGCCGCTAATAAGACTGCTTCGAAAAATATTGCAAATAGTGAACATAGCGTACAAGCTCAAATGATTTCTGATGACAAATTATGTGCTTTAGATAATGAAGATGTAAGAACCTCTTATAGAGCATGCTTAAGAGAAATAAGAAAAACTGGCAATGCTAATAAAGTGTTTTCATATGTTGAGCGTTCGATGAATTTGCAGAAAAGTATGTTAAAAAAACATGAGATTGCTAAGATTTCTCCAGAACCGCTATTACAGCTTCTGAAATATCAGATTGCAGATAAACGTTGGGATTCTGAGGAAGAACAGTCGTTTATGAAAATTATGGCTGACTATGAGCCATTAATGCGAAAGAATGCTGACGGTTGGACGCGCTTTACTTATGCAGTTGGCCAAGCCTACTGGTATTACTTCGCTGGATTTTCTGGTGAAGTATTGGATGAGGAAAGACAGTCAAGAATTAATGTTGCTTCCGTATGGATGGAGGAAGCAAAAAATAGTGAAAAAGATTCTACTGCTGCAGAAGATATTAAATCAAAAATAACACTGTATTGCGAAGTGGCAGATTTATATTCGCTACTTAATAATACGGATAGTAATAATAACTCCTCATACTATGTAGATTATATTGAAAAAATTAGCTCACTTCTTAAATTATCGGAAGAAAATAATAACGATATGATTCGTTTAGATTCCAGCGAACTTGTTATGGAATCTGTGCAATCTTGGGCACCTGCATTTAAGTGGAGTGGAATTAGTTCACAAAAAGTTTTGGAATTAGTGAATAACGCAGTAAGCTGCGCTCGCGAAACAAATGTAACAAATGAAGAATGTATGAAACGAAAGCAGCATATTTTGGATATAGAAAATGCTGTTAAACAGTATGTACAAACTACACTAACTTAACTTTTAATAATTAAAAAATTGGGGATATAAAACGAGCAAATATGTAAAAAAATAAGATATTTGTTCGAATAAAAAAGGGGGAATCATGGTTTCAAATAACAAATGCAAGCAGTCTAATAATAGACGAAATCAGCATATGCAAAGAAAGCAAAGTGAGTGTAAAAAGAACATAATTATGCTCACAATGCGAATGCTAGTATTCGTTGTTTTTGTGTCTGTTGGTTTGAGTGTGCTGTGCAATATAAATGAGCGTGGTAGTGCAAAGACTACTAGGTCTTATTCTGTTCAACAGCACACTGTTTACTCTGCGGTGAATAGAGTAAATAGAAAAGATGCAAGGAAACGCGATAAATCTAATGAAAGTCAAACTCGTAAGCCTAACGGACTTTTTGTAAAAGATGTAGTTTTAGTTTCGAATAAATCATTAGTTCATAGTGTTAACAACTACGGTTTTACAAATAAACCTATTGTTGTGCGCGTTAATATAGGAGGTTTCGATATTAACGCTGCTAAATTAATTCGTAGCGTTGAAGTGAGTATGAAAACTTATCGTGTTTCTCGAAATGGAGAAAAGCTGGTAAGCAACGGTATGTTGAAAGAAAGTACTAATTTTTACTACCAAAGTAATCCTTTAGCTGGCTTTGCTGTTGTACCGCTTAATCGTGAAACAATATATGATTTTGATACAATCTCAATTAAAGTTGATACATTGTATAAAAATTCGCGGAAAAACCAAGAAAATAAGCAGATTTTATCGTTAAAGTCGCTTGACGAAGTAAATAAGAATTTAGTTAAATCTGTATCGTATGTGCAAAAGCCTGTTCGCTTTGTAAATCCTAAAATTAATTTTATTTCCACTGACGGTACTGCTTTACCTCATATTGTTATTGTTGACTATACGGAGCCAATAATAAGCGTTAAATATGCTAATTCTGCTGCAAAGCACGACAAATACTACAGAACTTATATGCATGCTCGTATAACAATTAATGAGGCAAATTTCGCGTTCTTGCAATACTCGCATAGTGATATTCCTATTGCAATAATCATGGCAGATAATAAACCGTTTAATATTACTCCAGATAAATTCACTAACAGTTCAACTGAGAAGAATACTTGGTATACAGATGTAGATTTTAATAAAGATGCGCAATGGAAAGCAGTGTATTCTGTACAAGATTTATCAGGTAATATGTCTGAACCAATAAAAGATGAGTTTGTTATAGATACTACAGCTCCAAAAGTAGAAGTTATAGGAGTTCGTAATTCGGGATCTTATGCTGGAAAAGTAGAACCAGAAATAATTTTCAAAGATTCACTACTTGATTCTTCAAGCATAAAGTACAGTTTGCGTGCCTCAAAGCATACTGCGCTCGCAAAGCCTGTAGTAACTCAAAATGACGGAAATGTTTGTGTAAAATACGGGAATTTAAGTCGTAGTCCTGCTGATGATGATTTTTATACTTTGCAATGGAGTGCTCAAGATTTAGCTGGCAACTCTGCGCAAGGTAATTTAAGTTTTTCTGTAAACAGAGGAGGATCAATTTACAGTTTTGATTCTCCAACCACTTCGTTGAATAATCATAATGTAAAAAGCGCTCCAAGTGTTTATATTGAAGAGATTAATCCTAGTGGTTGGCGCGATGCTCCAACTGTCTCGTTAATACAAGATGGGCATTTTAAGGCTTTAGATTCTAAAGATTTTTCAGTTACAACTAATAGAGAGAATGGTTGGTATCGCAGAATTTATAAGATTCCTGCGAAAAATTTTCAGAAAAATGCGTCGTATCATGTAAGAGTTTCTTCTATAGATAATGCTGGTCATTATTCGTCGAACGATAATTTAGTAAAAAGTGGCGCAACTGATGCTAAGCCAGCATCCTTAAGTTTTTCTGTAGATTCAGCAGCTCCAACTGTAAGCATTCTCAATCTGAAAGATAATACGTCGTATCAGGAGGAAGGTGAGGGTCGTGTACTGCGAATGAATGCGAAAGATAATATGGGTTTACAATCTGTAAAGCTTAGTATAGATGGGAAGTTGGTTCGACAGTGGTCGGATAAAAATGCTTCTGCTACTTCTTTTTCTCACACTCTTAAGGCCGATGATAAGAAACATAATGTGAAGATTGAAGCTTGCGATCGCGCCGGTAATGTTACTACTTCTGAATATAAAAATATTGCCGTTTCTACTATAGATAAACGAGATAAGAAAGGTAAAAAAGGTAAGAAAGATAAGAAAGAAGATGAACAAAAAGATAAACAAAAAGATAAACAAGATAAGAACGGTGAAGACAATAAGAGTACTGATAAGAAAAGCACGCTAAAGAAAAACGCTGCAAAAAAAGAGGCAGAGAAGAAAGATGCTGCAAAGAAAGACGCTAATGAAAATAGTGAAATAAGAACTGAAGAATCTACGCAATCTGCAGATGATGGTGATAGTTCAGATAACCAAGAAACTAATAGTTCTACAGATAGTGAAGATGATTTAGTAATAAACGAAGAGCCTGTTTCTAAATCTATTTCTGCTTATCAGACGCACAAAAAATCTGCATTATCTTCAGAAGTACTTATATATGCAGGAATTGTTGTGATAGCTGTTGTAGCAGCTTTGCTAGGTGTTGGATACTATATGAAAACTAGAGGAAGGTGAATAAAAAATCTCTGCTGTTAAAGTAAAGTCTGTTGAAATAAAAAAGCCCACTGCGGTGGAATGAATGCAGTGGGCTTCGTGGAGCTAATGGTAATCGAAACCACGACCTCTTCGATGCGAACGAAGCGCTCTACCAACTGAGCTATAGCCCCAATGTGTGTCTTACGACAACTCTGCACACTGTACTACAAATCTTGTATAAAAACAATATTTCTTATAGTGCAGTGTGCTTGAGTGTCGAAATTTATTTATTTTTTCGGATTTATCAGTTATTTTGTTGCTTTATCTGATTCAGCTGCTTTAGCTGATTTAGATGTTTTCTTTGCTTTATGCGCTTTGTATAGCCCAATAAAAGTAGGAACGAGTGAAATGAGCAAAATCGCAACGATTACTAACTCAAAATTATTCTGTACGAAACTAATATTACCGAAGAAATATCCAAGAAGAGTAAACAAAGTAGACCATACAATGCCGCCAAGGATAGAGAAAGGAGTAAAACGAGACCATTTCATTCCTGAAATTCCAGAGATAAACGGCATGAAAGTGCGAATAAATGGGAAGAAACGTCCTAAGAACACCGCTAAAGGTCCCCATTTGTCAATCATTTTTTCTGTTTTAGCGACTCGATCTGGAGTTAAAGCTTTAACTTTGCCGGATTCTACAATTTTGCGACCGAAGAAATGACCAATAAAATAATTGCACTGATCACCAATAATAGGTGCTAGCCAAACTACAACAAGTAGAAGAGGCAGAGGAAGTGGACTGTGCCCAGTAGAGTCTTTTGCGGCGAAGAATCCTGATGCAAAAAGAAGTGAATCTCCCGGAAGGAATGGGAAGAAAACTACGCCTGTTTCTATAAAAATAATAAGGAAAATAAGTCCGAGTGCTGGGGCTGTGCCCATCGCAATCCAGCTGGCTATGGCCGAGCGAGGATCTTTAAGCAGGTGAAGAATAAACTGAACAAATCCCATGAAAATTCCTGTCATAAATGCGCGTGGAATGTCTGCAACATGTACGATTAAGTAAGTATTGCAACACATTCGTAGCTGTAACTGTATGTATAAGAGAGTAGCAGTCAGTATAAACGGATACATGGTTGAGTATCATGTTTTAAAATAGATAAAAAGCACGTAAATGTTGGAAGTATATTTCGTGAAACGTCTTTAAAATTATTTCAAATTTTGAGACGTTCAAAAGGAGTGAGTAAATGACAGCGAAGGGTAAGGCTGTAACCTCTGAGAATCTTGATTGTAGCGATAATGCGCATAAAGATGCGGAAAATGTAGAGAAGGATCACGCAAAAAACTCAGATATAGCGTGCGCTGACGAACATTTAGTTGCAAGTAACGACGAAGTTGCTGTTAAGAAGCAAGTAAGCGTAAAAAAATCAAAAAAAGATGTGTATGAAAGCTATGAAACTGAATCTTTCGAATCAGATTTGTCGATAGCGGATATTTCTAGAAAAAACGCAAGACCAAAACGTTGGGTAGTGTACTTAATTGTGTTACTAATGGCAATAGTTCTTCCTTATTGGGCTGGACGTACTCTTGCTTTGCGCAGTACTTATTCAGTTATAGATTGCTGCTCACATTTTTCTTCACAAGGTATTGTATTCATATCTTGGATGATCACAGTACTAGTGTTTACTAGCATTGCAATGGCGTTAATAGAGTCAAGCAAATGGTTTTGGAGATTGCTACTTCTTGTTTTCTTATCTTTTGAACAGTTTATTGCAGGATTATGCTTGCTTAATATGAACTTCTGGTACGGCACGTACGTTATGTACGGGTCTGCAAGCGGTCAGGCAAATGCAGCAAATTTGGGTATTATCTCTGCAGGTTCTGGCGTAATAATTTATTCGGTACTTTTTGTTGGTTTGCTTGTTCTTATACCAAAACGTTCCCGCCTAAATGTACTTACAAAAAGTTGGGCATCTTTTATTATGTTCTTCTTTATTGAAGTTATGTCTTTAATTGTTGTTTTATTTGGTGGATTTATAACAGCAATGTGAGAATCACTAGTATCAGTTGCTGCTAGTAGGTATGTATGTAGGTATGAGGAAAGTTGTGGAAAATTATTTAATTATGTTGCAGAGAGTTTTGTTCTACATGTGATGTAACATTGACGTTTGGCGTGTAACGCCCGCGGATTCAGAGCGCTACAACATAAGGTTGTGGCACCGCGCAGCGATTTAAGGAGGACGCCGTGGCATTGACGGCTGAAGATAAGCAGAACATCATCAACGAATTCGCGACTCACGAGGGTGACACGGGTTCCCCAGAAGTGCAGGTCGCATTGTTGAGCAAGCGCATTGCTGACCTTACTGAGCATTTGAAGGAGCACAAGCATGATCACCACTCTCGTCGTGGCATGATGCTCATGATTGGTGATCGTCGTCGTCTTCTTGACTACTTGAAGCGTGTTGACATCAATCGTTATCGTTCTTTGATTGAACGACTCGGCTTGCGTCGATAGTTTTGTAGCCCGGGCATAAGCTCGGGCTTCTGTATTTTTATAACTAAATACTTCTGTTATTTTATAAAGTTTCGCTTTATATTTGTGTAATTTAGCAGTAAAAATTACGTTGTGGTAAGCGCAATTATCAAGTGAAGAAAAGTATGAAAATTGGTAAGTGAGTAGCCAATCAATTATGCGAGTACGATAATAAGTGCATTAAAGTTGCATGTAAATCGCAATAAGAGTTTATAACTGAAGAAGAAAAACACATCATCGGATGTGAATATAACTGAATACGGATGATTGAAGTAACCGAAACAAAAAACACTACGAAATGAAATGTTGGCGTTTGCGCAAATGTTGCAAATGTTGCAAATAGTCGCATGGATGGTAATGATGCGAAGTCGCCAATGTTATTACGCATGTTGGTTGATTAGGTAAGTTAAGAAAAGGAGGAACCCGTGGAGGGTCCCGAAATTAAGGCTGTAGAAGCCGTTATTGATAATGGTTCATTTGGTAAGCGCACATTGCGCTTTGAAACTGGTCGACTTGCGCAACAAGCAGATGGTGCTGTTGCTGCATATTTGGATGACGATTCCATGATTTTGTCGACGACGACTGCAGGTTCTAGCCCGAAGGAAAATTACGACTTCTTCCCATTAACTGTTGATGTGGAAGAGAAGATGTATGCAGCTGGTAAGATTCCAGGATCTTTCTTCCGTCGTGAAGGACGTCCTTCTAACGAAGCGACGCTTGCATGCCGTATTATTGACCGTCCGTTACGTCCATTGTTCCCACATACTTTGCGTAACGAAGTACAAGTTGTTGAAACAATTTTGGCAATTAATCCGGATGATGCCTACGATGTTATTGCTTTGAACGCAGCTTCTGCATCTACTATGATTTCTGGTTTGCCATTTGAAGGTCCAGTTTCCGGTGTCCGTCTGGCTTTGATTGACGGCCAGTGGGTTGCATTCCCACGCTGGAGCGAGCGCGAGCGTGCAGTATTTGAAATTGTTGTGGCTGGTCGCGTTATTGAAAACGGTGATGTTGCAATCGCAATGATTGAAGCTGGTGCTGGTAAGAACGCTTGGAACTTGATCTACAATGAGGGTCAAATTAAGCCAGATGAGGAAGTTGTTGCCGGTGGTTTGGAAGCTGCTAAGCCATTTATTAAGGTTATTTGCGACGCTCAGAATGAGTTGAAGCGTATAGCAGCTAAAGAAACTAAGGAATTCCAGCTTTTCCCAGAGTATACTGACGAACTTTACGCACGTATTGACGAAATCGCGCATAAAGATTTGGATGAGGCTCTTTCAATTGCAGAAAAACTTCCACGCCAGGATCGCATTGCAGAAATTAAAGAAGGCGTGCGTGCTGCAATAGCCGAAGAGTTCACTGATATGGACGAAGCCGAAAAGGAAAAGGAACTTGGCAACGCATTTAAGGAATTGCAGCGTCAGATCGTTCGTCGTCGCATTTTGACTGAAGACTATCGTATTGATGGTCGTGGTTTGCGCGATATTCGTACACTTTCTGCAGAAGTTGATGTTGTTCCTCGCGTTCACGGATCTGCTTTATTCCAGCGCGGTGAAACCCAGATTTTGGGCATAACTACTTTGAACATGCTTAAGATGGAGCAGCAGGTTGATGCGCTTTCTGGTCCACAAACCAAGCGTTATATGCACAACTACGAGATGCCTCCATATTCCACTGGTGAAACTGGTCGTGTAGGTTCTCCAAAGCGTCGTGAAATTGGTCACGGTGCCTTAGCAGAGAAGGCTTTGGTTCCAGTATTGCCTGGACGCGAAGAGTTCCCATACGCTATTCGTCAGGTATCTGAAGCTATTGGTTCCAACGGTTCTACTTCTATGGGTTCCGTTTGCGCTTCTACGCTTTCTTTGCTTGCAGCTGGCGTGCCTTTGAAGGCTCCAGTTGCTGGTATTGCTATGGGCTTGGTTTCTGGCGATGTTGATGGAAAGCATATCTTCAAGACTTTGACTGATATTCTCGGCGCAGAAGATGCTTTCGGAGATATGGACTTCAAGGTTGCTGGTACTTCCGAGTTCATCACTGCTTTGCAGCTCGACACTAAGCTTGATGGTATTCCAGCTGATATTTTGGCTGCCGCTTTGCAGCAGGCTCACGAAGCTCGTGCAACGATTCTTGAAGTTATTAACGAGTGCATTGATTGCCCAGCTGAGATGAGCCCGTTCGCTCCACGCATTATCACAACCACAATTCCTGTAGATAAGATCGGTGAAGTTATTGGTCCTAAGGGCAAGATGATTAACCAGATTCAGGAAGAAACTGGTGCTGAGATTGCTATTGAAGATGATGGTACAGTTTACATCTCTTCTGAAGGTGGAGAAGCTGCCGAAAAGGCGAAGGAAATCATCGATTCTATTGCAAATCCTCGCGTGCCAAAGGCTGGCGAAACTTTCACCGGTAAGGTAGTTAAGACCACTAGCTTTGGTGCTTTCGTAAATTTGACTCCTGGAACTGACGGTTTGCTTCATATTTCGCAGATTCGCAATTTAGCAAACGGCGAACGTATTGACACTGTTGAGGATGTTCTTAAAGAAGGCGATAGCGTTGAAGTTATCGTACAAAGCGTAGATGAGCGCGGAAAGATATCCTTAGCAATTCCAGGTTTTGAGAATCAAGAATCAGCTCCAGCAGATCGCAATGATCGTCGTTCTCGCGATGATCGCGGTGAGCGTTCTGATAATTCCGATCGTCGTTCTCGTTCAGATCGTGACGATCACGCTGATCGTGATGAGCGTCCTCGTCGCCGTATGCGTGACGACCGTCGTGAAGATGATCGTGATGAGCGTCCTCGCCGTCGCATGCGCGATGAACGTCGTGACGACAGATATTCTGATCGCGACAGCCGTTCTGATCGTTATGAAGATCGAAACGATGATCGCGGTGAGCGTTCGGATCGTGCTGGTCGTTATGATGACAATGATTTTGATGAGCGTCCTCGCCGCCGTTCTAGTGACGACCGTTATGACGGTCATAGAGATGACCGTTCTAATCGTTCCGATCGCGATGAGCGTCCTCGCCGTGGTTCGGGAGATCGTCGCTTGGATCGCAACCCACGTTACGCAGCTGACGATGATCATTATGACGAGTATCGCGCAGCTCGAGAAGAACGTACTGAGCGTCCTCGCCGTCGTGTTCGCCGCGATTTTGATCCATTTGAAGAGGACTAATCGCATAAAACTTATCGAAAAAGCTAAATACTAATCGATAGTTAATAATTAAATAACTTGTAGAAATGCCTTCAAATTGCGTCTGCTTTTGAGGGCATTTCTAGTAAATAATGCTTTATGCAATCTCTGCAATAAAATATTATAAAAACATAGGTTAAAATAAGAAATTTTAATTACCGTCAAAGTAGGGGTGACTTATGGTTATGCATCGTGCGTTAGGTTCATTTGATACAACTGCTATTGGTTTTGGCGAAATGCCTTTAACAATAGAAAACAATCTTGGCCATGACATGGGTATTGAAACAATTCATGCGGCTCTTGATGCAGGTTGTACGCATATTGACACAGCTTGGGCATATTACTGCTCTGGCGGCGAGGAACAAACTGGTGAAAAACTTGTTCGTGAGGCTTTAGAAAGCTGGAAGGGTGACAAATCTTCTATTCTGGTTGCTACTAAAGTCGGTCACTTCCGTAACTTTACCGACGGACGACCAACATGGGGTAAGGATGGCAAACCAGAGCATTTGATTGCGCATGCCAAAGAGTCCGCAATGGCTTTAGGAGTTGACACTATTGATCTTCTTTACTTCCACAGACCAGATCCAGAAGTTCCATACAATGAGTCTATTGAAGCAATGCAGCAGTTGCTTGATGAAGGCGTTGCTCGAGAAATCGGTATTTCTAACGCTTCTGTAGAGCAAATCGATATCGCTCGCAACATTTTAGGAGAAAAGCTAGTAGCAGTACAAAATCAATATTCTCCAGTTCATTTAGAGAATGAAGATACTTTGCAATATTGCGAAAAGCTTGGAATTGCTTTTGTTTGCTGGAGTCCTCTTGGTGGATTCCGTCACCCTTATGATGAGCATCTTTTCGATCCATTCCGCAAAGTTGCAGAAAATCATAACGTAAGTTATCAGCAAGTAGTTTTGGCTTGGGAACTCGCTAAAGGCGATCACGTATTTGTAATTCCTGGAGCACACAGACCGGCCACAATTTTAGATAGTTTGAAAGCTTCAGATTTGCAATTAAGTAATGAAGAGTTGGCTTATTTAGGCTGAAAGAAAACACTAAAATGCAAGAAACAAGCGTAACAGGTATGCCACTTCCGCATGAGGATGATAAAGGACTACCAATACCAGTAACAATCCCAGTAGCCTTAGGGTCTCGCACACAAGCAGTTTTTACTACGAGACTAGGAGGTATATCTGAAGGTTCATTTGCTTCACTTAATTTAGGTGGACGCGCAGGCGATAGCGTAGAAGCAGTCGCCAGTAATAGAGCCGCATTGCAGAGAGCTATAAAAGCAGATTTATGCTTAGTTAGCCAAGTTCATGGCAGGAACGTATTTGATGCAGACACCATAGTTGATTCATTGAATACAGGCTACGGTTTTGACGCAACAGGTTTCGCAGATTCTACATTGAGAATTAATGCGGATGCACAAGTTTCTACAGCCTGCTCGCTTGCTTTAGGAATGTTTGCTGCAGACTGTTTACCTGTTTTGCTTGCTGATGATGAAGCTGGAATTATTGCAGCAGCGCATTGCGGACGAAAAGGATTGATGGCTGGCGTGCTTGATTCTTCTGTTGACGCAATGTGTGAAAAGGGAGCTGAGCGTTCTCGCATAACAGCAGTGCTCGGTCCATGCATTTGCGGAAATTGTTACGAAGTTGGTGATGAAATAGCACGAGACTTTGAAAAAAGATATCCGCAAACTGTAACACAAACGCGTTTTGGTGGAATCGGTATTGATATTGCTGAAGCTGCGAGAATAGATTTAGCGCTCGCAGGAGTAGCGAATATTGTTGATGCTTTACCGCGAGTTACAGCTGCAACGCAATATTTATCTGAAGATGAGGAATTGCGAACAATTTGCGAAGTAGATGGAGAGGGACAATCTTTATCCAATCGTATGCGTGAATTGCAGAATGCAATGTGTACTCTTGAAAATCCACTCTGGTATTCTCATCGGCGCGCTAGTTTAGCTGGAAAATCTCACGAGGGTAGACTTCTTGCTCTTGTGTATAAAATCGATAAAAACTAGCGCAATATACATAAAGCATGACACAATAGTAAGTAGTGTGTTTTTTGAAGGGAGCAGGTTAGGTGAGTGAGAGACAAACCGTGCAGCGCTGGATGATTACCGTGGGCGGAGTAGAGCAAGCACGAGTAGGTGCTGGTGAGTCAGTAGAAATAGGTAGAAAGCCTATACGTCCTTTGCGCGAAGATGGTTTCAAGCGCATAGACATAGTAGATAACAAGCGTTCTATGTCTAAGCGTCACGCACTACTTATTGTAGATAAAAAGGGAGTTGCGACTATACGCGATCTTGATTCTACAAACGGCACTTACGTAGTTGGCAATAATGGTAATTTGATGCGTTTGGAATCAGGAGTGGACTTCCATCTTCCAGATACTCTTATGCGAATGCAATTCGGTGATGTTCCTATAGATTTCGTACGTATCGAAGAAGATGCTGATTCTGGAGAGCATGTAAAAGATTTGTTCTCCTATGCTACTGATTCAGCGCGTAAGGAACCGGATGCTTCTGATCTTTCTGTAGATCAAATACTTGATTTGCGAGCTGGAGAACCTACGGGAATATTCCACGCGCAGTCTGTTTCTCAGCCGGGATTGTCGTGGAATCATAATAATGGTGCAGATTCTGCAGTAAATGCGGCATTGAATTCTGGAGCTTTATTAGAAAATAATAATGTAACTCTTCCTGTAGTTATGGAACAGAAAGAGGAACCTGTTGAGCCTCGTAATCTTTTTGATGATGCTCAAGCTGAGATTTCTCAGGATAAGTCAGAGCATACTGAATCTGTTGAAAACACTTACAGTAATCAGAATGATAACGTGGAAGATGAGCATATGATGCAAGCAGCAATGTTTGCTAATTCTGCAATATCTCAGTCTGAATCTTTGTACGGTCAAAATGATGACAATCAGTATGAAGGAGATAATAATTCTGAAGTAAATACTGAAACGGGTTCTGAAGTAAACGCTGAAGTAAATGCAGAAACTACTCCGGAAGCAAACGCACAAGTAAGTGACGAACAAGTTGAGCTAGAAGCGCAAATGTCTCAGGCATATCCAGTATCTCAAATATCTCCGGAATCTGTAGAAATTGCAGAAATTGCTGAAACTGCAGAAACCGCAGGAATCGTTGATAGTGAAGATATTGATACAGCTTATAAACCAGCTTTTGAACCAGGATCTGTATTTGATAAAGTTTCAAAAGGCGAGTTTGATACTCATCAAGATTTAGTTGAAGCAGGAGGATTTACTTCTGAAGAAGCTAAAAATAGTGCAGATTTTTCGGAACAGTTTGAGATGGCAAAATATCGCGAACTACTTCCATTCCTTGCAGAAAATACAGGATTATACGATGATTTGTATGCTTGGCTAGCAGCTTCCGGTAACAGTGATGTAGAAAAAGCATTAGCCCACAATGAGGGATATAGTGCTTACCGTAAAGCTATAGGCCAGTGATTCGTGGATATTATTAAAACTAGACGATTACAAGTGACGATGAGTGCAACAAAGTGAGAGAATCAGTATGAGCAATATTAATGGTATGAACGAAGCAAAAGATTTGAATAATTCTCCACAAGATTTGCAGGATAGAAATGCTTCGCCAACAGAACGCAGTGTATTTCTAAGCAGGGATGAGTCTAACAGGCAGTCAGTGTCTGCCGCTAGAGCTGAAGCGTTGCAGCGCATACAAGAGTGGCGTAAACAGTACCAGTTGCAACTTACGCCTTCTCCGCTAGAAGATATTACAAAACTGCAGGCACAGTTGGAATTAACTCACGCTCATCCATCTGGTATAGCTCAGCTTTTTGCAAGCGGAAAAGTGACATTAAAAGCGTTATTCAGAGATGCTGGAATGTTGCGAGCTGCAGGAAGAAGACTTGAGAGAGTTTTTGAAGATAGAGATGCAAAAGCGCATGAAAGCGGCGTTTCTGAACTATCGCTTGTGGTTGGCGTAGCTTCTTGGAATGGAAATCACGTTCCTGTACTTACGTATCCAGTGCACGTAGTAAGAGATACTGCAAAAGATGAGACTGCTGCAACAATCTGCTTCTCTGGCAACGTTGGTCTTAACCATTCGCTTGTAGTAAGGCTAAAAGAGCGTGGAATTGATTTGCGAGAAGAAGTACTTTTTGACGGCTCTAATTACGAAAGTGGAACGCCAGAAACTTCAGTAGTTTTTGAAGCAATCTGCCAGCAGGCTCGTCGTGCGTTCCCAGATTTTGATATTGAAAGAGATATTATTCTCGGCTGCTTTACAGACGCAGGTTCAAGATTCCTTTCAGAAAGTGACAAAATTTTTGAAGCGTTACAAGCTGGAAGTGTAGGTAACACAGTAATTGACGCTTTAGCTGGTGATGAGTACGCTGCAAATGAACTTAAGGCGGAAAATAAACAAGAATACAGCCCGTTCGATGCGGATCCTCACAATGAGTACGAAGTCGGAGATGTTGATAACAGTGTGCGTTACGCCGCGGATCTTGTTGCAAAAGGAACTTCGCTTTTTATTGATGTTGATGCAGGATCGGATTCCACTAATGTTGCTAGTGCAATAGCATCACATTCGGCTCTTCTCGGACGTTCTGTGCTTTACGTGCCAAATGTTATAGAACAGCAACGCAGATTTAGGCGTACTTTAAGCGATAACGAAATTTCTTCTCTTTCTCTTGACGTATCTGACGGTCATGCTGCAAAACATATTGATTCACAGCTTATTGCTGCAGTAGGTGCGCGGCAAAGTGTAGCAACATCTCGTTTTGAGCAGGTTGCTGATGAGCTTGTAGGAGTTCGCTCTCGATTAACAAGATACCTTGGTGATTTGCATGGAGTAAATGAGAGCTGGGGTGTTTCCGCATACCAGACTATGCAAAATTTGGCTGCTATTGCAATGCTCCCTTCACATCCTTCTACTCATGTGCGTTTAGATGTTGACGCTGCTAGGTCTCTTGCTAATGATCTTGACAAGTGGGTACAAAAACTTCATGAAGCTGATGAGCTTGGTGAGTTTACGGTTCAGCCTGATGATACACCTTGGTTTGGTGCGTCTGTTTTTGATGAAGGCGAAGCTGTAGCAGTTTATCAGCGTGTAGTTGATTTGCTTCTTAAACTTCTTCCTGCAACTAGAGAACAAGTAAAAACTACTGTACAAAGCTGTGGATTCCCAGTTCCTTCTACTGCTCGGGAATGGGGAAGGCAGGTTAGTGTACTTAAAAATTTGCGTAGAGTTCTGGACGTTTTCCAGCCTGAAATTTTTGAGCGTGACTTAGACGCTATGATAGAGGCAAGCAAGCCTAAAGCTGTGCGAAAAGCTGAGGGTACTGTTATGGGCTTCTGGCAGCGTAGACATTACGTTAAAGAAGCTCGTAATATGCTACGAGTTGGAGCAAAAGTCGACGATCTTCATGAAGCACTGAAAATCGTGTCACAGCAGGCAGATCAATGGCGCATGTTCGTACCTCATGGAGGCTGGCCTGTACTACCACCAAAATTAGACGAAATAGTTAGCACTCAAGAAATGCTTGCTCGTCACCTTGTAGCACTTGATACAGTACTTGCAACTACAAAACTTGGTGCAGATCTTGAAAATATTGAGTTTGCTCAACTCGATAACCGTTTGCAAGACCTACATGATGATCGCGCTGCTTTAGATACTTTACCTGGACGCTGCAAGCTCGAAAGTGAGTTTAAGAGCGTCGGTTTATCTGATTTAGTAAACGATTTGCGTCATCGTAAAGTAACTGGTGAAGCATTGGACGGAGAAATTCACTTAGCATGGTGGACTACTGTTTTTGAAGATATCGTTAGTTCTTCAGCGATTATTTCTAATCAAGATGGTTCTGCTTTACAAGATGCTTCTGACCGTTTCGTACAAGTCGATACTGAGCATGTTCGTTCTGTTGGTCCTATGATTCAACAGGAAAGCATGAAGAAACTTTGTGATTTGCTATTTTCGCGTACACAAGAAGCTAATCAGCTTCATACTATGCTCGCAAGTAACAGAGCTGGTATTACTCTTAAAAATCTACTTAAAAATCACAAAGATATTGTGTTAGCAGCTAAGCCAATTCTTGTTGCTATGCCGTCTACTCTTGTAATGCTCACATCGTGCAGTCCAATTGTTGACACGGTTATAATAGATGCAGCAGAACATATGAATAATCTTGAGCTTCTTTCTATTCTTGCGCGCGCTAAGCAAGTAGTTGTGTTAGCTCATAAAAAGACTGTTAGCTCGCAAAGTTTAAATGCGCTGATTAATATTCTTCCGAATGTTACAGTAGAATCTCGAGCATCGAGGCGTTCGCTGCGTTTAGCTAATTTCCTTGAAGAACACGGATATGGTTTACTTCGACACGATATTCCTGTTGAGCGTTTGCAAGGAAAAGTTCGTTTGCATCAGATTGAAGCTACTGGTGTGCCAGTAATGTCAACTGGTTTGATTGAAAGTAGTCAACGAGAAATAGATGAAGTTGTTTCACTCATTGAACAACGTGCGAAAACTTTCACCGTGGTTCCATCAAGCTACGTTCTTGCAGTAGTAACACTTACAAACGTGTTCCGTAGTCGACTAGGAGCAGAGTTAAAGTCTCTTGCTATTAAAGATGACAACATGGCTCGCTTCTTACGCCATGTGCGACTAGTGAGCATTCATGAGGCTCCAGGAGCTGTAGCAACTGATGTAATACTTTCACTTTGCTACGCAAAAACATCTCACGGAAGACTTTTGCAACAGTTTGGCATTTTGGAAGAAGAAGGCGGCAGTGGAATGCTTCTTGACGCTTTGGCTTTAGCTAAACGTCACTTGGATATTGTATGTGCCTTTACTTCTAAAGATATGGAAGATGACAGAATTCATCAGGAAGGTCCAAAACTTCTTAAAGAATTGCTTATTTGGGCAGAACAGCTTGGTGATGATCCTCTTAGACCAGAAGATGAAGAAGGATTTGCTGCAGTAACTGCTAAAGCTGAAGCCGCAGCTGTAGGAAACGTTCTGTTCTCAGATCTAGCGGAACGTATACGCGCTCGCGGATTGAAAGTTGCGTTAAATTACGGTTTTGATCGTGGACTTCGTATACCGCTGGCCGTTGGTCTTTCAAATAAACCTTTTGCTGTAGCGATTTTGACTGACGATGCGCAGTTTATGAGCGTGCAATCTACTCGTGAACGTCACCGCATAATGGTTCAGGATTTGGAATCACTCGGATGGTCTGTTATGAACGTGTGGAGTGTTGGAGCATTCGTAAATCCTGAAAAAGAAGTAGATCGAGTAGTTTCTAGACTCGGAGAGCTTTACGGTGACGAGCAGTGAGTGGTTATAATCCAAATCGACGTTCACCTCGCGAACATACTCGCGTAGTGCGCAAAGGTTCTGAACGTTTCGACGCAGATGGCGTAAAGCTCGAGCCTTCCGATATGCAAACTGTTGAGCAAAAACAGAGTGATGACGATAATCGAATATTAGGCGAACTACCTCCTCACTGGGCTGTGTTTTCTGAGCGAGGAAGATAATTCTGTACTTGAGTATTGAGTGGAAAGCTGATTTTTAATATTGCTTTTACTCTCGTATTGCAACTATAGATAGCGAACTGTTTATTGCTTGCGCATTTAGCACTTTAAGAGCATCTTTAGCTGGCATAGCAAGAGTTGCTTGACTATGATGCTGCTGGTAGCTTATTGAAACTACAAGAGCGTGACGTATTGTTTCAACATACCTTTCGTCTATGCTGTTGCTTTCGTCATCCATGCTTTGATTATCTTCCTCATGCTCTTTAAAATCGTCGTCTTGATCATCCTCAGTATTGCCGTTTTTTGCTTGAGATGTATCTGTAGTTACTTTGCTAAAAGCAATAGTTATACGTTTTCCAGGTACAAGAGAGTGATCTGCGCTCGCCAAATTTAAGTCAAGTGCTGTAAATCCTTTCGGTATTTTTGGAGATCTACTTGTGGTGTTTCTAAAAAGCGGCATCCCAGATTTAATATCGCAAGTTGCTACCAAATCCTTATAGCTATCTTTTTCGGAAAGAACATTATTAAAAACGGAGTGTTGTGGTACTTGTACATACTGTATGTCGCTTTTACTTATGTGTTCTCCCTGTGCAATATGACGAATTGCAATTGGTATAGTTTGTGTAGCTTGAGAAGAGATAATAGTTGAGATAACAAGTAAACTCATAATTCCTGCACAAAATACGATAATTATTTTGCGAAGAAAGGCACGTTGCCGTCTACGCGCAAGTCCATTTGTTTTCAGAGGACTAGTTTCTGCTGTAAATAAAGAAAAATTCATACTCATGCAAGCATCTTCTCGTATGTTTCGAGCTATTGCAATAAAAAATATGCATTGTGGATACAGGGTATTTATACTAAAAAACGCTTATATTGCAATCCTTTTGCGGATCAATATAAGCGTTCTTAAAAAAATTATTTTTTATTACTTATTTTTATTATTTATCAGTGCGATAGAATCCACTACCTTTGAAATTAATAGGAGGTGCTGAATAAATCTTACGCACTGTTTCTTTGCCGCATTGTGGGCAAATAGTAATAGGGTCATCTGAAAAATCCTGATGTTCCGAAAAATCGTATCCACACTGCTTGCAACGGTAATGATAAGTAGGCAACGGTTCCTCCGATATGCATTTATAATCAAAAAATCAGTTACGACTTTGCGAAATGTTTTAACTAACAAAAGCAAAATCTGTAAGTATTAGTAACTTTCTATTCCTTCAAATATCCTAGTCAATAATAAGACAGCTTATACGTTCGGCACGCTTAAAGATGATATAAATTGCGACACGCCGATTCCTATTACAGCTTGCACATCCCGCTCACTACTTATATTTGTATCTATGGGTTATGAATCGGTCAGTGCTTTGCTTGTGTTGATCATCCTCGTAGCCTTATGGTTTGGGTGGTTGCCTAAGCACACGGTTAATGGTATGAAAAGCATACTTGAACATCGCGAGGATAGGTACTCGCCTTCACTGCATCTTGTTGATGAGTGGAGTGCCACTCGCGTGTGTGATGGAACCAGGACTACGGCGAAAGGGGTTGATATGCAACCTACTGAGCAAAAAACAGAGCGTAAACAAAGATTTACAAAAGAGTATATAAATCATATTCGTAGTTTAAGGCGTGCTGCTGTGCGCCGTCGTTGCATGCTTGTGTTGGCTTTATCAGTTCTAACTTTTCTCGTTGCCTTGGTTGGTTTTGGAGGATTGTATTCTCCAGCTTTTGCGCTTATACCGTTAGCATTTTTAGCGATTGTGTTGGTTTGTGGCGCTCGTGCTTCTAAACATGCTCGTGCTTGGGAAGCGCGCGTGGCAAGTATGCGAAAAAAAGACGCTGATGGTGTAGTAACAGCAAATGTTACTAATGTTAGTGAGCAAGTTATAACCAAGAATGATGATCGTTTTGGCATGGTTAATAGCTTTGTGAACACGGTAAAAGCTATTACTGCTGGTGCTTCTGATTTTATTGATGCAAAGAAATCTGAATACGGCAAGACTATTAATAAAACTAATTCCGTAAAAGAAAATCGCGAAGATTACAGTAGTGGAAATACTGGCTACCATAATGCTTCATACGAAAATTCTTCTTATAGCAATCAGAATTATGTGCAAGATTGCCAAGCAGTAAGAGACAGCACAGAAACTTCTATTATGGAAGCGCGTGAGATTCGCGTTGCGTTGCGTCGCACTATGAAAGATCGCGAAGAAGCGCTTCGTAAGCGTGGACTTTCTATGCGTAGCGATGAAAATATGGAAGTAATTGACGTTGCTGACGCGGCAAAATCAAATGAAGTGCCTGTTTCTAATCTTTCTACTTCTGAGTCTAATGATTCTTCGTCGTTGAAGGATTCTACTCAGAGTAGTAATAAAGATGAGGTTGAGCAGGTTGAGCAGACTAAGAATGTTGAGCAGTCTGAGAAGACTTCATATGATGACTCAACTAACGAGATTAGTGAAGTTAGAGCTTCTAAAGCTTTAGACGCGTTTAATTTAGCAGCTTCTGCGCAATCTGAAAAGCAGGATTTAATATCTTTCTCTCTGGGTTCAAAGTCCTCCACCAATTCTTCTAAATCTGCTGAAAATTCAGAGAAAACAGAAAAATCAGCAGCAAGTAGTGCTCCAGAAAGCTTAGAAATTAAGTCAACTAAGCAAGTTGCAAAAGCTGTTCCTAGTAAGCCTGTAGCTGTGTCTGCAGCTAGTTCTGCAGATAAGTCCGTAGAAGAGTTCCATAATAGCGAAAAACAAGCTAAGGTTGAGGCTCCAGATAGTTCTGCAGATTCGCTCGGAGTTGCCAATTTACGTGAGGTTTTAGCAAGCCGCCGCAGGTAGCGTAAATAAATAATATAAATTTCTTAATAAAAAATTAGCACTCTAGTTGGCAGAGTGCTAATTTCGCGGTACCATGAGACACAGAGCGTAAATATGAAGTAGATGTGATCGTCAGCCTCATCGAGTTTGTGTTTGCGCGAATGGATTAATCTCTCGTAAGAAAGAGGTGGCGACAGTGTCGATTAAACTCACACCGTTGGAAGATAAGATTATTGTTAAGCAGGCTCAGGCGGAGACCCAAACTGCTTCCGGTTTGTATATTCCAGACAATGCCAAGGAAAAGCCACAGCAGGGCGAAGTTCTTGCTGTAGGACCAGGTCGTCGCGACGACAAGGGCGAACGAATTCCTATGGATGTTAAAGTCGGCGATAAAGTTCTTTACTCCAAGTACGGCGGAACAGAAGTGCACTATGAAGGTGAAGATTATTTGATCGTCTCTTCGCGTGATGTGCTCGCTATTCTTGGCTAATTAAAATAGTTTTGTTAGTTGCCTTTTCGCTTTCTTTTCGCTTTCTATTTAAGATAGTTGTTTAGGCTGCGAACGTTAACTTATTACGCTGGAAATTACGATAATGTAGTTTCCAGCGTTTTCTTTATGCGATGCGCTTTATTTATTACACGATTCGTGAGTATCATAGAGAAGTATGACATACAAACACAGAAGCGTAATAGATACTATCCCTAGTTATAAGCAGGGTCGTCCGGCTCCTAAATTAGATGGTATTCGCGCATATAAAATCTCAAGTAATGAAAATCCATTCGAACCATTAGATAGCGTTAAGCAAGCAATAAGCAAAACGGCTCTTAATACTATTAATCGATATCCAAATATGCGCGGTATAGATGTAGTTGAGCGCATAGCTAAACTCTATAGCGTTACTCCTGACGAGGTAGTACTTGGCTGTGGATCTACCGAAGTTATTACTCAGCTTGTAAATTTGGTTGCTGGTCCTGGCGACGAAGTCGTGTATCCGTGGAGAAGTTTTGAAGCATACCCGATTATTGTATCTGGCTCAGGCGCTACGAGTGTTAAGGTTCCAAATCTTGCAGATGGTTCGCATAATATTGATGGAATTATCAATGCTGTAAATGAGCACACGAAGCTTGTTATTCTAAATAATCCAAATAATCCAACTTCCAATGCTCTTAGCGATGCAGATGCTCGCAGAGTGCTTGAAGCGGTACCAAAAGATGTACTTGTTCTTATGGATGAAGCTTATGTACAGTTCAACACTTCAAAAGGCACAGCTGACGGCATAAAACTGTATAAAGAGTATCCAAACGTTGTAGTTGCACAGACATTCTCTAAAGCTTATGGATTAGCAGGATTGCGTATCGGTTACGCTGTTGCAAATGCTGAAGTTGTAGAAGGTATGCGTAAAGTTGCTGTTCCGTTTGGTGTAAGCCAGATTGCGCAGGTTGCGGCTTTGGCGTCTTTGGAAGAAGATGCTACTTGCGAGATGCATAAGCGTGTAGATGCAATTGTTGGCGAGAGAGAGCGTGTAGTTAAGTCCTTGCGAGAGCAGGGGTGGAATATTGCTGATCCTTACGCAAACTTCTTCTGGATGCCTTTCGGCGCAGATACTGAGCGTGCAAATGAGTATTTCGTGCAGTCTGGATTATCTGTTCGAGCATTTCCTGGAGACGGTATTCGTATTTCTCTAGGAGAAGTTGAGGCGAATGATCGAGTAATTAAAGTGTGCCAAAAACTGAAAAATGACGGTTTTTCGCTAAAATAATTAAATTATTTTTCAAGGGATTGTTGAAAATAGTGGGTTTATGTGCGTCTATCGGCGTGTCTTAGACTTGCATTAGTCGCGTTCTCGTGGCAAAATAACAAAGTTGCCGTTTGAAGTTCACTTCTTACGGAGACTGCTGGCGGGTTTCCCAAGTGGTCAAAGGGAGCTGACTGTAAATCAGCCGCTTCGTGCTTCAGTGGTTCGAATCCACTACCCGCCACGCCTCGATAGCTCAGTGGTAGAGCACTTCCTTGGTAAGGAAGAGGTCGTGAGTCCGATTCTCACTCGAGGCTCTCTGGCGGGGTAGCTCAGCTGGCTAGAGCGTACGACTCATAATCGTAAGGTCAAGAGTTCGAGTCTCTTCCTCGCTACAACGGCCAGTAGGAGACTGGCTGGCCAACAATGAATTGTAGAGGTGAACGAAATGGCAAGCAAGAGCGCCGATATCCGTCCGGGCATTACGATGGCATGCACGGAGTGCAAGGAGCGTAATTACATCACGACGAAGAATCGTCGTAATACGCCGGATCGTCTTGAGTTGAATAAGTTCTGCCCACGTTGCGGTAAGCATACGCTTCATCGCGAGACCCGCTGAAACTTTCAGCTTACTGCGTAGAGCTTAAACCGCTTCAGTTATATTTCTAGTTAGGCGGTTCGCAGATAGAAACTTATTACCCCGCTTTGTGCGGGGTTTTTGTTATTTAGTGCTGTTAGGATTGAATCCATGGCTATGCAAGAATCTTCTGGTAAGAATCCAACTTTTGCAGATTTAACAACTATTGGTGTCGGCGGTAGTATTGCGCATTTTGTGGAACCAACAAGTAGAGTCGCAGTAATTGAAGCAGTAGAATCAGCAGATGAATCTGGTTTACCATTATGCGTTATTGGCGGTGGCTCTAATATGCTCGTCAGTGATGATTCGTTTAACGGAGTAGTAGTAAGAGATGCTCGCAGAAATATAAGCGTATTAGACGAAGCGTTACCTGCAGAAGACAGAATTGATGCAAAAACTGGTGCTTATATTGTGGAAGTTAATGCGGAAGCTGGATGCAATTGGGATGATTTTGTATCTCACACAATAGAACTTGGTTTAGAGGGAGTTGAAGGGCTTTCTGGAGTGCCAGGAACTGTTGGTGCGTCTGTGGTGCAGAATATTGGTGCATATGGCCAAGAAGTGTCTCAAAGTGTTGTTTCTGTGGAAGTTTGGGATCGTAAATCAAAAGTTACGTGCGAAATGTCTAGTGAAGATCTCAAATTTGGATACCGCACTTCGAGTCTTAAACAGAGTATGTATAAGACACCTGGTGTGCCAAATAATGAGTATTTTCCTACACCGCGCTACATTGTGTTATCAGTAACATTCCGTCTGCGTCATAGTCAAATGGGCACAGTGGCACACAGTCAACTTGCGCGAGCGTTAGGAGTAGAAGTAGGCTCACGAATGAGTACAAATTCAATCCGTCGTGAAGTTTTGCGTGTTAGAGCTTCAAAAGGAATGCTAGAAGATGCTACTCGTTATGAAAATGAATATATGCGTGGTGCTAAAAGTAAGTTGGGTGTAGAAAACGCTATTAAACTTCAAGAAGAGGATTATGTAACTGGTGTATGGCATGAGGGTGATGATATTTATAGTGATCGTCACAGTTGCGGCAGCTTCTTTATGAATCCAATACTTAGTGCTGCTGAAGCCGATGCTTTACCAGAAGATGCTCCAAAATTTGATGCAATAACGCAAGATGGTTCTCATGGAATAAAAACTTCTGCAGCTTGGCTTATCGACCACGCCGGATTCCATAAAGGATTTAGGCTTGAATCTGATGAGGATGATGCTAGTTGTCAAAAACACGTCTGTGGTGTTTCTCCTGCAGGATTATCTTCGTTGCACACTTTGGCTTTAACAAATAGATCGTGTGCGTCTGCAAAAGATATAGAAAATTTAGCAAATATAATTATTTTCGGAGTTAAGCGAGTTTTTAACGTAACATTAGTGCCAGAACCCGTAATAATAGGTATGCAATTAAACATAAAAAAGGATAATACAAAATAATTTAAAGTTAAATACTTAATATTTTTCTGATAATTTTCGTATAATTAGTTGTATATTTACGGTTATCACAGTAGTATGCATATTTAATATCGTAAAAATTACGGCACGGGCGCTACTTTGGTGCCCGTGTTTGTATTTTTCGGTTAATCTTATTAAAAACCCTATATACCACTTATCCTTAACGAAAGTGCAAGCTTATGCAAATATTAAGAAAAAAGTCTGTTGAACAGACTATCGCAGAGACGATGGATGGCGATCGTCATCTGAAACGAACTTTAAACGCTTGGGATCTGGCAGTTATGGGTGTTGCTGTTGCTGTTGGTGCCGGTATCTTCTCGGTTGGTGCACAAGCAGCTGCGTTCCATGCAGGTCCTGCTGTAATTATTAGCTTTATTATTGCAGGTATTGTGTGTGGCGCTGCAGCAATGTGCTATGCGGAATTTGCTTCAATGATTCCGGTAGCTGGATCTGCTTATACCTTCACTTACACTACAGTTGGCGAGCTTATTGCATGGATTATCGGCTGGGATATGATCCTGGAAATGCTGATGGCCGGCTCAGTAATCGCAAAATACTGGGGTGTTTATCTTAACGATTTAATGAAGCTATTTGGATTAAATATGACTACCAGTTTTAATTTAGGTGGTTTTACTATTGATCTGGCTCCAATCATAATCGTTGCATTCTTTACAACTATGCTTGTTATCGGCACCAAGCTTTCTGCACGCTTCGACGGCGCTTTAACAATCTTGAAGATTGGTATTGTTCTGTTCGTGGTTGTTGTGGGCTTCTTCTACATTAAAGCTTCTAACTTCACTCCATTCGTGCCTCCAGCTCAAGATCCAGCCAGTGTTAAGGGAATAGAAGTTTCTGGTGTTATGAGCCAGCCTTTGTGGCAGTGGATAACTGGAATGCAGCCAGCTGTTTATGGCATTCCAGGTATTCTTTCTGGTGCTGCACTCGTGTTCTTTGCATTCATTGGTTTTGATGTAGTCGCTACTACTGCAGAAGAAACTAAAGATCCGCATAAGAACATTCCACGAGGTATCGGCCTTGGTTTGTTTATTGTTACTGTTCTTTACATTCTCGTCGCAGTCGTAACAACCGGTATGGTTTCCTACAAAGATTTAGCAAATCAGCCTTCTCCATCGCTTTCAACAAGCTTCGAACTTGTAGGAGCTACTTGGGCTGCAAAGATCATTTCCCTAGGTATTGTTATTGGTTTAACAACCGTTGTAATGGTTCTTCTGCTTGGTCTTACTCGTATTATTTTCGCCGTAAGTCGTGATGGTTTGCTTCCACGCAGCTTCTCTAAGGTAAGTAAGCGTGGTATTCCTGCAAGACTTCAGATTGCTTCTGGTATTGTTGTGGCAGTTGTTGCTTCCACTCTCGATATTGGCATTCTTTCAGATATGGTGAATATTGGTACGCTTTCTGCATTCTTGCTTGTTTCTGCAGGAGTTCCGATTATGCGTATGCGTAGGCCTGATTTGCACCGTTCGTTCAGCGTTCCAGGCAATCCGTGGCTTCCGCTGTTTGCAGCACTTTCCACATTCTGGCTCATGCTTAACTTGTCGGTATTGACTTGGATTCGTTTTGCAGTGTGGCTGGCAATTGGTTTTGCTGTGTACTTCGGATACTCTTACCGCAATTCCCTGCTTGGTAGGCAAATACGAAAAGCTAAGCAACTTGGTGTTCCTGTAGAAACATTGTTTGCTCAAGATGCTGCCGCTGCAGAAAAGGTAGCTGAAGGAGAGACAGAAGAGCAGGCTCGTGCAGAAGTTCAAGCTGAGGTGTCTGCTGCGTCCTCGCAAAATAATCAAAATTAATAAATTATTTATTTAGCAAGAAGTCGGCATACGGTTATATTCGTATGCCGACTTTTTGTGTTATAGACTTTTAAAAAATGTTCTATAATAGGAAAGTTGCATAAAAATAAAAGCAGAAAGGAGGGCATTTATGCCATACGTTATTGCAGAACCGTGTGTTGACGTAAAAGATAAGGCATGTGTGGATGAGTGCCCAGTTGACTGCATTTATGAAGGAGATCGCACGCTTTATATAAATCCTAACGAGTGTGTTGATTGTGGAGCTTGTGAACCTGCTTGTCCTGTAGAGGCTATTTTTTACGAGGATGATGTGCCTGAAGAATGGGCATGGTATAAAGATGCTGCAGAGGACTATTTCGACAAGCTTGGTGATCTTGGCGGAGCATCAGATGCAGGACCTTCTGGTTGGGATGAAGATCGTGTTGCTGCATTGCCTAAACGTAGTAAAGAAGATAAGTAATATAGTTTCGTTCGGTGGCTTTGTTTAGTGACTGTTTAGTTTGAAAAATTGCAAATTTACTAATTTTGTGCAAAATATCTAATACTGCTTTTATTTGATTGTGTAATTAAATACCAAGCTGAGCTATTTTTTCTCCGTATTTTTCTTTTACTGCGTCTAGTGCGTGTTCAGCGTTTCTCATGCGCGTAGTTGAATTAAGTGCAGTTGCGCTAACTAATGCACTAGCATCAGATTTAGTACTTCTATCATCTTCTTCAAGAATATCGTTCAATGAAGGTTGTATAAGTGTAGTTTTGCTTGAAACTAAATTGCTTGCTGTTATTCCTGCAAGTCTTACAGGGCTTAGCAAACATTTGCTATCGCCTCCGATAGCATAATTATGTACAACAGGATTTGCGTCGTTTAGAAGTGCGCTAGCCCGTTTATACATTTCATGTGCAATATCGGTAGGATTGCGCAAAGTCTTTGAACGAGTTACATAATGTAAATCGCTAAAGCGTATTTTTAATGTTAAAGTTCTAGCCATAAGCTCGCGTTTTCGTAATTGTTGAGCCACATCATTGCAGCAGTGTCTGATCAGTCGCTGCACTGCTGCAATGTCTGTTGTGTCAACTTCTAAAGTTTGTTCTGTGCCTATTGATTTTTCTTGTGCGTAGGGCATGACTTGTCGGTCGTCGATACCACGTGAAATACAATAGAGTGTTCGTGCGGTAATTTTTGACCCAACAATACGCATCAATGTTGTCTCATCGGTATTTCGCAAATCTTCAATACTGTTAATACCCCATGTGGCAAGTGTTTTAGTTAATGATGGTCCAATTCCCGGTATTGCTTGCAATGGCATTAACGACACAAAGTCGGAGTTGCGACTTTGGGGGATAAGTAGCATGCCGTTAGGCTTTGCGTTTGTAGACGCCATTTTTGCAATAAGTTTATTGGAAGCGATCCCCACTGAACAAGTGATATGAAACTTTCGCGCGACTTCGTTTCTTATCCACTCCCCAATGGCGACGGGCGTATGCCAGCGCAGTAGTGCTGAGCGTACGTCCATGTAACACTCGTCAACCGAAACCTGCTCAATTTTGTCGGTTATAAGAGAGAGAACTTCCCGAAAAATTTTGTAGGAAACGGCACGGTAATACGGCATATCTACCGGTAAAAAAATGCCGTTTGGGCACAGGCTTTTAGCTCTTACTGTAGGCATAGCTGAATTTACTCCGTATTTTCGTGCTTCGTAACTAGCAGCTGATACTACAGAACGATTACCTGTTCCAATAATCAAGGGCTTCCCTCTAAGCCCAGGGTTTCGCGCAGCTTCGAGAGACGCGTAAAACGCATCCATATCGATGTGGAGTATTGTGCAGCCAGTTGTGTCATGCCCCCAATCACGTTTTGCTGCAGATACTCGAGGTGCTGTGCTCATATATTGAGAATAGAACAAACGTTCGATTTTGTCTACTGCGTGTTGCAAAACTTTTAGAAAATTTATTACGTAACAACCGATTCTTAGTAAAAGTATTGACTTCGTGTACTGTATTCAGTATGAAGCGAATGGTAGTTAGCATACTAAATCGCATGCCGGTATTACTTATAGTTGTTGTTGAAGCTGCTATGGTTTATTTAGCGACATCGGTAGCGAAAGTTGCGTTTAGTCAGCTTGATCCACTTTACTCAGTGTGGTACCGAGTTGGATTTATGTCGTTACTTTTACTCGCATGGAGAAGACCATTTTCTAAGAATAAGCGTAGTTCTTTGCCGAAAACTATTAAAGAATGGGCTATTGTAGTTGCGGTCGGTATTTCATTAGTAATGATGAATACTATGTTTTATCTTGCTATAAGTTGCATGGCAGTAGGTGTTGCAGTAACAATCGAATTTGTGGGTCCACTTATGGTGGCTGTTATTACTGGAAAAAGTTGGAGAGAAAGACTAGGCATAGTTATTGCTGCATGCGGAATTATTGTGCTTGCTAGCGCGTCTGTGAATGATAAATCTAACGCTAATTTTTTGATCGGTCTTGTGGCAATACTTATAGGCGGATCTATGTGGGGAATGTATATAGTTTCTGGACGTATGCTTGCAAAGGGAAGTAATGCAATTGATCGTGTAAGTATTGCTGCGTTTATAGGATGGCTTCTTCAAACTACTTTTCTTGGAGTGCCTGCAGTGCAGCACGTTATATGGCCTAAGCAGAGTGCAACCTGGGCTGCTGAACCTGGTGGAGCGTTGAAACTGATTGGTTTAATGATAATTATTGCTGTGTGTGCTTCATTCTTCCCAGCATTATTTGATCAGCTTCTTTTAAGAAGAGTTTCTTCAGCAAAGTATTCTGTAATGCAAGCATTATACCCGGCTATCGCTGCTCTTGTTGGTATTAGGTTTGGTGAAATGCCTACTTGGATTGATGTTCTCGGAATGGCTTTAGTAATGTGTGCTGTTTTCATTACATTCTCGGGTGATAAAAATCCTGCTTAATATTTTCGAAATCTACGTATTTGTTTTGTGTAGATACCGTATAAGGTGTGTTGCGTAGGTCTTTTCACAGTCCGCAAGAGGTGCTATAGTTGCAACCTGTTGCGTTATCTCGCACATGTGTTAGATGAAGCAACTGGAGTCATGCCTGAGTGGCCGATAGGGGCACCCTGCTAAGGTGTTAGTCGTGTAAGCGGCTCGAGGGTTCGAATCCCTCTGACTCCGCGATTTTGATGTCTCAGCGGATATGTCCTCATATTCCGCTGAGATTTTTTATTTTTCATCATAGACTTAAGTGCATATTGCCGCTTTGCAGCGCGCGCAGAATACGTAATGTGCTAATGCTCATTTTGGTAATTAACACTTATTTTGATTATTTTCGGACACTGGTGCAGTATGGTTTCTGCGCGAGTGCCTCTGATTATCTATCTTCGGACAATATTGCAGTACAGTTTCTGCAGCAGGGTCTGTTTTGGCGATTTGCTGCGACTTATCAACATAGATTTATATAAAAATGTGGATAACTTAGGCTGTATCCACAATGCAAAAAATATATTTACACATCTTAAATCTTTTTCCATAGTTGACTCATGAGCTCTAAGTATGGTGCTCAGCACACGGAATTTATTCGTAGTGAACAGGTTGGGATAAGGAGATTTAGATGAGACAACATGTAATAAAGCATTGTTCTTATCATGCTCGAAGTAAAAAAATAAGTAGTAAGTACGAAAAAATTACAAGTATTACATCTTCAATAATTGTATTTGTATTTACATTAGTTGCAATGATGAACTGCAATCTTTCTTCTGCATCAGTTGTAGGCGGATATGGATATATGTATAAATCTGGGCATGGAGATTTATATGACGTTAAAGAAGAGTGGCTAGGCGCTGATGATAGGTTTGTAGAATCAGGACGAACGTATTCTATGGAATCTGGGAATACTTCAATAGAGTTAGAACTTGGTACTTGGAAAGAGATGAAAGGAGTAAATGCTCAGGTTGCTGCAACTATGGTGCATAAATACTACTTGGGTGAAGATAATTTAATACACGCTGCTATGGGTTATGCTATTCATGAAAAATTTGATATTAATAAAGATCTTTGGAGAACCATACGAAATATTGGATTTGATGGAATTGAAACAAATGTCGTTGAAAAAGAATCGAAAAGATTGTGGAATGAAGCATATCAAAATACGCCTATTAGGGTCTACGCCAAGCCAGAATATACTGCAGGAAAGGGTAGAGGTGTACTTCATTTAGGCTTACTTAATCCTTCGCAAGGAAGAGCAGCTGGAATATTTGTAACAGTATCATCAAATAACAATTCCTTATCGTTCGCTAATGCTGAGGGAACTGTGACTTTCACTACAACCGATAAAGACACGGATATTTGGTGGACTGCTAAGGAGGATGGAGTTGCTGATATTAGTGTTCAATATAGGGTTGCGATTCCGCAACGTCTCGAGAGCGAACACTACAAGGATGTTTTTAGAGCTCCATTAACTAGAGAGGTTAAAGAGCAAATTACTTTTGATGTAAGTAAAGATAGATTTAAGCCAACTATCGTTTCAAAAGTAAATAAACAAGAGTTAAATGTTGGAGATACTGTAAAAGCTGAAGTTACAGATCTTGTAACAGGAGATTTTAAAACCTGGGATAAAGATACGAAGATTAATGCTCAAGGTTATTTCTTTGTAGGTTCTCTAGATAAAATCATGAAAGCTGCTGAACGTGGGAATGGCGAATCTGCAGCAGATTATGTGAAGCGCATACGTGGTATAGAAGGATTAAAACAGGTAGCGACATCTCAAGCGAATTTCTCGAAAGATAGCGAAACTGTGTCTGTTGTAGCGCATAAATCTGCTGCCGACGCTGATGTTGATGACCCTAAAGCAGAACAATATAAAGTAGGAGCAAATGACGCAGGATTATTTGGATCCTGGGTTTGGGTAATTGACAGTTCTAAGCAGAGTGATAAAGGTAAAAAGCTATTAGAGAGTGATATAACTGGGAAATTAGGCTCTAAAGAATCTACAGTCGCGTATAAAGCTAAGCCAAAATATGTTTCTAAAGTAAAAGAAAATACTGTAGAAGTTGGAAAAGAAATTGTAAACACTATGACAATTTCTGGACTACCTCAAGATTATGGTGAATTTAAAGGCAATGCAGATTATGGGTTTAAATCAGATTCTCAGGCACATATTCGTGCATGGTGGGTTGGCGATGGTGGAACCAATCCTACGAAAGAAGCAAATAATAAGTACAATCCAGCTAGTGAAACTGATGAACCTAAGGCAGATGAACATCATCGCTTGATTAAAGAGTGGACAGTTCCAGCCATGAATGGCGAGTATAAAATCGGCAATGGTGGAATTTCATTCAAATGTAATTCTGAATCAGCTGGCTGTAAGATAAAATCTGCTATTCTTGAAGAAAATGTAAATATTTCTGCGAAAGATAACAGTGGATCTGGATGGTATGTATTTGTTTACGATTTGCCAGACTCGTCACGTGTATCTGCTTTGAAATCTAGGTATAACGATAAAGATAGTAGAGTTTATGTAGCTTCTGCGAATAATGGTTCGAGTGGTGGCGCTCAGTCTGGTGGTGCTCAGTCTGGTGGTGCTGGTACTAGCGGTGCTGGTGCTAGTGGTGCTGGTACTAGTGGTAATGCTGCTCCTGGCGGTACCACGTCTGGTACGCAAAATGGTGGTAATCAAAATGGTGGTTCGCAACCTGGTGGTGCTGTAAAGCCTGGAACTGGTTCTCAGAATGGTGGTTCTCAGAACGGTGGCACTCAGTCTGGTGGTGCTGTAAAGCCTGTGTCTGGTTCTCAGAATGGTGGTAATCAGAGTGGTGGCACTCAGTCTGGTGGAACTCAGTCTGGTGGTGCTCAGTCTGGTGGTGGATCTGCTGGGACTAAGCCTGGTACTACAAATCAGAATGGTGGTGCTCAGAGTGGTGGAGCTCAGTCTGGTGGCACTCAGTCTGGTGGTGGATCTGCTGGGACTAAGCCTGGTACTACAAATCAGAATGGTGGAGCTCAGTCTGGAGGTGCTCAGTCTGGTGGTGTAGCTGGAACTAAGCCTGGTACTGGTAATCAGAATGGTGGTAATGCTGGCAATGCTGCGTCTGGTACGCAGAATGGTGGTAATCAGAACGGTGGTTCTCAGAACGGTGGTTCTCAGTCTGGTGGTTCGCAACCTGGTGGTGCTGTAAAGCCTGGTACTACAAATCAGAATGGTGGTAATCAGACTGCTGGTAATCAGAATGCCGGTAATGTTCAAAATCTAGGCCCTGTTAGTGGCAACGGCAACAGCAACGCAAGTGGTAACACGAGCGGTAACGCAAGTGGTAGCACAAGCGGTAACGCAAGTGGTAACACAAGTGGTAACACAAATAATTCTGGTAGATATTCTTCGGATCAGCCAGATTCAGAAGATGAAAATGATTACGACTATGGCAAGATGAGTATTTATGACTTATTGCGAGAGTTTGAAAAGAGAAGCAAGAATAATCAAGGCAAACAAGATCCTCGTCATAAGAAAGTAAATAGTAATTCGCAAAACGGAGAGTCTCAGTATGGGGAAAACCAGGAAGGTGAAGCACAAAATGTTGCTAATCAGAATGGTGGCAGCCAAAATGGTGGATCGAGTTTAACTAATAATTCAAATAGTGGTAATCAGAGAGGCAATCAAAGCGAGAACCAGAGCGAGAATCAAAGCGAAAATCAGAAAAACTTTGATTTGAACAACGTTACTTTCAACGATATATTGCGCTCGATGGCAGAAACACTGTACAAGTCCGAAAATGCTGAAAATGGTAAATCGTCTAATAAGCATAATTTTGGCAATCGTACCAATTCTGAAATCGCAGCAGAAAATACGTCAAAAGAAGATAACGATAAATCTGGTAAGCGCATAGAAGAAGATTCAGTAAGTGATTCTGAAGATTCTGGTATTGCTATAAATTCTGGTAAATCTTCTGGCGCTAATAAAAATTCTGGTTCCGTAAAGACTGTGAATTCTGTAAAAGCAAATAATAATCAGGACGGTAACTATGCTCAGGATGATGTAAACGATAAGTTTATAGATTCTAATACTAATAATTTTGCGCACGCTTCCAAGCTTGCAACAACTGGTAGTAGCAGTATTGTATTTGTTATGCTCGCAGTAGCATCGTTTGCAATTGCAGCTATTTTGTCAGCAAGTCGAGCAGGTCATTCTAGTCGCGGCAATGTGAGTAGAGGACTACACAGCGGTTCTCGCAATACGTCACACGCTGCTACTCGTCTTAAAAATTGCACAAATGGATTGACATCCGTACGTTGCGCAATGAATAGAGTTATGAATTGCAAATGAATCAGGTAAATAATTTATAAATAGAAATTTCGGCGCTAGTGTACTTAAGTAAATTTATATATTTGCTTAACAGCTGGCGCCGATTGTTTCATATATTAAATTAGTAAGTGTAATTAATTAGTATTCAATAGTGCAAAGTGCAAAGTGCAAATTTCAAATAAAAGAGTAAGAGTCCTCGCTAAAAATTATCTTAAGTAAAATTAAATTCTTTAGGAAAAATATAAAAATAAGAAAAATTTACTGAATTTTATGCTTAGACTCGCAGAAACTGTAATTATTACTATTTTCTTGTAAATAGTAGTATATTTCTGTTCTGCATAGTGTTAAAATATGCAAAAATTGTTATGCATATTGCGCGGCTATAAACAAGGGGGTCGTGTAATTGTATAACATGCAGAACGAACTATATTATTCATAACATTTTATAGAGGAATTAAATGAGTGAGTGCGACGTGGATATTGATAATTTGTTAGTGCGCGTTCATCGTGTGCGAGGACAAATTAATGCTATTGAAGCTATGCTCAATGATGAAGCGTATTGCAATGATGTTCTTATGCAGCTTTCTGCAGCTACAGCAGCTTTACGTTCGATAGCTGTTATAGTTGCCAGGAAGCAAATTGAGACTTGTGTAAAAGATGCAGTAAACGCTAATGATGAAAAGAATACTGATGAAAAGGTTTCGGAAATATCATTGGTCGTTGACAGGCTACTGAGATATGAAAAGTCGTGAAAATTATATATTTTTTTACGAAATAAAGTAATAATAATATAACGTATTTAATAGCATTAATAGATAAATAATAGATAAGTAAAATAGATATATAAGATAGATAAGTAAGATAGATAAACATAAGTGTTGGGGCGCTGTTGTTACTGTCGGATACTTTGCTAAACTGCATCAATTAAGCGCTAATCTACTGAAATAAAGCAAAGGTAGTAAAAGCAAAGCATTCAGATCGTAAAGAGTTGGAAATGACGTCAGGTATATTGCAAGTATGCGTACAGTAACAAACACATCTTTAAAGCCTGCTCACGATGCATTCACAGAGAAAAAATCTGAATTCATAGGTGATATGTGTCATATATCAACATTGGATGAGGCGGCTGAAGTGGTTGCAACAATTCGTGAGCAGCACCCCAAGGCTCGTCATGTAGCGTATGCTGCGGTATGCGGCGATGCAAATGGGCGGCTTTGTGAACGCATGAGCGACGATGGAGAGCCATCGGGAACAGCTGGTAAGCCAATATTGGATGTAATCAGATCAGCTGATCTAACTGACTGTGTAATTACTGTAACAAGATATTTTGGCGGAATCTTGCTAGGCTCAGGAGGGCTTACAAGAGCATATTCGCATGCAGCAAGTTTGGCTTTAAATTCTTCAAACATAGCGGATATAGTTGAGTGCTTCAGGCTAAATTGCGCTGTTGAGTATCAAAATTTGCGTATGCTAAAGCATCTTATTATGAAAGCAGATGGAAGCGTAGAAAATGAGACTTACGGAGTAAATATAAATCTAGATATAATTGTTCCAATAGAGAAAGAAGAAGAATTAGTTACGCAAGTGAAAAATACTTTTGCTGGCACAGTAAAGCTTGTAAATAGCGGTAAGTCGCGTATGATACTTCCAAGAAAGTAACCATAATATAAGCGGAAGGGGATCGGATTGAGTAGCGAAACTAGCGCAACTGTTGAAAATGACAGTAATATATCAGAAACGAAAAATTCGCAAGAATCTGAAGTTCTTTCATCTCAAGAATCAGCAAAATATGATCCTTTAACTGCTGTTTATGAAAAATTAAGACACTCTGAAGATTCTGAAGAACTTCATAAATTTGCTCGCAGAGTGCTTCCGGATCGAAATAATCAAGCAGAATTTTCCAGAGCAACGGCACTTCTAGAGGCTGTGGCGGGTAATTCGTATACTCCGGAAGAAGATAGAATTTATTTAGCAACAACAATGCCATTCCCAAATATTTTGGTGAAACTTTCTGAAGATTCTTCTGACGCAGTAAGGTTAGCTGTTGCGAAAAATACGAATGCGAAAAACTGGCTTGTTGGAAGACTTACTAAAGATAGTTGTCCAGAAGTAAGAGACGCAGCGTTGTGCAATCCAAAAGCATCATGGAAGATGCGATTAGAAGGTGCACAATGTGATGGTGTTGGCGCAAAAACATTGCAATATCTGGCTTCTTTAGGTGTTAGTGAGGAAGAAAATGCTCCTGTAGTTTTAGCAACAATGGTTCGCAGAGCAGTGGCGCTAAATCCTGGAGTATCTCAACAAACTTTACAAACTCTTTGTAACGATAAAGAAGGTGATGTTTATTTAGCTGCTCGCAGTCGTTTCAAGCGTGTCGCGTCGTAGGAATAGCAATAGTTACGATAGAACACATGAATAATAATGTAGAAGAAGAATTCGAATCTTCAACACCATTAAGGCATCTTGCCAAACTTATGGGTATCGGCGTAAAAACCATAGGATCTGATGGTATTGAGCGCGAAGTCAGTGATGATGTACTTGTGTCTGTTCTTAATGCTTTAGGCGTTGATGCAACTTCCGAAAGTTCAATTGAAACTGCAACACAAGAAATTTTGCAATATCGACATGGTCGTCTTGTTGCTCCAACAGTTTTGCATACGGTTGGCCGTGAAGATACGATTTGTGTAAATACTGGTATTCTTGAATATCCAGTAGCTACTTTGACGCTGGAAAATGGCGAAAAATACGAAGGTGAATTAGTTATTAAGCCAAGTAAAGATAGTGCTGCTTTCCCGGTAAATGACACTTTTGTTTCTACGTCTCTTGTTACTATTCCGGCAGATGTACCAATGGGATATCATACGCTCAAGGTTACTGTTGGTGATCGTAGTGAAGAAGCTACTCTTATAAGCGCTCCTGAAAGTATTAAAACCCTGGATTCGTTGGAATCTAATGGTAAGCGTCTTTGGGGATGGATGGCTCAGCTGTATTCAATTCGATCCTCTAAGTCGTGGGGTGTCGGAGATTACGCTGATTTAGCTCAGCTTTTGGTGGAAGCTAAGAAAAAAACTGGCGCAGATTTTGTATTAGTAAATCCGTTGCATGCTGGTGAGCCAGTAGCACCTCTAACTCCTTCTCCTTATTTGCCTGTGGCTCGTTCGATGGTGAATGTAACTTATATTCATCCAGAAAGCATTCCTGAATATGCTGAATTAGATGAAGAAACTCGTAAAGAAATTGATGAGTTGCATAATCAGGTTGAACCATTGAATAATGATGCTCAGATTATTGACCGTGACGCTATGTGGCGTGTAAAAATGCGTGCACTTTGGTTGATTTTTAAGTCAGGTCTCAATTCTGAACGAAGCAAAGATTTCGAACAGTATAAGAAGACTATGGGCGATCGTCTTGAATCTTATGCAGTTTGGTGCCTCTGCTACGACAAGTGGGGTGCTCCTAAGGGGCATGATGATTGGGAAAGTCAACTGCATAAGGATTCTCCAGAAATTAAGGGATTAATGGAAAAGTTCCCAGACACTCTGGAATTCTACCGTTGGCTTGAGTGGATTGCTTTTGCTCAGCTTCATGAAGCTCAAGTTGCTGCTAAAAATGCCGGTATGCGTATAGGCGTTATGGCAGACATGGCAGTTGGTGTTCATCCTGCAGGTTCTGAAGTATGGTGGAACCCAGAGCGATTTGCTCATGGTGCTACTGTTGGCGCTCCTCCTGATTATTTCAATCAGCAGGGTCAGAATTGGTCACAGCCTCCACTTCATCCACTTGAGTTGGAGAAGACTGGATTTAAAACTTATCGTGATATGGTTCATGGCATGTTTGCTTCTGCTGGAGCAGTGCGAATTGATCACATTCTTGGACTTTTCAGATTGTGGTGGATTCCTGAAAATGCAACGCCAAAGAATGGTGCATATGTGTACTATGACTCTGACGTAATGCTTGGAATTCTTGCTATTGAGGCTACTCGCGCTAACGGTGTGGTAGTTGGTGAGGATCTAGGTGTATTGCCATCGAACGCTTTGGGTGCTTTGGCTAAGAAAGAAGTTCTTGGATGCACTGTTGAGTGGTTCGAAGTGGCTGATGGGGTGTTCCGTAATCCAAGTAAGTGGCGTGAGATGACTTTAGCGTCTGTAAATACGCACGATTTGCCTCCTGCTGCTGGTTATTTGAGATACGAGCATGTTGATATTCGTGAACGTTTGCACCTGCTCACCGGTTCTGTAGAAGATTTCCGTGCTGGAGCTGTTGCAGAGCACAGAGCGATGATGAAAATGCTTGTAGAGGGCGGATTCTTGGATGCTGCAATATTGGAAGATGAGAATTCTAATGAGCAGCAAATTATAGAAGCTTTGTACAGAGCTTTGAAAGCTGCGACGTCACGTTTAATTGCGGCATCTATTGTTGATGCTGTTGGCGAGCGTAGAGCGCAAAATCAGCCTGGAACTAACGACGAATATCCAAACTGGCGTATTCCTCTTGCAGATGGAGAAGGTAATCCTGTATCACTGGATAATCTTTTCGATTTGCCGCGATTAAAGTCTCTTTCTGAGATTATGAATGCGTAAGTTTTGAGTATTAAATAATTAAAAAGCTAATTTTCGCCGCTTGTTGACTGTGTATATTGTTTTTTAGTGATTTGCTATAAATAATTTGCTATAGTCTGCAGGCGGCGATATACTTATAGATTGTTGTGTTTCCCTAAGGGGTCCTTCAAAGCGCTTTTCCCACTCGCCATCGAGGACTTTCAGGGAGCCCACGGATTATGAGCAAAGTATTTCCTATAAAACCTAAGGAAACGCAAGCTCGAAACACAATAGAGAAAAGGTACGATTGTGAAGACTTTCACACCGAAACCAGCAGATTTGACTCATGACTGGTACATTATCGATGCCACTGATGTGGTTCTCGGTCGTTTGGCCACTCAGGTAGCCATTTTGCTGCGTGGTAAGAATAAGCCAACATTTGCTCCACACGCTGATTCTGGCAATCACGTTATTATCATTAACGCAGAAAAGATTGCTTTGACTGGCAACAAGTTGAGCAAGGAACTGTATTCCCACTCTGGTCGTCCAGGTGGCCTTCGTCGTGACAGCTATGCAGAGCTTTTGGAGAAGAATCCAAAGCGTATTATCGTGGCTGCCGTCAAGGGCATGCTTCCAAAGAATCGTCTTGCTAAGGTGCAGCTTGATCGCCTCCGTGTATTCACTGGCGCCGAGCATCCACACACTTCGCAGAAGCCACAGGTCTTCGAGATCGCTAAGGTCTCTCAGCAGGCTAAGTGAGATCAAGGAGAATAGATTATGGCAGATAACAACAACTCCGCGGTTCTTGAAAATGAAGAAGAACTGACCAACTACACTACCGAGACTAATGCTGGTGCCGGTACTGGTACTTCAGCTATTGAGCCAGGTTATGGTACTGGTCGTCGTAAGGAAGCTGTAGCTCGTGTGCGTTTAGTTCCAGGCTCTGGCAAGTGGACTATTAATGGCCGTACTTTGGAAGAATACTTCCCATCTCGCCTTTTGCAGCGCGAAGTTAACTCCCCAATTGTTCTTTTGAAGCTTGAGGGTAAGTTTGACGTTGTCGTGCTTGTAGACGGTGGTGGCACTACTGGTCAGGCAGGTGCTATTCGTTTGGGTGTTGCTCGCGCATTGAATGCTATCGATCGCGATGCAAACCGTATTGCTTTGAAGAAGGCTGGCTTCTTGACTCGCGACGCTCGCGTTGTGGAACGCAAGAAGGCTGGTTTGCACAAGGCACGTCGTGCACCTCAGTTCTCGAAGCGTTAAGTTTCGCAGAATTTATATTTCAATGGCTTCTGGCTTTGGCTGGAAGCCATTTTTGTATACGTAACGCAGTATCAATAAATCTGAATGTTAAAAATAGTTCGTAACGCACGAGTAAATATAACATTCCTGCACGTTCATTAGAAAATCTCACATAGAAATTAACAAAATAGCAAAATTAACGAACATAAGGCTACCGCTCTCAATCATAAAAAGCTCAACTCGCTGTAAAGTGGAAATAATACACAAGATCTACTAAATTGTGACCTGTATCACAAAATTGAGTGAGTTGATACTCTGATGTGAATACTCAGGTTCAACATTTGATCAAGGAGGACGCAATGGTTGAGGCGCTGAAAAAAGCCGAAGCAGAAAAGCCCAATGGTGAGCGTGAGCAAGCAGCAACTGATGCACAGAATGAAGTTAATGAACTTGCAGAAAAAGCTAAGCTTGCACTAATCGAATTTGAAAAATTAGATCAAAAGCAAGTTGATCATATCGTAGCAAAGGCCTCTGTTGCAGCATTAAATAAGCATTTAGTGCTAGCAAAAATGGCTGTTGATGAAACAGGACGTGGTTTAGTAGAAGATAAAGCCACAAAAAATATATTTTCATGCGAGCATATTACGCATTACTTAGCAGGACAGCGTACAGTAGGAATTATTCGCGAAGACGATGTTCTTGGAATTGATGAAATAGCAGAACCAGTTGGAATAGTTGCTGGTGTAACGCCTGTAACTAATCCTACTTCCACAACTATTTTTAAGTCGCTTATAGCATTAAAAACTCGTTGCCCAATTATTTTTGGTTTCCACCCGTTTGCTCAGAAGTGTTCATCGGAAGCTGCACGTATCGTTCGAGATGCGGCTATAGAAGCAGGTGCTCCAGAAAACTGCATTCAGTGGATTGAGCATCCTTCTATTGAAGCTACCGGTGCATTAATGAAACATCCTGATATTGCAACTATTCTTGCAACAGGTGGGCCTGGAATGGTTAAAGCAGCATACTCTTCAGGAAAACCTGCACTAGGTGTTGGACCAGGCAACGCCCCAGCATACGTAGACGCAGATGTTGATATTGTGAGAGCTGCGAACGATTTAGTGCTTTCTAAGCATTTTGATTACGGCATGATTTGCGCAACTGAGCAGGCAATTATAGCTCACAAAGACATTTATGATCCTCTTGTACGCGAGCTAAAACGTCGCAAAGCGTATTTCGTTAATGCCGAAGAAAAAGCGAAACTCGAACAGTATATGTTTGGATGCACAGCGTACTCAGGTCAAATGCCAAAATTGAATTCTGTAGTACCAGGAAAATCACCTCAGTTTATTGCGCATGCTGCAGGTTTTGAAGTTCCAGATGATGCAGTTATCTTAATATCTGAGTGCAAGGAAGTTGGCGAAATGGAGCCGCTTACAATGGAAAAGCTGGCTCCTGTGCACGCAATTTTGAAAGCTGAAAATAAAGAAGAGGCTTTCGAAATGTGCGAAAAAATGCTGATTCACGGTGCTGGACATACTGCTGTTATTCACACAAATAATCAAGAACTTGCGCGTGAATACGGAAGTCGCATGCACGCCTGCCGCATTATATGGAATTCCCCAGGATCTCTAGGCGGAGTAGGCGATATCTACAACGCAATCGCACCTTCATTGACGCTTGGTTGCGGTTCTTATGGCGGAAATTCAGTTTCTGGAAATGTACAGGCAGTAAACCTTCTTAATATTAAACGAATTGCACGAAGGAATAATAATATGCAATGGTTCAAGATTCCGGCAAAAACATATTTTGAGCCGAATGCAATACGCTACTTGCGCGATATGTACAATGTAAACCGTGCTGTTATAGTATGCGACAAAGTTATGGAACAGCTTGGAGTAGTTGATAAGATTATCGACCAATTGCGAGCTAGAGAAAATCGCGTAACGTTTAGAATTATTGATTACGTAGAGCCAGAACCTAGCGTAGAAACTGTAGAGCGCGGAGCTAAAATGATGCGCGATGAGTTCCAGCCAGACACAATTATTGCTGTCGGTGGCGGATCTCCTATGGATGCTTCAAAGATCATGTGGTTGCTTTATGAACATCCGGAAATTTCTTTCGCAGACGTGAGAGAAAAGTTCTTTGATATCAGAAAGCGCGCATTTAAGATCCCACCTCTTGGCGCAAAAGCGAAACTTGTGTGCATACCTACATCTTCCGGCACAGGTTCTGAGGTAACGCCTTACGCTGTTATTACTGATCACAAAACTGGCTACAAGTATCCGATTACCGATTACGCGCTTACTCCATCGGTTGCAATAGTAGATCCTGTTTTGGCTCGCACTCAGCCGAGACGCTTAGCTTGCGATGCCGGTTTCGACGCATTAACTCATTCGATTGAGGCTTTCACCTCTGTTTATGCGAATGATTTTACGGATGCTATGGCTTTGCACGCATCAAAGCTTATTTGGGAAAATCTTAACGATTCTGTAAATTCTGAAGATTCTCAGCGCAAAGTTCAAGCTCAAGAGAAGATGCATAACGCAGCAACTATGTCTGGAATGGCATTTGGATCTGCATTCCTTGGAATGTGCCACGCAATGGCTCACACAATTGGTGCTTTGTGCCATGTTGTTCACGGACACACGAACGCTATTTTGCTTCCATATGTGATTCGTTACAACGGTCAGGTTCCTCAAGAAGCTACGAGCTGGCCAAAGTATAATCGTTATGTTGCTCCGGAACGATATCAGCAGCTTGCGAAGAATCTTGGATTGGATACCGGCTCTAGTGCAGAAGAAGCAGTAGAGAAATTAGCAAGCGCAGTAGAAAATTATCGCGATAATGTGCTTGGTATGGATGGTTCATTCAAGGCATGCGGAGTTGACGAAGAATATTATTGGTCGATTCTTGAACAAATCGGTATGCGCGCGTATGAGGATCAGTGTGCGCCGGCAAATCCAAGAATCCCTCAGATTGAGGATATGAAAGATATTGCTATTGCAGCATATTATGGAGTTTCTCAAGAAGAAGGCCATCGTTTGCGCAAAGAACGCGAATCGAAGTAAATGCTAAATAAATGCGAATTAAATGTATTTATTTGAATCGTTTAATTTAAAATATAAATTGCGTTAAATAACGTGTATTTAGTACAAAATGGCAGTAGTTGCACTAATTGTAGCTACTGCCATTTTTGTTTATATTTTTGCCGGCAATTTCTGTTTATATTTTTGCTGGTATTTTTGCTGGTATTTTTGAAAATTGAAAACGTAACGATGATTGTAAAAGGTGTATTGCAATTGCCTAAAACGGTTGAAAAATAGCCGACACGCCCGGTTTTTAATAATCCACATGTGATGGTTTAATTGTTCAGTTGCCTGTTTTTAAGGCTCGCATATTGGAATTAAAAAAAGCGAGCGCGGAAACGGAATTTTTTACGCCGTAAGAAATACCGGTGCTGCGCACTGATGTGGAATGACCTTGAGTGTCTATTCTCTCCGGTGCCCTTATCATACAGGTTGGTAAACAGTAAACGAATCGCTAGAAAGGGCGGACGGCAATGGCGGGACAGAAAATCCGCATCAGGCTTAAGTCCTATGACCATGAGGTCATCGACCAATCGGCGAAGAAAATCGTCGAGACGGTGACGAACGCGGGCGCCACAGTAGTGGGTCCGGTTCCTCTGCCGACCGAGAAGAACGTGTTTGTTGTTATCCGTTCTCCTCACAAGTACAAGGATTCTCGCGAGCATTTCGAGATGCGCACTCATAAGCGCCTCATAGACATCGTCGATCCAACGCCAAAGGCTGTGGATTCTTTGATGCACATTGACCTGCCTGCGGATGTCAACATCGAGATCAAGCTGTAGGAAGGGGGAGAAAGTAATGTCGCAGAATAAGAATCGCACCGCTCTGCTCGGCCGTAAGCTGGGTATGTCGCAGGTTTGGGATGAGAACGGCTTCTTCGTCCCCGTAACTCTGGTTGAAGTTGCTACAAACGTAGTAACTGCTGTAAAAACCGTGGAAACTGACGGCTATAGCGCTGTTCAGCTCGGTTATGGCCAGATCGATCCTACCAAGGTAACCAAGCCATTGGCTGGTCACTTTGCTAAGGCTGGCGTGACTCCTCGTCGTCACCTCGCTGAGGTGCGTACTGAGAATGCAGCAGATTATCAGCCAGGTCAGGAATTGACTGCTGAATTATTCGCTGAGGGTTCTGAAGTAGATGTCACCGGAACTACCAGAGGTAAAGGTTTCGCTGGCACTATTAAGCGTTGGGGCTTCAAGTCCTATCGTCGTACTCACGGCTCACACAAGAACGAACGTCGCCCAGGTTCTGTGGGCGCATGCGCAACTCCGAGCCGCATTTTGAAGGGCAAGCGTATGGCTGGTCGCATGGGTCATGTGACTTCTACCGCGCTCAACCTCACCATCGTTTCTTCGGATGTCGAGAACGGTATTCTCGCCATTAAGGGCGCTGTTCCAGGTCCTAAGGGTGCTATCGTTCTTGTCCGTTCGGCAGTGAAGGGAGCCTGAAGCTATGGCAAACGTAACTCTGAACGTCACTGATACTAAGGGTAATGCCAACGGTACTGTTGAAGCTCCTGCTGAAATCTTCGGCATCTCCAACGAAGATGTGTTGGCTCATGGCCCACTTGTTCATCAGGTCGTTATCGCTCAGCTCGCTGCTGCTCGTCAGGGCACGCACGCAGTTAAGAATCGCGCTAACGTATCCGGCGGCGGCAAGAAGCCTTGGAAGCAGAAGGGCACTGGTCGTGCTCGTCAAGGCTCCATTCGTGCTCCTCAGTGGGTACATGGTGGTGTTGTACACGGTCCAGTTCCTCACAAGTATGATCAGCGTACTCCAAAGAAGATGAAGGCAGCTGCTCTTCGCTATGCTTTGTCTGATCGTGCAAATGCTGGACGTATTGCTGTAGTTGATCTTGGTATTAAGGATGTTCCTTCAACCAAGTCTGCTGTTGCAGCACTCACCCCAGTGACCAAGAACCAGTTCACTACTGTTGTGCTTTCCCGCGAAAACATCAACGAGTGGATGTCTGTTCGTAATATTCCAACGGTGCATGTGATCTTTGCAGATCAGCTCAACACCTATGATGTCATCACGGCTCAGTATGTAGTCTTCACCAAGGAAGGTTTTGATGCCTTCGTTGCTGCTAAGACCGAGCCTGTCGTTAAGGAGGCCTGATTTACATGGTCGCAGTCCATAACCCAGCACATGACGTCATTTTGAAGCCAGTTGTTTCTGAAAAAAGCTATGCAGCTGCAGATCGTGGTCAGTACACTTTCGTTGTGGCTCCAGATGCAAACAAGGTTCAGATCAAGCAGGCTGTCGAAGAAATCTTCAAAGTCAAGGTAACGAACGTCAATACTCTTAACCGCGCTGGCAAGTTGAAGCGCTCTCGCACCGGTTTTGGCCGTCGTGTGAATCAGAAGCGTGCTATTGTCACCGTAGCTGAAGGCCAGACGATCGATATCTTTGGTAACTGAAGGCTAGCCGAGAAAAGTTAAAGGAAGACTATATTATGGCTATCCGCGTTTATAAGCCGACGACTGCAGGCCGTCGCAACGCATCGGTTTCGGATTTTGCCGAAATCACGCGCTCTACGCCTGAAAAGTCGCTGGTACGCAAACTCAGCAAAACTGGTGGTCGTAACTCTTACGGCCGCATGACTTCTCGCCATCGCGGTGGCGGTCATAAGCGTCAGTACCGTCTCATCGATTTTAAGCGTTGGGACAAGGATGGCGTGCCAGCAAAGGTTGCTCATATTGAGTATGACCCTAACCGTTCCGCTCGCATCGCTCTTCTGCATTATGCAGATGGTGAGAAGCGTTACATTATCGCTCCTGAAGGCGTTGCCCAGGGTGATGTTATTGAGACTGGTGCTCAGGCTGATATTAAGCCAGGTAACAACCTGCCTCTTAAGAACATTCCAACCGGTACCGTGGTTCATGCAATCGAACTTCGCCCACTTGGTGGCGCAAAGATTGCTCGTTCCGCAGGTGCAGCCGTTCAGCTCGTAGCAAAGGATGGTGCTTACGCTCAGTTGCGTATGCCATCTGGCGAAATTCGTAACGTGGACGCTCGTTGCCGCGCTACGATTGGTGAAGTCGGTAACTCCGATCACGCAAATATTGAGCTTGGTAAGGCTGGTCGTGCTCGTTGGCTTGGTCGCAGACCAGTCACACGAGGCGAATCCATGAACCCTGTGGACCATCCACATGGTGGTCGTACCCGTGGTGGCAAGCCGCCAGTTTCTCCATGGGGCAAGGGCGAAGTTCGTACACGTCGTCCAAAGAAGGCTTCGAACAAGATGATTGTTCGTCGTCGCCCGAATGGTAAGAATCGCAAGTAAGGGAGTGTCGAATAGATGACTCGTAGCATCAAGAAGGGCCCTTTCGTCGACGCCCACTTGCAGAAGAAAGTCGACGAGCAAAACGACAAGGGCACGCATAACGTCATTAAGACGTGGTCGCGTCGTTCGATGATCACTCCTGATTTCATTGGACATACCTTTGCCGTACACGATGGCCGCAAGCATGTGCCGGTATTCGTTACCGAAGCCATGGTTGGTCATAAGCTCGGTGAGTTCGCCCCGACCAAGACCTTCAAGGGTCATGTGAAGGACGACAAAAAGGCACGCCGCTAAAGGAGAGTTAGGACACATGGAAGCTAAAGCAATCGCTCGTCACGTCCGCGTGACGCCGCGCAAGGCTCGCCGCATGGTCGACCTCATCCGAGGCAAGCGTGCAGTCGAAGCTATTACCATTCTTAAGTTTGCTCCTCAGGACGCATCTTTGCCGGTGCGCAAGGTTCTTGAAAGCGCGATCGCTAATGCTCGCGTTAAGGCTGAAAAAGCCGGTGAACCATTCCGTGAGCAGGACTTGGTCATCAAGGAAACCTATGTGGATGAGGGCGTAACGTTGAAGCGTTTCCGTGCTCGTGCACAGGGTCGCGCTGCGCGCATTAATAAGCGTACCAGCCATATCACTGTTATCGTCTCGCTTCAGGAAGGAGCACGCTAAAGATGGGTCAGAAGATCAATCCTTTCGGCTATCGCCTGGGCATTACAGAGAATCATCGTTCTAAGTGGTTCTCCGATTCCAACAAAGCTGGCGAGCGTTATCGTGACTTTGTCCTTGAGGATGACAAGATTCGCAAGGAAATGAGCCATGACCTCGAACGTGCTGGCGTGTCCCGCATCGTTATCGAGCGTACTCGTGATCGTGTGCGTGTGGATATTCACACTGCTCGTCCGGGTATTGTTATCGGTCGCCGTGGCGCTGAAGCCGAGCGTGTTCGTGAAAAGCTCGAGAAGCTCACGGGCAAGCAAGTACAGCTCAATATCTTCGAAGTAAAGAATGCTGCACTTGACGCTCAGTTGGTAGCTCAGGGTATTGCGGAACAGTTGACGAACCGTGTTACATTCCGTCGTGCTATGCGTAAGGCACAGCAGGACGCTATGCGCGCCGGCGCCAAGGGTATCCGTATCAAGCTCTCCGGTCGCCTTGGTGGTGCCGAAATGAGCCGTTCTGAGTTCTATCGTGAGGGTCGCGTTCCACTGCAGACCCTTCGCGCCCTTATCGATTACGGCTTCTTCGAAGCTAAGACCACTTACGGCCGTATTGGCGTAAAGGTCTGGATCTACAAGGGTGATATGACTGAGCGTGAGTTTGAAGAGCAGCAGGCTCAGCAGGGTAAGCGTGAAGGTCGCCGTGGCGATCGTCGTCCACGTCGTGGTGCACGTCCTGCTAACCAGCAGAAGGCTGCTGAAGCACAGGCTGAAAAGCCAGCTGAAGCTGAAGCTGCTGAAGCTCCTGCCGCAACGGAAACGAAGGAGTGAGCAGATGCTTATCCCAAAGAGGACCAAATATCGCAAGCAGCACCGTCCTACCCGTAGCGGCATGTCTAAGGGTGGAACCGCAATCGCTTTCGGCGATTTCGGTATTCAGGCGCTGGCTCCGGCGTACATCACTAACCGCCAGATCGAGGCTGCTCGTATCGCCATGACCCGCTACATCAAGCGTGGCGGTCGTGTGTGGATTACAGTGTTCCCTGATCGCCCGTTGACCAAGCACCCGCTTGGTGCGCGAATGGGTTCCGGTAAAGGTGCTCCAGAATTCTGGATCGCCAACATTCACCCAGGTCGCGTAATGTTCGAGATCGGTGGCGTTTCTGAGGATATCGCTCGCGAGGCTTTGCGCCGCGCCATCGATAAGCTCCCTATGAAATGCCGTGTTATTGCGCGTGAAGGCGGTGACATCTGATGCCAGTCGGAACTGCAGACTACACCATCAAGAATTTAAACGAGAAGACCAATGCTGAAATTGAAGGCTTCTTGAAGAAGTCCAAGGAAGAGCTTTTTAACTTGCGCTTCCAGGCAGCAACTGGCCAACTCGAAAACAGCGCTCGCCTCAAGGCGGTCAAGCACGACATAGCCAGGATGTATACTGTCCTGCGTGAGCGTGAACTCGGCATCAGCCAAGAGCCGGGCGCCACTGAGGTCAAGGAGAAGTAAGCATGGCTGAGAACCAAGAGCGCAACTTCCGCAAGGTTCGTCGCGGCTACGTCGTGTCCGAAGCCATGGACAAGACGATTGCCGTTGAGTTGGAGCAGCGTTCGACTCATCCACTTTATGGTAAAGTCGTTCGCTCCACCCGCAAGGTCAAGGCCCATGATGAACACAATGAGGCGCATATTGGCGACCTCGTGAGTATTATGGAAACTCGGCCTTTGAGCAAGACCAAGCGTTGGCGTCTCGACTCGATTATCGAGCGCGCCAAGTAAACAAGTTCGGCAAGGCTCCGCACTTCACCCGTGTTTATTCATATGAATATTCACGGGTGAGTGGGGAGAACCAGCTCGGCTAAGGAGAATCAATGATTCAGCAGGAAACGCGGCTTCATGTCGCCGACAACACGGGTGCTAAGGAATTGCTTGCCATCCGCGTGCTCGGTGGATCGAAGCGACGCTATGCCGGCATCGGCGACATCATCGTCGCCTCCGTCAAGGACGCGATCCCTGGCGGGTCGGTCAAGAAAGGCGACGTAGTTAAAGCTGTCGTCGTCCGTACTGTCAAGGAACATCGTCGTGTCGATGGTTCCTACATTAAGTTCGACGAGAACGCCGCTGTTATTCTCGGCTCCGGCCGTGAACCAAAGGGCACTCGTATCTTCGGACCAGTCGGTCGTGAATTGCGCGATAAGCGCTTCATGAAGATTGTGTCCCTTGCCCCGGAGGTGATCTGATATGGTAGCCAAGATTAAAACCGGCGACCAGGTAAAGGTTATCCGCGGTAAGGATCGCGGTAAAGATGGCAAGGTACTTCGCGTACTTGCCGACGACCGTTTGATTGTCGAAGGCGTGCAAATCGTCAAGAAGCACGTTCGCGCTACCCAGCAGGGTCAGCAGGCGGGCATTGTCTCTACTGAGGCTCCAATCCATCGTTCTAACGTTATGGTTATTGACCCAGAGACTAAGAAGCCTACCCGCGTTGGCGTGATCGTCAAGCAAGAGGCTCGTGACGGCAAGGTTAAGACCGTGCGCGTGCGTGTAGCCAAGAAGTCCGGAAAGGAGCTGGCATGACCGATACTACTGTTGAGTTGCCGGCAACTCCGCGCTTAAAGCAGCAATACAAGGACGAAATCGTTCCAGCCTTGGAGAAGGAATTCAGCCACACTAATCCAATGCAGGTGGCTCGTGTAGAAAAGGTCGTCGTCTCTATGGGCGTCGGTGCCGCTGCTCGTGATTCCAAGCTCATTGAAGGCGCGATTAAGGATCTCACCCTTATCACCGGTCAGAAGCCAAAGGTTACTAAGGCTAAGAAGTCTGTAGCACAGTTCCATCTTCGTGAAGGACAGGCTATCGGTGCTTACGTTACCCTTCGTGGTGATCGTATGTGGGAGTTCTTGGATCGTTTGCTCACTCTGGCTTTGCCACGTATTCGCGATTTCCGCGGTATTAACGGCAACCAGTTCGATGGTCAGGGTAATTACAATTTCGGTCTTACCGAACAGTCAATGTTCCATGAGATTGATCCTGACTCGATTGATCATCAGCGTGGTATGGACATCACCGTGGTGACTACCACCAAGGACGATGTGGAAGCTAAGTCGCTGCTTAAGCACCTCGGTTTCCCATTCAAGGAGAACTGAAATGGCAAAAACCGCTCTGAAAAACAAGGCGGCCGCTAAGCCGAAGTTCAAGGTGCGCGCTTATACGCGCTGCCAGGTTTGTGGTCGTCCTCACTCCGTGTATCGCAAGTTCGGTCTGTGCCGTGTTTGCCTTCGTGAGAAGGCTCATCGCGGTGAGTTGCCGGGTGTTACGAAGTCCAGTTGGTAAATATCGACGCTGAAGGTCCACTGCTTAAAGGTTAGAATCCTAAAAACAGGCGGTGGAAACCACGGCGAGAAAGGGCGTTAGCCCAACATGACAATGACAGATCCTATCGCAGACATGTTGACACGTCTGCGTAACGCGAGCGCGGCAAAGCACGATATCGTGGAAATGCCGTACTCCAAATTCAAGGCGAATATCGCTGAGATTCTGAAGCGCGAAGGCTATATTAAAGATTTCGCTGCTAAAGAAGCCAAGGTTGGACAGACATTGGAAATTACTTTGAAGTATGGTTCCAATGGTCAGCGTTCAATTCAGGGCATCAAGCGTATTTCTAAGCCAGGCTTACGTCGCTATGCGAAGTCTGATGCTTTGCCAATGCCTCTTGGTGGTCTCGGTATCGCTATTATCTCGACCAGCTCGGGATTGTTGACTCAGAAGGAATGCCTCGAACGAGGCATTGGCGGCGAAATTGTCGCCTACGTGTGGTGAGAAAGGAGAGCTGAAGATGGCATCGCATATTGGTAAGCTCCCCGTCGACATTCCTCAAGGCGTGGAAGTAAAGATTGAAGGTCAGTCCTTCAGCGTCAAGGGCGCTAAGGGTTCTGATTCTTATGTAATTCCAGAGGGCATCACTGCGGAAGTTGCTGACAATCAGATTGTTCTGACTCCAGTTGATGATTTGCGTCCAACTCGTGCAAAGCACGGTCTTGCTCGTTCAATCATTGCTTCCATGGTGAAGGGTGTACATGATGGCTACACCAAGACTTTGGATATTGTCGGTACCGGTTATCGTGCAGTAATGAAGGGCAAGGGCATTGAGTTCTCGCTCGGTTATTCTCACACTATTACCGTTCAACCACCGGCAGGTATTGACTTCGAGTTACCAAATCCTAACCAAGTAATCGTTAAGGGCACTGATAAGCAGACTGTTGGACAGGTTGCTGCTAACATTCGTAAGCTTCGTGCTCCAGAACCTTACAAGGGTAAGGGTATTAAGTACACCGATGAACGTATCCTGCGCAAGGCTGGAAAGGCTGGTAAGTGATATGAGCGTTAAGATTTTCGGTAAGGGTACCAAAGTCGCACGTTTGCGTCGTCACGCCCGTCTTCGTAAGCGCATTTCCGGCACTTCGGAACGTCCTCGCTTAGTCGTTTCTCGTTCCAACCGTCACATGGTTGCTCAGATTGTGGATGATACCAAGGGTCTTACTCTTGTTAGCGCTTCCACTTTGACTTCGGATTTCGCTGGCTTCACCGGCACTAAGACCGAAGCTGCTACCAAGGTTGGCGAGCTTATCGCGGCTAGAGCGAAGGAAGCGGGCATCACCGCTGTTGTCTTCGATCGTGGCGGTAATAAGTATCATGGTCGCGTCGCAGCTGTTGCTGAAGGCGCCCGTCAGGGAGGTCTGGCACTGTGAGCGACAACGAAAAGGAAACCCAAGTGGCTGAAGAAACTCAGAACACTCAGGCATCCGCCGAGGAGCGCAATGACGATCGCCGTTCTCGCCGTAATAAGGGCGAGGGCAAGCGTGGCGAACGTCGTAGCCGTCGTGAAGAAAATCATAGCGATGAACTTCTGGATCGCGTAGTTACTATTAATCGTGTTTCCAAGACTCACAAGGGTGGTCGTACTTTTAGCTTTGCAGCACTTGTTGTTGTTGGCGACGGTAAGGGCACTGTTGGTGTTGGTTACGGTAAGTCTCGCGAAGTTCCAGCTGCTATCGCTAAGGGTCAGCTTGATGCTAAGAAGCATATGTTTACCGTTCCACGCATTCGTGGCACTGTTACCCATCCGGTAATCGGCCATGATGCTGCTGGTACTGTGTTACTTCGTCCAGCTGCTCCAGGTACTGGTGTAATTGCTGGTGGCGCAGTGCGTGCAGTTATGGAATGCGCAGGCATCACTGATATTCTCACCAAGTCCATGGGTTCTGCGACCGCAGTAAACGTGGTTCGTGCAACTGTGGATGCTTTGAAGAAGCTCGAAGAGCCAGAAGAGATTTCTGCTCGTCGTGGACTTTCCCTCGAGGAAGTCGCACCTGATGCTTTGCTTCGTGAGCGTGCTACCGGTATTGCTGAAGCACGTAAAGCTCGTGAAGAAGCTCAGGCTGCAAAGTCTGCAGAAGCAAAGGATGGTGAGTGATGGCGAATTTGAAGATCACTCTGGTGCACGGTTTGGTTCACACCACCGAGCGTCAGCGCGCAAATGTTCATTCGCTTGGCCTTTATAAAATTGGCCACAGCGTAGTTCGCGAAGACACCCCCGTCAATCGTGGCATGGTCATGGCCGTGCGCCACTTGGTGAGCGTAGAGGAGGTCGACTGATTATGGCTAACGAAGAACCAATGCTGCACATGCACACTTTGCGTCCAGCTCCAGGAGCTAAGAAGGATCGCATCCGTGTGGGTCGTGGTGAAGGCTCTAAGGGTAAAACTTCAGGCCGTGGCGACAAAGGTACAAAGAAGCGTTACCAAGTGCGTCCAGGCTTCGAAGGTGGCCAGCTTCCACTTTACATGCGTTTACCAAAGCTTCGTGGCTTCAAGAGCCCATTCAAGAAAGAGTTCCAGGTCGTTAATGTTGCGGCTCTTGCTGAACTTTTCCCACAGGGTGGCGAAGTTACCGTAGCTGACTTGGTAGTTAAGGGCGCTGTACGTGATGGCTATCCAGTTAAGGTTTTGGGCGATGGTGAGTTAACTGTTGCTTTGACGCTTAAGGGTGTTAAGGCTTCTGCTTCCGCTAAGTCCAAGATTGAAGCTGCTGGCGGCTCTGTAAGCGAAGAGTAGTTTTTACTCTGCTTGAGCGAAATTAAAGCGATATTAAAGCTATATGTAATCCCTCTAGCTTAGTGGCTAGGGGGATTACTTTATTGTTAAGACTCACTGCGGAATAGTTCGGTATGTACCGTGAGATAAACTATTGCCTCAGAGTTTGTTTTTTGCACTGTTTGCGCCTTGGAGTGCGCGAGAAAAGGGAGGAAAACCCAAGTGAAAACGTTAATCCAGGCCTTCAGGACGAAGGAGCTGAGGAATAAGATTCTCTTCGTCTTCGCCATGATTATCATTTACCGCATTGGTTCATTTATCCCGATTCCAGGCGTAGATTATAGAGTTGTTCATGCTTGCACAGTAAAGTTGGCTTCTTCTAACGAAAACTTTATAGGCTTAGTGAACTTGTTCTCTGGCGGATCCCTTTTGCAGCTTTCTATTTTTGCACTTGGTGTTATGCCTTACATCACTGCTTCCATTGTGATCCAGTTGTTGCGAGTTGTAATTCCACGCTTTGAAGCTTTGCACAAGGAAGGTCAGTCTGGTGAGACAAAGCTTACGCAGTACACCCGTTATTTAACCATTGGCTTGGCTATATTGCAGTCCACAACGATTTTGGTTACTGCTCGTTCCGGCGCTTTATTTAATTATCAGTGCGGAAATGTTATTCCAGACGGAAGCATGTGGAGCCTTGTAGTTATGGTTCTTATCATGACTGGCGGCACTGGTCTTATCATGTGGATGGCAGAACTCATTACCGATAAAGGTATTGGCCAAGGTATGTCAGTATTAATCTTCATGTCTATCTGCGCTGGCTTCCTTCCGAAGTTATGGGAGATTGGCTGGGGAACAAACGGCTATAACGGCGATTGGAATAAGTTCGGTATCGTTGTTGGTGTTCTTCTGGTTATTCTTATATTTGTTGACTTTGTGGAACTCGCTCAGCGTCGTATCCCAGTGCAGTACACTCGTCGTATGATTGGCCGCAAAATGTATGGCGGTTCTTCCACTTACTTGCCTCTTAAGGTTAATATGAGTGGCGTTATTCCACCAATCTTTGCTTCGTCTATTCTTGCTGTTCCGACGCTTATCGCACAGTTTGGCGATAAACGTAAGGGCTGGGTCAATTGGATTGAAACTAACTTAGCTAATTCGACTTCTGCCTGGTATATTGCTCTTTATGCATTGATGATTGTGTTCTTCTGTTTCTTCTACACTGAGATTACTTTTAATCCAGATGAGACAGCAGACAATATGAAGGAATATGGTGGTTTTATTCCAGGTATACGTGCTGGAAGTGCCACAAGCCATTATTTGAGCTATGTGATGAACAGACTTAATACTGTTGGTGCTGTTTATCTTCTGTTCGTTGCGCTTATTCCTACAGTCTTGATTATGTCCTTGCACTTAAACATGAAGCTTCCATTCGGCGGTACTACAATTCTGATTATCGCCGGTGTTGGTTTGGATACTTTGAGGCAGGCAAAGGCTCAGACTGAACAGTTCCAGTATGCTGGATTCTTATTTAATCATGCTGAGACCGAAAAGTCTGCTAAATAGTAATCAAGTTCACGAATAGTGACCATTAATTAAATAACATAATGTATTCGCATGTGCGCAGGCTGCATAGTTTGCGCACATGTTGATGTAAATACTCAAGGAGTTCAATATGCGATTGCTGATTATGGGACCACAAGGTGTTGGAAAAGGTACTCAGGCTGCTCTTTTAAGTGAGCACTATGGTATCCCAGCTATCTCTACTGGCGATATTTTCCGTTACAACTTGAAGAACCATACTGAACTTGGTAAAAAAGTTCAGGGCTATCTCGATAAGGGAGAGTTAGTTCCTGACGAGTTGACTAACAGTATTGTTAAGGATCGTCTTGCACAGGATGATGCAAAGAACGGTTGGATTCTTGACGGTTATCCTCGTAATGCTTCCCAAGTTCAGGCTTTAGATCACATGTTAGAGGAGCTTAATACTCCACTCGATCACGTTGTGGCTCTTGAAGCTGAGCGTGAAGTGCTTCTTGAGCGTATGCAGAAGCGTGCTATTGAACAGGGTCGTTCTGATGATACTCCAGAAGTTATTGCTAAGCGTTTGGACACTTATGAAAAAGAAACCGCTCCTTTGCTTGACATTTATGAGTCTCGCGGTCAGCTTGTTTCCGTTGATGGCGTCGGCGATATCGATGAGATTAATGGTCACATTATCGATTCTTTGAATTAGTACTGTTCTGAAATCATAAAATCAGCAGAGCTTTTGATAATTTAACTGTTTAAATGCGCTATTGCGACACGCCGAGTGTTGTATATAGCGCATTTACTGTATCATAAAAGATTGGCGTGTCTTCGGATACGTGAAGTAGTATGTCCAGGGAACGGAACGAGGCTCATGGCAAAAGACGGTGTGATTGAAGTCGAAGGCAAGGTAGTAGAAGCACTACCAAACGCGATGTTTCGTGTTCAGCTTGAGAACGAGCACATTGTTCTTGCAACGATTTCGGGCAAAATGAGGAAGAATTATATTCGTATTTTGCCGCAGGATCGCGTTGTGTTGGAGATGAGTCCTTACGATTTGAACCGTGGACGTATTACGTACCGTTATAAGTAAAGGTACAAGCAAAGGAAAACCATGAAGGTCAGCCCTAGCGTGAAGAGGATCTGCGAAAATTGCCGTGTGATCCGCCGTCACGGCCGCGTCATGGTGATCTGCATCAACCCACGTCATAAGCAGCGTCAGGGCTGAGTAGATTCCCAGCGCGGAATATAAAGGAATAAGGCGCTGAGTCGCAGCGAAAGCTGAACCCTGGGTGCGCAGGCCCAGGCCGTAAATTACGGAAGACTTGGTGCACGACCTGCGTAACAGTAAAGGAATTACAATGGCACGTCTTGCCGGAGTAGATATTCCCAATGAGAAGCGCATTGAGATTGCCCTCACCTACATTTTCGGTGTTGGCCGCACTCGCGCTAAGGAAACGCTTGCCGCGACCGGTATTAATCCGGATACCCGCGTCAAGGATCTTACGGATGAACAGCTGATCACTTTACGTGATTATCTCGAGGCTAATTACAAGATCGAGGGTGATTTGCGTCGTGAAATTGATGCAGACATCCGTCGTAAGATTCAGATCAACTGCTATCAAGGCCAGCGTCATCGCAAGGGTCTTCCTGTGCGTGGTCAGCGTACTAAGACTAATGCTCGTACCCGTAAGGGCCCGAAGCGTACTGTCGCCGGGAAGAAGAAGGCCACCCGATAGTAGTCGGTGGTCGGCTCTAGGCCACGGGATGATTTCCCATCGTCTAGACATACCAACTCATTCGTCATTAGGAAACGAGGGTCAATGGCAGCTGCAAAGCAAGCCTCGCGCAAGCCGCGTCGCCGGGACCGCAAGTCGGTACCGGTTGGGCAGGCGCATATTAAGTCAACATTCAATAACACGATTATTTCCATCACTGATCCATCCGGTGCAGTCCTTTCTTGGGCTTCCGGTGGTGATGTCGGCTTTAAGGGTTCCCGTAAGTCGACTCCTTACGCCGCTGGTATGGCAGCTGAAGCTGCAGCTCGTAAGGCAATGGAACATGGCCTGAAGAAGGTCGACGTGTTTGTTAAGGGTCCTGGTTCCGGTCGTGAAACCGCTATCCGTTCCCTTCAGTCCGCGGGTCTTGAAGTTGGTTCTATCACCGACGTCACCCCGCAAGCGCATAACGGCGTACGCCCACCAAAGCGTCGCCGCGTCTGAGCACTCTTACGAATCCATCCATCCAACCCGCTTATGGGCGGCGAGTGCACCACCGACCAGAAGCTGAAAGGATACCAAAGTGCTTATCGCACAGCGTCCGACACTTACCGAGGAATCACTGAATCCCCAGCGTTCTCGCTTTACTATTGAGCCGTTGGAGCCAGGTTTCGGCTACACGCTCGGCAATTCGCTGCGTCGTACCTTGTTGAGCTCTATTCCAGGTGCTGCCGTTACTTCGGTTCGCATCTCCGGTGCTCTACATGAGTTTACGACTCTGCCAGGTGTTGAAGAGGATGTTACTGAAATCCTGCTGAACATTAAGGGCATCGTGCTCACTAGCGAGTACGACGAGCCAGTAGTGATGTATCTACGCAAAAATGGCAAGGGTGAAGCTACTGCTGGAGATATTACTCCTCCAGCTGGTGTCACAATTGCTAATCCTGAGATGCATATTGCCACACTTGCAGAGGACGGTGAACTTGAGATTGAGTTCACTGTTGAGCGTGGCCGTGGTTATGTACCAGCTCAGATGAACAAGCAGGAGAACAGCGAAATCGGCCGCATTCCTGTGGATTCGATCTACTCACCAGTTTTGAAGGTGAGCTATAAGGTCGAAGCTACCCGCGTGGAACAGCGCACGGACTTCGATAAGCTCATCCTGGATGTGGAAACCAAGCCGTCTATTTCACCACGTGATGCAGTCGCATCTGCAGGTTCAACTCTTGTTGAGCTTTTCGGCCTTTGCCGTGAGCTTAACGTTGACGCCGAAGGTGTGGAAGTTGGACCAGCTCCATCACAAGATGAAGCTGATTCCCAATTGGCTATACCGATTGAGGATATGAATCTTACCCAGCGTAGCTACAATTGCTTGAAGCGTGAGGGTATTCATACAGTCGGAGAACTGGTTGTTCACACTGAGCAGGATTTGCTCGATATTCGTAATTTCGGCATGAAATCAATCGATGAAGTTAAGGAAAAGTTGCAGTCCATGGGATTGTCTTTGAAGGCTTCACCGCTTGGCTTTGACGCCAATAATCTCGAAGGTGGCACTTTCTTCTCGCCTGAAGACGAGTAAGATACAGCCATCGCCAAGCGTCACGGTTTTCGGATGTTCGGGTTGATGCCCACCTGAATTCCGTGGCAATAAGGAGTAATAATGCCTACACCGAAACAAGGCCCTCGTCTGGCTTCTAGCCCAGCGCATGAGCGCCTGATGCTGGCCAACATGGCTACCAGCCTTTTCCAGCACGGTCGTATTGTGACGACATTGCCAAAGGCAAAGCGTCTTCGTCCACTTGCTGAGCGTTTGGTTACATTCGCAAAGCGTGGCGATTTGCATTCACGTCGTCGCGTATTGCGTGTGATCCGCGACAAGTCCGTGGTTCATGTGCTATTTACGCAAATTGCTGAGCAGATGAAGCAGCGCGAAGGCGGCTACACCCGCATCGTTAAGATTGCTGCTCGCCGTGGCGACACCGCACCTCAGGCAATTATCGAGCTCGTTACTGAGCCGGTAAGCCCAAAGAAGGCTGTCGTTAAGGAAGCTGAAGCAGCAACTAAGGTTGCAGCTAAAGAAGAAGCTGCTGAGTGAATCAAATCAGCTTTATGCATCGGTAAGGTGAGTATTTGAGTAGAGCTTTTCGAAAGTATCTGCTGTATTAATCTCACTGAAACGGGTCGGAGTTTTATCTTCGACCCGTTTTTGTATTTTGTACAAACTATTATGCTGCTATTTTCTGATCGTTCTTTGATAGTTCGTTCTTTGCTAGTTCGTAGTTTGCATGTTTAAATATTATATTTTCAATATTGTGAATCAATTATTATTAAGTTATGCCGAATATTCTTGATTTAGTGAGCAGTGATTTTCAAACTTTCGCGCAGAGAAAGTTTAATGCCGTAGATGCTCTGGTATTTTGTGAACTTGCGTATATTTGTATGCCGGATTTTGTACCAAAATATGATGCTAATTCAAAAAATTTGTCTACTATACCAATTTCTGATTTGCTTCGCGCTGAGAATTTTCCATCAATGTTTGTTTTCGGTTCCGAAAAAATTGATGATTTTCGCAAAAAATTACTAATTGCTGTTGCTTCAAGCCCAAGATATAGGGGATTAAGAGTAGGCGAGGTACTTGAACGTTTTGATGATTCTAAAGTGGATGAAAATAGTGAACAGCAATTTGCTGGAGTTACCTTCGACCTTACTGATTGCTATGGTATTAATTCTTCTTTTGATTCTTCCTTTAATTCTTCCTTTAATTCATTAAAAAGCGAAGTGAATCTTAGCGAATCTGCTAGCGAATCTTCTAGCGCATCCTCTAGTGAAAATCTTTTAAAAGATTCTCGTACTCTTGTAGTCGCATTTAGAGGAACCGATAATACTCTTGTTGGCTGGAAGGAAGATTTTAATATGGCTTTTCAGTGCCCAGTTCCGTCTCAGGAGTCTGCTGCAGAATACTTGTCTTCTATTGCGAAACGTGCTTCACGCTACTCTTTGGCTAATAAAAATTTCCTGCAAAAATCTTTAACTAATTTCTTTACTCATCTTTTTAAAAAACGCTTGCACGCAAATTCGTGTGAAACAAAGCAGAATCAGCATAGCCGCTACTATAGCGACAATCCCAATCTACTTGTAGTAGGCCATTCAAAAGGCGGAAATATGGCAACTTACGCGACTATGAGATTAGATGCGGAAGATACTCAACTAGGAAATTTGGTTTCGAAAATATATTCTATGGATGGACCAGGTTTTGCATCTGATGTGGTTGATTCTAGTGTTTTCTCTCATGTAATAAACCGAGTTGAAAAAATAGTTCCACAATCCGCTTTTATAGGGCTACTTATGGATAATGGCACTCCATACAAAGTTACAGCAGCAGAATCTATTGGAGTTATTCAACATTTTGGTATGTGCTGGCAGGTTAAAAACGGAGATTTTGACTACTGCAATGCGCCTTCCGCTCGTTCTGTTGGAATTGCGAAAGCTGTAAATAGTTGGATGCAAGATTTGCCGTTTGATGAACGAAAACGCAGAATCGAGACAGTATACTGCGAATTAACGAGTCTTGGATACCCTACTTTTGATCAAATGGCAACTCATTGGTCTGAACTGTTGCCGAAAATTTTGGGTATGGCTGCACATTTAGATGCAAAATCCTACGATCTGATTCGTCGAATTGTGAGTGCAGCTGCCGGCGTTGGTGGAAAATAGTATGCTTATTTTGTAACCGGTGAGGAATAAAAGTAGCATTATGTGTGATATTGCGGAAGGTTGTGTGATGCGACTTCGTTTTGACTTAGCTTATGATGGTGGCAAATTCTACGGTTGGGCTAAACAGCCTGCTTTGCGTACTGTGCAAGGAGAAGTAGAAGATGCGCTTCATAAGATTTTAAGAGTGCCGGTTTCAAGCGCTGAAGAACCTTTGCGCTTAACTGTTGCTGGGCGTACTGATACAGGAGTGCATGCTTCACACCAGGTTTGTCATATTGACGTTTCTGAAGACGTTTTGATTCGCTGTGTAGGCCACACAGGACTTGATTGCGTTTCGGCGCTAGAGTATAGGTTACGTCATGTTCTTCCGGAAGATATTTGCATACATAGTGTGAGTGTTGCTCCAGAAGGATTTGATGCTAGATTTTCTGCTCTTGAACGTACATATGTGTACCGTTTAGCTGATGCACATTCAGTAGTTGATCCTCGTATGCGTAATTTTGTTTTTCATGTTGACAATGCTCTCGATATTGATGCTATGAACGATGCTGCAAGCCTGATTATTGGCTTGCATGATTTTGGTTCTTTTGCTCGTCCAAATCCTGGCGGTACTACTATACGAGATGTTAAAAGCGCAAATTGGGTTCGTATAAAAGATGCGACTTGCAACGTGCTTAGTACAGGATGCGTTCCGCAAGTTGAGCATGGCCTACTTGAATTTACTATTGTTGCGGATGCTTTTGCTCATAATATGGTTCGTTCTCTTGTACAAGCTTGCGTACAGGTGGGTAGTGGGAAAAGAAGTGTTGAGTGGTTCTCTCAAAAAATACGTGTTCCTCTTCGTGAGGGGTCAACTGGTCCGATTGCGCCTCAAGGTTTAACTCTTGAGTATGTGGCATATCCGCCTGATAGTGAGTTAGGTGCGCGAGCTGAGAAGATTCGCGCTCGCCGTGATTCTGCCGAGTTGTAGCGTTTCAACGCGCCATAAATTTATATTCGCAGCATGGTTTACAATTGAAAAGTTGCGTTTGTGCACGCTTTTGTTGTGACAAATCGCAAGTGGATGAATGTCCGAGCGGTCTAAGGAGCACGCCTCGAAAGCGTGTGAGGGTAAAATCCTCCGCGAGTTCGAATCTCGCTTCATCCGCGAATTAATCAAGCTTCAAGTTGCTTTTTGCGCTTGAAGCTTTTTTGTTGTTAGTGCAGAAAGCGTACTGCGCGAGTGTCCCAAAACGGGCAGAATGAGACGCTAGTGCAGTTTGCGTACTGCGCGAGTAACGTATAAATTGCAGCGCGTTCGTGAGGTAGTTTCGTTACGGTTGAACAGTCAGTGCCGTTTTTACTCAGCGTTAAACGCACTGTCTTCCCACAGTGCGCTTAGCGGTATTGCCCACAAATTATCCGCCCACTGCATAATTTTTTGCCCCAAATATACAACGTATCCACGCTTAAATTCAGGTTTTTGTGCAAGAGCTACAAGCCCCTTAAAATCGTTGCGATTCACCATGCTCGAGCTTTTCACTTCCACACCGATTAAGCTTCCGCGGAAACTTAACACAAGGTCAACTTCTTTAGGGCTGCTACCAGTTTCGCGCCAGTAGAAGCAGTCCGGATGCGTTTTAGACCATTGCACAGCAGGCATAATCTGATTCACAACAAAACTCTCTAGCAAATTCCCATACATAACGGGATTTTCCGAAGGATTATGCCCCTTGCTAATCATTGTTTGAACGCTTAAAGATGTATCAATCGGATGTATTTTTGCTCTAGCAAAAGTTTGTCGATTTGGCGCAGTTTTTATATTCGGTAGAGCGTTTATTAAGAATCTGCGTAAGAATACGCTAATGTAACGTTCAATTGTTCGCCTGTCTAAAGCAAGATCCTGACCTATTGAACTCGTGTTAAGAATTCCGCCGGGAGAGCACAGCAACTTATTGAGTATGCTAACGGCCATGCTTCTGTCTAATCGTTCTCCCGGAAGAATAGTATCTCCTAATACTGCAAGAATATCGCTTTCAACAAGTTCTTCGCGTACCCAAGTTTCGTAAGAATCGTATGATTGATGGTATTCTGGGAAGCCGCCAGCAGCCATCATTCTGTATATTTCTTCTCTGCTTATTTCTTTTTCATATTTAAGATTTGGATTACTTTCTATAAGACTATCCACTATATTTGTATTATTTTGATTAATTTCGCACTGTGTAAATGGGCTTATTGTAAAGTGTTGAGCGCGTCTAGCGAGAGGATCTTGGCCGTCTAGTCCATTGCGATTTATAAGTGCGCTGCCTGTTAAAACGTACTGCAGACTGTTTTCTGTTGAATTGTCTACTGTTTCTTTTATTGCAAGCGGCAAGTTTGATAGTCTTTGTGCTTCGTCAATAACAACTGGAGTACTGAGATTTTTTAACCAACCATACAAATCTGTTGAGGCGAGCGCAAACGTATTTTCATCCGCGAGACTTACGTAAAAGAAGCCTTTAGGCACAAGTTGACGCTTTGACATCATAGTTTTACCCACGGCTCTTGCGCCTTCGAGAATTACGACTTTTCGTTTTGCTTGAAGAATAGTGTCAGCAATTGGTCTAGGAAAATATGCGCTCATAAAGATAAGTATACATAAAAGTCGTGGTTTTTGTACGTTCAATGTACAAAAAATTGTACATACGATGTACAAAAAATACGTTTTGGGTTTAGTGAGTTGTGTTTGAGGAAGTATGATTTGCGTCTGGGGGAGGGGTACCCTTCTACGTAAGGATTGCATAGTTGCATTCTGTTTTATTTGCTGATTTTCAGCTTGTTTGAGAGGAATTGTTATGAAGGATTTTGGTTTTGGGTGTATTGCGTAGTTTGCGCTTGAAGCTTTTTTGTTGTTAGTGCAGTTTGCGTACTGCGCTAGTAACGAATAAAGTGCAGAGCTAGGGCGGCAAGCGTGTAAGCAGTTTATGCCGTATTCAAGCGCGCGACATCAGAGAAACTACGTTTTTTGACTATATTTATCTTTACTAGCATATATATCTATTTTGAATATAAAAGAGGCCTACTAGCTATTGCGTAGTAGGCCCTTCTTGGATTATCGCTTGTTATTGAGCAGTGTAGCTAATTTAGGCTTCTGGCTGCTCGTTTGTTGAAGGCGTTTCTGGATAGCCAGGAGTTTCCGTATAGCCAGTAGCTTCAGTATTTGCAGTAGTTTCTGGATATCCAGTAGCTTCAGTATCTGCCGGAGTATCAAAACCGCCTTCAGGTAAATCAGCGTAAGCTGTATTGCCTTCAGATGCGTTGCCTTCAGAAGCGTCTGCTGCAGTTACACCATTTTCAGCTGCGTCTACTTCAGCACCGCCTTCTGCTATGTCTTCTGCGCCTTCTGCGTCTGCAGTGTCTACAGTGCCTTCTGCGTCTGCTGCACCTTCTGCGTCTGCAGTTCCGTCAGCTCCTGCAGCTGCTTTATTGGCAATAGTTCTCTTCCTGACCAGGCTGAGTCTTACCAGGGTCACAACGCATGTTGCTACAAGCACCACTACCACTAGAACAGCAATAATAAACAACGCTGGGTTCTTTTTGAAAGTGTGCTCCACCATCAACAGTATGCCAGAAGTTTTTCCTGATGCGTTTTTAGCAGTTTCCTTATCGCCATCTTTACCATTTTTGTTGGAATCTTTTTTGTTTTTTCCAAGTGAGCATTGTGACGGCGGATCTTTTTTCGTTGTCGTAAAGGTTGGCACCTGTACAGCATTGTTGTTGAAGTAGATTGAGGTACCGTCTTTATAATCCGCATGAAGACCAACATAAGTAGAGCTAACGTCAATATCTATGGCCTTGTCTCTATTACTACCATCAAAGCTGTCGACCTGCTTAGCTATCAAACGTATTAATTCTGGTGTGCTAGTAAACGGCTTAATAGGCTTCTTTATATTGCCATTTTCAACACGAACTACTCCATCTACATAGCCAACACCTTCCGTATTTGTGTATGTAGTTGTTGGCTTAGTGGTGACTATAACTTGCGCATGTCCTTTTTTCTTTGTTGGAAGTTTCTTTGCAAAATCGTAGTTGTAGTAATCTAGTCCGCGAACATATCCTCCAGGTGTATCGCTAAAGAAATGTATATTAAACTCTTTTGGAATGTAATCACCATTTTCGGAATCTTTTTTCTTATCTTCGTCTGTTTTGTTATCTTGAGGATCAGGAGGATCAATATCACCCTCATCGTAAGATAACGAACGACCTAAAAGAGTATCTGCAGTTACCATTATTTTGGAGTATTTCCTTACGGAAACAATGAAAGCAAGCCTCTTAAGATCTTTGACATTAAAGAGTTCATAGTCAAAGGATACTTTTGCGCTGTGAGCTGCGATATCTGTAACTTTCACGTTACTGATTTTTGCAGCGTCATTTTGCCCTAGCCAGTATCTGTATTTTGAGTCTTTGTCTATGTCCATCATTGATGAGATAACATTTGGTTTTGGCTCTTGTTCGTCCCCTTCATCAGCATGCGCAAAAGCAGGGATCCCTATTACAATGCTTGCAGCGCATGCGAAGGTCAGAAGTGCTTTAGTAAAACGCTTCATAATAGCCTTCTTTCGTTCATGTATAAATAACGTTATGTATAAGTTTTGAGCAATACAATAAGGTTATTTTATTGTTAATACAGCTAATTAGGTTGATAGTTTCTATTTATTTGTCTGTTTAAATTTGCTATACAAGACTATTGATCATTTGAGTTTTCTTTTGATTTGTTTAACAGCTGATCATTCATATTGTCTTCAATGTTTTCCGTCATTTCATAGATGCTTTCATCAGTACTCTTTCTGTATAGTGAATCACCTAGATGATAGAAAGTGTATGAAATCGTGTGAAGCTCGTCATCGCTGAGTGGTTGCGTTATTGAAGCTTTTTCCACAGTTTGCATTTGAGCACTTGTGGCAGGATCTTTAGCTACGAAACTCTTCAAAGATTTATCGCTTGGTACGATTTGCTGCAGTTCATACGCCTTTTTCTGGGATTGAGTCGATCCAAGGAATACGGCGAATTTTTCTGCTAAGTCGCGATGTTTTGAATTTGCATTATAGCCAATAGCTTGAGAATAAACGTTTTGTTTCATTTGATACTCGACTGGTTCGCCAACATATTCTTCGGAGTCATTAATCATATCCGTGCGAACTTTAGGCAATGGTGCAGCAGCAAAGTTTTTACCTAAAATCTTTTTGACTTCTTTAGCGTCCCAAATTCCAGAGAAATATGCTGCAGCGCTTCCATCCTTTAAAGCATTAATACCGGTATCCTCTACGGCATTAATAAAGTTTGGCTGATTAGAAAGGACTCTAAGGAATTTAGTAATAGAAGTACAGTTCTCGTTAGAGCTTGAACCATTTGTATTATTCATTCCTGGGTTAGAATGAAGGAAAGTAATGCATGAATCAAAATAGAAGCTTGAAAGAAGGGTGTTATTCCTTAGATTGATAGCAACTTTCTGCTTTTCCAATATGGTGTTGAGAGATTTCATATCATCTTTTGAGAGCTTAGACTTGTCGTAGTACATAAACCAAGCATCACTTGTGTACGGCACGCCATAATACTTGTTAACCTCTAATACTGAGTTAAGTAATGGCAGAGGATTCTGTTTTTTGATCTGCTCTTCACTTTTTTCACTTAATTCGCCAAGAATTTTTGACTTAACCAAGTCACCTGTTCTATCACTTTGGAACAGAAAAACGTCGGCTGAGATTTTTGAAGAATTCTTATTACCTGAAGACGAATTTGGATCATTAAATTGCTTGATAGGTGTATTTTTAAACGAAACGCCTGGATTCTCTTGGCTGAAAGCAGCTTCCATAGTTTGAATCCATCCACCCTTTTTCAAGAGTTTTTCAGGTGCCTGAATGTTTAGACTTACTTTTTACCAAAGTTCATGGAGCTTGAACCACATGAGGAGCAGCCTAACAACATGACAGTGGCTAAGCAAGCAGTTATTGCTTTTTTCATAGTCACCATTATTGCCTCCCAGTATATAGAGTTTTGACATGTATTTTGGTGATATGAGCGATCAATCTTGTTTTACTGCGCAACTGTTTTGCGCTGCACAATAGCATAACAACAAGGTTCATGCGTCTTTGAAAGTATATAGCTACATTAATACATTCAAGAAGTTAATATGTTTCAAAAGTTTAGTTTTGTGTAGTCAACTTTTTAATTTCTTACTTCAAAACTAATTTTGCGTCTGTAGGATATCCGAGTTCGTAAGCGCGCAATAAGCGTGAAGTGATCAGTTTTATTACCGCGTCTTTGAAATCATTATTCGCTTGATTAGTAGAGTGTTCGTAGTTTGTTTCGCTATTATTTTTTGCGTCGTTTTTTGGATTATTTTCTTCAACAACTATTACTTGATTAAAAGCAGCGAGTTCTTCTCTTGCGCAATCCATATAGGCTATTGCCGCAATCGGCAAATCTTTTCCGCTTGCTATATCTTTTGCTATACCACTTTGTAAAGCTTGCTGCGGTATTTCGTAAACTTTTCCGCGTAAATCTGCGCCATTTCCAGCTGCGTGCATAAGAGCATTTGCGTTACTTGCAGCCATATCGCTATATTTTAGTGACATATTTTTATCTTTTTTAGCTGCCAATGTTTGAAGTATGAATGAGAGTTTGTCTTCTGCTACGGCAGCTTGCGCTAATGGATTATGTGTCCATCGTACATTCTCATTATTTTGCATTACTTCAAGTAGCTTATAGTATGCTTCACGCTCGTTTTCTATAATATTATTATCAGATATTTGGCCGCTTTCTTGAAGATACTGCCAATTGTCTTGAACGCTATAAGTTACTGCTTCAGACAATCTAGTTGGGCATTTCTTCGCAACTGTATCCCAATTTTCTGAAGTTTTTTTAAGAGTATTAGTATCTATTAAATTCTTATTATTTTCCGTGCTTTGTTTTCTTCTAGCATCATCTATTTTATTTTGTTCTTTTTGCGCTAGCCTATATGCTTTTGCGCAACCGTTTTCTTTAATAGTAGTGTGCCTGTTTTGATCTATTCGTACAGATTGCAAAGATTTAATTCCTCCGCAAGCTGTGCACATTGCCATAATAAGAGCGATTAGCATAAGTGCAGATGACATTTTTATAGTGTGCTTTGTCTTCATATTTTTAGCTCTAAAGAAAACAAGAAGTGTCTGCATAATAAACTAAAATAGTCAATCACTATGACCAATGTGGTGTTGCATTTTTAAACCACATGCCGTAGTGTGATTGTTCTAATAGCTAACGTATATTGTTTGTTCTCGTTGGTTTTATTTGGACAATATATTAATAATCATAATTATAAGTGAATTTAAATGGGGAGGATGTGCGCGATGGAACTGGATTTGGCGGGAATGCATCAGCTTGCGGCTCAGCAGGGGATTAATGCCGAAGAGCTTGACGAGGCGCTCGCCGAGGCCTTGCGTCTTGCGTATATGAAGACTTCTCATCCAGCTAAGCACGCTCGTGTTGAGTTGGATGAGCGTGCTGGTGCTTTTACGGTATGGGCACGTGATGAAATACCAGGAGAGTCTACTGAGGATAATCCTCATCCTGCGCCAACTTTAGGTGAGGAATATGATGATACTCCTCACGATTTTGGTCGTTTAGCTGCTGCTACAGCACGTCAAGTTATTAGTCAGATTTTCCGTAAGGCTGAAGATGATCGCGTATTTGGCGCGTTTTCTGGCCAAAAGGGGAAGCTGATTAACGGTATTGTGCAGCAGGATGCTAAAGATCCTTCTAATATTCATGTTGCTGTTGGTGACGTTGAGGCAATTTTGCCTAGAAGAGAGCAAGTTCCAGGTGAACGTTACCGTCATGGTGAGCGTATTCGCGTTTATGTTGTGAATGTTGCACGTGGTCTTCGTGGTCCTGAAATCGTAGTTTCTAGATCTCATCCTGAACTTGTTCGTCGTCTTTTTGAGCGTGAAGTTCCTGAGTTGGTTTCTGGAGCAGTTTCGATTATGGCTATTGCTCGTGAGGCTGGTGCTCGTACAAAAATTGCAGTACGTGCAAATACTGAGGGTGTGAATCCTAAGGGTGCTTTGATTGGTCCTGGTGGTTCTCGTGTTCGTGCTGTTATGGAGAATTTAGGCCAAGAAAAAATAGATATTGTTGATTGGTCTGACGATCCAGCGAAGTTTGTTGCTGCTGCTCTTTCTCCAGCTACTGCAACGCAGGTGCATGTTGTGAGCCAAAAGAATCAGACTGCTATTGCTTTTATTCATGATTCTCAACTTTCGCTTGCTATTGGTAAGGAAGGTCAGAACGCTCGTTTGGCCGCTAAACTTACGGGCTGGAAGATTGGTATTGAATCAGCTGAAGAGCATGCTAAGAAGGTTGCTGCGGCTCAAGCTGCGCAGGAACAGGCTGCTGATACATCTGCTTCTGCTGAATGATTTAGATTATTTTGCAGTTTCTTTAAGCTGATTGTTTTACTAAGCGTCGGAGTATGTTTTACTTCGACGCTTTTTGTTGCGATAGTCAAGAAATTAGTTAATATAAACGACACTCCCGGCAATCCTATGTTTCGAGTATGCTTGCAAGAGGATTCTAGCCGTCCGCAGCTTTTCTATGCCTGTTTACGGTTAGATAGAGACGAGGTACAACATCATGGTCGCACGATGAGATATCGCACGATGAGATATCGCGTAGTAATGCATAGACTCGCAATAATGTAACGTGGCTGCGTACTTAAGCGCTGCCACAAATAGAGGAGAACACTGAGTGGTAAAAAAGCGCGTGTACGAACTGGCCAAAGAATTTGGTGTAGACAGTAAAACCGTGTTGGAGCGTTTGAAGAGCATGGGCGAATTTGTAAAGTCCGCTTCTTCTACAGTTGAGGCTCCAGTAGTTCGTCGTTTGCAAACTGCGTTGGCAGCAGACGGCATGAAATCAGCAAAAGCAAATGATCAAAATTCTGCTAAACCAGCAGCTAAACCGGCAGCAAAGCCAACTGCTAAGCCAACTGCTAAACCGGTAGCTGATAACTCTAAAGCAAAGCCACAGCCTACCGCAGTAGTAAACCATCCTGCGCAGCCTGCACAATCCACTCGTAACGCTTCTGCTAAGCCATCTGCTGAACGTGAGCATGATATTCCTAAACCAAGTGCTGGCGCTCGCCCTCGTCCACAGCATCCTGGCAATGCTGGTGCTCATACACCAAATTCATCTCGTGATTCTAAGCGTTCTGATCGTTCGGAACGTTCTGAGCGTCGTTCTGATCGTTCTCAGCAGATGCCGCCACGCCCTCGTCCTCATCAAGGAGCGCAGGGTGCCGCTGGTACGCCACGACCAGGTAATAATCCGTTTAGTCGCAAGCAGGGTATGCGAGCACCTACTCCTGGTGATATTCCTCGCCCTCATCCAATGTCACGCCCGGGCAGCGCAGAAGCTGGTCGTGGTGGACGTTCAGGCGCTCAGGGTGCTGCAGCTGGTGCAGGAAACTCTGGTAATGGAAACGCACGCGGCGGACGCGGTCGCGGTGGTCGTTCTGGAGCAGCAAAAGGCGGTCAGTGGAGCGGTTCGCATCGTTCAAATGCTGGAAGTTCCAATTCTCGTCAGTCAGCTGAATCTCGTTTTGTTGGAGCACAAGGCGCTAGCTTCCAGGCTGCGGCTGCAGGTGCGCCAAATGGTGGCCCATCGCGCGGCGGTGGTCGCGGTCGCGCAGGAGCAGCAGGCGCATTCGGACGTCAGGGAGGCAAGTCTTCTAAGGCTCGTAAGAATCGTTTAGCAAAGCGTCGTGAATACGAAGAGCTTAAAGCACCAGTTATTGGTGGCGTGCGTATTCCTTCCGGGAACGGTGCTACGATTCGCTTGCGTCAGGGCGCAACTCTTTCTGATTTGGCAGAAAAGATTGATGTGAATCCAGCAGCTTTGGTAACTGTTCTCTTCCACCTGGGTGAGATGGCAACTGCTACACAATCTTTGGATGAGTCTACATTCCAGATTTTGGGTGAAGAAATCGGATGGAATATCAGTATTGTTTCTGCAGAAGAAGAGGATAAGGCTCTTTTGCAGCAGTTCGATATTGATTTGGACGAAGAAGAGTTGCAAGAAGATGACGATTTGCAGCCTCGCCCGCCTGTTGTTACCGTTATGGGTCACGTTGATCACGGTAAAACTCGCTTGCTTGACACTATCCGTAAATCGAATGTTATTGATCGCGAAGCCGGCGGTATTACGCAGCGAATTGGTGCTTACCAGGTGACTGTAAATCTTGAAGGAAAGCCTCGTAAGATTACATTCCTCGATACTCCAGGTCACGAAGCGTTTACTGCTATGCGTGCTCGCGGTGCTGAGCTTACGGACGTTGCAATTCTTGTTGTTGCAGCAGATGACGGCGTTATGCCTCAGACTGTTGAAGCAATTAACCACGCTCAAGCGGCTCACGTGCCAATTGTTGTGGCTGTAAACAAGATTGATGTTGAAGGTGCTAATCCTGAAAAGGTGCGCGGTCAGCTTACTGAATACGGTTTAGTTGCTGAAGAATACGGTGGCGACACCATGTTTGTGGATATTTCCGCAAAGCAGGGTACGAACGTCAATAAGCTTCTTGAAGCTGTGCTGTTGACTGCTGACGCTGAGCTTGATCCTAAAGCAAATCCAAATATGGACGCTCGCGGTGCAACTATCGAAGCTCGACTCGATAAGGGTCGTGGTGCTGTTGCTACTGTGCTTGTGCAGCAAGGCACTCTTCACGTTGGTGATTCTATTGTTGCCGGCACTTCTTACGGTCGTGTGCGTGCAATGCTCGACGAAAATGGTAAGCATTTGCAGAATGCAGCTCCTTCAACGCCTGTTCAGGTGCTTGGTTTGACTTCAGTTCCAACCGCTGGCGACTTGTTCTTGGTGACTTCTGACGACCGTTCTGCTCGTCAGATTGCAGAGAAGCGTGCAGCTACCGAACGTGCAGCTCAGCTTGCTAAGCGCCGCAAGGTTGTGTCTCTTGAAAGCCTTAAGGAACAGTTCGCTAAGTCTGAAGTTGATATGCTGAACATCGTTATTAAGGGTGATTCTTCTGGTTCTGTGGAAGCTTTGGAAGATTCCTTGATGAAGATTGAGGTTTCTGAAGAAGTTGGAATCCAGGTTATTCACCGTGGTGTTGGTGCAATTACTCAGAATGATGTGAACTTGGCAACTGTCGATAAGGCTGTGATTATTGGATTCAACGTGCGTCCAAACCGTCAGGTTGCTGATTTGGCTGAACGCGAAGGCGTGGAAGTTAAGTACTACTCGGTTATTTACAAGGCAATCGAAGATATTGAAGCTGCTTTGAAGGGTATGCTTAAGCCAGAATTTGAAGAGGTTGTCACCTCTCACTCTGAGATTCGCGAAATCTTCCGCTCGTCCAAGTTTGGCAATATTGCCGGCGTTATGGTTCAAGACGGTGAAGTCAAGCGCGGTACAAAGTGCCGTATCTTGCGCAACGGTGTTGCTACTGTAAACGATTTGGAAATTTCCAGCTTGCGTCGTTTCAAGGATGATGTGCAGTCCGTTAGCGAAGGTTATGAGGCTGGTATTAATCTCGGCAGCTTCAATGACATTGAGCTTGGCGATATAATCGAAACCTTTGAAATGAAGCAGATTGAGCGTAAGTAATTATGGCAGGAACAAATCCTAGGGCTGCGAAAATAGCGGCGTTAATCCAACGTGTTATTGCGTCTAATATGGAATCGCATTTGCACGATAAGCGTCTTTCTAGCGTAACTATTACAGAAGTGCGTGTTACGAACGATTTGCAGATTGCAAAAGTTTATTGGACGCAACTTGGTCACGAAGGAAAAGAGCAGGGTGAGCGTCAGCGTGCAGCCCAGGCTTTGCAGCAGGCTCACGGCAGATTGCGCTCGCTTGTTGGTGCTAAAGCTGGCTTGCGTTTGACGCCGCAATTGCAGTTCGTGTATGACGAAGTCCCTAGCGAAGCGCACGAAATTGAGGATATTCTTGTAGCTGCTCGAAAACGAGATGAAGAATTAGCTAAGGCGCGCGAAAATGCTCAGTATGCTGGAGATGTCGATCCGTATAAGAAGCCTCGCGAAGTTGAAGAAACTGATGACGACTTCGAAGACGATGACTTCGAAGACGATGACTTCGAAGACGACGATTTTGATGACTCAACTGAATCTGAAGCAGATAATTAAATTTCGAATAACAGATAATTAACTTATGTGTATACCAGATTCAGGGCTACTACTTGTAGATAAGCCGCAAGGTGTAACAAGTCACGATGTAGTAGCGTGTGCTCGCCATCTTTTGCATACAAAACGAGTTGGGCATGCTGGAACTTTAGATCCTATGGCAACTGGTTTGTTGATTATTGGTTTTGGCTACGCTACTAGGCTCATGAATTACATGCTAGGTCACGATAAAACCTATGAAGCTGTAATTCGCCTAGGAGAGGCTACTACTACAGACGATGCAGAAGGCGAAGTATTGTCTGAAAGAGTAATTGGCTTAGGGCCGGGAGTGAAAATCAACTCGAAAGATAAGTTACTTTCTGAAATATTCGAGACTGATTTTTCTAAAAATAATTTGCAAAATTCTAATACTAAAACTGAACTGTTAAATAAAACTTTTCAACGAATTAAGCAAGTTATTAAAGAAAACTTAACTGGCGAAATTATGCAAGCGCCAACCGCATTTTCTGCAATTAAAATTAACGGTCAGCGCGCTTACGATTTAGCTCGTGAAGGCAAAACTGTAGAACTTGAGTCTAGAGAAATAAACATATACAGTTTCGATATTTCTAATCCGCTTATTTCTACAGGGGTAAGCGGAAGAAAAGTACTAGACGTTATGGCAACAGTTTCTTGCAGCAGTGGAACGTATATTCGCGCTCTAGCACGCGATTTAGGCCGTTTGCTAGGCGTTGGAGGGCATCTAGTAAAACTTCGACGCACAAGTATTGGAGATTTTTCTGTAAAAAGTACGCAAGTTTTGCGTCTTAACTCAGAAACACGTGAATTTACTGATAGAAATGGTATTGTACAAAAGCGTTCGAAAGCTGTTCCGCCTTCAAATTTTGATACTAAAAAAGATTTACCAAAGTCTTTGCTAACAATGATGCAAGCAGCTGAGCACACTCTTCCAACTTTTTTGGTTGATAAAAATCAGGCTCAAGATTTGCGTTTCGGACGTTGGATTTGCCTAAATTCTACTGATTCGTTTAATAATTTAGATTCTTATCCTGCAATTGCATACTCTTATGATGAATTAACAGGCGAATATGATGTTGTAAGCGTGGTAGAACAGGTAAAAAATAAAAATTGTGAGCAAATCAAACCTATTGTGGTATTTCCGGCAGACGAGAAGCCTGGTAAAATAAAGAAGTCTAGTATTTTGCAATAATAATCTCGCACACGCGGATAGTAAGGATATGATGAAGGTCATCGACATTCGACCAGATGCCAACGGCATGATTAATTGGCCAACACTAAGCGCTGAGCGCAAAGCAGTCGTTACCATAGGCGTATTTGACGGTATGCATCTTGGACATCGTGAAGTGATTCGTCGCACGGTAGACCTTGCGCATCGTCATGGCGCATTTTCTGTGGTTATTATGTTTGATCCACGTCCAAGCATAGTTCATGAGGATCCAGACACTTATGATGATTTTGGTGAGCAGGATCCGGAAGTTCCGTACGATCCAGAAGCATTAACAAGCGTAAGGCAACGTTTACGAGTACTTTCTGAGCTGGAAGTTGATCACGTTATTGTAGTGCGATACAGTTTGGCTTTTGCAGCGAAATCTTACCGCTTCTTCTTAGGACAGCTGGTAGGAAAGCTTGGTATGCGAGCGCTTGTTTTGGGAAGCGATGCTGCTTTAGGTGCTCGTAGATCTGGTGATATTAACGCTATTAAAGAGCTTTCTCAGGCTACAGGCGTATTTGAGCTTGTAGTTGTTGACGATTGTGGTCCAGGTGAGGTTCGTATACCAGACCCAATAGTTCCAACAGCTCCTGAAGAAAATGGTGAACCGCAAGATCCTTCAGACGGTATGAATAAGGCTGAATATCGCGCTTGGAGCAAGAGTATTCCTAATCGCAAAGTGCGCGCTTGGAGTTCAAGCAATGTGCGCTGGATGCTTGCTACTGGTCGAGTACAAGCAGCAAGTGAAATTTTGGATCAGCCTCATCGCGTAGAAGGAACGGTTGTTCACGGTGCAGAGCGCGGTCGTGCTATTGGTTTCCCAACCGTAAATCTTGGCGGCCGTATAGACGGTTATGTGCCTGTAGAAGGCGTGTATGCTGGCTGGGTTGTTGACCTCGACGCTGATGACAAGCAGGCTGATTCTGGTATGGCTCACGCAAGTCTTATTCCTAGCGTTGGAATGCTTCGTAGGGATGAGTTGCATTTAGGAATTCACTCTCCATGGCGTTGGCCTGCTGCAATATCTATTGGTAATAAGCCAACTTTTGCAAAAGACGGAGAGAATCCTGAGGAACGCACAGTAGAAGCGTATGCTTTGTGCGATGAGTGGAAAGATTTGTACGGACATCGCGTTTGCATTGAGTTTTCAAGGTTCTTGCGCCCTCAGCAAGCTTTCGAATCTGTTGATGATTTAAAGAATATGCTTGCTCACAATGTTGAAGAAGTGCGCGCTATTACAGACGCAAATCCACGCTAGTATTCTAGTATTAAGTTTTGTATTTGAGAGTGGAAACATTCTCAAATACAAAACGATACAAAACTATACAAAACAAACTTCATTATAGTTTATAGCTTATTAGTGGCGGAAAGAGCGGAAGAAAGCCTGCGTTTCTGGATCATCAGACTCATCCATAACAGCCTGAGGAGTACCATTTTCGGCCACAACACCGTTCCTAAGAAGAACAATTCTATCTGCAGCAGTATGCGCAAAATGCATTTCGTGAGTTGCCATAAGAATCGTAGTGCCTTGAGATTTAAGTTCAGACACCAAGTCCAAAACCTCTCCGACAAGCATAGGGTCTAAAGCTGAAGTAATTTCATCGAGCAAAAGAAGCTGAGGGCTTGTCATAAGTGCGCGAGCAATAGCCACACGCTGCTGCTGTCCGCCAGAAAGCTGATCTGGGTAAGCCTTAGCTTTATTGCTTAGTTTTATACGCTCCAACAATTCCATTGCGCGAGCTTCAGCTTTATCTTTACTCCAATTGTGTACTTTTCTAGCAGCCAACGTAACGTTATCAATCACGTTCATATGCGTGAATAAATTAAACTGCTGAAAAACTACGCCAATGCGTGAACGAATTTTATCTTGGTTTACGCGAGGATCGGTAATATCAGTATCTGCAAGCCAAACTTGCCCATCATCAACGCGTTCCAACAGGTTTATGCACTTCATAAGAGTTGATTTTCCAGAACCGGAAGGTCCAAGCAAAGCAACAACTTCGTGAGGTTCTACGTTGAAGGATATACCTTTAAGAACTTGAGTTCCGTTATAAGATTTACGAATATTATCTAAACGTAGTACAGGCGTATTTTTTTCTTCAGAAGAAGTACTCATATTCAACTCCACGTTTGCGGTTGCGCTTTTTTCATTACTTGCGTTTTGTGAGGGAATCATACTGTTCCTCCGTTTAATTCGCGTTTACGCAAGCGAGCAGTGTACCAATCGTTCAAAATAATAAAAGGTATGCTTAAAGCTATAAAAACAACACTAGCTACAATATAAGGCGTGAAATTGTATGTGCTAGCTACAGAAATTTGTGCAGCTCGTACAGCATCAACTGCACCCAAAACTGATATAAGACCAGCGTCCTTTTGCATAGAAATAAAATCATTCATTAAAGCTGGCGCAACTTTTCTTAATCCCAAAGGGATCACAACAAGCCTTACCGTTTGGCCAGCAGTTAATCCAAGAGATCTTGCTGAAGCTCTCATAGAAGGATGAACATCTTCAAAACCGGCTCTAAGAACTTCTCCAACGTAAGCTGAGTAGCTCATAACAATAGCAATAGTGCCTAAAAGTACCGGAGAAATGCGACCGAAAATTTCCAAACCAGGTATACCAAAGCCAATAATATACAGCACAACCAGCATAGGAATGCCGCGCATAACAGTAGTATAAATCTGAGCTAATGCTCTAAGCGGAAACAGCATAGGAGATATGCTTGTGCGCACAATAGCAATCAAAGTGCCAAAAATAGCAACTCCAACAACAGCAAAGCAAAGTACTTGTAAATTCAGCATCAAACCTTGCAATACTTGTGGCAGAGATAGCATAAAGTACTTGCCCGAAAAGAAGGTTTCGCGCACTCGAGGCCAGCCTGGAGACATTGCCAAAGCTACTATTACAATGCCTATAAGAATAACAGTGCTGAGAATACTTATTCCCACAGAACGCAGGTTTTGCTGTTTTCTTATAAGTCGACGACTCTGTTCTACTTCACTTACGGTATTTGTAGTGCAGATTTGCGCAGATGTTGTTTTATTCGTGCGGGTTTCAGCAGTATTGCCTGTAAGTACTGTCATGGGCGGTAGCCTTAAGCCTTTCGACGCGATGAACATTCCCTAGCTATTGTACTCGAGCATCCAAGTACTTCAAACGCTCGAGTCGTTTAATTAACATAAATGTGCTTTATTTGAAATTATTTAAGCGGTAAATAAAAGTGATTTCACACCTAAATTTACCGCTTAAAATCGAAACTTTTGCACTTACGCAATATTAATTAGCGTAAATTTTGTTTTACTTCAACTCGCGAACTTTAGTAGTAAACTCAGAAAGCCACTTATCTTGCAACTTCTTAAGAGTACCGTCTTTCTTGAGTTCGTTTAGAGCTTTAGTAACATCTTTAGTAAGTTTTGAATTCTTAGGAAGCACAATTCCCATGCCTTCCTTATCCTCAGAACCTGCTATTTGACCAACTACAGTACTGTTTTTTACTTCGTCAGTTTGTACCATTACAAACGCAGAAGGAGTATCTATAACAAGAGCATCAATTTGACCTGAGTTTAAAGCTTGAGCAAGAGCATCATTGTCATTAAAGGTTTGAATATCTCCTTTAATTTTCTTAGCTTCATCGTAGCTTGTAGTTCCAACCATTGCGCCAACAGCAGCAGGCTTCAAATCTGCCAACGACTTAGCTGAAGCAAACTTTCCGTCTTTTTTAACAACAATAGCTTGAGTCGCGTTGTAGTAGCTTGGGGAGAAGTCTACAGCTTTTTTGCGTTCTTCAGTGATTGAGAACTGCTGAATATTGAAATCAAAGTCTTTTGGACCAGGAGTTACAGCAGAGTCGAAAGTGGTACGTACCCACTTAACACGGTTTTTATCGTATCCGAGTTTTTTAGCAACAGCATATGCGACTGCTGACTCGAAACCTTCACCATTTTCAGGCTTATTATCGTGAATCCAAGGCTCGTAAGCAGGCTGAGCAGTGCCAATAGTTAGAACATTTGCGTCTACGGTTTTTTGACCAGCAGGTTTACTTTCACCGCATGCTGCAGTGCCTACTAAAGTTGCTACGCTTAAAATAGCTGTAGCAAACTTTATGGCATTCTTAATCAGCTTTTTACGATTGCGAATAGTCATACTCTCTCCTTTATATCATGCGTATTGGCTGATAATCGCAATATTTTTATTAAAATTTTATACCTTGTGCAGCAGGTACCTGTGGCATCTACGTGCGTTGGTACTTGCAGCAAGCTGCGAAAAACAAGTCTATATGAAGATAGCGGCATAGAAAGCCGAGTCGTTATGTTAGTTACTTATAGCTTGTTATAGAACCGCAGTAAATAAGCGTACTAAGCAAATACGCTACACAAATATTTATGCCAAATTAAAACCAGAAAAAGTAAAACCAGGGCTTACTACGCAAGATACAAGCGTATCTCCATCTCCCGGTATTGTGCGCTGCCACACGTTAGCTGGAACTATAGCGTGGCCGCATGGTGTTTGTAAAATTGAACTGCTGTCTGAAATTCCTGCTCCTAACAGTATTTTCGTACACTTTTCCTCTTCACACGGCTTTTCCCCACATCCGCCAAGTTCAAGAATAAGATTAGATGGGCCATGCCAAAGCCACAGTTCATCTGCATCAACCTTGTGCCAGGCGCTAGAGTCGCCTTTTGGAAGCAAAAAGTATATGAGGGAGGCGAGTGGTCTAGGTTCGCTAGCTGAACAGTTTTCTGAAGAGTGATTTGCGTTTAAGCTTAACAAGTTTTTACTTTCGCAATCAGCCTCGATTTTAGATTTTTGGCTGTAAAGCTCAGTAGCTTGCCAATCTCTTCTGTACCATCCTCCTTCAGGATGTGCTTCGAGATTAAGCTTTTTAACTACGTTAGAAGCCCAACTGCTCATGTCTTCTAATTTGACGCTCATAAAACCTCCATGCGCGTATTTGATTTAGTTAATCTACTTGTATTTTGCGCTTAAAAAGCGTTTTTGTTGTACGCAAGACGACCTGAAATAACAGTAGCTCTAGCAGTACCAGCGCCGTGACGGACGAAAGTGTGAAGAGTTTCCTCAATACCTTGTGGCGAAGAGGCATCAGTAGGAATATCAAAGAAAGCTAAATCTGCAGTGGCACCTGCGTTAATTTGTCCGATTCGCTGCGGTCCTACGTGCAAGCCCATAACGCTAGCGCCACCAAGAGTTAGCATTCGAATAATACGATGTGTTAAATCATCCTTACGATAGCCTTGAGCTGTAGCTAAATCATAAACTTTTGCAGCATCGTCAAGAACATCAAGAGAAGGCGAGCTTGAAAGTGAATCAGTGCCAATAGCAAGAAGATTACCTTCTTCCATGTATTCTCGTATTGGTGCGTCGCGTTCGGTAACAGTAATTCTGTTAGAACGAGGGCACAAAGCTACTCCAACACCACGCTGACGTAAAATTCGTCTATCTTCTCCATCTGCCCAAACGCCGTGCGCAATATGAACATCCGGCCCCAAAGAGCCAAGCTGATCCAAGAACTGAATAGCTGAAGCGGTCATGCCATGAGATTTCAAATCGTTATAACTAGACCACATGCTTGCATTCCAATCGGGTGCGGAATACGTGCTGAGAGTATCAGCATGATTTCCAGCTTCCATAGGAGTTTCAGCCAAATGAATATGAAGACGCATATTCAACTGTCGAGCAATATCTGGCAAATCAACAAAAGGAGCAGTTTCCAAACTGTAAGGAGCGTGAGGGCTTATTCCTATACTAGGAACTTTACCGTCTTTCATCATTTGGCTTAAACGGCTCAGAAGTTCCGAGTATCCGGCTTCCTTCCAATCAACGTTCTTCCAACCCATAACCTCCCAGTACGATATGCCGTGAAGTCCCTGAGAAGCTAAAGCACCAACAGCTTCCAAATCAGTTACAATATCCGCAGCAGCAGTAGTTCCAGACTCAACCATCATTCGTGCGCCACGTTCTGCGGAAGTTTTCCAAATTTGTTCGCAAGGATTCTGCTTTTGCTGGTTCTGCAAATCTTCATACACAACATTGAAACCCTCTTCCCAGCCGCGGAAATTACTGTAAGTTCCGAGACCAACTTCAGTCATATTCGTGTATTGAAGATGAGTATGAGCGTTAATAAGACCAGGAGTCATAACGCCATGCCAATGTTTCTCGTTTGCTTGCATTTTATGGAGTTCTTCTTCAGACATTTCATCTCGAAGAGAATCCAAAACCCAACGTCTTGTGCCAACGTGAACAACTCGACCATCAGCTACAGCAACAGCGCCTTCTGGAATAATAGGACCAGTTACAGGTATTACCATTGAAGCACTATACAAAGTAACATTATTGAGCGGAGTTGGGTGCGCAAGCGCACGTATAGGATCTTGAAGCATAACCTGAAGGTTCCTCACTATTTTTGGTTTATTTTTTGGTTTATTTCTGGCTTATTTAGCTAAAATATCGTGTTTTTATAAATTTCGTTCATACAAACTGAATTTATATAAAATTCTACTTACCTTTTGTAATAAACATGTTTCATGATGCTTCTTCAGCAAAACGAGTAAGATCCCAGTGGTAACCGTTATCTTCTACAGCGCTACTACTGCTGTATTTTCGGCTTTCAAGTGCGATTTTTGCTATCTGCTTATCTGAAGATTCAGGAAGACGATATATGTTTGCAGGTAGAGAAGAATTTAATCTCGAATCTAAAGAATCTAAAGAATCTAAATTAGCATGTTTAATAAGATACTCGAGTGCGCTTATTTGTACAGCAAAACTAAAATCCATAATCTCAATAGGATTTCCGCCGCCGCTAGTGTAATTAGTGCCGTTTCCTTCACTAATAAGTTTTATAGATTTTCCGTTTGGAAGATTTATTTCGCGGATATCAGATCCTGGAATAGGTTTAAAACCGGGAACGTCATCCAATGCTATTTCGTTAGCAATTCCGCCAATAACAGCAACAATAGTTTTTTCTTTCATAGCACAAAGATGTTGCAAAGTAATTGTGTGTCTCACTCCAGTAGCAGAAATAACAATATCGCTTTTTTCAAGAGCTTTTTCAATATCGAGTGCCTCAAAACCGTCAAATACTGCTTGTAAAGCTGCTATTGGGTTAGTGTCGCAAACAATAACTTTTGCTCCAAGCGCGCGCACTCGTAAAGCAAATCCACGACCTACCGGACCGTATCCTACTACAGTTACGCAGGATTTATTAAAAATTTCAGATCCAATAATATTTTGCAAAGTTGTTACGCAAGTTTCGCCTGTTCCGTGACGGTTATCGAAACCGGTTTTCATAATACTATCGTTCACTGCAACAACAGGGTACGTAAGTTTTCCAGCTTCTTGCATCGCTTCAAAAGCGCGAACTCCGCTTGTAGTTTCTTCAGCAACACCAATAAGATTTTTCGCTATTTCTGGGCGTTCTAGTGAAGCTAAGCGAGCAAAGCTTGCTCCGTCGTCGATAATAATTTGCGGCTTAATCGTGTCAAGTAAGTTTAAAGCGCCTTGGTGAGTTTCTTCAGCAGTCCAATTAACATTTGCTTCAACCACAATTCCTTCATTAACAAGCTGATCTGCTACTCGCTGATCAGTTTCTTCAGGCGCGCAAAACACTCCAACTTCAGCTCCAGCTGATTTAAGCTCTCGTAAAAGAACCGCTGTTTTTGGTTCTAAAACTAAGCAAACTGCTATGCGAAGCCCCTGCAAGTTAAGCTTTTTACTGTTTGTAAGATTTTTAAGAAGAGTGCGAGTAACAGGCATATGAGACTGAGCGTAATCTATAGCATCTTTTCCGGAAAGTTTTGTGGCATCTTCCAGAGTATTTCGTAACGTTTCGTGTGAAGTAGTGCCGTCGAAATCTGCTTCTGAAGCAGAATTAACTGGAATCATTCCCCAATTTTGTGCAGATGTTACGAAGCTGTTTTCGTAAGTTTTTTCCGAAAAATCGTTCAAATATATGCGAGATCCAGCTAAAGAACGGTTCGTATGGTGTGAAACAGTTGCAGCCCATTGAGCAAAGCTATTACGGCTATGAGAGTTTTCTGTATTTTTAGCACCTAAATTATCAACGCTCATTTTTACCCTTATGCGATATTTCCAATATTTTGTACATGCTTTTTAGGTTTCTGTACATTTTTATTTTCACTTTTTTGGAGATTAAACTTTAGCTGAAATTTGTATAATTTCTATACTATTTTCATAATTTATCATTCAGGAGCATAAATTATAATCCTAATTCACGCAACGCGTCTTTTATGTTTGCAACTTCCACAATTTGCAAACCTGGAATATGCAGTTTCTTTCTTGAACTGCAAACTACTGCGCGACGATATCCTATACGCGCAGCCTCGCGTAATCTAGGCTCAAGACGAGGAACAGGGCGAACTTGTCCGGTAAGACTTATCTCACCAATAGCGCAAGTAGAGGAAGTAATACTGCGACCGGTTGCAGCGCTAGCAAGAGACGCAACAATTGCGATATCGCAAGCAGGTTCCTTAGCTACAGCTCCGGCAATAGTAGATACGTAAATATCTTTCGAAAGCAAATTAACATTCCCGTGACGATACAAGACTGCGGTAAGCATAGCAATCCTATTTGCATCCGCTCCAGAAACAGCTCTTCTAGGGGAAGGAAGTGCAGAATTAGTAACCAACGCTTGAATTTCTATAGGAAGACTGCGGTGACCTTCTAAAGTAAAAGTCACGCAAGTACCATCATTTTGCTGATTTTCGTTAGAAGAAAGAAAAAGTCCAGAAGGATCTGGTACTTCCTCTATGCCGTCGCCGCTCATATCAAAGCAGCCAACTTCATCAGTAGGGCCAAAACGATTCTTAACAGCGCGAAGTAAGCGCAAAGCAGTTTGAGAATCACCCTCAAATTGGCATACTGCATCTACTAAATGTTCTAAAGTCCTAGGGCCTGCAATAGAACCATCTTTAGTAACGTGTCCAACTAGCAGAACAGGAATATCGTAAGATTTTGCAACGTCTATAAGTGCGCTCGCAACTTCGCGAACTTGAGTAGAACCGCCGGTTATGCCATCAACATCGTTAGACACAATTGTTTGTGCGGAATCAACGATAGCAAGAATAGGCTGATACTGCTCGATTAAAGCTAAAACTGTGTCAAGATCAGTAGTGGATGCAAGAAGTAAATTATCGCTTACTGCGTTAATTCTTGACGCACGTAATTTAACTTGTGCTGCTGATTCTTCTCCGGAAATATACAGAACGGGAGCAGGATATTGTGCTTTTGTTTGTGAATTTGTTTCTGAATTTGCTTCTGAAAGTTTTTGCGTTAAGTTTTCTTGTGCTCTAGCAATATTTCCTGCAGTTTCAAGCAGTAAAGTTGATTTTCCTATACCAGGCTCTCCGGCAATAAGAGTTACGGAACCTGGTACAAGGCCGCCTCCCAAAACTCTATCAAATTCAGAAAATCCGGTAGGAATACGCATACTATCATCCGCTTGAATAGCGCTCATTGGCTGGGCTTGTACGTCAAGTTGCGAAGTACCGCGTATAAAAGAGTTTTCTGAAAACGTAACATTTTTATTATCTGAATTATTTTGAGAATTTACGTTGGTATAAGCGCTAGTTTTAGTGAGAGCAGAGTTGTGTGAAACATTGCGTGGAACATTGCGCGCAACGTTACGCGCAACAGTTTTTCCGGAACGAGTTGATTTAGATACTCCAGATAGACGAATCTCGCGAAACTCGTTAACAGTTCCCCATTCGCCGCATTCTGGGCAGCGGCCATACCATTTTGCTCCACTCCAACCACATTCGGAGCACAAGTAAGTTACGGGAGATTTTGCAGCCATGATTAGACGCTATCTTTCTTCTGCGACAAACGCAAGAATTGCTATTAAAAATCGTATTTCGCAAAATCAACGCGGCTTATGAGTAGAGTCACTGTTATGTGAGAGAATAACAGTATGTCGAATATGAGTACGCAAGATGCGAATGCAGCTTCTCATCGCAATCTTCTAGTAGTAATTACCTCAGCAGGTATCATAGTATTGCTGGCTCTTATTTCAGCATTCGTGTGGCCGGGTTGGGCTTTTAATCACGAAGTGGTTCCAGCTAAAAGTCATATATCGTCTCCAAAGACGCCGTCAATTCCAGCTAAGGCTTTACCAGCAAACGCAACTGTTTTGCTGAAATCTATGCCAGATAGTGTGCTTGATTTTGCGAGAGTTTCCGCGGTACCAAGTGCTAATTGGAGCGATGCAACTCCGTTGGAAGAATATACTCTTAAATACGATACTGGCGAAGCTGATGGAGAGGTTACTTTAACCGTTGCGCAATGGTCAACCCGCGATTCTGCGAACAAGCAGTATGAATCTGCATATGACTCGCTTAAAGGTGACGATATTGTTAGTGGCAAAATTATGATTGCCGATAAGGCTGTTGGTAACTATGTTGTTCGCTCAGACGAAGGTGACAAAAGACGTGCTAAAGCCTTGTGGCAGAACGATACCGCTGTTTTTGAGGTGAGTGGATCTAGACAATCAGTAGAACGCTTCTACCGCACTTTCCCTATGTGATTTACGTGGAGATTATGCGCAAATAGTGCTATCTGATATGAAAATAGTGTATTGCGTTCAGCAAAGTCGTTAAAACGGTGTACCATTAGGCAAGTTGCACACTTTTACATATGAATGGAGGCTTCAGATGGGTTCTGTCATCAAGAAGCGCCGCAAGCGGATGAGCAAGAAGAAGCACCGCAAACTGCTGCGTAAGACTCGTCACCAGCGCAAGTAATTATGCTTATGCGTTGATGCGTGTCTGAACGTTTGGGCACGTAAGACTTTTTAAAAGCGTCGGAGGTTTCCGGCGCTTTTTTATCTCTATTTATTTATTTCGCGGCTTGTCTTGGGACACTGGTGCAGTCGTTGTTCTGCGTGAGTGTCTCATTTTGGTTGTTTTGGGACACTCGTGCAGATTGCGCTCTGCGTTAGGGCCTCTTAATCCCGTTCTTCAGACCCGCGTGCAGTTAGCGCGCTGCGTGAGTGTCTCATTTTGGTTGTTTTGGGACACTCGTGCAGATTGCGCTCTGCGTTAGGGCCTCTGTTTGGCGATTTTCAGATACTCGCGCCACGGCAAACGAAAACTCGCGTTACAGTAATAAAAAAGTAGAGCCAGCAAAATGCTGACTCTACTTGCAATCGCTTAGTTGCGATTAGTTGCGTTACTTATTTGGGTTCGTAAGAGTGCGCGGACCGTTTGGGTCGCCAACGATCACAGTGTCAACCATGTTCAAGAACAGGCCGTGCTCCACAACGCCAACAGTCTCAATCAAATCCTTCGCCAACTCCTGCGGATGGTCAATGCGCTCCATATGCAAATCAACCACAAAGTTGTTCTCGTCGGTGCGCACTTCCTTGCCGTCCGCATCAAGACGCAAAACTGGCTTATATCCGCGCTTTTCGAACTTGCGAATCACCTGCGCGGAGCCAAATGGAATCACCTCAACAGGAAGTGGGAACTTGCCAATCGTATCAACTACCTTGCTTGCGTCAACAATCCACACGATGCGGTCGGAGTTAATAGCCACAATCTTTTCCCAAAGAAGAGCCGCACCGCCGCCCTTAATACCGTTGAAATTCTTGTCAACTTCGTCAGAACCATCGATTGTAACGTCAATGTGATCTACTTCGTTAATGTCGAGAATCTTAATACCGTAGCTTTCTGCCTGCTCTTGCGTGCGGCGAGAAGTGGTAACTCCCGTGAAGCTCAAGCCTTCTTCCTTAACTCTGCGGCCAAGCTCGTCAACCAAGAAGCGCACTGTAGAGCCGGTGCCAAGACCAACCATCATGCCATTTTTTACAATCTTTGCGGCTTCAATGCCTGCTGCCTTTTTAAGCGCGTCTTGTTGTGCTTTATCCATTATTCCTGCTTTCTTGTTTTGTTATTCCCGAGTTCGCCGATGAACTTCCATCGCTATTTGCGGGAGAGGCTTTATGCTTTTATGCGTGCCTCATTTTCGTACATTTCCATATTAGTCTGCGTGCAGATTTTTTGAACTGAGTTAGAACGCTCGCACGCTCCAAAAGTGAGAGAAGTTGCGCGCGTTTGGAGCGCCAGATACATCGAAACCCTCCAAATGTGAGAGAAGTTGCGCACGTTTGGAGCGCTACGCAACGAATAGTCCTCCAAATGCGAGATAGATTTCTCGCGTTTGGAGCGTTACATTAAAAAATAACCTATGAAAGGTAGAAGGCGGTTGGATCAAATCGTAACGTTCCATCTGGTTCAACGTATCCGCTTACGTTAATTGTGCCGGAAATAAAACGCGGCTGGCCGTTAAACGTTGGGCTTGTGTTTGGTGGAGGAGTAAACTGCAGCACGCCAGAAACGCTTAATCCTTTAACTGGCTGCGGCTTTATTTGCGCCTTGTTTTCTGGCTTATTCTCTGTTTCTTCTGTTTTTTCTATACTATCTGTTTCTTCTATACTTTCTGTTTCTTCTATACTTTCCGGTTTTTCTATATTTTCAGCTTCTTGCTTTTCCTGCTTATTGTTGATTTTCACGAATTCTGGATTCGTATCTTCTCCAACAGAGCGGCCAATATGATACTCTTCGCAAGAAATCTTATTTTCCATAAGCGCTTTTGCATCTTCTGGAACGTCAGTTCCACTTGCGTAAGGCGAAGAAAGTAGCGACTTCCAACCTTCTAAAGGCAAGTATCCGCTTTTCACGCCGCTTCGGCAATCTTCTGCGTATGTGCGCGCTAATGTATCAACTTTCTCGTTGCCAGCGTTTCCAGCGTGCCCCTTAACCCACACGAATTTTACGGAACCTTCGCGTTTAGTAAGTTCCGCGTCAATTGCGCGAATCAAATCAGCGTTTTTAACAGGCTCGTTTTTAGAGTTCTTCCAACCGTTCTTCTTCCAGCCGTGAATCCACGTAGTTGCGCAGTTGATAGCGTATTGCGAATCACTTTCGATTGTTAGCGGCTCGCTTCCAGGATGCGCTCGCAAAGCTTCCAAAACTGCGCATAATTCGCCGATTTGATTCGTGCCATTAGTAGCGCCTCCGGCATCCGCGTTGCCGGAATGATGGTGTTCGTGAGCGCTGCCAGACTCGTCAGTGTGATCTGCCCAAGCCCAACCCATTGAGCCGTTTGGGTTTCCAAGCGCTGAACCGTCGGTAGAAACAACAATCATTACAAAACCTTTCAAAAATGCGCCGGCTGCAGATTGCAACCAGCGCAATTAGTAGATTCTTTACTTACGAAAGATTATTACGTTACGCTAAAGCCTTATCTACTACGGCAGTAGCTTCCTCAAGAACCTTGTCAAGTGCTTCTGGAGAAACGAAGGACTCAGCGTAAACCTTGTAAATATTCTCGGTACCAGATGGGCGAGCAGCGAACCAATTGTTCTTAGTCGTCACCTTCAAGCCGCCAATCTTTGCGCCGTTTCCAGGAGCTTCCGTAAGTTTTGCGGTAATATCTTCGCCTGCAAGCTTAGTTGCTTCAACATCGTCGCCGCTCAAAGCTGCAAACTTCTGCTTCTGCTCAAGAGTGGTTGGAGTATCAACGCGCTTGTACCAGCTTTCGCCAAAGCGAGCAACCTGATCCTGGTGAAGCTGAGCTGGGTTCTTGCCAGTCTTTGCAGTGATTTCCGCAGCGAGCAAATCAGGAATCAAACCATCCTTATCGGTGGTCCAAACGCGACCATCCTTGCGCAAGAAGCTCATTCCGGAGCTTTCCTCGCCGCCGAAAGCAACTTCGCCGCTAAAGAGTGGGTCAACGAACCACTTGAAACCAACAGGAACTTCCACAAGCTTAGCGTTAATAGAAGCAGCCACGCGGTCAATCAAGGAAGAAGACACAAGCGTCTTACCAATAGCGGTATTCTTTGGCCAATCTGGGCGAGCGCCGCCGAACAAGTACTCCACGCACACTGCAATGTAGTGGTTCGGGTTCATAACGCCCCAGTTCGGGCACACAATACCATGGCGATCAGCATCTGGATCGGTGCCGCCGACCAAATCGTACTTATCCCAAGCGCCAGCGTTAAGCTGATCAACTAAGCCCTTCATTGCGTAAGGGGAGCTTGGATCCATACGAATCTTGCCATCGTGGTCAATAGTCATGAATCGCCAAGTTGGGTCAACTTCTGGACGCACAACGCCAATGTTCAGGCCGTACTTTTCGTTCATAAGTGGCCAGTAGTTTACGCTTGCGCCGCCGAGTGGGTCAATTCCCAAACGTACGCCGCTGGAACGAATCACGTCGAAGTCGATTACGTTTGCCAAGTCGCTTACGTAATGTTCGCGGTAATCGAAGCCTTCAACCAAATCAGACTTGATTGCTTCTTCGAAAGGCACGCGCTTAACTGACTTGTAGTTGTCAAGCAATTCATTTGCGCGGTTTGCAATCGCATTAGTTACGTCTGCAGGTGCAGGGCCGCCTGTTACAGGATCGTACTTAAAACCACCGTCGGTTGGAGGATTGTGCGAAGGAGTGACAACAATGCCATCAGCCAAGCCGTCTCCGCTAAAACGCTGAGTGCCGTCGGCTGCGCGATTATGAGTCAAAATAGCCTGAGAAACAACAGGAGTTGGCACGAAATCGCCGCGAGAATCAACGCGAACGTGAACTCCGTTAGCAACCAAAACCTCAATAGCAGTTTTTTGAGCAGGCTCAGAAAGAGCGTGAGTATCGCGACCAATATAAAGAGGGCCAGTTACGCCAGCCTTCTTGCGATATTCAGCAATAGCTTGCGTAATAGCCACAATATGAGCTTCGTTAAACGAAGTTTTCAAAGCGGAACCACGGTGACCGGACGTGCCGAAAATCACGCGCTGTTCTGGAATGTTGGAATTTGGAACTTCATCATAGTAAGCGCCAACCAAAGCGTCGACGTCGACTAGATCTTCTGGGGTGGCGGGCATTCCCGCATTTTTTGCTACCATAATTTTTTATTTTGCCACGGCGGTGGTATTTTTACTTACTTTCTGGAACTCTTACGCACAAGGCTTGCTTTTCTACAGTGAAACGCAACAGTTTTGTATATCCTAAAATATCGCCGTCTACCTGCACTGGAGCTGCTTTTTCTAACTGAACTTGCGCCCACAATCCTTGATATTGATCAATTTTAGAATTTGTAGAAAGTGGACTTTGTTGAGCTTTTCCAGTAAAAGTTTGATGCAGTACGTCACCGAATACGTTTGCCCAACCTATAATTCCGCCTGTTGTGTCAATAATTTCAAAATCTAACACGCCGTCATCGTATGAAGCGTTCGGCATAAGCGAAAACATTGGGATTTGCCCACAGTTTCCAGCCATAAAAGTGCGGAAATTTACGCCATTTGTTTTATACTCGCTGCCGTCAGTGCGCTTTAAAATAATATTTGCGCGATATTTTGGCATAAATAAGTGTTTTGCACCTGCTACAAAATATGCGAGCCAACTAATATTTTTCTTTAGATGTGGGTTTGTGTCGTCAATCATAAGAGCATCGAATCCGATTCCAGATATGATTAAAAACGCGTGAGCATGATCTTTGTTTACACTATCTAAAAGCGCAACTCTACCAACATCAACTTTTCTTGACCCATGAGAAGTTGCAACTTTAAGAGCCGCGTGGACATCGTTCATTGGTATGCCCATATTACGTGCGAAAAGATTGCCCGTTCCAATAGGAATAATTCCCATTGCATGATCTTTTCCGCTTACTGCGCTAGCAACCGTTCTAACTGTGCCATCTCCGCCAACAGCAACAACAACATTCGCTCCGTGATCTAAAGCTTCTAAAGCACATTCTCTTCCGTCTTTATCTAACTGAGTGTCGATAATTTCGTACGGCAAATTATTCTCTTCGCAGTATTCTTCTATAGTTTTTCTATACTGTTCTGCTTGAGGTTTTGAAGGATTAATAATAAAAGCGTAATGAACTGAGTCACCGTTACGCTGAGACAATTTTTCAGCTAAATGATGCTTTTTGAGCACACGCGAAACAATCATGATGATAAAAGGTGCTAGTACAAGAGCAAAAACAATCACCATGAGTACAAGAGTCGCTTGAGCTGGCATATATTGCATAATTATTATTCTTGCACAATATTAGAAATATTGGGTTAAAACTGATGAAATATTTAACATTTTATGCACATTTCGTACCTTTTATGCATTTCGTAATTTTAGCTTATATTTTCTTTTATAATTCTTTTTCTAGAAGTTGATTAAAATCGTTTTTTCTTTCTTTACGCGGTTGTAGGATTAGTAGCGTTTTAAAAGCTTAAAAAATCAACAAATAAAGAGATTAACGAATATGGAACTTGCGAAAAATACAAACGAAAACAGCGGCTCAAGTAATATCACCGCTTTTTCACGCGTGCCGGTACTGCACAATACTATTTACAGAAATGCAAATACTGATCGTTTCAGTAAAAAAGAGCAAGTAGTTCCAATAGTTCTTATTCACGGATTCCCTGTTGATCACAGAATGTGGGATGATTGCGCTCAAGAACTTAATAAACTTATTGATAATGCAGTAAAATCCGGAACACTAAACTACGATACTCCAATATTCGCTCCAGATATGCCGGGAGCTGGGTTGAGTGAAATTCCTTCTTCGGAACAAACAGGCGCAATCGCACAAGACGGCGCATACACTGAAGCTTTAGATAAAGTTGCTGCAGCATACGTAAAACTAATTTTAGATTCCGGGTACAAACGTGCTTTTTGGGTTGGTCTTTCTATGGGAGGTTACGTTGCGCTCGCTATACAAAAACTTTTCCCAGACTCTGTTGCAGCAATCGCATTATGTGACACAAAATCTACTGCAGATAATGCTGAGCATAGAGCTGATCGTATTCGTATAGCGCATATTTGCGAGCAGTTGCACACTTTTGATCCTGTTATGCACTTTGCGAAAGCAAAGGAAACTGATTCATCAATAAAGAAAACTGCCGACTTTTGTAAACGTTTTGAAAATTGGATTACTCAGCAGCCAACCGCTGGTATTGCGTGGCGTGAGAGAATGGCAGCAGGACGTGAAGATTTAACTGATCAACTTGCGAAAATTACGGCACCCGTTGCGATAGTAAGCGGTAATTTAGATCCTTCCAGCTCTCCTACAGTTATGAAGCCTTATGTTAAAGAAATTAGTGCTTCTAGTAACGTATCTTTTACTGAGATCGACGATTGTGGACATTTTAGTGCTACAGAGCATCCGGACGAGGTTGCAAAAGCCTTATTCGACGTGCTAGCACAGGTGCGTCGCTAGTGGTAAACTGTGCGAGTGCGTGTTTCACATGCGTTCACTATGCAGAGATTAAGTATGGGAGGATTGCATCATAAACTTCTAAGTTTTTGTTGCGAATCTTGCTGCTAGTCTTTTCAAGAACGTTACTTGCACAGTTACTTGCACAGTTACTTGCAGTTACTTGTGATAATGCGCAGTATGAAACCTAAAATTCATACAAACCGTTTCGTATTCATTTATGGTGGAAATTAAAATGACTGATGATCATAACTCTGAAAAGAGCCTTGAAGAAAATTTAGGCGATGTTTCTGACGCTGATGTTAGCGACTACGCTGATACAGGCTCTTTCGAAGTGAATGGAGTAAATAATTCCACCTACAGTAGTGCAGCGAATCCTGCGTACCAATATCAGTCAGCAAATGCAGTTCCAGCTGAAGCAGCAGACGAAACGGTTGCAATGAATATTGTAAAAGCCAACAATGCCGATTACACTGCAACCACATCGTTTAAAGAAATATCGGACGATTATAAAGGCAAAAATAGCGCTAAGCATTCAGCTTTAGCATTGTTCTATTCGGTTCTTGTTGTTGTGATTCTTTTGATTGCAGGATTTTTTGCTTCACTCTGGTATTTCCACGATCGTGTAGCTCCTGGAGTTAATTTTGGTGTTGCTGAGATTTCTCAAAACATTTCAGGACATCAAAGAGATGATGTTGAGAAGGCTGTTAAAAGGGCAGTTTATCAGTCTTTTGTTAAAGTTACTGACGACCGCGGCAACACTATTACAGCAAGCTTAGATCAGTTGGGTGTAAAAGTTGATACCTCTTCTACAGTAGATAAGATTATGAGCGCTAAGCGTTCAAATATTGCCACAATGCTAATGCCGTGGGTGAATAAGACTATTAATCTTGAAGCTCATCGTGAAGATTCTGATATGGATGCGTATCTTGTTAATAAGTTCGTCCATAAAAGAGATCGCGCAATGCCATACACTGCAGTATTTGACACTAAATCTTCATCTTTCGTAGTTAAAGATGGTGTTCCTGGTAGAAGTGTTGAAACTATGCCAGTTAGGGAGGCTGTTAAGCGTTTAATTGAGAAGCCTGGTAACACAGTATCTGTTTCAATCAGTTCTAGACGTACGGATGCTCCAATTAAAAGAGAAGCCGCTCAAAAGATTGCTGACACTTTAAACGAAGTTTTAAAGAAAAAAATTAAGTTAGATAACGGAAATGGTAAAGATTTTACAATACCAAAAGAAGTTGTTGCATCTTGGATTAAAGTAAAAGCTGATATCGTTCACAAAAAGCTTTCGTTTGCTATAGACGAGCAGATTGCTGACAAATGGCTTTCTAGCGAATTGCCTAAGAAACTTAATGAGCAAAAAGTTGATCAGGAAGATGCTGTTGACAAGGATGGGAAAGTAATTTTCACAACTATCAAAGGCAACGACGGTATAGAAATTAAGTATTCAAACGATATTTTGAAGAAGATTTCCGACGCTGTTAATAATAACGCTGATGCGAATATTACAGTTCCTACTAAAGTTACTAAATTTAGTGTAGTGCGCAATCTTGTTGATATGCGAATCGTAGTAGATAAGTCAACGCAAACTGCTTCTGTTTACAAGGATGATGAGCTTGTAAAAACTTTCCCAGTTTGCACTGGACGTACAGGATTAGGTGAGTCCCATAGCGGAACTTTCTTCATCTACTTGCATTACGATATTCAAGATATGCGCGGAACTAATTTTGACGGTTCTCCTTACTTGACTCACAACGTGCGTTGGGTTAGCTACTATCATGGCGGAGAAGGCTTCCACACTGCTTTGTGGAATTATGCTGGTATAGCTTCTGGAGATCCAGCTAATCACGGCTCTCACGGTTGTATAAACATGTATGAGCAGGATGCTCGTTGGATTTACGATAATTGTCCGCGAGGAACTATTGTGCAGGTAGTTGGCGATACGCCAGACGGTCCGGTGCGTTAATGTCTAATTCTAAGAAAACTTTCTTTTCTAAAACTGCTAGTTCTGCGGATTCACAAGATTCTAGCCAGGTTAGCCAGGTTAGCCAGGTTAGTGCAGCTAGTACGGCTCGTCGAGTAAGTAGCATGCCAATACCTGTTCATGTTACTTCTACTCTTTTTGATGCTCCTGCACCCGATGAGCTTATTGATAATAAGCCTTACATAGTGCGTTGCGCTAGGCGTGGTGTTACTGCTGTTTTTGGATTGTGGATGCGCGTTGCTAGTTATGTGGCTCGTCGTGCTGGTTGGTTTCCTAGTGTTGAACCGTATATTGGTTATGGAACTGACCGTTACGCTAGGCTTATTTGCCGCACAGTATACGCTCCTGCAAGAGGGCATCATTCTGCATTAAAGCGCGGTATTTACGCAATGCTTGTAGTTCCTGCAGTTCGCGTAAAAGTTACGTTATCAATAGATGGTATACCGCTTGAAAAAGTGCAGGTTGGCGACTGCGAAACCTACGATAAGGTTGAGTCTGCTGGCGTATCTTCAGTAGATTACTGCATTTCTGATCGCGCAGGTTATTTGGATTTGGTAACTGAAAGAGCGCTTTGTGCAGGTCAACACACTGTTTCTTACACTGTGAATAATCGTGATGCTGTTAAATCTAGCTTATTTGCAATATCTTCTTCTGCATCAATTGGTGTTATTTCAGATGTAGATGACACTATTATGGTAACTCAAGCGCCTTCGCCTATTCGTGCAGCATATAATCTTCTTATTATGAACCCAGCTCACCGCTCGAGAGTTCCAGGAATGGCTTCATTATTTGCTGCTATTAAAGATTTTTCTGAAGACTCGCCGTTTTTCTATCTTTCTACATCTCCTTGGAATGTTGAAGCTTCAATTCGTCATTTTATTGATAGAGAAGGTTTTCCGCAGGGACCTTTGCTGCTTCGAGATCTTGATCCGCGACCAAAAACTTTTGTTCCGAACGGCCCTCAGCACAAAATGGAGTTTGCTAGCCAGCTAATGGATGATTTTCCAGATATGCGTTTTGTGCTTATAGGAGATGACGGTCAGAAGGATCCTTTAACGTACGCGAATATTATTAGAAAATATCCTGGTCGTGTGTTGGCTGTTGCTATTAGACAATTACATTCTGACGATACTGTTGATCACTTTAGAAAGCATTGCATACGCGATTTTGGAATGGCACTAAGCTCATCTCATACCGCATACACTTTTGCTGGTAGTACTGAAGATGATTTTGATTTAAAGGAAGATTCTAGCGTAGAAAATTTGCGCACTATTGAGGTTAAAAATTGCGTTGGAACATTACATGGAGTTCCGTTTTTTGTGTCTCCTGATGGTGAGGGCTTAAAAGAAGCAATACTGCCTTATCTTTCGGAAGTTTTTAAAAGATCGTAAAGTTTTGAGATTTTCATAGTTTTGTTTTAGTCTGTTACACTTGTATGCTAGATAGCAATGCTGAATGTACTGTTTTGCATGATTCGCGAGTGTACTAGTTAGTCAGCACTAGTTATTCAGCATTTATGTAGCACGACGATGAGCTACCAATGCGTGGGGGAGGCCTGTATGACTAAGGTTAAGACGAGCGACTGTTCGAAAGACAATATGACGCTCATTCATACAGCTCTATTTAAGCAAGTTCCTGTAGATCAAGCAAAAGAGCTTATAGTACATTTTAAAGAAGTAGAGTTTAAAAAAGGTCAAGCAATTTTTAACGAAGGTGACACTGATCACCGAATGTATATTTTAGATCGCGGCCGTGTAAAACTAGTTCGTCATTCCAGAGATAACAGAGTGCAGTTGTTAAGTATTCACACTTATGGCGAAATTTTGGGAGAAATACCAGTTTTTGATCCAGCAGGAGGTCCTCGCACAGCTTCTGCAATAGCAATGGAATCGCACACTCATCTTCTTGTGTTAGAGCATACTGCGCTTTTTAGTTGGTTAGGTAAGCATCCAAGTGTTGCTATAGACATGCTTCAAGTTTTAGCGGCTCGCATGCGCGCAAATAATGAAAGAATAGCAGATTTAGTATTTATGGACGTGCCGGCACGTTTAGCAAAAATGTTACTAAACTTAGCTTCACGATTTGGTAAGCCTGTTCATGAAGGTTTACTTGTGAAGCATGATTTAACTCAAGAAGAGCTTGCGCAACTAGTTGGATCTTCAAGAGAAACAGTTAATAAAGCCTTAATGGATTTTGCTAATAGAGGTTGGATTAAGCGTCAAGGGCGTTCAATTATTATTTACGAACCCGGTATGCTTATTCGCCGCGCTGAACGGTAGAGGCGAACCTTTAGAATAGGTCGCATGCCGAAAAAGAATTCTCTTACCGTTCGACGCGTATTAGCGCTGTTTCTTACGTACATTACATTATGCGTTGCTGGCGGTGTTGCAGCAAGCGTACTGTTTGTTCCTGGCGTTATGACAGTGAACAGTGTTATTAAATCAGTCGTACCTTCTTTAAGAGTTGACGGTATTGATTTTGATGTTACGGCTTTGCCGCAGAAAACGCATCTTTACGCTTCTGATGGGAAAACTATTATTGCTACTTTCTACGCTCAAAACCGCACTGTTGTGCCATTGCGTAGTATTTCAAAATATATGCAGCAGGCAATGGTAGCTCGAGAAGATCGTCGATTTTTTGAACATTCAGGCGTAGACGTTCAAGGTGTTATGCGAGCATTTGTGCAAACATTCGTTAAGAAGAACGATATGCAAGGTGGATCGTCTCTTACACAGCAGTACGTTAAAAACGTTCTTATGATTAAAGCTCATGAAGATAATGATCCTATTGCTGAATATCATGCTTCGGAGAGCACAATAGTTCGTAAGTTGCGAGAAATGCTTATTGCTATCCAAATGGAAAAGAAGTACTCAAAGCTTGAGATTTTGCAAGGATATTTAAATATCGCACAGTTTGGTAGCAATAATTTGTATGGTGTAGAAACTGCAGCTCACAGATACTTTAATACGAGTGCTGCGAAACTTAATCTAGTACAAGCTGCAACTATTGCTTCAATAACTAAAAATCCTTCTCACTATGATCCTTCTATTGAAAGTAATCAGAAGGAATCAGAAAAGCAGAGGAATATTGTTCTTGATCTTATGCTCAGGCAGAATTTTATTAATAAACAAGAGCATGATAGTGCTGTAGCAACACCTCTTAAAAGTACTTTAAATATTCAGAATGAAGTTTCAAAAATTGGTTGTCAGGCTGCTGGAGATGCGGCATTCTTCTGTGACTACGTAACCAAGAAAATACTTAATTCTCCTGAGTTTGGAAAAACAGCAATGGCACGTCAGAAGCTGTTAAACGAAGGTGGCTTGGATATTTATACCACAATGGATTTGAAAGCCAGCGCAGCGGCTATGAAAGCGGCTCGTGAGACTATTCCTGTAAACGATAAGAGTGGTTTCGAAGTTTCTATTGCTGCTATTAAACCTGGAACTGGAGAGGTTCTTGGTTTTGGTAGCAACCGTATTTATGATGCTACAGATACTGCAAGGCTTGATCCTACACATACGGCTTTGAATTACGCTGTAGATGAGCGAGACGGTGGTGGTATTGGTTGGCAGATTGGTTCCACATGGAAGCCAATTAACCTTGTGGCTTGGATGATGGCAGGAAAGTCTATTAATCAGCCTATTCGCAACGCTACGCACTATAGCAACTCTGAGTTTAATTGCGCCAAGTATAAGGGATTCGGTTCCTGGTCAGTACAGAACTCAACCGGAGCTTTTTATAGCTCAGAATCTCCTCTTCAGGGTCTTATACGTTCTCACAACACAACTCAGGCTGCTATGGCATCACAAATAAAGTTGTGTGCAATTGCAGATGCTGCTAAAACTCTTGGATACCATAATTCGCCTTTAGGTCAGGAAAGCGTTTACTCTGCTAATTCTCTTAACCCTCCTATGACGATTGGTTCTGTTCAGGCTTCTCCTCTTACGGTTGCTAACGTTTACGCAACAATAGGTGCTGATGGTGTAGCATGCGATCCAATAGCGATTAAACGAGTAATCGATAAAAATGGTAAGAAGTTGAAGGTTCCTAGCGCTCACTGCCATCAAGCAATTCCGAAGGAAGTTGCGCAAACTGTAGCATACGCGCTTAATCAGGGTGTTGTACGCCCTGGAGGTGAGGCTGCAACAACACAGTTAGATGGCGGTCGTAAAACTTTTGCAAAAACTGGTACTAACGAAGATAAGTACATGTTGACTGCAGGTTTTGCTCCTCATCAGGTTGCTGCATTCGTTGCGGTTGGTAATGCTGAAGTTCAGAAGAGCTTTAAAAATATGACGATTAACGGCCGTCAGATGCGCACTTGGTACGGTATGTATATTGCAACTCCTGCATGGAAGTCGTTTATGAATACGTATCTGAAAGATGCAAATATTCCTAACGATGATACGTACGGCACTCCAGATCCAAAGTATATGACTGGAGGACCTATGTATGACGACGAAAGCTCTTCGCCGGCAGAAGGTAATACTGCTAGAGAAGATCAAGATAAGCGCGATGAAGATGCTCGTAAGGAAGCAGCTAAAGAGCAGCTCGATCAGCTTAGCCAGCAGAAGGATCAGTACGGTCAGTATAATTTCCCTCGCAAGGATGATTCTACAGATAGCAACTCCACGAATACTAATGCTGGAAATGATGAAAATACTGATGGTAATTAAATAAGAAATTAAAGAATTTAAATAAAAGTTAAGGCTGGTGGTTCTTGAATGAATCCCAGCCTTAACTTGTTTTATAGAATCTACTTAAATTTTAAATATTTGCGTCTATGCCAACAGCTTGTGAAACGTTGTCAAAACCGTCTTTTTTAAGCAAATTAGCTAAACCGCGTTTAAGAGTAGTAATCTGCTGCGGTCCGCGATACATAAGAGAAGTAATAAACATAACTAAATCTGCTCCGGAACGGATTTTTTCGTAAGCCTGCTCAGGAGTAAATACGCCACCAATTCCAGCAATAGCAAACCTATCGCCAAACGCAACGCGAGTTCTACGAATAAGCTCGTTACTTGCGCGGTAAGTAGGGCCTCCAGAAAGTGCACCAGGTAAATCTTTAGGAACGTCTAAGCCGCTTCTATTCTTGCACAAGTTAGCAATACTAACGCCATCAACCTTATGTTCAGCAAGAACATCGAGAAGGGATTTAAACTGCTCCCATCCTCCTGGAAGATTAAGCGGCATTTTTACCAAAGTTGGTTGCGGACGCTCAACTTTATCAAGCTCAGTAAACAGCTTATCCAATGCTTCAGGTTGGCTAAATGGCTCGCCAACCATAGTGTTAGGGCAGGAAATATTCACTTCGATCATAGAAGTGCGTCCGACTGCGCGCTCAAGAGAAATTCGATAATCTTCAATTCCTTCCTGAAGATCTCCGCACAAATTATCATTCGTGCGCGCAATCGAAACAGACATATTCATGTGCTTAGCACGAGTCCAAGCTTTCTCTGCGCGTTCAATAACAACGTCGCTTCCATAATTAGCAAGACCAGCGTGAACAAGTATTGAATCGTATTCAGGGAAACGATGATACCAAGGTTTTGCGTTACCTTCGCAAGGCCTAGAAGTAGTAGAGCCTACAGTTTCGAAACCAAAGCCAGCGCGGTCAAGAACAGTAGCCATATCGCAATTTTTATCGAGTCCAGCGCTTAAACCGAAAGGATTAGCAAAATCTACGCCCATAACCTGAGTTTCTAAAACAGGATCTGTGTAATTTAGCATCGAGTCGAGAAGGAACATAAGGCCTGGAATGCGCTCGCTTACTTTGCAGAAGGAAAGCATACGCTCGTGAGCTTCATCTGGCGGAATGTTAAAAACAAAATGTGGCTTAATTATGTGCTTGTAAGAGAAAGTGAACAAATCTGTAGTCATTTTGTTCACAGCATTGTGCAAAGAATTATTAGATACATATGACATATATATAGTATTGCATCATTTACGATTTTTGCATAATAGCTTTTATAAGAGTTTGTAAATTAAAATTATGATTACAACGCATAAGATATGTGATTGTCGTGGTGAGTGATATACTTGTGTAGTTGTGCGTTCAGGCATGTTTATTTGTTTATGCGATTTGCGTGGCTGAATGACGCAAGACTTGCAAGTCAAAGAATTAGGAGTCCATTATGGCAGCTCGTTGCGCAGTATGTGGCAAGGGACCTCAGACCGGTTTCTCTGTATCACATTCCCATATCCGCAATAAGCGCACCTTCCGCCCGAATCTTCAGCCGGTTCGCACTACCGTTGATGGCGAAAACGTTCGCCTCCGCGTGTGCGTAAAATGCATTAAGGCTGGCAAGGTTCAGCGCGTTGAGGCGTGAATCGCGTAGTAGTAAAGGCCCTGAGCAGTGCTCGGGGCTTTTTGTTTTTGAGCCATAGCAATCTGTCTGATGATATTATTGCCTTAAACAAGAGTCTTATATAAGCGCGAATTGGAATAGATAACGGATAACAAATAACGGATAACGGATTGGGGGAGTTATGAATAATTTAGTAGTGCCGCAAGTTACTCTAAATACCCCTTTATCTTCGATAGTAAGCAATAAAAGACGAGTTTCAGCACTTAAATCTCTTGGTGTTATAAGCGTAAAAGATGCCTTCACATATTATCCGTTTAGAGTTACTAAACCTCTAAAAGTAGTGAGTTTAGATGAAGTAAAGTTGGGTGAAGAAGTTGCGTTTTCTTCCACTGTACAATCTTTTAATATTGTGCCAATGAATGCTAGGCGAGGTTTTAGACTTGAAGTAAACGTAACACAAAATCAGATTTCTGCGCAGCTTATCTACTTTTCAAAATGTATGCGGTATGCTAGGTGGCTTTCTTCAAAGCTGAGAGTTGGGGAAACTATTGTAGTTGGTGGAATGTCAAGTGCTTTTAATGGAAGATTGCAATTTACTCATCCGCAGATTCTAGTAGTAGCGAATAATGTTGATTCATTAGAGATTACAGATGAGAATATTGCAGACCCGTTGTTAAACATTACAAATGATGTTGTTAGAAGCGTTGATGAAGGTTTGCAAAAGCTTAGTGCTCCTCGACCTGTTTATCACGCAACTTCTCGTATTTCTAGCGAGCATATTCACGAAACTATTATTTACGCTCTTAGTTTGATTAAACGAAGCGTTGCGGAAGATGCTACAGAAGATGCTACAGAAGATGCTGCAGAAAAAGATTTATCGCTATCTAAAATAATTCCAGACGTTTTGCCGGAATTTGTGCGAGCAAAACGCAATCTTATGCACCGTGCAGAAGCTTTTAGCGAACTGCATAATCCAACTTCAACGCAATTATTTAGTAAAGCGTTACAAACTCTTCGCTACGAAGAAGCGTTTATATCACAAATTACGGTTCTTAAATCTCGAAATAGCGCAAAATTAGATTCCGCAATGAAATGTAGTGAGTCTGAACTTCGTGAAAAGTTTATAAAAAGTCTGCCTTTCCCATTAACAGGCGGGCAGAAGCAAGTTATTTCTGAAATTACAGAAGACATGCTTTCTAATCACCCCATGCGTCGTCTTTTGCAAGGCGAAGTCGGTTCAGGAAAAACAGTAGTAGCTGTTAGCGCAATGCTTCAAGCAGTTGGCTCCGGCCATCAAGCTGTTCTAGTAGCACCAACGCAAGTTCTTGCCTCTCAGCACGCACAAAATTTGCGAAACATGATTTACAAAGCTGGACTGAGCGTAAAAATTATTATGGTAACCGGCGGAATGAAATTAGCTGAACGTCGTCGCGCTTTAGCTAGTGTTGCAAGCGGTGAGCCTTCGCTGATAGTGGCAACGCACGCGGCTTTTTCCGCCAGCTTTAAGCCTACTAATTTGGCTCTTGTGATTATAGATGAGCAGCATCGCTTTGGAGTGCAGCAGAGAGATGCGCTTATGCATGCAGTATCCGATAAGCTTGAGTCAAGCTCTCCTCACCTTTTAGTTATGACAGCAACACCAATACCTAGGTCCGCTGCAATGACTTGGTTTGGAGATTTGGATGCATCGTATTTGACTGAGCTTCCAGGAGGGCGTAAGCCTATTAGAACCTTCATTGTGGAAGAAAAAGATACTAATACAATGTCACGAATGTTTTCGCATATTCGCGCTCGCATAGACGCAGGAGAGCGTGCGTACGTTGTGTGTCCGCATATAGAAGATGAAGAAAATTATGAAAATGTAGATAGTGTAGATAGCGTAAATAGTAGTGAAAATAGTGATTTTGAAGAAGTAAATGTTAATTCTTCATACGATTCTGATTCAGAAAATTCCGTATCTAGAAAGCTTCACACTGTGAATGGAATATTGCAACGTTTGCAGGCTCTTGCACAGTTTAATGGCGTTAAATTTGCTAAACTTACCGGCAGAGACGATGATGAAACTAAAAATGCTACTATGGAAAAATTTGCCTCCGGTCAGGTGCAAATTCTTGTTGCTACAACAGTAATCGAAGTTGGTGTGGATGTTCCTCAAGCTAGTTGCATAGTTATTTTTGATGCGGATCGTTTTGGTTTGGCTCAATTGCACCAGTTGCGTGGTCGAGTTGGTCGCGGGGGTACTAATTCTTGGGCTTTTCTTATTTCATGCGCTGAGCCTGGAAGTCTTGCGCAACAACGTTTGCAGGTTGTTGAGAAATCTTTAGACGGTGCTGTGATTGCTCAAAAAGATTTGCAACTGCGTAATGTTGGCGACGTTCTTGGAGATAGTCAATCCGGTGGACGTTCTAGTTTGAAGCTTCTTAGAGTTGTAGAAGATGCTGATATGATTGCTGATGCTCGCGAAGATGCTAGCGAAACCTTAGGAAAAGATTTGTCTCTTCTTTCTTATCCGGAACTTGCAGGAGCTGTTCTTGACTTTACTCGAACTGGAGTTTCTCTTATAAGCAATTAGCTAAATGTAAAAAATAGTATATTATTTTGTTAATTTGCGTGCGAAATTTAAACATTTTGAATATTCTAGAAGTGTAAGTCTTGTATAGGGATATCGAGATGAGGAAGAAATGACTGAACGAGAACAACAAATTTTATCTTGGATTCAGCAAAATCCTATGATTAGCCAACAGGAACTTGCCAATTTAGCAGGTATTACGCGCTCCGGTGTTGCAGCGCATATATCAAATCTTATTAAAAAAGGCTATTTAAGAGGAAAAGGTTATATAGTAACACCACCGAGTTATGTAACAGTTATCGGTGGCATTAGCATGGATGTTCTTGGAATTGCTTGCGGCGATTTGATGGATTACACTTCTAATGCTTCACATGTTAGATACATGCTCGGCGGCGTAGGGCGTAACATTGCTGTTGCGCTTGAAAGGCTAAATATTCGAACTAGCATGGTGTCGGTGTACGGTGGAGACCACAACGGCGAACTGTTTAAAATAGATGCTTCCGCTAATGGTTTGGATATTGGTTATTCTAGGCAGCTTTCAGACTGTATGCCAGCTTCATACATGTATGTTGGAGATGCTTCAGGTCAGCGTTTGCTCGCCTTGGATGATATGAGTATTTACGATCATATGACTGTTGATTTTCTGCGCGAACGTCTTTCTATTATTGAAAACGCAGACATGATTGTTATGGACACTAATATTCCACAAAAGTCACTTGAGTGGGTTTGTGACAATTACAAACGTCCGATTATTGTGCGCGCTGTAACAGACGCAAAAGCTCCACGAGTGCTCTCTCGACTTAAGAGTATTGATACGCTCATATTAGACATGGCGGAATCTCAAGCTTTAACTGGTATTAGTGCTGTAGATGAGCGTAGTGCTGTGCGCTGTGCGAATGTGCTGCTTAAGCGTGGCGTGAAACATGTTCTTGTTAATGCTGGAAGATCTGGTGTTGCTTATGGAATTGCCGATGAAGGTGTTGCGTTCTATCCAGTTCCAGTCAAGCGAGTACAGCGTATGATGCTTTCTCGAGGAAACGGCAGTGACGGAGTTAAAGCAGTCGGCAACGATAACGGTTCTAGTGATGCTGCAACAGCTGCGCTGATTTATGCACGCTACAACGACTTTGATAATTCCAAAACTGGACGTTTTGCTGTAGCTGCAGCCGCTTTGAATACAGAATCTATACAAGCTGTGCACGAGTCACTCGATCCTCGACTTGTGTTTGAACGTATGGAAAATATTCACGAACGCGCATAACTTTACGTTTTAGATTTTCTTACGTTTAGTGCTTTTTAATTACTGGAGATTTTTCTTAAAAAAAGAGAAATTGATAGTAAAAGTGAGTAAAAGTGCGCAAAAATGCGCGTTGCTGCAAAATTGCCAAAGTGTACATGTTATGCTTACAGTAGCTTATGAAATATTTTGACAAAATTAATTTAAATTTTGTAAGTGACACCAGGAGGGAAGATGAGCGAAAATACGGCAGTAAGTAAAGCTGTTATTACCGTAGTAGGACGAGATACAGTCGGTATTATTGCTGGCGTTACGCAGTATCTTGCAGAGCGAGAAGTCAACATTTTAGATATTTCACAAACTATTGTTGACGGATTCTTTAACATGATGATGATTGTTGATATTTCAGGCGTAGAAAATGAATTCGATAATCTAGTAAATGGATTAAATGAAGTCGGTAATTCTATAGGCGTAAGTATTCACTGCCAAAGAGCCGAAATTTTCACAACAATGCATCGCGTATAGAAATGCATCGCATATAGAAAATGCATCGCATATAAAAGCGAAAAGTAAGTTTAAATAAGCAAGAAGTAAGTCTGAAGAAGTAAGTACGGGAGATAACCATGTTAAATATGCTGGAAGTCAGCGAAACCAACTCAATGATTGAGCAGGAAAAACTTGACGTACGAACTATAACAATGGGTATCAACCTACTAGACTGCGCTTCTAGCGATATTAACGAAGTATGCGAGAAGATATATAACAAAATTACGAAACTCGCAAAAAACCTAGTTTCAACAGGAAAATCAATTGAACTAGATTACGGCATACCGATTGTAAATAAACGCATTACAGTAACGCCTATAGCCTTAGTCGGCGCGTCTGCGTGCAAGAAGCCGGAAGATTTCGTAAAAATTGCTCACTCACTCGACAAAGCTGCAAAAGAAATTGGCGTGGACCTCATAGGAGGATATTCTGCACTTCCAGCAAAATCTATGACTGCAGCCGACCGGATGCTTATTGAGTCTCTTCCGCAAGCTTTAAGCGAAACAGACATAGTCTGCTCGTCAGTAAACGTCGGTTCCACGCGCACAGGCATTGACATGGATTGTGTTGAACTTTTAGGACGCGTTATTAAAAAAATTGCTTATGCTACTAAAGACAATGATTCGTACGGTTGCGTAAAATTTGTTGCTTTTTGCAACGCTCCTGACGACAATCCATTCATGGCAGGCGGTTTCCACGGAGTTACTGAAGGCGACGCTGTAATTAACGTTGGTGTTTCTGGACCTGGAGTAGTTTCCAGAGCTTTAGACGAAGCTAAAGGAAAAGACTTTGCTTTCCTTTGCGAAACAATTAAGCGTACTGCTTTTAAGATTACTCGAGTCGGTCAGCTTGTAGCTCAAGAAGCTTCTCGACGTCTTGGAATTCCTTTTGGAATCATAGATTTGTCACTTGCTCCAACTCCTGCTCAAGGAGATTCTGTTGGCGAAGTTTTGGAGAAAATCGGTCTAGCTCAAGTCGGTGCTCCTGGAACAACTGCGGCGCTCGCCATGCTTAACGACCAGGTTAAGAAGGGCGGAATTATGGCAAGCAGCTATGTTGGCGGTTTGTCTGGAGCGTTCATACCAGTTTCGGAAGATGCGAATATGATTGATGCAGCAAAATCTGGTTGCTTGAAGATTGAAAAACTTGAGGCCATGACTTGCGTTTGCTCTGTTGGTCTTGACATGATTGCTATTCCGGGTGCTACTAGTGCCGCAACGATTTCGGGTCTTATTGCCGATGAAGCTGCTATTGGAATGATTAATCAGAAAACCACTGCTGTTCGTGTTATACCTGTTGAAGGAAAAGATGTCGGAGAGATGGCTAATTTTGGCGGTTTGATGGGCTATGCGCCTATTATTCCGGTTAATCAGACTAGCTGCGAGGCTTTTGTTACGCGAGGTGGAAGAATTCCTGCACCTGTGCATAGTTTCAAGAATTAATCCTAATTTTTGCAGTAAATTACTTAACTGTTACTACTACTGGGTCACTGTGCAAATTAGGTACGGTTTTATGATTTAAGCGCAGTATGTAAGTTCCTCGGTTGACTTTAGGTAAGTCCTCGTCTTTAGGGCAAGGTTTTGCTTCGTTATTTCCGCCATTTTTATTAGGATTAGCGCCAATATTATTACTCGTATGCCAAATAAGCTTTTTCTCGTATTTGTCGCCTTTTGCCATAAGTAACGGATTCAGCTTATACGCGCACTCGTTAGAATTCCAGACAGGCGTTCCTACTGCGTTTTGATCATTTGTTTGATCATTTGTTTGATCATTTGTTTGGTTTGTTTGGTTGTTTTGATTGTTCTGGTTGTTTTGGTTGTTTTGGTTATTCTGATCAGAAGTGCTGCTTACCGTAAGAACTGCATTAATATCAGAAGCGTCAATCAAACACGGAGAAGTGCCGTCATAAATAAAACGTTCCGTAATCTCAACTTCTCCACCCATAGGCACAATCTGCGAGTTAGTAGAAATTTCTAATCGCATATTTTTTGCATTGCAGTGAGGAGTTGTGCCAACCGGACGAGGATCTGGCACAGCTTTCCGCACAATATTAACTTGATTTCCAGAAAGCGAATGGCCTATAGCGGAAATCCCTTTAATCAAACTAATTATGCAAAAAACTATAAGCGAAAGTACAAGAAGTAAAGCTATGCAAACAGCTATGCGGCGACGGCGATACATGCGTCGTTTTGCTTCACTCATACGAGCTTTTTTGCTCGCTGAGTTGCGCGAGATCAGTGAATCTGCATCTCGGCGCGTTTTACGTGGCGTCATAGCTGGTATTGGCATATTTACTATTGTAATGCAAATAGAGATTGGTGCGATTTAGAATGAAGTGTGGCTTAGTTAGTGGCTTAGTTAGTGCTCACCTTCCGCCTGGAAAACCGAGCTGTCGCCACGCTTCGTAAACGGCAATAGAAGCGCAATTCGTAAGATTCAAACTGCGAAGTGAGGGGCGCATAGGAAGACGCACTTGCTCAGCTACGTGCGGGCCGGACATAATATCCATAGGATCAGGAATATCTCCTGGTTCCGGACCAAAAAGCAGAATATCGTTCGGTTTATACTCAACTTCAGTGTAAAGTTTCGTAGCGTTCGCAGTAAACGCAATAATTCGCGAATTTGGCATCGACTCAACTAAATTATCAAAATTCGGGTGCAAAACAACGTGAGCCATATCGTGATAATCCAAGCCTGCACGACGCAACTTTGTATCATGCAAATTAAAACCAAGCGGCTCAACTAAATGCAAAATCGTGCCGGTTACAGCGCAAAGACGAATAGCGGAACCTGTGTTGCCTGGAATGCGCGGGGAGTAGAAGCAAAGGTGAGGAGTTTGAGTTTCGGCGCGCGCGGCATCATCGGCACTAAGCATAGCGTCCATAACGCTAATTGGATTTCCGTGAGCATCAGTTACAAGCTCGTCGGGACCGTAATTTGACTTTCTGTAGCCGTACTCGTACATTTGCTCAACGCGATTTACTGCGGTTTCTGCTGCGTCTTTTGTTGCGGTTTGATTTTCGGCTTCCTGCTTCTGCTCGCTTTTATCCATATTTTCCTCGTAACTCAAGTTTTGCACTAATAACTTATTTAGTTTACTCATAAGCTGCACATTACGATTTTTCGTTCTTCTTGCAGTACGCTTTCTGCGCGCGTAACGCATTTTGCCGGTTTTTCGTTATTGGCGCAGTACGCGTTCTGCGTTAGTAACGCATTTTGCCGGTTTTTCGTTTCTCCTGCAGATTGTGTTCTGCGCTAGTAACGATGTGCGTAGTTGATGAGTTGATTTTGGTGTGGCGCGAGTGTGAGTTGCGTGTGAGGGGCGGGTGTTGATTGTATCGCAGCGCAAATAAGTCCGGAGTTTTCGCTAAAATAGACAGTCTGTATAAGGTGTGTCATATAGCGGGCATACTCAAGGAACCGAAGAAGGCGCCCGCGAACAAAAAATGCTTATAAAGCTTTTAGTTTGCTGTGATTTCTAAGCTCCCAATGATTAATTAACTAGCTAGTGATAAAGGAACGTCCATTGGCTGCTGAACAAGCTACGACGAACACCACGAAAGTCATCGCACGCGCTGACGAGCACGACATTAAGTTGCACAAAGCGTCAGATCGTGTGAATTTTGGCTCTATTTGTGAACCTATTGATGTGCCATATCTTCTTGGCGTACAAACCGACAGCTTCGATTGGTTGATCGGCTCAGAGCGCTGGAAGAAGCGCGTTGCAGAAGATGAGGCAAACGGTACGCACACCGTTCCTCACGTTTCTGGACTCGATGAAGTCTTCCAAGAGATTTCCCCAATCGAAAACTTTGCTGAGACAATGAGTCTCACCTTCTCCGACCCATATTTCGAAGAGCCACGTCACACCGTACTTGAGTGCAAAGAAAAGGATTACACCTATTCTGCACCTTTGTATGTGAACGCTGAGTTCGAGAACAGTGAAACTGGCGAAATTAAAAGCCAGACTGTATTCATGGGTGACTTCCCATTGCAAACCCCTCACGGTACGTTCATTATCGGCGGAACCGAGCGAGTAATCGTATCTCAGCTCGTGCGCTCCCCAGGCGTGTACTTCGACCGCACTCAGGATCGCACATCCGACAAAGATGTATTCGGTGCGAAAATCATACCAAGCCGTGGTGCATGGTTGGAATTTGAAATCGACAAGCGCGACGTTCTAGGCGTGCGAGTAGACCGCAAGCGTAAGCAGTCTGCAATCGTATTCCTTCTCGCAATCGGCATGACAAAAGACGAAATTGCCGACGCATTCCAAGGATATCCTCTTGTTCTTGACGCTTTGGAAAAAGAGCCAATCGATACGCAAGAAGATGCACTTACAGATTTGTATCGTAAAATCCGTCCAGCAGATACGGCAACTCCAGAAGCTGGCCGCAATCTTCTCGACTCCTTCTACTTCAACACGAAGCGTTACGATTTGGCGCGAGTTGGCCGTTACAAGATCAACCGCAAGCTCGGACTTGAAGCAGACTACAACGATCGCAGCTTGAACCGCGAAGACATCATAGCCACAATCAAATATTTGGTTACCTTGCACTCTGGTGAGAAAACCTTCCCAGGAAAGCGCGATGGTCAAGATGTTCAGTTGAGAGTTGACGTAGACGATATCGATCACTTCGGTAACCGTCGTATTCGTCAGGTTGGCGAGTTGGTGCAGAATCAGCTTCGTACAGGCTTAAGCCGTATGGAACGCGTAGTGCGTGAACGTATGACAACTCAGGATGCAGAGGCAATTACGCCACAGTCCTTGATTAACATTCGTCCTGTAAACGCCACCATTAAAGAGTTCTTCGGTACTTCTCAGCTCAGCCAGTTTATGGATCAGAACAATCCTTTGGCAGGAGTTACAAACAAGCGCCGTCTTTCCGCACTCGGCCCTGGTGGTCTTTCTCGCGACCGCGCTTCCATGGAAGTTCGAGACGTGCACCCATCCCACTTCGGTAGAATGTGCCCAATCGAATCCCCAGAAGGTCCAAACATTGGTCTTATCGGCTCTTTGGCAACCTTCGGACGAATCAACCCATTCGGCTTTATCGAAACTCCTTATCGCAAGGTGATTAACGGTCACGTAACCAACGAAGTTGAATACATGACAGCTGATCGCGAAGCCGAGCACGTTATTGCTCAGGTAAACCAAGATCTTGACGACAACGGCAACTTCGTTGGAACTCAGGCACTTGCGCGAGTCGACGAAGAAGAAGCAGTCGATGTGCCAGTAAGCACTGTCGACTACATGGACGTTTCTCCACGACAAATGGTTTCCCTCGGCGCTTCCTTGATTCCATTCTTGGAGCACGATGAAGGCCACCGTGCATTGATGGGTACGAACATGCAGCGTCAGGCCGTGCCGCTTATCAAGTCGGAGCGACCATTAGTCGGAACTGGTTCCGAATGGCGTGCAGCAGTCGACTCAGGCGACGTAATTTTGGCAGAAAAGCCGGGTGTAGTAACCTACGTTTCCGCAGATATCATCCGAGTAATGAACGACGACGGAACTCAATCAAGCTACAAGCTTTCCAAGTTCCAGCGTTCAAACCAAACTACCTGCTACAATCAAGTACCTCTTATCAAAGACGGTGAACGCGTTGAAGCTGGTACTGTTTTGGCAGATGGTCCTGCAACAGAAAAGGGCGAGCTTGCATTAGGTAAGAATTTGCTCGTTGCATTCATGCCATGGAACGGTTACAACTACGAGGATGCTGTTATTATTTCCCAGCGTCTTGTGCAAGACGATACACTTTCTTCAATCCATATTGAAGAATACGAAATCGACGCTCGCGAAACTAAGCTCGGTTCCGAAGAGATTACTCGCGATCTTCCAAACGTTGGTGAAGACGCAATCGCAAACCTCGACGAACGCGGTATTATTCGCATCGGCGCAGAAGTAGAAGCCGGCGATATTCTGGTCGGTAAAGTAACACCAAAGGGTGAAACTGAGCTTACTCCAGAAGAGCGTTTGTTGCGCGCAATCTTCGGCGAAAAGAGCCGCGAAGTTCGCGACACCTCGCTACGCGTACCACACGGCGAAACCGGTACTGTTATTGCAGTTAAAGAAATCACTCGTGAAGACGCAGAAGACGACGGTGACGAGCTTCCAAACGGCGTAAACCAAATGATTCGCGTTTACATCGCTCAGCATCGTAAGATTACGCAAGGCGATAAGCTTTCTGGTCGACACGGCAACAAGGGTGTTATCTCCCGAATTTTGCCAGAAGAAGATATGCCGTTCTTAGCTGACGGTACTCCAGTTGACATCATGCTTAACCCGTTGGGTGTGCCATCTCGAATGAACTTAGGCCAGGTGCTTGAGCTTCACTTAGGTTGGATTGCTCACGCAGGCTGGGACATCAACTTGGATCCAGATCTAAAGGCAGCTTGGAAGAAGTACGTTCCTGAAGGAGCAGAACACGGCGATCCAGGTACTCCTGTAGCAACACCAGTATTCGACGGTGTGCGTCCGGAGACCTTGAACGGTTTGCTTTCAACAACCCTTGCTGATCGCGATGGCAATAAGCTTGTTGGTTCAGACGGTAAGGCAACGTTATTCGACGGTCGAACCGGCGAGCCATTCCCGAAGCCAATTTCCGTAGGCTACATGTACATCTTGAAGCTGCATCACTTGGTTGATGACAAGATTCATGCACGCTCTACTGGACCTTACTCCATGATCACCCAGCAGCCATTAGGTGGTAAAGCACAGTTTGGTGGCCAGCGCTTCGGCGAAATGGAAGTTTGGGCTCTCGAAGCTTACGGTGCAGCATACACTTTGCACGAAATGATGACCACAAAGTCTGATGACGTTGACGGCCGCGTGCGCGTGTACGGCGCTATCGTGAAGGGACAGAATTTGCCGCCTGCCGGTATTCCAGAATCCTTCAAGGTGTTGCTTAAGGAAATGCAGTCGCTCTCCTTGAATGTTGAGGTTCTTAACGCTGAAGGCGTTGCAATCGACATGAAGGATGAAGAAGACGATCCAGTTTCATCATCTGAAGACCTTGGTTTCAACATTGGCGCTCGACCAGACTCGTCCGCAAAAGAAGACCAGGTTGCTGTTGAACCTGAATACCAGTGATTCGGTAACGAACGATTCGGTAACGAACACTAATTTAAGAAACGTTAGAAAACAATTTCACAGACAGGACAATAAGAGTGCTGGACGTCAACGCATTTGACAAACTGAGAATTGGCTTGGCCACTGCCGACGATATCCGTAGCTGGAGCCACGGCGAAGTTAAAAAGCCAGAAACAATTAATTACCGTACCCTAAAGCCAGAGAAAGACGGTCTGTTCGGTGAGCAGATATTCGGCCCTACTCGCGACTGGGAATGCGCTTGCGGAAAATACAAGCGCGTGCGATTCAAAGGCATCGTGTGCGAACGATGCGGCGTGGAAGTAACCCGCAGCCGCGTACGTCGTGAGCGCATGGGTCATATTGAGCTTGCAGCACCAGTAACGCACATCTGGTTCTTCAAAGGCGTACCAAGCCGCTTAGGATACTTACTTGATATCGCTCCTAAGGATCTCGAGAAAGTAATCTACTTCGCAGCCTACATGGTTACGAAAGTCGACGAAGAGCAGCGTCACCAAGACCTTCCGGACTTGCAAGACGAATTTGATACCGAAATTACAAATCTTCGACGTCGTCGCGATAACGAGATTGAAGCTCGCGCGAAGAAAGTTGAAGAAGACTTGCACGAACTTGAAGAGTCGGGCGAGACGAAAGGCAGCGTAAAATCCAAGCTGCGCGTAAGTGCAGAGCGCGAAATGGCTGCTATTCGTCAACGCTACGACGATCAGATTCAGCGTTTGAACGCAGTATTTGACCGCTTCAAAGGTTTACGAGCCGGAGATATGGAAGGCGACGTGGACTTGTGGCGCGAGATGGAAGATCGTTACGGCGACTACTTCGAAGGCTGCATGGGCGCTGAAGCTATTAAAAAGCGTTTGCAAGACTTCGATTTAAAGTCTGCAGCAGAAGAGCTTCGCGCAGAAATCGATAACGGTACCGGACAGCGTAAAGCTCGCGCTTTGAAGCGACTGAAAGTTGTAAACGCGTTCCTAACTACCGGAAATAAGCCGGAAGCAATGGTGTTGGATGTAATTCCAGTAATCCCACCAGATTTGCGACCAATGGTTCAGCTCGATGGCGGCCGTTTTGCAACTTCCGATTTGAACGATTTGTATCGTCGTGTAATCAACCGTAACAACCGTTTGAAGAGACTTCTTGAGCTTGGCGCTCCTGAAATCATGCTTAATAACGAAAAGCGCATGCTTCAGGAAGCAGTCGACTCGCTCTTTGACAACGGTCGTCGTGGACGCCCAGTAACTGGCGCATCTAACCGACCATTAAAGTCGCTTTCCGACATGCTAAAAGGTAAGCAGGGTCGATTCCGCCAGAACTTGCTGGGTAAGCGAGTTGATTACTCTGGTCGTTCCGTAATCGTCGTTGGTCCAAGCCTTCGCATGCATCAGTGCGGTTTGCCAAAGCCAATGGCATTGGAGCTTTTCAAGCCATTCGTAATTAAGCGTTTGGTAGATCAGGGATTCGCGCAGAACATGAAGAGCGCAAAGCGTTTGGTTGACCGCGGAGACTCCGAAGTTTGGGGCGTTTTGGAAGAAGTTATTTCCGAGCATCCTGTACTTCTTAACCGTGCACCTACACTTCACCGCTTAGGTATTCAGGCCTTCGAGCCAATTCTGGTCGAAGGTAAAGCAATTCACCTGCCACCACTTGCCTGCGCAGCATTCAACGCAGACTTCGATGGTGACCAGATGGCAGTGCACCTTCCGCTTTCTGCAGAAGCTCAGGCTGAAGCTCGTACTTTGATGATGGCTTCCGACAATATCTTGAAGCCGGCAGACGGACACACCGTTACAATGCCATCTCAGGATATGATTCTTGGTCTTTACTACTTGTCTACTGTTGTTGACGGAGCAAAAGGTCAGGGACGAATCTTCTCATCGCTTGCTGAAGCTGAAATGGCTCTGGATAAGCACGAGATTGATATGCAGGCTAAGGTACTGATTCGCGTTCCTGCAGATTTCGTACTGCCGAAGAATTGGGAACCGGGCGAACTTAAGGTAGTTGACCCTGAACCAGGCTGCCCAGACGTAGTACACGAAGAGCGTTTCAAAGACGGTACTGTACTTTTCGCAACTTCCTGCGGACGTATTTTGTTCAACGGAACTTTGCCAGTAGACTACCCGTTCGTAAACGAGCAGGTACCAAAGGGAGTGCTTTCAAAGATCGTCGACGATATCGCAACTCGCTATTCTACAGCGCAAGTCGCGGCATCTTTGGATGCTTTGAAGGATCTTGGCTTCACGCGAGCACCATGGTCTGGTGTAACAATGGCATTCTCCGATATTGTGCTTCCTTCCAACCGTGAACAGATTGCGCAAGATTACGAAGATCAAGCTGCAAAAGTCAACTCTCAGTACGATATGGGTCTTCTTACAGACGAAGAACGTCGTCAAGAGTTGATCAACTTGTGGACCGAATGCACGGATAAAGTTGCAGACGCTATGCGCGAAAACTTCCATGATGATAACAACGTGAACATCATGGTTCAGTCAGGAGCGCGTGGTAACTGGATGCAGATTCGTCAGATTGCTGGTATGCGAGGCCTCGTGGCAAACCCTAAGGGCGAGATTATTCCTCGACCAGTTAAGTCCAACTATCATGACGGCCTTTCCGTGTTGGAATACTTCATCTCGCAGCACGGTGCTCGTAAGGGATTGGCAGATACCGCACTTCGTACTGCAGAATCTGGCTACTTGACTCGTCGTCTTGTGGACGTTTCTCAGGAAGTAATCGTTCGTGAGGAAGACTGCGGAACTAAGCGCGGTCTTATGATGAAGATTGCTGATCGCGACGAAAACGGCAACTTGACACTTGTTAAGGCTGCTGATGGTGGCCCATACTCGCGTTTGCTTGCTGCGGATGTGATCGATCCTGCTGACGGCACAACAGTTTTGGCTAAGTGCGGCGATGCGCTTTCTATGGACGTTTTGCGCGATTTGGTTGCGCACGGCGTTGAGGAAGTTAAGGCGCGTTCTGTGCTTACTTGCGAGTCTAAGCGTGGCGTTTGCGCAAAGTGCTACGGATGGTCTTTGGCTACTAGCCGACTTGTGGATGTTGGTGAGGCTGTTGGTATTGTTGCAGCACAGTCCATTGGTGAGCCTGGTACGCAGCTTACGCTTCGTTCCTTCCACTCCGGTGGTGTTGCTTCGGCTTCTGATATTACGCAGGGTCTTCCTCGTGTTACGGAGCTTTTCGAGGCTCGTACTCCTAAGGGTGAGGCTCCAATCGCTGAGTTCCCAGGCGTTGTGAAGGTTGAGGATACTGACCATGGTCGTCAGGTGACCTTGACTCCAGACGATACGACCGTTGAGCCAATCGTTTACCCTGTTACGCGTCGTGCGCCAATGTTGGTTAAGGATGGCGAGCATGTTGAGGTTGGTACGCAGCTGATCGAAGGTTCCGTGGATCCTAAGAAGATTCTGCGTATTCTTGGCCCGCGTGCGGCTCAGGTGAATATTGTGGAAGAGGTTCACAACGTGTACCGTTCGCAGGGCGTTGATATTCACGATAAGCACATTGAGGTTATCGTGCATCAAATGCTTCGCCGTATTACAGTTATTGACTCCGGTGACACGAACCTGCTTCCAGGCGAGCTTGTGGATCAGGCAAAGTTCCGCGAGGCAAACTTGGAGGCCGTGAAGAACGGTGGTAAGCCTGCTGCTGGTCGACCAGAGCTTATGGGTATTACGAAGGCTTCTTTGGCTACGGATTCTTGGCTTTCGGCCGCTTCCTTCCAGGAGACTACACGTGTGCTTACTGAAGCTGCTTTGAGCCAGAAGGAAGATGACCTTAAGGGCTTGAAGGAGAACGTAATTATCGGTAAGCTCATCCCAGCTGGTACCGGTTTGGCGCGTTATCGTAATGCTAGTGTGGAGCCGGATCCTCAGGTGCGCGACTCCATTTATCCGAACTTCGGTTTGGGCGGTGCGGATAGTACGCCTTCGAACTTCGGTGAGAGCGATATGGGCGATGTTGACTTCTCCAACATTGACTTTGGCGATATGAAGCTCGGTGACGATTTTAATCCTGATGACTTCCTTGATGATCAGGGCGGTCAGGGTGATTATGGTGACGACGCTGAGTGAGCTGAGTGACGGCGCTGAGTTAGTTGAGTGATTGCGGCGCTAGTCTGATATGAAATGGGGCTTCAAGCTTTCGGGCTTGAAGCTCCTTTTTGTTGCTCCTGCAGTCGTCGTTCTGCGTTAGTGTCTCATTTTGCTTGTTTTGGGACACTGGCGCAGTCGTCGCGCTGCGCGAGTGTCTCTAGTTGGCAGTTTTCGGACACGCGTGCAGTTGGTGCGCTGCACTAGTGTCTCATTTTGCTTGTTTTGGGACACTGGCGCAGACGTCGCGCTGCGCGCGTGTCTCTTGCGTAGTGTTACGTAATCTTACGTAACTACTTATTTTCGTGCACTTAATACCCTATATCCACAATGTATTAATTTGCTTGCGCAAGTATTGTCAAGTCGAATAGCCTCAGTCGTATGATTGCAGCAAGTACCAGTACTATCAGAATGATTTCAAACGCTGAACAAGAGCGTACGTGTATTCGGCCAGTTACTAATGCGCAAAAGCAGTATCTAAAGAAACGCGTGAAAAGCGGCATTTTTTTGCGCACTTTTCGCAATCTTTACGCGCAAACTGAGTACTGGCAGAAGCTATATACGTCAGAACGAATACGTCATATAGCGCTTTCTTTGATGGATCTTTATCCGGATTGGAAATTTACCGGCTCTACTGGGGCAGCGTTACTTGGATATAACGTCGTAGAGAATTACGATGCGTCGTTTGCTGGTGACGATTGCGCTTCGCAGGGTATTAATTTGCAAACGCTTCCAACGCAGATTTATGTTCGCTCAACAACTAACAAATCTACGCACGATAATCCGCAATTGCATCGTATTCGCGCAATCGGAAGGGAGCAGGACGGCACAAGCGACGACGTGCGCATTGTGCAGCCGAGTCGCAAGTATGACGGTCGGCTTATTACACTTCCGCATTCAAGCGACAGGGTAAGTTATGAGATTAGAAGTCGTGTTGTTGATAAAAGTACGATGCTTTTTGATGTTGCGAATACTATGAGTTTTAGGGCTGCTTTGCCGATTTTTGATTCTGCTGCGCGCGATAACGTGAATTTTAACAAGGTTCTTGAGATTTGCGGAAGAAGATACGGCGGAATCAGTGTCGGAGACGGCGGTGGAATCGGAGGCTTTGGTAGTGGCTTTTCTGGCGGCTTTGGTGTTAGTGGCGTAGTTTGTGCCGATAGCAATGCGGATTCGCTTTTTAAATTGCGCCGTCTCTGCTGTTTTGCGAACGGATTAAGCGAGAACGGCGGCGAGTCTTTCGCGCGCGGCACGATGATTGATCTTGGGTTTATGGTGCCGGAGCTACAGCACGAATTCGTTGCGCCTAATTCTGGGGTTAAGTATAGGTGTGATTTTTTGTGGCAGCTTCCGGGAGGCGGGCTGATTGTTGGCGAGCTTGATGGATATGGCAAGTATTTTGTTGATTCAACTAATGCGGCTCATGCGAATATAGATTTTAATTCGTCTACTGATAACCAAATGTTGCGTAATTCCTACAGTCAGGCCGCTATTAACCGCAATATTGATAGGCAGGCGGAGCGTGAGTCGGTGCTTTTTAGGGAGTGCGGCGTGAGTAAGATTGTGCGTTTTAATTTTGCGGATGTTATTGGCGTTAAGAATATTGAGCGGAAGCTTGTTGATGCTGGTGTGCCGCGGATTATGCGCGTTGGCTGATAACGAGCGCTTAGAGCGCACGCTGCGGTTTTGGTACACTGGCGCAGACGTCGCGCTGCGCGAGTGTCTCTAGTTGGCAGTTTTCAGACCCGCGTGCAGTTGGTGCGCTGCACTAGTGTCTCATTTTGCTTGTTTTGGGACACTGGCGCAGATTGCGCCCTGCGCGCGTGTCTGATTTCGCCTATCTTCAGACATTCGTGCAGATTGCGTTCTGCGTTAGTGTCTGATTTTGGTGTGGTGCGATATTGAGATTGGTGTGAGGGGTGGGTGTTGCTTGGTCGAGCAATATAAAAGCGGAGCGATGTTAATAGTCTTATTGATGAATAACTGTTTTTGCAGGGAAAGTAAGTAAAGAAACTAAACTTAACTATGCAACTGTTAAGTCTAAGTAAGGTATAAGAGCGCAGCGCTGTCCTCACGGCTAATCGCCGTTCGGCTGAGCTTGCACGGAAAGTCCACTGGACTTTCCGTCTGAGCAAGCTCACGCTCCGAGTTGCTTTCGCGCGCGCAGTGCTGCGCGAAAGCAGGTCGTCGCGCATGCGAGGAGAGAAATCCCCCCAAACTCGCGCCACCTAAAGCAAGAACTTTCGCTCGCGCTGCGGTTGTTTGTTATTGGCGCAGTACGTGTTCTGCGCTAGTAACGCTCTCTACTGTTTTTTCGTTCTTCCTGCAGTACGTGTTCTGCACTAGTAACGCATTTTGCCGGTTTTTCGTTTCTCCTGCAGTGCGTGTTCTGCGCGCGTAACGTATAATGTCGATTTTTCGTTACTAGCGCAGTTGGAGCTCTGCGCGAGTAACGGAGTGCGTAGTTACTGAGTTGCTCTTGGGGTGTGGAGATGGGAGAGGGAGAGGAGATGGAGGGCGCGCGACACGCCGATGATGTTGGTGCTAAAAAATTTGGGAAAGCGAATTTTGGGGGAAAAACGGCAATTTTGCATTTTGACACTCAATAAAACCGTTGATTCTCAAGGGATTTGCACCGGGGGGGGGGGGTAACATGTTCAAAAGTATAAACAATTGTTTATGATACAATTTTGCATTTTTTAGTCCTTAGCGTGTTTAAACTGATATGTACTCAAGGTTGAGCGCGTGCGCACAACTTGCTTGCGAACAGCCGGGTGATATGGATATGCAGAGCTGCATTAAGTGGTTGTTATGATGTTATTTCCTTATCATCGATGTCTCTTCGCATGTGACAACAAAATATCGAATAAAAAGGTTCGCTTATTGTCAGAAGAGAGGAAATATGCGACTAAAAAATATTTCATGGAAGCGTTCCGTGGCACTCGTAGCCGCGGCGTGCACACTTGGCACCTGCTGCGTCGCCGGATCCATCGCGTGGGCTGGTGATCAAGGTGATACACCTGCTCAAGGTGAAAACACCGCGAATATTAAAGCTAATCAGAGTACTTCTATTACTATTTACAAGTATGAAGGTCCTGAATCTGCAACGGTCAGGAATAATGGTAAAGAGCAGACTATTCCAGCTACACAAAAACCAATTTCTGGCGTGAAATTCAAGCTTACTCCAATTCTTGATTCTAGCGGCAACAAGATTGATTTGTCTCAGACGTCTGGTTGGAAAGCCATCGAGAAATTAGAGACTGAAAATAAAACTGCTGCTCAGGCTTTGACTGATGCTAAGTTGAAGGTTTCTGAGACCGCTGGTGATGTTAAAGAACAAGCAACTGGTGATGATGGTTCTACAAAATTCGACCTTGGCAAAACATACGGCTTGTACTTGGTTGAGGAAGACTTGGCTAATAGCAAGCCTATGAAAGATGGCAAGCCTACTAAGGTTACTAAGCAAGTTAATCCATTCCTTGTAACGGTTCCTCTTCCAAACACTACGACTCATGAGTGGATTTACAATGTAAAGATTTATCCAAAGAATGATGTCAGTGAAAGCAAGGTTGAGAAGAAAGCTCAGTCTGCTCCAAGCCAGTTGTTCATTGCTAGTAAAAAAGATGCTGCGAAGACGACTATGGGTTGGGATATTTCCATCCCTCTCACCGCTATCAAAGATCGTGGCGATAAATATACTAATGTTTCCTTCACTGATCCAATTAACACAGACTTCTTGAACTATAGCAAGGTTGAAAATGTGAAGGTTGTTAGTAAAGATGGGAATACATCTGAAAATATAAATGCAGACGAGTACGAAGTTGAAGCTTATTCTTCAATTGGTACCAGCCCTACGAAGATAGACAGTTTGACTGATGAAAATATAAAGACAGTCAAGTGGATTCGCGTTAAGCTTGTCGGCAATGGTTTGACTAAGGCTTCTGCCAAAGTTGGCGGTAAACTTACAGCAACAGTTGTAACAACAGTTATTAATCCTGGAAATATTAAGAACTACATAAACACTGACGTAGATGGAGTTGCAACCGGTGAAGGAGATAAAACTCCTGGCTGCGTTCCAACTAAGAAAGTTCCATGTAAGGAAGATCCAAACAATCCTCACGAAGGTGAAGACACCACTAATTTCGCTACACTCACCATTGATAAGATCGGCTTGAGTGAAGAAGAAACGAAGGAAGGCAAGACTACTTCTAAGGACAATGGTAAGCCTTTGGAAGGTGCAGTATTCAAGGTGTATAAAGCTGTTGATAGTGCGACATTAACTGATTTTACTAATAAAAAATTAGCTGATGTTAGTGGTAAGTTAGTGACCACTGAAAATGACGTCCGCGAAATGGCTCCTACCGGTAAAGATGGTAAGACTTCGGATTCCTTCTTCGTTGGTAATGGTGATAAGACTTCGCACATTTATTGCGCAGTTGAAACTAAGGCTCCAGATGGATTCAATCTTGATGACACGCTTCACTGCAAGAATCTTACTGCTGGTGACGATAAAGTTAAAGACAATACCATGACGATTAACAACAAGCAGTCTAATGCCTTGGATAAGATTCTCGCGGCATTGCCTATGACTGGTGCTCGCGGCTTGGTGATTTTGACGGTTTGCGGCATTGTTGGCATCGTTGGCACATTCTTCTACATCGTGATGAAGCGTCGCAAGGAGCAAGAACAGGAGTAAAACTCACTCGGCTGGTTGAGTGACTGGTCGGTTGAGAGACTTGGACGATTTGCTCAGCTGATTTGCTCTGCCGGTTGCACAGTTTGGTTCCAAGCCAAGCTGCGCAACCGGTTTGAGCAGATTAGTTGTGAAAGCAGGTTGTCGTGTGCCAGAGAACACTATCGGTTTATTGGTAGTGTGGGATAGGAATTGCTTGTCGAGCAATATAAAAGCGGAGCGATAGTAATAGTTTTTTGATGAATACTATTTCTGCAGAAAAAGTAAGTAAAAAACTAAACTTAACTATGCAACCGCTATGTCCAAGTAAGGTATAAGAGCGTAGCGCTGCGAGACAAGTAATTCCTATCTCACACATCCACTCCATAAGCCTAAATCTACGAACTTACGTAACGCTCACGCTCAAGCAGGTCGTCGCGCATGCGAGGAGAGAAATCTCCACAAACTCGCGCCACGGCAAGTGGGATTATCTGAAACTCGCGCCACGAGTTGCTCTTGCACACGAATGCTTTCATTAGGATTTGCTAACATGTTTAGGTTTTTTGAGAGTCGCATTGTTGCAGTTAAGCCAGATCGACGCGATTATCGTAATGAACACGGTCATCGTGACGCTCGGTCTTATCCAAGTGACGGCGGCACAAACCTCATCAAACCTAAAAAGCACCAAAAACCTAAAGCAACCAAAGCAACCAAAGTAAACAAAGCAAACAAAAAATCCAAAAAACCACAAAAAACCAAAGCAACCTCTAACCGCAGAAAGTGGCGATTTTCTAAATCCTGCATAATTCCGGCGTTGCTGCTGATAGCGTCGTTCGCGTCGCTTATCTACCCGCACGCCGCAATGTGGTTAAGCCAGTATCGTATGTCGCAAGTTGCAGCAGAGTACGCGAGCCTCATCACACATGCGGTTCCTGCACCTCACGAGCAGCTCCGCCGCGCACGCGAGTACAATAGCAAGCTTTCGTCGGGTGCTATCTACGAGGCAAACACAAACATTCCTACTTCTCACGGAGCTACTTCCGATGTGAGTCAGGATTATTGGGATCAGTTGAAAGTGAACGACGACGGGCTGATGGCTCGTTTGCGAATCAAAAAAATTGATCTTGATTTGCCTGTGTACCACGGCACAGAAGATGCCACTCTTCTGAAGGGTCTTGGTCATTTGCGTGGAACTTCGCTTCCGGTTGGCGGCAAAGGCACACGCTCAGTTATAACCGGCCACCGAGGTCTTGCGAGTGCGGAAATGTTCACCAGGCTGGACGAAGTCGACAAAGGTGACACTTTTACGATCGAAGTTTTTGACGAGATACTTACTTACAAAGTCATTGACAAGATCGTTGTGAATCCGGACGAGACGAAGAAGATTGCGGCCGTTCCTGGTAAGGATTTGGTGACGCTGATCACTTGCACGCCGCTTGGTATTAATACGCAGCGCATTTTGGTTACTGGTGAGCGCGTGGTACCAACGCCTGCAGCGGATAAGGCGCTTCGAGGTAAAAAGCCTGATATTCCGCGATTCCCGTGGTGGATTGTGTGGAGCGTGGCAAGCTTTGGTATTGTGTGCGGCTACATTTACTGGGCTGGTTTGCCGGTTGTTAAGAAGAAAAAGAAAGAAGATGAGGCTAACGACGATACTGCTGAGTTTGCGGTGACTTCTGCTTCCGTGCTTACTAGGCAGGATCAGGCTTCGTTGCGCTACCGTTCGCGTATGCGCGAGGCTCGTGCTGCTGCTGATGGTGAAAGCGGTGGCGTGTTTGACGGATCGGCAAGTATTGGAGATTTGTTCAAGCAGCGTGGTCGAGTTGGCTCCGCCGGAAGTGCTGGAAGTGCTTCCGGTCGCGGTAAGTCTGGTTTGACTAGGACTTCGATGGCACTCGAAGATTTGGAGTCTGCTGAAGCTCAGGCGATTGAGCAGATGCCTCTAAAAAGACCAAAAGCGAAAAGCTTGAAGTCGAAGAGACTGAAGTCACGAAGCTTGAAATCGAATAAGTCGAAATCAAATGCTTCGAAAGACTTTGCTCAGAAAGATTTTGACGGTCACTTTGACGGTCGTATCAAAGCGAGTGGCAAAATAACGCGTCGTAAGAAGCGTGAAAAAACTTTCGATTGGCTTATGGACATACTCGGTTTGTGAAACGTATAAACGGGTTGGTGTGGCAGTTCATCTTATAGATGTTTTGCCGCGTAAAAAAACAAATCAAAACACAGTACAGGGACACTGCGTAAAAATGGTTAAGAAGAATTTAGGTGGAATAATGAGTGATATTTGGGCGATTTTGCGTAATGCTGTCGTCTGGATTGGGCGATTTGCTGTGCGTGCAGCTAAGATTGCGCTTATTTGCGTGATTTCGGCGGCGATGTGGTTGCCGACTTGCATCAGCACTAGTACTGCTGTAGCTTTTGAGCCTGTTCACTCTGCTTCTGCTAGCGCTTCTGCCGGTAATTCTGCTGGTAATTCTGCTGGTAATTCTGCTGGTAATTCTGCTGGTAATTCTGCTGGTAATTCTGCTAGCGCTTCTGCCGGTAATTCTTCTGGTAATTCTTCTGACGATGATTATATTGACGAGAATGGCGTTAGGAATCCATTTAAAAAGCTAAGGGCTATGCAGAATAATAATAGCCAGTCGAATAAAACGCCTTTTGAAAAATTGCTTGAGAGCAGTGGAAACCAATACAATTACGGCGGCAATGGTGCTGCCGGTGCTGCCGGTGCTGCCGGTGCTGGTGTTGATGGTGCTGCCGGTGCTGCGAACAGAGATTACTACAATAGCTTGCCTCCATTTATGCAATTAGGTGCCGGTAATCGCGCAAATGACTTGGACAAGATATTAGGGAACTCTGGTTCCGCTGGTTCTTATGGTTCTGCTGGTTACTATTCTGCTGATTCTTATGGCTCCGGTTCTTATGGCTCCGGATTATACAATTCGGATAAGCAGTCTTCAGACGACGCAAGTAAACCAATTATTGAACGCTTACAAGAACAAAAAGCCAAAGAGCAAAACCGCGAGGCACAAGAACGCAGTGGTGAACGTGATTCTTACGAAGTGTATCATCCTGGCTGCGGTAAGGATTATGCTCGCGGCGAATGCTTTACTGTCGAAGGCGATGGTGCTGGCGCTCGTGCTACAAACGGCCACGATTTGGATGTAAACGCTAAAGGTTACATGCACAATTCTGGAACAGTAAACGGTGCTGTTGATTATCCTCGTGGACATTATGAGAATGGCTCTGTGCCTGAAGATCCTTCCGGAACTAACCACTTTGGTAAAACGTACTTCACGCCGTACCCTAGAGGCACGTATATTATGAAGCGTTTGCGCGATATGACTATTAGCCCGCAAGGTAACGGCATGGATGTATATAAGTTACCTTTGGATGATGTTGCAGACTTTGTGTTCGTAAAGCGCACGCCTAAGCTTTCCGGCGGCGGCTTCGTGTGGGACATAATCTTTAACATGGGTGGCCGCACGCAGGGTGCAGCTGATGCTCTTAACTACTTTACGGTTCCAAAAGGTCAGACTTTGGACAAGGGTAGCGAAGGTGGAAGGCAGTACATTCAGCGAGTCCTGTACACGGGTAGGGAAGAAACTGCAATGTACAAAAAGGAGGTACAGCATATTGCCAACCCTCCTCGCGAAACTTGCTCATTCTCGTGGGATAATCCTAACGGTTTGTGCAGCAAGGAAGTGAAGAGTAGCGATTTTGCTCCGGGTGATGATCTTACCGCAGCTTGGGATAAGATGAGCGGCAGTGACGACAGTCAAAACGGAAACTATTCTAGACTTCTTCCTCAATCCATAAGTAGTGATGACTTAAATAGCGATAAAGTTATTGGTTCTTGCCGAGATGGATCTGGTTTAGTTTGCATTAGTTCTTCGAGTTATGCGGCTCCGGATGATGGCGTCCACAAGATTGCACCTAAGACAGAAGGTAGTTACGGGCGAGGATACTCTCCTGCGTACATGGCTATCGTAAAAAATCTTTACAAGTCTATAGAAACTGATACTCAGCGCGTCTTTAGTTTTGTGAATGAAGTTCATAAGGAATCTGGCGATTATGAAGTTCCTTACACTTATAAGATTCATTTCACTACCAGTACTCAGCCTGGGCACGAGAACGATTCGTTCTTCTACGCTGCAGGATCTTACTACGGCAGAAGGAATAATACTGCTTTTTACGGTCGGACTGATCCGTTTGGGAATAATTCTAAGTATTCGTTAATAAGTTTTGGCCGTAATCGTGGTAAGTATATGTATACCACTATGTACCAGCAGTGGTATGGTGCGCCGCGAATTATGGATGTTCAAGCTCCAAGGTGGCACTTCCTTAAGGGAACTGGTTTGGGGCCGTATAACAGCAATAATGGTAACTACCTTTCTAATTACGGTATTACGTTCTCAAGTGTTCTTCTGAATTTAGTAAATAAGCCTTTATATGATTCTCCTGCTATTCAAGTGAATGATAATATTCGTCTGCTCCCAGATTATTATTCTCCTAATAACGGTTACGCTCGAGGCAATCAGTGGTTCCGTACTCCTGGTGTGGGGGATCACAATACTGTTGATTCAACGCCTGGAAGGCATAAGCTGCAACTAAAGTACAGTAACGACTATTATCGCATTAGTGAAACGCAGGATTTGTGGTATAGGATTATTACGCAAACGGACGTGTTTAAGCCTTTGCAAACCGAGGAGTGGATTGACGATAAAACAAGTCCAACTGCTCCAAAGTATTACAATTACGATAAGCCGCTTCCGAATCCTAAGACTTTCGTGCAATTTGTGAAAAATAGGGCGCATTTATACAAGCAGGTAATGGCTTTTGACCCTAACTTGTTCCTTCCTGTAAATACGAATATGTACGGCACTAACATAAAGTATGGTTCCGTACGGCAAGATTCTGGCAAAACTACGGCGTATCCTATTGACGAAACTTACAAAGATTCTAAAGACAACGACGCTAACGATAATCTTCGTAAAAACGCTGTGTACAACGTTGAATGGACCGACCAATGGGGTGAGCAGCCTCGTAAAAACACGTTGGAAGATGCGGATGTAAAAATTGCTGCAAAAGTGCCTGTTGTAAGTGTGCTAAATCCTTGCGCTCACTCTAAGATTTTGGATGAGCATAAGGATGAAATGAATAGGGATAGGTCCGCATCTAACGGTGATAGGTCCGCTGTTGACGCAAGCATGCGTTCGGCTAATACTGAGCGGTCTGCGGACGTTGAAAACCGTGACGCTGCAACGTCTGCGTGCTGGCCTACTCCTCAGGATGCTACGAAACGCAATATTTGGTATATAAGTAACGCTCCAAAAAATGCAAAGCAGGGGGATGAATTAACAGACGAAGACAAGCAGGATGTTATAAAGAAAATCAATAGGCAGTACGGCACTTGGATGCGCAACAAGTATAGTGCGCAGTTGCAAGATGGCCAGGAACCTACAGTTTTGCCAAATGTTGTGTTTGTAAAGTACGCGAAGATTACGTTCTGGGATAACTCAACTACTGTTATACCTGTTGTGTTTGCTTATGTTGACTATGAGGATCCAAAGCTTGATGTAAAAGTGAGCGTAAATAATGGCGATGCTGAAGAAGTGCCAGAAGATGGTATGAGAATTGCTGTTGGAAGCAAAATTAAGTTCTGGGTTAAGGGTCATGACGATACGAAAATACTTCTTGGCGTTATGAAGCCGGATACGGTTAAGAAGTATGTTGGAGATAAGTTCCGTGATGACTTCAAGATGATTAATGACCCTAAGGTTGACGAAGACGATGACCCTGATCATAAAGGCGGCGGCCACTTTAAGACTATACAATACGACGATTTTAATCATGGTAGTAGTATGCCTCACACTGATAAAGATCAAGAAGGCTGGGTTCTAAAGAAAGATTTGGAAAAGGATAATAATCCAGCTCAAGGTTCGCCTACGGTTAAAGATCAGGATCAATCTGACGGTATTCACGATCTTATATTCCACGGTTGGGATGCTGCAGGAAACTCAGTGTTTAAGAAGATTAGGCTGATTATTGTTTCTAAAGATTACGGTTTGCCAAACGTTTGGTGGGATAAGCGCACGAAGGAAGTTGGCAATAACGTAGATAAAAACGGACGTAGGGATACGAGTAAAGACTACAAGTATTACGTTGGGCGCGTAAAGCCGTGGGATGGTGATAAGCGCGTGCGCTCGATTATGGTACGCATTTGGGCGCGTGGTAAAAACAAGCCTGTAGTTGACCCTGTACTAAGTAAAAAGCATAAGAGTTTTGATGAAAAGTGTCCTTCAGATGGTAGCTGCTACGGCATTATTATTCAGAGAGACGGCTTAGGAAAGCCGTGGCATCAGGTGAATACTGATGGTAGAAGTAATACGCCGAAGTTGGTAGGCTCTCGACGCGCTAGGTCGGTTGATGCAGATAGGGCTGCTTTAGAGGACAGAGATGCAGCTGAGGATAAAGTGGCCGATGACAAGTCGGCTGACGGCAAGGAGAAAGCTGACGACAAATCGACTGGCGGTAAGGCTGCTGGCGGCAAGGCTGCTGACGGCAAGGCGAAAGTTGACAACAAAGCTAAAGCTGATAGCGAAAAAACTGATAATACTAAACCAGGGGAGAACTCTACCCAAAATCAGCAGGGTAAGCAGGATCAGCAAGGTCAGCAGCAGAAGTCGCAGAAGTCAGAAAATAAGCAGGATAAGCAGGATGAACAAGCTAATAAGCCGCAAACTAACAACAAGCCTGCTTCTTTGAAGATTTCTAAAGCGACTAAGAAGAATGCTAAGAATAAGACAGCTAAGAAGCGTTCTAAGAAGAATTCTAAGAAGCGTAATGTTCCTGGAAGGCGCGGTAGTGTAAAGCTTGCTGTGCTTAAGGAGAACGACGGCAAGAACGCTGGTAGTGCCGGTAATAAACCTGAAGATTCGCAGAATGCTGAGCAAAAGTCTGAGCAAAAGTCCGAGCGTAATGACGAGCGTAATACTGAGCAAAAGGACGAAAAGAATTCCGAAAAGCATGCTGAGCAGAAGCAGAACGAAAAGCAGAACGAAGCAAGCGATTCTAATGCGCCTGAAGAGGGAAATAAAGACGCTGAAAAACAGGATCGAGATGCTGACGACGACCGTGCTGCAGGAAATCCAAGTGATACGCAGCTCAAAGAAAAGTACTCTAAGCGAGTGATTACGGATCTAAAAGGCAAGATTCCTGGTTGCGACCCGGCAAAAGCTCCGGACGGAAGCTGCGAAATTACGTTCGATCCACAAACTGGCGATATTACGATTCCGGAATACTTTGCGGAAATTGGCTCCAGAATTTATGTGGATGCTGGCATAACGGGAGCCTCGGCAAAAGCTATGGACGAGATTAAAACCAGTCTTTGGCAACTCACCGGAGTTTCGGAAGAATCCGACCCACTTCCGTTGAAAATTACATGGCCAAATGGCTTAGTGCAAGTAAGCCCGTACGAGTTAAACGACGCAGAAAAGGGAGCATTGCTTACTTGGATGCGTCACGACCCTAAGAATTACAGGCTTTTTGGCTACCGCGAGGAAGAAATCGGCATTAAAGGCGAAGATAAGTACGATAAATACGACAAGTACGATACTTCCCACTCTCTTACTTACGCATACGGTGAATCGAAGCATAAGTATTCTTGCAAGGCGGATGACAAGCATAGTAGCGACTTGCAGTGGAAGCTGTGCCTAGACGGAGTTATGGAACGCGGTCCAGATCCTAAAATGGATAACATTTCTAATATGGACTATGCGAAGAAAACGCTTGTTTTTGAAAAGCTAGAAACAAGCGATAAAACTGAGCTGAACCCTGTTATGAATAAGGTGACGCGCTTCGTAGACATGCGCAAAGATTATACGTGGGAACTTAAAGGTACAAAGGTTGGTGGAAGGGAAAGTGACCCGGGCCTCGAAATGCGAGGAAACCAACAATACGGTACGCAGTATTTAGTGTACAAGTGGAATATCAACACTGGTAAAAGGCTTAACACGGATGCTGTGCTTAATTTAATTAAAGGCGTACCAAAAGCTCAAGATCCAAATAAGCCGCAACCTTCGCTTAGCAAAGTTCTTGACGGTTCGAAGAATAAGCATGATATTCTGTATGGTCCAGAAGGTAACGGAGGCTGGGACGGTAAGTTGCCAAGACGCGGATTGAGTTTTGGTTATGCTCCTAATGATGATACGTGTACTCCAAGCTGGTATAGCGACGATAATGTTGGAAAATGCCAGTGGGAAAACGTGCTTGATTTAGTTAAGTATACCCCTGATGAGCATGGTGGAAATCCTGGCTCTTTTGCAGACAACGTTGATGTGAACATGATTGATGAGACTGAAGTTCCTATTACGGATAAGCTCATAGACGCCGGAACAAAAGATGAGCGTAGCGAGTACACAATCCGTAAAGACTTCCTTATGCCTGGAGGAAAGTATTTTAACGGTCAAGCAGATAACGAAAACATTGGCGACATTATAACCGAGAATAAAGGCGTTAATTCGGTGAATGATTACGATAATGTGCCATATGTGCCCGGAGAAGGTGATCAGAAAGCTGCAGAAAGATACTTCAACAAGCGACCATTTATGCACGCGCAACTGTTCGTGCGTAACGGCCTAATAATGAACGATCTGCTACTGAGAAATAATGATTTTGATAAAAATGATGTAATACAGGACGTTACCACGAACGTAATTAACGTGTGGTTCATGCCTGTGGACGGCAAAAAGCCGACGATTAGTGCGAAGAAGTATGACAAAAATGGTAAGCCGTGGAATATTCATGGTGATTGCCTGATGAATCAAAACAACCATGGCCAGTGCGGATTGAGAAGTGGCGAAGATCCGCTCGATTTGGACAGAGTATGGTATAACCCGGCTTATAAGAGAGATAGCTACGGTAGTGTAGATAACGCTACTATACACTTAATTGATAATTTGAAGCTGGATGATGACTTCAATGCGTACGACAAGACTATACAGCCTGAATCAAAATATGAGAATGATGAACCGAAACCAAAAGAAGGTAAATCAAGTAAAGTTCTTGAAGATAATTTGCGCGTGAAAATTCTCGTTTGCAAGAGCACGGGCGGTAATAGTTACAATTGCGACGGAGCTAAGAGTCTCGAGTTTGTTAAACGTGGAAAAGAGTATATTAAATCGCTTCAAAGGTTTATTGAATCTAACAGAGGCAATAAACCTGGGGACACTATATTCAAGATGGTTGCTTCAACTACAGATAGCGCCGGTAAAAATAGCGATGAAACTGCTGTAGGATGCTTCAGAGTAACGTGGAAAGAAGCTCCGGGGCCTAGCGTAGTTGCGTACGATGGAAATACGCACGAAAAGCCAACTACTGAGGAAAATTGGCTTTATCAAAATGAAGGAGCTGATACTTCAGGGTTAAATAATGGAGTATTGGTAAAACCGTCGCAGCAAATGTATGGTCGTGAGTATGCTGCAACACGAATGGTTATTTACTTCCATCCTAGGAAGGAATACACCGTTGCGGCCAGCAGTGCAAACGGAAGTACCGGTGGAAGTAATGAGCAGTCCTACGACATTGGTAAAAAAATTGCAATGTGCTGGAGGCATAAAGGTGCGGCTGTTGGTCGTAAATACTGGTTGCCTTGCGAGGGGTACAATCCTGCAAAAGAAATAAGAGGATGGCATGGTGAAGACAAGTATAATACAAAAGGTCCTGGTATATACATTGATGCGTCTAATGGTGATGTTCGCTTCACGCCTAATTACTTGGAACCAGGCAGCGTAGTCCGAGCGCGCAGCCGTACAGGTTGGTATGCAGGGCCGTGGTCCCCAATGCCAGGTTTACGCGACGTTGAAGACTCTGACGACAACCAAGACGCTAGAACTGGTGAAAAATCAGGTAAAGTGCGTTCAAATGGTAAGGATCGTGACGCAGGTAACACAGTGGATCTTGCTAAACAAGAGGATGATGATAACGTCCTGCCAATGGAATTAGCAAAAGAAAAACCAAGTGAAGTGTGCAGGCCAGATAATGTTTCTGCAGACGCATGGTCTAAAGGTCAGCATCCTTCCGACTGCGTGTACTTCGGCGTAGCAATGCACAGGCGTATTGTGCAAGTGCACCCAATGCTGCTAAGCGGCGACGAAAAGCACGCAATCAAAACCGAATTACACAAAGAAAACGGAAGCGGAAACTGGATTAAAAGCGATAGCGAAGTCACTTCAAACGATGAAATAACATTAAGTCCAGGCCAAGCAATGGTGACGTTTAAGGAAAACGACTACGATACTAGCCATAATCCACACGTAGCTAAGCCGAACAACTTCCCTGAAGATAATTACGGAGGCAGAGCCGGGAATATACAAGACGTAGCCGTATTGACGCGCGGTTGGCGAAGCCGCATACTCGTGCCGCTGCCTAGAATCAAGCAGATTACGCGATTTGCTCGACTTCGCGCGCCTGAAAACTTTGACAATACTAATGGCGATAAAGATAAAGCAGCCGACTATTTGGTGACGTGGAATCATCAGTACGTTAATAATCGAAAAGACGACCCAGGATTTAAGCTGTCTCCAGACAGAAAATCGCTGTTCTATCTATTCAACCTCGGCACTAAAGCGCCGTTTACGCTTAACGACCTGCAGTCGGGAATTGTGCTGAAGCCGAATACCGTAAGACTTGAAAAAGAGTGCGGTAAAGGTTACAACTTGTACGACTGCCAGCCGTCGCTGCGCGAAGTAAAAGGTAGCAGCAAGGTTGATGGCGAGTATAAAGAAAACGACGTTATTGTTGGCCGAAACGGTTACAAGATGATTGATAACAACTTCTACGTGTATACGCCGGAAGGTGGCGATACTGGCGGTTCTGTTGGTAACGGCGCTCCTAGCGGTGATAGCGAGCACAACACTTCTCACTTAACGTCATACGTAAACATTATTGACATGACTTCTGCTAATTGGAGAGGTGATGGTAGAGGCCTCAGTGGTGGTGGCGGTGACCGTATTACTGGTGGCGAAGGCAAAACTTACGAAACTAACGGTAGTATAGATGAAACCAGCTTCAATGGCATAGCTGCGTGGGGTAGCTCTGGAGCTATTGCAACAGGCACAGGCAAAGACGACTTCCATATTACAAAGAACGATAAGGTGTTTGCTAATCCGCAAAGCACTCAGCTGATGACTCTAGGTGATAGCTGGGTGAATAATACGCTGCTCAACACGCGCGGACGTAATAAAGCCAAGTACAACGCGGAAGGTGACAGCACCGACGAAGCAGCAATGCGCGTATACGTAATACCTGTTGATAACGTTGGGCCAACTGTTGCTGCAACTGCAGGATCGCTTCTAAGTGGGCACACAGATGCTAAGAATCCTTACGTTGTAGCAATGGATGAGAAGGACTACTCTAAGCTCACGGTTGAGGGTAATCCTGTGTACGACAAGGACGGAAAAGTTTCGAAGTCGGAAAGCAAGGAGAGCGGAAAGACTCTGTTTGCTGATGTTCACGACGACTATGATAGCTTCTCTAGACTCAGTGACCGTAGCTTGGTTGCGTGCAAAGTCAAGAAGGCTGGAGGCGCAACTGATTTTGGCACTTGCAAGTCGATAATGAGCAATGATGGCTCCGTAAACACTGCGGCGTTCAAGCAGCTCAAGATTGACGGCAGTGGAGTTGAGTACGCTTTGTACGGACGTGCAAAAGATAGGTCCGGCAACAAGAGTGAAGACTTTGATAATAAAGATAACGACGGTAAGGGTCGCTTAGTCGGCTACTTCAGCTTCGGATACTTGGTGCGTCCGGTTGCGCTGCCTTACAGCGGTGGTCAGGCTGCAATATGGTTCAGCTTCATGTTCGGCGTGCTGTTGGCGCTGTTCTTGGCATCCGGTGCATTCGGTAGGCGCGGATGGCTTAGTTCAGTGCTTAGCGGCAACGGTTTCGGCGCACTAACCGACAGCAAGCACTGCGACGCTTCGGCTGAAGCGCTTCGAAGCGGCAATCTGTTCAAGTGGCTTCGACGCTGACGCGTAATTGCTGCTGAGTTTGGACTTATAGCGTTTGCGTAAGTCCAAACTCGCGCCATGCCAAAAATCAACTCATAATACGGTTTAAGTGAATATCGTGTGTGTGAGGGGTGGGTGTTGCTTGGTCGAGCAATATAAAAGCGGAGCGATAGTAATAATCTTGTTGGCGAATACTATTTTTGCAGAAAAAGTAAGTAAAAAACTAAACTTAACTATGCAACTGTTAAGTCTAAGTAAGGTATAAGAGCGTAGCGCTGCGAGACAAGTAACACCCACCAATCACAGCCACACAAGAAACCCGCCAGCCAAGCATCAGCCAAAACTCGCGCCACGTTAAACAAAATGTAATATAAACTATACTTTCTCATGAAACTATATTTGCCTGCGACGCAATATAATAAAGTTATGACGTTAGTATCAAGTAAACAGCATACTGAATCGCTTATGCAGCAAGCAGAGCCAATCATTCCGCGCGTTTTAAGCGTAGCCGGCACAGACCCAACAGGTGGAGCCGGAATACAGGCAGATCTCAAATCAATCATGGCGGCAGGTGGATACGGTATGTGCATACCAACTAATTTGGTTGCGCAAAACACTTACGAAGTGCGCGAAGTATTCACGCCGCCTGTCAGCTTTTTCCGCACTCAACTTTCGTGTGTGTACGACGACGTCACAGTTGACGCACTAAAAATCGGCATGCTCGGCTGCACGGAATACATTGAAGCAATGCGAGACTGGATGCGCGATAATCCGGTTCCTGTAAGCGTGCTAGACCCGGTGATGGTATCGACATCCGGAAAAAGACTACTAAAAACCGAAGCAGAAGAAGCAATGCGAAAATTCATAAGCTGCGTCGATATAATAACGCCAAACGTGCCGGAATTAGCGTCATTATGCGGATCTGAAATAGCCGATAGTTTCGCAAAAGCTTGCGATCAAGCAAGAATGTTAGCTGCAAAAAATAATGTAATAGTAATCGTAAAAGGCGGACACTTAACAGGTGAAGACGTAGGAAACACTGTAGTATTTCCAGACGGCTATAAGCAGCACATACCAAGCGAACGAGTTGAAACAAGCACAACTCACGGAACCGGCTGCTCGCTTTCATCCGCGCTAGCTACAAAACTTGGAGCCGCTTTGCGAGCAAAGAAACGTTTATATGATTACGATACTGTAGTACGTGCGCTTAAATGGTCTACAGACTGGCTACATGATGCGATTGCAGCCGGAAGCGAACTGCACGTAGGTCACGGTCATGGTCCAGTGAATCACGCTGTACGATTCATGAGCCGCGGTGTTTAGAACAGCGGTGTTTAGAACTGCGGTGTTTAGTGCTTTCGTAACAACACGAGCGCAACAACACGAGCATTAGACGCGTCGGCTTATCTCGCGTATTCTTGTATTAAAACGTATTAAAACGTATAAAAGCGTAATAAAGCGTGTTGTGTTACAGAATTAAATGTACGCAAAATACGCAATGTATGTACGCAATGTACGCAAAATACGCAGGTGAACAATGTGGTTAGGCCGCAGCTATGCGCAGACGCAGCGCTGAGCGCACGAAGGAGGCTAGTATGGTACAGGAAAAGGCTGTTCTAGTAGGTGTAGACGGCTCCCACGCAAGCTACAAAGCTGCGTGGTGGGCGGCGAATTATGCAAAGCACGCAGGGTTGCAGCTTCAAATTGTGTGCGCGTATTCGCTACCAAGTTATGCAGCAGTCTCATTCGACGCAACTTACACGTCAATTGGAGACGACAATGCTGCACATCGAGATGCGCAAGAAATACTATCAAAAGCAAAAGCAGTAGCGTTAGAACAAGGCGTAGATGCAACAACGCTTATAGTTACAGGAGATCCTTCATCGGTATTCGTTGAGTTATCACGAAACTACCAGCTTATAGTTATAGGCAACCGCGGCAAAGGCGGATTAGCGGAACGGCTACTCGGAACCACAAGCTCGTCGCTACCGGCATACGCATACTGCCCGATAGTAGTAGTGCCGTACACTGATGACGATGGTCAGCGAATACATTTAAATAACACAATTACGCGTGTGGCAGTAGGCTCAGACGAGTCGAAGTGGGGACTTAAAGCGCTAGAAATTGCTGCAGATTTGGCAGACAGTTGGCATGCTGAGCTTGACGTTATATCTGCAGTACCAAGCGTACAAGGCGCTGAAGGTGACACGGCTGTAATGGGATCGTATATGGACGATCTTGAGGAGCGAGTAAAGCCAATTCTCAAGCGTCTACCGGATTTGAATATTCACCGCACTGTAGTACCAGGTTCAGCAGTAGACGCTTTAACTCAAGCAAGTCTAAACCACGATTTAGTAGTAGTAGGTTCGCGCGGACGCGGCGGATTTACAGGACTTCTGCTTGGTTCTATAAGCCAAGGATTGCTGCAACATTCTTCAAGACCAGTGTATGTTGTACCACGCAAGTACGTGGAATTTAGTGCAGCGCAGGTTGCAGAAGCGCAGAAGCAAAGTGAAAAAGCTTCCTTAGATGATATTTCCGGCGTGCGTGAGGTAGAAGTGCCAAAAGCTGGTGTTGATACTGCAAAGGAAATCGAGCAGACAATTGACCCATTAAGGTGAGTGAGTGGATTTAGTATAGAACGTATTTAAAGCGTATTTAATGTAGATCGTATCTACAAGAAGATAGAGCCTGGAATCGTATGATCCCAGGCTCTTTAATGGTTTCAGTGTCAGTTACGTCTATTTGTCTATCTAATCTATTTAGTCTATTTGTCTATTTAGTCTATTTAGTCTATTTAGTCTATTCAGTTACGTCTAAATTTAAACCTAATTTTAAGTTATTAAGGTAAAACAGTATCACGAAACTCGCAAAAAACAATAGCCTTTTTCAAAAAATTATAAATTTTCTTACTTATCGCGTTTTTTCAGCATAAATCGTGCGCGTCTAGCATCGCGCTTGGCCTTCTTTTCAGCGAGCTTCTCCTTATTCATAGCGATTGCGCGCTCATAAATTTTCAGAAGTTCCTGAGCTTGACTCTTAAAATCATTATTTTTAGAATACTCGAGAACATTCGTCTTCAACTGCGCTTGCTCAGACTCGCTCATATTCAAAACTTTAGTAAAAACAGTCTTGAAATCTTCACGCGTATCCCACTGATACCCGTTTTGACCACTAATAATCTGATCTTCGTTAGGCAAATCATGCTTTACAAGCGCGAACAGCCCGGAAGCCATCGCCTCAAGCATAGAAAGCGAGTGCATCTCAGAAAGCGAGGCTGTAGTGTAGTAATCCATTGCGTGTAAATACTTTGGAATTTCAGTATGCGGTATTGGTCCTAGCAGACAAATCCTATCCTCAAAACCATTTTCAGCAACATGCTTACGCAACGATTCCAAATCAGGGCCGCCGCCAATCACAAAAAGTCGAGCTTTATCGCGAGGAAAATCGCAGTACATGAAGTTATCAATCAACTCGGCAATATTTTTCTCTGCGCCTATGCGACCAACAAACACAAACAGTTTAGTCGAGTCAGAAACGCCGTACTTTTTGCGAAATTCCTTGCGGAAAGCAAGACGCTCGGGAGTAGGTAGGAACTTCTTATACTCAACTGCATTGCTGAGCACAATTACTTTTTTATTAACTTTTTGACGATCTATATACGCCTGAGCTTTAGAAGACATGCTCGTAATAATTGTGGCGTTTTTTGAGAATCGCATAAAATATTTCGCTGAAAGGTTACGCGAGAAGTTAGTAAAATGCTTCAAACCGATATAAAACAGGAATTTATCATATTCCGTATGAAGAGTGTAGATTACAGGAACATGCTCTTTTTTCGCAACCTCTAAGCCGATTTCGCCAATACCAAACTCGTTTTGAATATGAATAATATCAGGCTTAAATTTTAGTGGAAGTTGCTTGCGCATGTGGCCAATTGGAAGAGCTACGCGATACTTATAAAGCTTCTTTAGTAATATGCCAGGAACGTAGACAACGCCATCTACAAGCTTTGTTTTGCGCTGCTTTTCGGAGCCGACTGTGACAACAAGAACCTCGTGACCCAGCTCTTCGTACATTTTTTTAAGCATATAAGATTGCGTTGCAACGCCATTAATATACGGCGGATACGTTTCTGTAAAAATCGCGATTTTCAAAGCTTCCTCCGTTTGTATACATGCATACGTGGCGTTGGTATTGCGCAAGTGTATTAGCATCTTTCGTACACAATTGTGCCACAAGTGGCGAATTTTTGGGAGATTTGTGAGTGCGGCGTGTGGGAAGTGGGGAAGCGCGTGGGAAAGCGCATGGGGAAGCGTGTAGAGATGCTCGTTGGGAAGCTCAATGAGACGTGCGTGCTCTTTTGCGCTTTTAATGGCGAACCGTAACGTTTACTCTTACTGCAGCACCTTTTTCTAGAGTATGTTTAACAGTGCAACCCTTAGAAATATGGCGTTCCATACGTTGCTTAAGTGCGTCTGCAGCATCATCGCTAAGAGCTGGCTTTGCGCAAGTGGCATCAAGCGTAACATCTTCCTGAAAACGCAAGTAAGTTCCTTCTTCCGCATCGTAAGTGCCGTTTACAACCACGCGCGCGCCGGAACCAGCGCCGACCGCATGCTCGGCCGCATATTGGCTACTAAGTGCAGTGCAGCCAGCCAACGCAATCTGCAGCAACTCAACCGGAGTAAACATTCCTTCGCCTCGACCAAAACTTAAAACTGCGCCGTCGTCACTTTTAGCTTTCCAAGTGCCATCTTCGTCGCGCTCGACCCATATTCTTCTAGGCATTTTGCTCCTTTGCTGCAATCGTATTTCTTCATATTATCGTAAGGATCGTAACTCTGCTCTCGATTGTCGCGATAATGCAGATTGCGTTCTGCGTGAGTAACGTACATTATCGTTTTTTCGTTACTAGTGCAGTTTGCGTTCTGCGTGAGTAACGTACATTATCGGTTTTTCGTTACTAGTGCAGTTTGCGTTCTGCGCGAGTAACGCACATTATCGTTTTTTTCGTTCTTCCCGCAGTATACGTTCTGCGTTAGGGTCTCTGGTTGACTTGGCTACGTAACGCTCGATCGCAGAAGATAGCGTTTTGCGCGGTAGACATATGTTTTACGAGCGTGATTTTTTAAATTTATTATCGCTTTGTTAACATGACAGTATGGCTTTAACAGAAGAAGAACTTGCGGCAATTCGCGCGCGCGTACCACAAAAACCAGCGTCTAATATTCCTACTCCTTACGAGGATTTAGTGCGAAAAATCCTTACGGAAGGCACTCTAAAATCAGATCGCACTGGCACAGGTACGATTTCGCTTTTCGGCCAGCAAATCCGCTTCGATATTAGCAAATATTTCCCGCTTATCACCACGAAAACCGTGTTTTTCAAAGGACTTGCGTACGAGTTGCTTTGGTTCCTTAAAGGCTCGAGCAATGTGCGCTGGCTGCAAGAAAATGGCGTTCACATCTGGGACGAGTGGGCGGATGAAAATGGCGATTTAGGCCCTGTTTACGGCGTGCAATGGAGGAGCTGGCCGGCGCCGACTGCGGAAAATCCGAATCGCACAATCGACCAAATCGCGAACGTGCTAGATCTTATGAAAAATCATCCAGATTCTCGTCGAATGATTGTTAGCGCTTGGAATCCTGCGGAAGTTGAAAACATGGCCTTGCCCCCATGCCATTCGCTTTTCCAATTCTATGTGGCTGACGGCAAGCTTTCGTGCCAGCTTTACCAGCGTTCTTGCGATATGTTCCTCGGCGTTCCGTTTAACATTGCGTCTTACTCACTTTTGACGATGATGATGGCTCAGCAGGCAGGACTTGAGCCGGGCGAGTTTGTGTGGACGGGAGGCGATTGCCATATTTACGACAATCACGTTGAGCAGGTGCTCGAGCAGCTTTCGCGCGAACCGTACCCGTATCCGCAGCTTAAGATTCGTAAGGCAGATTCGATTTTTGACTACGATTACAGCGATTTTGAAGTGGTAGATTATAAGCATCATCCGACGATTAAAGCGCCTGTTGCGGTGTGATTGGTTGTTGTGTGATATTTACGTGATTTGCGCTGCGTAGTTTTGCGAGTCGTTGCGCGAGTCGCTGCGTGAGATTTTATATGCGTTAGTAGAAAGTGGCGTTAGTATGTCGAATAATTTTCCTGTGCGTCTGATTTGGGGACAAGCGTACGGAACTGACGGAAGAACCGGCGCGATGGGCGTGAACGGTGGCATGCCGTGGCGACTTTCCCCAGATTTGCGCTATTTTAAGGAGATGACTATCGGCTGCCCTGTGATTATGGGTCGCGGTACGTGGGATGCGATGCCGCCGAAATTCCGTCCGCTGCCTGGGCGCGAAAATATTGTTGTGACGCGAAATCCTGATTTTGTGGCGGATGGTGCGCGTAGTTTTACTAGCATTGACGCAGCTTTGGATTACGCGTGCGAATGGCTGGAAAATCAAAAAGCGCTGGAAAATCAGGAAACGCTGGAAAATCACGTAAATCAGGAAGATTTGCCTCAAGATTTGCCTAAAGACGGCCCCGCAATCTGGGTTATCGGCGGAGCTGCGATTTTGCGCGAAATGCTTGCAAATTATCACGCGGACTCAGCTTACGTAACGCAAATCGAAGCGAAAGTTGATGCAGACACGTTTGCTCCCGATATTCAAAATCTTGTAGATGCTGGAAAATGGTGCGTTGCGCGCGAAGGCGAGTGGCAGGAAGCGCCGCTGAAAGTTGGTAGCGAAAGCAATCCTGCACGATATCGTTTTATGGTATATGAGCCTGCGCAGTAACAGTAAGACGTTAGATCACACTAAATCCAAAAGTAAACGAGGAAATATGACTGAAGAATCAAGCAAAATCAAGGTCGACGCGCGTCACCCATACACTGTTATGACAGTTTGCACGGGGAATATTTGCCGCTCGCCAATGGCGGAAATCGTGTTGCGCAATGAGTTTGCGCTTAGGGGATTAAGTGACGTTGTTGCCGTGCGTTCCAGCGGAGTCAGTGACGAAGAATACGGAAATCCGATCGATCGACGTGCGCAAAGGGAATTGACAAAACGCGGATACCACCTTCCAGCAACGCATTTTGCGCACAGAATTGATGCAGACGAGATTGCGGAAACGAATCTGTTTTTGCCAATGACGGCATCGCATATGCGCTCACTTTTGCGATTGCTTCCTGCGCAAAAGCGCGAGCTTGTACACATGTACCGCGAGTTCGATCCGTCGCTTCCCAAGCCTCAGCCTGGTCGCGAGATGATGCTTGATTTGGCAGATCCATGGTACGGAGGTCCTCGCGAATTTGAAGTTGCAATGGATCAGGTTGAAGAGTGCGCGCCTTATATAGCAGACTGGGTTTGCGCTCGCATTGACAGAGCCTAGTTGCAGAGTCGATTGACAGAGCCTAGTTGCAGAGTCAATTGACAGAGTATAGAGCGCGCGCTTAAAACCTAAACCAAAAACTAAAACTAATAAGCTATTCGCCCAATCGATCCAAAAGAAGCGCTTCGGTAACAATATTTCCGCGCAAACCTGGTAACGAAATTGACTCGTTAGGGCTGTGAGCATTAGACTTCGGATCTTCCGGACCAGTTACAAGAACCTGCGCCTTTGGGAAGATGCGCTGAAGTTCCGGAATAAACGGAATCGAACCACCTTCACCCTTATTTACAGGCTCCACGCCGAAAGCATCGCGCATAGAAGCGAGAGCATCCTTCGTTGCAACAGCATTCGGATCCATAGCCCAGCCCATGCCGCTATCAATCGGCTCTGCCGTAACTTCTGCACCAAAAGGCGCGTGAGATACCAAAAAGTCACACAAGGCTTTCTGCGCTTCTTCTGGACGCTGCGAAGGTGCGGTACGAAGCGAAAGACGCAACTTAGTTTCGTGAGCAATCACATTAAAACTGCCCTCAACTGGGTGCGCATCCATGCCGATTACCGTCAAGCTCGGCTTAGTCCACATGCGCGCGGCGAGAGAGCCAGTGCCGGCAAGCTTATAAGAATCGACTACTGAAGCGTCGGCACGCACTTGTGCCTCGTCCAAATCGCGCTGCAAACCGCCAACCGGCTCCTCTGCGGCAATTCCAGGAACAGCTAAATCGCCATCCTTGTTATAAAGCGAAGCAATAAGCATGGAAGCAAGCGTATAAGCGTCCAAAATTGGGCCGCCAAACTGTCCGGAATGCACCTGATGACCAAGTACTTTAACCTTCACGTCCACGTCGGTATTTCCGCGCAAACTCGTTGTAAGACTTGGGATTTCGGCGGACCAGTTGCCGGAGTCGGCAACGATGATTACGTCAGATTCGAACTCGTCTTTATGTGATTCGATGAAAGGAATGAAGCTTGGTGAGCCCATCTCTTCTTCGCCTTCGACAAAGACTTTAATATTTACGCGCAAGTCGTCGCTTAGCGCGCGCAAAGCACCGTAGTGGATTGCGATTCCGCCGCCGTCGTCAGCAGCGCCGCGGCCGTAGAGGCGACCGTCTTTCTCCGTGCCTTCAAATGGGTTCGTGTCCCACTCGGATGGGTCTGGAACTGGCTGCACATCGTGGTGAGCGTAGAGCAAAACCGTTGGCGCGCTTGGGTTTACGATGCGCGAGCCGACCACTTCAAAAGCACCAGGAGTGCCGTCCGGATTCGTGGACTGCTCAACGCGCGCATCCACACCAACCTCACGCAACACTTCAGCAACGTACTGAGCGGACTTGCGCATATGCTCTCCGGAAATTCCCTTGGCAGAAACCGCAGCAAGCGAAATCTTCTTATTCAATACGGAAACAACGTCGTCCCAAGCATTTTGCACGCGTTCGCGCACATCATCGACTGCTAAATCTGCCATAAATCCTCCAAAGTATTTTCCAAAGTATTTTCCAAAGTATTAAATTAAAAGATGTAAGTGTATATAAAACGCGTTAAACGGGTTAAACGTTTTATAACATGTTAGGACGTTTTAGGACGTTCGCGCGTAAAACATTTACGTATAAACTATATCCGCGAGTGTGTAAAGTTAGTGAGAATCAACTTAAGTGCGTTGCGTAAGTGCGTTGCGTAAGTGAATTGAGTATCTAGTAAGTGCGTCGAGTCTGTTGAGTAATCTGCAAACATGACATGGAATCTACTCGCAAAAAAATCAGCTGCTGGCGACGCTGCTAATAACGCTGCAGCGAACGCTTCAGAAAAAGCTGCAGCAAAAGCTGAGATGCAATCTGCAGCAGCACAGAAAACGCGCGAAAAAAACGCACCAACACCAAAACGCAACGCTGTACAAGCGGAAAAACTTCGTCCACTCGTACCAGCGGATCGAAAAGCAAGCGCAAAACGCGCACGTGCTCGCCTCAGAGAGCGAGAAAACGAGCAGTATGAGGCCATGAAATCCGGCGATTTAACGCACATGCCAAAGTCAGAGCAGCTTCCATGGCGCATCTACATTCGCGATTACGTTGACGCGCGCAGAAATCTTACGGAATTCTTCTTTCCTTTTGCAATATTAATAATGGTCTGCCTATTTTTTGCTCAAGGTCTTTTAGGTCAACGATACGTAATCGTGTATTTCGGACTCGCTGTGGCCTTATATGCTTACATACTTTTGTCGATTATCGATCTGATAGTAATGTGGCGAAAGCTTAAGAAAAAACTTATTAAAAAATTTGGTGACGCTCCAGTTCAGCGCGGATCAAGATCTGCGATGTATGCTTTCAGCCGAGCGTTACAGGTGCGTATTTGGAGATTGCCGAAACCAAGCAGCAAAAAGCGTGGAAATTGGCCGAAGTAAATTACTCTTGTAAAGACGGTTCTGTAAGAGCGGTTTCGTAAGAGCGGTTTCGTAAGACGTTTTCGTAAGACGTTTTCGTAAGACGTTTTCGTAAGACGCGCAATTATTGCCACTATAGATTATTATTAGTAGCAACTCATTTACGCTTAATCAAATCTGATTAGCGCAGCGAATATCAGGGGATAAACGCATGGCAAAAGATAAAGCACAAAGCACGAAAAAGAAGGGCATGATTTCACAAATCGTGCGCATCTACAAGTACACGCATTCGGACGACAAACAGCTGCCAATATGGTTGGCAGTTGCGTTTGCTTTGCCTATAGTGATTGCGATCGCGCTTGGGCTGATTTATAGCTGGTCGATTTTATCTTGGATTTTTATGCTAATCACTGCTGCTATGGTTGGTTTGCTGCTGTTTACAGTGGTTCTTACGAAGCGTGCAGACAAAGTAGGTTACGCTAAGTTGGAAGGTCGTTCGGGGGCGGCGGCCGGCATACTTTCCGGCATAAATAAAGGCGGATATTCATTCCCACAGCAACCTGTATGGGTTGATCCGCGAACTAAAGATGCGATTTGGCGAGGAACGGGCTATTGTGGCGTGTTTCTTGTGGGTGAAGGTAATTATGATCGCGTTATGCGAGCGATGGACAGGCAGGAGCATGCTGTTAAAAGTGTAACTGCCGGGTCAAATATACCTGTGTATCGTATTGCTGTTGGAAGTGGGGAGAAGCAAATTAAGCTTAAGGAATTGCGCGGAAAGGTTTTGAAAGCTAAGACGTTGCAGCCTATAAAACATAAGTTTGCGTTTATGGATAAGATTCATCCGAATCGCAGATTCTTCCTCACTAAAGCGGAGCTTGCGATTTTGAACGAGAGACTGCGCACATTGCAGGGCAAGAACGGATTTGGGATTCCTAAGGGGATTGATCCGACGCGTCCGCAGCGAGTTAGTCGACGTGCGATGCGCGGTAAGTGAGTAGGCTTGCGGTGCGGTAAGTGAGTAAGCTTGCGGTGCGGTAGGTGAGTTTTTGAAAATAAGATGATTAGCGTGCGTAAGTGCCGTTTGTTCGGTGCTTGCGCACGTTTTTTATTGTGTCGGTTGGAGTATGTCGTCGTGCCTCGATTTTTTGCAGCTTACTTAAAATTGTCGAAAACACATAATCGTTTGGTGAAATCGACAAAACACGGTGTGATTTTGTCGAAAACACCAAATCAACTGGTGAAATAGACAGAATACGAGTCGAAATTGTCGAAAACATATAATCGTCCGATGTTTTCGACAAAACGCAAGACAAAACTGTCGAAAACACCAAATCAACTGGTGTTATAGACATTTTCTATTAACTGCCAAAATTATTTGCATGTTGTTCATTGCTCCATTTGCGAGAGAGTTGTCTCGCATTTGGAGTTGTTGATTAGATTATTTGCTCCATTTGCGAGAGAGTGTTCTCGTAATTGGAGCTGTCTACCTTACTTTTTGCTCCAAACGTGAGAGGATTATCTCGCATTTGGAGGGTTTGATTCTACTGAATGCTCCATTTGCGAGAGAGTTGTCTCGCATTTGGAGGGTTTATAGTCGTTTTCTGCTCCATTTGCGAGAGATGGTTCTCGTGAATGGAGGGTTGGAGGGTTGTGCGTCGACGCGGTGCCGTACAATCGTCAATCGACACGGGTGCTTTTGGTTGACGCGTTACTAGCGCCGCAAGAGCTGAGAGAAAACCGCTTGAACGTGAATCCGGGTAATACCGGCGCACGGAGGTCAATTTTCCCGTGCCTGGAGAGGTGTTGCAAGGTTTCTTTGTAACGCAAAGTATTGCATGTAACGCATCAAAATGTAACGCATTGCAATACATAACAAGAAAGGCACATTTTTTATGTCAGAAGAATTAAAAGAGAAGGCTAAGATTAATTGGCGCTGGACCGTCGCTGATATTACTGTTACGGTAGTTATTGGCGTTGCTTCCGGTGTAATTTTCTGGATTGGCTATTTTACTCATCATTTCCTCGATATTCCATTTGCTGCAGTTCCTGGTTTGAATTGCTTGTACTATGGTTTGTTCTATTTCCCTGCTTGCTTGGCCGCAATTATTGTTCGTAAGCCTGGAGCTGCATTCTTAGGTGAGTTTGTTGCTGCACTTACCGAATTTCTTATTGGTACCAGCTGGGGTGCAACTGGAGTTTTGATTCCAGGTTTAGTTCAGGGTATTTTTGGTGAGATTATTTTCCTTTGCTTCCTATATCGCGTTTGGAATGTTTGGGTTGCTACTCTTGATGGTGCATTCACGGCATTTGGTGGCACTGTGATTTCATACATTCTTTGGGGTGAAGGTGCGTCAATCTTTAGCGATTACATGATTATCAGCACAATTTCTGGACTCATCTCTGGTGCGATTATTTCGGGCTTGTTGATGTGGTATTTGTATAAGGCAATTTGCTTAACTGGCGCGTTGGATCGTTTTGCATCTGGTCGCGTAGCTCGTGCTTAGTTGCAAATTTGCTAAATAGCGAAATTAAAAATTAAATATATTAAAAATTAAAAATCTATCATTGCCATAAAGGATTTACTATGCCTGATGCTACTAAATCGCAAGAATCTGAAACTTTCCTTCCAACAGATTTAAGTGATCGCAAGAGTATCAGCAACGCTAGTGACGCTAGTAGCGACGCTATTAATAACGCAAATAACGCAAGTAACGCAAATAACGCTGAACTTCGTTTTGAGAATTGGGGTTATCGTCATGCTTCCCGTCGCGCTTTTGCGGTACGCGGGTTGGACCTCACGATTAAGGCGGGGCAGCGCGTGTTGCTGCTTGGTGCATCAGGCATAGGTAAATCTACTATTTTAAGCGGTGCGGCTGGTCTTATTGGTAATGATTTTGTGACAAAAGATAGCGTAAAAAACGCGAAAGATAGCGTAAAAAACGCGAAAGATAGCGCAAAATCCCAGCAAACCACTCTCGTCGAAGATGCCGATGGTGGAGTGAGCGAGGGTTGCGTTTTAGTTGACGGCGTGCCGGTTCGACGTGCGCGCGGTCGTGTTGGTTTGGTTTTACAAGATCCGGATGCGCAGGCGATTTTCCAGCGTTTGGGTGATAACGTTGCGTTTGGTCCGGAAAATATGAACGTTCCGCGCGGTGAGATTTGGGATCGCGTGCGCGAAAGTCTTAAAAAAGTTGGGTTGGATGGCTTGCAATTGCATCGCTCAACATCGCATTTAAGCGGCGGTCAGATGCAGCGTTTGGCGCTTGCCGGCGCGCTTGCTATGCAGCCGAGCGTGCTGCTTTTGGACGAGCCGACCGCGAATTTGGACCCGGATGGCACGCAGCAGATTGTGGGTGCGGTGCGCGCAGTTCTGGATTCGACGCGCGCCACGATGGTGCTTGTGGAGCATCACGCGGAGCCGTGGATTGATATGATCGACCGCGTGGTTGTGCTTGGGCTTGAAAGTGATGAAGCTGCTTATAGAGACGTTGCGGACGGCGAAACTGTTCACGACGACGATATCGCGCGCGCGGCTTCTTCTCGCACGGTGATTGTGGCCGACGGCACGCCTGACGAGGTTTTTACGCGCGCCGATTTGGACTTTGAAGATCTTGGAATTTGGCTTCCTGAGCGTTACAAGAAAAATACGAATTCTTCCGCAAGTAATTCTTCCGCAAACTGCGATCCAGCAGAAGGCTACGGAGAAGTGCTACTTTCCACGAAGGATCTCGCAATCAGCCATAATAGCGAGCCGATTGCGCAACACATCAATCTTGAGTTTAAAGCAGGACAGATTACGGCTTTGGTTGGCGCGAACGGTGCTGGAAAATCAACGCTTTCGCTCACTTTGGCAGGTCTTTTGCCGGCAGTAAGCGGCGAAGTTGTGGCGAGTGATGCTCTTTCTAAAGGCGCGAACGGCACGAATCCAATGAAGTGGAAGTCGCCTGATTTGGCGAAGCGAATTTCGTACGTTTTTCAGAATCCAGAGCATCAGTTTGCGTGCGGTTCGGTGTTGGATGAGGTTATGTTGGGGCCGCTTCGCACGGGGGTTTCGGCGGATGAGGCGCGTGCGAAGGCGGAGGAGTTGCTTAAGCGATTCCGTTTGGCGCGTTACGCGAAGGCGAATCCGTACACGCTTTCGGGAGGTGAAAAGCGTCGTCTGACTGTGGCAGCGTCGCTTGCTGCGGCTCCGCGTGTGCTGATTTTGGACGAGCCGACTTTCGGGCAGGATCGCAAAACTTGGTTGCAAATTATTAAACTTATCGCAAGTTTGCGCAGTGAGGGCGTGAGCATTATTGTGGTGACGCACGACCGCGAGCTGGTCGAGGCGTTGGGTGCGCGCTTGGTGGAGCTTGTGCCGGATGTGAAAACTGAAGCTGCTGAAGCTGCTGAAGCTGCTGAATCTGCTGAATCTGCTGAAGCTGATTGTGCTGCTGAATCTGATTGTGCTTCCGAAGCGCTTGCTGTGAAATCTTCCGAAACTAAATCTACCGAAACTAAATCCTCCGAAGTGAAATCTTCCGAAGCGCTTTCCGCAACTACCGGCGCAACAGACATTTCGCGTATCAAAGTGAGCGCTGTGAACAATCGCGACGAGGAAGCGAAACTTTCCAGTAGGTCGCCACTTCTTGCGTCAATTAACCCAGTATTTCGTATTTTCGGAGCGTTCGCAGCTTCGATTCCGCTGCTTTTTACGCTTGATTGCGTGTCGGCAACTGCTGCGTTGGTGATGGAATTTGTGATTTTTGCGTGCATCAAACTTCCGCCGTGGCGCGTGATTCGTCTTTCGTGGCCTGTGTGGGTGGGTGCGCCGACATCCGCGCTAACCGTGCTGCTATACGGCAAAAGTGGCGGAAATACTTGGTTTCAGTGGTGGCTGATGCATGCTACGGACCGTTCGGCTATGCTGGCTGTTGCAACTTCGCTTAGGATTTTGGCGATTGGCGTGCCGTCGATTGTGATGGTTATTGGGCTTGATGCTACTGATTTGGCGGATGCTTTCAGCCAAGTGTTGCATTTGCCGGATCGATTTGTTTACGGCGGTTTGGCTGGAATTAGGTTGTTTGGCGTGCTGCAGGATGATTGGGCGGCGCTGACTGCGTCGAGGCGTTCGCGCGGTTTGGGTGATGAGCATCGCGTGAGGGCTTTCTTCCCGCAGTCGTTTGCGCTGCTTGTGCTTTCGATTCGACGTTCGACGACGCTCGCCACGGCTATGGAAGCGCGCGGTTTTGGGGGAGTTGGTGCGCGTTCGCATGCTAGGGTGAGCAGTGTTCGTACGCGCGACTGGTGGGTTTTGGCTGTTTGCGCGATTGTGCCGTTGGTTGCTGTTGCGGCGGCGCTTTACTGCGGTACTTTCGCTTTCCTCGGCGGCGCGTGATAGCGTCTTGTGATAGCGTCGCGTGATATCGGCGCGTGATAGCGCTACGAATTATTTGCGCACTGCCCGATTTTTTTTGCAGCTTGATTGGGATTGTCGAAAACACATAATCGTTTGGTGAAATAAACAGAATGTGAGTTGGGATTGTCGAAAATACCAAATCGTTTGGTGAAATAAACATAATTCGAGATGAAACTGTTTAAAACACATAATTGCCCGATGAAATCGACAAAACGCAAGTCAAAACTGTCGAAAACACATAATTGCCCGATGTTTTCGACATTTTCTATTGACTGCAAAAATATTTAACGCGCTGACGATTTGCCTTAGCGCTGTTTTTTGGGATACTCGTGCAGATTGCGGTTTGCGCACTGCGGTTTGTTTGCGTGGCTGCGTCAGGTTTGCGCACTGCGGTTTGTTTGCGCACTGCGGTTTGTTTGCGCACTGCGGTTTGTTTGCGCAACTTCGTCAGGTTTGCGCACTGCGGCCACTTAGTTTCGCGTGCGCGCAGGCTGGCACCGTATTTAGCGCAAATGTATATAGGTTATAACAATATATAGTGGTTTTAAGACACGCCGAACGCGTTGTGTGCTGATTTTTGCAAATTTTATTTTTGGGAAATATTCGAAAAATATACGTAAGTTATGCATTTCACTATAGATTTTTAACTATATTTGCAATATAAAAAAAGTTTTACGCTATGTTATAAAAAGCTGTGAGAATTACTTGAAATACACCGTGGGGGGGGGGTATAACTACTAGAGGCTTTTAAAACGGATAGATATGCTTGCGTATAGGATATAGGGGTATATTATACTCGCTACCTGTGGTTGGCTCTGCCAGCCTGCGCATGGTCTTTATTATCGGAGTTGAGTTTCTCGCTCTGATTGACTTTTAGAAAGCTGCCGGAAGAATTTTAAGGATTTTTCCGTAGTGTGTTGCGCTGCGATTGGCTGCGTTTTGTGCAATGGTGATTACTCGAAGGGGTTGATTGCGCTAAAAATCAGGTTTTTGCGGCAGTGAAGGATTAGGAAGGCGAAGAAAATGCTACCAGCAAAGTTCCGTGGATTCGCATCACGCGTGGGTCGTCTTGCGTCGCGCGCTTTGGCTTGGCATAAGACCAGCGAGCGCGATGCATCGCTCAACGCTACCTCCAGTGCAACCGTATCTAGCGCAACTTCTAACTCTTCTGCTTCTACTTCTACCGTTACTTTTTCTTCTACCTCTGCTTCTTCAAATGGTTGCAGACGTATTCTTTCAAAGCATTACGTTTTCCGTGCGTTTTTAGCGTTGCTTGTTTCTGTTGCCACGCTTCTTGCTGTACTTGTTGTTCCAGCTAAGCCTGCAAACGCAGCTCAGGTTATGTGGTCGTATGGCGGTTATGGATATTTTACTGCTAATGGTAATGGTATTGGTAATGCTGTTGAAAATATGCATATTACGCCAAGTATTACTAAGGACTCTAATGGTACTCATGTGCAGTATGAAATATATTTTAACTATGCTTTTCTTGAGCATCTAGATAACCAGCCTAGGCAGCGTATGCCAGCGCGAGTCACTTTTTATGTAGATCTTCCTAAACAGCTTATTACGGACACTATTAGAGTGAAAAGAGATAGGCGAAATGTTTACGAGAAAAAGTGGAATGAATGGTCAACCCAGAATGATAAAAACATCCCAGAAACGATGAAAACTTGGGATAAGTATTGGGGTGCTACTAGAACAATTTCTCGTTGGCATTATACATATGGCAATACAGATTTCAATGATCAATGGGAAGACACTGTTGGTAATGGCCATTTTGGCTGTGGATATAATCAGGATACTGATCCTACAGCGCGTGATTTTACGAAGAAATATAGTTTATGCGAAATAAAGAAGTGGCATGATAATGGCGACTTTGGTATAATGCTGCGTTCATATGAGAGTGCTAATTCTACGACTTGCTACCGTTGGGTTATTACTGCAGATGTGCCAGATGGTACTGATATTCGTTACATGCCTATTATTGCTGGATACCAATCTACTAATGCTAAATCTCATGAGCGTCATTATGCAACTTATGGTCCTTATGATCATGATGGTGATGGCATACCAGACAACGTTGAGTGGGATAATAGTACCGATCCAACTAAGCCTGGTGGATTGCATTTTGAGGAGTCGGAGGATTCGCAGCCTCGTCAAGCTTCTTCTGTAAGAGCTTATACTGATGATGGTCACTGGCAGGAGAATGGTGATGATTACTACAATAATAAGGGTAGTTTTGTTCCTGATTATGGCAGTGACGGTAAAAGAGGTAAGCTGTACAATAATATTCCTAAGAATCTTATTTATTCCATTGATGGTAACGCTTATTTTGATAACAATAAGAGTTCCAATGCTCAAGTTACTTTTGATGATCCTAATAATCAGAAGCCAGAGCCTTTACAACAAGGTCATGCGTGGATTGATAAGTCCACAGGCAAAGTGTATTTTAACCCAGCAGACTCGCATAAAAATCATATAGTCTATATACCGATTAAAGTAACATACCCTAATCCAAATAAGTACAACTGTAATCATAATCAGCCTTTTTCAGAGACGGTTGTCGCTAAATTCCGTGTTTGGCCTATGTCTCATTTTTATAAGCCTGTGTATCCAGATTATGATAAAAAACAGGTACAAGCTGGAAACTCAATTACGTCAGTTCCAAAAAACGAGGGGATCACTAAAGGTGATTTTCCTAAAGGCACTAGGTTTGAGCTTGGTACAAATAATAATTATTCTAGTCCAGTGCTTTCTTGGTCAAAAATAACGAATGCTAGTACTGGTGAAGTAACTTTTACTCCAAGTAAACCTCAAGATCCTAAGAATTATGATACTCCTGTAATTGCTTACTATCCTGATGGTTCAAGCACTAAGGATAATGGTCAGGTTTATGCTCACGTTAAAGTAACGCCACTTACTATAGGCAATAACGACTTAGGTTTTTCTATTGCCGAGGGTACAGGTATGCACGATTGGGGTAGTAAGTATGACGACCGTATTACTTATGGTTCGTATCATACGGATCATTACACAAATCTTGATAAAGATAAGCAGATAGATAGTAGTAGGCTTCTTATACCTGACGCATGGTCTGCTAACAACAAGTCTCCGATTACATTCCGTGCTATTTGCCACGAAAAAAATAAGGATAATTATACGCTTCTTAAATGGGATGAAGAGAAAAACAAGTCCGTTGGTGATGTTAACGGATTAAAGTTTACTGCTTTCCATCAATGGAAGATTGCTACGGAAGAGGAAGAAAACAAGTGCAGGAATGATAAAAACTGTAATCTTGATGATTTTAAGTACTCGCATTTAACTAAAGACGAGTATAACACGAATATTATGGCTCGTTCTCGCGCGATTATTACTGGAAAGCCTGAGAAAAGTGGCGAATACGAGTGTCGCGTGTTTGCTTTTAACAATGCTGTTAGTCTTAAGAATTTCGATGACATAATTGTCAATGACAATGGTGGAAGTGTTGTTTATAAGAAAATGCTATTTGCTAATTATGGTACTCAGGGTGCGACTAAGGATTCAAAGGGTAAAGATTGGAATGACAGCATTTTCCGCTTTAATATCAAGCTCAACGATAATCAGCTGTATAATCCGACTTACACGAAGATTCCAGAAATTCAGGCTGGTAGTACTTTTGACAAGAATCTTAAGAATCACAAGGATGCTATAAGCTCTGACGCGCCGCAAAGCAACAATAAAACGTCCAAAAATAGTGGTGGTAAAGAAGTTGGAGCTAACGGCGTTCCAAAAGAGGATTTGGTGAACGTTAAAGAAGGCGCTTTGCCTGCTGGCACTTGGTACGAGATTAAGCGCTTTGTTAAAGCTAGTGATATTACAAATTCGAAAGCAAGCAGTTTGCCTTGGGCTAACTTTGAAGACGGCGAAGATAACAAAGCTGACGGTAAGCAGGAAGCAAAAGATAGTAATGCCACTGGCAAAGGCTCCGTCACCTTCCGCCCAGATAAGTGGCAGGATGCTGGCGAGTACTGGGCCGAGGTTAGGGTGCACTACCCGGACGGCTCTGTTTCTGACGGCGAAGGCTCTATTAACAAGGATTACCCTATCTACGCAAAGGTGAAGGTTACTAGATTGCCTGTTAACAAAGGTGATTTGCATCTTAACGTTTACAAGCAGTATGAAAATGGCAAGTTTACTGGGGATGTAGACAGTACGAACGGAATTGTTGTTATGAAAGGCGTTGGCTTGCTGAAGGATATGGGCATTGACTCGTGGTCCACAGCCAAGCCTGAAGGCATTACGCTTAGAGCTTTGTGTAGAGATGACAGTGATGAAGCTAAAAAGAGTACAACTCATATCTGGAGTGAGAATCTAGATAGTCTGTTCTTCAAGCTTAATTGGCAGCAGGCGTGGAAATATCCAAGCTTTGCTCGTCAGGAAGCTTGCCGTAAGGGTAGCAATAATGGTGATCACTGCAATACTGGCGATGAGCATTTCCTGTTCGATAGCACTGGCGGAACGATGGAGCGTGCGCGCGGAACTATCACCAGCGACAAAGCTCCTACGAAGTCTGGCAAATACTATTGCGTTGTGCTTGCGATGAAGCTTACGGATTTGGGTAAGTATAAGAAAGCTATTAAGAACAGCAAGATTAGCGTTACTGATAATAACTTTGCTAAGGCTATGGGCTTTACCGATACTGAGGGCATTGACTACGCTGCAAAGTTCTTCCCAGTCAACGTGGTGGAGCCGTTTAAGCTGCCAAAGACCGGCGGCGAGGGGATGAATATGGCGCTGCTGGTGGTTGCGATGATTGGCATGTTCGTTGTGTGCGGCGCGTTCTTCGTTGATCAGACGAAGTGGGGTCACGCGATGCTCGTCGGCGCGGCTGCTGGCATGATGGGCGGTTTGCGCGGAATCGCTAGCAGATTGACCGCCAGCATCACGCAAGCTCGCACTATGCAAGTTCGCACTACGCAAGACAGCGTTATTTGCTCAGACGCGAGTATCTCCACTACGCAAAACAGTAAAATTTCCAAAATTTGGCGCGGTTTAGTCAAAAAAGTAAAGTTTAGGCGATTTGACGAATATTGTGCGCCTGTAAAAGATTTTGTCCGCAAAGTCACCGGATGGTTGCGCGCCGCATTGAGGCGCGTCAGAAGGTGGGCTACCGAAAGGTGGCGATGCTGATGAAAAATTTTCTGCAGCTTAAAAACTGCAGTAGTTTCGCCGCATCGCAAGTCGGCTCGCGCGCTGCTAAAAGCACAAGCAACGCAGTAGCGCAGTAATGTGCTAAAACGCGGAAACGTGCAGAAACGTGCAGAAACGCAGTAGCGCAGTGCGCAGAGTTGAAGCGGGTAAGCGGCACAAAACTTGTTGCCAAGGAAACGCGGATTCTACGGAAACCAAGAACTCGCGGCCGGTCGCAACACAACAACAAACAAAACGTATTTTCCTAAAACCTGCCCGAAAGGGCACTGATATAAAGGAGAAGAAAGTGAATAAATTCACTAAACAATGCGTGGCGGCATTCGCCTCGCTCGCAATGGCTGGCACGCTGTGCGTCGCCGGCGCCGTGGTGGCAAACAGCTCTGCTTGGGCTACGCCAAGTGTGGATACCAATGGAGCTAAGGGTACTACTGGTGTAGATAAAGCTTCTGGTACCGCTTCCTACGACAAAGCTCCATGGAATCTTGGTGATGCAGCTGCAACCAAGACCGGCTCCATCACCATATACAAGTGGAAGTCTGAAACTAATGGCAATGGCAAGCAGAAGAAGGAAAATCCTGTTGAAGGCGCTGGCTTTACCATCAAGAGGATTAGTAAGATTGGTGATACTGACATCAATCTGAACAACTACTCTGCTTGGACGAAGATCACTGAGAGCGTTGCAAAGCTCAATGCAGATTCTGTTACTACTGATGCTCAGGATTCTTCTGATAAGCTCAAAGTCACATATGACCCTAACTTCACTCTTGCCGAAGGCAAAACAAACGCTAGCGGTGTTGTGAAGTTCAAGGATCTTCCACTCGGCTTATATAGGGTCTGGGAATCCACAGTTCCTAAGGGCTATTCTGCTGATGAGGGCGGTAAGGCATTCTACATGACTTTGCCAATGATTGAGAAAGTAACTCAGTCCGGCGGAACCGCGACCAAAACCCAGTACAACTACGCTCCATTCGTCGATCCTAAGAACGTCGATTTGAGCGGCGCTGTTACTAAGACTGCAACCACCACCAATACGGTTGGTGCTGGCGATACAATCGAGTACACCATCAAGGCGAAGCTTGATAAGTCAAGGCCTAATAGAGAAGATGCTTCGAAGTTTAAGGCAGATGATTTCAAGGGTTACACCGTTTACGATCTTGCGCCAAGCGATTACTTTACTGCGTATGACCAATCAGTAATTACTAAAATGACTGTTGGTGATACGGAAAAGAATGAACAGGGCAAGACAACAACTGTAGAAGGTCCAGAACTTACCTACAATAAGACTACCCCCAATAACGGTGACTACACTGTAAATAGCGACGAAACCATTGCTGCAGTTACAACTGGTGAAGAAACTAAGAAAGACGTTAAACGTACGAAGATTAAAATCGAGTTCACTGCTGCTGGTCGCGAAAAGCTTGCTACCGAGGTGAATAAGGAAGCTAACGTCGGTAAGGCTGTGTATGTAACTGTTCATCTTAAGTTCACACTTAAGGGTTCTGACACGATTGGCACTAACAAAGTTACCAACAAGGCTAGGATAACTCCTTCTCACACAGATGGTTCAACTCCAAGCGATGTTGATACTACAAATAATCCAAGCACCGAGTTTGCTACATTCAAGATTAAGAAGGTTTCCTCTAAGGATGATTCTGCCTTGGGTGGCGCAAAGTTTAGGTTGTTTGCTGTTAAGGCTGAAGCTCAGGCTTGCACCGATGCTATTAAGGCAGATAAGTCAGGTCAAGACCTTAAGAATGCTTGCGAAGTCAAATCTTCCACTGGCTTTGGTGAGAAAGAAACTGCTTCTGAAACAAAGGATGGCAAGACCAAGGGTGAAACCGACGGTTACTCCGTTAAGCGCGGCGAAGCATTCTACGTTGTGGAGACTGTTGCGCCAGCTGGTTACATTCGTAACCCTGATGTTCAGAGTGTGACAGTTGAAGCAACTGCAACAACCAAGACTATCACTGTCAAGAACATCCCTGACGGTGGCAACGGTGGTAATGGCTGGCTCTTCAACCTTCCAAAGACCGGTTCTTACGGCATAATCATCTTCGCTCTTGCTGGCGTGTGCTTGGTGTGCTTCGGCATCTTCGTATTCATGCGCAACCGCAAGAAGGATGAGGAACAGCAGGAAGCCTGATTCCGCACAATTCTGTCAAAATTTACAAGGCGCTAGGCGATTTAAAGTTACTGTAGACGCGCTGCGTGCAAAACTTTAATCGCCTGGCTATAATTAAAAACTCAGCAGGCTGCGCTGTGTTCGCGCACACCGATGGCTTGATTTGCATATGCGTTGAAAGCTTGAAACGAACGTCGCACGCGTTAGTGTGTGCGAGTATTCCTCTTCTTCGCGCAGCACAGTCTGCTGTCTCCTCTTCTTTCCATTCGGAAAGAACCTTAATCAATAACAATTCATCATCTTTTAGAAAAGAAGTTGAAATGAAGAATATTTATGCAGATAGAGAATGCTTCATCAAACGAATATTTTCAATAAAGAAAAGAATTGGGAATTACTATATTGACACAATTGGTGGCATTGAAGGCGACAAGGATGCGTTGGAGATGGAACTGCACAGAGTAAGGTTCATTTACAACGTGTTACATGGTTTCGCTTCAGGATTTGTTCTTGGATTCCTTTCAGGATTTATTGGATTGTTAGCTGGATTTGTGAAGCCTGAAGCTAATCTTTTGAATATTTGTCTTATGGCACTTCTTTTCATAGCTATTCTAATTTGTCAATGGTTTTCCCTCTATTTAGCAAATACTTATTACGAAAAGATGAAGGTTGTTGAAAAAGAACTTGAGGAAATAAAAAATAGTTGACGTATTATTGCTATACGGACAGTCCGAATAACACTAACGTCCGCGCTGGCAACACCACAGCGAAATGCACTCCTACCACGCCAAGAACAACGGTAGTGAATTGACGTGTGAGGGTGGGTGTTGCTTGGTCGAAGATGCTTTGCTATTAGTGTGGTAGAGATTTGAGATTTTTCGCACAGAGCGAGATGAACCTCAGCACGAAGTGGTGATTCATTGAGCGAAGAAGAAAAATCGAAGAATCTCGGCGATTAAACACGGTTATTAACGATTGGCACGCAGAAGTTTGGGGGGATTTTTCTACGAGCACTAAAAGAGGACTGAGCGAACTTAAGTACAACATAAGTAAAGTTACTGTACGTTAAAAATGTTTTGCATGAATATGTAGCGAAGGCCGGGACGTGCGAGGAGAGAAATCCCCCCAAACTCGCGCCACATAGAATGAAATTAGTTATATAAACCCACGAACGGAGGAAGCATGAAATTGAACAGCGTTGTTTCGAAAGTATATGCTTTCTTCAACAAAATCTCTAAAAACAAGCTTTTTCAGAACAAAACTGCTAAAAATAGCGCTGCTAAAACTGATCAACCTCAATCTAACTCAAATTCGCACACAACTCAGAATCCTTCTAAAAATCCTCCTAAGAAGTCTTCTAAAAAATCTAAACTTCGTAAAGTTATTGAGCCGATTGCATTCGTTGTTGCCGGTCTGTTGTGCTTCGCGTATCCGCTGTGTTCAACGCTTTGGAATAATCATGTTTCTAAGGAAATTTCCGAAGCTTACGACAAGTATAATCACGATCAGGCTGGTGACGTGCGTCGCGCTCATTTGCGTGCGGCTCGCCGCTATAACGCGCGTCATAAGGCGATTCTTACTGCCGACCCGTATAACGGCAGTTCTGATTACATGAACACGCCGGAATATAAGGAATATGCGAAGCAGTTGGACGAGCCTATGGGCATTATGGGCATCGTAAAAATTCCTAAGATTGGTGTAAAACTTCCTATTTATCACGGCAGTTCGCAGGAAGTTTTGGCGCGTGGCGCTGGTCACTTGTATGGCACGGATTTGCCTGTGGGTGGCAAGAACCGCCACACGGTTATTACCGCGCATACCGGTCTTGCGGATGCCACCATGTTCGACGATTTGGTGAACCTGAAGAAGGGCGACTACTTCTACCTTGATGTACAAGGCGAGACGCTGCGGTATAGGGTGTTTCGCATTAGCGTGGTCGATCCGCACGATATTAGTCTGCTGCAACGCGAGAAGGGGCGCGATTTGGCGACGCTGCTCACGTGTACTCCGTACGGCGTGAATTCGCATAGACTGCTTGTGACGGGTTACCGCGTGCTGCCGGATCCGGTTGCGCCGCCGGAGGATCGCATACAGTGGCCGCTGTGGATGACGCTGTTCCTGCTTGCGATGATTTTGACAATCGCCGTTCTGACGACGATGATTTTGGCTGCAGTTGGTAAGAAGCGGCGCGATTTTGATATTCGCGGCAAGCATATGTTGTTTATTTCGCGCGAAATGCTGCGTAAGTTGCGGCGCGGCTAGCGTGACGACTTCGTGTGGCTAGCGTTACGGTTGCGCGCGCGTTTGTAGTCAATAGAAAATGTCGAAAACATCGGTTTATTATGTGTTTTCGACAGTTTTGGCTTGCGTTTTGTCGATTTCACCAAGCGATTTTGTGTTTTCGACGGTTTTGGCTTGTGTTTTGTCGATTTCACCAAGCGATTTTGTGTTTTCGACAGTTTCGCCTCGTATTTTGTCGAAAACATCGGTTGATTATGTGTTTTCGACAGTTTCGTCTCGTATTTTGTCGAAAACATCGGTTGATTTGTTGTTTTCGACAATTCCAGCTCACATTTTGTCGATTTCACCAAGCGATTTTGTGTTTTCGACAATTCCGCCTTGCGCAGCTGCGTCACTAACGAATAGTTGCGGTTTAGTGTTACTTGCGAAGTACGTAATCTGATGTTTTAGACCAAAAGCGAGATAAGATCAAGCAAAAACAACTGAGCTCTTGCCCTTAAAGAAGGATTTTTAACGAACAAGAGCTCAATGAAATCACGTGTAGGAGCAACCTACACAGGTAAGTTAGAGTCTACCACATTCCCTGAGAATTTGCATTTGTCGTATTATATTTTCGTGTCAAATTCAAACTAAATGTACAATATTTTCATGTCTGCTAATACATTTTTTACTCTGCAAGAAGCGCAACAATTCTGTGGCGTGGCTAGATTTGATCGTTATATGCGCGATGCAAATAACGATTTAGATACGGCTATGCTTATATGCAAGTCGAATCATGAATTAGCAGGAATATTACATGAGCAAATTGGATACGTAGAAATATGCGTGCGTAATTCAATTGATTTAGAACTTCGCAAACTTGCGTTGAAAGAAAAGCAGAATGAGGAATGGACCAATCCTCTTTATATGCCAGATTCTGTTAAAGATTTGATTGAAAATCAAATCAAGAAAGCGAAAGAAATTGCAGTTCGAGCGCATTTTGGTGGAAGTGTAAATCATGATGACATTTTATCTAAACTCATGTGGGGAACGTGGGTAAAACTTGTTGGATCTTCGGAAACAAACAGCAACAATCGCATTCAGCAAAAACTTTGGAAAGATGCTGTATGCAATGCGTTTCCATTTGTTAATTGCTCCAAAATCAATAAACAAGACGATTATGGTAGGAAAATAATATCAAGAAATCTTATTTATATTAAAGAGATTAGAAATAAAGCAGCTCATTTTGATAATTTGTACAGTATAGCTCAAAAAAATAAGAATCTTATAAACGCACTGTTTACGCTACTTCATGCAGTTAATGAATCGTTTACGATTGGATGGATTGATCCAGCAAAAATACGTAAAGCTGCTAATAAATATTTGGAACTGACGAAGTAAGAAGTCTGAAAATAGATACGTAAGTTGCGGCGCGGGTAGTGCGACTACTGCGCGCGTTTTGCTAGTCAATAGAAAATGTCGAAAACATCGGTTGATTTTGTGTTTTCGACGGTTTCGGCTTGTGTTTTGTTGATTTCACCAAATGATTTTGTGTTTTCGACGGTTTTGGCTTGTGTTTTGTTGATTTCACCAAATGATTTTGTGTTTTCGACAGTTTCGCACTACATTTTGTTTATTTCACCAAATGATTTTGTGTTTTCGACAATTTCGCCTCGTATTTTGTCGAAAACATCGGTTGATTTGTTGTTTTCGACAATTCCGCCTTGCGCAACTGCGCCACTAACGAATAAACGTCAATGCGACACGCCCAACTTGCGTGCGCGCGTATTCTGAGTATAGTTATCTCTCGGTTCGCAAAACGAGCCGAGATAACCAACGCCCCTTTAGCTCAGTTGGTTAGAGCAGCTGACTCTTAATCAGCGTGTCCAGGGTTCGAATCCCTGAGGGGGCACAGACAAAACCCAAGCTTTACGGCTTGGGTTTTTTCGTATCTAATCCTTCCGCCACGCGAATTCAACAGTGTGTTTGTCCCTCTTTGCAGTCAAGCTGGAAACATGACCTCGTCAAATATGATGCCGCAATTATTCCAGGATTATTCGCAGCTTGAACAGCAGCAGTCTCAACAGCCGCCATTTACGCCTCAGCCGCAGCAGCCGCAGCCGCGCCAGCTCCCTCTAAAAGCCGCCGACACAACTGCCGAAAATCCATGGCCTGTTGCCGTTTTAAGTCAAAAGTTCCACAGTGCTGTAGAACGTTGGCCAGCAGCGTGGATTGAAGGTCAAATCGTCGAAATTAACATGCGCCGCGCGTCTTCCGGCTACATCACTCTTCGCGACAGTAACGAAGAAGTGTCGATTTCCGTAATGGGCTTCAGCAATTTCGTGCAGCAGGCGCGCGAACTTCGCCAGGGCGATCGCGTTGTAGTTCACGGCAAGGCGGATATTTGGGTGAAAGCCACGCGTTTAAGTTTCGTTGCAGACGAAATCAGGCGCGTTGGTGCTGGCGACTTAAAAGCGCAAATTGACGAGTTGCGTAAAAAGCTTAAAGGCGAGGGCTTATTCGACGCTGAAAATAAGGTTCCGCTGCCGGAATTTCCTAAGTGCATTGGTCTCGTATGTGCGCCTCAAGCGCGCGCGGAGGGCGATGTTATTACGAACGTGAATTTGCGCTGGCCTGTTACGCGCTTCAAAGTTGTTCATGCGCATGTGCAGGGCGTGCAGTGCCCGGCGGATATTATTGCCGCAATTAAGCAGCTCGATGCCGATCCAGAAGTTGACGTTATTATCGTTGCGCGCGGCGGCGGCAGCTTTGAGGATTTGATCGGTTTTTCGGACGAAGGCGTGGTTCGCACTACGGCTGCATGCGTGACGCCGATTGTGTCTGCAATAGGTCACGAGGACGATTGGACGCTGATTGATTTGGCTGCAGACATGCGCGCTTCGACTCCTACGGATGCCGCAAAGCGCGTGGTTCCGGACGTTCGCGAACAGTGGCAGCTTATTGATAATGCGCTGCAAACTATGCGCATGCGAATTTCTGCGCGCGTTGACAATGAGATTCGGCTCGTTGAAGGTTATGCAAATCGCCCGAGCCTTACGCGCCCGAGCACTATGCTTGAGCCGCACGAGCGCTTGGTTGAGCAGGCTGTTGAGCGAATGCGTCACGGTTTGGTGCGACTTCTTGACGACGCGAGCTTGACTGTTGAGAAGGCGCATGCGAGCTTGACTGCGTTAAGTCCGCAATCGACTTTGAATCGCGGGTATGCTGTTGTGCAGCTTAGCGGTGGGCGAGTGCTTGACGACGCGGATTTAGCGAAAGTTGGCGACGATATGACAGTTACGCTTAAAAGCGGTGTGGTACTTGGCAAGGTGACTGGAACAAAGGTGACTGGAACAAAGTCGGCTGCAGTGAAGTCAAGTAAGTAATTTTAGATATTTTAGATATTTTAGATATTTTAGATATTTTAGATATTTTAGATATTTTAGATATTTCAGATATTTCAGATACAACGAAAGGTTAGATATGAGCGAGAAAGCAACAAAAAAAGCGGAAGAAGTAGCGGCAGAAAGTACAGAAAGTGCGGATTTTGCAAGCACTCTTACGAAAGAAGAGCGCGCTGCGATTGAGGCGATGCCGTACGAAGAGGCTCGCGAAAAGCTAGTTCAGGCGGTTCAGGCGCTGGAAGCTGGCGGTTTGACGCTGGATCAGTCCATGCGCCAGTGGGAGATTGGCGAGGCGTTGGCAAAGCGCGCTCAGGGTCTGCTTGCCACCGTTCGTGCCAAGTTGGACGCGGCACAGGCGGAGCAGTCGGCAACTGCGGCTACAGCTGGCACGCAATCGAATCTTGAAGATTAAGTGCGCGCCGCAGTGACACGCCTTAGTGTATAATTGCCGTTTGTTGCCTCGGTAGCTCAGTGGATAGAGCACCACTCTCCTAAAGTGGGTGTCGTCAGTTCGATTCTGATCCGGGGCACTTTTATTACTTGTTTGCTTTTGCTATATCTCTTGGACAATATGTCATGAAAATGTCATGAAAATTATTCGCGAGTTGCGAAATCCTTCCCAATGTTAGGGGATAGTGTTAGATTGTTTCTAACTTAAACGATGATCCGTTATCGGCGGGGAGTTTTCGGAAGAACGGCGAGGATTCGTAAGGTTCTCGCTTATTAGAACCGACGGGGTTGGCCCGCACAGCCAAACACGAGAGGCTATAAGAATAGTTCGATTGCGTTACGTAGTCGTCTTATAGCAAGCGAGGTGGTACCGCGGCAGTAACTGTCGTCCTCGCAGGGAAATATTCACCCTGTTGAGCGAGGAGAGCACAGTGAGCGAATCCACTAATCCAGCCGAAAAGTCGTGCGCAAATAGCGTATACCCAAAGGTAAGTGTTTCTGCATCAACGCAAGAAAACGCTGGCGCGCAAGTTGCACCAAATCCTTCCTTCCCAAAGCTTGAAGAGTCCGTTCTGCAATACTGGGATGCAAACAACACTTTCCGCAAGTCAATCGAATACCGTCCGTCTGGCAAGGGAAGCCAAAACGAGTTCGTGTTCTTCGACGGCCCTCCATTCGCAAACGGTCTTCCTCACTACGGCCACCTGCTCACAGGCTACGCAAAAGACGTCGTTCCGCGCTATCAGACTATGCGCGGCCGCAAAGTAAACCGCGTTTTTGGTTGGGATACTCACGGTCTTCCTGCAGAGTTGGAAGCGCAAAAAGAGCTCGGCATCGAGTCGGTTGAGCAAATCGAAAAAATGGGCATCGCAAAGTTTAATGATGCTTGCCGTGCTAGCGTTTTGAAGTACACCAACGAGTGGCAAAACTACGTACATCGTCAGGCTCGTTGGGTTGATTTCGAGCGCGGCTACAAAACTCTGAACATTCCATACATGGAATCCGTAATGTGGGCATTTAAGCAGCTTTACGATAAGGGCTTGGCTTACAAGGGTTACCGCGTACTTCCGTACTGCCCTAAGGATCAGACTCCGCTCAGCGCGCACGAGCTTCGTATGGATGCGGACGTTTACCAGAATCGTCAAGACACAACTGTTTCCGTGGCAGTCAAGCTTCGCGACGAAGACGATGCTTACGCAGTATTCTGGACCACTACTCCTTGGACTGTGCCAACCAACTTCGCAATCGTAGTAGGCGCAGACATCGACTACGTGGAAGTTCGTCCAACTGAAGGCAAGTTCGCCGGTAAGAAGTTCTACATTGGTAAGCCTTTGCTCGGCTCCTACACTAAGGAACTTGGCGAAAACTACGAAGTTGTGCGAGAACTTAAGGGCGCCGAGATGGCCGGCTGGCGCTACTACCCAGTATTCCCATACTTTGCAAGCGATTCTGCGCTCGCAGAGGGCGGCACTCCTGGTCCTAACGCTTTTACGATTTTCACTGCAGATTATGTCGACACCGCTGAAGGTACTGGTCTCGTTCACCAGGCTCCTTACGGCGAGGACGATATGAACACGCTTAACGCGCACGAAATTCGCAGCGTTGACGTGCTCGACGCAGGCTGCAAGTTTACAAGCGACTGCCCAGATTACGAAGGCTTGTACGTTTTCGACGCGAACTTGCCGATTTTGCGCAACTTGCGTGCAGGAGACGGCCCGCTCGCTCAAATGCCGGAAGATCAGCGCGCGTTACTATTCCAAGAAAAAAGCTACGTGCACAGCTATCCTCACTGCTGGCGTTGCGCAACTCCGCTTATTTACAAACCTGTTTCTAGCTGGTTTGTGTCTGTTACGAAGATTAAGAAGCGTTTGCTAGAGCTTAATCAGGAGATTAATTGGATTCCTGGAAACGTTAAGGACGGCCAGTTTGGTAAGTGGCTTTCTAACGCTCGCGATTGGTCGATTAGCCGTAATCGTTTCTGGGGTTCGCCAATTCCAGTGTGGGTGAGTGACGATCCAAAGTATCCTCGCGTAGACGTGTACGGTTCGTTGGAAGAGCTTAAGGCTGATTTTGGCGACTATCCTCGCGACGACGACGGCAATGTGAATATGCACCGTCCGTATATCGATCGCCTTACACGTCCAAATCCAGACGATCCTACCGGAAAGTCGCAAATGCACCGTATTACGGATGTTCTCGACTGCTGGTTTGAGTCCGGTTCTATGCCTTTCGCACAGTTCCATTATCCGTTTGAAAATAAGGAATTCTTCGAAGAGCACTTCCCATGCGATTACATCGTTGAATATATTGGTCAGACTCGTGGCTGGTTCTACACGCTTCACATTATGGCTACTGCTCTATTCGACCGCCCAGCTTATAAAAACGTGATTTGCCACGGCATTGTGCTTGGTTCAGACGGCCAGAAGATGAGTAAGCATTTGCGCAATTATCCGGATGTGAACGGCGTTTTCAACGAGTACGGTTCGGATGCTATGCGCTGGTTCCTTATGTCTTCGCCAATTTTGCGCGGTGGCAATTTGATTGTTACTGCAGACGGCATTAGGGATACGGTTCGTCAGGTTATGCTTCCAGTTTGGAGCTCGTATTACTTCTTCACTTTGTATGCGAACGCTGCAAACGGTGGTAAGGGTTACGATGCTCGTCGTCTTCGTGCGGATGAGGTTGCAGGACTTTGCAACATGGATCGTTATTTGCTTGCTCGCACGCGTTTGCTTGTTGAGCGCGTAGAAAAGTGCTTGAACGAGTTTGCGATTAGCGATGCTTGCGCGGCAGTAAGCGATTTTATTGACGTGCTTACGAATTGGTATATTCGCGGAAGCCGTGACCGCTTCTGGAATGAAGACGAGACTGCTTTTAACACGCTTTACACTGTTCTGGAAGTGTTCATGCGCACGATTGCTCCTCTTGCTCCTATGGAAGCGGAGGCTGTATGGCGTGGTCTTACCGGCGGCGAATCCGTACATTTGGCTGATTGGCCTTATTTGGTTGAGCCTGAGACTCTTTCGGATGGCGAGAAGAATCCTAAGGCTGGCGAAGTAACTGAGCTTGGTGCAGTTCTTGCTCACGACGATGCTTTGGTTGCTGCTATGGATAAGGTTCGTGAGGTTGTCTCTTCTACGCTTTCGTTGCGTAAGGCGGAACAGTTGCGTGTGCGCCAGCCGTTAGCAAACTTGACGGTTGTTGCAGAAAATACTGCTGCTGTAGAGCCTTACGAGCAGGTACTTGAGCGCGAGCTTAATGTGAAGAATGTTACATTCTGCACTTTGCAGGATGCAAGCGAACACGGTTTGAAGATTGTTCACGAGCTTAAGGTGAACGCGCGCGCGGCTGGCCCTCGTTTGGGTAAGCAAGTGCAGTTTGCTATTAAGTCTTCTAAGAGTGGCGATTGGCATGTTGACGAGTCTGGCGCTCCTGTTGTTCAGACTCCAAACGGCGAAGTTGCGCTTGTTGAAGGCGAATATGAGCTTGTAAATCGCGTCGAGTCTTCGGATGCTCAAGCTGCTCAAAATACGGCTTCTGCTGCTATGCCAACTGGCGGTTTCGTTATGCTTGACACTGCTTTGACTAGCGATTTGCTTGCTGAAGGTTACGCTCGTGACGCTATTCGTGCTGTTCAGGATGCGCGTAAGGAGAACGGTTTGGACGTTACCGACCGAATCGCTTTGACTTTGAGCGTACCTAGCGCGGACGTTTCTAAAGTTAATCAGTTCCGTGATTTGATTGCGGAGGAGACTTTGGCTACGAGCTTCGAGGTTGTTGAGGCTGATTCTAGCGCAACTGAGCTTAGCGTAAATCTTAAGCGCGCGTAAAACACAACTAACAGCTAATTAACTAAACAAAACGTGCCGGCGCACAATTCAATACGTCGGCACGTTTTTGTTTGATCAACTGCATATATATGTTGAGGCTCGCAATTACGATGGAGAATTGTTTTAGGAGGTAGAACATGTCTTCGTCGGCACCGATTGGAGTTTTTGACTCAGGTCTTGGGGGAATTTCTGTTGCGCGTCAGATGCGTGAGGCTCTTTCGCATGAGAAAATCATATATTTTGGTGACTCTGCCAATGCTCCGTACGGTATTAAAACTCCTGAAGAAGTTAAAAAGCTCAGTTTTGCAATTGTTGAGCATTTTATGCAGCTAAATGTAAAGGCCGTCGTAATTGCTTGCAATACCGCCACTTCTGCAGCTGTTAACGATTTGCGAGCGCATTATGATATTCCGATTGTTGGTATGGAACCGGCGCTTAAATTGGCTTGTGATTTGGGCAAAGGCGAGCCTCAGCGCGTAATCGTAGCAGCAACTCCTCTTACTCTTCGCGAGCGCAAGTTTGCAGATTTACTGCAACGTTTTTCGCAAAATAACACGATTTTTTCGCAGCCTTGTCCTGATTTAGTGCGCATTGTTGAGCGTGGAGAGCTTTGTAATCGCGATATAGTTTTCGCAGCTCTTCACAAATATTTCGACACTTACGATTTAGAATCTATTGATTCTGTTGTGCTTGGCTGCACTCATTTTGTATTCTACCGTGATTATTTCCGCGAGTTTTTGCCGGAAAGTACGAAAATAGTTGACGGTAATGAGGGCACGATTAATCATCTTCGTAAGATTTTAGATGAGCGTAACGAGCTTGCGGATGTGTTGGAGCAGGGAAGTATTACCATTACTAATTCCGATACGAGTGAGCGTATGCGAAAACTTGCGGAAAGCTTGTGTAAGTAATCTAAATATTTCCGTATTTAGATAAGATAAGCAGCACAAGAGCCGCAATCCACACTACGTCAACCAGCAAATCGTAACGCATGTAATAATATTTGTGCACAAATTTCTTCGATAACGCAAGTCCTTGTACGCTTACAGTTGCGTGTGAAAGCGACATAAATTGCAAAGTTGTTGAGAACATTAGCACAAGGCACCACGGGCACAGCACGTTAATCACAAACATTGATTGCGAGAACAGCCAATATGCGTATATTAGAGCGCACAAACCTCCAAGCCAAGTGCACGCAGCAAACCAGCGTGGTAAACGTACGCGAATTAAACCAATAATTGCTAAAGTTACAAACACGCTTTCAGCGGCAATTCCAAAAAATGCGTTAGGGAAACTTAAATCGCCAAATTTTATAAATTCTGCTTGCCAAGTTTTAGCAACTTTTGAGCACGAAACTATCGCACTAATATCGCATCCGAGTGATCTGTGTGGCGCTCGTGCCAGTTTGAGTGTTTCAGCGGAAAGAATAAGGGATGTAACAAGTGCGCTTATGGAAACTATTAGCATAATGCCGTAAGTCCATAATGCTGAATGTCTCCAACCGGTAAGTTTGTTATTGCAGTTTTCTTGTATTTTGCCAGTTTGCTGCATTGATACTCCTAAATTCAAGCTTTACATACTACAGTTTACGATAGTTATATGACTGTGATTAATACGCAAACTTCTTTAAGCTGGGATTTACACTGTCACACATCGTATTCTGATGGTACTGAAACCCCTGCTACGCTTGTTTCTGAGGCTAAGCGGCTTGGTTTAGAGGGTGTTGCTATTAGTGATCACGATACCACAGCTGGTTGGGAAGATTTTCGTTTGGCTGCTTCTGCTTTAGATTTTCCAGTTTTATACGGTTCAGAAATTACTGCTCAAGAACCTTGCTGTTTTGATGGTGAAGTTATGCGTGGAATAAACATTTCTGTGCATATGCTTGCTTATCAGTACAATCCGAATGATTCTGAGATTGTTGCCATGTTTGCGGCGACTCGAGCTAGAAGAATTGAACGCACGAAGTTGATGGTTGAGAGAATGGCTCACGATTTTCCTATTACTTGGGATGATGTTATATCTCAAGCTGGTGAGGGAGAATTAACTACTATTGGCCGTCCTCATATAGCAGACGCTTTGGTGAAGGCTGGTGTTTATGAAACGCGTTCTGAGGCTTTTGCTGACGCTGTTTCTCCGCAAAGCAAGTATTATATTCCAACTCAGTCGCCTAGAGTTATTGAGGTTATAAAAGCTGTTAAGCATGCTGGGGGAGTGAGTTTTATTGCTCATCCTGCTGATACTAGTCGTAATCGTGTGTTGCTTTGCGATGAGCAGATTATTGAGTTTGCTGAGGCTGGTCTTGATGGTTTAGAAGTGTATCATCGCGGAAATACGCTAAGTCAAAGAAGTAGGCTTCTTGCTATTGCTAAAGATTGTGATCTTCTTGTTACAGGAGGATCTGATTGGCATGGAGCCGGAAAACCAAATATTTTAGGTGAAAAAAGAACCGACCGCGGTGTTGTGAAAGAAATCCAACGCCGCGGTCGTATAGAGTATAGGAGAAGAGAGATATGAAACTCTAACGTCTAATTAGATAATATAGCAGCTGATTATAAGATGCGCAAGTATCTAAATACACAATTTATTATTTTTAATAATTATGTATTTGTTCACACTCCAAATCCAACTGTAAGTGTTGGTTTATCTCCTACAATTGCGTATGCTAATGAAGCTGCAGGAACTACTATTTTACGCTTGTGAACATCGTTTAGAGTTAGAACGTTATTATTCTCTATTGCTTCATTAATTGCTTTTTGCACTTCTTCCGCACTGCTTTCTGTTTCGAAATGAAGTGGTTCAGGACTGTGGTTTATACCTAGCGTAACGTTCATTTTCTTTCCTTCCTAGTGAAGTTTTTTGAAATATTTCTACTAATTTACCAATTTACTGACTATTTTTCTGTAGTTTCTGACTTTTCTGTAGTTTCTTCAGAAGAGGCACTTTCTTTATTTTTAGTGTTAGTCTCGTACTCAGGAATTAGTACTGTTTCGAGATTGTCATTTGCGTTATCAGATTTAGAATCTTCTTGTTCAGAACTTTCTTGTTTAGAATCTTCATTGTCTGTAGATTTCTCGGAATCTGTAGACAATGTAGACTCTGTAGACTCTGTAGGGTTTGCAGTCTCTGTAGAAGTATTTTTAGCAGTATTGTCGATTACTTTAGCGTCATTTTTTATTTCGACTTGCACATAAACTTCAGTTGCAGCATCGTCTTGATCGTTATAGACGTATTCGTCATCTTCAGAATCCTCTGCATTATCAACTGCATTATTAACAGAGCTTTTAGTAGCATCTACAGTACTTTCAGCAGATTTAGCAGATCCTAAATCTTTCGAATCAGCATTTTCAAGGCTTGTAATTACTTGTGTAGCAGTATCATCTGCTTCGCTTCTATCGGAAGTATTTTCTGCACTAGTATTTTCTACACTATTATTTTCTGTACTTGGACGCTCATGAGTATCGTCGTTCAAAGTAACAGTTCGCTCTTCAGTATTATCAAAGTTTTCGTGATATTCCTGATTTGCGTTATTAGGTATTGCGTTTTCGTTAGTAGAGTCAGCTGCAGCGTGTGAAGAAGTAGTATCGTCAGCTTGTGTTGCGTTTGCCTTTTTAGCTGCGTTTGCTGCGTTTCGTTCATCGTTTTGCAAAAGCGTTCCAACAGTAATTGTGGAAGACGGTTTCATATTAGGATTAGCCTGCTCTGCAGCTTTCTGTGCGCGCGATCCGTGGATTCGCGTCAACTCGTGAGCCAAACGCTCAACCTGAGCTTTAAAGCGCATAATTCCAACGTTATCACCATGCTGCAAAGCTTTAACAAAGTCTCCGACCTGTTCCATTTGCAGCCACAAATTAGCTCTAAGCATAATCATGCTGTCTAATCGAGAGCCCATCATGCGACCGTAAGAATCAAGAACAGCATTTCTGCGCTGCTCGTTCAACTTTGCAAAAATCCAAGCCAAGTCGCGTGCAGGATCATTTATTTGCATACCCTGCCAGTTTGTTATAGCGCTAACTGTAGAGCCGTTAAATAGAACGTCTCCGTCTTGGAATCCTCCGTGTACAGGGAAAGTATTAAATGACCATAATCCTTCAGTCTCAAGCACTCTAGACCAACTGTCAGTAATTTCAGTAGGAATATGACCAGCTTTTCGTAAAACTTTAATCCATCCAGTAAGTTGCGCTCGAATTTGACCAGTTGTAAAACTTGGGTAGTTTGCGCGAGTCAAGAAAGTAGGACGAAGACGATGGATCGATCCGATTGCTGTTCCTAAATTCATGCAATCGTTAGTTGTTAACAAATTTAAGTCGCGAGAAGTGCCCTCACGGTGATCACAAACAAGCACTGCAGGATCTGTTTGAGCGGATTTACCAGTGCTATTCGACTGTGTGCCAGGTCTAAATGTGACCAGAGTGTCATACTCGAAACCTAGTGCCGCAAGATCTTTAGTCTGCTGCAGTGTCCATGCTGCTCGCGCTCGATCATGTAAGCGTTTTCGACCATTATCTTCATAGCTTATGAATACGTCGTAAAGTCGGCCAGATACGTCTTGTACCACGGCATGAGAAATTCCCGCAGCTCTGTCAGTTGCGTTTATTTGCTCACTCTGGCGGGTTCCCGCGAGCTGTATTTCAGGCATTGCTGACGAAGCCAATGCTGCTAACTTGAATCTGCTGAGTTGTGTCACACTCCCACAGTAATACAAGGCACCGAAACGGACAATATTATGCGCAAACTTATATCCACAATATGTGAAATTATTTGTTGAAATAGTAGTATCCTGCAAGAATAGTAGTTATGAATAATTCACCCGAAACGTTGCTTGATGGTTTAGACGAAGCACAACGTTCTGCAGCCACTGCATTAGAAGGTCCTGTGCGTATTGTTGCGTGCGCAGGTGCCGGTAAAACTCGTACTATTACGAGACGTATTGCTTATGCGTGTGCTAAGGGTGATTGGGATCCTAGCAGAGTTCTTTCTGTTACGTTTTCTGTAAAAGCTGCTCGAGAAATGCGCTCTAGGCTTGATTCTCTTGGTGTTTCAAGTGATGCTCTTGCAACGACTTTTCATTCTGCTGCTTTGCAACAGTTGCGTAAAGTGTGGGGGAAGGTTTGTTCTGCTGATTTTCCTAATATTATTGATGATTCTCGTACTGTTATGTCTTCTGCAGTATCCAGATATCCTGAACTTTTTGACATGACACCGATTCAGATTCGTGACGTTCTTGCTGAAATTAATTGGTCTAAAGTTTCACTTATAGCTCCGGAAGATTATGCGAGAGTATGCGCTGCTATACATAGGAAAGCGCCGGCTGGTTTGGAAGTAAGCCAATTCGTTGATCTGTACGAAGCGTACGAAATAGAAAAAAATGCGCGTAATCTTATTGATTTTAATGATATTCTTCTGCTTACGTGCCATGTTATGCGAAATTTTCCTGAAGCTGCTAGTTCTATTCGCAGTAGAATTGGTTGGATTACGGTAGATGAGTATCAGGATGTTTCTCCACTACAACACGAATTATTGCGACTTTGGATGGGAATAAATCGCGATATTTGCGTAGTAGGCGATCCTGCACAAACAATTTATTCTTTCGCAGGCGCTACTGGATACTATTTGTTAGATTTTAATAAAGAATTTTCGCCTATTTCTGCAGATATTAGTTTGTGCACAGATTATCGTTCAACAGAGCGAATAGTTGGAATGGCAAATAAAGTTTTGGCAAAATCTGGATGTAAAAAAGACTATTTGACTTTGCATTCAGTAGCTAAAGGTGGAGTTAGAGTTTCTAAACAAGTTTATGAAAGCGATAAACTCGAAGCTTTAGGCTGCGTTGAGAATATTGTGAAAGAAATTAAATCAGGTAAAGCAATAGCTTCGCAATACGCTATTTTGACACGCACTAACGCTCAGCAGCAGATTATTTGTAAAGCTTTAGCTGCAGCCAATCTTTCTTATAATGTGAGAAAAGATACAGGCTTGCGTAATGTTGTATGCGATTTTGGTAAGACTGAGCGTGAAGATTTCACGAGTATTTCATCTATTCTCAAGGCTGCTTCTTCTGTAACAGTTTCTACTATTCATGCGTCAAAAGGTTTGGAATTTGATCACGTTTACGTGCTTGGTTGCTCTGAGGGACTTATACCATTTGGATCGCCTACTGACGAGGATCAGATAGAAGAAGAACGAAGACTTATGTATGTTGCTGTAACTCGCGCAGAAAAAACCCTGCATCTTTCGTACGCTGTGCGAAAAGATGCAGGGATCGGTATTTCTCGAGCTCCTAGTCGTTTTCTTTAGTGCCGTCAGTTTTATCGTCACTATCCGAAGAGTTATCGGACTTATTGTCTGACTTATTGTCGGGTTCGGTACCGTTTTCGGTATCGTTTTCGCTACCGTTTTCGGTATCGTTTTGTTTTTGAGCAGCGTCATCTTCGAGAAGCTTACTTAATTCATCATCCCAATTGATAGTAGACATATCGATATCTTCAATATTTATTTTCTCTTGAGATTTGTCGGTTTCGTTTTTTGCTTCTTTACCGGTTTCACTGTCTTTTGCATCGTCAGTTTTACTGATTTTTTGTGCAGAATTACTTTCTTCAATTTTTTCAGTTTTTTCATTTTTCTGAGATTTATTTTCAGAAGATTCTGCTACTTCATCAGAATTTGTAGAAGTTTCGCTGTCGGTAGTTTCGCTGCCGGTAGTTTCACTGTCTAGAATTCCGCTGTCAAAAACTTCAGTGCTGAAATCTTCAGTACTGAGAGTTTTGCTGCTGGAATTATTATTTGAAAGCTGAGCAGAAACAGAATTTTCAGGAAGAGCAGGAAGCAGATCAGGATGACCCCACATCGCATCTCTAGACTCGATCCCATCTTTATTCGTAATATCTTCCCAAATTTTAGTAGCTTCACGCATACGACGAGGACGCAAGTGAAGACCTAAAAGTGACTCAAAAGTAACTTCTGAAGGGCCGCCTGCAGCACGCTCTCTACGCATCATTTCACGCAACTGTTCAATATGAGGTATGTGAGCAACTCCAGCTCTCCAAGTTACGCAATCGACCCAGCCTTCCGTAAGCGCAAGCAGAGTTTCCAAACTATGCAAAGCCTGCTGCTGTATTTCAGAATCCTCGCCTTTGGCAACTTTCGACAAATTCACAGCGCCAGAGAAAGACGAAGGATCCATGCTCTGAGCATCCCTTAACTGATCTTCTACAGCGTTCAAATCAATGCTAGTTGCGTTCGCGTATTTAATAATCAAAGACTCAAAGCGGGTCATAAGCCACGGTACAGATGCAAAGAGTCGAGCGTGAGCAACTTCTCTCAAAGCAAGATAATCCATAACTTCGCCATTATCTAATCCCCAAGATTTGGCGTAAGCAATGCAATTGTAAGGAATTAAACCACCTGCAGGATTCTTCAACAAAGAAATACCCTGATCAAAACTTCCATGAACCTCATGCGAAAGAGCGCCAGCAGCTTCACCGAGTTGCATAGCGAAAGAAGTATTCGCAAGCAGTTTCATAAGCTGCACAGGATTATTCATATCTGACGGAAGAGGAATAGGCACAGCGCCGGCAAAAAGTCCAGTAACTTCAGCGTTATCAATGTCACCGAAACGTTCAGCAATAACCTCACTTAAAGCGTCATTAATGGCTCGAGCAACAGGATTTGCAAACTTAATCCACGAGTCAAGAGTTCCTTCAACCCAAGCAGAGCGTGAAAGAACTTCCGGGGTACCGGGAGCAGGATTAATATTACAAGTTATATCAAGCCACAAATTAGCCTTACTAAGCGAACGTCTTGCTGCATCGGCAACCTCAGCGTTTACGTTCCCATTATCTCCATTAGCTTTCTGAAGAGCTATAGATTTAGCAAGTTTACTGTTAATAGGACCCTCTTCGAGAGTTTCCTTCATTTCGTAAGGATTGTTCAAGCCTCCTGCTGTAAAAGCTCTCATCATAGCATGAACATCCCCAGGTTTAGGAAGTCTAGCAGGGTCTTGACTCATAATATGCTCGCGCAACTCAAAAGGAAGCTGTTCGAACTGCCGCCATGCTTCTTCTCCCTGAACTGGCCCGAAGCATTCAATAAGCCACTGGCGAAGTGTGTCATCGTTCATGAGTGTCGTCCTTTACCGTACTACAGCACATATAGCAGAATCATGCTAAACAGTATGCTGCTGATGTATTTAATTCTACATGATTTACGATTTTTACAAATAAAAAATTAGTATTGTTGATGAGTGTGATCGTTAATAACATCACGATGCTCATTAGAGTGAGGAATATGAAGAACTTTCATACGGTTAATTGCTTTTCTTGCAAGCTGATGAGCCGAGCCTGCGCCCTCACCTTTAACGCCAAAAATAACAATAACAGCCATAATTGCTGTAATTAAAGCGCTAATACGAAGAGTCCACTGAACGCCGAAAATGCTAGCCGCAACATCCTCAGAATGACCATGACCTCCTGAAATAGCGTAATGCCATTGTGTAAAAGCAGTCATAGTAACCACAAGAACAGGAGCTCCAATAGCACCCCATAATTGACGCATAGTGTTAGTAACAGCAGAACCGTCACCAAGCTCTTCGTGACTAAGACAATTAAGAGACCATGTAGTAACAGGCATAAGAAGGAAACCCATACCAATTTGGCGAGTAAATTGCCATATAGAAATCCACCAAATCCAGGTATACATATCTATAAGGCTCATCATTATAGTGCCAAATAAAAGTATTAAAGAGCCTGCCATGGCTACAGGACGCACGCCAAAACGATCAAGCATTCTGCCGCCGAAATACTGAGAAATCGCCATTCCGAAAGCGCCAGGAAGCAAAATCAGACCGCTCATAGTAGCCGAAAAACCACGATCAGACTGAATGTAAAGCGGAATCAAAACCATAATCGAGCTAAACGCAAAAAAAGTAAGGCAAGCGCAAACAGTGCCAGTCAAAAAGTAACGATTTTTTAATACTCCAAGACCAAGAAGCGGGATTTTCCCATGAAAAGCGGCACGAAGCTGACGGGTGACGAACCAAGCTATTCCCAAAGCGCCAATAAGCATAGGAAGCCAGGAGAACAAGCTTTCAAAACCATAAGCTTCTATATTTGTAAAACCAAACATTAATCCGCCAAAACCAATAACGGACAAGCCTACAGAGAAGAAATCAGCATGAGCATTAGGATCATGCTCACCAAAATTGTGAAGGAAAAATATAGAAAGTACGATTGATATAATGCCAATAATCGTAAGAGACAAGAATATAGAACGCCAGCCGTTAATATCAGTTTGCAAACCACCAATAGTAGGGCCGATTGCAGGAGCAATACTCATAGCCATGCCGACGCTACCCATTGCCATACCGCGGCGAGTAACAGGGTAAACAGAAAATACAGTAATCTGCAACACTGGCCACATAACACCAGTGCCAATTGCTTCCAAGGTTCTGCCAAAAAGAGCCATCATAAAATCGTTACTAAGCCACGCTAATACTGATCCTAAAGTAAAAAGCGACATGGAAGTAATAACAATTTGACGAGTAGAAAAACGTCTAGTAAGAAAAGCTGTAAGCGGAACCATAACTGCCATAATCAGCTGAAATATTGACGTAAGCCACTGGCCTGTAGTTACGCTAATATCAAACTCTTTTACGATAGTAGGAAGAGCTGCAGTAAGCTGAAGTTGAGCAAAATTACCGATAAAAGTTATAAAAGTAAGTATCGCAAGTGAAATTAGTGCAGGACGAGTAAGACGATTATTATGATACGCTTCTTCGCCCGTAAGAGCGTGATTTAAGTGGCTTAGTTTATGCCACTGCGAAATTGTCACAGTGCAGTTTCCTTTATCAGTCAGTGTTTAGCTCTAAAAGAGCATACTAATTCTACGCGAATTTAGCGCATGTTTTATCTACAAAATTTAATCAGTCAATGAAATTTAACCAATAAGCCAATATTTACTGATAATGCTCACGGCTAATATTTACCGGATAAATTATAGCTAAAGTATAGCCAAATTGCTGTTTTTAGTAGCAGTGATGGCTTCTCCAGTAGTTATAAGCACCCTGAATAGAACCGTACCTACCATTGCAGTAATTCCAGAACCAGCGTAACTGTGTCTGATAATTTGTAGCCCAATCAGCTCCAGCAGAAGACATCTTACGACCAGGCAGAGCCTGAGGTAAACCATAAGCGCCAGAAGGGTTCATAGCATTCACACGCCAACCAGATTCGCGCGAAATAATGAAAACTGTTGCAGTAAAATCAGCTTCAGAATAACCATTAGAAAGAAGCCAATCATGAGCCCACTGCTGCATTTCGCCAGCAGGAACTGTAGTACCAATGGACTCTTGAGCGCTAATATGTGTGCCGCCTGTACCAACGAGAATAACTCTATCTTGTGGAGCTTGCTTTACAAAAGAAGTGAAAATATTAGAAGAAACTATTTTATTTCCGGCGCGCGTAACAATCTTTGCCGTCTCCATAACACCTGGAGCACCTTCGCTTTCTACTTTTTCAGTTCCTTTAGGAAGCGATGATGTTTCTTTTTTAACAGTATTAAAAGATATAGGCTCGTCGGAAGTTTCAAGATCTGCGCCGGCTCTTTGAATCGTAATAACAGTAGACTCAGTAACTTTAGTGTTTAATGCAGGATTAACAACATCATTAGATTCCAAAGTTACGTCACCAGCATCAAGAACTGACTTAACATCTGTAAAGTTAGTGCCGAGAATAGTTCTACGGTGACCATTAATAACAACGTTTATGTAAGAAGTGTTATTTTTGCCTAATATGTCACGAGTAGCGCCACGAGAAACTTCAGGGAAGTTATCAGTAGCAGAATACGACGTTGCTGAAGAAACGTGAGTTTGATTTGAAGAATAGAAATTACGAGAAAGGCAGCCAAGTGCAACCAAAACCACAAAACCAATAACAATCACGCCAACTCTTGCCCATTGACGCATGCTTAAAGAACTAAGTGTGACTGTAGGCTTACGGTGACTGGTCATATCCCTCCCTGCGGTTAAAACGCTAAAAACTTACGCAGTCTCGCAACAAACTGTAAGAAGCTGCATATGTAAGTACGTCATCTTTCTCGTTTCTAAAGTTCTTATAAGTATAGTCTCCACCTACGAGAAAGGCTTAAAATCAAGGTTTTTTGCATTCTCGTAATGTTTTTTATTTCTAAGATTCAGAAAATTATAAAGTTTTATCAGAATTTTCGTCGTTAGAATTTTCGTCGTCTTTTGGCTCGTAAGCTTTAGCTTGGTTTACTAAATCTTCCAAATCATCCGGACGCAAAGCGCCTGCCTGCCTGTAAAGTACCTCTCCGCGCTTAATGATCATAATGGTCGGAACAGCTTTAATTGCGGCAGTTTCTGCTAAATCAGGGCTTTGATCAATATCTACCTTAACGAAAGGAATATCAGAAAACTTATTGCTTATGCTCTCAAAAATTGGGCCAAAAGCGCGGCAAGGTCCGCACCAAGTAGCCCAAAAATCAACAACAATAATTTCGTTAGTAGTAGCAATTTTTTCAAAATCGTTTTGAGTAGCGTGAATTACTGCCATTTTTACCCCTTTTCGCAAGTATTTACCAATTTTCGTAAGTAAATACTATCTAAACAATCTAATTGTTCAAATTGTTCAAATTGTTCAATTTGTTCAATAACAATTCAAATATTAAACACAATTAATTAATGTAATTGATGTAATTAACGCAATTATATATGCAGCTGTTTATATGCGGATATTTATATGGGCTTTACAAATTGGCACTATATGAGCTTATAAATTATCTGTCGCCTTGCGGCACTAGGCTAGGGGTCATGCTTGATATTCAATTTATTCGTGAACATGCCGACGTGGTAAAGGAGTCGCAGCGTAAGCGTGGCGAATCTGTTGAACTCGTCGATGAAGTTTTGCGCAACGATGATTTGCGCCGTACTGCTCTTAAAGCTTTTGAAGATGCTCGTGCTGAGCAAAAAGCTATCGGTAAGAAGGTTGCAACAGCTAGCGCGGAAGAAAAGGCTACGCTTATTGCTGAAACTAAAGAATTAGCATCTAAAGTTGCAGAATACAAGGCTGAATCCGAAAAAGCTACTGCCGACTACACTACAGCAATGTGGAAGCTTTCTAACATCGTTGAAGATGAAGCTCCAGAAGGCGGAGAAGATGATTACGTTGTAGTTAAGAAGGTTGGCACTCCTCGCGATTTCGCAGCTGAAGGTTTTGAGCCAAAGGATCATTTGACTCTTGGAACTGGCGTTGCTGGAATTGATATGCGTCGCGGCGTGAAGGTTGCAGGTTCTCGCTTCTACTTCTTGCGCGGTGCTGTGGCTCGCTTGCAAATCGCAATGCTTACTATGGCTGTTGATCAAGCCGAAGAGCACGGTTTTACGCTTGCGATTACGCCAACGCTTGTGCGCCCAGAAGTTATGCGCGGAACTGGCTTCTTGAATTCTCACGCGGATGAGATTTATCGCCTTCGCGAGCCAGATGATCAGTATTTGGTTGGTACTTCCGAGGTTGCCTTGGCTGGCATGCACGAGGATGAGATTCTTGACCTAAGCAATGGTGCTTTGCGCTATTGCGGTTGGTCTAGCTGCTACCGTCGTGAAGCTGGTGCTGCTGGAAAGGATACTTCTGGTATTATTCGCGTGCATCAGTTCGATAAAGTTGAGATGTTCGTATATTGCAAGCAGGAAGATTCTCGCGCTGAGCATCAGAAGTTGCTCGGTATGGAGCAGGAAATGCTTGCTAAGGTAGAAGTGCCTTACCGTATTATTGATACTGCTGCAGGTGATCTTGGTTCTTCTGCTGCCCGTAAGTTTGATTGCGAAGCTTGGGTTCCAACTCAGGGTCGTTACCGTGAGCTTACTTCTACTTCTAACTGCACTGAGTATCAGGCTCGCCGCTTGAATGTGCGCGAACGCATGGAAGACGGTGGAACTCGTCCAGTTAGTACGCTTAACGGCACTTTGGCTACTACTCGCTGGCTTGTGGCTATTTTGGAAAATCATCAGCATGAAGATGGTTCGATTGATATTCCAAAGGCTATGCAGGCTTATATGGGTGGCAAGGAAGTCATTGAGCCTACTAAGTGGGAAGCGTGAGTGTTGCGTTCTATACGTGATGATATGCTTACCACTTGTGCATTGAAGGCGGCTATTTGATTGCTTTCATGCGCAAAATGGATGGGTGTCCGAGCGGTCTAAGGAGACGGTCTTGAAAACCGTTGTAGGGAAACCTACCGCGAGTTCGAATCTCGCCTCATCCGCGAATAATCAAGCCTAAAGCATGTAAAATTGCTTTAGGCTTATTTATTTTTCTGAGCTTATATAACTGAAATCACACTGCGATTTCAACGAGAGCGATGTCGGACTGCGTATTGATTGATGTAAACAGAGCAAAGTAGTGTGTCTGTATTTTGCTGCTTACCAGTAACCCTTACCTATGCAAAGGTTATCAATATATGATAGACTTTCTTTATGAAATATAGGGGTAAATTAGTTACTGACACTTACGAATCGACGCAATTATCAACGCAAGTAGATAATATTAATCAACTTAAACAATCAAATAAACATTCACTCAAACAGTTGGGTATGAAAAATAATTTACAATGTGTAAGTTTCAATTTATTGAGTGAAAATAGTCATGCAAGTAAAGAAGTTACTGTCACGGAAGCATCACACATACTGCATGTTTCTGTAGATACAATACGTCGTTGGGCAAAATTGGGATTGCTTCGATGCAAGCGCGATTCTCACAATAATAGAGTTTTTGAACTGCATGAACTTCAGTCTCTCCAGAAGCGACGTGAAAATCATTCTAATAGCGGTCAGCCGCGTTTTGTTGTGTTAAAAAGTAAACAAACATCTTTTACTTCAGTAGAGCTTTTTGCCGGTGCTGGTGGTACTGCGCTTGGTATGCATAACGCTGGATTTAAACATTTAATGTTAAACGAAGTGGATAAATCAGCATGCGCAACTTTGCGAAAAAATCAGCCAGAATGGAATATTATTCAAAAAGATGTTCATGAAGTTGATTTTTCAAAATATTGTGGAAAGGTTGATTTGCTGCAAGGTGGAGTTCCTTGTCAAGCGTTTTCGTATGCTGGATTGTCCAAAGGCTTTGAAGATGCTCGTGGAACTTTGTTTTTTGAATTTGCGCGAGCAGTTCAGCAAATTAAACCAAAAATTCTTATGATGGAGAATGTGCGTGGTCTTCTTACTCATGATTCTGGTAAGACTATTATGACTATGCTTCACATTTTGGATGATATTGGTTACAAAGTTGCTGCAAAAATTTTGCGTGCACAGTTTCTTGATGTGGCACAAAAACGAGAACGTTTAGTGTTGATTGGCGTTCGTAAGGATTTAGATATGCCTATTTTGTACCCCAAAGAAGATAGTGATGTGCTTACACTGTGGGATGCTATTGGGAAGTGTCCGAAATCTGAAGGAGCCAAATATCCAGAAAGTAAGAAAAAAGTTCTCGATTTAGTTCCTGCTGGTGGATATTGGAAGGATCTGCCTTTATCTGTGCAAAAGGATTATATGAAGGGGTCTTTTAATCTTCCTGGAGGTAAAACTGGTATGGCTAGGAGACTTTCTTGGTCAGAACCATCTTTGACTCTTACGTGTGCTCCTGCTCAAAAGCAAACCGAAAGGTGTCATCCTCAAGAAACGCGCCCACTTACTGTACGAGAGTATGCGCGAATACAGTCATTTCCTGATGATTGGCAATTTGAGGGAAGTTTAGCTAGCAAATATAAGCAAATTGGTAATGCTGTTCCTTGTAATCTTGCTTATCATGTTGGACGAGGAATTATTGCTATGCTAAGCGGTGAAAATCGTGAGTCGTTCCGTGAGATTCAGCCTTTTGACATGACAAATATTACAGTTGAAGAGGTGAAATCTGAGGCTCTTTCTATGCTATAATCTCTTTTATTAAAGGTTTCGTTTTTATGTGAATTTTGTAGCTTTTGCAAAGTGTATAGATAATTTTATATACAAAATTGGGGGAGGATTTATTATGGTATCGGAAGCTGAGAAGGCGTGTATTTTGATGCAGATTTCTCAATTTTTTGAAAAACAAATTATTGAAAATCATGTTAAAAATACTGAAAAACTTGTTGATATTCGTGCACTGAAATTTAATCCATTTCTTGTATCTTATCTTGCTCGGTTTGCTTTTGGGAATGCACAGCCTGAATCTGTAGCAAAAGTTATTCTTTATCCTCGCGTACTTGGAACTTCTATTACTACTTCTTTTGGAACTTCTATACAAAAATTGAGTTCTGAAATACTGTCAGGATTTGCTTCCACAACATCTGGAATTGATATCGAATATGAGGATTACGAAACTGGCCGTCATATTTATTGTCAATTAAAATCGGGGCCTGAAACTATTAACAAAGATGATGTAAAAACAATTTGTGACCATTTTAAAGATTTGGGAAGATTAGCGAAAACAAATGGATCTACACAAGTAAATCCATTAACTGATTGTATTGTTGGTGTTTTATATGGTTCTCGTGAAGATTTATCTGCAAACTATAAGCGAATAGAAAATGAAGGATATACAGTAAAAATTGGTGAAGAATTTTGGGAATCTTTCACAGGCGATAAGCAGTTTTATCAAGATTTAGTAAATACTATTACAAAAGTTAAAAGTGAAAAAATATATGGTGTTCTTGATAAGACTATCGTTAAGCTTGCGAAAAGTATTCGTGAAAATGCAGATATGATTCCTGGATTAGATTTGTGAAATGAAGCTTCATAAGACTAAGCATGTTGTTACATGTACAAATTTGAAACTATGTATGCAATTTGTTAGTTAAGTAATGCTAATAGGGTGTCACGTTAGAATCTATATCATCCGCGAATAATCAAGCCTAAAGCATGTAAAATTGCTTTAGGCTTATTTATTTCGCCGATCTTATCAGTGGGTTGGAAGCGCGGTGTACTTGTTCTATAAGCCAAAAGTGTCAAAAGCTAAGCTGATGAATATTCTGTGGTATAAGACGCAGACCAAACACTGTTACTAATTCAGATGGTTGACTGAGAAAATAACGGTAATCATCCAAATACCGTTATTAATTCAGATGGTTGACTGAGAAAATAACGGTAATCATCCAAATACCGTTACTAATTCAGATGGTTGACTGAGAAAATAACGGTAATTACCCAAATACCGTTACTAACTCAGATGGTCGACTGAGAAAATAACGGTTATGAGACACTATCGCAGCGCGCCAACTGCGCAAGAGCCTCAAAACAGGCAGAATGAGACATTAATGCAGAACGACTGCGCTTTCAATGAGAGCGCGAAAATCGATAATAAGGGATAACTAGAGCAATAAGCGTCAATATAGTTACGTATGAGAAATAAATCGCTATTTATTAGTCATAGACTCTGCTGCAGCAGTAGTGGAATCGTTAGGATTATCCTCACTTTCCAGCGGAACTGCCAAAGCTTCAGAAATAGACGTGTTAATAGCACCCAAATCTCCTGATGGACGCTGCTTAGGCCAACTTACTTGTGGAAGTGGCACGTCAGTAGGGAAAGTAATTACAAGAGTTCCTTCCTGAACATCAATATGCGCAGGAGTATTATCCAAAAGTTCATTGCTTAACCCTTGAACTGCATCTCCATGCATTTGCGCATGCTGAAGCTGATACTTTAATCCTGACTCGTTCACATCTTTAGATACAGGAGCGTGCGAAAATACGCTAAGTAACTTAGGTTCTTTAACTGAAGAAGCAGGAAAATCAAGAGCCGCGTTGTGTATTGCAGTAACGATCTGGCCGTTTCCGTAAAGGAAGCCAATCCCTCCACGCAATGCCAATCGAACCATCAGCTGTATATTAGAAATCGTATGATCAACACGACCGCCAAGTCCGCCAAATATATGGAATTCGCGCATTCCTTTAGACCAGCCGTACTTTAAAGCGGAAAGCAAATCTGGATCATCTTTTTCTTCAGGAAGTCGTGTAATTACAGCGTCTGTAGGTAGTTTCAATCTTACAGAATCAAAATCGCCTATAAGAGCGTCAACGTGTAAACCGAGCTTGCAAGCGTAATCCCAGCCTCCGTCAGCAGCAATAGTTAAAGCGCGATTCGGCACTTGCTCTCTAGTATGATCGTAATAGTCTCCAGCTGCTAAAATAACGCAGCGATGCAAAGGTTCCATGGCTTTATGGTACCGCGTTTAGTGCGAGCCTCAAAGGTTAGAAATAATTTTTTATAATTTTTTAACTAATTTTTAATTTTTCGAAATAGTAAACGTTACTATTCAACAAACGTTAGTATTATCATCTAGCAAAATAAAACGGCTGATAGTTTTGTCAAAGCCGTAGCTATAATAGATATTCGGCTTGAGTAATCAAGAAAGTGGGATGTCCCCACCTGGAAGCCTGCTGCGGTTTCGGGTTCATGACTTCGGTCACACAAGTAGATTTTTGCGCTACTTGTTACGCTTGTTTGGGAGCGTTTTTTGATATGAAGTGGTGAATGCCTAAGCTCTTGGACTTCTCGGTGTATTGCATCTTACCAGTATTTAGAAGGATTGGAGTCATCATTAGCGACGAACCACGCATTAACGAGGAGATTCGCGTCTCCCAGGTGCGCCTTATTGGTCCAAAAGGCGAGCAGGTGGGAGTTATTGCAACCTCGGTCGCGTTAAACCTTGCGAGGGAAGCGAACCTCGATCTTGTTGAGGTAGCGCCTACTGCTAAGCCTCCGGTAGCCAAGCTTATTGACTACGGAAAGTACAAGTACAACGAAAAGATGAAGGCTCGTGAAGCACGCCGTAATCAAACCACAGCTGAGATTAAGGAAATTCGTTTCCGTCTCAAGATTGATGATCATGATTTCGACGTGAAGAAGGGTCATGTTCTTCGTTTCTTGAACGGCGGCGATAAGGTAAAGGTCACTATTATGTTGCGTGGCCGCGAACAGTCTCGCCCTATTGGTGGCGTTGAACTGTTGCGTAGGCTTGCAGATGAGGTCTCTGACAGTGGCACCGTTGAGTTTGCTCCGAAGCAAGAGGGTCGCAATATTATTATGACTCTCGCTCCAAAGGGCAAGAAGATTCATACACAGTCTGAGCAGCGTCGTAGAGGCGCTGAATCGCGTGCTGAGCGTCAAGCTCGCCAAGCTGCACGACTTGCAGCAAAGCAGGAAGTGCAAGCACAGGCTGCAGCTGCAGCAAATGCTGTACAATCCGATCAACATCACAAGGAGGGCAGCAATGCCGAAGATGAAAACTAATTCCGCAGCGTCCAAGCGCGTTCGTCTTACCGGTACCGGTAAGGTGATGCACGATGGTAGCGCTATGCGCCACAACTTGGAGCACAAGTCGGCTCGTAAGCGTCGTGCTCTTTCCGAGGATAAGGTATTAGCTACTGCGCAGAGCAAGAAGCTTAAGGGCTTGCTCGTTAAGTAAGTAAAAGCAAGTAAACAAGTAAAAATTGCTTGTAAACAGAGACGCAATCGAAAATTTTAAGAAAGCTGAGGAATACTTATGGCACGAGTAAAGCGCGCAGTTAACGCTCATAAGAAGCGTCGCGTTGTTCTTGAGAGGGCTTCTGGCTACCGCGGTCAGCGCTCCCGTCTTTACCGCAAGGCGAAGGAACAGCTGCTCCACTCATTTACTTACAACTTCCGCGACCGCAAGGCTCGCAAGGGTGATTTCCGCAAGTTGTGGATTCAGCGTATTAACGCAGCAGTTCGCGCTGAAGGCATCACTTACAACCGCTTCATTCAGGGCTTGCACTTGGCTGGCATCGAATTGGATCGCCGCGCTCTCGCTGAGCTTGCAGTCTCCGACATTGAGGCTTTCAAGGCTGTTGTAGAAGCTGCTAAGGCTGCATTGCCAGCCGACGTAAACGCTCCAGTTGAAGCCTGATTTCGTTTCAACTGAGTTTGATTTTAAGCCCGTCAATTTTGGCGGGCTTTTTTATATTTTTATATTTTTATATTTTGTATTTTTATATTAGAGCCTTGTGAGCAATAAATTTATTTATTAGATATAATCATTTTTATGCGCTCGAAACTTGATTTTACTGATATTTCAGAAAATATTTCTACCAATATTCCTACCGATATTCCTAAAACTTTCGCACAATACGTGCAGAAATTTATTGCGCATATAGACATTGAGCGAGGTCTTTCTAAGAAAACAGTATCAGCCTACGAATCTGATTTAAAAGATTACACATCCTGGCTAGAATCAGCACGAAATGTAGGAAGTATTAAAGAAATTAGTGAATTAGATATCGAATCGTATGTGCGATACTTGCGTGAATCAGGCTTAGGCGCGAGAACAGTTGCGCGCAGACTCGCAAGTATTCACGAATGGCATAGGTTTATGCTCGCTCATTCAGACGTTCCAGCAGATGTTTCAGCATCAGTAAAAGCACCAAAACAGGAAGAGCATCTGCCTGATGTACTTAGTATAGATGAGGTTAGCAAAGTTATAGAAGCGGCAGGAAATTTCGGAAGTAAAGATGCTATTTCGCTTAGAGATAGTGCACTACTCGAGTTTTTATACGCTACTGGAGCGCGTATTTCTGAAGCTGTTAACGTAAAATTTGAAGATATCGATTTGGATGAGTCTGTAGTAAAACTTACTGGTAAAGGCTCTAAGCAACGTCTAGTTCCGATTGGCGGTTGCGCTGTTCGTGCGCTTAAAGAGTATATTAAAATCTCACGTCCGCTGCTGGCTGCTAAATCTAAACGAGAACTTCACACTATCTTCTTAAATAAGCGAGGTAACGCACTTTCTCGCCAGTCTGCTTGGGCAGTAGTTGCTGAAGCTGCCGAGCGTGCGAAACTAGGCAGGCCTCTTCATCCTCATACTTTACGTCATTCGCTTGCTACGCATCTTATTGCTGGCGGAGCTGATGTTAGAACAGTGCAGGAATTACTTGGTCATGCTTCCGTAACTACTACACAAATTTATACGCATATTAGCCCAGATGAGTTGGTAGAAGCCTACATATTAAGCCATCCTCGAGCTAGATAAGATTTGTTTTTGCTTTACCGGCGGGTTTCGTGAGTATACCTGTTGATAGAGTGGGAAGCATGCCTACTGATTTACTTGGACGCGAATATGATACTTTTCACGCGCCGGAACTGCTAACTTCTCACGGTCCTGCGCGAGTTATTGCTATGTGTAATCAAAAGGGCGGTGTTGGTAAAACTACGAGTTCTATTAACATTGCCGGTGCGTTAAGCCAGTACGGTAGGCGAGTTCTTATAGTAGATTTTGATCCGCAGGGTGCCGCTACTGTAGGTCTTGGTATTAACGCGAATGCGCTTGATAATACTGTTTACACTGCGCTTTTTGACTCATCTGTCGATGTTCACGATGTGATTCGTCATACGAACACTGAGAATATTGATATTATGCCTGCAAATATTGATCTTTCTGCCGCAGAAGTTCAGCTTGTTACGGAAGTTGGTCGTGAGCAGATTCTTGCAGGAGTATTGCGCAAAGTTCGTAACGAATACGACGTTATTATTATTGACTGCCAGCCTTCCTTAGGTTTACTTACTGTTAACGCACTTACTGCTGCTGACGGCGTAATTATTCCTGTTGCTGCAGAATTCTTCGCACTTCGCGGTGTGGCTTTGCTAATGCAGTCGATTGAAAAAGTTCAGTCTCGTATTAACCCGAATCTGGAAGTTTTTGGCGTGCTCGTAACAATGTATACGCGTACGCTTCATAGTGAGGAAGTTTTGCAGCGTATTTACGAAGCTTTCCAAGGTCGCGTTCTTCACTCTGTTATTTCTCGATCAATTAAGCTTCCTGATTCAACTGTTGCAGCTGTACCGATCACGATTTTTGCTCCTGAACACAAGACAGCAAAAGAGTATCGTGAGGTTGCGCGCGAATTAATTGCTAAGGGCGTAGTTGCGTAAGTTGACTTTTATGACATTTTAGTTAATCTAAGATTTTGTGCAGTTGATACTTTTATATTTTGAACTGTCTGCAACAGCGAGTAAAATCAGCGAGGTTTGGCAGCTGGCTGATTTTTGACTTTATGTCAATAATTTAGTGTTTGCCAATGAGAGTTTCGCTTCTTGGACGCTTTGTGCGTCTGAGTGAGTGTGTAATCAATAGTTTTAATACTTAAAACGCGAAGAATGGAAGAGGTTTGTGATGACTGTTCGCGGTGATATTCGAAATGTGGCAATTGTGGCGCACGTCGACCACGGTAAGACCACTCTGGTAAACGCCATGCTTCAGCAGTCGCACGTATTTTCTGAGCGTGAAGAAGTCCCAGATCGCGTTATGGATTCCAATGATTTGGAACGCGAAAAGGGCATTACTATTCTTGCTAAGAACACTGCTGTGCAGTACACCGGTCCGTTGGCTGAAAAATATGGCCACCCAGAAGGCATTACTATTAACGTGATTGATACCCCAGGCCACGCTGACTTTGGCGGCGAGGTTGAGCGCGGTATTTCTATGGTTGACGGCGTTGTTTTGTTGGTTGATGCTTCTGAAGGCCCGCTTCCACAGACTCGCTTTGTGCTTCGTAAAGCTTTGGAAGCTAAACTTCCTGTAATTTTGTGCGTGAACAAAGTTGATCGTCCAGACGCTCGTATTGAAGAAGTTGTTGGTGAGTCAACAGATTTGCTTCTTGGCTTGGCTCAGGACGTTGTTGAGGAAGGTATTGACCTCGATCTCGACGCTTTGCTTGATTTGCCAGTGATTTACTGCGCTGCTAAAGCCGGTTACGCTTCTGTTAATCAGCCTGCGAATGGTGCTCTTCCAGATAACGATAATTTGGAGCCTTTGTTTGACTCTATTATTTCCAACATTCCAGCTCCTGAATACGAAGAAGGCGCTCCTCTTCAGGCTCATGTTGCAAACATTGATTCCTCTGACTTCTTGGGTCGTCTTGGTTTAGTGCGTATTTACAACGGAACTTTGGAAAAGGGTAAGACTTACGGTCTTTCTCGCGTTGACGGATCTATTGAAAACTTCCGTGTTTCCGAGCTTCTTCGCACTCAAGGTTTGGAGCGTACTCCTGTAGCTTCTGCAGGTCCTGGCGATATTGTTGCTGTTGCAGGCGTGAACGACATTATGATTGGCGAAACGATTGTTGATCAGAACGATCCAAAGCCACTTCCGTTAATTCACGTCGATGATCCTGCAATTTCTATGACTTTCGGCGTAAACGATTCTCCTCTTGCCGGAACTGAAGGCAAAGATCATAAGCTTACTGCTCGTATGATTAAGGATCGTTTGGATCGCGAGCTTATTGGTAACGTTTCTATTAAAGTTCTTCCAACTGAGCGTCCAGATGCTTGGGAAGTTCAGGGTCGTGGCGAGCTTGCGTTGGCTGTGTTGGCTGAGCAGATGCGTCGCGAGGGATACGAGCTTACAGTTGGTCGTCCTCAGGTTGTTACTAAGACTATTGACGGTCAGATTAACGAGCCTATGGAAAGCACCACAATTGACGTTCCAGAAGAATACATGGGTACCGTCACTCAGCTTATGGCTGATCGTAAAGGTCGCATGGATTCTATGAGCAACCATGGTTCCGGTTGGGTTCGTTTGCAGTTTACTGTTCCTTCTCGCGGTCTTATTGGTTTCCGCACGGCTCTTCTTTCTGCTACTCGCGGAACTGGTATTGCAAGCTCTATTTCTGCCGGTTATGCTCCATGGGCTGGTCAAATTGTTACTCGTCAGAACGGTTCTATGGTTTGCGATCGTAAGGGTGTTGCAACTCCTTACGCTATGCAGCGTTTACAAGCTCGCGGTATCTTCTTCGTGGATCCGCAAAGCCCAGTTTACGAAGGCCAAATCGTTGGTATTAACAACAAGCCAGACGAGTTGGATGTGAACATTACGCTTGCTAAGCATATGACTAACATGCGTTCTTCAACCGCTGACGTGCTTGAAACTTTGACTCCACCAATCAAGATGAGCTTGGAAGAGTCTCTTGACTTTGCTAACGAAGACGAGTGCGTGGAAGTTACGCCTGAGTCTATTCGCGTGCGCAAGATTATTCTGAGCCGCGACGAATGGTATAAGTGGCGTGCTAAGCAGCGTCGTCAAAATAATAACGCGTGAGTCTTTAATGAATTGCGGCAGTGGTTTTTCAAAATCACTGCCGTTTTTTTTTTATAAGTAATTTATTGCGTTTATATTGTGCTTAGACAGTTTGTAACGCATGTATTTGAAGAGTTACATTTTTGCGCATTCTTTCGTAGCGTTTTATCGTTAAGTCGATATGTACAATAGTTTTTATGTCTTATAAGCCTTTATCTCATCGCTTGCCAGTATGGTTGCAATACGTAGTTACTTGCGTAAGTGCAGGCGTTTACGCTCTTATAGGTACTTTTGCTCACCGCGCTGGTGCGATTAACAATATGCCGTACGGTTTGTTTATGGCATTTATGCTTATAGTACTTTCAGCATGGTGTGCTAGGTCTCGTAATGGACGACATGGTCTTGTAGCGCATATGATAGTTTCTACTGTTGTAGTTTGGCTTATAGCTTTAGGATTTTTCGGTAATGCTATTGTTATTCCTGTTGGCTTTGGCGGTTTTGTTCCGTGGTTTTCGCAGTATGCTGGCTACATTTGGCTTTTCGGCATTCTTGTTGTTCACTTAGTTTTGCTTTGTATGCCGCAGCGTTGGTTTGTTATTGAATAGTAAAATAAGTAAAGAATTTGCAATAATTTAAGCGTGACTTCGCTGTGAATTTTGCATAAGAATCAGTATTAAGCAGTATTTTTACAGTATTCTTGATTACAATATTCTTAACTGCAACAGTTTTTAAGGAATACTTATGAATAGTAGTAACAGTAAGTGCTCGCGTAAATTATGCTATTTAGGGCCGGAAGGTTCTTTTACGCATCAAGCAGCTTTAAAAGTTCAGCAGCAGTTACAATCATTTGATAATTTGCAACTTATTCCAACTGCTTGCGAGAATGTTCTTAGTATTGCTAGTGAAATTGAAGAGAATCACAATTGGGGTGTTATTGCGTGGGAAAACAATATTGAAGGCGTTGTAATACCTAATTTAGATTTACTAATCGATGCAAAAAATATGGTTGGTATTGCTCGCGTAGGCGTAGATATTAGTTTTGATGCTGTTATTTGCAAATCAGATTCAATCGATAACTGTTCTACTATTGTTGCTCACCCTCACGCGTTGGCGCAATGTCGTAAGTTTGCTCAAGAGCGTGGATTGAAAGAAAAAACTGCGTCTTCAAATGCTGCTGCTTGTAGGGATTTAGTTCCTGGCGAAGTTGCTTTATGTCCTAAAATTTGTGCTGATTTATACAATAGGCAGATTGTGAGTGAAGCAGTTGAAGATTTTTCTGGAGCGCGAACTGAGTTTTTAGTGCTAGCTCCTCGAGATCAGGCTTTAGATTTTGTTAATGTGCAGCGAGAAAACTTTTCATCATTTTCCTCAATTATTGCGTTTATTCCGCGTTGCACAGGTGCTGGAGTGTTAGCAAATTTGCTTGATGTTGTGCGTGATCACGGTCTTAACATGACTTCTTTTATGTCTAGACCGATTAAAGGGCAAGGCGGTTTATACAGTTTTATTGCAACTGTTGATGCTGCTCCTTGGGATTTTATGTGTAAAGCTATGATTCAAGAGGTTGTTGAACATGGCGATTGGGTTCGAGCTTTAGCAGTGTATCCTTCCGATAAGCGCAATAATCCAGTTATGAATGATTGGATGCTGCCTCATGGTGGAGTGTGTGTTGAGCCTTCGGTTGATGCTTTGCATAATTTGAACGTAATGCAGGCAGAAAGAGAATTATTATGGTAGAAGATTCTGAGTTTTCGCAAAAATTTTCTGTTGGTATTGTAGGTCTTGGTCTTATTGGAGGATCTCTTGCAAAAAGACTTGCAAAATTGCCTGAATGTAGCGTTTATGCGTGGAATCGTCATCATAATCCATACGAAGAAGCTGAAAATTTAGGAATTACTTGCGTAGACAATGTGCAAGATTTAGCTAAGCTTCGCCCGAACGTTCTGATTTTGTGCAATTCTCTAGCTTCTATGCCAAGTATTTTGCAGGAAATCGCACCTTATGTTGACAAATCTTGCACAACTATTAGCGATGTTGGTAGTGTAAAAACTTTAGTTCGCAAGCAGGTTGCTGCAGCAGGTTTGCAAGATTGTTACGTTGGTGCGCATCCGATGGCTGGTAGCGAATTTACTGGTTGGGAAGCTTCTAGTGCTAGCTTGCTTGACAATGCTTTATGGGCTTTGACGGTTGATAATACTACTGAATTTTGGCGAGTTGCCGCAGTTTTGCGCATGATTGTTGATTTTTGTGCTAATAAGGCTATTGTTCTCGATGATATTACGCACGATAAGAGTGCTGCTCTGATTTCTCATATGCCTCATGTAGTTTCTACTGCTTTAGCAAATGTTTTGTGCGATCAGCCTAATCGTGCTATTGCTTTGCAATTATCTGCAGGCTCTTGGCGAGATATGACGCGCGTTGCTCTTACAGATCCTCAACGCACGCGTGCAATGGTAAGCGAAAATCGGCATAATACTGCGAAATTATTGCGTTCCGTAATTTCTGAGCTAACTTTTGCTGCGGATATGCTGGATCAAGATGTAGAAGTTGCTGACGATAATGAGCAGGAGTTTTTTGCTAAAGCTCAATCGTGGAGAGAATATAAATACCAGCAGCGCAACTCGTGTAAAACGAATATGCAACAAAGTGATGCTGCAAATAAAAACGATGCTGCTAATAGCAGATTGTGGAAGTATGATTCCAGAAGTAATTGGCAGGAAGATTTGCTGGATTCAGCGCGCTTAGGAGAATCTATTGTTGAAATCTCAGGATTTGATAATTGCAAATCTGATAAGTCGTTACGAAATCTGCAGCTTGTATTAACTTCAAATAATCTGCTTAGTAACGTGTAATCTACACTCGAAGTGGCTTTTGGAATTTGCGCTCTGGAATTGGTTTTAATCGTGCAATAGTTTTTGCATCTATGAACATTTCTTGAGCAGCTCTAGTTCCGTTTGCTGTTGGGTCTCGAAGTAAGTGAAGCGTTTCTCCATCCCACTCAAGTACGTGACCAATAGCATCATGATACTCGATTTTTTGCGCATGAGTGTGAGTATCTTCTATAATTTTATACGTTCTTACCACAATGCGCGCGCCTGCTGGAATTTGCTGCGGTAATGTAAGTGAATTTGGTGTACTTGTGTTCATAACATGCTCCTTGTTGTATTATGCATGTGACTGACGAGTATGGCAAACGTTTTGTTTTAAAGCGTTTATTGGATGGGAAGTCTATGAGTAATAGTGACGATAGTGCTAGTAGATCTAGTAGTGAATCTGCTGCTAGAGGCTTGGTTTGTCCTTCTAAATATGCGCGTTTAGTGGATGATTATATTGAGTATGTGCGTGCAAACAAGGGTTTGGGGGAGCGCACTCAGCGCGCTTATAGAACTGATATAACCTTATTTATGCTTTGGTGTGAGCAGAAGGGTTTTGGTGATATTTCTGATATCACTGTTGACGATTTGCGTCGTTGGATGGCAGATTCTTCTCGCGGGCGCGCGCGTTCTAGCTTAGTTCGTGAAGTGGTTTCTGTACGAGGATTTTTTGCTTGGGCTGAGCATGTTGGTAGGATTTCTTCAAATCCTGCGGAAATATTGATGACTCCAAAAATTTCAAATAAGCTTCCTACTGTTTTAGATGAGTCTCAGGCAGCTAAATTACTTGATTATGCTGATAGTTGCACTTGTTCCAATTCTTCAGATTCTTCTGTAGATAGTTCTTCTGTAGATAGTTCTTCTGTAGATAATTCTGTTAAGTCTGCTATTTTTTCGCGTAACGCTGCGATTCTTGAGCTTTTATACGCTACCGGTATTCGAGTTGGTGAACTTACTGGTTTGAATACTTGCGATATTAATTTTTCTGAACGAATGATAAAAGTTACTGGTAAAGGTAATAAGCAACGCGTTGTGCCATTTGGTCTTCCTGCTTTTCGGGCTGTAGAAAAATGGCTAAAGCATGGTAGAAAAGTGCTTGTAAAAAGTGATGAAGAAACTGCTTTATTTGTGGGCGCTAGGGGTAAGCGTATTGATCAGCGAATAGTTAGAGAGATTGTTCATTGTGCTGCATATAGCGCGAATGTGCCTGATATTGCTCCTCACGCTTTGCGTCACAGTGCTGCTACGCATATGCTTAACGGCGGTGCTGATTTAAGAGAAGTTCAAGAAATGCTTGGACATTCGTCGCTAAATACTACGCAAAGATATACGCATGTTTCTATTGAGACTTTGAAAAATTCGTATGCTAGAGCTTTTCCTAGAGCAGAATAGTGCTTTGGTGCTTTGCTTTGGTGCTTTATGCAGTAACGTTGCTTTTGTTAACAATTAGTTTGTAACATAAAAAGTTTGTAATTTTGATAAAATTTTGTTATTTGATTTTGTTTTTTGGAAAAATTTTTAAGCAGAGTGCAAATTTGCGCGCTTATATTTACTGTCGCGTTTATTAGTATGATATTTTCTAACTGTAATCCGTTATTGAATCGTATACATAAATTTACATCTGCGTAATATTTTATAAAACTGTAAAAAGTAGAAAAAATACATCAAATATAGCTATTTAGAGTTAATTTATTTATAAATAACTTTATATTTTATGCTTTTGCTACATAAAACCGTAAATTTGTTTTTTGTATATATGCTTGCTTTGTTTTATAAATTACGTATTATTGAATTTTAATCAATGGAGAGTCTCGTCTTGGATGTGTTATCTCACAATTCAGGGCGAGACTTTCGCGTTGAAAATAGATCCTGCCAGACCAACGTTAGGAGATATCCATGAAAAATAAGGCTTTAGTTTTTGCTGCTGCTGCCTGCTCGCTGGCCATGTTATTTGGAGGCTGCGGCTCTTCAGCTAAAAATGCGAAATCAAATGGTGGCAAGGTTATTATTACAGTAAATAACTCTGAACCACAGAACGAATTAATTCCTGGCAACATTAACGAAAATGCTGGCGCACGTCCTGCCATGTTGGTCAACTCCACGTTGGTCACTTTTGATGAAAAGGGCAACGCAGTAAACGAAGATGCTGAAAGCTTAACGCCAAACGCAGATTCCACCCAGTACACTGTGAAGTTGAAGGAAGGCAAGAAGTTCAGCGATGGTACCCCTATTACCGCTGAAAGCTTCACCAAAGCATGGAGCTTCGTTGCAAATGCTAAGAACGCTCAGAAGTGCGCTTCCTTCTTCCAGACCATTAAGGGTTATGACGAGCTGCAGAAGGCCGACAACAAGGGCGACGAGCAGCTTTCCGGTTTGAAGGTTGTTGATAAGAATACCTTCACCGTTGATTTGAAGCAGCCAGATTCCGTATTCCCAATTAAGGTAGGATACTTGGCATTTGCTCCACTTCCAGAATCCTTCTACAAGAATCCAAAGGCTTATGGTGAAAAGCCAGTATCCTCTGGTCCATACTTGTTCAAGTCCTGGGATCACAATAAGCAGATTGAGGTTGTAAAGAATCCTGATTACGACGGCCCACGCAAGGCTCAGAATGATGGAGTTACCTTCAAGATTTACACCGATGGTAATGCAGCCTACCGTGACGTGCAGTCCGGCAATCTCGATATGACTGATAACATCCCAGATACAGAAACCAGCAACTTCCAGTCTGATAGCACTATCACCGCTTACAACAAGCCTGGTTCTGTAATCCTTCAGTTCACCATTCCTTCTAATCTCCCACACTTCGACGTTAAGACTGAAGAAGGCCGCTTGCGTCGTCAAGCAATTTCTATGTCCATCGACCGTAAGGCAATTGCTGAAAAGGTGTTGAACAAGACTGCTGCTCCAGCAAACGATTTCACTTCTCCAAAGACTCCAGGTTACGATGCCAACTTGAAGGGTAGCGAACATCTGAAGTATGACGTTGACAAGGCTAAGGAATTGTGGAAGAAGGCTGACGCTATGTCCAAGTATGACGGCAACCTCACCTTCACTTACAATGCTGATAATGCAGTCGCAAAGTCCGTGTTTGAAGCTGTTGTTAACTACGTAAAGAACAATTTGGGTGTTAAGGCTGAAACCACACCAATTCCAACCTTCCAGGAATTCCGTGACGCATGCACCAAGCGTGAGATCAAGGGCGCATGGCGTGCAGGCTGGATGCCATATTACCCAAGCCCAGAAAATTACTTAACTCAGCAGTTCGCTTCTGTTGCAGCTGACGGTAATGGTTCTAATGATGGTGATTACAAGAATCCAAAGTTCGACGAGCTGTTGAATAAGGCAACTTCGTCTGCTGATGCTGATGAAGCTACTAAGCTTTACCACGAAGCTAACGAAACCCTTCTTGAAGATCTCCCATCTGTACCACTGCTTTACATGAATTCCAAGGCTGTTATGAGTCACGACTTGAAGGGCTTCGTAATGGATTGGCAGAATATGCCACTCTACTACCAGCTTCACAAGTAAGATGTAATAACTTTAAGCGAAACTATGTAAGTAAGTTTCATGATATTTAGTAATTGAAATTACTAAATTCACCTCTCAATAATTAAATATCGCAATTAGCGAGTATTGCTACTTCGGTTGAAAGGATTTAACTAAAAATATCTTTCGACCGAAGTGGCACTTTGTTGTTTTTATGACTAATCATTAATAATCAAGGAGAAACAGATGGGTAAGTACATTCTGCGTAGAATTTTGCAGATGATTCCTGTTGTTCTCGGCACAACTTTATTGGTTTATGCTTTAGTATTTGCTTTGCCAGGCGATCCTGTAAAAGCAATGTTCGGAGACAAACCAGTTAATCCTGCAGTAGCAGCACAAATAAGGGCTGATTACAATCTCGATAAACCATTTATTGTTCAATATTTACTATTCTTAAAGAATGCACTTACTCTTGATTTCGGGCAAACGTTTGCAGGTCGGCCTGTTATTGACGAAATTTCTGATGCGTTCCCTGTGACAGTGCAGCTTGCAATTATGGCATTTGCATTTGAAGCTTTGTTCGGTGTTGTCTTTGGTATTATTTCTGGACTTAAAAAAGGCAAATGGTACGATAGCGTAATTCTTATTGTCTCGCTTCTTCTTATTTCTGTACCAACATTTGTTACAGGCTATATTATGCAGTACGTATTCGCTATAAAGTGGCATATTCTTCCGCCTAATGTGAGTAATGATCCAGGATTCTTCGATATGCTCACTCCTGCAATAGTGCTTGGATCAGTTTCTATGGCATACGTGATACGACTTACAAGGTCCGAAGTTTCATCAAATATAGCTCTTGATTATGTGCGAACCGCTCGCGCTAAGGGATTAAGTGAAAGTGCGGTAACGGTTCGACACATTCTTAGAAACTCTTTAATCCCAGTAGTGACATTCCTAGGTCAAGACTTAGGTGCTCTTATGGGTGGCGCAATGATTACAGAAACTATTTTTAATATTCACGGCATTGGATACGCCACATATCAAGGTATTTTGAAGGGCGAAAGTAATCTAGTTGTTTCTGTAGTCACATTACTTATGCTGATTTTCGTAATTAGCAATTTACTTGTTGATATCTTGTACGCGGCTCTCGATCCGCGAATTCGTTACGCGTAAGGAGAAGCATGATTATGCAAGAAAAAGTTGAGGAAAATTTGACTGCTGCTGATATTGAGCTTCCAGGCCAAGAGCGTTATGTTGCGCCTCTTGAAGATACTCCTCTTCAAGAAGTTGATTCTGTTGATGAATCTGTTCCAGTAAGTGGAATGTGGTCTGATGCTTGGCGTACTCTCAGGCGCAACCCACTGTTTATTATTTCTGCGATATTAATTCTCGCAATATTCTTTATTGCTCTCTTCCCGGGAGTATTAGTTAAGAGTGGTGCTCCTTTTAATGGTAATCCTACTTACTGCTCACTTGATTATTCGCTCGCACACGGTTCTGCTGGGCATCCATTTGGATTTGATAAGCAGGGTTGTGATGTTTATGCGCGAGTAATATACGGCACGCGTACCTCAGTTACTATTGGTTTAATAGCAACGATATTAGCAGTGCTTGTAGGTTCTATGATTGGAGCTTTGGCAGGATTCTTTGGTGGCTGGGTTGACGCAGTACTAAGCCGTATCACAGATATCTTCTTGGCTCTTCCTATGCTGCTCGGCGCTATAGTTGTGTTGCAGATGTTTAAATCCACAAAATCAATGTGGAAAATAATTATGGTTATGGTTCTGTTCGGATGGGTGAGCGTAGCTAGAATTGCTAGAAGTGCCGTTATGGAATCAAAAAATCTTGAGTTTAATATAGCTTCTACAGCTTTAGGTTCAAGACCTGCGCGTAATCTTTTCCGCCATATTATTCCAAACTCGTTAGCTCCAATCATTGTTGTTGGTACAACCTCGCTCGGCTCTTACATTGTGTTGGAAGCAACCCTAAGCTTCTTAGGAATTGGTTTGCCAACCACAACAGTCAGCTGGGGTGGAGATATATTTACTTACAGTAGATATTTCAATAATAATCCTGAAGTTTTGTTATGTCCGTCTATTGCGCTCGCCATTACTGTTCTCTCATTCATTATGATGGGTGACGCTGTTAAGGATGCGTTGGATCCAAAGAGCCGTAAGGCGTGAAATTAGCGTGGAGGAATAATACAAATGAATGCAACAGGTAAAGACGTAAATATTCGTGCCATGCAATTAGCTCAAGGTCCTTTACTTGAAGTTAAGGATCTTCAGGTTGATTTCACTACAGACTCTAAAACGGCTGTGCACGCTGTACGCGACGTTAGTTTCAGCGTATACCCAGGTCAGTGGGTTGCAATAGTTGGTGAATCTGGTTCTGGAAAATCAACTTCGGCAATGGCAGTTCTTGGTTTACTTCCTGGAACCGGTCACGTTACTGGCGGATCTATTAAGCTAAAAGGCAAAGAAATCAGCAAATTAAAGCCAAAAGAGTATGCTGCGTTGCGCGGTAGTGCTATGGGCTTAGTTCCGCAAGATCCTATGAGTAATTTAAATCCTGTGTGGCGTATTGGTACGCAGGTAAAAGAAGCGCTTGTAGCAAATAATGTTGATTTAAGTCACGACAAACGTTCCGCATTAGCAGAAGCTTTAGCTGGAGATGCAGTCAAAGTTAAGGGAAGCGAAGACGAAACATTCCTTGGTTCAAAAGAGCTTCCTGAACTTATGAAAGCTGCTAGAGAAGCGTTAATTTCTGCAGGAGTTGATGAAGATAGCGATAAGTTCCACGATCTGTTTGAATACTACAAAAAAGAGTGGGTTCCAGGATCTGAAACTCGCTGGCGTGTTGCAGACGATTTAATTAAGGGCGGAGTAAGCGACGTTATTGCTTGGGAGATAGCAAAAAAGTACGTTATTGGATCTTCTATGGAAGATCGTATCGCCGGCTTACTTGACGAGGCTGGTTTGCCAGATGCTGCAACGCGTGCGCGTCAGTTCCCGCACGAGTTTTCTGGCGGTATGCGCCAGCGCGCTTTGATTGCTATTGGTTTGGCTTGCCGTCCAGATCTGCTTATTGCAGATGAGCCGACTTCCGCTTTGGATGTTACAGTGCAAAAGCGTATTCTTGACCACTTGCACACGCTCACAGATTCGCTTGGCACGTCTGTGTTGTTTATTACTCACGATTTAGGTTTGGCTGCTGCTCGCGCACAGCATGTTGTGGTTATGTATAAGGGTCGTGTTGTTGAATCTGGTCCATCTTTGGAAGTTTTGCAGCATCCTCAGCATCCGTATACAAAGCGACTTGTTGCCGCAGCTCCATCTTTGGCATCTCAGCGAATCATCTCAGTAAAAGAGCATGGTGGTAATGCCGATAGCCTTCTTGAGCATCATGTAGTGGGTGAGCAAGCTCTTGAAAAGAGTGAGCATATTATTACTGTGGATCACTTAACTCGTGAGTTTAAACTTCCTCGTAAGAAGGAACTATTTAAAGCCGTTGACGACGTTTCGTTCTCAATTAAGCGCGGAACTACTTTGGCAATCGTGGGTGAATCTGGTTCTGGTAAATCTACTGTTGCAAATATGGTTTTGCGTTTGCTTAAGCCAACGAGTGGAACAGTTACTTACGAAGGTAAGAATATTGCTGATTTGAAGGGCGCGGATTTGCTTGATTTCCGCCGTCATGTTCAGCCGGTGTTCCAGAATCCATATGGCTCTCTTGATCCTATGTATTCTATCTACCGTTCTATTGAGGAGCCGTTGCGCATTCATAAGATTGGTGATAAAAAGAGCAGACAGAATCGAGTTCGCGAGCTTTTAGATATGGTTCAAATGCCTACATCTGTTATGACTCGCTTCCCGAATGAGCTTTCAGGTGGTCAGCGTCAGCGTATTGCAATTGCTCGAGCTATGGCTTTGAACCCTGACGTAATCGTTTGCGATGAAGCTGTTTCTGCTTTGGATGTTCTTGTGCAAGATCAGGTTCTTCGTTTGCTTAACGACTTGCAAGCCGAGCGTGGTTTGAGCTATTTGTTCATTACTCACGATTTGGCTGTGGTTCGTCAGATTGCGGATGAAGTTGTTGTTATGCAGCACGGAAAGTTGGTAGAACACGCAACTACCGACGAGGTGTTCGATCATCCTCAGATGGATTATACGCGCGATTTGCTTGATGCAATTCCTGGCGGTAATTTGAGGTTAGGTTTGGACTAGGCTGATTAAGCTTTTAAGGCGCGGTGTTTCTTTTGGAGCTCCGCGCCTTTTATTTTATTTAATTTATTCGCGCGTTATATAGCGACGTACACACATATTGTCGAAAACATCGGACGATTATGTGTTTTCGACAGTTTTGTCCTATATTTTGTCGATTTCACCAAATGATTTTGTGTTTTCGACAGTTTTGTCCTATATTTTGTCGATTTCACCAAATGATTTTGTGTTTTCGACAGTTTTGTCCTATATTTTGTCGATTTCACCAAATGATTTTGTGTTTTCGACAGTTTTGTCCTATATTTTGTCGATTTCACCAAATGATTTTGTGTTTTCGACAGTTTTTGCTTGCGTTTTGTTTATTTCATCGGCTGATTTTGTGTTTTCGACAGTTTCGTCGATTAGCCTCGCAAATACCTACGTAAGAAGTTGCGTAAGTATTTGCGTATCGTAGTATTCTCTAAGTTTTAGTGACATAATGGAGCTATGTTGCTGCATCTTTATTTGGTTCGTCATGGACAAACCATGTTTAATCGTTATAACCGCTTGCAAGGCTGGTCAAATTCTCCTCTTACAGAAAAAGGACTTGCTGACGCTGATCGTGCTGCAGAAAAATTAGCTAACATAACTTTTGCTGCAGCTTACTGCTCTGACACTACTCGCGCACAAGTCACAGCTCAAAGGATTTTAGATTTAAACGAAAAGAACGGTCAAAAGCGTCCTAATCTTATAAGTGACATGCATTTTCGCGAGCAATGTTATGGATATTTTGAAGGTCAAGATATGAACATGTCATGGTGGGCTGCAGGTGCTGCAAAAGGAGCTCACACTTATAACGAAATAGTTGAAAAGTTTGGTCTTTCAGCCACTAGAGACATGTTGAAAGAGGCAGATCCATTTCATGATGCTGAGTCAGATATTGAATATTGGAATAGAGTAGAAGGTGGATTTGCTATCATAGCTTCCAATAGTTCGCTTCACGATGGCGATAACGTATTACAGATTTCTCACGGGAATACTCTGCTTAGTCTTATGCATCGTTTTGCTTCTGGAGATTACGATTTAAGTGAGCGTCCGCAAAACGGTAGTGTTACAAGACTCGATTTCGATACTTCTCTTCCTTTAGATAGTGCTGTAAAAGTAGTTGGTTACAACGAGTAGATATTTTTATTGCAACGAGTATCTGTAGTGTGAGAAAAAACTAGAGAAATTAGAAAAGCTTGCAATCAACTATTAGCTGTGTTGTGTTGGTTTTTCGGGAGAATAGTAGGGTTTTGCACACTTTGCGTCGTGGCCGTTCGTTAGTCTTGAGTCATTGCATAGGGTATCAGCCACGCATGTATGTGTATGAGTGGATGAACCACGAGCGTGCATTATTGTGTGGAAAGAGGTTACGATGAGCGTTGGAGACATCGCTGGGCTTATTGCCGCTGTTTCATTCGCAGTGCTTTCGGGCTTCTTGATTTATCCGTTAATTAGATTGGGCAAGTTGTTCGATCAGATTGCGAATACTATCAAAGAGTCTGGTGAGCATGCTTTGCCTGCAATCGATGAGTCTGTAACGACGGTAAAGCAAGTAAATAAAACGCTAGAAGATGTAAATGCTGTTTCTAGTGCTGCTCGCACTACTGCTACAAATATCGGCTCTCTTACTGATTTGTACGGAGCGTTCCTTGGTAAACCAATTATTAAAATTGCTGCCGCAGGTTATGCTCTTAAAGATACTGTTGCCTCTTTCTTTAATAAGCCATCAGTTCCAACAGATGTTAAATCTACAAAGCATAAGGAGGCGTGATGCTTAAGCGCTTGTTTTGGCTTTTTGTAGGTATGATAATTGGCGTTCTTGTAGTTACTAAGGCTCGTGCTTATGTTAAAGGGAAACTTCCTGAATCTGCGCGCAATTTCTTTTTCGATAAAGAGCCTGAGAATTTAACATTAAGTACTATTCTCGGTTTGTGCAAGGATTTCAATACGAGTCGTAAAGCGCACGAAACTGAGTTAAACAATAAATATGCACGCCGTTCTCACAGTGCTCGTGGCGATATTTTCTAAAAAATAAGGAGTTTGTACGTATGCGTACAGCAGAAATTGCAAAACGTTATCTTGACTATTTTGCTAAGAATGGTCATATGGTCGTTCCTTCGGCATCGCTTATCTCACCGAACCCAACTACTTTATTCACTATCGCAGGCATGGTGCCTTTTATTCCGTACTTGTTAGGTGAGCAAACTCCACCTTCACGCAGGATGGCGTCAAACCAAAAGTGTGTTCGTACTCTTGATATTGACGAAGTCGGTAAAACTACTCGTCACGGCACCTTCTTCCAAATGGTAGGTAACTTCTCCTTCGGTGATTATTTCAAAGAAGAAGCAATTCACTACGCTTGGGAGCTTTTAACCACTCCGCAAGATAAAGGCGGTTACGGTTTTGACCCAGAAAAGCTTTGGGTAACTACTTACACTGACGACGATGAAGCTCGCGCAATTTGGAAGAACGAAGGCTTCGACCCAGAGCACATGCAAGTTTTCGGCATGGAAGATAACTTCTGGACTACCGGTGGTCCTGGTCCTGGCGGCCCATGCTCTGAAATTTACGTAGATCGCGGTCCTAAGTATGGTAAGGATGGCGGTCCTGCTGCTGACGAATCTCGTTTTATTGAGATTTGGGATTTGGTTTTCGAAAACTACCAGGTAGATAACGTTAAGTCTAAGACAGATTTGCATATTGCCGGCGAATTGGATCAAAAGAATATTGATACCGGCGCTGGTCTGGAACGTTTAGCTTACCTTATGCAAGGTAAAGAAAATATTTACGAAACTGACGAAGTTTACCCAGTTATTGAAGCTGCAGAAAAGCTAAGCGGTGTAAAGTACGGCGATAATAACGATGCTGACGTGCGTTTCCGCGTTGTAGCTGATCATGTACGTTCCGCTTTGATGATTATGAGCGACGGTGTGCGCCCAAGTAACGTTGGCCGCGGATACGTGCTTCGTCGTCTTCTTCGCAGAACTGTTCGCGCAATGCGTATGCTCGGTGTTCAAGACCCAGTTTTGCCAACGCTTTTCCCAGTTTCTAAGGCTGCAATGGAACCAAGCTACCCAGAGCTTAACAATACTTTCCATGAGGTTAGTGAAGCTGCTTACGGTGAGGAAGATGCGTTCCGTCGTACTCTTGAAAAGGGCACGACTATTCTTGACTTGGCTGTTGAAAAAGCTAAGAAAGAACACAAGGATGACCCTATGGTTGGCGGCGCAGATGCCTTTACTTTGCACGATACTTACGGTTTCCCAATTGAGTTGACTCTTGAGATGGCCGCTGAGCAGGGTGTTAAGGTTGATGAAGCTAAGTTCCGTGAGCTTATGAGCGAACAGAAAGGTCGCGCTCGCGCCGATGCTCTGAAGAAGCGTCACAATGTGGACGTTAGCGTTTACGACGACATTAAGAAGGCGCTCGAAAAGCCAATAGACTTCCTCGGTTACACTGACTTCTCAAGCCGTTCTAACGTTTTGGCAATTGTTGAAGCAGGTAAGGGCTCTGTTAAAAGCGTTACCGCTCCTGCAAACGTTGAGGTTATTCTCGATCGCACGCCATTCTACGCTGAGCGCGGCGGCCAGATTGCTGACCAGGGCGAGATTATTTCCGACGACGGCGCAATTTTGGAAGTTGACGACGTTCAGCGTCCAATCAAGGATTTGATTGTTCACAGCTGCCGTTTGACTGAAGGAACGCTTAACGTTGGCGCTCCAGTGAACACGAATATTGATCAGGTTCGCAGAGCTGCTCTTGCACGTTCTCACACCGCTACCCACACTCTTCACAAGGCTTTGCGCGAAGAGCTTGGCCCACAGGCAACTCAGCGCGGTTCCGTGGTTGATCCAGATCGTTTGCGCTTTGACTTCCAGTGGCCAAAGGCTGTTGATAAAGATGCGCTTTCACGCGTGGAAGCTCGCGTAAACGAGCGTATTCGCGACGATTTGCAGGTTGTTCCTAAGGAAATGCCAATCGACGACGCTTTTAAGCTTGGAGCAATGCACTTGTTCGGCGAAAAGTACGGCGACGTTGTGCGCGTGGTTGAAATCGGCGACGGTTGGAGCCGCGAGCTTTGCGGTGGCACTCACGCTAAGAGCACCGGCAAGATTGGTATGGTCACTATTCTTTCGGAGTCTTCCATTGGCTCTGGTGTTCGTCGTATTGATGCACTTTGCGGCGAGGCAGCGTACGAGTATGGCGCTCGCGAGCACGCTTTAGTTGCTCAATTTGCAGACATGGTGAACGCTCGCCCAGACGAGTTGGTTGAACGTTTGGAATCCTTGCTTAACAAGATGAAGGATTCGGATCGTAAGCTCGCTGCAGTCTATGAGTCTCGGCTCGCTAATTCCGTTCCAGCTCTGATTGAGGCTGCTAAAGCTGCTGCCGGAAACATTAAGTTGGCTGTTAAGAACGTTGGTAACTTTGGTTCCTTCGATACGCTCCGTAAGACGGTGCTCGACGTTCGCTCTCGCCTAGGTGAGGATGCTCCTGCAGTAGTAGTTTTGAGCGGCGTAAACGAGGATGATAAGCCAATGGTTGCTGTGGCCACAAACGAGGCTGCGCGCGGACTTGGAGCTAAGGCTGGTGACTTGGTTCGCATTGCTTCTAAGGTTCTCGGCGGCGGTGGCGGCGGCAAGCCGGACTTCGCTCAGGGCGGCGGTACGGATGCTTCTAAGATTGACGAAGCGTTGGAAGCTGTGAAGCGCCAGTGTCTAAGCTCGCATAATGCGTAGCTATCCGCTTAAAACAGAACGATATAATCTTTACCAAAAGCAGCACAAAATTCATGGTGTGGTTAGGTATTGATTTGGGTGATGCTAGGGTCGGACTTGCTCTTTCCGACCCTGAGCTCACTTTTGCGCACCCGATTGGCAATGTGCAAGTTTTCGGAGATTCTTTTAGAGCTATTGACGAAATTATGAGTCTTATTGAAGAACATCATGTTCGTCGCGTTATTATTGGACTTCCTTTGCAACTTAACGGTTCTGAAGGAAAATCTGCGAAAAAAGCGCAACGTTGGGGGAAAAATTTAGCTAAACGTATTCAAATAGCACAAAATGATGGTGATTGGGCGCTTTCTTATGTGCCTGATATTGTTTGGAAGGATGAGCGTTTAACAACAGTTAGTGCTCATCGGCAGTTGCTACAAGCTGATTTTTCTACTCGGCAACATCGTCCTATGGTAGATCAGCAGTCGGCGGTTCTTATTTTGCAGTCTGCGCTAGATGCGCATACAATTGATTCTCGTGCTGCAAAATATGGCGCAGTTGATAGTAGTAACAGTGAGGTTGACTAGTTTAGTTTAACTGCAAAATGTTGCTGCAAGCATAGTCTAATTTGAATATTAATAGTTGTTGAGAGAGCGTAATAAAAGGGAGTTTTGAGTGTCTGAAGATTTTGACGAATTTTTTGAGCGCCATACTCACTGGAGTGAGCATGAAAAAGATTCTTCGCATGAAGATGTTCCGCCAAAACCTCCTAAATCTCGTCGTGAATTACATAAACAGCGCGTTGCAAAAAGCAGAAAGCGTTCTATACTTATAACTTTAACTGTTGTTATTGTTATATTATTAACGCTTTTTACCTACGCAGGGTATAGTGTCGTACGTTACTTTCGTTCTGCTCAAGACTCTTCTATTTCGGAAGATTGGCCGGGTCCAGGATTTGGTTCTGTAGAATTTGTTGTAAACCCAGGCGAAGGCGCTATGAAGGTTGGTGCAAATCTTGTAAAAGCGCAAGTAGTTAAATCACAATCCAATTTTGCTACAACAGTTTCTTCAAACAATAAGATTCTTTATCCTGGAATTTACAAGCTTAAAAAACACATGTCGTCTATGGACGTTGTTGATATTCTTTCAGACCGCACTAAAGCTCAGGGATTCTTAGAAGTTAAAGCAGGAGAAAAGGCGGCTGATATTATTCATAGAGCATCCGCATTATCAAATATTAGTTTCGATAAATTCAAAGCAATTATAGACAATAAGGGAGCTGGAATTCTGCCTCCTGAAGCTAACGGAAGTTTCGAAGCGTGGTTTGAGCCAGGAGTTTACAATGTAAAATCCATGAAAAGTGCGGAAGAAATTCTATCAAACATGGTGAAAAAACGAATAGCTAAGCTTGACTCTCTTGGTATTCCAAAAGGCGAGAATCGTGAGAAGTCGTTGATAATTGCCTCTATTGCGGAAGCAGAAGTAAATAGTAGTGAGTATTACGGGAAAGTTGTGCGAGTAATATTAAACCGCTTATCTCAAGATATGCCACTAGGAATGGATTCAACAATTGGTTACGGCGCTGGAGTAGAGCCGATTAAACTTACGCAGGCAATGCTTGACGATCCTAATAATATTTACAACACGCGTATTCACAAGGGCTTGCCTCCTACTCCTATTAACACCCCAGGTGATAATGCTCTTATGGCAACGCTTAAGCCTCAAGATGGGCCGTGGATTTATTTCGTTACCACGAACTTAAAAACTGGAGAAACAAAGTTTACTGCAGATATGCAAGAGTTTTTGAAATTCCGTGACGAGTATAAGCGTTCAAACGCGAACGCTAATTAAACTCTTTCATTCTGTTAGATTTTTCTGTTAGATTTTCTGTTAGATTTTAATATCTGATATTTAATCTCTAGTACCAGCAAAACAGCGTAGCTAATATTGCAGATATCGTTAATACTGGCACAAACGGCATGCGAGTATCGTACAGTTTATGATTTCGTGCGCTATTTTTCTTAAGTATACGAACATAAATTAGTTGCCACAAAACTACACACACTAATCCAACTAATCCTGTTAAAGCAAACCAAAGTGCATAAGCATATAATCCAAAAAATCCTACTGCTTGAGAAAGCATAATAGCGCAAGTTACGTCGCCAAATCCTAAAGCATTTTTCCCAGCACATAATCTCAAAATTTCGTACAATAATGCTGTCAAAAAGCAGCAAAACCAACCCATAAGCAGTGGGTTAAAACAAGAGTGTATTGAGAAATTTTGTTTTATAAAATACGTAACAGATACGTACAGAGCAGTTGACAACGATTGTGTAAATAAAGTAGCGAGTACCCACATGCGTGGTATCATGCGACTTTTGAAATCACTTGCGCATAAAAATATTGAGCCAACAAGCGTCGGACTAAGCGTTGCAGCAAAAACAATTGCCTCGTAAAGCCAATTAGGAATAAGTAAAGAATTTATCATGCTAAGTATCGTAATTAGCTTTTTGAGTTAATCAATATTTATTAAGCATTGTGGATACAGGCTATTTTGTAAATGAAATCTAGTAAAAATAGAATAACTTTCCAAAATACTGTCACAATATTGGCGCAATACTGGCACAACTGTAAAATGTTAAAACTATAAGCTAAAAATAAGTGTAAGAAAGAATAGTTTAATTGTAAGTTTTTAACGAGTGAATGGAGTGAGGTATGCTTAGGTGGCAGACTGCGGGTGAATCGCACGGGGAATCATTAATAGCGATGATTGAAGGCATTCCTTCCGGTATTCATTTAACTAGCAAAGATATTAGTGATGCGCTTGCTCGTCGTCGTTTAGGTTACGGGCGTGGAATGCGCATGAAGTTCGAAGAAGATAAAGTGCGTGTGCTTACTGGAATAAGACACGGCATAACACTTGGGTCGCCTATTGCTATAGAAATAGCAAATTCAGAGTGGCCAAAATGGAAAGAAGTTATGAGCACAGAACCTGTGCAGAAAGAAATTGAAGCAGAAGGAAGAAATGCTCCGCTTTCTAGACCTCGTCCTGGTCATGCAGACTTAACAGGAATGAGAAAATATGCTTTTGATGATATTCGCGAAGTACTTGAGCGCTCTAGTGCTAGAGAAACTGCTGCGAGAGTAGCTTTAGGGGCTGTAGCAGCACAGTTTTTGGAACAAGCATTGAACGTTAGAACTGTGGCTCATGTAATTGGAATTGGCGGAGAGTACGTAAGTGGTGAAGTTCCGCTACCAACTCCGGATGATGTATTTGCTTTAGATAATTCGCCAGTAAGAACGCTTGATAAAAGAGCTGAGTTGCGAATGGTATCAAAAATTAACGAAGCTAAAGATGTTACAGACACTTTGGGTGGAGTAGTTGAAGCGTTAGCTTACGGAATGCCTGCAGGAGTCGGCACATATGTGGAAGCGGATAGGCGATTAGATGCAGCAATTGCAGGGAATGTTATGAGCATTCAGGCAATTAAAGGTGTAGAAATTGGTGATGGTTTTGCTGAAGCTGATCGTTTAGGTTCTCAAGCTCATGATGAAATTATTATGAACGAGTTTGGGCATATTGTTAGAGCTACTAACAGAGCAGGCGGAATCGAAGGCGGAATGTCGAATGGCGAAATTATTCGCGTGCGCGCGGCAATGAAGCCAATACCATCGATTCCTCGCGCTTTAAGAACAGTAGATATTTCATCGGGATTAGAGGCGCAAGCAATCAACCAGCGTTCAGATTCTAATGCAGTTCCAGCCGCATCTATTGTTGTTGAAGCAATGCTTAGACTTACTTTAGCCCAATATTCGTTAGAGAAATTCGGCGGAGATTCCGTGGAAGAAATTAGACGTAACGCTCGCAGCTATGTAGATTCATGGCCGGAACATATGCGTTAAGGATGTGAGTTGTGATGGAAGAAAATCGTCCGTTCGGCGATAATTTCACAAAATTCTCTGACGATAGCGGTGAAGAAGATAGTATTTCGGAATGTGATATTTCGGAATGTAGTATCGCTAAATCTGGTCCTATAGCTGTAATTATTGGCATGCCTGCTGCTGGTAAAACTCGCGTAGGTAGTGAAACTGCAAAAATTATGCAAGTTCCTTTCGCTGATAGTGACGAAATTATTGAACAGACTATTGGTACGTCTATTTCAAACTATTTCAATAATCGAGGCCAAAAAGCATTTAGAGATATTGAAGCTAGAATTGTGCGCGCGCTTGTAGAAGGCGAGAGTTTTGTTGACGCGTTGCGTGGAACGGAATTTAGTTTTGAGAAAAGTGACGAAAATATTCAAAATTTTGATGTAAAAGGTGGAATACTTTCTTTGGGAGGCGGTGCTCCAATAAACGAAATCACAAAGAAAGTTTTACAAAATTACGCTAAGCGTGGCGGCTGCATAATTTACCTGCAAGTTTCTGAAGCAGAAGCAATAGAACGTATATCTTGGAACAATAATAGACCAATGTTACAGGGCAAAAATGGTGCCGAACGTTGGAATAAATTGTATGAGCAAAGAGATCCAATATTTAGATTATTAGCCAATAGTTACGTTCGAGTTCATGGTGCAACTCCGCATATGGCTGCTGAAAAAGTTAGGAGCATGATTATGCAACATATTGTGCATGTTACAGGAGAAGGTATAGAGCCGTATGATGTGCGAATTGGCGACGGAGTTATGCAGCTTTTGCCGCAAATTCTGGGTGAAAAGCCTGTTAGAGTGGCGTTAGTTCATACTCAACCAGTGCAGAGACACAGTGATAAAGCTAGAACTATTCTGCGTCAATCTGGATACGAAGTTTTCGACATGATAATTCCAGACGCGGAAGCTGGAAAAACTATTAAAGTTGCAAGCGGATTATGGGCAAATTTGGCAGAAGCTGGTTTTACTCGTTCCGACGCGATTGTTGGATTAGGTGGCGGCGCTGCAACAGATTCGGCTGGTTTTGTTGCCGCAACTTGGATGCGCGGTATTCGATATGTGAATTGTCCTACTTCGCTTTTAGCTATGGTTGATGCTTCTACAGGCGGAAAAACTGGTATTAATACTGATGCTGGCAAGAATCTGGTTGGTAGTTTTTACACTCCAGCGGGAGTCTTAGCTGACACTTCTACGCTTGCAACTCTTCCTAATGATATTTTGATTGAAGGCTTGGGAGAGGTTGCAAAATCTGGGTTTATACGCGATTGCGAAATATTAAAACTACTTAGTGACGCCCATAATGCTGAATTATTGCGTAAATTTAATGGAGATCTGTTAGAAAATTGTGAAGAGCTTCACAATCTGTTAGTAGAACTTATTGAGCGCACAGTTAGAGTAAAAGCGTATCACGTTTCTAATGACTTAAAAGAGCAGGGTTTGCGCGAGTTTTTGAATTACGGGCATACTTTAGGGCACGCGATTGAGCAGATTGAACATTTCCGTTGGCGTCATGGAAACGCGGTTGCTGTTGGAATGGTTTTTGCGGCTGAACTTGCGCAAATTTTGGGATATTTGGATGCTGAAGATGTTACGTACCATCGTTCGCTTTTGAAATCTCTCGGATTGCCAATATCTTGGAACGGCGGTGGGGATTGTGAAAGTGCGTTTGAGCGTGTTCTTAATCTTATGCATCGAGACAAAAAAGCGCGCGGAAATATGTTACGTTTTGTAATTTTGGATGGTATTTCTAATCCTATTCATCTCGATAATCCGCCTATTGAAGCAGTTCAGGAAGCTTTTAGACGAGTTTATAAGCAAAATTAATCAATATTTAGAGGCAATAATGGAAAATCAGCAAACAAAAAAAGTTCTTGTAGTAAACGGGCCGAATTTAGGTCGTTTAGGCGTGCGTCAACCAGACGTATACGGTAGCGAAAATTTTGAAACTTTGCGCGAGTATTGCGAAAAATGGGGTGCGGAACTTGGGCTTAAAGTAGAAGTGCGGCAAAGCGACGACGAAGCACAAATGGTTCACTGGATGCACGAAGCAGCTGATACATGTACGCCTGTTGTTATGAATCCTGCTGCTTTCACACACTACAGTTATGCGCTTGCGGATGCGGCTCATATGGTTTTGGACGCTGGAGTGCCGTTAATGGAAGTGCATATTTCTAATCCTGCTGCGCGTGACTCTTTTCGTCGAATAAGCGTGATTAGCCCTGTTGCAACCGGCACTATTACAGGCATGGGATTGTATGGTTACAAGCTTGCTTTGGAAGCCGTTTCGCATCTTGTTTGATTTTGTTCGATTTTTTGCGAATCAACACCCAGCGTCGAGGCTCGAAGATACTATGGAGTTCCATGGTTAGAAGACAACATGGTAACTCTCAGGAGCATATTACAAAGCATATTTTTGTCACTGGTGGCGTAGTTTCGTCCCTCGGAAAAGGCCTTACAGCATCATCTTTAGGCCGACTTTTACGCAGTCGCGGATTGCATGTATTACAACAAAAACTCGATCCTTATATCAACGTTGACCCGGGTACAATGAACCCATTCCAGCATGGTGAAGTCTATGTTACGGAAGATGGAGCAGAAACAGATCTCGATATTGGTCATTACGAGCGATTCCTAGATGTTTTCTTAAGCCAGAAAGCGAATGTAACTACAGGTCAGATTTATCAGTCTGTGCTTCGTAAGGAGCGTGCTGGCGAATATTTGGGTCAGTGCGTGCAGGTTATTCCGCATATTACTGGCGAAATTAAGTCGCGTATGCGCGCGCAAGCTTCCGACGATGTTGACGTGATTATTACGGAAATCGGCGGTACGGTTGGCGATATTGAATCCCAGCCATTTTTGGAGGCTGCTCGCGAAGTTCGTCGCGATTTAGGTCCTGAAAACTGCATGTTTGTGCACGTTTCTTTGGTACCTTATATTGCTGCAGCTCATGAATTGAAAACTAAGCCAACTCAACATTCTGTGATGATGCTTCGTCAGCTCGGCATTTCTCCAGACGCGCTTGTTTTGCGTTCGGATCGTCCGCTTAATCAAGGAATTAAAGATAAGATTTCGCTTATGTGCGATGTTGATGCTGAAGGCGTTGTGAATTGCGTTGACGCTCCAAGCATTTACGATGTGCCGAAGATTTTGTTCAACGAGGGCTTGGATGCTTACGTTGTGCGTGAGCTTGAGCTTCCATTCCACGATGTTGATTGGAACGAGTGGGAAGATTTGCTTGAGCGCGTGCATCATCCAAAGCATGAGCTAAACATTGCAATCGTTGGAAAGTATATTGATTTGCCGGATGCGTACCTTTCCGTTACCGAGGCTATTAAGGCTGGCGGTTTTGCAAACTGGGCTAAGGTGAACGTGCGCTGGGTTGCTGCTGACAAGTGCGAAACTCAAGAAGGTGCGGCCGCGGCTCTTGATCAAATGGACGGAATGGTTATTCCAGGCGGCTTCGGCATTCGCGGTATTGAAGGTAAGATCGGCGCTTTGCGTTACGCTCGCGAGCACGGTTTGCCAACTTTGGGCTTGTGCCTTGGTTTGCAGTCCGTGGTTATTGAATACGCTCGTCACGTACTTGGACTTGAGGATGCTAATTCCACTGAGTTTGAGAAGGATTGTGGCGATCCAGTAATCGCGACTATGGAAGAGCAGAAGGATATTGTGGCCGGTAAGGGAGATATGGGTCACACAATGCGACTCGGCTCTTATCCTGCAACTCTTGAAGAAGGCTCAATTGTTGCTGAGCTTTACGGCACTACGCACGTTACCGAGCGTCACCGTCATCGTTACGAAGTGAACGTGGCGTATAAGGATCGTTTGCGTGAAGCCGGCTTGCGTATTAGCGGCCAAAGCCCAGATGGTAATTTGACTGAGTTTGTGGAGCTTCCAAAGAGCGTTCACCCATTCTACGTGGCAACTCAAGCTCATCCAGAGTTTAAGTCTCGTCCAACTAAGCCTCATCCACTATTTGCTGGATTAGTTGCGGCAGCTTTGGAACATCAAGAAGCTGCTCAAAACAGCAAGGCAGATAAGTAAGTCTTAAGCATGTAAAAACAGGCGGTAAAACTTAGGATCCTTAAGTTTTACCGCTTTTTGTTTTATTAGATTGTGAGTAATATTACGTTTTGCGCGTAACACAGCTATACCAAGAAATCGCATTACGCGGTACCCTTGAATAGGTAAATAATTTGAGTACATAGAACGCGAAAGTAACGCTTGGGGGAGCAGCTTTTACGGATTGATTCGTATAACGATGCCGTACGATTCGTTATACATGGAGGTGTCAGAGGCGTTATGAGCGATACTAGCAATATTAGTAATGCTGGTGTTACTGGCGATACAAGCGTTACAGCAAGTGATACTAATAATTCAGCAAAAAATAAAGCTGCAGACGTTGAAATGAGCCAGTATGTGGCAGATCGCGCTCGAGTAAACGAAGAGAAAATACGTCAAGACGAGCAGATTGTTGCTGAATTCGGCGATTACAATTACGGCTGGCACGATTCGGATGCTGCAGGCGAGGCTGCAAAAAAAGGTATTGACGAGTCGGTTGTTCGCGCAATTTCCGCTGACAAGCACGAGCCGGAATGGATGCTAAATCTTCGTTTGCAAGGCTATCGTGCGTTTTTACAAAAGCCGATGCCTGATTGGGGTGTGGATTTAAGCGGTTTTGATGCAGACGATTTTAAATATTACGTGCGTCCTGTTCACGATCAAGCGAAAACTTGGGATGATCTGCCAGAAGATATTCGCAAAACTTACGATCGCTTAGGCATTCCGGAAGCTGAGAAAAAGCGCTTAGTTTCAGGCGTTGCAGCACAGTACGAGTCGGAAGTTATTTACAATTCGATTCGTGAAGATTTAGCAGCTCAAGGCGTGATTTTTGTTGATACGGATACAGCAGTGCAAAAGTATCCGGAGCTTGTAAAAAAGTATTTTGCAACTGTTATTCCAGTTGACGACAACAAGTTTGCGGCTCTTAACACAGCAGCTTGGAGTGGCGGTTCGTTCGTTTACGTTCCAAAAGGCGTGCATGTGGATATTCCGCTTCAGGCTTACTTTAGAATTAATACGCCGAACATGGGTCAGTTTGAGCGCACGTTGATTATTGCAGATGAAGGCTCTTACGTGCATTACGTTGAAGGTTGCACTGCTCCTATTTATTCCACGGATTCGCTTCACGCTGCAAATGTTGAAATTGTTGTGGAAAAACATGCGCGCGTGCGATACACAACCGTTCAAAACTGGTCGAATAACGTGTATAACTTGGTAACTCAGCGAGCTTACGTGCGCGAAGGTGGCACAATGGAGTGGGTTGACGGCAATATTGGCTCCAAAGCTACTATGAAGTATCCTGCTTGTATTCTCGCCGAACCGTATGCAAAAGCGGAGACTATGTCTTTGAGCTTTGCTGGCCGCGGTCAGTATCAAGATACGGGTGCGAAGATGATTCATTTGGCTCCGCATACGAGTTCCACGATTGTTGCTAAGTCGATTTCGCGCGGCGGTGGGCGTTCTGCTTACCGTGGTCTTGTGAAGATTATTAAAGGCGCTAAAGGCTCGAGTTCGTCTGTTGTGTGCGATGCTTTGCTTGTTGACGATTTTTCCAGGTCGGATACTTATCCGCATGTTGACGTGCGTGAAGACGACGTTTCGATGGCTCACGAGGCCACTGTTTCCAAGGTTTCCGAAGATCAGCTTTTCTATTTGATGAGCCGTGGGCTTGAAGAAAAAGAGGCTATGGGCATGATTGTTCGCGGCTTCGTAGAGCCGATTAGTCGTGAGTTGCCAATGGAGTACGCGCTTGAGCTTAATCGCTTAGTTGAGTTGCAAATGGAAGGATCCGTGGGCTGATGAGCGAAGATTTAAAAGAGAATTTAGGCAATAAAATGACGGAAAAAGAAATTACTATTCCTGTAGCTGACCCTAATGATCCTTACGCGGTTCCTGCCGCAATGCCTTCTAGCGCCGATAAATCCGTGCGCTCGTTCAACGTGGAAGATTTTGCGATTCCTACGCGTAAGCAGGAAGATTGGCGATACACTCCAGTTGAGCGAATTTCAGAGTTTTTCGAGTGTTTTGAACCATCTAATAGTATGCAAGTAACGCTTGAAGGCGTTGGTGGAGCTGCGTTGGATGATTCTTACGTTGGAAGCGACGGTTCTGTAAGTTTGCAGGTAAAGCCGCAAAATGAGGCTCCTCATACCGATATGAAGCCGTCTGATCGCGTGGCTGCAGTGGCGTGGAATGTGGCAAAATCCGCATACGTGCTTCACGTATCTGGCGAAATCAAAAAGCCAATCGTGCTGAAAATTCAGGGTAATAATGCGCGTATGCTTGACGCACTGCACTTAGTAATTGAAGCAGACTCTCGCTCGAACGCGGATATTATTATCGAACATACTGGTTGCGCAAAACTTGCTGAAGGTGTGGAAATAATCCTCGGAAAGCATGCGCACGTTTCTACTACCTTTATTCAAGAGTGGGATTCAGGCAGCAAACACGTTGGAAATCAGCGTATTCACGTGGGTGAGGGAGCTTCACTTCGTCACACAATGGTCACTCTTGGTGGAGATGTTGTGCGCATTCGCATGGATCAAGATTTTGGTGGCGAACAGGGTGATTTGAACATGCTCGGCATGTATTTTGTGGATCCGGGCGAGCATGTTGAGCATCGCACGATGGTTGTGCATAATTATCCGGAATGCAAGTCCAGAGTAGTGTACAAGGGTGCCTTGGAAGGTAAGGGCGCGCATTCGACTTGGGTTGGAAACGCGCTTATTAAGCCGGAAGCTCCTGGCACGGATTCATATGAGTTGAATCGTAATTTAGTGCTCACTCCTGGAGCAATAGCTGATTCTGAGCCGAATTTGGAAATTGAAAACGGCAATATTATTGGTGCCGGTCACGCAAGTTCAGTCGGTAGATTTGACGACGAAGAGCTTTTCTACTTGCAAGCGCGCGGAATTAGTGAGATTGAGGCCAGAAAGCTTGTTGTGCGCGGATTCTTTAACGAGCTTATTGAAGAAATTGGCGTTCCGGAAATTGTTGATCACTTAATGAAGGTTATTGAGCGCCGTCTTGCAAGAACGGAAGAATAGGAGAAAAACATGTCAACTTTGGAAATTAAGGATTTGTACGCTTCTGTAGAAACAAAAGAAGGACGCAAGCAAATCTTAAAAGGCGTAAATCTTACAGTTAATTCTGGCGAAACTCACGCAATCATGGGTCCTAACGGATCTGGAAAGTCTACTCTCGCCTACACTTTGGCAGGACACCCAAAGTATGAAGTTGATTCCGGTCAAGTTCTACTCGACGGCGAAGATATTTTGAAAATGACTCCTGACGAGCGCGCAAAAGCGGGATTATTCCTCGCAATGCAGTACCCGGTAGAGGTACCAGGCGTATCTATGACGAACTTCCTTCGCACTGCAAAAACTGAAGTCGAAGGCAAAGCTCCATCTTTAAGAAGCTGGGTGAAAGAACTTAGCGAGGCTATGAAAAAGCTTCGAATGGATCCGAAATTTGCGTCGCGTTCTGTAAACGAAGGATTCTCTGGCGGCGAAAAGAAGCGCGCGGAAGTTTTGCAATTAGAGCTTTTGAAGCCGAAGTTTGCAATTTTGGACGAAACTGATTCCGGACTCGACGTTGACGCTCTTCGAATCGTGTCGGAAGGTGTGAATCGCGCCAAAGAAAACACCGGTTTGGGCATTATGATGGTCACGCATTACACGCGAATTCTAAAGTATATTAAGCCGGATATCGTGCACGTCTTTGCGCAAGGTCACTTTGTAAAGACTGCAGGACCGGAGCTTGCGGATGAGCTGGAAGAAGAAGGCTACGACAAGTATTTGCCGGAAGGCGCAACCGAGTCGGCACTGGCGTAAGCGCGGTTCAAGTACAGTTTAATCTATCTGTATATTTGTAAGAATAGCGTAAAAATAGCGTAAAAATAGCGGTTTAATATGACTACAGTGACTACAGTGACTACAGAAAATATTATGCGAGAATTTAGCGATTTGCGCTCGCAGTTTCCGATTTTAAGTCGAACGGTTCACGGCACTTCGCTTCACGATACTGTGCACGGAAAACCCTTGATTTACTTGGATTCTGCAGCAACTTCACAAAAGCCGCAGGTTGTAATCGACGCCGAAAAAGAGTTTTACGAAACAATTAACGCTGGTGTGCACAGGGGAGCGCACGAGTTGGCTGCACTTTCGACGGTTGCGTTTGAACAAGCGCGTGCGAAAGTTGCGCGGCTTGTTGGAGCGTGTGCAGATGCTGGCAGCGAGGAAATTGTTGTTACTCCGGGAGCTACAGGCGCGCTTAATCTTCTCGCAACTGCTATTGGTAACGCTAGTGCTAAGGCAAGAATCTGCAAAAAAGACAGTTCTGATTTAGCTGATTTTCGCAAAAATTTCGCTCTTCGCGAAGGTGACGTAATAGTCGTATCTCGCGCGGATCACCATTCTGTTTTGCTTCCATTCCAAGAGCTGGCTCTTCGCACGGGGGCTGAGCTTCGTTGGATTGATGTAACAGAAGATGGTCGCGTGCGCACGGACGCGAATTATTTGCGAACGATTATTGACGAGCGCACGAAAATCGTTGCAGTTACGCATATTAGTAACGTTACTGGCGCTATTACCGATGTTTCGCCGATTTGCAAGCGTGCTCATGAAGTCGGCGCAATTTTTGTGCTCGACGCATGCCAGTCAGTGCCGCATATTCCGGTTGATTTCCACGCGTTAAACGTTGATTTTGCAGCCTTTAGTGCGCATAAAATGTACGGTCCTACGGGAGTTGGATTCTTGTATGGTCGCCGTGAGCTTTTGAACGCGCTTCCGCCGGCTAATTTTGGCGGTTCAATGGTGGAGCTTGCATGGCTTAACAAGCCGGCGCAATACATGGATGTGCCTTATCGTTTTGAGGCTGGAACTCAACCGGTTGCGCAAATGGTTGCGGCTGGAGTTGCTGCTGATTGGTTGCGAGAGCTTGGCATGAGCCGAGTGGCAGAGCATGAGCAGGAAATTGCTGCAGAATTGCTAAAATTACAGGATGTTCCAGGCGTGCGCGTTTTGGGGCCGACTGATTTGAGCCAGCGAATTGGCACAGTTGCTTTTGAAGTTGAGGGCGTGCATCCGCACGACGTTGGACAGTTTTTGGACGCGCAGGGCATTGCGATTCGCGTCGGGCACCATTGTGCTCAGCCGATTCACCGTCATTTTGGCGTGTATGCTTCGAACCGCGCTTCTGTTGGAGTTTACAATACAGTTGACGAGGCTCGCGCGCTTGTTGAAGCAGTCTCACACGTTCGCGACTACTTTGGCGCATAATATTGTTAGCGAGCGAGTTGGAGAGTTAACTAAGCGAGTTGGAGAGTTAACTAAGCGAGTTGGAGAGTTAACTAAGCGAGTTGGAGAGTTAACGAGTAGGTAAGGAGAGCGTATGTTTGATATGAGTTTTGGCGCAGGTGCAAGTGCAGGTTTTGGTGCAGATGCAGGCGACGGATTAGAAAGCATGTATCAAGAAGTGATTTTGGATGCTGCACGAAATCCGCATGGCAAAACTCATTTCGAAAGTACGGACGCGCTCGCACAAGCGGAACTGCAGGAAGAAACTCAAGAATCTGTCGAAAATACAGAATCTGCAAAAAATACAGAATCTGCAGAAATCACCTTAAATAATGCTCACGAAAGTTGCACTGTTTCAGCTGGCGAAAACTCTGCTTTAGGTCAATCGCACCAATTCAATCCAACTTGCGGCGACGAAGTCACAATGCGTGTGGAGCTTTCACGTGGCGAAAATAATGACGAAACCCCAATAGTATCAAGTATTAAGTGGGATGGTCACGGCTGCTCGATTTCTCAAGCGAGCCTTTCAATGATGGTTGATTTAGTTGAAGGAAAGTCGGTTGACGAAGCGTTGCGATTAGACGCGCTTTTCCACAAACTTATGGAATCTCGCGGCGCAGGTTTTGAAAACGAAGAAGACGAAGATTCGCTTGAAGATGCAATGGTTTTGCAAGGCGTATCGCGCTATCCAATGCGAATTAAGTGCGCGCTTTTGGCGTGGGAAGGATTAAAAGACAGCATTGCAAAGGCTATGCAAGAACTATAAAATCTTTATGTAACGTAAAAGCAAGGAATATTATGGCAGAAAATCAATCGGCATCTGAGGTGACGCAGTCTGCACTTTTAAGTGCGAACGACATTGGTAGAGTTACCGAAGAGGATATTAAGGACGCACTCCACGACGTAGTGGATCCGGAATTAGGTATTGACGTGGTTGATTTAGGGCTGGTTTACGGTATTGAAATTGATGAGCTTGGCCGCGCGATCATTACAATGACGCTTACCACGCCTGCATGTCCGTTAACTGAATTGATTGAGGATGAGTGTGCGAATGCGCTCGCCGGTTTGGTGGAAGAGTTTCGTATTGACTGGACGTGGAAGCCGCGCTGGAGCGTTGAAAATATTAATGAAGACGGTCGCGCCCAACTTGAGGCGCTTGGTTACAATCTCAGCAGTTTGCAAGCGAGTTTTGCAACAGGAATGTATGGTTCTGGTGTATCTGAGGAAGATTTGATTAGCGCTGGTATTCCGCCAACTGCGTGAGTATTTGGTTGTGTTGTGGTTGGTTGTTTTGAGAGCAATGTGATGCACAAGTGGGCGATATGAGTGCTGAAATAAAAGCAGTTACTGCACGTGATATTTGCGATATAAATAATATCTGCAGTATTTCTGGAGAAGTTTTGCACGGGATCACTGACGTTGTTTTCGACTTGCATCTGCTTGTTGATTGGGATGCGCGACGCACATTGGCTGAGGATTACCCGGATTTTATTGGGGAAGTGCTGTTTAGTTTCGAGCCGGAATGGGGATTTGAGTTTCACGAGTCTTTGCGTGAGGCTGGGTGGAGTTGCGGTCAGGTTTTAGATTCGTTCGATGAGCATCACGGGCCTGCAGTTACGTGGCTGTATCGCTTGTATTTTGAGCGTTTCGAGCGCGGTTTTGCAGGCGAGCGCGCGGATACTTCGGCTGTTGCGCGCGAGTTGATTGCGAGCGGCGTGCGCGTGTGGGCGTTGGGTAATGCTTCTAGCGATTGGCTTTGCTGCGCTCGCAAAACTTGCCCAATACTCGGCGAGCTTAACGGCGTTTGTGTATCTTACGAATCGCATTTGCGCAAACCCGACGTAATGCTTTATCGCACGTTTTTGCAACAAGCTGGTCTTTCGGATACCTCCACGCTTTTTCTCGAAGGTGACTCTCGCGCCGCTTCTGCAGCGTCGCTGCTCTATTCTTAAGCTGTATTCTTAATCTGCGTGAGTGTCTCATTCTGCTTGTTTTGGGACACTGGCGCAGATTGCGCTCTGCGTGCGTGTCTGAAAATCAGCGTAATGAGACACTCGTGCAGTAACTAATCTGCGAGAGTGTCTGAAAATCAGCGTAATGAGACACTCGTGCAGCGCTCAAGCACTTTGTTGCGCGCATTCTGCCGCTTCGAGCGAATCGTAGCCATACATGCGCACAGTATTCGCAATAATCATTTGCGTAAGATTTAGATTTTCCGCGCGCAAGTTATCTACAAAACGCTGGTATTTAGCGAAAGTTGCGTCAGAATACGTGCTTAATTCTCCTCGCAAATACGTTTCAAAAGACGTATTTTCTGCTGTATCTTCGCTAGTTTTAAGCACGCGCATTGCAAAACCTAAATGAGGGTAGCGCTCGCGAAAATCCGCAGCCCACTCAACTTGCGTTAAAATAATCTGCTCCTGAGCGCTTTTTCTAGGCTCCAAAATCGGCTTAATATAAGGTTTAATCGTGCGCTCAAAAATTTCCGGCACAGTCGACTCCATCATTCGCGCATACTTTTCCGTAATCAAATTGCCGCCATCGCTATTCGCGCGCTCAAGATCCTGTTTATAAGACTTCTGCAAATCGAGCGGCCAAGCCAAAAACTGACTCATGCGCATAATGCGGAAAGTTGGCCAGTTTCCTTGGCAATTCGCGCGTCCTCCTTCGTTTTGCGTAAGTTGGAACTGATCCCATTCGAGTTTAGTGATTTCTTCCGCAAGATTTTGCGCTTTTGGATTTTGCGCTTTCTGAAGATTTTGCGCTTCCAGATTTGTTGATGAATCGCACATCATAAGCTCCTCAAACATGCTGCGTGCGAGTGAATATGTGCTTCAACGTACGGCCTCTGCCATTCCAAAAAGGTTTCTCCACAATCGCTTAAACCTTGATATTGCAACTCTCGCACAATATCTTCGCAAATACTGTCAATTATTTGCGTAACTTGCTTTTGTGCAAGTCCAGCTCCTTTTCCGCCTTCGCCAAATCCGTCTCCACCGGAACCGTCGCCGCCAAAGCATGCAGCGGAAGAAAGTCGCATTAACGACTCAAGTTTGCCGCATACTTTCGGAAGCCTAGATGCCATGCGATTGCTTAGCTTGCGCAGCGCAGCAAACTGCCACTTGTAGTAAGGCAAATATCCTGCACTTATTGGGTTATTGAGCAGAAACACGATTGAAGCGGTTGCGCGCACGAATTCGTTTATAGAAAGCCACGCTGCGGATGCGTCTTTGCGCGCAATCATGCGTGGGAAATTGTATTGGCCTGCTTGCGAAATCATGCCGAGTCTTCTGGAGATTAGTGAGATTCGCACGTCGTCTGGCATGAGTTTGAAACTTTGGCGCGTTTTTGAGAACTCTCCAATAGGATCCGCGAAAATTTTGCCATTCGTTGCTGCTGCAAGCGTTGACTCGCTTAGTGATAGCCATAAGTGCGGCTCGTTTTGGCTTGGGGCAGTAGGGAAGCCGGTTAGATTTTCGAAAAATTCGCTTATGCGAAATACTCCGACTCGCTTGCTGCTTTCGCATGATTTGGCGCGCGGCGTTTCGTTGCGAGATTCAAAACCGGCGTATTTTCGCGGAAGTGCGTCGTAAGCGTCTTGCAAATCCGCACCAATTTCCGCGTAATCTTCGTCGGTGAGCCACAAGCAGAAGCCTGGTCCAAAATCGTGGTCGCGCGAAATCTCGTCGTCAAAACCGTAACATTCCGATCCGTGGCCAACTAATCCTGCTGCAATGCGATTTTTATATTTCGCGAATTTTGGCTGATCAAGTAATGGCTTTCCGTAAGTTTGCCAATATGATTGCGATAATTGCATGCCGGTTTTTATATGTTGGCTTGCTATGTTTTGTGTTGTTATGTGTTGGTTTTCTGTTTGTTGGCTTTCTGATTCTTGAATTTTTGTAGATATTTTTGTAGATAGTTCTCTATTTTCTTCTGTATTTTTTACTGAAGGCACTTTTTCGGATATTTTCGTAACTTTTTCTGCTAACTTACGCGTCTGCCGCAAATTTTCCTCCGTAATCGCGTAAGATTCGCTATCTTTTCCGTAGCATTCTGCAATCAAATCAAGCGCCTTACTATAACTTTCCGCCGCCTGAGCGTACTCGCCGCGTGCGCACTGAACCTGCGCAAAACCTGCCAAAGCAGAAGCGTAGTGCGGCTGATTTTCGTTATTTCCAGCGACGTACATGCGAACGCTGGTCGAAGCGTGCTTAAAAGCGGATTCGAGAGTTGCAGATTTGCTGTTCGTGCTTTCGCTAGGCTGCGAGCACTTTTGTTGGCACTCCTGCAGCATCGCAAGCGCAAGATTTGTGTGCGTAGCGGCAATATCAATATCGCGTTCAGGATCCGTGCTTGTATTCTGCAAAATCTCAAGCGCCTGGTTAAGCTCCTCAATTGCATCATGCGTGCGACCGGTTTCGCTGTAAAGCATCGAAAGATTGTTGTGAAGTGCGGCGAGCTTACGATTTTTTGCGCCGAGAGTTTCGGCGGATTCGTTAAGAGCCTGAGTGTAAATTTTTTCGGCGCGATCGTAGCTGCCGGCCGCGCGAAGGCTTGTGGCGGCGTTAATTAGCGTGGTCGTGCCGGCTTCGGTGCCATCTAGTTGCATTTCGTTTGTAAGATTTAGAGCGTGATTGATAATTGGTTTGTTTTTTGCGTATTCTCCTCGAGATCTATAAAATCCCATCAACTCGTTTAAAACAGATAGTTGCAATGCTTTAAGTGTTTCTTCTTGCGATTGGTTTAGCGCATTTAGCAGGTATTTTTCGATTTCTTGCGCGCTCGCGTGGCTCGCAAACATTTCGTCAAGCTCGCTATAAAATTGCGTCGCGTTCTGCATCAAAGCCCCCTTGCTATTGCGCTCGTTCAATCAATCGACTTCAACTTTACAGTCTTATAACGAAAAATTTTGCAGAAGTAGCATAAGCGAAATAATCGGCGTAATTGCGCCAAAAACCAAAAGTCGGGCTGGCGGGATTTGAACCCGCGGCCTCTTCGTCCCGAACGAAGCGCGCTACCAAACTGCGCTACAGCCCGATGTCGATTGTGCGAACGCAATAGAGATTGCACATCGTGAATTCATCTTACGAATACATGATGCAACTACATGCTGTAATTGCGCATGCAACACTCCGACAACGTGGTTATAATATCGTGAACTTGCTACAAATTAACAGTGTGTGTCGTTGTCAAATAAATTCTTTTAAAATTTTATTAAAAATTCACTTGTATTCTTTTGCAGTTGCATGGTCTCCGCAATATTTGCAAAATGATGTAACTTTTCGTAAATAATTTTGTATATCTTAATAAAATAATAAAAATTTTTACTAAAAATGCATTTTTCTTCCGAAAACAGAAAAATATAAATATTTCAAGAAAAACGCGCGTTTGTTGCGAAAATGGTCGTACGAATCAAGCTAATAACGCAATGACACGTGTTCAAAACGCTTACATCTGTATTACCTACTGGCTACAATAAGCGTTTATGACTGACACCAATACTGCAATGTCTGCCGCGCAAAATGCCGCAGAAAACGAAGCAACAGATACCGTCAATGAAATTGACACTGTTGAGCATGCCGAAATGCTACTCGCTCAAGACGAGGCAATCGCCAAACGTGTAAACGAAGGTGCAACTCTTGACGAGGCAATCGACCCAAGTAATAAAGAGTTTGGTCCGCAGGCTCATCCGGAGCAGGTACAGATGCGCGTTGCTAAGCGCGCGATGATGCTTAAGGAAGGCGTGCAGCCTTATCCTGTGCACCTTAACGTTACGGATACTATTGAGCAGGTGCGTGCTGATTTCGACGGCAAACTTGAAGCAGGCGAAGAAACCGATACCGAAGTTGGTATTGCAGGTCGCGTGCTTTTCTTGCGTAACGCTGGCGGCTTGTGCTTCGTTAAGCTTTCTGCCGGTGATGGTACTACGATTCAGGCGATGGTTTCCAAGAAGGAAATTGGCGAAGAATCCATTAAGAATTTCAAGCAGATGGTTGATTTGGGCGACCATTTGTATGTTCGTGGTCGTGTGATTTCTTCCAAGACCGGCGAGCTTTCCGTATTTGCAACCGAGTGGGCGATTGCAGCTAAAGCATTGCAGCCGCTTCCAGCTTTGCACAAGGAATTAAGCGACGATACTCGTACGCGCAAACCTTATATTGGCATGATTGCGGACGAGAAGATTCGCGATATGGTTCGCAGGCGTTCTCACGCTGTGGCTTCTCTTCGTCGCACTTTCGACAGCCACGACTTCTTGGAAGTTGAAACCCCAATGTTGCAAACGGTTCACGGCGGTGCTGCAGCTCGTCCGTTCACGACTCACATGAACGCTTTCGACATTGACCTTTATTTGCGCATTGCTCCGGAGCTTTTCTTGAAGCGTTGCTTGGTTGGTGGCATCGATCGCGTATTTGAAATCAACCGCGATTTTAGAAACGAAGGCGTGGACGCAACTCACGCTCCAGAGTTTACAATGCTCGAAGCTTACCAGGCTTACGGCACTTACGATACGATTGGCGCTCTTACTAAGGAGCTGATTCAGAAGGCTGCTATCGACGCTTTCGGCTCTACCAAGGTGACTTTGCTCAACGGCGAAGAGTACGATTTTGGCGGCGAATGGAAGCAGATTACCATGTACGGCTCGCTTTCTGAGGCTTTGGGTGAGGAGATTACTCCAGAAACTTCCGTTGAGCATTTGGGCGCGATTGCAGACAAGCTTGGCGTTGAGCGCGACGACGTGGAGAATCACGGCAAGTTGGTTGAGCACTTGTGGGAGCACTTCTACGAGGATAAGCTTTACGAGCCAACGTTTGTGCGCGACTTCCCAGTGGAGACTAGTCCGCTTGTTAAGGGTCACCGCACTAAGCCTGGAATGGTTGAGAAGTGGGATTTGTACGTGCGCGGCTTTGAGCTTGCAACCGGCTACTCTGAGCTTAACGATCCTGTTGTGCAGCGCGAGCGCTTTGTGGCTCAGGCTAAGGATGCTTTGGCTGGAGACGTTGAGGCAATGGATATTGACGAGGACTTCATTGAGGCTCTCGGCGTCGGTATGCCTCCTGCTGGCGGCATGGGAATGGGTATTGATCGCTTGCTGATCGCTCTTACGGGCGCAACCATTCGCGAGACGATTACCTTCCCACTCGTGAAGCCTCTTCGCTAGTTGATAATTTTTAGTAGATAAAGCCGTTGGATGTTATTTAAACATTCAGCGGCTTTTTGTATGTGATGAGTTTGTTGCGCAGCACTCCAAACGTGAGAGCATCATCTCGCTTTTGGAGCTGATTCGGTTGTTTACTGCTCCAAACGTGAGAGAGTTGTCTCGTGTTTGGAGGGTTTGTTTCCGTAATACGCTCCATTTGCGAGAGAACTGTCTCGTGTTTGGAGGGTTATTGTCTGTGTTTTGCTCCAAACGTGAGAGAGTTGTCTCGTGTTTGGAGGGTTTGTTTCCGTAATACGCTCCATTTGTGAGAGAACTGTCTCGTGTTTGGAGGGTTTGAGCCTGTCGTCGTAAGGCGTTAATAGACTGGGTAATTATGACATACAAATTAGTATTGCTCCGACATGGTCAGAGCGCATGGAATAAGACCAATCAGTTTACTGGTTGGGTTGATGTACCGCTGACTGAGCAGGGTGTCGAGGAAGCTAAGCATGGTGGCGAGCTTCTTAAAGAGAAGAACGTTCTTCCAGACATCGTGTTCACTTCTTTGCTTCGTCGCGCTATCAACACCGCGAATTACGCGCTTGATGCCGCCGATCGCCTTTGGATTCCAGTTCGTCGTAGCTGGCGTTTGAACGAGCGTCATTATGGTGCTTTGCAAGGCAAGAACAAGTCTGAGATTCGTCAGGAATATGGCGATGAGAAGTTCATGATTTGGCGTCGTTCTTACGCAACTCCACCTCCTGAGATTGATCCAAACGATGAGTATTCTCAGACAAATGATCCTCGTTACGCAGGCGATCCAGTTCCAGAAACTGAGGCTTTGGCAAACGTTGTGACTCGTGTAACTCCTTACTGGGAATCGGATATTATTCCAGAGCTTAAGTCCGGCAAGACTGTGATGATTGCGGCTCACGGCAACAGCTTGCGCGCAATCGTTAAGATGCTTGACAACTTGAGCGAGGAAGAGATTTCCAAGGTGAATATTCCAACTGCTATTCCTCTGCTTTACGAGTTGGATGAGAACTTCAAGCCAATCAAGCCTCGCGGTGAGTATTTGGATCCAGAAGCTGCTGCTGCCGGCGCTGCCGCTGTTGCTGCTCAGGGTCAGAAGTGAGACTGATTAGCTGGCTTTGGTTAGCTTAATTTGGTTTTAAAAATAAAAGTAGGTCTGCAATTGATTTGCAGGCCTACTTTTTTATCTTCATGCGCGCTTTAACTGAGCTTAAAACTGCACAGCGCGCTACCGGCACTGCCGTATTAAGTGCATTAAGCCACAACCGTATCTTTATCTGGTTCTGGCTTCTTTGATGGATCGAATCCCGAAACTATAAACACAATTTGTCTTGAAACGGCAACGCAATGGTCTCCAATTCGCTCAATAAAACGACTAAGCAGAATCACGTCGATTAGCTGCCTGCGCGTACCTTCCCAATTTTCGCCTTCTACTAGTTCAAAAATTTTTTCGTGCAGTTTATCAAGCGCGTCATCTCCAGCAATAATAGTTTCCGCCATTTGCACGTCGCGATTCACAACCATGCTGGTTAGTCGCTCTGAAAGTACGTGTAAGAAGTTGATCATTTCCACAATAGTTTCACGTGCTTCTTGCGGTATTGCAGAATCTGGCCACGTACGTCTTGCAATTTGTGCTACGTGACTTGTTAAGTCTCCCATACGTTCGAAAGTTGCGGCTAAGCGCATAGTGGCTACGACTTCTCTCAAATCCGTTGCTACAGGATTTTGACGAGCGAGTAGCGTCAAGCATTGATCGATAGTGCTTGCTTCTAAAGCGTCTAAATTCGCATCACCGTCTATAACAGTTTGAGCAGCGTCCAAATCGGCGTTTACTAACGCGTCGCCGGCATCGTTCATAGATTTTGCTACAAGTTGTGCCATGCGTTCGAGGTTTGTAGCTACGGCCTTCATTTCTTCGTTGAAAATCACTCGCATGGTTAGTCCTTTCTTCGATTTGCGCTACTTTGGCAAATGTTCGGCAAAATTTTGCGGATATCGTTAAATACCCACATATATTATAAACTATGCCGTGCTGTTAGATGAGTTATTAGATGAGTTATTATCTATCTGCTTATTTATTCTTTGCGCGTTTATTTAAGCGATGGCAAGAATAGCAATATGAACAGAAATATGAGAATATTATATTATGCCTATTGATTCTTCCGCATTAGTTTTTGTAGCGTTTGCTGCTCTGGCTTTGTGTGTGCTTATTGGGCTTTTTGTTTTGATGTCTGATTATATTGCTGGTATTTTCCGTTGGATTTTTCGCAAATTTTCTAAGTTCGCTGAAAATCTAACAAAGTTTAGTAATTTACTAGGTTTTTCGTTTACTAAGCGAAATAAATTGTTGGATGATGACAGTGTTGCAGAAGACTTGAGTTCTGATGCTCAATCTGTTCTTGCTATGTTACGTTCTGCAACGATTGTTGTTGATTCTGATGACGAGGTTATTCGTGCAAGTTCGGAAGCTTATACTTTTGGTGTTGTACTTGATGATGCTATTGTGCAGCCTCGTGTTCTTGAAGCTATACGTTTCGTGCGTGAAAAAGGTGGAAGTGAACGTTTTTCGCTTATTACTTCTACTCCAACGAGATATATTACGGTTAAAGAAGATTTTCCTGTTTCTTCAGAAGATTTAAAAAGTTCTTCGTATGTTTTAGATGATTCGAAAACTTCTACGGTTACTAGACCGAATTGGCTTACTGTTACTGTTGGTTGTGTTGGCAGTGGAATAGTTGTTGTGATTCTTGAAGATACAAGTGCAGCACAACGTTTTGCGCAAACGCGCGATGATTTTATTACTAACGTTTCTGAGCAGCTTATGAGTTCCACACGCACTATTTGCAATCTTACGAAAGTTTTGCAGAACGAACACGTTACAGAAGAAAAAGTTAAGGAAGTTGCTAAAGTTACTGGTAAATCTTCCGAGCGTCTCGAGCATATGCTGGAAGATCTACTGCTTTTGATGCGTGCACAAGATCCTATAGATGAGGATCGTGCTGACGTAGTTTGTGTTTCCGATGAGTTGTTTAAAGTAAAGGAACAAGTTGCTGACTTGGCTGTTTCCTGCTCTGTGAGAATAAATATGAAAGTTGATTCTTCTTTGCGAGTACGTGGCTCTGCAGAACAGATACGCGCAGCTGTGAGAAAACTTGTTGAAAATGCTTTAGTTTATTCACGTCCCGATAGTGTTGTTTCGATTTCTGCTTCGGAATCAGCCGATTGCTTGTATGCAGTTATAAGAGTAGTAGATAGAGGTGTTGGTATTGCTATAGAAGATCAGCCTCGAGTTTTTGAAAGATTCTATCGTTCTGATAATCAAAATAATCGCAGCGACAATGGCGTGGGATTGGGTTTGGCAATTGCTAAGCATGTTGCGTTAGCTCATCATGGAAGCATTACATTGTGGAGTAGACCTGGTAATGGAACTACAGTAAGTTTTGCAATACCGTTGTGTAAAGATTAAGTATTTGAATTAAGTATTTGATAATTACGTCTAAATAATTACTTTCCGAGGCGACGGTAGTCCCAGCGATCGAAGTGTTCCCAAATAAGCATTAGCAAGCCAATAATAAATCCAAAAACGCAAACTATAACAGCCATCCATGGTACAAGATTTAGCAGCTTTAAAATGAATACAACAACAGTTGCTATTAGCCATACAAAAGTACCCATAAAAAATGCTTTAAACAAGTCTACGCGGAGCGGTTTAGGTGCTTCTTTACGCGCATCTGGATTAATTATGGGTGCAAACTTCATACAACTAACCATACAACGTGCAGTGACTTAGTGTCGAGTTTTAGTAATTCATATTGATTAATTCTTTAATACTTAAGTAAGTTAGCGTGTCGTTTCTATCCGCGCCACGTTGTAAACTTTCGAATTGTTGACAGCAAGTATGCTGATTTATTCATTTACTTGTGTGTTAATTTTCGTAGCGCAGTAATGCAAATACGAGATTATAGCTGAAACATACTGTAGGAGTAGTTCTTATATGAGACATGCCGCACATGGTGCAAAGAAAGCAGCAGGGCGCGTTGATTCGCCTTTGTCGCTTTTTTCTGCTGCGCGCGGAACTCATGGTGCTGCTCATGGTTTGCGCTCTAAGCAGCATCTGCTTGGGCTTGCTACTAGCAATGGTGCTGTAGTTGAGTTAAGTGAAGATGTTGCTCGTCGTATAGATGAGGTTATTCCTCGTACTCGTCGTGAGATTCGTCTTGAGCGTCTTGCTGCAGAGCGTCGAAATCGTTTAATTGTTTCTACTTCTCTGATTGCTGCTTTTGGTGCTGTTGCTGCGTCAATGTCTTTAGCTAAGACAAATAGTTCTGATTTGCGTGTTGATGGAGCACATTCGACTTTATCTACGCTTTCTTACGATGTTAATACTGCTCCTGCTTCGCGTTCTACTCAGCGCGAGAGCATTGAAGAGTCTTTGCGAGATATTGATAATGCTGTTTCGGCAATGGATCCGAATTCTTCTAATACGGTTTCTACTGTTTCGCCAGTTAGTACTAAATGGGATTTTGGTTCAAATTCAGGTTTTGATTTAGCTCAGCTTTCTCGTTCTAATGCGAATAATCCTCTTGTAGCTGATTTAATGGATTTGGATGCTAATATTCTTCCTAAAGGATTTAACCCGAATCATGGTACGGGCGATATAGGCAATGCTTATTCCTTCAGCCAGTGCACCTGGTGGGTTTATATCCGTCGTCATCAGCTTGGTTTGCCAGTTGGATCTCATTTTGGTAATGGTGGTTCCTGGGCTAACAGCGCACGTCAGCTTGGTTATTGGGTTGATCGTACTCCGCGTCACGTTGGCGATATTATGGTGTTTGCTCCAGGTCAGTTTGGTTCTGATCGTACTTGTGGACATGTTGCTGTTGTTGAAAAGATTAATCCTGATGGCTCTATTGAGACTTCAGAATGTGGTGCTATTTTTGCTGGAAAACCATTCTCACGTACTTTCTCAGCAAGCCAGGCTGCTTCATTACAGTTTATTCACTATTAATATTTGATAATATTTAAAAGCAGCATAAAGCGACTAGCTTTTTATTATTTCTTATTTTTTTTTTATTATTTGCTTTTCTGTACAAAATTTTTGCTTTGTTTTTGCACTTTTATCCACTGCGTTGCTGTTAGTTATGCTATAAATATTGAATTATTGCATCCGCTAATTGTTTTGTCAGCTTTTAAAGTTGCATGATTTACTGTTTGCGGTTTGCTACATTACGGTGCGTGACGTTTGAAAGTGAGATTATATGAGCGCGGAAACCTACTTATCTGAAGATTCTAGTCAAGGTTTTTCTAATGATAATAATGTTGTTGCTGAAATAGTTAATGAGGATAGTAATTCGCAGCTAGTAACTTATAAAGAATATTATATTCGTAGTTTTGTGCGTATTTTTGCGATTCTTGCGAGCGTTTACGGAATGGTTATTTCTTGGGATGGCTGGATGGGTCTTACCTATTTTACGAAGCTTTCCAATGTAATGATTTGTGTTGCGCTTGCTGGATCACAATTTTTTGATACTCGTAGTGTTCTTAAAAGTCGCGCATTGAACGAGAAGCTAGGTTGGAAGGATAATAAATCTAACGCCTGGTATGTTTTTAAGTTCATGATGACTATTTCGATTACTGTAACCTTCTCCTTATATTTGTGCTTCCTTGCGCCTACAGATAAAGCAGGTTTCGTTCAAGCGTATATGCAATCTGGTGCTCATAGTTTATGCGTTCATTTTATAGCTCCTCTTCTTGCTATAGCAGATTTCTTACTTTTTGATTATCGTTTCCGCTCTAGTAAAACTCATGTTTACTATTCTGTAATTCCTCCTCTTTCTTACGTTGCGTATGTGGTTGCTTTAGCTCAAATATCCGGGGTTCGTTGGGGGGAGCATGCTATGCAAGCTCCGTATAATTTCTTAAATTACGGTTCTCCAGCTGGATGGTTTGGTTTTGCTCCGAGCACTGTAAATTCAACAACTGTAGGCGTCGGAGTAGCTTACTTGTTGGTGATTTTAACTTTGATTTTTGTTGTTTTAGGTAGAGTATTTCTTGCTCTTAAAGATTCTCGCGCCAAAAAGTGTGGTTGCTGAATTGTAATATTTGATTTGCCCTGCGTAAAAGTAAAATTATTCTACTTGCGCGGGGCTTTATATTATGGTTTCGTATGGTTTCGTATGGTTCCGTATGATTCAGTACGTTTTCCGTAGATGTTCTGCTAATGCTTTGTTGCTAGAATGATGAGTATGTGTGACGAAGATGCTCAATTGCAGGCGCTTTTTGATGGGGTTCTTAAACTACCTAATGGTGAAGCGACGAATACTTTGCTTGTGTTCGGCGCTCCGAATTACGGTAAAACTCGTTTTGCTTTCAAGGCGATGTTGTGCGCTTGCAAGCGTTGGCCTCGTCGAGTTAATGCGTTGAGTGTGCAGAATAGGGTTATTGCAGATCGTCTTTCTGACGATATTATTCGTGAGCTTGGTGTCACCGATAAAGCTAGGCCTGTTGGTACGCTTTCTGCTTTAGCGTTTTCGCTTATTAGTGCTAGAAGTCGTATGAATGGCTCGTATTTGCCTAAATTACTTAATGGTGCTGAGCAGGATGCTATTCTTCGCCAAGTTGTGAAATCTCATATTGATCATGTTTTACGTGGTGAAAATGGTGATTGTTCTGTATGCGATCTGTTACAGAACTATTTTTCTACTAAATCGTGGGTTGGTGTATTAACTGATTTAAATGATTTAACTGGTTTAACTGACAAATCGAATAGTGTTAAAAGCGCTGAGGAGGATAGTTTAAGTAGCATAAGTTCCGCTTTTATGCATCAACTTCGCGATATGCTTGCTAGATTAGATGAACTTGGTGTAAGCGATTCTGACGAGTCGAAAGTTTTTTCATACTTAGATAATGTTTCTAATGCTGGCAACAGTGGTACGAATATTGATACAAATATTGGTACAAATGATTCTCAAAGTAGTGAGATTGTATCTAGATGCAAAGTTCAATGGAATTTAGCTTTTGCTTTGCGAAAAGAATATAGGAATCTTGTTTCTGTTGAGTATCCGCATGATTTTCGTTTGGATTCTTCTAGTTTGCTTGTTGAGGGAGCGAATGCGGTAGAAGAACTAAAAAGTAGCATATCTTTTGATAATTATGATTGCCCTATACCAGAAGTTCTTATTGTTGACGATTTTCATGATGTAACTTTGGCTGGATTGTCGTTTATTGAAGCGCTTAGTAAGGCTGGTACTAAAATTGTGCTTCTTGCTAATCCGGATGAGTCAGTGCAATCTTTCCGCGGATCTTATCCTGATTATGTTATTTCTGCTGCGCGTTTAGAACCTCTTTGCGCTGCTGAAATAAAACTGACTGATAATAACGCTGATAATAACGCTGATAATGCTGTTAGCTCTTATTCTAAGATTTCAGCTCTTAATTTACTTTCTTCTCGCGTATCGTTTTCTATTTCTTCGCAACTTGATTCCTCTATTGCGCTTCCTAAGCGCCCGTGGAAACTAAAGCTTTTTGAGGGAGCATATCCTATAGAAGCTGTTACGAATATGGTTAGTTCTAATCCTAAAACTCCATATTTGTCTAAAGATAATAGTTTGACTGCATCTTTGTATCGTTCTACAAGCCAAGAATTAGATGCCATTGTGTGGGATATTAAGCAAAGTCATGTATCTAAACGCAGAGCGTGGTCTGATATGGCTCTTATAGCGCACGATAATTCTATAGTTCGTGCGTTTGGTGAGAGGCTAAAACAAGACGGTGTACCTGTACGATATTCTCTTGTAACAAAACCTTTGAGTGAAGAACCTTTTGTGCAAGGTCTTTTTGCGTTTATAGAGCTTGCGATTTTTGTAAGTCGTGGAAGTTCTTATATTTTCAAACAGATTGAAAATGGTAAAACTTTACAAAGCATAGCTTTATTTGTTAGAGAAAGACTTACTGCAATTGTAGATAGTCCTCTTGTTGCTTTATATCGTTATAGCGGAGAAACAGTAGAGTTTTTGCGCCCTGCTCGCATGAGTAGCGTTGAGTCTTGTTTGCGTTCTTTAGTTTCTCTGGCTTCAATGGTTGATGCTGATGTTGTAGATAGCAGTGTTAGTGGGGAAGTTGCTCCATTAAAAAGTGCTATCAAAGAATGGAATTTGTTTGTTGATAAAGTTTTGCATGAATCTAATATAAATTCGCAAAAAGCTCAGCAAATTAGTATTGATAATCGACTTTTTGACGCAAATCCAAATGAAGATAGTAAAAAATTTAGTCTCAATTCATGCTATTTACTGCTGCTACTTTCTGCTTGCAAAAATATTTTTGCAGACAGTTTAGAAACTTCTAATAATTCTTTTGCTGAGAAAGATGATTATAATACGATAATTTCTATTCTCGAGTCTATGGCACCTCACGATCCTCATGTGCTTGCATTTTCTAAAGTTTGGCAGAATATTTGTAAATTTGCTATAAAACTTAATTCTCACTCATATTTGCGGACTGCAAAATATGCTCTTTCTCAAGCTTGGCAGATGAGCGATGTTGCTTCTTTATGGCAAAAGCTTGCGTTGATTAACAATCGCGAAGGAAGATTAGCAAACGATAGACTTGATGCCGCAATGCGATTATTTGATTATGTGCAATCTTTTAGTAATTCCAATATAGAAGACTTTAGGGAAGAAAATTTAAGTACTTCCGGCAAAAATAGTGTAGATATTATTGATTTTATAGCTCAAGTGCGTGGTATGGAAATTGAGGCAGACTCTTTAGCTTCAGTAGCACCTGTTACAGATGCCGTCACTCTTACAACTCCTGCAGGAGCTGCTGGAAATCATTGGCCATTAGTGTGGATGCCTAGCGTAGAACAAAAAGTTTGGCCTAATTTAGCTTCACGCAGCACAATGTTTGGTGTAGAAATATTAACGCAAATTGTGCTAGAATCTCGTAATTCTTCAATAAACGGCTCTAAAAATAACAAAATTTCATTAAATATAAAAAATCTTTCCTATAACGATAAAGCTACTATTTTTGCAGCTGAACAGCGTAGCTTCTTAACAGCAGTTACTCGCGCAACTGAAACTCTTAATATAAGTGCTGTCAAAAGTGACGAGTGCGCTCCTAGTGATTTTCTTTATTCTTATCTACCGGAATGGTATTTCGAGGATGGGGAAGGTACTGAATTTACTCAAAGAGTAGAGCCTTTTGCTGGTATAGATATGGATGTTCGTGGACTTGTTGCTGCAGCTCGAGCTCGACTTGTTCGCGCAAGTAACGCAAGTAACGCAAGTAATATTAGCGAAGTTTCCAACGCTGCAGCAGATTCTCAAACTAATAAAAATTATGTAAATGATGCTTGTCAGGCTCTAAAATTATTGCGAGATCATGGAGTTTCTTGCGCAAACCCAGAACAATGGGATTTCATGCATGCAGATGGTGAATTTGCAGAAAATATTAATGTAGACTCAACTGCTGAAGATAATAATTCTACAGAAGTTAGTTTGTCTCCTTCTATGGTAGATAGTTTATGGGCTTGCCCTGTATGTGGTTTATTAGATAGAAAGTTTTCAGGGCCGCAATCAAGTAGTGTAGCTGCATCTTTCGGTACTCTAATTCACGAAACTGCTCGTTGGGCAAGTGAAGAAAAACACTTCGATATGAAGGAAGTTAAAAATGAAGAGTTTACGAATGATAAAAATGAATTATCGGAGCAATCTGTTTACTCTAGTCAAGTAAAACTCATTTCGTATGTTGCAAAACAAATGATTGAGTATTATCACAGTATTGCACCAGATTTTAGTGAAGTTCATAATCTTGAAGAACGTTATAAAGCAATTGAAAGAGAACATAATATTGATCGTGCAATATACGCTATAGCGCAGTATTTCGTGACTTCTAAAAACGCTTGCAACTATAATTTAGTAGCAAAAAAGTCAGAAACTGGTGTAGTGGAGTCTCTTAGCAAATCAAGTAAGAATTTAGAAAGCAGCATAGGAGACTTAGTAGAAGCGTATGTGGAATTACCTATAAGTGCTCACATAAGTTTAGATGACATAACTAAAGTTGTTAATGAAACTTTAAGTAACTCAAATAGTGCTGAGAACGCTGAAAAACTCAGCAAAAGTGAAGTTTTCTCTATAATGGGCGCACTAGTTGGTGGATGGCCTGACGGTGCTAAAGAAAATCTCAACATACATATTCATGGACGTATAGATCGTGAAGAATTAAGAAAATTAAACGATGGAACGAAAATTTTACGTCTTATAGACTATAAAACAGGAAAACCAATAAGCGCATCGGCTGTTTTTAATGATTTACAACTTGTATGCTACCAGCTTGCTTTAGCTTTTGCTGATGAAAATCCGCTTATAAATATGCCAAATCCTCCTAGAATCGCTAGAAGCGTACTTTTCCACGTAGTAGAAAAAGACTATCCAGCACAAGATCGAAATGTAGCAGAAAACATATATCAGCAACCTATTTTTAAAAATAACATGCTAAATACAGATCCTTTCGAACCGCGAATAAGTATAAAAGATATAAACAAGTTAAGTGATATAGATTGGGATGCTATTCGAGAAAATCCTGGCAATATTAGCGAAAAAGTTTGGAAAGCATTCTTATCGCTACCAACTTGCGCAAAATGGTCACTTGCTATGATTTCGAGAGTATTCTACGCTGCTGCAATTATTAAATCTCACAAAATCACAGCTAAACCAACTCCGCAACACATGCGCTACTGCAGAAATCGTAACGTATGCCCAGCATGCGCAGGACAAGTAGATACAGTATACGAGGTGCGAAAATGAAAGAAACTGCAAAAATAACAGGAATTACAAAAAACAAAATCACAGATAGTCCTGAACAGTCTGCAGCCATAGAAGCATCTCTTAAACAAAACATGCTAATCGTAGCAGGTGCTGGATCTGGAAAAACTTACACAATGACCAGAAGAGTTATAAATCTTATAGAAATGGGTGTAGCTCCAGAAAGTATTCTAGGATTAACATTTACTAACAAAGCAGCATCCGAACTACTTTCTAGAGTTTCAAATGCAGTAAACCAGCACAGAAATAATTCTTCAAATAATAATTCTATAAGTAACTTATTTATGAAACCTGAAGTTATGACATACGATGCGTTCTTCCAATCTATCGTACGCCAATACGGACTACTTGTAGGATTTGACCACAATACTCAACCATTAAGTGAAGCTGGCGCTCGCGAGCTTATAAAACCACTGATTGGAGATTACTTCCAAAAGCATCCTGAAGATATTCGCTGGTATAACTGGGATACTCTTATTAACGACGTGTTGGCACTATCTTCAGATATAGCTTGCTCAATGATTGGCGTAAATAGCAAAGGTGAATCTTTAGACAGTATTGCTAGCGCTGTTGATGAAGCAAAAAAGTGGAATACTGCATTTATAAATTGCTTATGTAAAGTCTTAAAAATAAAGCATGAAAATAATTCATCATACCAAAGTTTTAGTGATGCTACTCGAGAAAATAACGATATTGAGAAAGCTAAAAATATTGCAGAATTTGCTAAAAAACCAATCTGCAGACTTAGCCGCACAAAAAAAGATACTGACGAAACTTATAAAAATAAATGCTCAGAATATGCGAAAAAGTATGTAGATTATTTAAATAGTACTCTTCCTAACACGTATAACGAATCTTGCAAAAGCTTATACGAGTCTGCTGTAAAAAGAGATATTCTTCTAAATCTAGTGCTTGAATTTGATGCAGCAAAACAACGCGCAAATATGGCACAATTTAGCGATTTTACTATAGCTGCATACCGTTTAGTTACTCATTTTCCGTCAATTGCTGCGAATTATCGTCGTCAATATAAATATGTTCTTCTTGACGAGTATCAGGATACTTCAACAACACAAGCAATGCTTATAACTGCTTTGTTCCATAAACTAAATACTGAAAATACTGTGGAATCTGATACTCGCATAGCTGCAGTAGGAGATCCATTCCAAGCAATTTATTCGTTTAGAGGAGCTAGTTCTGGAGCTTTTCGAAAGTTTTATGATACTTTGAATCTTAATGAAGACTGTAAGTATTCGCTTACTGTTACAAGACGTAATGCAAAGATTATTTTAGCTGCAGCTAATTCTATTACTCACCCTCTTAGAATTCCGCCTGTACAGCATAGCAGTTCTCTTGCAAGTGAAGTTGCTGTAACTCGTCTTAATTCAGCAGAATCTTCCTCGTTAGGAATTTTGGGAGTTTTGAAACTGCCTACTCAATATCAAGAAATTGAATCTGTTGTGCGATTTGCAAAGTATGTTAAGAATACAAAACTGGCAGATAATGATCGTACTGATACAAAAAGTCCTCGCCTTGCAGTGCTTTTACGCAGCAAAACAAATATTTCTTTGTACGAGCAGGCTTTACAAAAAGCTGGTTTGCGCACAATTACAGTAGGATATTCTGCAATGTTGGAAAAGCCGGAAATTAAAGACGTTCTCGCTCTGCTAAAAGTCGTAGATGATCATAGTAAAACTTCAGAATTAATGCGTTTATGCGCTACTGCGCGTTTTTCTCTTAGCACAAGTGATTTAGAAGCGGCTGCTAATATTGCAACTGCAGCAAATACAGAGTATATTTTTCGCGCTTTAGTTCAGGCTGGTTTAGTAGACGCTAATATTCCTAAATCACAGTTCGCTAAAGTAGTTCGTGAAAAATCTCAGCAAGATCCTCAGGCAGCAAATATTCGAGGAGGAGTGTTCTTAGCTGACGTATTTATAAAAGCTTATGAGGAGAATGAGGAAAGATATGCTGGAATTAATGCAAGTGCAGGAGACTCTGTAGGATCTGCAGGTTCTGTAGACTCTTGTTTAGATTCTTTGCGTAATTGCATGAGTGAGCATGGTTTTGCTTCAGCATTGAGATTAGGTGGAATGATTAATGCTGTAGACTGTGCTCGTCACGACAGTTTGCACGAAATAATACGTGCCGCTGTTGAAACTTTGCAAATAGATATTGATGTTGCTGTAGCTAACGCGCTTAGCAACTCTGAGTCTACTAGCGATAGTCTGCTAGCAGATATGCGTTCTTCTTTTGACGCTTTACTTGCTTTATCTGACTCGTATGTGCAAGAAATGGGTGATTTTACTGCTCCAACTTTGCACGGTTTCATACAATGGCTAAACAGTTTAGGTTCTGTTAAAGATTCCCCAGTTTCTTTAGATGATCCAGCTGACGTAGTTCTTATGACAGTTCATCAGTCTAAGGGTTTGGAATGGCCGGCTGTGGCAATAGTCGGTCTTAATGACGGCGCGTTTCCAAGCTCTCAAGGAGATGAACTAAAGGTGAGTAGAAACGAGTCTGAAGGTAAATGCTCTTATAATGAAACCGCGTATGCTGCTATTTCTATAGCTTCTAAAGTTCCTGTACCGCTTAGAGTTGACGCAGATATACTTCCAAGATTTCCGCATAATGCAGATCTTGAAACAAGTATGAATCCGGAAATTTCTTTAGCGGATTTTAAGAGTGCTGAGCAATTTGATGAAGAAGTGTACGGCTCTAGAGCATCATATTTAGTTGATATTGCAAAAACTATATGCGATAAAGCTGGTATTGATGAGTCAGATCTTCCGGATGAAATAAAAGAAGTTTGTGAAAGTAAAAGAAACGGTTCTCTTCCTCTTTCTCAATCGCAAGAAAGAGGTCGTGCGCTGCATGCGGATGAGCGTCATCTTATGTATGTGGCTTTGACGCGCGCAAAATTTGCTGCTCTTCTTACTTGCAGTGCGAATACTTCGATGGCTTTAAATGATAAAGGTTCTACAAAAAAATCTTCAGTTTTTTGGGATGAAGTTTACGATTCTGCTGATAATGGCGACGTTAAGCAGGAACTTTTTTCGCAAAATAAAAAAGATTCTTGTGCAAAAATTACGATAGGTGATGATGGAGGCTATATACTTGGCGACTATTGTGATGATTTAGTTAAAATTTTATCTCAGCCTAGTAGTATTCCTGAAAAACTTGAAACAACTTCTCTCTCTTGGCCTAGTAGTATAAGTGACGGCATAAGAGAAGCGTTAAAAAGTTCCGCAAAGTGCGTTTTAGAAGGCAATGTTTTAGAAGGCAATCTTAACGAGCAGAATGTATTAAATGATAAATCTTCTTATAATAATCCGCTTTTAGGCGAATCTGAGTTAAATAACTCTCTACTTATTAGAGCAAAAGAACTTGCAGAAGATAACGATATAATGCCTAAAAATTGGAATAATAACGACTGGTTGCAGTCTAAAGTAGAAAAACTTAACGATTCTGGAAGATTGCCTGTTACTGCATTGCAAAGAAGAGTTGATTTGCATGCTGATAATAACAAATCTTTGCCTAAAAATCAGCTTCAAAATAACCAAAATATTAGATTGCGCAACGAGTGGATGGCTCTTATACGTCCAATTCCAAGAATTGTGTCGCCGGAGGCAGATTTGGGTACTCGTTTCCACGCTTGGGCGGAACAATTTGTTAAAGCAGGTTGTGTATTTGCTGAAAATTTTGAAACAAACAGTGAAGAAACTTATTCTTTGGGTTCTACTTGGAAAAATATTGTGCAAAGTGGGGTAGAGCTAAAAGAGCATACAGATTTACAAAAAAATATGATTAATGATCTTGATGTTGAAAAATCGTTATATGAAAGTCATTTAAATGATGATTTTGCTTTTGAAAACGATGAATCTTTGTCAAGAGCTGAGATTTCAGCCCAGAAAAAACTTCTTCTATGGGAGTCAAGACTGGTAAAATCGAGCTGGGCTTTTCGACGTCCGCTTTCTGCAGAACAACCAATTGTCGCTCATGTAAACGAATTAGGTAATCGCATTATTAACGGCAAAATAGACGCTGTATTTGCAGGAGGTCTAGATACCAAAGACAAAAGCAAACTCTATACAGTAGTTGATTGGAAAACTGGACATAAGCCTACTAAAGCAGATGATATAGAGCGTAAACTTGCGCAACTCGATTGGTATAGACTGTTGCTTTCTTTAATAACAAATGCACCTTTAGAAGCTATCGACGCTACGCTTTACTATGTGGACGTAGAGGATGAATCTGGGCGAGAAATACATGCTGAAGCAAAAAGTAGGGAAGAAATTCTTTCGCAGCTTCGCAATACTCCTGAATTTGCACTTAAAGATGATGAAGATAGTGAAGATAGTGAAGATGATGAAGTAAATTAAAACGAAAGTGCTGCTATTTGGCTAATTTTATACTATAAATGATTGCATTTGACGGAAAAATTACGTAATAATTGTATATATAGAGAAAAATCGAAGGAGGAATATCTTGGAAGTAACATTTAGGCCTGTAACTATAGAAGATATTGATTCAATATCTGAAGAGTATGAACGTACCTGGGGTATACCGGATATAGTTGGAAAAGAAGCGTCAAAAGAGCTTTCTAAACGTTTCGTAATGCACTATATGGAACCATCTACGCATGGAATTATCGCACAGTCTAACGGAAAATTTATGGGACTACTTTTTTCTCGAGTATTTGAAGACAAAGTACTTTTTCCACAATTGCGCGATATGATCAAAAAGCAAGATGAAATGATGTTGGAAAATCCAGATCCTAATTTTTCAAAAGCTTTACACGCTGCAAAATCCATGCGTGCTATAGAAACAAAACTAGAAGCTAAATCGCATATTAACGACTTAACTCAAGCAGAGTTAGAACTATTTATAGTTTCTCCAGAGTCTCGAGGACACGGTGTTGGTGGAAGATTATGGAAACAAACTATGCAAATGCTTCGCAGTAAAGGAGTTAACAGGTATTACTTGCATACGGATACTGCTTGTGATGTTAGTTTCTATGATTATCACGGATTGCGTAAAGATGCCGTATGGTGCAGAAAAGACAATGCAAATAAAGCTATTTACTCAAACTATAGTGACTCAAAATATTTAGTAGACGATTTGTTCATATACTCTGGTGAGCCTTTCTGTTCACGTACTAAGAGACATGAGCAGAACAAGTAACAAACGTATACGCTTAATTTTGCTGGATATAGTATATACAAAAACGATAGTTATTTATTAGAAATCGTAATAACTATTTATAAAATATACAGGTTCTGGTTAAAATAAGAAGATGCTCTAAATCGGTAAGATGCCGAAATTGAATGTGAAAATAGTTTTATAAGATTCTTTGTAAGGAAAGTGAGTAGTATGTTGTCGCCAGAAGCGAATAAGAAGTCAGCAGAATCAGAAAAAACTGCAGCTTCTGAACATACTGCAACTTCTGAACATACTGCAGCCAACAATTATAAAAGATTATTCGCATTTCGCGGAGCAAAAGCATTCTGTATTTCTGCTGCAATAGCACGTCTTCCTATGTCTATGATGGGTTTAGGTATTGTGCTTGCTTTAAACAGCTTATATAACAATTGGACTGTTGCAGGAGCGATGGCTGCAGCGTACGTGCTAGCACAGGCTGCAGTTACACCATTGTACGCAAAATTATTCGATCGTTTTGGACAGCGGAAAATTGGTGGCATAGCTTTAAGCTCACAGGTTGTAGCAATGTTAGCTTTTGCTTTTGCGGTACTTGCTCACGTGTCACTTCCTGTTTTGTTTGTGCTTGCAATAATCATGGGAATTACGCAGTTTGCTTTCGGAGCTTTAGTGCGAACTCGATGGGCGTACACGTTAAAATCTGAAAATGACGACACTTTGCTAAACGTGGCGTACGCTTTAGAGTCTGGAATTGACGAACTTGTGTTTATTTTCGGCCCTATTCTTGCAGCTTGGTTAGCTACTTCAGTACATCCAGTTTCGCAGCTTTTTGTGCCGATTTTAGCAAGCGGTTTAGGCGGAGCGTGGTTCTTCTCACTGAGAAATACGCAGCCGGCAGTGCTAACAGTTTTGCAAGTAGATTCTGCTTCCTCTAACGATGTTGACGTGCTTATAGCAGTACAAAAAGATAAGTCAGTAGAAGTAGATTCTAAAAAAGATGCGTCGTTTATTGACAAATTTACTCTAAAACGTCTGCGTAACCATAATAATAAAAAAACTAAAAACGTGCTTTTATACAGAGGCATTTTGCCGCTTGTTATTATGTTCGTAGTGTTTAATATGAGCTTTAGTGCATTCGACGTTTCTATTACTGCTACTATGAAATCTCAAAATTTGGAAAATCTCATAGGTTTGCAGCTGGCTTTATTTGCTTTTGGATCTCTTATAGGAGCAATAATTTTTGGTTCGCATAAGTTCCCTGGATCTAACTGGTCGCATCTTATAATTTTCTTAAGTTTGCTCACTTTAGGCTACATACTTATGAGCCTTAGTATTGATCACCTATTGTTCCTAAGCGTATTTGAAACTTTATCCGGCCTATGCGTTTCACCAATTTTTGCAACAGGAAATCTTATTGTAAAAGCAACAGTGCCAGAACAGTCGCTTACAGAAGGCTTATCTTGGCTTCCTACGGCTTCTGCTGTTGGAGCATCTTTAGGATCACTAGCTGCAGGCTCTGCAATAGACGCGTGGAATGTGCACGCTGGCATTATGGTGCCGTGGATTTCAACGTTGGCTGCAATTCCTATAGCAATATTAGGGTGGCTTATTGTAATGGTTTTTGTCAGTAAGCCAAGTCGCGTATAATAGAAAATAAGTGTTCGCAAAAATCGTAAGTTTTGCGGTGAGTGCTGCAAAATAGTACGTTGGTGCGATTTTGTGTAGAACAGAGGTGAATATGTGTGGAATGTTTGTGAATAATGCTGCTGCATTAGGCTTTGAGTTACCAGAAACTGGTGCTGCTGTTAAAGCATTTTTAATTTTTGCAATTGTTGTAGTAGTTATCGGTATTGGCATTAAAGTTTGGGATCATTTCCGTAAGCACTAAATTATGAGCATAACAGCGTTGAGTAAGTCTGACGATGCTAGTGATGCTCGTCACGATGGAAATTCGCAACGTGCTGAGTTAACAGACGACATGATTGCAGCCGTGCTAGATGCTGCGCTGCGTGAAGCAGGATTAGATGATGTCGCCGGCAGCTCTGTTGCGGCCAAATCCACCGGTAAATTTGTTAAAAAAACTATGAAGAAAGAATCTACAGAATCTGTGAAATCGACAACATCGCAACAGTCTTCTCAGTCTGCAAAAACTAAAAAATCTGCTGTAAAAACTGATACAAAATCTGCTAACGCGCTGCCGCCAGTAGTAAACGATCAGCGCGAAGGCGCACTTATTACGCCGCCAAAATATCGTAAAGGCTCCATGCGAATTGTGCCGCTTGGTGGACTTGGCGAAATTGGCCGTAATATGAACGTAATCGAGTATAACGGTCATATTCTGCTTATTGATTGCGGTGTACTATTCCCAGAAGAAGAACAGCCAGGCGTAGACCTGATTCTTCCAGATTTTCACTATATTCAAAATCGTCTTGACAAAGTAGAAGCTTTAGTTTTGACGCACGGTCATGAAGATCATATTGGCGGTGTTCCTTACCTTCTTAAAATGCGCCCGGATATTCCTCTGATTGGTTCTAAACTTACTCTTGCTTTCGTAGAAGCAAAGTGTAAAGAACACTATATAGAACCAAAAATGATTCGCGTAGAAGGTAGAGATAAGCTCAAAGTTGGCCCATTCAACCTTGAATTTATTACAGTTACGCACTCAATTCCAGACGCGCTCGCAGTTTGCGTAAAAACAGCTGCTGGAACTCTTATCGATACTGGAGATATTAAACTCGATCAGCTGCCGCTAGATCATAGAATTACGGATTTGGTAGAATTTGGCCGGTTGGGAGAGCAAGGTATTGATTTGCTTATGGCTGATTCTACAAACGCTGAAGTTCCAGGATTTGTAAAACCTGAAACTTCTATTGGTCCTGCTTTGGATCGCGCATTTGCTGAAGCTGCTCGTAAAATTATTGTTGCTAGCTTCTCAAGTCACGTACACCGTGTGCAACAAGTGGTTGATGCAGCGCACAAGTTTGGAAGAAAAGTCGTTTTTGTTGGTCGCTCGATGGTTCGTAACATGTCGATTGCGGCAGATTTAGGTTACTTGCATATTCCTGAAAATACAGTTGTGGACTTAAAGCAAGCTAAGGATATTCAAGACGACAAACTTGTGTACATGTGCACCGGTTCACAAGGCGAGCCGATGGCAGCTCTTGGACGTATTGCTGACGGAAATCACAGAGATATTACAGTTAATGAGTTTGATACTGTGATTTTAGCTAGCTCGCTTATACCAGGAAATGAGCATGAAGTTTATAAGGTTATTAATAAACTCGTGCAGCTTGGCGCGCGTGTAATAAATAAGGATAATGCTGCTATTCACGTGTCTGGTCACTGCAATGAGGGTGAACTTCTTTACTTGTATAACATTGTGAAACCAAAATGTGCTATGCCAATTCATGGCGAGCATCGTCACTTAGTTGCAAACGGCTTGATTGCAGTAAAAACTGGTGTTGATCCCAATAACGTTGTGCTTGCTGAAGATGGCGATGTGGTGGATTTGTATCACGGGAACGCTGCAGTGGTAGGCTCTGTGCCTTGCGGATACGTTTATGTTGATGGTGATTCCGTTGGTGAGCTTACAGACGAGGAACTTGAAAAGCGACGCATTTTGGGTACGGAAGGTTTCGTTTCCAGCTTTGTGGTTGTAAATACTAAAACAGCTGATGTTGTTTCTGGTCCGAAGATTTATCTTAATGCAGTTGCAGAAGACGAAAGTGATTTCGAAAAAGTTCGCTACCAAATAGTAGAGCAGTTGCGCGATGCTATGATGCACGGTGAGCGTGATACTTATAAGCTGCAGCAGGTTATGAGACGTACTTTGGGCAGTTGGATTGCTAGAACTTTGCGCAGGAAGCCAATGATAGTGCCAGTAGTAGCAGATATTTCAGAAAATAATCAAGAATAAAAATATAAGAAAAATATATAAAAATATATAAAAATATATAAAAATATATAAAAATATATAAAAATATATAAAAATATATAAAAATATATAAGAAAAATATAAGGAAGGTAGATATGCCAGGAGCAAATCTGACTCGCGTAGAAGCTCAAGAGCGTTTCGACGCTATCCAAATGCCAATTCACTACGATGTTGCACTCGATTTAGGAAAAGGCGGACGCGATTTTACTTCGCGCACGAAGATTGAGTTCGACGCTAAGGCTGGTAGTGCAAGCTTCCTTGATTTGATTGCAAATAGCGTAGAATCCGTGGTGTTAAACGGTACCGCTCTTGACGTTTCTAAAGTTTTTGCAGACAGCCGAATTGAGCTAGAAAATCTTCTTGAGCACAATACTGTAGAAGTTGTAGCAAACTGCCAGTATTCCAACACGGGCGAAGGTTTGCACAGAAGTGTTGATCCTTCTGACGGAAACGTTTATTTGTATACTCAGTTCGAAGTGCCGGATGCTCGCCGCGTTTATGCTGTGTTTGATCAGCCAGATTTGAAAGCTGTTTTTGACTTTAGCGTAGACGCTCCAGAAAGCTGGATCGTAACTTCCAACATGCCAGTTAAAAGCGAAACAGTGCTGGAAGGCCGCGAAACTGAAGCAGGCACTTTGGAAAATGGCGCTGTAGAAGGCATGAAGCGTTGGGTATTCGAGTCAACTCCAAAGATGAGCTCTTACTTAACTGCTATCTGCGCAGGCCCTTACGCGCAGTGGCACACAACTTACAACAACGAAGACGGTCGCGTAGTGCCAATGGCAATGTACTGCCGTCAGGCACTTAAAGACGCTTTTGCAAAAGACGTTGACTACTTGTTCGATATTACGAAGAAAGGTTTTGCTTTCTACGCTAAGACTTGGGGAGTGCCATATCCGTACGCAAAGTACGATCAGATTTACGTGCCAGAATACAACGCTGGAGCTATGGAAAACATTGGTATGGTTACAATTCGCGATCAGTACGTGTTTGAATCCAAAGTTACAGACGCTTATGCTGAGCGCCGCGTTGTAACAGTTTTGCACGAGCTTGCACACATGTGGTTCGGCGACTACGTGACCATGAAGTGGTGGAATGATTTGTGGCTTAACGAATCCTTCGCAGAATTCACTTCTACTCTTGCAACTGCTGAAGCAACCGAGTGGCATGACGCTTGGAGCACTTTCAATTCTGGCGAAAAAAGCTGGGCTCTTAATCAAGATCAGCTTCCAACAACGCACCCAATCGTGGCTCCAATCAACGATTTGAACGACACTTCCGTTAACTTCGACGGCATCACCTACGCAAAGGGCGCTTCCGTATTAAAGCAACTCGTAGCGTACGTTGGTCGCGAAAAGTTCTTTGAAGGAATCCACAACTATTTGAGTAAGCACGCATACAGCAACGCGACTTTGGCTGATTTGTTTCATGAGTTAGAACTTACAAGCGGACGCGATCTTAAGTCTTGGAGTGCTCAATGGCTTGAAAAGGCTGGAATTAACACGATTTCTACCGAAGTAGAAGAAGCAGCTGACGGTACTATTGCTTCCTTGCGTTTGCGTCAGAGCGCGCCGGCTGAGCATCCTGTTCTTCGCGCACACCGTTTGGCTGTTGGATTCTACAATGTAGATGAAGCAACTGGCGAAATTAAGCGCACGAAGCGAATCGAACTTGACGTTGACGGCGAAGTGACGGAAGTTGCGGAAGCTAGCGGCGAAAAAATGCCTGCGCTTATTCTCGTAAACGACGACGATTTGACTTATACAAAGTTACGTTTCGACGAAAAGTCGCTTGAATTTGCTGCAGAAAACTTGTATCGTTTCAAGGATTCTTTGACTCGCTCGCTTATTTGGCTCGCATTGTGGGATATGACTCGCGACGCAGAATTCCCAGCAGAACGTTTTGTGGAACTCAGCCTTAAAGCTTTGGCAACTGAGCGTGAATCAACTACTTTCCGCTATGCTCTTGGTCAAGTAAAGGTGACTGCAAGCCACTACGTGGTGCCTGAGCGTCAAGCAGAAGTCGCAAAGCATGTAGCTCACGAACTCTGGCAGTTGGCTTTGGCAGCTTCTGCAGGTTCCGACGAGCAGTTCCAGCTCGTTAAGGCTTATCTTGGATACGGCGAAGTTGGAGATGCTGAGTTCTTGCGCGTAGCTAACGGATTACTCGACGGTTCCGTGAGCTTAGAAGGCTTGGAAATCGACAATGACTTGCGCTGGAGCATTCTTATTGCGCTCGCAGGCGTGAACGCTTTGGATGAAGCTGGAATTGACGCTGAGCTAGCTAAGCGCGATACTACCGAGAATCGCGAATACGCTTACCAAGCTCGTGCGGCTCGCTCAACTGCAGAAGCTAAGGATTGGGCTTTCGAACAGGCTTTGCGCAATCTCGATTTGACTAATATGCAAATGGGTGCTGTGGTTGCTGGCTTTGCAAGCACTGCTAAAGGCGATTTGGTTAAGCCTTATGTTGAGCGCTACTTTGCTGAAGTTGAGTGGATTTGGAAGAATCGCACTTTCCACATGGCTGAGGCTTTGATTGAAGGCTTGTATCCAAATTATGCGGATGTAGACGAGTTAGTTGAGCGCGGACAGCTCTGGCTTGATGAGCATAAGGATGCGGATCAGGCTTTGCGTCGCATGGTGCTTGGCAGCCTTGATTCTTCGCGCCGCACGCTTAAGGTGCAGCATTACAACGCTTCCTTGCGCTAAATTCGGACACTCCTGCAGTACGCATTCTGCATTAGAGCCTGATTTTGCCTATCTTCAGACACTAGTGCAGATTGCGTTCTGCGTTAGGGTCTGATTTTGCTTGTTTTGGGACACTCGTGCAGTTTTATTTCTGCGCGAGTGTCTTTGTTTGGTGATTTAACTATCGCCAGTTAGCTCTGTCAAAGCGCTAGCGCGTTATGTAAAGCAGTGAGTAGAATTGCGAATAGTGTGACGTGCTAGTATGCAATGTTGTTTGTGCGCTCACAGATTGAAGTGATTTTGCGAAAGAGGCTTTATTATGCCAAGGATGTTTGGTACTGATGGTGTGCGTGGGTTGGCAAATCGTGCTTTAACTGCTCAGCTTGCTCTTGATTTAGGCGACGCTGCTGTACGCGTTTTAGGAGATGCGTCTTCTGCGGAAAAAGTAGAGTCGGCTGGTGATGCTAATAATTCTGCACATGCTCGCCGTCGTGCGCTTGTTGGCAGAGATACGCGCGTATCGGGTGATTTTCTCGCCGCAGCTTTGTCTGCAGGTATGAGCGCTGGCGGTTTTGACGTTATTGATGCTGGAATTATTCCAACTCCTGGCGTTGCGTTCTTAACTTCTGTACTAAATGTTGAGATGGGTGCCGTGATTTCCGCATCTCATAATCCTATGCCAGATAACGGCATTAAATTCTTTGCTCGCGGTGGTTTTAAGCTTCCAGATAGTAAGGAAGATGAGATTGAGGCTGTGCTTGGCCAAGATTGGGAGCGTCCGACTGGCGCTGGCGTTGGTCGTATTAGTCATGACACTAATACTGCAACGAATCTTTATATTGATCATTTGGTTTCTGCAGTAGCTCCACTAAATAGTGATTCTTCAACTCGACCAAAGCCATTATCTGGGTTGCGTGTTGTAGCAGATTGCGCAAATGGTGCTACTTCTGTTGTAGCACCTGAAGCACTTCGCAGAGCTGGAGCTGAAGTAATCGTAATTAACGCATCTCCTGACGGCTACAATATTAACGATCACGCTGGTTCCACGCATCCTGAGCAGTTGCAAGCCATGGTTAAAGCTTCGAAAGCTGATCTGGGTGTTGCTTTTGACGGTGACGCCGATCGTTGCTTGGCTGTTGACGAGAATGGCCATATGGTTAATGGCGATCAGATTATGGGCATTCTAGCAAGAGCTAAAAAGCGTGAAGGAAAACTTAATCACGATACGCTTGTAGTTACAGTGATGAGCAATCTTGGCTTAAAACTTGCTCTTAAAGATATGGGCATTGCAACCGTGCAAACAAATGTTGGTGACCGTTACGTTCTTGAAGAAATGCTTAAGCATGATTATTCGCTTGGTGGAGAACAGTCTGGTCATGTGATTAATCGCGAATTTGCCACCACTGGTGACGGTACGCTTACTGCTTTGACATTATGCCGCGAAGTTGTTCGTTCCGGAAAGAAGCTTTCGCAAATGGCTGCAGATTTTCCACAGCTTCCGCAGGCTCTTGTAAATGTTCCAAATGTAGATAAAATGGCGTCAAAAACTAACGCTGCTGTTCTTGCTGCAGTAGAAAAGGAATCTAAGCTTTTGGGAGATACAGGTCGCGTGCTTCTACGTCCTAGTGGTACTGAGCCGCTTGTGCGCGTTATGTGCGAAGCTGCTACTCAAGATCAAGCTGATGAAGTTTGCGCTCGCCTTGCTCAAGTAGTGGTTGATAATCTTAAGCTGTAAAGCTAGCAAAATTAGTAGAATTTTGTTACAATTATCACCTTAGTGTTGTGCTGTATCTCTGATTTTCACTTTTTAAACGTGAATCTTAAGTTGACTGTACGTGTGTATTGAAACGTCTTTTAGTGTAAGGAGTCCTATGTTTACGCATCATGCCAGTGTCGATACTAAACTTAGCCGTGCGGTAGAGCATCTTTTGGATTCTGCTACCGAGGATGGCATACTTCCTGTTGTTCAAGCAGGTGAGCCTGTGCTGCGACAGCGTACTGTTGAATACGATGGTCAACTTACTCGTGCTACTCTTGATAAGTTGATTTCTCTTATGCATAGCACCATGCTTGCTGCTCCTGGAGTAGGTTTAGCTGCCCCGCAGATTGGTTTAGGTCTTGCTATTGCAGTTATTGAAGATCATGTTCGTGATGATGAGGATGATCCTCGTGATATAGCTGAGCTTCCATTCCGCGCGATTATTAATCCTCATTATGAGCCGATCGGTACTCAGACTAGAAGTTTTTATGAAGGTTGCTTAAGCGTTGCAGGATATCAAGCTGTTCGTCAGCGTTGGCTTGATATTCAGGCTACTTGGCAGGACGAGGATGGTAAGCAGCATTCTATGAAATTGCACGGTTGGCCGGCTCGTATATTCCAGCATGAGACTGATCATTTGCGCGGTGAATTATATATTGATCGTGCTGAAATGCGTTCTCTTTCTACTGATGAGAATCTTGAAGATTATTGGGCTGATGAAGCTGTTCCAGTTTCCGCCGCGCGCATTTTAGGGTTTGCTATTTAATTTTTTAATTATTGTTGGTCGCTTGATAATTTTTTATTATCAGGCGACTTTTCGTATTTTTTCTGCATTTATAGTATATTTTTCGGAAAAATTACAATTAATAAGATATAGGTTGTCTCTATCGAAGTAATACAATTAAATGATAGCGTTCGTGTGTACGTAATATGCACGGATAAAGGGGATTGATTCTAGTTTGGGTTGATTCCAATAGTTACAAGGAGAGACAAATGAAAGTTTGCGCTCAGTGCGGTTCTGAAAATAATGATGCCGCAAAATTCTGCAAAAGTTGTGGAAATAATATGGCAGTAGCTAAGGCTCCTGCTCAGCCTGCTGCTCCTGCTCAGCAGCCTCCTATGCAGCGCCCAGCGCAGCCTATGTATGCTCAGCCTGTTCAGCAGCCTCGCCCAATGCAGCAGCCAATGCAAGCTCCATATGGACAGCCAATGCCTGCTCAACAGCAGCAGTATGCTGCTCGTCCTGGCCAGCCAGTACAGCAGGGTGCAGCTCGTTATGCTCAGCAGCTTGCTAGCCAGATTAATTCTGAGCAAATGATGAACTTCTTCCGTTGGTTGGTAACAGCTATTAAGAATCCTTCTCAAAAGTATCGCGTATCTAACTTGTATGCAGCATTGGTAGCAGTTATTTCTGGTTTACTGTTTGGTTTGCAGGGATACCTGTCCTCGATGACTATTGTTAACGCAATGTATGCTCCAACTAAGGATCTCGCTAATATTGCAAATTCAATGTCAAGTTCTTTTGGAGGACCAAGTATTCCAACGGTTCCAGGTGTTCCGTTTACAGTGTTCCTTTACAAGTTTGTTATTGGTGTCTTAACTGTATACGCAGTCTACGGTGTTGCTTTGTTGGGCATGAAGATGTTTGGTGATGAGATTTCACCAGCTCAGCTTCATGTTCTTTTTGCACAAAAGCTCGTACCGCTTTTAGGTTTGCAAATTGTTGCTACAGTATTAGCATTTATTCCACCATCTAAGACTGCTATTGTTGGATTACTTGGTGGACAGGTATCTAGTCTTATGGCTGATTCCATGTCAGGCAATCCTCAGTCAATGACTTTGAATTTTGATTCTGTAGATGCATCTTTGTTCGTTCATAATCCTTCTTTGGTATTACAGGTTCCGTCTGTTGCTTTGCAGGCGCTTTACCTTGTGCTGCTCATCTTAGTGCCTGTGTCCTTCTTAGCAACTGCACGATATAAGGGTAAGCTCGATCGTGAGTGGATGTGGGTTATCTTCATCCTCGTAGGTGTTATTGCAATGTTCATTGTATCGGCTATCGATAAGAGCTTTATGACATCTGCATGGTCAAACTTCTGGATGGCAGTTAAAAATATTGGTCACGCGCCATCACTTCCTAGACCTGTTTTTTAATTAATAATTGAGCCTAGCTGGGAAACCAGCTAGGCTTCCTTGTAATTTCTAAAACCGTATTGAGAGAAATATATGAATTGTCCATATTGCAATAACCAGAATCCCGATGGAGTAGCGATATGTTCATCTTGCGGAGCGCCTCTTAATCAGCCGATGCAAGAAGCACAAAATTATCAAGAAGCACAGTCTGCGCAGTATCCTCAAAATCAGTTTAATGAGACTCAGCCGACTCAATTCATTCAACAAAACACACAAGTTTATGAGCAGCCTGGTTATGAGCAGCCTGGTTATGGACAGCAAAATTACGCAAACCAGCAGTATTATGCTCAGCAAGATTACGTTAATCAACCTTACGCTAATCAGCCTTATACAATCCAACAGGAGTATCCGCAACAGCAAGAATACTTTACTCCTGAATCACCTAGTTCCGGATTTGTAACAGACTACGTTGTTAAAGGTAAGCCGATGAGCCGAGGCGCAAAAATTAGCCTTATAATAATCGCCATTGCGATAGTAGTTCTCGGAATAGGATATGTTGTTATCCAACAAAATATTTATTCACCGCAGGCAACTATCCAGCGTTACGTAAAGTATTTGCAAGAAGGAAATTTTGATGAAGCTAGCAATATGACGGACTGGTCTTCATCAAAGATTCCTGCAAATCGTAAAGTACTTCTAACAAACGCAATTGGAAAATCTGCAACAAACCGTATAACAGACGTAAACGTTGTTAGTGGTCCATACAATTCTTTCAAGGTTAATTACAAAATTGCTGGTCAACGAGATTCAATGAATCTTGTACTTGTGCCAGGAGGAAAACAGTGGCTGTTCTTCGACTCTTACAAGGTTCAATATCCATCAGTTGGAAAAATTAGCTTGTCAATACCAAACCAGGTTAAGAAAATTAAAGTCAATAATTCCGAAATAAACTTGGATGATTTCAAGAAAACTCCAGACGGTGCAAAAGACGGATATTCTTCAGACTACACTTACTCTGATGATGGTGTTACTACAAGCTATCTTATGCCAGCGTATCCAGGAAGTTACCATATTGAATCTGTAAAGGATTCACAATTGTGGACTACTGGTACTTCTAATGTATTGGTTAACGAAATTGGCGTTTCAACACCTGCATCACTGAAATTGGAAGCTACGGATGCTTTAAAAGAAGAGCTTACTAAAGCTATTAAAAAGCATATTGATAAATGCGTAGCTTCCACTGATACGGATGTACCAGAAAATTGCTCTTTTGCAAGATTATATACGTACTATGACTATCAATACGATGGTATTCAACGCTCAGCTAGCGGTGTACCAGATCTAGACGAAGTCGACATGGATTCAGGTACTTTTAGAAGTAATGAAATTAATGTCGACATAAGTTATCGCTACAAGAGCAACTATTTTGATGACAGTGACTGGGAGAGTGACAGTACTCAAAACAGTGGCTATGTTTACGGAAAGTTCAGTATTGACGGTAAAAAACTGACAATAGATTTCACTGATGATTAATCCTGTAAATATTGTAGATCCTGTGAATACTGTGAGATTCTGCTAGATCCTGCTATATTTACACATAAAAAGTTTCCCTCCGCAATTTATTTTGTGGAGGGAAATTTATTATATAGTAGATCTACTCGCTTTAAACTATGATACTAAACGCATTTTTAGTAAGGATATGTTATATCACACTCTAAGAAAACGAATAGAACAGCAATAGTTTTCATTATTGTATTTCTTATTTCGACATTGCTGTTCGTTATTGGTGCAGATGGCGCGCTGCGTTATGGTCTCTTAATCCTGTTCTTCGGACACGCGCGCAGCACGACGACTGCACGCGTGTCCGATTTTGCTTGTTTTGGGACACTGGTGCAGTGCGCTTACTGCGCGAGTGTCTCTGTTTGGTGATTTTGGGACACTAATGCAGAACTCTTACTGCGTTAGTGTCTGAAGACTGTCGTTATGGGACACTAGTGCAGAACGTCAAACAAAAAGCCGACTCTGCGAAATCGTAGGGCCGGCTTTTTTATATTGTGGTTATAAGTGCTCATATGTTATACTGGCATACCGTATATTTACATACTATATACAGTCATTTTTCAATGAGGAAAGGTAGTCGATGACGTTTATCTCTCGTGCAATACGCTACATTCTGAGGAAACGAATAAAAACATTAATAGTTTTCATTGTTCTATTTCTTATTTCAACATTATTATTTGCAATTTCTGCAGTTTCGAGCGCCGCTAATAAAGAGGTGCAAAAAGTTGAATCGCAAGCTGAATCTAGTTTCGTACTTGCAAATAATCCGCAAGTAAATCCTGGAACTCCTAGAGGAGCTGGAACTGTAAAACCTAAAGATGTACAAGCAATCGCAAAGTTGAATGGAATTGCTTCGTACGTAGTTCGCCAAAATGTAACAGCTGATTTGGTTAATGCCAAAGCTGCGAGAATTCCAGGCGTTCAGGATTATGATCAAAAGCGCGAGCAGCAGTTTGGAAATGCAGTTAACATTGAGGGAACCAATAATTCTACTGCGCTTAATGCGTTTAAAACAAAAGCAATAAACGTATCTAAAGGTAAGCATTTGTTTGCTAGCAATGTTCATGCATCTCTTATTCATGAAGATCTCGCTAAAGCCAATGGATTACATGTAGGAGATACTCTTACACTTCGCGCTAATCCTTACGATGCCGACAATATTAACCAATCAACCGTAACCGTAAAAACTCGTATTGTTGGAATTTATTCGGGAGCAAATAAGCGACAAGTTGCAACTAGAGCGGAACTTACTGCAAATACTGTGTATACAGATTTGCAAACTACGCGCGAATTGTATAAATATAAGCCAGGAAAAGAAATATATCAGGACGCAAGTTTTAAAGTAAAGCGCGGTGAGGATGCGGATAATATTATGGCACAAGCTGCTAAATTGCCTATTGATTTGCAAAATTATCAGCTAACTCGTGACGATCAGTTCGTTGCTGGCTTATTGAGAGTCGCTAAAGGCGTTCATTCAATGATGACTATTACGACTATTGCAGTAATATCTTTCGCTATTATTGCGCTTGGATTGGTGCTTTTGTTGTGGATGAATGAGCGGCGACATGAGATTGGTGTATTTACTGCGATTGGCAACAGTAAGCTGTCTATAGTTTGTCAGTACATTAGCGAGGTTCTACTTATTGCAATACCTTCGCTAGTTATTGGATACTTTTTTGCAAAAATCATAGCTCCGTGGATGGGTGCCGCTGCGCTCGGATCCGTAAAATCTGCTGCTGCTGATGATTTAAGCACTATGGGTCAAGCTGGTGGAAATCTTGAATCAACTTTGGCAACTAGAACTTTGGACAAACTTATTGTGCAAGTAGACTTGCAATGCTTTGCTGGTGTTTCTGCAATAGTATGCGCGGTAGTTGTTGTTTCGGTAGTGCTGTCCTATTTGCCAATGATGTGCAAATCTCCTCGAGAACTGCTCGGATTGCAAAAATAAAAAAATTGCGTATTTTTTAGCAAGTTTTAGCAAAGTTTAGCAAAGTTTATTTGGAGTGATTATGAGTGTTGGTGTAATTTCTTTATGCTCTAGAGCGTGGCTTGCAATATTTCGCAAGCCTCGACGCAACGCAATAATTGTGCTGATCATGACTCTTGTTTTAAGTGCTCTAGTTTCGCAAGCTGGTATTAGTGCTTCTGTTGATGATGCTAGAAATCGTCTTCAATCCAGTATTGCTTTAGGTTTTACTGTACGAGCAAAAACTCGAGGTGAAACTCTTCCAGAGCAAAGTAATATAAATTCTAATTCTGTTGCTACGTCTAATTCTCCAATTCCGCAAGATTTAGACGCGAATGAAGGAATTGACTCTAGTCAAATTCGTAAATTTGCTGCGATTCCGGGCGTAAAAACTGTAGTGGAAGAGCGCGATGTTTTAGCTACGCCTGTTGGGAAGCAAATTTTGCTTCCCTTACAAGGTCCAAGACTAGACGATGATGTTTTGGCTCATGCTGCCGGAATTACTGGCACAACAGATTCTCGATTATCTCAAGGTTTTCAAGAAGGATTGTACCGTTTAGTGCAGGGTGAGCATATTACTAATCGTTCTGCTGGTAGCGCAATAGTGCATCGCGATTTTGCTAAGAAGAATAATCTTAAGATTGGCTCTACTATAACTCTTAAGCAGGGGTTTAATGTAGAAGTTCGCGTTGTTGGCATTTTTGCCGGCAAATTGCAAACTAAGGGAGCTCTTCCTTCGGATACTTCAGAAAATCGCATATTTACTGACTTAAGTTCGGCGTTGTCTCTAGCTGGTTCTTCTAAGCGAAGTGTTCTGCGCTGTGTTGTTGAGCGTTCTGATTTATTAGCTAATGCAATACGTGATGCTAAAAGTATTGCCGGCAAGTGGGCGGATGTAGAGCAGAATGCTTCGCAATTGTCTGGTGTAATAAGATCAGTTAACTCTGTGCAACAACTTGTGCGAATGATTTTTGTTGCGCTAAGTTTTGTTGGCGTTTTAGTGCTTGGACTTGTACTAGTGTTCTGGGTTAGAGCGCGTATGCACGAGATTGGCGTACTTATGTCTATTGGATTGTCGAAAGCAGTAATAGTTAGCCAATTACTTGTTGAAATCGTGATACTTAACATTGTGTCATTCGTTATTTCGCTGGGATTGGGTGCTGCTTTTTCTGGCGTTATTGGTTCTGCGATTTTGCATGGTGCAGATTCTTCATTTATTGCGGACGGTGTTCCGGTATTGCCATTGGTGCAAACGCTTACTGCTTTTGTTATGGGTTTGCTTATTTCAATAGTTGCGTTGATTGTTGCAGTGCTGCCAATCTTAATAAAGAAGCCTCGGCAAATACTAAGCGCTATGAGTTAGCAGAAATGTAGTTGCGTATGCGCATTTTCTACTAAAAACGCAATTGTATAAATGAATCAAATCGTATAAAACGTATTTAAATTATGTAAAAATAAGGAGCTTATTATGTCGGCTTTATTGCAATTAAAAAATGTGAAGTACACTTACGGACCTGCAAATATTGCGGTACTAAATGACGTGAATGCAGATTTCGAAACTGGCAAAATGTACAGTATTATGGGAGCTTCTGGAGCTGGAAAGTCTACTATGCTTTCGCTTTTAGCTGGATTAGATACTCCGTATAGTGGCGAAGTGCTTTTTAACGGTGAAAATATTGCAAAAACAGGATATTGTGAGCATCGCAAAAAGCATATCTCGCTTGTTTTCCAAAATTTTAATCTTATTGACTATTTGACGCCGTTAGAAAATTTGCGATTAGTAAATTCGCGCGCGGATGCTCAAGTTCTAGTAGATCTTGGGTTGACGGAGGAAGAAATAAATCGCAATATTACGCAACTTTCCGGCGGGCAGCAGCAGCGTGTTGCAATTGGGCGAGCTTTAGTATCTTCTGCGCCGGTAATTTTAGCGGATGAGCCTACAGGCAGCCTTGACCCGAAAACGACTAAGGAAGTTATTGCAATATTAAAGAATCTTGCTCGCAAGCACGGCAAATGTGTGATCGTTGTTACGCACGATTCGAAAGTTGCGTCTCAAGCTGACGTAAAGTACGTGCTAAAAAATAAACAGCTAACGCAAAAATCTGCTTGATGCCAAAGCCGGCGTAATGGGACACTTGTGCAGATTGCGCGCTGCGTTATGGTCTCTTAATCCTGTTCTTCGGACACGCGTGCAGTCGTCGTGCTGCGTGCGTGTCCGATTTTGCTTGTTTTGGGACACTGGTGCAGATGGCGCTCGCGCTATAAGCGCTCGCTTACGAAACTCGCGTTGGAAGTCCACTGGACTTCCAACTTAAGCGAGTTTCCGCTCCGAGTTGCTTTCGCGCGCGCTGTGCTGCGCTCAGACAGGTCGTCGCGCCAAACAAAAAGCCGACTCTGCGAAATCGTAGAGCCGGCTTATTGATTTAGAATGACCTAACTACAGAATCAGATGTGGAAGTAAAGCTCATACTCGAGTGGAGTTGGAGCCAAACGAGCCATATCCATTTCCTCATGCTTCAAATTCAGCCAAGTTTCAATCAAATCGCTAGTAAACACGTCACCCTGCATAAGGAAGTCGTGATCCTCTTCCAAAGCCTGCAAAGCCTCACCAAGCGAAGAAGGAACCTGCTTAATACCCTCGTGCTCCTCAGGAGGAAGCTCGTACAGATCCTTATCAACAGGTGCAGGAGGCTCGATATGGTTAATAACACCATCCAAACCTGCCATAAGCTGAGCGGAGAACGCTAAGAATGGGTTGCAAGAAGGATCTGGAGCGCGGAACTCAATACGCTTAGCAGCAGGTTCCGTACCAGCAAGAGGAATACGAATAGCTGCAGAACGGTTACGAGCAGAGTAAACCAAGTTGACTGGAGCTTCGTAGCCTGGAACCAAGCGGTGGTAAGAGTTAAGCGAAGGATTCGTAAATGCAAGCACAGAAGAGGCGTGCTTAATCAAGCCGCCAATGTACCAACGTGCGATATCAGAAAGCTGAGCGTAGCCAGTTTCCGCATAGAACAATGGCTTGCCATCCTTCCAAAGCGACTGATGGCAGTGCATGCCAGTGCCGTTATCTCCAGCAATTGGCTTTGGCATAAATGTTGCAGCCTTACCAGCTAAAGCAGCAGTTTCATGAACCACATACTTGTACTTCATCAAATCGTCGCCAGCGTGAACAAGCGTATTGTAACGGTAGTTAATTTCCTGCTGACCTGCGCCGCCAACTTCGTGGTGAGAACGCTCAAGAATCAAGCCAACCTTTTGCAAATTGTAAACCATGTCATCGCGCAAATCCTGATTGTGATCTACAGGTGGCACAGGGAAGTAGCCGTGCTTTACGCGATTCTTAAAACCAATATTGTTGCTGCCGTCATCTTCAGTGTCGATTCCAGAATTCCAAGGAGCTTCGTTAGAATCAACCTCATAGAATGAGCGCTGCATGTCATTAGCAAAACGCACCTTATCGAAAATGAAGAACTCAGCTTCTGGAGCAAAACTTGCAGTATCAGCAATACCGGTGGACTTCAAATAAGCTTCAGCTTTAATAGCAACCTGACGTGGATCCCTAGAATATGGCTCATCTGTTACAGGGTCAACAATAGAGAACGCAACGTTTAAAGTCTTATGCTTACGGAATGGGTCAATGTAGGCGGTATCAACATCCGGAATAAGCTTCATATCGGATTCGTTAATAGCCTGGAAGCCCTGCATTGAGGAGCCGTCGAAAGCCATACCATCAGTAAATGCGCTGTGTAAGAACTCGTCAGCTGGAACAGTAAAGTGCTGCTGAACACCAATCAAATCAGTAAATCGTACGGATACGTATTCAATGCCTTCCTTTTCAATAAGGGCTGCGGCATCTTCTTTCGTTTGCAAAGTGGTCATGGAGACACATTCCTTTCTGAAAAACTCAATTAAAAAGTCTAGAAGAAGTGAAAGGTTTTTGGATTTCAGCGACTCGACTATCTCGTTAAGATTTTGTTACGTATAATTCACGAAGTTTAATTAACGCGCGATTCATACATCAGTTCGCAACAGTACAATAGTTATTTATGAACGATCAAGAACATGAACTGAACGAGTTTGGCGCTGCGGATAGTAATAAACTAGATTTAGCGTCGTTGTTCCCAGCAAAAGGAGATGAGCGTAGGCCTCCTGATTGGCTTGGACGCGCACTCATATATGTTGCTATAGTTACGTTTATATCAGTATTTTTGTGGTTTGCGTGGAATAGTATTTCATTTATTGTTTTCGATGTAATAGTTTCTATTTTTATAGCTTTAGCTTTAGAACCTTTAGTAGTTCGACTCGTAAAACATGGTTGGAGAAGAGGAGTTGCTTCCGGAGTTTGCTTAACCGGTCTTATGGTTATTGTGGGCATGCTACTTGTGCTTTTTGGTAACATGTTTGTGCAGCAAGTGGTTTCTATGGCTATGGGATTGCCAGAATTGTATAACCAGATTGCTCATATGGTGTTTCACTCAACTGGCTTTAGAATGCCAAATATTGAGCAATTGTTTGTAGAAATAATGAAAAATGTGCAAACTTCATGGGTTATTGATTTTGCAGGCCAAGCTTTGAATACAACATGGGGATTGTTTGCTGCAATGCTTGATCTGCTCACAATACTTATGGTGACTTACTACATTTCTGCAGCTGGTCCAGCAATGAGACGCAGCATGTGCCGTTGGATGAACCCTCAGTCTCAGCGCAGATTCCTATTCATATGGTCTGTTGTGCAGGAGCAGATTTCCAGCTTCCTTTTCTCGCGTATTATTTTGGCTGTTATTAACGCAGCCGGTACTGCAATATTCCTAATATTTATGCAAATACCGTATTGGTTGCCGCTTTCGTTATTCTGCGGAATAGTGTCACAGTTTGTTCCTACAATCGGTGGTTATTTGGGCGGAGCTTTGCCAATATTATTCGCATGGGGTTCGCAAGGAATCGGATCTGCAGTAGCAGTTCTCATATTTATTACTATCTATCAGCAGATAGAAAATATGGTAATTTCGCCGAAAATTTCGCAAAAAACTATGGATCTTAATCCTGCAGTAGCATTCTTATCCGTGTTAGTTATGGGTGCAGTGTTTGGAGCTTTAGGTGCATTCTTAGCGTTACCTGTTACTGCTAGTTTGCAAGCTATCTTAAGAGTTTGCACAAAACAGTATGATCTAGTATCTTCTCCACTGATGAGCGATCCTAAGCCGGTTCACAAGTCTATAATGGTCAGCGGCATTGAAACCATTAGTAATAATCTTGTAAAGCCTATGCGAGATGGTGTTCGTCGTGTTATGAAGGGGAGTAGTTCTCGAGTAACGATGAACGATGATATTTTGTACTGGTATAAGCAAGCGTATATTGATCCAGAAAATAATGCTCATTCTAATAGCGGAAAAACTAAAGGAAGTTCTAAAGCATCAATGCTTAGCGGTAAACAAAATAGTAGCGAAGAAGACGCAAGCAGAGATGATTTAACAACAATCGCTATATCTAGAAAAGTATTAGATGCTGTAAATCACGATATTGCATCGAAAAATCAGGCTGATAAAATTGCACTAGCTAATAAGTCAAAGAAGCAGCCAAAAAGCAATATAAGTAACCCACGAAGCGGATGGAATAAATGATTCTCCTATCAGTATTCGACATACTCGTAATTATTATCGGCATAGGTAGCGTTGTGTATCAAGGTGTTTGCGCAATAGTATCTCTTGTTGCAAAACCTGTTGTTTTTCCGAACGCTCCGATGGATAAACATTATGCTGCTCTAATTTCTGCACGAAATGAGGAAGCTGTTATAGGTAACCTTATTAGTTGTATTCGTTCGCAAACATATCCTGGAGATTTAATCGATATTTGGTTGGTCGCAGATAATTGCACTGATAATACTGCGCAATTAGGTAGAGATGCTGGTTGCAATGTTATAGAACGCTTCGATAAAGAACATATTGGCAAAGGATACGCTTTAAGCTACCTGCTTGACCATATTATGGAAGTCGGTGACGATAAGAAATACGATGCGTATTTTGTTTTCGATGCAGATAACAAACTAGACAGCCGTTATATTGAAGAAATGAATAAAGGCTTCCATGCTGGATATCAGATTCTAACGAGTTACCGTAATTCTGTGAATCTTTCAGATAATTGGGTTTCTTCCGGATCCGCATTATGGTTTATTCGCGAGTCTCGTTTTACAAATAATTCCAGAATGCTATTTGGCTCTAGCTGTCACGCAGGCGGAACGGGATTCATGTTCTCAAGTGAGATAATGCATAGAAACCGTGGATGGAAGTTCCATCTTCTTACTGAAGATCTCGAGTTTACTATGGACTCAATTCTTCACGGTGATAAAGTCGGGTATTGTGGTGCAGCAATGCTTTACGACGAGCAGCCTGTATCGTTCCGTCAAAGTTGGAGACAGCGTTTGCGTTGGAGTAAAGGATTCCTGCAAGTTTTCCGATATTATGGTGCTGCTTTAATAAAGCATGGTATTCGCGAGCGCGATTTTTCTTCTGTGGACTTTACTTTAATGCTATGTCCGTTCATGGTTCTTGCAATAGTAAGACTTATACTTGGTTTTATTTTTGCAGCTTGTGGTTTCGTGACTTGGACAAGTCAGATATCTTCTGTGCTTAATTTAGTTATTACAACTGTTAATAGCTTTATGGGAATGATGGTTTTCGTATCTCTTACGATTCTTGTTGAGCATAATAAGCTTGGAGCTACGAATAAGGAGCTTTTTGCGTATGCGCTTAGTTTCCCGATTTTCATGCTTTCGTACGTGCCGATTGCGTTCCAGGCTGTGTTCTCTAAGAGCGAGTGGAAGCCTATTCAGCACACGGGGCGGTAGATTGGAGTACGCGAGCGATGACCTACCTTCGCGCTTTGTCTCAAATTCGTTAGATTTGTCTCATAAATGATGCAAACATAACGAATTTAGGCTAAAAAACGTTACAAATGTCTCATGAGTGATACAAATCTAACGAAAATCAGCCAAAAAACGTTACAAATGTCTCAAACACGAGACAAATATAACGAATCTGTAGTGTGTTTATACGCAAGATATGAGATAATAGAGCTCTTGATGTAAGCGTGCGATTGCGCATAATGTGGCGCAATACGTGCGTTTATCTGTATGTTGCGAGGTTTCTATGGTAGATTCTGTTCCAGTTTTTGGCGCAAACACTTACGCCGCTGACAGCGAAGATGTTTCAGCGGTTTCTATCCGCGGATTTGTTAAGACTTTTGGAAAAAAAGTTGCTGTAGATAATCTTTCGTTAGACATTCCAGCAGGCTCTTTCTATGGATTAGTCGGCCCTAACGGTGCTGGTAAAACTACTACGATTAAAATGCTTACGGGCTTGCTTATGCCAGATTCTGGCTCGGCTTCAATTTTTGGCAACGACGTTTGGAGCGATGTAAATAGTGCTAAGCGCGCAATCGGTTTAATGCCTCAAGCGGATGAGATCTTTAGGACTATTACCGGCCTTCAGCTTTTAACTTATGCTGGCATGCTTCGCGATATGAGCCGCGCGGAATCCGTAAAGCGAGCGAACGATTTGCTTTCAGCTTTCGACTTAACAGAAGCTGCAAACACTATGGTTTCGGACTATTCAACTGGTATGACTAAGAAGATTTGCCTTGCAACAGCTATGATTCACAGCCCGCGCGTGCTTGTGCTCGATGAGCCTTTTGAGGCGGTGGACCCTGTTTCTAGCGCAAATTTGAAGGATATTCTCGCCGAGTATGTTTCTACTGGCGGAACGGTGATTATTTCTTCGCACGTTATGGAATTGGTTGAAAAAATGTGCTCGCACGTTGCGATTATTAACGAAGGTCATGTTGCGGCTGCTGGCACTCTTGCAGAGGTGGCTCAAGGTAAGGAGCTTGAAGATCGCTTTATGGAGCTTGTTGGCGGACGTCACGCGGCTGCGCGAATCGACTGGCTTAACGGCGGCAATAGCGCAACACCAATCGCAAGTAATCACAACGCGTGAGCGAAAGGCGGTAAGTAATCATGTCTATGATTTTTACAATGGTTCGCCTTCGCTGGGCGCTTACTTTTTCTGTTATGCGAAAGTCAATTTGGCAAAAAATTGGCTTTGGTATAGTCATTGTTTTTGGACTTGCGATTATATGCGCTCTTGGTTTTGCCGGCTGGCAAACAGGAAAGTACCTTGATCCAGGAATGATTGAAGATACTAAGGATTGGCAGGAATTCCAAGTTGTTCCAATAATAATTGCGTCTACTGTGTCAATTTTTACGCTGTTTATAAACCTGTTTATGTTAGGCAGCGACACAACTCTAAAGTCGCGTAGTTTTGCGCTTTACGGCATTCCTTGCGTAAAGCAGCAAGCTGGCATGCTTCTTGGCTCTCTTTTTGGAGCGCTTTCTATAAGCTGCACAATTGCGCTTGCTTTGTGGTCTTTAGCGTACAGAAGCTTTGGAATTGTGCCGGTTTTAGTCAGCGTAATCGCGGCTCCTCTTTATGTTGCAACAATCGTGTCTTTAAGCAAAATGCTTATTGAACTTTTGGATACTATTTTAATAAACAAGCGTTCAAGAAACATTTTTTACTTTGCTATTTTCGTAGCGTATATGCTTTTTGTTACGTCAATGAACACGCATGGTAGTTCATCAAATGGAATTGTGATCAGCTCAAGTTTCTGCGCTGCGTCCGCTTTTACGCCATTAAGTGCAGCTATTGCTTTGCCGCTCGATGCTATTAATGGCAATTGGCTTGCTCTTGCTATTCGCTTCTTTATTTGCGTTGTAACGATTGCTGTTTGCTTTGCAATCTCTGTGTTCTGTGCAAAATTAGAGCCGAAGCTTATTCGTGGTGAGCAAAAAACAGTTGTTAAAACTAAGGGAATCGGATTGTTTGCTGCAGTTCCAGACAACACAGTCGGTGCGATTATTGCGCGAATTATTAGCGTTATGAGAAGAGATATGCGTCAACTGTTTTTGCTTATTGCGCCGCTTTTTATGCTGGTAATTGCGGGAGGAGGTAGTTTTAAAGCTAAAGGATTTGATTCTCTAACAGATAGCTTAGGTGTTTCTGCCTGGATGATGTATGCTGCGTTGCTTATGGGCATGGTTGTTGGAAACAATATTGCATACGATGGCACAGCTTTTACTATGCACGCGATTATTGGCGTAAAAGGTTTGCACGATCGCTTAGCTAACGCAATAGTTTGGTCCGTGATTTGCGCTGTTTATTTTGCGATTCTTGGAGTAGGGGTTTACGTTTTCCTTTTCTTCGTGGCGCATGTTCAGCAAAGTGTAAGTGCGGTTATGTTCCAGATTCTTTCGCCAATTGGAGTAGCTTTTGCGACTATAGGCATTGGTTTAATTTCTTCGTGCATTGCAATGTACCCTGTGGCATCAATCGAAAAGCCATTTTCTAGGCCGCAAGGTTCTGCAGGAGCTAGATCCTTTGCGCCAATAGGTTTTATGCTTCTTTCTGCAGTATGCATGATTCCGTCTATTGCTGCAGCTATTGCGTTTATGATCCTTAACACGAATCTTTTGTGGATTGCAAGCATTTTGTTTGTAATAAACGGCGCAATTGTGCTGGTTGTTGGCGTAATTCTTGGCGGCAAAGTAATGGATAAGCGCATGATTCGCATTGTAGAAAACTTGCGCAGATTCGCGTCGATTACAGCGTAACTTAAGTATTTAAATCATACTAACTAAAAAATTTTTACCCTACTAAATTAAGAATATAGTTAAGAATATAGTTTTTGCGTTGATTACATAAAAATCGTATTGAACAGCAATCATACGATGCAAGTATTAAAATCACGTATTAGCTAAAAGGAGAATAGATGCCGATACTTGATAAGAATGATTCTGCCAAGGTTCAAGAATATGAGAATTTCGTAAAAAATTCACCGTACGGATATGCTACTCAAGATATGCAATGGGCAAAAGTTAAAAATAATTGGATTAGCGAGTATGTTTATCTTGAAGAAAATGGGAAAATTACTGCGGCTATGTCAGTTCTTGGTATTAAAGCAGTGGATGATAAAATGTTCCTGTACGCTCCTCGCGGTCCAGTATCAGACTTTTACGATACAGAAACTACTAAAAAACTGATTGAAGAAGCAAAACCGTTGTTTGAAAAGTATAATGCGTTTTTGCTGAGAATGGATCCTTGTGTTCAAAACGATCAGAATCTTGTTAAAAAGTATAGAGATTTAGGATTTACTTTTAGAAGCGATGGAGAAAAAATACATACTTTCTCAAATCCGCGCTGTGAAATGATTCTTAACATTGAGGGCAAGTCAACTGAAGAATTAATGGCTGGGTTTAGCTCTATGACTAGAAGGCATATAAGGTCTTCTATAAAAGCTGGCGTTACGTCTCGCTGGGGTAGGTCTCAGGAAGATATTGATACTTTCTACAATCTTACAGAAATAATGGCAAAAAGGCATGGTATTACTTACAGGCCTAAAGAATATTTTGAAAGACTTATAGCCGCATATCCGGATATGAGGATTTATAGCACTGAGTATGAGGGCGAAACTATTGCGTGCATGTTGGGATTGCCTTACAACGGCCAACTTTGGTACATGTATGGCGCAACAGCAACTATGCAAGGAAAAGTAAGCCCAGGTTATCTTTCTATATGGGATTTAATTCAGTGGGCACATGAGATTGGAGTTAAATACTTCAACATGGGCGGCGTTTTCTCACTAGACGTTAGTGACGGTCTTTATTTCTTCAAATACGGGTTCTGCAAGGCTAATGATCCGTTTATGTGGATTGGTGAGCTAGACGTTGTTGCGGATGAAGTTGCTTACGAAAAGTTTATTAATAGATAGTTTGTTACCTGTTAAATAAGCTTTTAGTTACATTAATTTCAGCTTTTAGTGACGTATTAGTCGCGTATTAATTTGCGTATTAATTGCGTATTGCGTAGCGTTTATGCATGAGTTTTGTGACAAGAGCAATGTATACTTTCATAGTATTGTTAAGTTAGATGAGATGAGGGTGCACTAATGCACGATATTGAGCAGGCTGATATTGATAATGAAAAAAAGGCTAGTCAGCTTGAGGATATCGTAGATCTACCTGAAGATGTATTCACGTCTAAAGAAGCGCGAAAAAAATCGTTAAAACAGACTGTTTCTTCTTCTAGTGTTCCTTCTACAAAAACTTCTTGTACGCTTATGCGTAAACGCTTTGCTTCGAATTTACGTATTCTTGTAGTGTCCGCATCTGCTATTGTTACTTGCGCTCTTATGATTTCGTATATTTTTCTTGACATATATGATATTGCGCCTGGTCCGCTTACTATGCATAAGCAGAATCAAACTTATGAGGCAACTCATCTTCCGAAACTTTTTAAAACTTTCCCAACTCTTGCAAAAAATGTTTCTGAAGGCGGCCCAATAAATAAGGATTCTGTTTCAGGGATCGTAGATAATTTAACTTCTAATCCTTCGGTAGGAAGTGACATTTCTATAGTAATTCTTGATTCGAAAGGCAAAATCGTTGCATCTAAAAACGAGGATGTTCCTAGAGCTCCTGCTTCTACATTAAAAACATTAACTGCTGCTGTAGCTTCTCGTACTTTAGATATGGGATCTACTTTAGACACAAAAGTTTATCTTTTGCCAGAAGCTACTGCTGATACTAAAAACGCTGTTAATTCTTCTAAAATATCAAAACACGGTTCGTATCGTTTAGTTTTGCGCGGAAGCGGAGATATGCTTTTAGGCGTAGGAAAAAGCGATAAAAATCATGTAAATGGTAGAGCTGGTCTTGAAACTCTTGCTCATAATACTGCTGAAGCTTTGAAAGCAAAACACATTACTTCTGTAAAGTTTGCTGTAGATGACTCACTTTTTGGTGCTAATCGTAGGCCTGCGTTAATCGACAAGAATGACTCTGAGCATCGCTTTTATGCTGATACTTCTTCTATGGCAGTAGATTGTGCGCGGCAGCGAAATCTTGCTTTGCAGGGTGTTGATGCTGATGATCCTACTGATTTTCCTCTTTCTGATCCGCATCCTGCTGAAAGTGCTGGTAGGACTTTTGCTGATTTGCTTACTCGTGAAGGTATTTCTGTACTTTCGTGGACTAGCAGTGAAAAATCTAATAGCAAGAGTGATGAATCAAAAAATAACGAAAATAAAGAGAATAGTGAAAATAGCGGAAGTAGCGAAAACAGCAGTGATGATAGTAATAATTCTGCAGCTGAGAATCCTACGCCGGAACCTATATTTGTAAGCTACAAAAAATCACTTATTGCGCGTAACGCTAATCTTTTAACTAAAGTTTCTTCGGCGCCGTTGAATGAAGTTATGTCGTATATGCTTCGTCATTCTGACAATACTCTCGCAGAAGAGTTTGGTCGATTAACAGCGTTGGCTGTAGGGGAGAAGAATAGTCCGGAAGGTGCTACTGCTGCTATTAGTGCTGGTTTGAAGAAACTTAAAGTTGATACTCGTGGTCTTCATATGTCAGATTGTTCTGGTCTTTCTCCAGATTCTACAGTTCGAGCTATTACTTTAGCTCAGGTTCAGTTATTGAATATTAGACAGGGTTCTGGTGCTGCTGCAGCTCAGGGTCTCTCTATTCCTGGGCTTATTGGAACCGCAAGAAAGCGTTTATCTGACGAGAATTCTGCCGGTTTTCTTCGTGTAAAAACAGGATCTTTGTCTGATGTAACTTCTATGACTGGTAATGTTACGCGTAAAAATGGTGGAACAATTGTGTTCTCGGTTATAATAAATAATCCTAAGTTCTTTTTTGGAGCTTTTAAAGCTGTGAATGATTTTATGTCTGCTTTGCCAAATTTGTGATTTCATAATTTTTTAGAATATTGCAGAACTACTGGATTTATGATGATACCGCTGCGAAGCGTAGTTTTTCTTTACTCACATTTGGCTTATTTCTGAAGTTATTGGCGTTACATGTGATGTTATCCATGGTTATTGCTCTTTCTTTTCCACTCCCGTTCTTGTATGAATCATATAGAGTCTAGGCGCGCGTCGAATAAGCCAAACTGCAAATATTTGCTTTGTTAATAGTAGAATAAGTTTTTAATGAAAGGAGTGAGTAATGGATAGTAATGTAACAGTTCTTAATTCTGAGAATAGCGCGAATTTTACTGTTAAGTATGATGGTATTGCGCTACAGTCTCATGAAATGGATGTTAAGCAGCTTGCTCCTGCGCTTTTAGCATTATCTCAAGCGTTTGAAAAGATTCAAGCTCATACCGCTCCTAATTGCGTTATATCTTTGAAGGCAAAGGCTACTCGTGAGGGTTCTTTTAATATTGACCTTATTGCGAGTGTTGCTAATAGCATTGTTGATTTGTTTTCTAGCAATCCAGTAAATGCTGTAGTTAATGCGTCTGCTATTATTGGTGTGTTTCTGGGAACAGTTAAAGCTGTTAAGCATGTTTTGTATAAGGGTGATCCAGTAAAGCAAACTCCTGATAAAACAGATGAGCGTACTGGGTTGGAGTGCGTAAAATTAGAGTTTCCAGATGGTTCTAAGTTGACTACTTACAAGGCTTCTGTTGAGCTTTTAACAAATGAAGAATATTTGAAGACATTGAGGACAACTGTTGATCCTGCTATGTCTGATGGTGTTGATTCTGTAACGTTTAGCGACGATTATTGTGTAGAAACTGTAGATTCTGAAGACGCTTATGGAATATCGCAGTATTCTTCTGTAAGTACCAAAACTGAGGAGAGTATTGTTGAAACGGTGGTACAAGCATTAGATATTTCGTTCCGTGATGGTGGTAAATGGCGTATTACTGATGGTGTGAAAACTCAGTTTGTTCAGGTTGAAGATAGGGATTTTATTAAGCGTTTGAATGATGGTAAAGAATCTTTTAGAAAGAACGATATTTATAAAGTTGCTATGCTGATTCGTAAAAGTATTGACAATAATGGCATGTTGACAACTCAATATGTTTCTATTAAGCAAGTTTTAGAACATAGGACTTCATCAAGCCAGCCACCATTGTTCTAGTTTGTTTTGTCTACACAAAAAGTGTTGAAAACACTGGGATTTGCTACAAAAACGCCACTGTTTGAGCAGTGGCGTTTTTGCGTTGGTGGAGTCGCGGGGAATTGAACCCCGGTCCGGTGACCGTACCCTCGGTCTTCTACGTGCGTAGTCTGCTGGCCGTGCGGCAGTTTTTCTGCCCCCATGTTATCGCAGACAATTCATGGCGAGCATATCTACAGTAAAAGTCCTTGAATTGCCCTGCAGCTCGGCAATTCAAGCAAGTCTTCTAATGACGTTCAGCACCACTCCGAAGACGTGAGTGGGTGAACGGAGCAGCTGCTCACTGGTTAATCCTGGCGCGAAGCTCAGGCAGCGAGAGCGAACTCAGTGCGATTAGATTTAGCACTTATTCTTTTGCGAAAGGACGTTTACGAGTGGACTTTCGCGTTCTCGGCACGCTTCCCCGCGGCGAACAGATCGCCGTCGAAACCGATCGACCCCTTTTGATTTTTCAAATGAAAATGCGCAAAATACGCATTCATGTGCGAAGGCACATCTTTCAAGTATATAACACGTTTTGTGTAGATGTTACGCATGTTGTAATAATTTTGAATATATTCATAAAAATAGAATGGGGGGGGGGGTGGTACAATATTTGGTTGTGCTATTGGCAATATGACATTTAGGGGTATGAGTGATTATGCGTCTGTATTTATTTTATTGTGCGTAAATATAGCATAAACAAATGTTTATTTTATGCATATATACTGCATAGTCATATAGTATATATATAGGTTGTTTTTTGGGTTTGGTTTTTGTGTGACGATCTGGTATTTGAATTGATTGAAGCGAGGAGACGTGATGGCGAATCGTAAAGCTTTACGTGATGCGGAGAACATGAAAGCGATACACAAGGCTGAAAAGTCTAAGCAGGCAGAAAAGTCTAATAAGGCTGAAAAGAATGTGCAGGCAAAGAAGTCTGTTCAGACTAGAAAGTCTAAAAAGGCTGAGACTGTGAAGAACGCTCGTTTGCATCGTGGTGTCGCTGGTGTTGCTGTCGCTTCTACTTTGGCTATGATGTTACCGTCGGTAGCCGCAGCCGCATTGCAACCTACGCAAAAAGATATTATTGATGCGTCTAGTACTACGCAAAAAATGGGCAAAGGTAAGCCTGATGTAGACGAATTGAACATGCAGCGGTGGAGTGTCGGCGTGCTCAATAAAAGCGCACAAACTCAGAAGTTTGTGGAGCTTGCTCGTCGTGATATTGAAGCAAAAAAGTTGCGCGAAGCACAACAGTTGCGTGCTGCCCAAATGTTGCGTGAAGAACAACAGTTACGTGCAGCGCAACAGTTACGTGCAGCGCAACAGTTACGTGCAGCGCAACAGCGTGAGATTGAGCAGCGTGAAGTAAATAAGGGTGAAGTAAATAATAGTGAAGCAGAGCAGGGCGAATCACAGTTACGTGCAGCGCAACAGCGAGGAATTGACTCGCAGTTAGATAGATCTTCGGAACAGGTTAATTTCGGACATTCTTCTGATACTATTCATAGCGTCCAGTCTGCTACGCCTACAAAGACTTCTGAGAAGACTTCTGAGATTAAGAATGCAGCTTCAGGATCCAAAGCAAGTGCTTCTTCTATAGAAAATACAGTAAGTGCTGCTGGATCTACTAGTGGATCTACTACTGTTAGTGCGCCAGCGTCTGATTCTGTTGTAAAAAACTCGACTTCTGATGAGCAAGCTAATCAAAAGACTGCGAAGCCAGATGCAACGAAGCCAGCAGAAGAAAAGCAACCGGAAGCAAATAAACCGGAAGCAAATAAACCGGAAACAAATGCTGGTGGCGTTAATACAGCTGAAAATAAGCAGCTTTCAAACGCAAAGCCATCTGCTTCGAATGCTGATTCTGAGGGTACTAAGCCTGCGGAGGTTAATCCAGCTGAAAATAAGCAGCCTGCAAATGCGCAGTCTGGAAATGCTGAAAGCGCGAAGCCTGCGACAGAGCAGAATACAAATGCACAACCTTCAAGCACTCACGCAGAAAATACGAATACAGTAAGCGATGCAAATACACCAAAGGGGCGTGCTCGTAGGTCTGTTGATGGTGACGATGGTGCTTCCAATGGGAGTAGTGTAACTTCTGTAAATAATGCGTCTGAAACTCCGACGACTGCTCCTGCAAGCAATACAACTGCACCGTCTTCTCCTGCAACTTCTACAAGTGAAGGTGCTGGAAGTACAGCGAGCCCAAATGCAGATACAACTGCACAAGGCAATACACAAGGGCAAGGTGCGCAAGGTACAGGCGAGAATAAAAACGCTACGCCTTCAGCTTCTGGATCAGCGTCTGCTTCAGAGCCTGGGCCTGCTTCGAGCAATCAGCCAACGTCTTCACCTACTTCTACATCTGCTTCTACATCGAACACTGGCACATCGAACACTGGTGCAACAAACACAGCAACTGATCCAAATAGCCAGGTAATTAAGCCGAATACGGATAATCCAACGGCTGGCAGCACCAGTGAAGCCAATGGTCAGGTACAAACCGACAAAAAGCCAAGAGCTACGTACAATTTGAAAATTCGCTACACGATTGGTGGTGCTGCGAATAAGCAACTTGTGCAGCCGTACGAGCTTACGATTGACGAAAACTTCTTAAATAATCTCGGCAAAAACGAAAAGTACGAATACATTGAGCTTCCAAAAGCTACTGGGTACCGCCCGTCCGTATATCATTCTGGGGATTACCAGTACTACGTTAAAAAAGGTGAAGGAGATAACAGCAAGTTTGTTATTGACGATGGCACGGATGCGGATGCTGTTCGCTACTTGCGTTTGAATAAGAAGCTGATTAATGATTACGCTGTGAAGAAAAGGCAGGCTGTTGAAAGCAACAACAGTGCGCAAACTTCGCCGAATACATCGTCTTCGCAGTCGGGTTCAGACGACGGCATTCAGTACTATGGCGAGTTGAACATCAACTACGCTCCTAAAACAGCTAAGTACTATGTGCGTCACTTGGTGCAAAATCTTGACAATAAAGATGAGTTTGAAGAAGCACCTAATATCGGCAAAGCCATTGTTGTAGAACATAAAACTAAAGACAAGAAAGGCAACGTTACAACAACTAAAGAAGTTATTCACGTTACGGAGATTACTGGCACAGTTGGCTCGAATGTAACAGCTGTTTCAACGTATATTCCAGGCTACGAACCGGAGCATAATCTTATTAGCTCGCCGCTTTCGGATTCTGAAGATGAAAGCGACAAGCTTGTTTTGAACCTTCGCTACTACCGTAAAGCGTATGAAGTTACTTATGATTCTGCTGGCGGCACGGATGTTACTGCTCAAAAAGTGTATTATGGCCAGAAAGTGCCTTCAGTTCCAGAACCTACGTATCGTGGTCATAAGTTCCTTGGATGGCAGGTAGTAAAACCTGGAGATAGTAGTTCTAGTGGTCCACTAATTAAAGGAACTAGTACTAACTACAAGATGCCGGATCACAATGTGCAATTCCGCGCAGCTTGGTCAGCTAACGCTGCCACTAGCTACCGCGTGAATGTGTGGGTGCAAAAAGCTGATTTAGTTGATAAAGAGCATCCGAATTCACTTGCAAATTACGACTTTGTTGGTCTTGTTGAGCGCAAGAATGTTAAGACAGATAGCGACGTTGCGCTTGATAAGATGAATGATGCTGGCGTTGTTACGGACTCTAATGCTCTTAATGGTAAAAGCGAAGATGATTATGTAGAAAACCCGGAGCTTGGCTTAACTAGAGAAGAGCTGCAGGGTACAGAAGCGAATGACCACGAAGACGGCTTAATTGCAAAGTTCAACTGGATGAACGATACGCATGTAACAAACTTAGACGGGTATGATACCACTAATCCTGGTGCCGAAAGCAATTACCTTAAAGATTCTAGCGGTAAGTATGTTACAGGTCCTATTGATGCTAAAACCCCTAATTGGGATAATAGAGTTTACAAGGACATATTCACGCGCTACTTCCACGTGAATAAGGAGCTTACTAAAAAGCTTAACCGTGAGCAACATGATTTTGTGCCGGGTCGCCCAGATTTAGGCAAACGTAGTAAATCGCAGCTTTGCGCGAACGACTTAAACAACACTCTTAACTTAGTTTACGATCGCAATACTTATGAGCTTATTTTTGCTAAGCCGGCTGGCGTAGATAATGGTGACAATGCTGCTATAAAAAGAAAAGATGAAAACGGCAAAACAACTATTTATTGCTATGCTGGCGGTGGCGGTTGCTCAGATAAGTATGTTGGTAAAGACAAGGATGAGCATGGCACTGAGATTAACCATAAAGGCTACCGCGTAAATGTTCGTTACGGTCAAAAGCTTACTGATATTTGGCCTGATGTAAATGAATTATATTTTAGTGAAGAGGGAAAAGGCTCTTTAGGGTGGCAGCTTGGATTTGCAGGGGTTGTAAAGTATCGTGACACTCCTCCGTATCGTTTTACTAAAGAAGAATTTGCTGACCCTCGTTGGCGTGCTGCTTTTAAAAAAAATCCAAAAGACAAAGTAATACCTAAAATTAGCGATGACCCTGAGCATAACCCTCAAGTTACACACGAGTTAAAAGATAATCAGCGTCTGCTTACTGCTGATAAAAGTAATCAAAGTCAGCCTATACAGGTGATTATTAGGAAGCAAAGTATTGCCTCTGCTAAAAAGGGTGGTGACATAAGCGAGGACGATTATGAGCTTTCTACCGATTCTTATAGCAAAGATGATACTCCTAGCGGTGACTATGATTATCCAGCTCCATCTATTGCTGGTTTTAATCCTGCTGATGGTTATGATACGGCAAGAGTTGGTGATGCCCTTGATGAAGGAGAATTTAAAGATAATCTGGAAGTGTGGTATAACGAATCTCATGCTCATGGGGATTGGGATGATTTAAGTGAGGATGAGCAGAAAGATTTTGCTAAAAAGTATCATTTAGCATTTCGAAAGTATAGGGGCGTTCCAGTAGATGAACAAGAAAATTATCACGGTGATGAACAAGAATTTGATGATAACAAACCACTTGAATTTAAATACAACCGCCAGTCGTACGATGTGCAGTTTTATAATGCGGATGGCAAGGCTATAAGCAACACAAAGGGCGCTGCTAAAGATAACCTGCCGTTTGAGTATAGCTTGACTAAACGCGGCAAAAAAGATTTGACGGGCGAAGATTTGACGGTCGAAGACAAAGAGCTATACGGAAAAGATACGTCTTACGATGCTTCTGTAACTAAAGACAATGCCGATGATACGTCTAAGCAGTTCGATGGCAGATACACTTTCACGCTTAACGGCAAAACTTACTCCATCGTTCGCCCTGATTATTTGCCAGAAGACTACGTGTTTAAGGGCTGGGCTCTTGATCAGGCTGGCACTCGGTTTATAAATGGCGAAGACAAAGATATTACAGTGCCAGTCAATGGCATTAAGCTTTACGCTGCGTGGGGTAAGCCAGAAGGTATTAAGCACACTGTGACGCTTAACTACAATATGCCTGAAACTGACGCAAACGGCAATGAGATACAGGGTTCTAGCGTAGTTACGAAAAAGCAGTTCGATCACTACTATGTTATTAAGGAAAATAAAGATATAAAGGTTCCAACTCGCAAAGGCTACGACTTCTACGGCTGGGAGATTAAAAAGAACGGCACGACTTTGCCGTACGCTTTTGGCAACAAAGTAGTAGAAGATATAACGCTTGATGCAGTGTGGGTTAAGGATACTCGCTACAACGGTACTTTTAAGCACATATTCTTAAAGCCTGGGTACACGTTTGCTGACTATAAGAATGCTACTGATAAATCAGCCAAAGCCGCGATGGTGGATCACGTTTCTACTCAAACGGTTTCCGGCTTGCGCGAGCATTTGCGCTACAATGCGGAAGCAGTCTACAGTGACGAAACGCACTTCCCAGATAAGCATTTCACAAGCTTTGAAGCTTCGAGCGATGAGAATCAGAATACTGGCGAGTTTATTTACCAAACGTACAATACGCGCAAGTATAAGGTTCGCTATGTAACTATTGGTAAGGACGGAAAAGAAAAGGATCTTCTTCCAGAAAGCGAAGTCAGCTCTGTAAACAGAAAGTACGACGTAGCATTCTACAAGCCGATTGAAGGCTTTATGCCGGAAAGCACGCAGCAGAATATTGAATACGCTACTGACGAAGATGGCAAGCAGACTAGAGAAGATACATTCATCTTCAAATATAAAGACGTTCGCGTGCTTAAGCGTAAGTATGTTGCTGAGAATCCTAATGCTGAGAAGCCTAATGCTGAGAAGCCTCCGTATCGCCCGGATCACTACACGCGTTACGTGTTTAAAGTGGCTGATGGCCAAGGCTCTATGGGTAGCGTTGTTGACTGGCAAGGAAGTAATGTAGCCGACGGCTCTGCTCTTGTGTACGACGCAATTAAGGGCACGAAGGCATACCAGATGCCGCTTCCAACAGTAAAAGCGAAACCTGGATTTGAGTTTGAAAAATGGACTTCGCAAATCGGTTCGTATGCCCCTGGCTCTACGGAGATTAAGTATGCTACCGGCTTAGAGCGCTTGCCGATTCGCTCCGAAGAGCAGAATAGCCCTGAAGTAATTTACACTGTTAAATTCAAGCTAAAAGCTCCTGTTGCAATCGATACTAAGGTTTTGAAGCCAACAGATGCTTTGAGTCTGGATGATAATTCAGCTAAAGAGCTTATAAAGAATGCTGATAAGTATCCAAGTAACGCTAAGTTCAGCTTTGCGCAAGGCGAAAGGTTTGACAGCACTCCAGGCTTGCACAAGATTAAAGTGCAAGTGACGCTTGATGGAAACACTGCTGGAACTGAAGTGCTGTACCGCGTGCTGCCAGATTTGGTGTACGCAAGCGATTGGGAGAAGTTCAGCAAAAGCGACTACGGCAGCAAGCATAAAGACTACTACGTGCCGATTAACTTTATTGGTAAGAATAAAGAAGGCAAGCTTATTGGCCACGATAGCGATAATACTGATACTTCTACTGGCAAAGAAACTACGCTTACTGCGTACGTTTATAAAGGTAAGGATGTTAGAATCCGCGTGCCGCAAGCCTTCGGCAATGATTACAGCGACCAGCATTACCACTACGTGTTTAAGGGCTGGGCGACTAAGGTTGTAGAGCCGACTCCTAGTACGCCTTCTTCTGGTACGTCTTCTTCTGGTACTCCTTCTTCTAGTACGCCAAAGCCAGAGGAGAAGAAGCCAGAGCAGACGTTTGACATAAATTCAAGCGACCGCTACAAGAACGTCAAGTTAGACAACGGCGTAACTTACCACGCTATTTACAAGCGAATCGACTACTTCTCGAGTTCGTCTGATAACGGAACAGTTCCAGAAGATTCTGTAATTGCAATCTTCAAGCCTGCTCCAAAACGAAAGTGGAAGGACGGCTCAGACGGCCCTAAGGTGTTCTACGTAAAGAAGGGCGCTAATCTTGCTGATATTACAGTAAAAGTTACGGATAGTGATGGTAATACTACCGACGTGAAAGCGTTAGATTTCCTCCAAAACAATCTCACTAACCCTACTGGCAAGTGGTCTCGAAGCAGCATGATTAATGGCAAAGAAGAAGTAACGTCTATAGACAATGTTTCGGATTGGCATGTCAATGAACCATTCCAAGAGTTTGTGGCAGGTCAAGCTACTTGGATAGAGCCAGAAGTGCCTCCTGATTACCTTGCCGCTGTGCAAGATGATCTTACAACATTTCCGAAGTTGGTTGATTTAGAAAATTATATTAAAAAAGCTTATGAGAAAAAGTATGAGGATGAGCAAAAGAATACGGATAATAAGTATAAGGTTTACAATCTAGGCGACGTAAAAGTCGAATATGATTTGCCGAAAGGTAAGACTGAAAAAGAATTTAAGAAAAGTATGCTTTCTAAGCCTTCTTTGTACACTGTGCCGTTAAAGATTACAGTAAATTACAAGGATGGTAAGAAAACGTATAAGCGTGATGTTCGCCTTAAGGTGATTTACAAGCTGATGTACGAGAAGAGCCTACCGAAGCCTGATAGTACTACTACTAAACCTAAACCTATTCTTACTGGTGCTACTGCAGAGCGTGACCTTGTTCTCAAGCAGGGTAAGTATGTTGTGGTCAACTTTATAAATGCCAAGCCAGTTAAGGGTAAAGAACAGGGCAGCCTTGATAAGGATGCGACTAAGCTGTACTACGTTCTTAAAGACGACGTTAAGGGCGTAAAAGCTCCGCAAGCTGTTGGCAAGGATTATGACGATGCTGGGTACCACTACGTGTTTAGAGGTTGGAAGCTAATAGAAGGTGAGATTATAGACGCTTCTGGCAAAACTATTAAGGGAACTGCACAGACTAGTAGTGCGACCGTTCCTTCAGAACATGACGCAACACATCCTAGCGCAGTCCGTAGTGCGTTTACTGCTATGCCATTTACGACATTCTTAGTTACAGATGCTACAACTCCTACGACAATTAATGAAAGTAATGTAGGAAATGTAAATAATGCAGAAAATGATAAAATCTACACTTCCGAAGAAGTTAAAAAGTGGAAATTCAGAACCAATGCAAGACTTCAGGCAGCGTACGAAAAGGTGAATAATGTCATCGACGCAAAGAGTAAGGATAAAATTCCAGATAACTACGTGCCATACGTATTCTTACCAGCTTTCGGAAGAAAGTGGAATGATGGCTCATACAAGCCACAAGTTTTCTATTTCAAGTCGGACGCCAAAAACTTCAAAGATTCTGTTGTTGAAACAGATAAGAAACTGGGCGGTCAACTTAAAGGCTTTAGCAAGTGGGAAGTCTACGATATAAGCAACAAGACTGTTTCGGAATCTGGCAAATATGCTAATAAACAGATTCGCGTGTTTGTGGCAAATCAGATTGCTGATATGCCTGTGAATGTATCTCAGTTTGTCAGAAGTGTTGGAGATGAAGTTCCTGCTCCTAAAGAGCTTGTGTCTGATGTCGATCCTAAGAACCTAGATATTGCGGGCATGCACGGTGCTGGTGTAGTTTATTCTTCCGGAGCCAATTCCGTTCGTATTGCAAAGCCTGGCATTACTACTGTTAGAGTGAAGATTAAAAAAGAATCAGATACGACTGGTGAAACGAAAGTAATTTATGAAGATGTACCTATTCAAGTGCTTCCTAATGTAATCTCAGAGCGAGATTTGCCTTCATTCGACAGTCAAGCAGGAAAGTTTATTTTAGAGAATTATACGAGGGTAACGTATGTAGCTGCCGGTGGTGGAACTATGCAGTCACCAATGCACACTTACTGGGTGCGTAAAGGTAGAATGTCTGAAATAAATAATTATATTCCGGACGTGCGTGCAAATGCTGGCTATGTGTTTAAGGATTGGGAGAGAATATCTTGCTCTATCAAGCATATTGATGCCATCTATAACAGTGCTGATAACCACAAATCAACTGATATTGAGCGTGAAGGATTAGCTAAAATTGCTGAGTTACGTGGAGAGAGTTATTTAGCGCGTATAATACGTGGTTCTAAGAACTCTACGTTTGCTGCTTTGAAGAATCTTCTTCTTGAGGCTAAGCCTGACAAGCATGCACAGTATGTTGCATCTCGTGAGAAGATTGCACAAATTGCGGAAGCTTCTGGTAAGTCGTTTGTTGCAAGCATTATACGTAAATCAGAGAAGTCAAGTATTGCTGCTTTGAATAATTTGCTTGTTGAGGCTGGTTGTGATGATGCTCGTATGGTTCTACCGAATGTGGAAACTGATACGATTATTGTTGCCAACTTCGAGAAGATGACTCCTATGAAGTTTAAGCTTAGTGGTTCTGCTCGCGAGGGTATTTTCACGAACTTCAGATTGCAAAACATGACTGAAGGTAATCTTAATGCTGACGGAACGCCGGATACTAAGAATACAAAGATTACGGTAGACGGCAAGGAAGTAACTATTAATGATTTAGTTTCCCAGGTTAAGGATTCTGTAAACGGCATTAGCGCAAAATGCGCTGGCACTGCATGCACGATTTCCGGCACTCCTAAGATTGTAAACGGAAAGCCAAAAGTTGAGCTAACGTTTACTACTACCGACAAGTACGGTCGCGAAGCGGAAATTACTATGGAAATTGATGTGATTCCTGAGTACAAGCCGATTCCGTTGCCGCCAACTCTGGAGCCACAGCCGGAGCAGCCAGCTCCAGCGCCTGTGCCAACGCCTGAGATTCCGTTTGTGCCAGATTTTGCGCCTTCTGTGATTCCTGAAGCTCAAGTTATAGAGCCTGAGGTTGAGCAAGCTGAGCAGCCTGAGCAGACTGAGCCAGAGACTGCACAACCAGAGACAGAGTCAAAGCCTGTGCTCGCCAAGACTGGTAGTAACGTTGAGCAATCTGCAATACTTGCCGGCTTGTTAGCGTCTGTTGGTTTTGCTGGGTTCGCTGCAAAGCATAGGAGAAAGCGCGAAGATAAAGAATAACTAAATGCGTCGAGGGTGGTGACTAGAATCGCTAAGGTTCCGGTTCACGCTTAGCTATTGGGGCTTTGCGACCCGGGTCGCCCGAATTCCATAGGAGACATTATGAAGCAGGGTATTCATCCCGACTATCATGCAGTGCAGGTTACCTGCTCTTGCGGCAACACTTTCGTAACTCGTTCCACCGCAAATGGCGATCATATGACGGTTGACGTGTGCTCAAAGTGCCACCCATTCTATACCGGCAAGCAGAAGATTCTCGACACCGGCGGCCGCGTGGCTCGCTTCGAGAAGCGCTACGGTAAGAAGACTAAGTAGCTTTTGTGACGCCAGCCCTGCTTTCGTGTAACTCGCGGAATCGGGGCTGGCGTTTTATGTGCTAAATCAAATATTTTTAATTTAAGGAATATGATGGCTGAGTCAGTAGAGGAACAGTTCCCGGCAGCAGTTACCGCGTTAGAAGAGTATCGCGATATTGAAAGTCGTATGGGTAGCCCGGAAGTTGCGTCGAACCCGGACGCTATTCGCAAACTCGGCCGTAGGCACGCAGAACTCGGCTCAATCGTAAACGCTTACCTCAACTACAAGCAGCTTTGCGACGACTTTGAAGCCGCAAACGAAATGGCAAGCGACGATCCAGATTTTGCTGAAGAAGCTAAGCGTTTAGAGGCGCAACTTCCAGCAGCAAAAGAAAAGCTTCGCACTGCGCTAATTCCTAGGGATCCGGATGATGCGCGCGATATGATTATGGAAATTAAAGCTGGCACAGGCGGCGAAGAAGCTGCACTATTTGCTGGCGATTTATTGCGTATGTACATGCGTTACGCAGAAAAGCGCGGCTGGACTACCGTAATCCAAAGCGAAAATTCAACTGAACTTGGCGGCGTAAAAGACGTGCAGCTTGCGATTCGCGCAAAAGGCACTCCTGCTCCAGAAGACGGCGTGTGGGCCAGCATGAAGTACGAGGGTGGCGTTCACCGCGTGCAGCGAATCCCAGTTACGGAATCGCAGGGGCGCATACAAACTTCCGCAGCCGGCGTAATCGTGTTCCCAGAAGCAGACGAAGATGACGACGAAATCGAAATCGATCCAAAAGATCTAAAAATCGACATTTTCATGAGTTCTGGTCCTGGTGGACAGTCCGTGAACACCACGTATTCAGCTGTTCGCATGACGCATATTCCAACCGGAATTGTTGTTAGCATGCAAGACGAAAAGTCGCAGATTCAAAACCGTGCGGCTGCCCTTCGCGTGCTAAAGTCTCGTTTGCTTGCTATGAAGCACGAGCAGGAGGCGGCAGAAGCGGCGGATATGCGTCACTCGCAGGTGCGCTCGTTGGACCGCTCTGAGCGAATCCGCACGTACAACTTCCCAGAAAATCGTATTGTGGATCATCGCACGAATTACAAGGCTTACAATCTTGACCAAGTGCTTAACGGTGACTTGCAGCCTGTTATCGACAGCGATATTCAGGCGGATGAAGCTGACCGCTTAGCGCAAGCCAAGTAATAAGTAATATCCTTTAAACTTGTTGCTTGTTTTAGCTTGTGTTAGTTTGTGTTAGCTCGTAGAAATTAGCTTCTAGGAATTGCTTGTATTATGCGCGAACTTTTGCAAAATGCTATTGCGCGTCTTTGTGAAGCAGGCGTGGAGTCTGCGGAATACGACGCGCGTGTACTTTTGGCACACGCTTGCGGCGTAAGCTTGTCGGATTTAAATAAAGCGCTAATACTTGGCGATTTTAAGGATTTTTCGCCCGATTACGATAGCAAATATAGCGATTTTATATCTAGACGTGTTTCTCGTGAGCCGTTACAACACATTATTGGATGCGCAACTTTTCGCTACATAGACCTAATAGTAGGCAAAGGCGTTTTTGTGCCGCGGCCGGAAACAGAAGTTGTAGTTCAAGAAGGAATAGATTGGATTCGTGCAAATAATCTAAAGAATCCCGTCGTTGTTGACTTATGCGCAGGTTCGGGCGCAATCGGATTGTCGGTTGTAACGGAAGTTGCAGACGCGCAAGTGTGGGCTGTAGAAAAGTCGCCTGAAGCTTTCCAATATTTACAAAAAAACTATTGCAAAATCGCGGAAGAATATGATATTTCAAACAGATATCATGCAATATTGGGTGATGCCACAGACGCTAATCTGCCTGAAATAAGTGCGATTAAAGGACTAGTAGACTTAGTGATTACGAATCCTCCATACGTGCCAGAAAATCAACCTGTAGAGCAAATAGAAGCAAGAGATTATGACCCTGAAATGGCGTTATATGGTGGATCCCAAGACGGGCTGCTAATACCGCAAAAAATTATGGAAGCAAGTTTTGAGTATTTGCGTCCAGGTGGAATAATGATTATGGAGCACGATATTACGCAAGGAAAAGCCCTTTCGGATTATGCACAAAACATAGGATTTGGCAGCGCAAAAGTCAAAAACGACTTAACAAACAGAGCAAGATTTGTAGTATGCAAAAAAGAGGCAAAAAATGAGAAAAATTTGCACAATTAATGAAGAATCCTTGCAACTTGCAGCACAAATTATTAATGCTGGGGGAGTAATCGTAGTGCCGACTGACACTGTGTATGGAGTTGCTTGCGATCCGTTCAATGAAGCCGCTGTTGCAAAAATTTACGAGCTTAAGCGCAGACCTCGCACGAAAGCGTTGCAAATTTTAATGAGCAGTGTAGATGACTTAGAAAAACTTGGGCTTTACTTGCCATCTCCGCTAGATATTTTAGGCAAAAAGTTCCTTCCGGGAGGATATTCTCCGATTGCGCGTGCTAAAAAAGGCTCGATTGCTTCAAGGCTTGCTACGCTTTGTAGAACGTCTGAAACTGATGCGCAAAACGATGCTCAAAACGATGCGCAAGCTGAAGCAACTCAAGGCGTGCGCGTGCCAGATTGCCCAGAATTAATGCAAATTTTGCGCGTTACAGGTCCTTTGGCTGCTTCTAGCGCGAATCGCAGTGGTCACGAAAGTGCAGATAGTGTAGAAGAGGCAGTGGCTGCTTTTGGAGACGAAATTCCGCTGTATTTGAACGCAGGTCCGACTCGCTCGCACGTGGCAAGCACGGTAGTTGGAGCAGATCCAAACGATAAAGACGGAATTGTGATTTTGCGCGAAGGCGTGATAAGCGAAGAACAGATAAGAGCAGAAAGTCGCAAGAGATGAGGGTATACCTGTTTATTGCAGCAATTGCAGGCGGAGCTACATGGCTGATTATGCCGCTTGTGCGTCATCTTGCTATACGAATGGGAGCTGTTGGCAAAGTTCGCGCACGCGACGTTCACACAATACCAACGCCACGTATGGGCGGAGTGGGTATGCTTTTTGGCTTTGCAGTTGCTATGGCATTCGCAAGCTCTATGCCGTTTATTTCCGGGCTTTTTGCTGGTACGCATCAGCCGTGGGTGGTACTAGCTGGAGCAGTACTTATATGTCTTTTAGGCATATGCGACGACATTTGGGATTTAGACTGGATGCTAAAACTTTCGGGTCAGCTGCTTATATCTGTGTTTGTTGCTTGGGGAGGATTGCAAATCGTAACTTTGCCGCTAGGCTCGCTTGTAACGGCATCGCCAAGCGTATCAATCGCAATAACCGCCATACTTATTGTTGCTTCGATTAATGCAGTAAATTTTGTGGATGGTTTAGACGGACTTGCTGCCGGAATAGTTGCAATCGGTGGAATCGCCTTCGCAACATATTCGTACATGCTTGCAAGAACTTCTCCAACTTACGCTTCAATGGCAACCCTTATTGACGTTGCAATGGTAGGAATGTGTGTAGGTTTTATTTTGCACAATTGGCATCCTGCGAAACTTTTTATGGGCGATTCTGGTTCTATGCTTATAGGCTACTTAATTACTTGCGCGTCAATCATTATGACCGGTCATTTGGACCCTTCCGCAGTACACACGAGTATTTATTTGCCTGTATTTATGCCGATTTTGTTGCCGATTTTAGTTCTATTCCTGCCTGTACTCGACATGTGTTTGGCTATTTGCAGGCGAGTTGCTAAAGGGCAGTCGCCAATGCACCCGGATCGTATGCACTTGCATCATCGCATGCTGCGCATTGGTCACTCTGTGCAGGGAGCTGTTCTGATTTTATGGGGTTGGGCTGCGCTTATATCATTCGGCTCGATTATGATACTGTTCTTCAAAGCAATGTACGTTTTAATTGGCATGATTATTGCCACTGCACTATTAACTATTCTCACTATGATGCCGTATTTGCGTCGTCGTCTGCCGGAACTTCGCAATTCGTAGATTTGCTGCGCTGCGTATTTTTTACCGTGCGTTTTGGCAAACGTCATAGCAAAAACGTATAGTAACCCTATGGCTACAACTGATATTAACACGGAATCCGTGTATGCCCCTGTTCCTCCAGTTTTTGCGAAGCTAGGTCTCGCTTATGACGACGTTCTGTTGCTTCCAAATGAAACTGATGTTATTCCGTCAGAAGTGGACACTTCCACTCGTCTGACTCGCGAAATTACCATGAAAGTGCCGACTATTTCGGCAGCTATGGATACTGTTACCGAGTCCGATATGGCAATTGCCATGGCACGTAACGGTGGTATTGGTGTACTTCACCGCAATCTTTCTATTGATGATCAAGCTGCGCAAGTTGATATTGTTAAGCGCAGTGAATCCGGTATGATTACCGACCCGCTTACTGTTCACCCAGATGCTACGCTCGCCGATTTAGATAAATTGTGCGGGCGTTTCCATATTTCTGGCTTGCCGGTAGTAGATAGCGAAAATCGTTTAGTTGGTATTATTACCAACCGCGACATGCGTTTCATCGCTTCCGAAGATTACGATCGTTTGAAGGTTAAGGATGTGATGACGCGTGAAAATCTCGTCACCGGTCCTTCTAATATTTCTAAGGATGATGCTCACCGTTTGCTTGCAGACAACAAGGTTGAAAAGTTGCCGCTTGTTGATGCTGATGGCAAGCTCACCGGTTTGATTACTGTTAAGGACTTTGTTAAGACCGAGCAGTATCCGGATGCTACTAAGGATGATCAGGGTCGTTTGCGTGTGGCTGCTGGCATTGGTTTCCTTGGTGATGCTTGGCAGCGTGCGTGCGCTCTTATGGAAGCTGGAGTTGACGTGCTTGTGGTTGATACCGCAAACGGCGAGGCTCGTTTGGCTCTCGACATGATTCGTCGCATTAAGGCAGATAAAGCTTTCGACGGCGTGCAAATTATTGGCGGAAATATTGCAACTCGCCAAGGCGCTCAAGCTATGATTGACGCTGGCGTTGACGCTGTAAAGGTTGGCGTTGGTCCAGGCTCTATTTGCACTACGCGCGTGGTTGCTGGCGTTGGTGTGCCTCAGCTTACTGCAGTTTATGACGCGGCTCAGGCTTGCAAGGCTGCCGGTATTCCATGCATTGCAGACGGTGGTATTCACTATTCTGGCGATATTGCTAAGGCTTTAGTTGCAGGCGCGGACACAGTTATGCTCGGCGGCACTTTGGCTGGCTGCGAGGAAGCTCCTGGTGAGAAGGTTTTGCTTCACGGCAAGCAGTACAAGCTTTACCGTGGCATGGGATCTCTTGGTGCAATGGCTCCTCGTGGTAAGAAGTCTTATTCGAAGGATCGTTACTTCCAAGCAGACGTTACCAGCTCCGATAAGGTGGTTCCAGAAGGCGTTGAAGGTGAAGTTCCGTACCGCGGTCCACTTAACGCTGTGCTTTACCAGTTGCTCGGCGGTTTGCACCAGTCCATGTTCTACGTTGGTGCGCACAATATTAAGGAAATGCAGGAGCGTGGCCGCTTTATTCGCATTACGGATGCAGGTCTTCGCGAATCTCATCCTCACGATATTGTGATGACTGCAGAAGCGCCAAACTACAGCGGTTTCCACAACTAAATCGCGTATAAGTTGAGAGTTACGTAAATTGCGCGTATAAGTCGCGTATAAGTCGCAACTAATTTTGCACTAAACGGCGAAAAGTTACGCAAGTTACTTACAACTTGCCTGCTTTTCGTCGTTTTTGTTTGTTTAAACATTATGATTGCTGTTGTATGTATATTGTATTACAATAGCAATTTAATAAAAATAAAAATCATTAGAAAGTGTGTATAAAATTGTCTGCAATATTGGTTAGCGATAGCGTCAAAAGTAAATATGCTGAAAATACGCATCAAGCAACTGTGAGTTTTCGCACAGATTCTAGAGTTAAAGAGGAAGCAAAAAAATTATTTTCTTCAATGGGAATGGATTTGTCGACTGCGATTAATGTCTTTTTAAGACAGTCAATTGTTGATCAGGCTATGCCTTTTTTGATTACTCGTGAAAGCCGTGAAAGTGTTGAAGCTCGTCGTCAAGCTGAAGCTCATGATGGAAAATCATTTAATAACACAGATGACCTTATGCAGGATTTATTAGATGCTTAAATCAGTATTTCGTACAACTCAATTTAAAAAAGAGTTCAAAGCTTTATTGAAAAAGCATGTAGATCCAATAAAATTCAAGCATGCAATCGATGCCCTAATGAAACAAGATAAGCAACTGTTGTCTACTCGATATAAAGATCATTCTCTTACTGGTAATTGGAAAGGGTATAGGGAAATTCATATTGAGGGGGATTGGCTTCTAATTTATAAGATTGAGAAAGAAGAATTGCAGCTTGTACTCACTAGAACGGGCTCTCATGATGATTTGTTTAATTAATTTTATGGTCTAATAGTCGGTACGAAGATGTAGGCTGATGAGTTCGAAAAAATATTAGGAAAGGAACGAAAATGGCTGAAGCTAAGGAAGATCTTACGTTTACGCCTGAGGAATCGCGCTTAATTTGGATTGATTGCGAGATGACGGGACTCGATATTTTCCACGACGAATTATGCGAAGTATCTGTAGTTCCAACCGACTTTAATCTGAAAGTTTTGGACGACGGAATTGATTTAGTGATTAAGCCAAGCGAAGCTGCTGTGGCTCATATGAACGATTTTGTACGCAATATGCACACTTCTTCCGGACTTGTTGACGAGTGGAATAAGAACGGTTTGACTTTGGAAGAAGCGCAAAAGCAGGTAGTTGAGTACGTAAAGCACTTCCTGCCGGATCGAGGAAAAGCTCATCTTGCTGGAAATTCCGTCGGCTCCGACAAAAAGTTCCTCGACCGTTACATGCCAGATTTAATGGCAAATCTGCACTATCGTGTAATCGACGTAAGCACGTTGAAAGAGATTTCTCGCAGACTTTACCCGGACGTTTACCGCAATAAGCCGGCAAAACACGGCGGCCACCGTGCGCTCGCGGATATTATTGAGTCGATTGACGAGCTTCGTTACTATCGTGATATGATGTTCGTTCCAGCGCCAGGCCCAAGCGAGGCTCAAGCAAAAGCTGGTGCGCAGCATATTGAAAGCACGAGCTTGCTTCGCGACTACGAGCGCCGTGGTGAAGCATTAGAGGACGTAAATTCCGCAGAAAAGCGTGACTACTAAACTTACTAAACGCAATAGCGCAAATAAAGGGTACTGCCAATGAAGCAATCCGAAGCCTTAACCATAATCGACGCTGGCGCTAGCGCGTTCATTACCGGTGCTCCTGGTGCAGGTAAAACCTACGTATTAAACGCTGCTATTCGCGAAATGCGAAAAAACGGTTTAAGTGTGGCTGTAACTGCTTCTACTGGTATTGCTGCAACGCATTTGAACGGTCAAACCATTCACTCGTGGAGCGGAGTTGGAGTTTCAAACGCGCTCACGGATACGCTTCTTAAAACCATTAGAGCTAGGCGAGGGAAGCGCATAAAAGCCACAGATGTGCTCGTGCTGGACGAAGTTTCAATGATTCACGCTTGGCTTTTTGACATGGTTGATGAAGTGTGCCGGAAGGTGCGCAAAAATCCCGCGCCTTTCGGTGGGCTTCAAGTAATTATTTCAGGTGACTTTTTCCAGCTGCCGCCTGTAAGCACTTCTATGCGAAATCGCGATGTGTTCGAGCCGAGTCAGGAGTTTATTGCGTCGCGCGAAAAGTATGCTGCTGCCGGCAAAAATCCAGAAGGCTATATTACGGAATCTTTTGCCTGGGATGCTTTAAAGCCGACTGTGTGCTACTTAACTGAGCAGCATCGTCAAGATGACGGAAAGTTGCTTGAAGTTTTAACAGATATTCGTAGCGGTTGCGTAAGTGACGAAGATAAGCAAGTGTTGGCCAGCCGGCTTGGTGAGTATCCGCAAGACGATGAAGTTGCAGTGCATCTTTTTCCTACTAACGCGCAGGCGGACGGATTAAATAACGTGCAGCTTTCAGCAATTGATGCTGAGCCTCACGAATTTGTGGCAACGGAAGCCGGGCCTAAAAATCTTGTTGAGCGTTTAAAGAAGAATATGCTCGCTCCGGAGCGTTTAGTTTTGAAGGCCGGAGCTGCTGTGATGGCGTTGCGAAACGACCAGGAAAAGCAGTATGTGAACGGCTCTGTTGGTCGAATTTTGCGTTTTGCGCCTGAATCTAAAGGTGGATGGCCGATTGTTGAGTTTGAAAATGGAAATATTGTAACTCTTAAGCCTGCTGCTTGGGAGATGACCGACGGCGAAACTGTGCTTGCTAGTGTGAATCAAGTGCCGCTTCGGTGCGCGTGGGGAATTACGATTCATAAGTCGCAAGGCATGACGCTCGATGCTGCGGTAATGGATTTGCGTAGAACTTTCGCTCCAGGAATGGGATATGTGGCACTTTCTCGCGTGGAAAATCTGGGTGGGCTTTATTTGGAAGGTATTAACGATCGCGCGTTTAGTGTTTCGGCGGATGCTGTACTGTTAGATGGATCTTTGCGTGAGGCTTCAAAGCGTGCGAGTGAGTTGCTTGCTAGCGACGGTGCTGCTGCTTTCGTAACAAATAATGCGGAAGATGATTCTGCAAATCAGCAAGAGTTTGACATTTTTGGCGCTGTAAATTACGCAGATAATGAAGAGTTTTCCTTCGATAACGAATTTTAGCTGAAAATTGAGTAGCTGAAAATTACGTATTGTGAGTTTGTTTAGTAACGTAAACAAGTGTTTATGTCCTCATGCGCAAATAGATTGGAACGCATGAATTCCAATGTACTTCGTATGTCTCAGTTATTCCTTCGTACGCTGCGCGAGGATCCAGCAGACGCGGACGTGACTTCCGCAAAACTTATGCAGCGCGCAGGCTATATTCGTAAATCTGCCCCAGGTGTGTGGACTTGGTTGCCGCTTGGACTCAAGGTTTTAAACAAGGTTCAGGCGATTATTCGCGAAGAAATCAACGGTATCGGTGCGCAGGAAGTCCACTTCCCAGCGCTTCTTCCGCGCGAGCCTTATGAGGCTACAAACCGTTGGGAAGAATACGGCGACAACATCTTCCGTCTTAAGGATCGTCATGAGGCTGACTATCTTCTTGCTCCAACGCACGAAGAAGTTTTTACATTGCTTGTTAAGGATATGTATTCTTCTTACAAGGATTTGCCGGTTACTTTGTATCAGATTCAAACGAAGTATCGCGACGAATTCCGTCCTCGCGCAGGTCTTATCCGCGGTCGCGAGTTTATTATGCAGGATGCTTATTCGTTCTCGATTGACGAAGATGGTTTGAAGTCTGCTTATGTTGAAGAGCGTGCTGCTTACGCTCGAATTTTCGACCGTTTAGGCATTAAATACGTGATTGTTCACGCTGTTTCCGGCCCTATGGGTGGCTCCGATTCTGAGGAATTCTTGGCTCCAATGCCAATTGGTGAAGATACTTTTGCGCTCGCTCCTTCTGGAAAAGCTTGGAATGTTGAGGCTCTTACCACTCCAGAAATTGCGGATGTTGACTACTCAGCAACTCCTGCTGCAGAAGCTCTCGAAACTCCAGACGCTAAGACAATTGAGGCTTTGGTCAAGGTTTCCAACGATTTGCATCCGCGTAAAGATGGCAGCGAATGGCAAGCGTCCGATACTTTGAAGAACTTGATTATTGCTGTTAAGCATCCAGCTGACGCTGAGGGTGGTGAGCACGAGGAGCCATGGCGCGAAATCGTGGCTATTGGTATTCCAGGTGATCGCCAAGTAGATATGAAGCGTCTTGAAGCTCAGTTTGCTCCTGCAGAAATTGAGGAGGCAACTGAGGATGATTTGAAGGCTCATCCTGAGTTTGTTAAGGGCTACATTGGCTTTAGCGTATTAGGTCCTCAAGCTCGCAAAGATGGTAGTGGAATTGAAAATCCTGTCCGCTACTTGATGGATGCTCACGTTGCAAAGGGTAGCGCCTGGATTACAGGAGCTGACGAAGACGGAAAGCACGTTTATAACGCTGTTTATGGACGCGATTTTGAGGCTGATGGTGTTGTTGAAGCAGCCCAGGTTCGCGACGGCGATATGAGCCCAGATGGTTCCGGTCCATTGAGTTTCGAGCGTGGCGTGGAAATCGGCCAGGTGTTCCAGCTTGGCTTAAAGTATTCTAAAGCTTTGGGCTTAAGCGTTCTTAACGAAAACGGTAAAGCTGTACCAGTTTGGATGGGCTGCTACGGTATTGGCGTTAGCCGTGTGATTGCATGCTTGGCAGAAACGCATCACGACGACGCTGGTCTTGCATGGCCAATGGCAATTGCTCCAGCTCAAGTTCACGTTGTTGCTACTGGCAAGGATCAGGTTGCTTTCGATGCTGCTGAAAAGGTGGTTGAAGAGCTTAGTCAGCAGGGAATTGAAGTAATATTCGACGATCGTCCAAAGGTTTCTCCAGGCGTAAAGTTCAAGGATGCTGAGCTTGTTGGCGTTCCGCTGATCGCTGTAGCTGGCCGCGATACTGTGAACAATGGAACGATTGAAATCCGCGATCGAGACGGTTCAAACGTTGAAGCAGTTCCAGTTGATGCTGCTGCTAGCCGCATTGCTGAGCGCGTAAACGCTTTGCTTGCGTAACGTTTTGCTTGCGTAACGTTCTGCTTGCGTAAGTGCTTATAAATTAAAACTTGCCGCCAGGAATTTTGCTATTTTCGTATCGTAACGCGTATTGATACTACTAATAGCATTGTTCTTGGCGGCAAATTAAAAAAAAATAAGTGGAAATAACAAAATAATAAAATAATAAAATATAAAATTATAAATTTTATATTTTATTTTACAAAATTACATATCCACATCACCTCCAAAATCTTCATAATTTTCGTCATCTTCATAATTCTCATGGTTAGCTTGTGAGTTATCGCTGCTTGCGCTACTTGTGCCACTCGAGTTACTTGTGTTGTTTGTTGAGTGTTTCACAAATTTAGTAGTGCCGCGATTCAAATCATGTCCAATTACGGAAGCTTCTAAAATTACTCTATTGTGGTCGTTTCCGTCCTTGCTCCACGTTTCAGTATTTAGATTTCCGCATACTACTATTGCGTCACCTTTATGTACGCTACGTAATACGTTGTTAGCAAGCCCACGATAGGCTTTAACGGTCATCCATGTAGTAGGTTTATTACGCCACTGTTGTTCGCTTGCTAAGTAGTACGATGGTGTGCATGCAATTCTAAGTGAGCAGGCTGGCGGATTATTGCTGTGTCCAAAACTAATTGGTTCAGCTCCTACATATCCGCTTATAGTCACCGTGGACTGTTGTTGTACCATAATATGTCCTTTCACGTTTGGACTGCGGTTATTTCAGCCCCGAAATACAGAGCCATCGTAGTCCCTGAGCATCGCAGCTACTAGGAAATACCGCAGTGATAACAACTATGAACTTTTCGCAATGATTATGCTATAAAAATCTTTCATTGTGGATACAGCCTAGGTTTTATCCACAATGCTTATAAACTATTGACAAAATTAATAAAAAAGGATATTTAATCGCAAATTTTGTTATTTGAAAATATGCGTAGATTGATATACTTAGCGAAGGTAGTTTTTGTTTTTACATACATACGTAAGTAAAACTTAAGTTCACTTATTGTTGATCTTTTATGAATCAAAAATTACTAAAAAGTAGTTGTAAATCGCTTATGGAGAGGACTACGTTTATGTGGCATAAGATGCATAAGTTTTCTGCAAAGAAGTGCCTAACAGTTGCAGCATCTGCTATCGCATGTGTAGCAATGATTATACCTACTGCAGGCTCTGCTAACGCTTCGTTTACTGTAGAAAATAATAGTGTTGCAAATGTAAACACTAATTGGCAAATTAAAAATCCGCAGCTTGCAAGCTATATTTTAAATGAAATTCGTAATTTGCGTTCAAAGTATTATGAAGATGGTACCACTCTTATGAATGGTATGCCTCTTGCTGATTATGTCTCTTCTAAGGGTCTTAGTAAAGAACAGTACATAAACGGTATTCGTTATGATCGTGCTAATGAAGAGGACGCTTATCGTCGTGTAGCAGAGACTATTGCGCATGGCAAAGTTGGACATTTTGCTGCAGATGGTGTAAGTGATCCAAATTATGAAGGCCGTAAGGCTTGGGGTGAAAACCTTGCTTGGGGACAATCTGCTGAAGAAGCAATGAACGATTGGAGCGCCAATGAGGAAAAAGCATTACATGACGCCAATGGTGTTGCAAATATTGACAACGCTCATCTTTATCAGATTTTGAATCCAGAGAATATTTCCTTCGGATATGGTGAAGGAGCAGGTACTTCTTACGGAAGTGTGTGCGCTTTAACTTTGTCAACCCAGGTTGGCGATACAGATTATCCACAGAGTGGATCTACACCAAAACGTCTTGATTTTGCTTGGATTGTTCGCGATAACGATATTGCCGTTGGTGCAAATGCTTACACCGACAAGCAGCTTGAGTATCGCTGGCTTTCATATAATTTGAAAACTAACGAGTGGGCTACTATTTCTGATTGGAGCACAGGAAACTGGTCTTCTTGGGTAACCAATCCTGGTGATTATTGGCTTCATTGCGAAGTTCGTGATCCTTCAACCGGTCAGGTTATCTTAGAAAAGACAATTGCTTTCCATTACATGGTTAATAATAGCACTGTTGTTTCTGGAACTTATGCTGCATGGCAGGGTAATCATGTTCTTCTTGGTGCTGTGACTAATAATCCTAAAGGTTATACTAAGATTAAGATCTACGATTACAACGCTAAGCAGTGGGTTGCAAGTTTTGATGGACCGTGGGCATCTTGGTATCCACACCCAGGAATTTACTGGACGCATTTTGAAGCTTACGATCAGAATAACAACTTGACTGATACGAAGACCTACGCTTTCGGAGTGTGAAATCTGATAATCTAATTAATAAGATTATTTAAAAAGCCTGCTTACGTTATTAAACGTTTGCAGGCTTTTTGTTTACTTTATATTTTTGGGGTATAGGCTCAAAAGTGTGTAAAGCTAAGCTGATGAATATTCTGTGCATAAACCATAGCTTCAGCACCGTTACTAATTCAGTTATCTAACTGAGAAAGTAACGGTAATCACTCAAACACTGTTACTAATTCAGATGGTCGACTGAGAAAATAACGGTAATTACCCAAACACCGTTACTAATTCAGTCAGCAGACTGAGAAAATAACGGTCATGAGACACTAATGCAGCGCGCCATCTGCGCGAGGGTCTCTAAACAGCTAACTAGAGACACTAATGCAGTTAGCGTACTGCGCGAGGGTCTCTAAACAGATTCGATTACCGCAAAACGCTTGTATTGCAATGCATGAGGCATGATTTCTTACACACTTTTAGCCAATAACCCCATATATCCATAATGGGAACGTTACTAATGTAGCGTTCCCATTATGTTGCTTTATAGTAAGAAAATTATTTGCGTGTTATATGCGCAAGACAAGCAAACGCACTATTGCTTTACCAAATGTGTACGCGCTCAGCAGGGTCGAGCCACATTTCGTCGCCTTCTTTAACATCGAACGCATCGTAGAACAAGTCTACATTTCGAGCAATGCCGTTAGTGCGGCATTCTGCAGGGGAGTGCGGGTCGATTTGAAGTAGCTGCTCCGCAATCTCGTTACGAGCTTTAGAACGCCATACGAGAGAGTAGCTTAAGAAGAATCGCTGCAAAGCAGTGAAGCCATCTACTTTAGGAGCGTTCAGCAAAGTTTCGCGAATAGCAGCGTCACTTCCGTCGACTTCTAGTCCATTGTTCTTTTGTAATGCGAAAGCATAGGCTTTAAGCGCAATAGTTACGCCGCTTAAATCGCCAATATTTTCGCCGATTGTTAAAGCGCCGTTTACGTGAGGCATTGCGTTGCGCTCTTCTTTGCTCTTTAAGTGAGAGTATTTAACAATCAGCTGCGTTGGTGTAAAAGCATTGTATTGTTCAATAAGCTTTTTAGTGCGCTCAGCAAAGTTGGTTTTGTCTTCCTCAGTCCACCAATTGTTAAGAACGCCGTCGCCGTCGTATTCGCAACCTTGATCGTCAAAACCGTGGCCGATTTCGTGTCCGATTACTGCGCCAATAGCGCCGTAATTTGCCGCATCTGGAGCGCTTGGGTTAAAGAATGGTGGTTGCAAAATCGCAGCTGGGAACACAATTACGTTCAGCAGCGGATCGTAGTAAGCGTTAACAGTTTGCGGAGTCATCTGCCATTCTTCGCGATCCACAGGATTTCCAGCTTTTGCAGTATTCCTACCAAAGCCAAATCGAGAAACTTCGCGCATATTCTCAACTAAACCAGCATCTTCCTTAATATTTAGAGCAGAGTAGTCAACCCAATGGTTTGTGTAACCAATATTTGGCTCAAACTTGCTAAGCTTTTCCAAAGCCTTCGCCTTAGTTTCTTCACCAAGCCAGCTGCTGTGCGAAATAGACTCGCGGTAAGCGTTAATAAGATTGTCAACTAAGCCTTGCATATACTTTTTAGAAGATTCAGGGAAATGCAAGCGAACATATTCGCGGCCAACTTCTTCTCCACAAGCATCGTCAACTACTCCTACTGCTCGCTTCCAACGGTCGCGTGGCTTGGTGGCTCCAGAAAGCACTTTGCCGTAGAAGTCGAATCGTGCTTGTGCAAAATCTTCACTTAACATGCTTGCCCAAGACAAAATCACGTGCACGCGTGCCCAAAGCTTTAGATCTTCTAAGTCGGCTTCCTGCCAAATCTTATTCAATCCTTCTATAAAGCTTGGCTCGTGAACTACTACTTTGATAAAAGCTTCACGAAGATTGATTGGCTGAAGCTTTGCTTCTTCGCAATTATCGTAAGCTTTTTGAGCAGAATCTAAGAAAGCGTCAAGATTCAGCGCTTCAAGTGTTTTTGCCAAATCTGCATAATTGTAAGGATTATAAGTTTTTTGAGAATCGCGAGTTGCAACATTATCCCAGTGCTTGCTTGCGATTTGTGTTTCAACATTCAAGAAACGCTCGGCTTGCGCTTGTGTAGTAGCGGCATCTCCGTAACCAGCTAAGCGCAGCAATGAGGCTACCATTTTTACATATTCAGCGCGAATTGGAGCGTAATTATCTTCGCGATAGTATGCTTCGTCAGGCAAACCCAATCCAGACTGCTCAATATGCATAATATTCGTTTTAGGATCCTTAGGATCTCCATAAACACCAAAATAGAACATTGCATCCGGACCGCCGTATGGATTAAGCGTGCCGAGAGTGCGAACTAAATCTTCCTTGCTACTAGCCTCGTCAACAGCGTCTAAATCGCTTTTAATTGGCGTGATTCCAGCTTTTTCAATAGCTGCAGTATCCAAATAGTTGCGATATAAGATTCGCGACTTTTTAGCTGGGCAATCTTCGCTTTCTAAAATATCTCGAATTTGCGTCTCTGCATCTTCTGCAAGCTTGTGGAACGCACCAAACATTGGTTTGTCTTCTGGAAGAGTGTAAGTGTCAATCCAAGGGCCGTTCACGTAACGGAATAAATCATCTTGTGGTCGAGTAACCGACGAGAAGGAGGCAGGATCAAAATTTACAGGAGAAATTTCGTTCTGCGATTCCTTATTATCTTTATTAATTTCATTGTTGTTAGACATGAGATTAGCTTACAAGTATTAAGCGACACTATTAGTTAGTATTTTTGCCATATTTTCGCTATATTTTGCGATATTTTCGTGCCTGCGCGTTAGTCTTAAAGCATGATTGAACTTAAAACTCCAGCTGAAATTGAAGCGATGAAGCCTGCAGGTCGCTTCGTAGGTAGTATTCTTAAAGATTTGAAAGCAATGACAAAAGTTGGAACGAATCTCCTCGAAATTGATGACTTCGTTCGCCAGCGCATTATGAGCCGTAAAGGTGCGTCTTCTTGCTATGTTGATTACGCTCCTGATTTTGGTACTGGTCCTTTTGCGCACTATATTTGCACTTCTGTAAACGATGCTGTTCTTCACGGAGTTCCTTTTGATTACAATCTTAAAGACGGTGATTTGTTAACTCTTGATTTGGCAATTAACGTCGATGGCTGGGTTGGAGATTCTGCTATTAGTTTCGTGGTTGGAAAGAATGCTGATCCTGAGGATTTGCGATTGATTAAGTGCACTGAGGAAGCTTTGGAGGCTGGTATAAATATGGCTCAGCCTGGAAACCGTCTTGGGGATATTTCTGCTGCTGTTGGTTGCGTTGCTCACGAGTATGGTTATAGCGTAAACCTTGAGTTTGGTGGCCACGGAGTCGGTCATATTATGCATGGCGATCCGCACGTTCCTAACGATGGCACTGCTCATCACGGCTACAAGCTTCGCCCAGGTTTGGTTATTGCTATTGAGCCGTGGTTCTTAAAGACTACTGACGAGATTTACCAGGATCCTAAGGACGGTTGGACTCTTCGTTCTGCTGATGGTTCTCGCGGTGCACACACTGAGCATACGATTGCAATCACTGAGAATGGTCCGGAAATTTTGACTGTACGCTAAACTTATATAGTAAAAAGTTTATTTGGTAATAGTTTTGCGAATAGTGATTGCGTAAGACAAGTATATAAAGAGGAACTTTAAGTAAATGGCGGAATTTGATTTTGCCCAAGCGTTAAATGATGTTGAAGCAAAGTATTCTTCGATTGCTAAAGCTTTAGACGTTGATTCGTTGAAGTCCACTATTGCTGATTTAGAAAAGCAGGCTGCAGAGCCTGGGCTTTGGGATGATTCTGAGCATGCTCAGCAGGTTACGAGTAAGCTTTCGGCAGCTCAGTCTCAATTGAAGCGTTTACAAGCTGTTGAGCAGCGCATTGAAGACACTAAGACTTTAATTGAACTTGGTGAAGAAGAAGGCGATGCTGATTCAATGAGTGAGGCTCAAGAAGAGCTTGGAAGTATTGCTCACGAGTTGGATGATATGGAAGTTCAGACTCTTCTTGACGGCGAGTATGACGCTCGTTCTGCAGTTGTTACGATTCGCTCTGGTGCGGGTGGCGTGGATGCTGCTGATTTTGCTCAAATGTTGCTTCGTATGTACTTGCGTTGGGCTGAGCGAAATGGCTACAAAACTAAGATGATGGACACATCTTATGCAGAAGAAGCTGGTATTAAATCCGCTACTTTCCAAGTTGATGCTCCTTACGCGTATGGTCGTCTTTCTGTAGAAGGTGGAACTCACAGAATGGTTCGTATTTCGCCGTTCGACAATCAAGGCCGTCGCCAAACTGGTTTTAGCGCTGTTGAAGTAATTCCTCTTGTTGAAGCTACGGATCATATTGATATTCCAGATTCAGATATTCGCGTAGATACCTTCCAGGCTTCAGGACCAGGAGGCCAGGGCGTGAATACTACATATTCTGCTGTGCGCATTACGCATTTGCCAACCGGCTTGGTTGTTTCTATGCAAGATGAGCGAAGCCAGATTCAAAACCGTGCTGCTGCAATGGCAGTTTTGCAGTCACGTTTGCTTGTTCTTAAGCATCAAGAGGAAGCCGCAAAAAAGAAGGAGCTTGCTGGAGATATTAAGGCAAGTTGGGGAGATCAGATGCGCTCCTACGTGCTTCACCCTTATCAGATGGTAAAGGATTTGCGTACTGGCTACGAAACTTCACAAACTCAAGCTGTTTTTGACGGCGATATTGACGGTTTTATTGAAGCTGGTATCCGTTGGCGTCACGAGCAGCGAGTTGAAGCGCAACGTGAGGCAGAAAAAGAATCGCAAGAGTCTTAAAAGTAAATCATATATCGGTTGCGTCGTTCGGAAGGAAAGTTAGTTATGTCACTGATTTCGTTGGAGCATGTGTCGAAAATTTATCCTCGAGGTACAAGACCTGCTCTTGATAGCATTTCTTTGAACGTTGACCGTGGTGATTTTGTATTCTTAGTTGGAGCTTCCGGTTCTGGAAAAACTACGCTTTTAAGTCTTCTTTTGCGAGAAGAAGAAGCTAATGGTGGTGAAATTCACGTAGCTGGGAACGATTTACGTAGGTTATCTAATAGGCAGGTTCCGCAGTATCGTCGTTCTCTTGGATTCATTTTTCAGGATTATAAGCTTCTTAATAATAAAACTGTTTGGCAGAATGTTGCTTTTGCTCTTGAAGTGATTGGTACGAGTCGTTCTACTATTCGTTCACTTGTGCCTAGAGTTCTTGAAACAGTAGGTCTTACGGGTAAGGAAGATAACTATCCTCACGAACTTTCAGGTGGTGAAGCTCAGAGAGTTGCGATTGCTCGCGCTTATGTGAATCATCCGCAAATTATTCTTGCAGATGAGCCTACTGGTAATTTGGATCCAACTACTTCTCTTGGAATTATGGAAGTTTTGGATGCTATTAACAGAACTGGTACAACGATTGTTATGGCTACGCATAATGAGGAAATAGTTAACTCTATGCGTAAGCGTGTTGTGGAACTTCATGCTGGAAAAATTGTGCGCGATGAGCGTGAGGGTTCGTACGATTCTGCGCTTTACTTCCCAGATAGTGATGTTGAGCAAAAAGCTAAAGCTCAGCAGTCTATTGAGAATGACGCCGATAGTTCTTCTCAGAACGCTATGAATACTAATTTTGCTTTTGACAATCATACAGAACGTCACAGGCGTCTTTCTAAAAAAGCTCAGCGTGCAGCACAAGCTAAGAAAACTGTTGATTTAGTTGCTCAATCTTTGCAAAATGGCTCTGGGAATGAAGGAATAGCTAGACTCGCTCAGTCAGTTCATTCTGGAAGAACTGGTCGTTATGGTGAAGTTTTCCAATCTTTGGAAACTACTATGACTTGGGGTCGCGGATTAGTTGCTACTGATATTTCTTCTTCTGCAGATTTAGCTAAATCTGCTAATTTAGAAGAAAAAGAAAGTAGTGAAGTCTCTTCAGATGTGGAAAATGCTGAAATTTCGGCAGATTCTAAAGATATTGCAGAAAATATTACAGCAGAAAAGCCTACTACAGAAAAAGATACTGTAGAAAAAGATACTACAGAAAAATCTTCCGATAGTAATGAAAATAATGAATCTTCTTTAAGTTCTTCAGAAGTTCCTGCAGAAAATATTTCTGAGGATAGTACTTCCGCAGAAAATGCTACAGAAAATGCTACAGAAAATGCTACAGAAAACGCTACAGAAAACGCTACAAAATCGGCAGAATCAACTCTTAAAGCTGAAACTGATAGTAATAGCGCAGAAGATAGCAAAAATAACGTTGATGATTTAAATAATTCTAGTAATATACAAGACTCTGGTGCTCCTATACCTATGCCTCCTGCGCCGCCAACTAAAAAATCATCCTCATCTGATTCACGCGATTCTGCAAATAATGAAAATAATAAAGAATCGCAAAATTCTGATAGCAGTTCAAGCAATGAAGGAGTGAAGTAATGCGTTTAAGATTCATCTTCTCTGAAACTTGCATTAGCTTACGCCGCAATGTTTCTATGATTCTTTCAGTTATGCTTGTAACCTTCATTTCTTTCTTGTTTATAGGTACTTCTGTGCTTATGCAGGTGCAAATTACGAAAGCAAAAGGCGATTGGTACGATAAGGTTGAGGTAGTTGCTTGGCTTTGCCCTGACGGTACAAGTCAATCACCTTCATGCGCTTCCGGAAAAGCACCTACGAAAGATGAAATAGTTAAACTAGAAAATGTCATAAATCAAGAATTAGGTGATGACGTTTCGAATATTACGTACGTGAGTCGCGAAGAATTCTATAAGAATACTTTCTTAAAACAGTATCCTAACGGAGTATTTCAGGGGCGAACTTTAACTGCTGCAGATATGCAAGATTCTTTAAGACTAAAACTCACGAATCCTATGAAATATCAAGTAGTTTCAGAAGTGCTTTCTGGAAGAGACGGCGTTGAAGAAGTTGTTGATCAAAGGCAGATTTTTGATCCGGTATTTAGTGTTCTAAATCGTGCAACTGCCGTCACAGTTGTGCTTGCTGCAGTGATGATTATTGTAGCAATTATGCTTACAAGCACGACTATACGAATGTCTGCGGCTTCTAGAAGACAAGAAACTGAGATAATGCGATTGGTTGGTGCTTCAAATTCGACTATTCGAATGCCGTTTATTTTGGAAGGAGCGTTCGCCTCACTTATAGGTTCGCTTCTTGCGGGTGGTGCATTAAGTCTTATGGTAAAACTGCTTGTAACAGATTGGATGGCGCAGAACGTGCGTTGGATGCCGTTTATTACGCAATCTAACGTGTGGATGACTGTTCCAGTGCTTGTTGTTGGCGCAGTATTCTTATCGATTGTTGCTTCAGCGATAGCATTAAGAAGATATTTGCGCGCTTAAATTTTTGCTTTTTCCGCAGTATGTTCAGCAATATTTTCAGTAGTATTTTTCGCAGTGTTTGTTATTTTGCTGCGATTCGAGTATTCGCTGTATAATTCGGAAATAGTTATGTCGAAAAGGGGAAGCGATATGAGTAGCAAAGAATCGCATAGAGCAGTTAGTAACATGTGTGCGTGTTTTAAATCTCACGTGGTTGTGAGTTTTGTTGTTTCAGCTGCTATGATGCTTTCGGCTGGTACATTTGGCACGCTAGCTACTGCTTCTTCTGCAAATGCTGTCAGTATGAAAGAGTATCAGCGCAAAGTACGAGATAACGAAAAGCTTAAGAGTCAGCTTGCTGGAGTAAATAAAAAACTTGCGGATAAGATCATTGAGCTTAATGATTTGAATGAGCATAAAATTCCTAGTCAGATTGCTGCTGCAAATCAGGCTGATGCTCAGGCTGATCAGGCAAGAAGCTTAGTTGAATCAACAAATCAACGTTTGGAATCAGCTAGAAAAGATAAGCAAGCGTTAGAAGAAAAAATTAAACAAACAGGCATTGATTTTGATGATGCTAGGGCTGCTGTAGCACAGGTTGCTCGCAAAAGTTTCCACGGTTCTTACGCTTCAGATGTTATGGGCATGGTGACTAATTCCACTACAACAGAGCAGTTTGTGGGTAAACTTCAGTCTGAGGCTGCTATAGCTCGTAGCGAGTCAAATGCTGCAAATGATGCTGCTGTAAAACTTAATACTTCTATGAATCGCCGTCAGCGTTTGTCTGCTATAGAAGTTGAAATTTCAAAACTTAAGCAGCAAGCGGATGCGCAATCTCAAAGTGCTCAGATTGCTGCTAAAGCTGCTAACGATAAGCGTCAAGCTTTGCAGAATCTTCGAGATCAAGGTGAGAATATTCGTAAGCAACTTGAAAGTCAAAAAAACGATTTGACTTCTCGCTCTGCGCGTGAAGCTGCGGAAATTGTTGCTATGAAATCTGCTATTGATGCTCAGGCTAGAGCTCTTGCTAATAAGGCTGTTGCGAAAGCTGATCCTAGGGCTGGAAACCGTCAGCAGGTGAGTGGAAAAATGTCTTACGCTAGGATTGAACTTCCTCCAATGAAGTTATCTAGCGGTTCAGCTAGCGGAATGAATTATGAGGTTCCTGGAAACTGTGCAGAGGGTTCGCGTAGTTGCTATGGTCACAATACTGGTAATACTGCTGGAGGGTCTTCTTATCCTCCTCGCCAATGCACTTTGTGGGCATATTTGAGACGTTCTCAGCTTGGACTGCCAGTTGGATCGTTTATGGGCAATGGTGGCGATTGGGCTGTTACTGCAAGAGGTTTGGGATATTTAGTTAATAGAACTCCTCACGTAGGTGCAGTTATGGTATTTGCTAGAGGCCAGCGTGCGAATGGTTGGAATGCAAGTTCTCAGTATGGTCATGTTGCTGTTGTTGAAAGAGTGAACTCGGATGGTTCAGTTCTTGTTTCTGAAGGTGGAACTGGTTTCCCAACTTTTCCTGCCTATGAGACTATTCAGAACTCTGGAGACTTTGAGTACATTCATTACTAAATTTTAATGTAGCGTGCTTTCGTTTTTTATGGAGAGCATATTTAAAGCATTTGTAAGAAGGGAAAAGTTTTGGTAAAGAAAGCGGATAGTGACGGTACTGTAACGGTTGCGAATAATCGTAAAGCTCATCACGATTACGCTATAGAAGATTGCTATGAAGCTGGGCTTGCTCTTACTGGTACTGAAGTTAAGTCGCTTCGAGAAGGTAGGGCATCGCTTGCTGAATCTTTTGTTAGTATTGATCGTCGTGGCGAAATGTGGTTAGAAGGGGCAAATATTCCTGAATATTTAAACGGTACTTGGAATAATCATGCTCCTAAACGTAAGCGTAAATTGTTACTTCATTCTGCTGAAATTGCTAAGCTTTCTAGGCAGACTGAAGCTAAGGGTTATACTGTTGTTCCTTTGAGACTCTATTTTCGCGGCAGCTATGTGAAGGTTGAGATCGCTTTAGCTAGAGGTAAAAAAGAGTTTGATAAGCGTCAAGCTTTGCGTGAGGAGCAGGATAAGCGTGAAGCGTTACGTGAGATGAGATATCGTAATTTGAAAGCGCGAGAAGCGTAATTGCGTTATTTTTAGAGCGAATTTAGTATAAAATACGACACGCCGTATATTATTCATTTTTATGAATAATATACGGTTTTATTCTTGTTAAGTTAAGTTTTCTAGCGAAAATAGCGCATAGAAAATCTATAATATACAGTTTTCTGTAAAAAAGTACCGCAAAATAGCAACGTTCTAGTGTATAGTTATACGCATCACTGAAAATTATTGAATCTTATAGGAGAAGAAAATGAAAAAGTTATGGAAGATTGTAGCTGCCTCTGCTGTATCTGTATCTTTACTCGGAATTGCTGCTTGCGGTCCTGCCGACGAGCATAAAGGTAAAAACGATCCAGATGTTGCGCGCAGCTACGATGTAAGTCACGTACAAAAAGATGACAAAATTGCTGCAATGGTTCCGGAAGATGTAGCAAAAACAGGAGAGCTAAAAGTGGGCGTAAACGTAAGCTATGCTCCTGCAGAGTTCTTTGCATCCGATGGCAAAACTCCAGTTGGCTACGAAGTAGATTTCTCTAAAGCTTTAGCAAAAGTAATGGGTCTAAAAGCAAATATTATGCATGCGACATTTGATTCTATTATTCCAGCAATTGGAAGCAAATATAATGTTGGTATTTCTGGGTTTACAGTAAATTCTGAACGAATGAAAACAGTTGATTTTGTCACGTACGCTAACGCTGGTCTTTCTCTCGAAGTGCAAAAAGGTAATCCTAATCACGTAGATACAAAGAATTTGTGCGGTAAAAAGGTTTCGCTTCAAACAGGTACTGTAAGCGAGACGGCAATGGAAGATGTTAAGAAACAGTGCGAAGCTAAGAAAGACAAGCCGCTTGAAATTATGAGCTTCAAAGAGCAGACAGATGCTACTACAGCTTTAATCTCAGGCAGAGTTGATTTTATGTATGCTGACACTCCAGTAGCAGGATATGCTTCAATTAAGAATCCTGGAAAGCTTGAAATCATTGGAAATAGTGAAGATTCAGAGCCAATGGGTGCTGCTGTTAAAAAGGGTGACTCCAAAATGCTTAAAGCTGTTAAAGCTGGCATTGAAAAACTCATGAAGTCTGGTGTCTATAAAGACATTCTGAAAAAGTGGGGTGTTGAGGGAGTTGCTATTAAAGAACCTGTTGTAAATCCTGAAGTCTGATTTTTTTAAAGCGACGCATATCTTGTAGTTTTATAAACTGCAGGGTATGCGTCGCATTATGCGTATTCAATCAAATGGTTTATTTTAAGTAAAAGATTTAACAATTAGATTTCTAAAACCAGCATGATATGGAGTAACTATGTCAAAACATGCAATTAAACAATTCTCAAGTAGTGAAGAGCAGATTTTGCCAGTTAGAAAACCCGGGCCGATTATTGCTGGAATTATTGTTGCTATAATCGCCTGCTCTCTTTTGTATGGAATAGTTACAAATCCTCGATTTGAGTGGGATGTAGTTGGAATATATTTAATTAGCGACAATGTTCTTTCCGGAATATGTTGGACATTGTGTATTACAGTTATATCAATGGTTGTGGCTATTATTCTCGCCGTGATTTTAGCGATGATGCGAAAATCAATTAATCCAGTACTACGTGCAGTTAGCTGGTTCTTTATTTGGTTCTTCAGAGGTACTCCTGTTTATACGCAGCTAGTATTCTGGGGTATGTTCTCTGTTTTAGTTCCAAAGATTAGCTTAGGAATACCATTTACATCTATAGAATTTTTCTCAGTTGATTCTAATCTCATTATGACTGCGCTAAATGCTGCGCTAATCGGTTTGTCATTAAACGAGGCTGCTTACCTATCTGAGATTGTTCGAGCAGGATTAGAAGCAGTTGATTCAGGGCAAGTGGAAGCTGCAAAAGCACTCGGCATGGGTAGAGCTTTGACAATGCGTCGTGTGATTCTTCCTCAAGCAATGAGAATTATCGTTCCACCATTAGGAAACGAAACTATCGGTATGCTAAAAACTACGTCCTTAGTTTTAGCAGTGCCGTTCACGCTGGAACTTCAGTTTGCAACAAACGCAATTGCTAATCGTATTTATAAGCCTATTCCACTTCTTATTGTGGCTAGCATTTGGTATTTGGTCATAACATCAATTCTTATGGTTTTGCAGTACATGTTAGAAAAGCATTTTGCTAAAGGTTTCGAAGCTAGAAACATGCACAAGCAAGGAAAAATGGATTATAACAAAGCTAATCGTGGTGATGAAGCCTTAAAAGCTCAAAAAGAAAATATAAAAGAGCGTAACGAGGCAACTATGCTAGGTTTTAACGCGTAATTTAGAGCTTTTAGATAGAGTAAATACTTAAAGTGAGGGCAAGAATATGACTATTAAAAATAACGAATCCGCAGTTAGCAAGCAGGAAAGCAGCAAGCAGGAAAGTAGCGAACTTACTAAAGAAAATCTTCCCGCAGTAACTGTAACAAATGTGAAGAAAAACTTTGGAAAACTGCAAGTCTTAAAAAACGTTAATATTACAATCCAACCCGGTACAGTAACTGTTATTCTAGGACCTTCAGGATCTGGAAAATCAACATTATTGCGTTTAATAAACCAACTTGAGACTCTTAGCGGCGGAAGTATAAACATTTACGGCGAGCGAATCGGTGTTAAACAAGTAATGCACAAAGGCAAAGAATGTTTGCAAGCTTTAACTGATAAAGAAATTGCTCAACAACGCTCAAAACTTGGTATGGTATTCCAACGCTTCAACCTATTCCCTCATATGACAGCACTAGAAAACGTTATGGAAGCACCTGTTCACGTTGGACACGTCAATAAGAATGAAGCGCGTGATTTAGCTATAGAAGAATTAAAACGTGTTGGCATGTCTGAGCGCATGAATCATTATCCTGCAGAACTTTCAGGCGGACAGCAGCAGCGTGTAGCTATTGCTAGAGCGCTCGCAATGAAACCGGAAATTATGCTGTTTGATGAGCCAACTTCCGCGTTAGATCCTGAGCTTGTTGGCGAAGTTTTAAATGTTATGCGAAATCTTGCTAAAGATGGCATGACAATGATTGTAGTAACTCACGAAATCGGTTTTGCTAGAGAAGTTGCGGATCAAGTAGTGTTTATGGATGATGGAATGGTTGTTGAGTGCGGAACTGCTGATATTATTGAGCATCCTCAAACAGAACGTTTTAAAGATTTTCTGCATCACGTATTGTAATTATTTTCGTAAAAAGCGTATTTTTCATACGTTTTTTACGTACTTATTGTACTTATTTGTAGCTTTGTACAGTTTTTATTCGCTTCTCTGGCGTGCGCTCGCTCATATAACGTACAATAGAAGATTATGTGTGGCATTGTAGGATACGCAGGTTTTGGGAAAGTTTGCTCAAAGCCTTTAGAAGTTTGTTTAGGCGGATTAGAACGTTTAGAGTATCGCGGTTATGATTCTTCAGGCGTAGCATTGGTTGCTCCCGGAATGGATATTACAGCCGTGCGCAAAAAGGCAGGAAGATTAGCTGTTTTAAGAGAAGATATTAAAGCTAATCCAATGCCAGAATCTAGCGCTGCAATCGGTCATACTCGTTGGGCTACTAATGGTGCTCCGTGCGACGAAAACGCACATCCTCATACAAGCGAAGACGGAAAAATCGCCCTTATACACAACGGTATTATTGAAAATGCTGTTATGTTAAAAGAACAATTGCATGAGGAAGGCTACGAGTTTTTATCGCAAACAGATACGGAAGTTGCTGCTAAATTACTTGGCAAAATTGCGAACGAAATAATAGACGAAACAGGAAAACCAGACTTATTTACAGCTCTTCGTCGTACAGCAAAAATGCTTAAAGGAGCTTTTACGCTGCTAGCTGTAGATGTTCGTCAGCCGAATATTGTTGCTGCAGTACGTCACGATTCTCCTCTAGTAGTTGGTCTTGGAGAAGGAGAATATTTCCTAGGCTCTGATGTTGCAGCTTTCGTTGCATACACTGATAAAGTTCTAGAAGTCGGTCAAGATCAGGCAGTATGCATAGGAGACGTGGAAAATAGCGGTAAAGCAAGTCTTCTGCTAACTGATTTTGACGGAAATATAATTAAAAACCCTACTTGTTTTACAGTTGACTGGGATGCATCTGCTGTTGAAAAAGGCGGCTGGGATTCATTCATGGACAAGGAAATTCATGAAGATCCGCATGCTGTAGCAGATACTTTACGTGGACGTTTCGATGCAAAAGGTAATATTGTTCTCGACGAAGTTCATATTAAACAAGATGTTCTTCGATCAGTTGACAAAATTATTGTAGTTGCTTGCGGAACTGCAAGTTATGCAGGTTTAGTTGCGAAATATGCTATTGAACATTGGGTGCGTGTGCCGGTTGAAGTTGAGTTAGCTCACGAATTTAGATACAGAGACCCAATTTTAACGCATAGAACTTTAGTCGTAGCAATTTCGCAGTCTGGCGAGACAATGGACACTCTTATGGCGTTGCGTCACGCGCGCGAGCAGGGTAGTCGTGTGCTTGCGATTTGCAATACTCAAGGTTCAAGTATTCCTAGAGAATCAGATGCTGTGCTTTACACTCATGCAGGTCCTGAAATTGCTGTAGCTTCAACAAAAGCTTTTGTTGCGCAAATCGTGGCAGCGTACATGCTCGGTCTTTATTTAGCGCAAGTTAAAGGCACAATGTATCGTGACGAAATTCAGCAAATTGTTGAACAGCTTAAAGAAATGCCTGATAAAATTCAGCATGTTCTTGATACTCAAAGCGACTCAATCATGAAAGCCGCACAACATACTTTAGACGCAAAATCGTTCTTATTCTTAGGACGTCATGTAGGATACCCTGTGGCAATGGAAGGTGCTCTTAAGCTTAAGGAAATAGCGTATACTTTCACAGAAGGTTTTGCTGCAGGTGAGTTAAAGCATGGTCCTATTGCGTTGGTTGACGAGGGTGAGCCGGTAGTGGTAATAGTTCCGTCGTCGCGTGGAAGAGACGTGCTTCATTCGAAAGTAATTTCTGGAATAGAGGAAGTTAAAGCGCGTGGAGCTTTTACAATAGCTGTTGCGGAAATTGGTGACCCTGATGTTGCTAGATATGCAGATATAGTATTCTGGCGTCCTCAATGTCCGACTTTGCTAAGCCCGTTGGTTGATGTAGTTGCGTTGCAGCTTTTTGCTATGGATATGGCTGGTCTTAAAGGTTACGATGTAGACAAGCCGCGTAATCTAGCAAAGTCAGTAACAGTTGAGTAACTAGAGTAACTAGAGTAAATTGCAAAGTAATTTGTGTAAGTAATTTACTTGAGCAATTTATATAAGTAATTTATTAGTGAAAAACTTTATAACGCAAGAAATATGTAACTAAGTAGCATACGGAAAATCTAATGTCTGGAAGAGTTTGGCAAAACTACTATTCGCTAAAGCGCACGGTACTATCAATACTTTGCGTTTTAGCTATAGTATTTTCTTCTTCAGCATGTGACTCTCAAGATTCTCGTACTCATATTACAGTGTGGTCTTGGGAACCAAGTATGAAACTGCTTGCTAAAAAGTTTGAAAAACTCAACCCAGATGTGCGCGTAACTATAAAAGATACTAGTGGTTACAATAATTTAAATACAGCTATACAAGATGGCTACGGTATGCCAGACGTAGTGCAACTTGAGTATTATGCGCTACCACAGTACGCTGTGAGTGGCCAGCTGCTAGATATTACAGACCGTGTGCAAAGCGAACAGACTTTTTACACTCCTGGAACGTGGTCTTCTGTACAATTAAGTGGACGCACATACGGATTGCCGATGGATTCTGGACCTATGGCCTGGTTTTACAATGATGACGTATTTAATCAGGCAGGTGTTGACGTTTCGAAAATACACACTTGGGAAGATTACAAATCTGCAGCTCGTAAGCTTAAAGATATAGGCGTGTATATTGCGGCCGATTCTGGAGATTCAAGTTTTTACAATGCGATGATTTGGCTTGCAGGCGGTAGGCCATTTATAACATCTCACGATGGAAAAACAGTTACTCTCCGTTTAAGTAACGATAAAGGAACTAAAGAATTTACCGAGTTTTGGCAGTCAATGATCGATGAAGATCTTATTGACACAAGTTCCACCACTTGGACTCAAGGATGGAAAGACGGACTTGGGTCAGGTAAAATTGCTTCAGTTTTTGCAGGAGCGTGGATGCCGTCACTTTTACTAGAAAACGTACCGGGAACGGCCGGTTTATGGAGAGTTGCGCCTGTTCCTACTATGAATGGCGAAAAGCGAAATGCTGAAATGGGCGGATCTGCTTTATCGATATTGCAGTCTAGTAGAAAACCTGAAGCTGCAATGAGATTTGTTAATTTCGTATGTCACGATGCGGACGGTATTAGTACAAGGGTTGAAGGCGGTGCTTTTCCAGCAGACGTATCGACATTGAAAAATACTGCATTCTTGAAAAGAACTACAATTCGCGACTTGAGAGGTATTGATATACCTTATTTTGGGGGTCAAGAGTTTAATAAAGTTTTTGCTTCAGTTGCTAGTAATGTTGATACGGGCTACAGATATTTGCCTTTTGAAGTTTATGCTAGAAGCGATTTTAGAGCTACTGTTGGCAAAGCTTACGATTGGAGTCGTAAGTCTCGCGATCGTTTGAATACGCAAGATATGATTGATGCTGGAATTACGCAAGATGATGGCAGTAAGTTGAAACTTCCTGATAGTCCGGGGCAACGGATAACGCTAAAAGATGGTTTAGATTTGTGGTGTAAGGATTTGCGAGAATACGGGTATAATCAGGGATTTATTGTGAGGTAATGAGGTAGGTAGGTAGTGAGGTAGGTTAATTTAATTTAATTTATCGAGGTAATTTATCGAGGTAACTACGTAAGCTTATAAAAACTTAAGGAAAGAGAGCGAAATGTTATTAGCAGTCGATATTGGCAACACGAATATTGTGCTTGGGTTTTTGGAAAACAATCGCATTGTTGGAACCTACCGCATGACAACTAAATCAAATCGCACTTCCGACGAGTACGGAATTATGATTACGCAATTCCTTAATTTAAGCGGATTTAAGGTGAGCGATGTTGAGGATGTTATTGTTGCATCCGTAGTGCCAAAAGTTATGCACTCATTCCGCGCGAGTATTATAAAGTTTTTGCATGTTGATCCTATGATTGTTGGCCCTGGCGTTAAAACAGGCATGAATATTCGTATTGACGAGCCGCGTTCTCTTGGAGCTGATTGTTTGGCTGATTGCGTTGGTGCGTTTAATGAGTACGGTGGGTCAGTGCTTGTAATAGATTTCGGTACGGCAACCACTTACAACTATGTTGATAAAAGTGGAGCTATTACATGCGGTTTGATTTGCACCGGTATTCGCACTGCTGCTGCAGCATTGTGGGATAACACGGCTCAGCTTCCGGAAGTTGAAATTGCGCGGCCGAAGTCTGTTCTTGCAAAATCAACTAGACCTGCTATGCAAGCTGGCTTATACTACAGTTTTTTGGGCGGAATTGAGCGCACAATAGAGCAGTTCAAGATTGAGATTGATGAGCCGTTTAAGGTAATTGCTACTGGCGGTTTGGGTAGATTGTTTGAAAAAGACGTGAAAACGATTGACTTTTACGATCCTGACTTGATTTTCAAAGGTATGGCTGAAATTTATAATCGCAATATGCGTTGATGTGGATTTTCGTTGTGTAGATCTGTTGTGTGGATTCGTTATGTGGATTCGTTATGTGGATTCGTTATGCATAATTTTTTTATATCGATTTTTCGCATTTAGGAGTATACTAGTGAATAGTTGTGTATAAAGGTTGCGTTCGCCGGTGAACCTTCATGGGTGCGCATTTGTTTTTGCGTCCTGTTTATGCGCTGGTAGCGTATTTATTCGCATTCGAGAGGAAGATTGATGAAGGAGAGTAGGAAACATCGTATTCTTTCGGCAATTGGCGCCGTTTTATGTTTAGTCTCTATGATTTTAAGCGTAACTGTACTGCCTGGGTTGGTTTATACCAAGGTGACTAAGAATCCATTGTTTGCTGCTGCTTTGGCTGCTGCTGCCGAGAATAATAGGGGTCAAAGTAAGTCGGGTGAAGGGGGAGCTGGTGAAGGGGGAGCTGGTAAAGAGAAGGTTGGTAAAAAAGAAGGAGCTAAAGGGGAGACTGTTAAAGGGGATAAAGGAGATAAGAAGGCTAAAGAGGTAGATAAAAAAGAAGGTAACAGTGCAGCTAATGGGGAAGTTGGTAAAGAAAATAAAGTAACAGAAAATAAAGGCAACAAGGTAGATAGTAAAAATCCTAATGGGGTGGGGTCTGTAGATAACAGCAATGCTGGCAAAGGTGCTGGTAATGATGGCAAAGATGCTGATACTGCTGGAAAGAGTTCGAAATCTGGCAAAGATGCTAGTAAAGATGCTGTAAAATCTGGTAAATCTGACAAATCTGACAAAAATGCTGACAAAGATTCTAAAAAAGATAGCAAAGACGCTAACAAAACTAAGGGCAAAGATCGCAGCACTGGTGGTATGGAGAAATTAAGCCTAGATAAAGTTAAAAAACTTCCTGCTTGCGAGGCTTATTTATTTACTGACGTGTTCGCTAATGCTTCAATTCGATTCCGCCCTAGCTCTGGTAGTGGAAGCAAGTGTGCTATTAGTGCTGATGCACCAATTAGTAATTTTGATAGTATTCGACAAGAAATTTCAAATCTCGGTGATAGTGGCTCAGTTAATTTTTCGAATGCATATGTGTATGCGTACGGTAGTTTATCAAAGAATGATGTGGGTCTTTTTTCGGGGAAAAATATTAGTTTTATTGATGGCGCCGACAGGTTTGATACAAGTAATGTTACAGACATGTCCTATCTGTTTAAGAATTCCTCGTTAACTGATCTTAACAGTTTGCGTGGTTGGGATGTGAGCAATGTTACAAATATGCAAAGCATGTTTGAGGGGTGCACGGGTTTAGAAGATATTAGTGGTTTGAGTGGCTGGGATGTTAGCAAGGTTACGAACATGAAGAGCATGTTCTCGGCTGTTATTAATGACAACACTGAGCACGATAAACTTAATGGTGGATATGCGGGCCTAATGATGATTGCTTCGCTAGGACCTTTGAGTAACTGGAATGTCAGTAACGTTACAAATATGGATAGTATGTTCGAAGGTTGCATCGAGATAAAAGAATTTACTGGTTTGGAAAAGTGGAAAACTAAAAGCTTAGAGTCAATGAATAGCATGTTCAGATACTGCCTGAACATTGGTGGAGGTGATCAATCTTCCAAGGCGTTTGAAAATTGGGATGTAAGTAACGTTACAGGCATGAGGGCAATGTTTGCGGCGACACAGATTCAAAATACTGTTGGCCTAAAAAAATGGAATGTCAGCAACGTTATTGCCATGGATGACATGTTTGCAAGGTGCACTAATCTTGACAATATCGAAGAATTAGCTAATTGGAATAAAGATAAGAGCAGTACAAGCAAATTAACTAGCACGTCTAGAATGTTCTATGGATGCAACAATATTAGTAGCATTGAGCCTTTGAGTGGTTGGAATATTGAAAATATTAAGAAGATGTATAGTATGTTCGACGGTTGCAGTGGCTTGAAGAGTCTTTCAGATCTAGCAAAATGGAATGTTGGCAATGTTACGGACATGCATGGCATGTTCAACGGTTGCAGTGGCTTGAAGGACCTTTCTGGTCTAGAAAACTGGAATGTTAATAATGTAGAGAATATGAGCGGAATGTTCAGTAGTTGCGCTAATGAAGGCGCTGATTCTGAAAAAGGATTTGATATAAGCGCATTGAGTAATTGGGCAACAAAACTTGGCAAGGTTACTGACATGTCTGGCATGTTCACTGATTGTGAATCGTTGAAGAGTATTAGTGATCTGAAAGAGTGGAATGTTGGCAATGTTACTGACATGCATGGCATGTTCAACAGTTGTACTGGCTTAACTAGTCTTAAGCCTTTGAGTGGTTGGAATGTTGACAAGGTTACTGATATGCATGACATGTTCAACAGTTGTAAGAGCTTAACTAGCATTTCTGATTTAGAAAAGTGGGATGTTGGAAAAGTTGAGAACATGTCTGGCATGTTTGCAAATTGTAAAAAGCTTACTAGTGCAGAGAAACTGAGTGAGTGGGCAACGAAGGTTGGCAATGTTACGAACATGTCTAGCTTGTTCAGCGGTTGTGAATTGTTGGCGAATATTAGTGATTTGAGTGGCTGGACTGTTAATAAAGTTACGGATATGAATAGTCTGTTCAGCGGTTGTAAGAGCTTAACTAGTCTTTCAGATCTAGCAGGTTGGAAGGTTGACAATGTTACCGACATGCATGATATGTTCGAAGGGTGTATTGGATTAAGTAATCTTTCGGGTCTAGAAAACTGGAATGTTGGCAATGTTACTGATATGCATGAAATGTTCAGCCACAGCCTTGCTAAAGGTACTGATAATTTGACTGATATAAGTGCATTGAGTAAGTGGAATGTTAGCAATGTTAAGGACATGTCTAGCCTGTTTTCTGATTGCAAAAAACTTACCGGCGATGCTGATTTAAGCAAGTGGGATATTTCAAAAGTTACGAATCTTAGTTCAATGTTTTCCGGTGTGGTAGCAGAAAGCGGCGATAAACTTGTATTAGATTTCAGCAATAAGACTTTTACAAAACCTACTGATCCTAATTCGCATTTTTCTGTTGACAGTATGTTTAGTGGTTTTAAAGGCACTTTGATTGCGAATAACTTGAAGTCTCAAGATTTTAGTTCTGATCCAGAATCTCTAGACCCTGCTGATCCTATCGCAATACTTGCTGGTGGTGAAATATACTCCACAAATGGTGACGATTCAACTAAAAGCAATAGCATAGTCATAACTGATAATAATAATATTTTAGACTCTGTTTCAGATAACTACTACATTCCTGTTACAGCCAAGCAGATGGAACCTGGCGATATGGATTCATGTAAGTGTGATGGTAGCGGTGATTCTAGTGGCACTACTTACTACGTTTCTGCGTTGTATGATTCGACTGGTATAGAGAAGCAGAAAAACGAACCTTTGCAAGATTATGCGTACAAAATTGTTAAAAACAGTTTCGCTTCAAAGTTGCGAAGTGCTATAGATGATTCTCAAGCGGAAGAACAACCTAGTGAAGAACAACCTGGTGAACAACCTAGTGAAGAACCTAGTGAAGGTGAACCCGATTCTGAATTGCGCAGTGCAAAGTTGAAATCGCGTGTAGGGAAATCGCGTGTAAAGGAATTGCGATCCGCAAGAGAATCGCGAGCTGTAAGAGATGACGATGATGTAGAAGAAGGTCCTGAGCCTGAGCCTGAACCTGAACCTGAAGAACAGGGCAGTACTTATAAAATCTGGTTTAAGAAGTCAAGCGGAAATACTTGCACTTGGACAGAACTTGGCGAAGGTGAAGATGGTGCTGTGCCTGTTAGTGATCCACAGTCGCCTTTAATATTCTTTACTACTACATACTATTTAAGTACTCTTGTTAAGCCAGTGCCTTTGCCGCATACTGGCGGCCAGTCGGCTGTTATGTTTACGTTCTTGTCGATTGGACTGTTCTCAATGTTCGCGGTTGCTGGGGCATTCGGTCGTCATGGATGGGTTGCTTCGGTGCTTCCAAGCACTGCTTTGACTGGGTTTGCGAAGGCTTTTGGTGGCGGCGCGCTCAATGTTGCCTCTGGTGCTAAGCACTGCTTTGCGCATTCTGTTGCGCATTCTGTTGTAAGTGGCTCGATGCTTAAATCTGCTGTAAGCGCAGCAACCGGCTTCTTTGCTCGGTTCCGAACTGACGATTCCACCTTCGGCAAGCACACTAAACAGCGCTAGTAGCTCTCAAGCAGCTCGTCAGTTCACGCAAAACACTAGCGGTTTTATTAGTAGTGAGAGATAGGAATTGCTTGGTCGAGCAATATAAAAGCGGAGCGATAGTAATAATCTTTTTGATGAATAACTGTTTATGCAGAAAAAGTAAGCAAAAAACTAAACTTAACTACCTAGCCACTAAACCAAATGAGGTATAAGAGCGTAGCGCTGCGAGACAAGTAATTCCTATCTCTCACAGCCACATAACCCTGCCCTGCCTTCGCGCGCTAAATCGCAGCGCTCAAGCAGGTCGGAGCGCGTTTACCTAAGTAGCCAGTCCATAAGATTAATCGCCTTAATTCCGTCGTAAGAGTTTATGTAATCGCGATCCATAGAAATCACGATTTTTTCGTAATTATCTTTGATTGCACGTAGTGGCTTTAGTTCACGTTCGCGCGTTTCTGGAGATTGCATGCTTTCGGTTACCTGAACGTATATTTTTTCGTTAGGCTTTTCTGCAACAAAATCTACTTCCGTGCTACCAACTTTTCCAATATAAACGCGATAATCGCGTCTAATAAGTTCAAGAAATACAATGTTTTCTATAATGTGTCCGCGATCTGTTCCTCTGTATCCTAAAAGCATATTGCGGAAACCTAAGTCAATAATGTAATTTTTTCCAAGCGTTTTCAGAAGCTCTTTGCCTTGAATATCGTAGCGTTGTATTGGAAAAATAATAAAAGCGTTGCTTAGCATGCGTATGTAATCGCTAACAGTTTTGCTAGCAACAGATACTGTAGTTTTTTCAATATCTCCTTCAGCTCGCAGTGATTTGCTTATGCTGTTTGGGGAAGTTGTGCTACCAATAGTTGAGCATAAGAAAGTCATAAGTTTTTGTAAAACAATTTGGTCTGCTTTTTCGTTTCTTTGTAAAACGTCTCGTAAAATAACGGTTGAATATATGCCCTCCAAAGCTTGCATGCTACGCGCTTCGTTGAATTTATATTCGCTTAGCACTGGCATGCCGCCAAATTGCAAGTATTTTTGGAATTTTTCGTCTGTTGATGTGCTTTCTGGGAAGTTGTAAAAGTCCAGGAATTCTTTGAAGGATAATGGCAGCATGCGGATTTCAACATAACGACCTGCTAGTAGTGTTGAAAATTCGCTGGAAAGTAAATACGCATTTGATCCTGTAATGTAAATGTCAACGTTGAAATCAATGCGGAACGACTCTACTGCTTTCTGCCAATCTTCTACGGCTTGAAGCTCGTCAAAAATAAGATATGTTTTTGTGGATTTGCTTGCGTTTGTGGATTCGGTAGCATTTTGTGACGCTATGTATGATGTGCCACTTTCTGTGCAGTCTGCTGGCATGCGTTTGCTTATATAATCATACAATTCCGTGTAATTTGTGATATTTCGATATTTAAGTGACTCAAGATTTATGTGAATAATATGGTCTTCGCGTATGCCAGAATTAAGTAGATGCTTGTGGAAAAGATCGAGTAGGGAAGATTTTCCACACCTTCGAATGCCAGTTACGATTTTTACTAAGTCTACGTCTTTATGTTCTATAAGCTGGTTTAGGTATTCTGGGCGATTTATGAGCGCGTGTGTTGCTGAATTGTATATCACCGTAAGCTCCCTTTGAAAATTTCCTCTACTTTCCAACTTTTTAACCATATTAGCAAAAACTTGCTTAAAACTCAAAGTTTTTGACGTCCGCGTTAAAAACTTTGAGATTTTGATGACTTTTTGACTTCTGCGTTAAAAACTTTGTTACTATTGCAGTCAAAAAGCCTCCGCAGATATTGTTACTGCGAAGGCTTTTTGTATCGGTGCGCTTACGAATCAGATTACAGATTCAGGAAAAGCTGGTGGATTCGCGTATCGTCGTCAAGCTCTGGGTGGAAGGACGTGCCGATTTGGTTACCTTGGCGCGCTGCAACAACGTGACCGTTAACAGTTGCGAGAACCTCAGCATTAGAGCCGACCTCTGCAATGTAAGGCGCGCGAATAAATGTCATCGGCACCTTGCCAAGCTCGCCAAACTCAGCTTCGCAGTGGAAGCTTCCAAGCTGGCGGCCATAAGCATTGCGCTTAACTGTTACGTCTAAAGTGCCAAAGCCGTTAACTTCGTTACCTTCCACGTTCTTTGCAAGCAAAATCAAGCCTGCGCAAGTGCCAAGAACAGGCATTCCGCCTGCAATTCTCTCGCGCAAAGGCTCGAGCATATTCTGCTCGCGAAGAAGCTTAGCTTGCACGGTGCTTTCGCCTCCCGGCAACACTAAACGGTCAAAAGACTGCTCTAAATCGCGCGCCTGCCTAAGCTCTATGGCCCTCGCGCCAAGTTTCTCAAGCATTAAGCGATGCTCAAGAAAAGCACCCTGAACAGCTAAAACTGCTACAGTGTGAGCGGAGTTACCAGCAGTGGAGTTACCAGTATTGATAGGTGAGTCTGTCAAAATCATTCGCCTCAATCACTTGCCTTAATCACTCGCCGCGCTCAGCCATCAAAAGCTTGATTTCCTGCTCGTTAATGCCAACCATTGCTTCGCCCAAATTCTCGGAAAGCTTAGCAATCATCTTAGCGTCCTTGTAGTTGGTCACGGCCTTAACGATTGCAGCGGCGCGCTTTGCTGGGTCTCCAGACTTAAAGATGCCGGAGCCAACGAACACGCCTTCAGCACCAAGCTGCATCATCAAAGCAGCGTCAGCTGGGGTAGCAACACCGCCAGCAGCGAAGTTAACAACAGGAAGCTTGCCGTTTTGTGCAACGTACTTTACGAGTTCAAAAGGAACGCGCAAATTCTTAGCTTCCTCAAAAAGCTCATCCTCGCGCATGCTTGTAAGCTTACGAATTGCGGAATTCATCATGCGCATGTGGCGCACAGCCTGAATCACGTCACCAGTTCCAGGCTCGCCCTTAGTGCGAATCATTGAAGCGCCTTCGTTAATTCTGCGCAAAGCCTCGCCCAAATCCTTAGCACCGCAAACGAAAGGCACAGCAAAATCGCGCTTATTAATATGGTATACATCGTCTGCTGGGGAAAGTACTTCGCTTTCGTCAATGTAGTCGATCTCAATAGCCTCAAGCACCTGAGCTTCAACAAAGTGGCCAATACGGCATTTTGCCATAACAGGAATAGACACAGCCTCTTGAATTCCGTGAATCATTGCTGGATCGCTCATACGAGAAACGCCGCCGGCTGCGCGAATATCAGCAGGAATACGTTCCAAAGCCATAACTGCGCAAGCTCCAGAATCTTCAGCAATTCGCGCCTGCTCAGGTGTGGTGACGTCCATAATCACGCCGCCTTTAAGCATTTGAGCAAGCTGACGGTTCAAAGCCGTGCGATCTTCGCCGCTTTTGTTCTGCGGATCCGAAGATTCGTTCACGGTTGCTGCAGTATTCAAGTTTTCAGACATCATTCCTCGCTTTAACCTGTTTGTATATTAAAATCTGATAAACGCACTTATTTTGCGCATTAATTGCAAGAATTGTGCTAAGTCAATGCAAGACGTTTTCAGGTTTATGTTCTGTTGGAATTTAACCACATTCGTAGGATATATACTTTATAAACATTATAATTTTGGACGATTTTGCGAATCTATTGCGAAACTGCTACTGAATCTATTGCGAAAACTACTGCGGAACCGCTATGAAACCCATTAATCAAAAGTATACAAATTTTTACTTAATTCTTTATACAAAAATACGGTGAGCCTGGCTTGCGTATACGTTACGATTAGTACAGCCGGCGACTTGCGTTAAGTGCGTAATCAAGCGTCGAGCTACTAAAAATTAAAAAAGCACATAACAATTTAATATTAATACCATTAAGAAAGGTTTATGGTATGGGTAACACAAAACCCGAGAAAGGCGCGTACGAAGAAAACGACGCGACCAAAATAGTCTCTGGTAAAAATAAAAACGAAGCTAGTAGAGTAGCTTCTTTTGACTCTAGTACCGATTCTTCGTTAAATTCCGCTGAAAAATCATCTTCTGCTCGTTCGAAACATAAGATCGGCAAAATGTGGATGCTCAGCTTAGTAATTGTTGTAATAGCAGTATTTAGTGCAATATTTGCAACTCTTACTCCAAAATCGAATAAATCAAATTCATCATCGGCAATGTCTTATAAAACCGTTTCAATCGGCTTAAAGTTAGCTCCTACGAACTTAGATATTCGCAACCAATCTGGATCTTCGCTCGATCAGTTGCTTATCGGCAACGTGTACGAGGGTTTGGTTGCGCGAGATGCTAAAAACCAAGTCTCACCTTCCTTAGCAAAAAGCTGGGAAATAAGTAAAGACGGCTTACGCTACACATTCCATCTTCGCAAAGACTCACTATTTTCTAACGGACATAAGCTAACTGCAAAAGACGCAGAATGGTCATTTAACGAGCTTGTTTCAAAAAAGTATCGCGGATCGAATATGGTTGGCAAAGTTGAGTCAGCTAAGGCAAAAGATGATTACACGTTTGAAATCACTCTTAAGGAGCCAAATGCTAAGCTTCTGTGGGCTTTATGCAGCCGATCCGGTTTAGTGTTTGACAGAAACGCTAAGTATGATGCTAAAACTCAGGCTGTTGGTTCAGGCCCATACTTAGTCGACAAGTTCGTGCCTAACGATCGCGTTGTGTTAAAAGCAAATCCTCGTTATAAAGGTATTCATCCTGCGAAAACAGCAAAGATCGTAGTTCGCTATTTTGTAGATGATAACGCTGCAATAGACGCGCTTTCTTCCGGCTCTGTGCAAGCTTTAGCTCCTATTTCTGGTCAGCTAGCTAAACCGTTTAAAGATGATGCTGCTCACTACGATGTTCATGCTGGAAATGGTACTGACAAGTTTGTTTTAGCTATGAATATGAAGGGCGAGCGCACTAAGGATAAGCGCGTGCGTGAGGCGATTCGTTACGCTATTGATCATAAGCAAATAATTGCGTCCCGTGGTGGTACTGACGTTCCGTTGGGCGGTCCTATTCCTTCTCTAGACCCTGGTTATGAGGATTTGACTAATCTGTATCCGCACAATGTTGATCGAGCTAAAGAACTTATGAAGAAGGCTGGTTTTGACGAGTCTCATCCGTTACAGCTTTCGCTTACTTACCCGAATATTTACGGTACGCAGATTGGTGATCAGTTGCGCTCACAACTTAAGCCTGTGGGAATCGACTTGAAAGTTAATGTTGTTGAGTTTACTACATGGCTGCAGGATGTTTATAAGAATAAGCAGTATGATTTGTCGATGGTTGATCACAATGAAAGCCACGATTTTGGGCAGTGGGCGGATCCTACATATTACTACGGTTACGACAATAAGCAGGTTCAGGATTTGTATGCGAAGGCTATGCTTAGTGCCAATAAGGATGAGTCCGAGAAACTTCTTGCAAAAGCTGCGAAAATCGTAAGTGAAGATGCTCCGGCTGATTGGCTGTTTAACTACCGCGTTGTGACTGCGAAGGTGAAGAATCTTGAGGGAATGCCGTTTGACATGAATCAGGAGATTTTGCCACTTTACAATCTGCGACTTAGCTGATTTTGATTTGCTAAGCACAAATCAAGGGACACTCGCGCAGAACGTAATCTGCGCCAGTGTCTTAAAACAAGCAGAATGGGACACTCGTGCAGAACGCAATCTGCGCCAGTGTCTTAAAACAAGCAGAATGGGACACTCGCGCAGAACGCAATCTGCGCCAGTGTCTTAAAACAGGCAAAATGAGACACTCGCGCAGAAATCATACTGCGCGCGTGTCCGAATTCGTATACTTGCGGTGAGCTTTGACTGGAAGCCTATAAAAAGGAGGCGGTTTATGTTTCGCATGATATGCCAACGTTTGCTGCTTTTCATTGCGGCGTTATTTTGCATTTCTACAGCCGTATTTCTTGCTTTGCGTGTTCTTCCAGGAGATGTTGCGCAAGTTATGGCCGGCTTGAACGCTCCTAGCGGTAAAGTAGAGCAATTGCGCGCTGAGCTTGGTATTGATAAACCACTTTTTACGCAGTATGTTGACTGGATTTGCGGCGTTTTTCGTGGTGATTTTGGTGTATCTATGTTAACCGGCCGTTCCGTAAGTTCAACTATTGCTATGCGCGCTTCCATTACTTTCCCACTTATTATTATGGGATTGATAATAGCTCTTGCAATTGGTATTCCGTTAGGATGTCTTCAAGCTATTTACCGCAAAAGTAAACTTGTAAAATTAACTCGTTTTATGGCGCTAACTGCAGGGTCTGTGCCGGCTCTTTGGGGTGGTATGCTGCTTATTTTGCTTTTAGGAAAAGGCGTTGGCGTTTTTAAAATTCTACCTACTCAAGGTTTTCCAACTGACGGCTGGGGTGAGTTTGGTGAAGCTTTTTATTCTCTGCTTCTTCCAGCTTTTAGTGTTGGAATTATTGTAGGCTCTGGTTTTATGCGTTACACGGCTGCCGTTTTAGAAAATATTTCGGATAGCGAAATTGCTTCTCAATCTATGGCTTGTGGAATGACTAGAAAGGAAGTTGTTTGGAAGGTAGGCTTACGTTTGGCACTTCCGCAGCTTGTTTCTGTTATAGGATTGACTTTTGCTCACATGGTTATGGGCGTTATGGTGATTGAGAATCTTTTCTCGCTTCCAGGAATGGGTATGGGTTTGGTGAGAGATGTTGGTTTACGAGATCTTATTGCAGTTCAAGGCGAGCTTTTTATGCTCTCAGCTTTGTTTTTAACTATCGGATTTATAGTAGATGTTTCTCACCAGCTTCTTGATTCACGCTTATCTCAAGATTCTGAATCTAACTAGTTTTTAAAAGTTGAGTAAGAGTAAGGAAGTGAGTTTAGTGATGAGTTCCGTTATTAGTTCCCTTATGAGTTCCGTGAGTAAGTTAATTAATAAACTTAAGTTTTTATTTTTAGTGAGATTGTGGAATATTTCTTTTGGTAAATTTGTGTGCGTAACGCTCGGCTTGTGGATTACAGTATCCATAATTTCTTTATTCTGGACGCCGTACTCACTGCTTTATACTAACGGTTTTGCAGTATGGCAGAAGCCGTCTTGGTCTCACTGGCTTGGAACTGATGGTGCTGGATCAGATATTCTTAGTTGGCTTATGGCTGGTTCTCGTATTGAACTTATTTTAGTTATCTGTACCGTGATTATTTCTGCTAGCATTGCCTCACTTTTGCTTAGTTTAATGATTTCTAAAACCCAGATTATTAGTGGCTCAAGTGTTATGTTCGTCGATGCGCTGATTTCAATACCGACTGTGTTAGTTGCGCTTATGCTTGCTGTTCCGCTTGGTGCTAGTGTTCTTGTAATCGTATTGTCTTGTGCAATTGGTTATGGGCTTAATTTGGCTCGAATTGTGCGTCCAAGTGCTGAACTCGCTTTGCGATCTGATTATGTAACTTTCGCAGTTTCTCAGGGTGCTTCTAGACGTTACATACTTATTAGTCACGTATTTCCTAATATAATTCCTGTTGCATTAGTTCAGCTTTCGCTTTCTGCAGGAACCGTAATTTTAGCAGAAAGCGGTTTAACTTATTTAGGAGTTGGCGTACCTTCCGGTGTTGCAAGCTGGGGAAGAGTTTTGGCAACCTCTGTAACTCTTATTCATGTAAATCCTTTAGCGGTACTTTGGCCTGGTTTAATAGTTACTTTAGTTGTTGTGGCGTTGAATTTATTTGGTGATGTACTTAGAGTCGCGTTAAAACCTACATCTAAAAGTAGTGTAGTTGAGTTAAAAAATTAGGTTGAGGGGTAGTTAAATGAGTTTAATTGTTAATAATCTTAACGTTACTTTAGGTAATTCTTGTGTATTAAATAACGTGTCTCTTAAAGTTGCAGATGGTGAGCGTGTGGGTTTAGTTGGCTCATCAGGATCCGGTAAGTCTATGCTGATTCGTGCTGTTACTGGTTTACTTCCAGAAGGTGCAAAAGTTTCTGGATCTTGCAAACTGGGTGATTTGCAGACAGTTGGGGCTAGTGATATTGAAATAGCAAAACTTCGCGGAAAATACGTGGGAGTTGTTTTTCAGCAGGCTAATCGCGCACTAAATCCTGTTTTAACAGTAGAACAGCAGATTTCATTGCCTCTTCGAATACACTATCTTCTGAATGACGATGATGTTCATAATCGTGTTTGTAATATGCTTGAGAAGGTTGGTTTATCACCTAAACTTGCTTCTAAGCGCACTTTTGAGCTTTCTGGAGGCCAGCAGCAGCGTGTAGGAATTGCCACAGCGCTAATTACATATCCAAAACTTATTCTTGCTGATGAGCCTACTACGGCTCTTGATTCTGTTACTCAGCGTGATGTTGTAAGTATGCTCACTTCACTTGTGGACGATATGGGAGCATCAATGCTTTTTGTTACTCACGATTTTTCTGTGCTTTCTCATTCATCTCAGCGCTGTTATGTTCTCGATTCTGGGAATTTGGTTGATAGTGCTTGTGTGAAAGATTTGCTTGAAAATCCTAAAGTTACTTCAACTCGTATTCTTGTTGAATCTGCTAGAAAACTTACGCTTAGAGCAAAAAATTCGGAAAGTGCTTTTTCGGAAAGTGCTTCTGCTAAAGATACTTCCGCTGAAAGTATTTCTGATAGTATCTGTAAATCTGAAAATTCCGCAACTTTGCTCTCTGCAAAAAACATTCACGTAATATTTGGTAGTGGCAAAAAAAGTTCTGAAGTATTAAAAGGTGTCGACTTAAATCTTAAAGTTGGTGAATCTTTAGCAATTATAGGCGGATCTGGCAGTGGTAAAACTACTCTCATTCGATCCATACTTGGTTTGCAAAAAATTTCAGAAGGAACTATCGAATACGATTCCAACATAATAGCTTTATCAAATAGCAAAAAAAGTGACTTTTTAGCGTTACGTAGTGAAACTTCCTTAGTTTTTCAACATCCTTTCGCAGCATTAGACCCACGCTGGACTGTGGAAAAAAGTGTTGCTGAGCCGCTTAATATAAGACATAAAAATATGAATCTTAGTAAGGAAGATGTAAACAATCGTGTTTATAGTGTTTTGAAATTAGTCGGTTTAAAACCAGAAAATTTTGCGCAAAAATATCCGCATGAGCTTTCTGGCGGTCAGGCTCAGTGCGTTGCTATAGCTCGAGCGCTTATTAACGACCCTAGAATACTTATAGCAGATGAACCTATGAGTGCTATCGACGTTGCTGAACGTACTCGTATTCTTGAAGCTTTTGCTACGATTCGATCTAAACGCCCAAACATGTCTTGCATATTCGTAAGTCACGATTTAGGTATGATTCAGCATTTAGCTACACGCGTGATCGTACTAAATGATGGGAAAATAGTAGAGTCTGGAAGCGTAAGCCAAGTACTTAACTATCCTAAGAATTCTTATACGCGAGAACTTGTAAACGCAGCAATCTTATAAAATCTAAAGTTATTTCGCTAAATTTACTTAATTTGCAGGATACAGTCTAATATGTATATAAGTATTTCATGAGTAAATGAAGGGAATAATTATGAGCGAAAATTCTAAGCAGCGTCCGCGTCCAGAAAGTTTTGAATTAGATCATACTAAAGTAAAAGCTCCTTACGTGCGTTATATTGATACGCAAAAAGGCCCTAATGGTGATGTAATCTCAAATTATGATATTCGCTTAACTCAGCCTAATGAAGAAGCTATTCCTACAGCAGCTTTGCACACAATCGAACATACAATAGCAGTACTTTTAAGGGAACGTATTGACGGATATATTGATTGCTCTCCTTTTGGTTGTCGTACAGGCTTCCATCTTCTTACGTGGGGAGAGCACAGCACTGAGGAAGTTGCTCGCGCGTTAAAAGAGTCCCTTGAGTTTATAGCTTTCAAGGCTACATGGGATGATGTTCCAGCAACCACAATTAAATCTTGCGGTAATTATCGAGATCATAGTTTGTTTGGTGCTCGCCAATGGTGCAAGGATATTTTAGCTAAAGGTATTAGCTCGGATCCTTTTGAGCGTAAACTTGTGTGAAATTATCTTAAGGTAAGTAACTAAGTAAGTAACTAAGTAAGTAACTAATTCTAAATTTGAGCGCATTCTTGAGTGTAAAAATAATAGGTGAATAATGAGTACAGATCCTAAAAATACGGTGACATTAGCTGAAAACTATGCTCGCGCGTTAAGTACATACCCTGGTCAAGTAATTGTCGATTTGAAGGCGCTTCGAGACAATATGCGCGCTTTGGTTGCGCGAGTTGGTCAAGATTTGCAGCCTGGTCAGAATGCGCCGGAAGTTATGGGAGTCGTAAAAGCAGACGGATACGGTCACGGGCTTATTCCTAGTGCGCTCGCGGCTTTAGCTGGAGGCGCTACTTGGCTTGGTACAGCTCAACCATACGAAGCTTTACGTTTGCGTGCAGCTGGTATTGATTCCAGCCGTTGCCATATTCTCACTTGGCTTACTAGCGCTCCGACTACGAGATTTGCGGATCTGATTACGGAAAATATCGATATTTCAGTAGGCTCTATTGACTCGCTCGACGCTGTAGCTTTTGCTGCACGTGCTTTAGGTAAGCCTGCTCGCGTGCACGTAAAAGTCGATACTGGTTTTGGACGAAATGGTTTTACTCCAGAAGGTTTTAATGCCGCTTTAGAAAAGTTAAAGCAATACTCTAGCGAAGGCGTGATTGAGGTTATTGGCCAATGGAGCCACTTAGCTGTGGCAGATTCTCCTGACGTTCCAGAATTTGTAGACGCAACCGACCGGCAAATTAATCAATTTAACGAATTTACAGAACGTATGTGCGAAGCGAATGTTGCGCCTAAAATCCGCCATTTAGCGAATACTGCTGCAACGCTTAATCGTCCTGAAATACGTTTTGAACTTGTTCGTCCAGGAATTGGTTTGTACGGATACGAGCCGGATCCTGCAATGGGGGATTCTCAAACTTATGGATTGCAGCCAGCTATGACTCTTCAAGCGCAACTCGGCACCGTAAAATCTGTAGAAGAAGGGCATGGAATTTCATACGGACGCACGTATTTAACTCCAAATAATACGAGTACTGCTATTGTGCCTCTTGGTTATGCTGACGGTATTTTGCGTTCTGCTTCCGGATTTGATATGCAAGGTGCACGTCATGTTGATAAACCGGGCGGACCAGTGAGAGTAGAAACCAATAAGGGTGCGCGAGTTTTGAACGTTTCTGGGCGAGTTTGCATGGATCAGTTCATAGTTGATTTAAAAGGCGATGCTGCAGAGTTAGGCGTTCGAGAAGGCGATACTGTAACGCTTTTTGGACCTGGAAGAGGTGTGGAATTTGCCGAGCCTACTGCTGACGATTGGGCAGAAGCTGCAGGAACAATCAGCTACGAAATCATGACTGGAATCGGGCCTCGTGTGCCGCGGCTTTATCGTAACGCTTACGAAGTGCTATCTTCTAGCGATATTGCAAAACTGGACGCAAAAAGCTTGATATAAAAGCTTGATATAAAAGCTAAACTTAAGCGCTAGATCTAGGTTATTAATTAAGAGGTTTTAATGTGTGACGAAGTTTTTTCTATAAGCGATGAAGTTATCGCTTCAGATAATGAAGTCGTTGGCGAATACGATTTGCGTGACACTGAGCGTTATGCAAGCGAGCCTCATCATACGCGTGTTCGTACTCCTTTTGAGCGCGATCGTGCGCGAATCATACATTCGTCTGCATTGCGTCGGCTTGGAGCAAAAAGTCAGGTTTTAGTTGCGGGATCTGATGATTTTGTGCGCACTCGTTTGACGCATACTTTGGAAGTTGCTCAAATCGGTAGGCAAATCGCGGCAATGCTTGGATGCGACCCAGATGTTGTTGATTGCGCTTGTTTATCACACGACTTGGGGCATCCTCCTTTTGGCCATAACGGCGAACGCGTACTTGCGCAAATAGCGAAAAATATTGGCGGTTTTGAAGGTAACGCTCAAACTCTCCGCTTACTTACGCGCTTGGAACCGAAAGTTTTTCGAGAAAATGGCAGTAGCGCAGGGGTTAATCTTACTCGAGCAGCATTAGACGCTACTGTAAAGTATCCGTGGGGATTAGAGGATGCAAAAGCGCACGATAAAGGTGAGCGTGATCTGAAATTCTGTGTGTATCCAGATGATCGCGACGTGTTTGAATGGCTGAAAATTGGCGCTCCTAAAGATGCGCGTCCAATGGAATGCCAAATAATGGATCTTTCGGATGATATTGCTTATAGTGTGCACGATATTGAGGATGCGATTGTTGTAGGCGCTTTTAATACACAATGCGTATCTGATCCTTCTTTAGCGGACAGTGTTATTGAAGATACTCATGCATGGTATGGAAAGCAATGGGATTGCGATAAGCTTTTGGCAGCTTTTCAACGTTTGCGTAAGCTTAATGTTTTCCCGGAAAATTTCGACGGTTCGCGCAGATCTTTAGCTAAGTTAAAAAATATAACAAGTATGCTTATAGGACGTTTCGCCGTTTCTGTTGAAAAAGCAACTCGCGAAAAATATGGTGATGGGGCGTTAATCAGATATCGTGCGAATGTTGTGATTCCAGAAAACACAAGTTATGAAATGGTTATGCTGAAAAGTTTAGCTGTTCATTTTATTATTGCTCCTCGCGAGCGTGAGTTTTATAGGCGTGAGCAGAAAATCATCACCGATTTAGTGGAAGTTTTTATGAGTAAATCTCCTCGTCCGCACGATGCTATGGAAGAAGTGTTTGTAGGGGATTGGAACGAGTGCACTAACGACGATGAGCGTCTTCGTGTGGCTATTGACCAGGTGGCAAGTCTTACAGACGGTTCCGCTACAACTCTTCACGCGGCTTTGTGCTAAGAGTGTGTTGTTCTGAGTGAGTTGTGAGTGTGTATTTGTTGTAAAGACTAAATTATGTGAAGAAGATCGCGCATGTTTTGCGTAAATTTCGTAAGCGAGATCGGTTGCAGTATTTTTACGTACTTTATATGAATTCCGCTTTTTAGATTGTTGATTTCACCAGATGATTTTGTGTTTTCGACATTTTCGCACTACATTTTGTTTATTTCACTAAATGGTTTGGTGTTTTCGACAGTTTTGCCTCACATTTTGTTTATTTCATCAAATGATTTGGTGTTTTCGACAATTCCGCCTTGCGTTTTGTTTATTTCACCAGATGACTTGGTGAAATAAACAGAATTCGTATAAAAGCGTTGTTAATACCTAATCGCTGTATACTAAGCGCATCTTACAATGATTCGCTAGTGGAAGTATCCCAATCGAAAGGCTCTTCCACAAGATAGTACGCGTTCGAATCGTCCGGGGCAGGTGCAAACGGAACCGCGCGTCCTTTTATACTAGGAATAAACGGACTCCAATCAGGATAGCTAGTCTTAGGCAAATCAACTCGCGTTTGCTTGTACAATTTAGGATTCCTGCGCAAAATAAACGGACGCGTTAAATCCGGTTGATTCTTGCCTTTCCCAACGAAATATCCGCTATTTAAAAGCTCATCGAACTTCGCACCAACAGGCACAACTACCATAAAATCTTGCATAACGTAGTAGTATCCAACGCCATAACCAGGATCTTTTTCAATATCATCGTCTCCATTTGTGCCATCCATAACTGTTTCGGCATCAATATACTTGCCATTTACACATGCTGACCTGTCGTCAGCATTATGCTTAATATGTCCGTCACAGAACGATGAATCCCTTCCAGCATACAATTCAACTGTGCCTGTATCTCCAGAAATAAGATTGTTCTTCATATATTTTGTATTTTCAATATTTTTATCATATATAGCATAATCAGTAGGATCTTGGCCCCACACACTCATATAAAGAACATCTATATCGTTATAATCAGCAGTAGAGCCGCTTTTGTCAACTTCTTCCGTAATGACGCCGTTAATATATTTTTCTTCTGACCCAAGGAATGAATACGGCAACAGTTTTATGCAATTACCACTCTTCGTGCACCACTTGCCAACAAAAGAGCCTGCTCGAGTTACAAGATAAGCCGTTTTATCGCCGAAATCCGTCGGCTCACTAACAACATCCTTAGCTTTGGAAGCGTCAACTCCGTAATAAAGCGTTACAGAACTTGGATTTCCCTGAGTGCCCAAAGCTGGATAATCACCAACAATTTTGCCGAAATATTTTGGCGACGAAAACTTTGGTCGAAGATCCACGCTGAAAGGCTTAGAAGATAGCATATCCTTGGCTTTGTCTTTATCTACACCAAACACGTCAACTGGCACGCCGTCAGTGTTTTCGCCAACTGCGATATGTATTACGCCGTCTTTACCAACAGCGTTTCCAGGCATTGGGCTAGACGCAACTATCTTGTCAGTAGACTTTTCGCTTACAGGCACGTGGTGAAGCTTCACAGGTACACCCATTGACTTCACAATTTTTTCGGCTTTTTCTAAACTTGCACCGACAACGCCTTTCGCTGGAACGCCAGGACCTTTAGATCTTAAAATCTTAACAACCTTGCTAGTAGACTCCTGTGAACCAGACTTAACATTCACATATCGAAGGAAGTTTCCCTGTTTCTCAGAACTAAACTCGTCTATAACTTCCGTGCGGAAACCTTTATCATTCAAAGCTTTTGCAACACTATTTGCAGACTCTCCAAGTTTTGCACTAGGAATTGTTGCGGAATTTTTAAGGTAATACCATACTGCTCCAGCTAATACAAGTGCAATTGTTAGCACTATGCTGGTAATGATGATTGCAATTTTTCTTCTACTATTATTTGACTTATTGTTAGTTTTTTGATCTTCAACGGTTTTATTTTGTTGGAGTAGTTGTAATTGAGAAGATTGTTGCTCAGATTGTGTTGGTTGTGTTGGTTGTGATGGTTGTGTTGGTTGAGTAGGCTGTGCTTCTTGAGCCTGTTTAGCATATGTATAACCTTCAACAGGAGCTCCACACAAACCGCAGAACTTGTCTCCTGTATTAATTTTGTTTCCACAATTCTCGCAAAACATGCGCAACCTTCTTACAATCTCCACAGAATCTCTACTCTTTCTGATAATAAATATCTATTAATATATTACATCCGAATTAAATAATTTTGCTATCAATAGAAATGTCGATTTCACCAAATGATTTGGTTTTTTCGACAGTTTCGTCCTTAATTCTGTTTATTTCATCAGACGGTTTGGTGTTTTCGACAATTCCGCCTCACATTTTGTCGATTTCATCAAATGATTTGGTGTTTTTGACAGTTTCGTCTTGCGTTTTGTCGATTTCACCAGACGATTTGGTGAAATAAACAAAATAAATACCCTATATCCACATTGCAAAAAATTTATTGCTCCTGCGTTACTTTAAAAATAATCTTAATTTCATGAACAGAACAAAGTTAAATCTAATTGCAGAAAATGCAGAAAAAGAAAAGCGTTGTATATATGCGACAGATGTAAATCAGCATCAATCGCTGATTAGGCAGGTGAAAGCGGGTACGTTTGTGCGAACTTTTCGTAATCTTTATGCTCGAAAAGATTATTGGGAAAAACTTTACTTGCATGAAAAGATACGGCATATAGCTATTCCACTTATGGAACGTCATTCAAATTGGAAATTCACTGCTTCCACTGCAGCTGCGCTTATTGGATATCAGGTTGTAGAAAATTATGATGATCCTGATTATGTGCATAAAAAAGGGAATGTATCGTATCCTGCTACGCAGATTTATATTAGTTGCGGAAGCTATAAATCTAATACAGATAATCCATGTTTGAACAGAATTCATGCTACTGGCAATGAGCAAGATGGCACAAGTGATAATGTTCGCATTGTGACGTATGCCGATAATGCAAACAGGAACAATGGAGCAATAAGAGCAATGAGCGCAATGAGCGCAATTGGTAAAACTAGTGGTGGAAATGGTAGACATGCAGGAAAGTTAATAAAGCTTCCGCATTTTAGCGACAACATTAGTGATGATATAAAAAGCCATATTGTAGATAAAAGCACAATGCTATTTGATACGTCTATAACAAAGCCATTTAGATCTGCCTTAGCAATTTTCGATTCAGCAGCAAAAGACAATGTGAATTTTGCTAAGGTTATTGAAATTTGCCGAAGAAGATGTGAAAATGCTAAAGCTTGTAAAAGCAGTAATCATATTACGGATTTTTCTTATGATATTGAGGATTTTGGGGAAACCTATAACGAATATGATGAATCATCTGGAAAGTGCTACGGTACAAATTATTCCGGTCAATTAGGCTATATGCAAAATCGCGTAACGGCAAATTCTCAACTTTCGTTTGAGAATGTATTTGGAAGTAACATACAAGATAATTTGACTCAATTACGAAAACTATGTTACTTCGCAAATGGTTTAAGTGAAAACGGAGGCGAATCATTCGCGCGCGGCACAATGATTACTCTTGGTTTTATGGTTCCTAAACTGCAGCACGAGTTTGTGTTACAAAGTTACGGTATTAAATATAGGTCTGATTTTCTTTGGAAACTTCCTAATAATGATTTAATTATTGGAGAGCTTGATGGATATAGCAAATATTACATTGATGAATTTGATAATAATCATGCAAATATTGATCTAAATTCCTCTAGTAACAACCAGATGCTACGAAATTCATATAATCAAAGCGTTATTAATCATAATATTGACAAACAGGCGGAGCGTGAGGCGCTTCTTATGAAAGAGTGTGGAGTAAGTAAAATAGTTCGTTTTAATTTTTCGGAAGTTATTGATTATAAAAAGTTGGAAAAGAAGCTTACTGCTGCTGGAGTGCCAAGAATTATGAGGATGTGAATGTGAATATGTCGATTTCACCAAATGATTATGTGTTTTCGACATTTTCGTCCGGTATTTTGTTGATTTCATCAAATGATTTTGTGTTTTTGACAGTTTCGCCTCACTTTTTGTTGATTTCACCAGATGGTTTGGTGTTTTCGACATTTTCGTCCGGTATTTTGTTTATTTCATCAAATGATTTGGTGTTTTCGACAGTTTCGCCTCACTTTTTGTTGATTTCACCAGATGATTTGGTGTTTTTGACAGTTTCGCCTCACTTTTTGTTGATTTCACCAGATGGTTTGGTGTTTTCGACATTTTCGTCTTGCGTTTTGTTTATTTCATCAAATGATTTGGTGTTTTCGACAATTTCGTCTTGCGGAAAGCAAACGAAAGTTATGTGCGTAATACCGCTAGCCGCAGGTTTGCGATAAGCTAGATAGCATGGTTGGAATGATTGTGAAAGAAGACATTGAGCGCGTGCGCGCTGCGGCAGATTTGTACGATATCGTCTCTGCATCAGTTACGCTTAAGCCTTCCGGAACCGGCACTTTTGTGGGACTTTGCCCATTCCATGATGAAAAAACGCCAAGTTTTAGTGTGCGACCGAGTTTGGGAGTGTGGCACTGCTTTGGCTGCGGTGTTGGCGGCGATGTGTTTAAGTACGTCGAGCAGAAAGAGAATATTGATTTTCGTGAAGCTGTTGAGTTTTTAGCAGACCGGTACCATATTGAAATGCATTATGAAAAATCGCAATCAGGCGATTCTAAAAGTAATGCTGGTTCTAAACGTGCAAGACTTTTAGAAGCTAATGAGGAAGCTCAAAAGTTTTTTGTGTCACAACTTAATACATCTGAAGCAGCTCCTGCGCGAAATCTTCTTGCCGGCCGTAATTTCACTGAGCAGCAAAGTGAGCGTTTTTCTTGCGGTTACGCACCTAAAGGTTGGGATAATTTAGTTAGATATTTATCTAATAAAGGTTTTACTCGCCAAGAGCTGTTAGACGCTGGATTGGCTAGACTCGGTCAGCGAGGAATATACGACTACTTCCGTGGGCGTTTAACTTGGCCTATACGTGATTCTACTGGCCGCACGCTTGGTTTTGGTGCTCGTAAACTTTACGAAGATGATTCTATAAGCGCAAAGTATATTAATACTCCCGACACTGCATTGTATCGTAAAACGCAAGTTTTGTACGGCATTGATTTAGCTAAAGCAAATATTGTTAAAAAACGACAGGTAGTAATTGTTGAAGGCTACACGGATGTAATGGCATGCCATTTAGCTGGTATCGATACTGCTGTTGCAACATGTGGTACAGCTTTTGGCGTAGAGCATGCGAAGATCATACGTAGACTTATTGCAGATGATTCTTTAGGTGGCATTCAGCTTATTGGCCCTCTAAAAGTGAACGGGCAGTCAGTTAGTTCTAGAATCGTGTTCACTTTCGACGGTGATGCTGCAGGACAGAAAGCTGCGTTACACGCTTTTGGTTTAGATTCAGCATTTTTGACGCAGACTTTCGTCGCGGTAGCAGATAATAATCTTGATCCTTGCGATTTGCGTATTCAGCGAGGCGACGAAGCTGTGCGATCGCTTGTTGCGCATGCAAGTCCACTATACGATTTCGTTATTGATACGGTAATTAACCGTTTTGATACATCCTTAACTACCGGTCAAATGGGTGCGGCTAAAGCAGCAGCTCCACTTATAGCGCAGATACGCGATCGTTCACTTCTTGATTTATATACTCGAAAAGCGGTTCGTCTGATTGGTGTTGATTTGGCTGTTATGCGTCGTGAGGTTGAAACTGCTAGGCGACGTTTGAGAGTAATAGACGACGATGCTTACACTCAAAAATATAATATTCCTCAAAGTTTAGGAGTACGGCAGGTATTAGATTCACGTTCTAGTGGTTCTAATCTTTCGCGTATTGCTGCAGCACGTAGCGCGGCTTTAAATCAGAGTTATTACCGAGTTGACGATACTGTATTTATGTGCGAACAGCAGTTTATGGCGTTACTTTTGCAAGTGCCTCTTGCTTTTGATGAGAAGCTTTTTGCGCAACTTACTTTGAATAATTTTATGACTCCAGTATTTCGTACTCTATTTCAGGCTTTTGTTGCTGCTGGAGGTTTGCCAACAGGTAACGTTACGCAAGGATTATGGCTTCATATTATGACCAAGTCTGCGGGTCCTTTACTTGAGCCTGTAATTACTGAGCTTTCTGTTATGCCTTTGCCACTTCAATCTACTTATAGTTCTTCAGTTGATGAAAATTCTCAGCAGAATCAGCAATCTTCATCTGGTTCTCCTTCGGATTTTTTGCGCGTTGCTACTTCGGCTGAAAGTAAGTATGCTAATGAGCTGCTTATTCGATTACTTGATGTTGGTTATATGCGTCGTATTGGTGCAGCTCGCGCTCGCATGGCTAAGCTTCCTGATGGTCAGGAAAAGATTGCATTGCTTGGGCAGATTACTTCAATGGAAACTGCTAGAAAAGATTTACAGTCGCAAATTATGTAAATTAGAAATATAAAACGTACTTAACACTGATTAGTTCGGTGTTAAGTACGTTTTCTAGTTTATTTTCTATTTATTACGGAATCGTTTTATTTAGTTACTAAAATCAATATCGCCAAGCTTTTCAATAAGCTTCATATTTTCGCTGTAATCAACTGGGCAAGAAATTACGTCAACGCCGCTTTCCTGTTCCAAAGCTTCACGCAGCATATTGTACAAGTCTTCCGGCTTTTTAACTACGTGACCTCGCGCACCAAAACTTTCAGCCAATTTTGGCACATCCGGATTATGAAAATCAACGTACTCATGTTCTCCTGCGTGAAGTTCCATTTTCCACTTAATTAAGCCGTAAGCGTTATCTTCCCAAACAAGCACCACCATGCGGCTTCCAACGCGAACAGCAGTTTCTATTTCTTGCACATTCATCATGAAGCTTCCATCGCCCATAACAGCCAAAATTGGTTTCGTGTTAATTTTGCCGCAATCGTTACGAATAAACGAAGCGCCAACAGCGCCAGGAAGTGTCCAAGCCATAGTTGAAAGACTGTTGTCGATTATGCAAGTATTCGGATGCATAGTTGGATACAAGCGTGCCATCCACATTTTCAAAGCACCTGTATCTACCAGTACTTTCGTGCCTTCAGGAACAGCGCGACGAATATCGTATACTACGCGCTGTGGTTTCATTGGCATGCTTTCATCGTTTTCGCAAGAATGTAGTTCTTCTGTAAGTAGCTGTCGAATACGCGGGTGGCTTACGTCGAAAGTAATGTTGCGTGTTTTTAATACTGAAGTAAGAGTTTTAAGCGTTTGGCCAATATTCGCCATAATGTTCAGCGCAGTAGGGTAGTGCGCATCAGTATCTTCCACGAAAGTATTGATGTGAATAATGGTTTTATCAATATTCGGGTTGATTTTCTTAGGATCAAACTGCTGAATCGAAAAACCTACGGCAATAATTAAATCAGCAGTGTCAAAAGCGAAGTTTTCGTAGTCGCGATGCATAAAACCAACGACGCCAAGTGCATTCGGATGATTATCTGGGAAAACGCCTTTACCTTCGAAAGTAGTTGCAACAGGTACATTAAGCTGCTCAGCAAACTCGAGAAGCTGATTTTCCGCGTGTGAGCGTGCAACGCCATTTCCTGCCAAAATAATAGGCTGCTTTGCTTTACTAATGATTTGAGCGGCTTCGTCAATAATGTCTGGTGCTGGCATGATGTGAAGCGGATGCGGAAGTGGAAGAGGCTTTGCGTCGTCCGGCGCTGGCATTTCGCTAATATCTTCCGGAATAACAAGGCAGGTAGCTCCTGGACGGTTGCGTCCTGCAATAGAGAATGCTTTTCGAACCATTTCTGGCGCAGAAGCTGGAGCAAGCATCATAGAAGACCATTGTGTAATCGGCTGGAATAGTGCAACCAAATCTATAATCTGGTGAGATTCCTTATAAAGTCTAGAAACGTTACCTTGCGCGCAAATCGCAACAAGTGGGGTAGTGCTTGCGTTTGCTTGAGCTACAGGAAGCGTAAGATTTAGCGCTCCTGGGCCAAGAGTTGCCAAGCATACGCCCGGCTTTCCGGTAATGTGAGCGTAAGTTGCGGCCATAAAACCGGCGCCTTGTTCGTGGCGAGTGAGTACAAAACGAATTCGACCGTCGCGCTCAATCGCTTCAAGAAGTGGAATATTTTCCTCGCCTGGAATGCCAAATACTACTTCTACGCCTTCATTTACTAAACATTCGACTATTAAATCTGCTGTATTGCGTTTGTGATTTTTACGTAGATGCATCTGTCGTTCAAGTTTTTGTTTAAGCTTCTGGTCTTCAGTTTCTTTTATTTCTGCCATAATCCGCTTCTTGTTTAGACAACAAATTCTTTGCTCTATATGATATACATATTTTTGTCTTTTGTAACAATTAAGTCTATGCGCGTGTCATAAAAAAGGGCGGATTTTTGTGTTGCGTATTTGCGGCTAAATCTAGCCCTTAATACTTCCTAATACCTTGCTATTTCAACGATTTTGTCGGGAGTTGTAAATATTAAGGGAATGGGTTTCTAGTATAATAGAACGAGTCATATTTGCTGTTTACGGAGGAATGATGAGGCGCTGGCTGCTGAATCTCGTCAAGTGCGAAACTATCCTTATCGTGGCAGCTATTTTAGCGGTTATTTCTTGTTTTCTTGTACCACCAGATCCACAATATTTTGGCTACATTCACGTTAATACTATTTTGCAATTAGTTTGCCTTATGATGGTTGTCTGCGGTTTTCAGCGTATTGGCGTATTTCGTGCTATTGGTGCCAGATTGTTGCGAAGAGTACATACTGAGCGCGGCTTGGTTTTGATATTAATTTCGCTAACGTTTTTCTCATCTATGTGGATTACTAACGATGTGGCGTTAGTTACGTTTGTGCCGTTTGCTTTATCTGTGCTGGTTATGGCTAATGCTGAGAAGCATGCGATTCTTGTTATAACCCTTATGACTATTGGTGCGAATGTTGGCAGTATGTTAACGCCTATTGGTAATGCGCATAATTTGTATTTGAAGGCGTTGACTCACATGTCTACCCAAGATTTTTTGGCTATTATGGCGCCTTACACTGTTACAGCTGCATTGCTTATGGTTGCGTTTGCTTTTGTTTTCTTCAAATCAGATCGTGTTGATCAGTTTGAAGGATTGCATGGCGAAGATATTGAGCAGAGTGTTCTTGCTCCTTCTCATGGTCGTCCGCAGCCTGATGAGATTCGTATCATGGGTTATGGTATGAGTTTCACTCGTTGGCGAGTTGCGGTTTATAGTGCTCTATTTGCTGTGTGTTTACTTGGTGTAAGTGGTTTGATTCCTGATTGGGCAATGTTGCTTATTATGGTTCTGGCCTTTTTCTTGTGCGATCGACACGTTTTTCGAGTGCTTGATTGGGCATTGCCTCTTACGTTTATTATGTTCTTTATTTTTATTGGCAATATGCGTCGCGTACCAGGTTTCAGTGATCTTGCTCAAATGTGGGTTGGTACGCATCCTATGGAAGTTTCGATTGCTTCAAGTCAATTTATTAGCAATGTTCCGACTACAATTCTTCTTTCTGGTTTCTGTAATCAGTGGAAGCTTCTTATTATTGGCACAAATCTTGGTGGCATGGGTACTTTGATTGCTTCCATGGCTTCTCTAATATCGTATAAGTGTCTTACTCATGATTATCCGAATCATAAGGGTAGATATCTTCTCACGTATACTATTGTGAATCTGTTCTTCCTTATGGTTCTTATGACTCTCGCTTGGGTTATTGAATAAGTGTAAGTTTATTTTTAAAATCTTCTTTTGAAGGCGTGTTTATATTAAGTTTTTGCTATAATTGCAGTTTGCGCCTCTGTAGCTCAAAGGATAGAGCAACGGCCTTCTAATCCGTTGGTTGCGCGTTCGAGTCGCGTCGGGGGCACTAAAAAAGCCCGGAATTTCAACAATTTCGGGCTTATTTTTTATTATTATTTTATTACTGTTTTTTACTATTATTTATTACGCATTTTGGCATGATTCACATAAGCCAAAAACTTCCAGCGTGTGATCAACTACAGTATATCCGTGAGATTCAGCCACTTTATGAATCCAACCTTCGTCGTCAGGTGGCTCAATATCAACAGTTTTACCACATTTTTCACAAACTAAATGATGGTGATGAGTGTTCTCGTCACAAATGCGAAATAGCTGCTGTCCGTTAAAACGCACTGTATCAACGTCGCCACTTTGCGTAAGTGCGTTAAGCTGTCGGTACACGGTAGCTAAACCGATAATTTCGCCATCTCCTGCGAGTAGTCTGTGCAAGTCTTGTGCAGAAATAAAATTACGAGACTCACGCAGATAACCTAGTACCGTATCTTTTTGCTTAGTGTGTCTTCGTACTGGATTACTGGCCATCTTGAGTCCTTTCAAATGCTTTACTCTTATTTAAGTTTAGTACTTGTTTGAGCTTTGAGACTAGTTCAAAACCGAATTCTACATGAATTATACAATTCAAAATCAATCGTCGTAATGCGCTCTACTTCTTATTATCATCTTGCATGCGATAGACCCTAACGTATCGCGAATAATACGTTAGGGTCTATTACACGTTCTTCGAGCTGTAAGATATTTTATTAAATGTAACTTAATCTAATTCATCATCCCAGCAACCAGTAGCGTCTAACTCTGCGGCAGCTTTTATAGGATCGTCGCACAGAACCGTAATATGCCCCATCTTTCGGTTTTTGCGCACTTCAGCTTTACCATAATCATGAATATGCCATTCAGGATGATCGAGAAGCATAGAGCGCACAGGAGCTACGTGTTGACCTAGTACGTTTACCATAACCGCAGGGGATAGAAGTCGTGGTTTTTGCAAAGGCCATCCTACGATTCCTCGAATATGAGCCTCAAACTGATCAATATCGCAAGCTTCTATCGTGTAATGCCCAGAATTATGCGGTCTAGGAGCAAGCTCATTTACTATTACGTGATTGTCGTGCGTAACAAAAAGCTCAATTCCTAAGGTTCCTGCTAATTTAAAGCCATTTGCGATTCTCATAGCTAATTCGTGAGCTTCTTTATCTACCTGCGGATCTACATCTGCAGGAACAAGAGTCATGTGCAAAATACTGTTATGATGCACGTTTTTAGCAAGAGGATAAGTAACGTAGTCTTTTCCGTTTCCTGAAACAATTATTGAAGCTTCAAAAGCAAAATCGACGAAGCCTTCAAGAATGGAAGGAGGGAACTTTCCGCCACGATCTGCGCGATGATGAATATTCGCAACATCTTCTTCTGTGCGCAAAACGTCCTGTCCGTGGCCATCGTATCCGCCTCGGCGAGTTTTTAAAATCGCAGGCAAGCCGATTTCGTTAATAGCAGCGTCTAATTCGTCAAGATTATTGACTTCACGCCATGGAGCAGTTTGGGTGCCATGCTTGTTAATAAACTGCTTTTCGAACACGCGATCTTGTGTTACTCTAAGCAAATCAGTTCCTTGCGGAATGGCAGTTAGATGACGAACTTTATCGAGCGCATCAGCGTTAACGTTTTCGAACTCGTATGTTAGTACATCGCAACGTTCTGCAAGTTCTCGTAATCCTTCAGGATCATCATAGTTTGCTTCAACCTGCAAGTCTGCAACCTGAAATACAGGGCAGTCTAATGTAGGATCTAACACTCCGATTCTAAATCCCATGTGTCTGGCTGCAATAGCCATCATACGACCTAGTTGACCGCCGCCAATAATTCCTATTGTTGCGCCTGGCATTAATCTTTCTACGGCACCATTAGTAACTTCAGATAAGCTCGGCATTAGATTCCTCGACTTTCGCCTTTAATGATTCGCGATACTGGTCGAGTTCTTTAGCCAGACGCTCATCTGTTGTACTTAGTATGCTCACTGCAAGAAGACCAGCATTAGTTGCGCCAGAATTACCTATTGCTGTTGTTGCAACAGGTATTCCACCTGGCATTTGAACAATAGAAAGTAACGAATCTAATCCCGATAATGCGTGAGAACGCACAGGAACACCCACAACTGGTAGTGTTGTTTGTGCTGCAATCATGCCTGGTAAATGCGCAGCTCCTCCAGCTCCAGCAATAATCACACGGAAACCAGCAGAGCGAGCGTTGTGAGCAAAATCTGCCATAAGTTCTGGTGTTCTATGTGCTGAAATTACTTGTTTCATATATGGGACATGGAATTTGTCGAGCATTTCGCAAGCGTGACGCATGGTTTCCCAGTCACTTGAAGATCCCATTACGACTGCGACGGTTGGCTTTATTTCTAACACGATGACCTCCCTGACGTGCAATAGTTACTTTACGCAGAAGTGAGGAGAAAACGCCGACGGAACGTGTTATCAGCACGTTAAATCAAACAAAATTTATGTTACATTTTCGTATATGCTGCGTTGCGCCGCAGATTATTTTTTATTACGCAGTGACTTTACCATTTCTAAAAGTTGTTTTGGTTTTGCTTCAGGAAGGTATGAACTAGTAACTGCTAATGATATTTGTGCGAGTTTAGCGGAATCAAGATAGCATACATACACTGGGCTTGCTTCAGGCTGGAACTTCTTTTTAAAGAAGTATAAAGATTTAAAGCCATAAGCAGGTTCTAGAATATCAGACATCATTGCAAGAGTGTGATTCATAATATTTGTTGATTTTTTACTTCCGCTTGTTAGCTCGTCCTCTTCGATTCCTGCTAGAGGAGCTGCAGATAGGCTCATAAATTCTACTGCCGAATCAGGATTGCTGATTCCTTCATCGCGTAAGCGTTCAGCCATTCTTGCTATAAGAAGTTCCATAATTCCGTTAGGACTGTCTGTACGATGTCTCATAAAATCAAGAGTCCAGCCAATTACCTTATTGTTACGGTACGTAGGCATCCAACTTGTTACTCCTAGTACTCTTCCGCTTTCGTCTATAGCGTATAAAATTTTCACACGATTATCGTGTAATTCATCTAATCCGCCTAGAGTAAATTTCATTTCAGGAAGTGCTTTTAATTCTGCCCACTATTCAGAAATTTCGACGATTTGCTGCTGTACTTCATTAGGAGCTTCCTCGTACGTGCTAAGCACATCTATAATACCGTCGCGTTTTGCCTTATTAATAGCAGTTCTAATATCCTGCCATTTTCTACCCTTAGTTTGCCACTGATTAGGGTATACGAGCATGTCTGTGCCAATTTTAAGAGATGTAAAACCTAATTCTTCTAGTGCTTCGCGTTGTTTTTCGTGCACTGCGTAAAATACAGGTGACCATGAGTTCTTTTCGCAAAGTTGTATAAAGCCGTTAAAATCCTGCTTATACTCTTTCTCATCTCCAAAAGGTCCTGTAAGAGTTAAAGCAATATCGTATTTTAATCTGTACGCTATAGCGGATTTTCCTGTATGAGAGAACCAGTAGTGGTTTCCTGGCCATGTAGTCATGAAACTCATTGTGTTTCCGCCAATTTCCACTAGTTTGCTAGCTTTGATCCTATCGTTTTCGTTGGTAACAAGCTTAATTCTGAACCATGTGAAGCATACTACGAATAGTACGAGCCAAAACACTACGCCAACGCCTTGTGTTACGAAAGATGCTAGAGGTGTTCTAGGTATAAGCATAGCGTTTGAACGATTTCCGAATCCCATCGGCATCCATCGTCCTGGCAAATCTCTAAGTAAATGGTACAAGTCAGCAGAAGGTAGGAAGCTTCCTGGAGTCATTAATCCGAAGAAAACGTAACTTGCTCCAGTAGCGCATAGGGTGATAATAATAACAGCAAAACCTATGCCTACGCTCACAATCTTCGTATCGTTTGAAAAATGACGTATATGAATAGCAAGCAATATTGCTATCAAAAGCGGAGGAAGTGCCGTAAGCATAAACGCTACTGCTACAGCGTTTCTTTGATGTATTATAGAGCTTTGTTTCGTAGCAATAATAGGCAAAAACATAAAGTACATTGTGGCGTACAAGGCTGTAATAGCGTTAAAAATTATGGCTGTCCAAGCGGCTAATCGTCTACCTTTCAGAAGACCCCATGCTATTAGCATAAGAGTTAGCATAGGAAGCATAATTCTAATCCATAATCCACCAATAGCTACATGTTGTAAACCTGAGTGGATAAGGCAGCTTGCAGAACTGTGGTTGGTCATGCATCTTGCAAGCCAGGTTTTAGTGCCCATTTGAGGCGACATAAAAAGACCTAAAGTTGTTAAAATTCCTGCATGAGATCTGGAAGATAAAGCAAAAATTGGTCCTGAAGCCATTACTAATTGCGTTACAGAAAAAAGTCTGCGTATCTCGTAATCGGTTCCTTCCCACCAATTAACATTCTTATTGGCAGACTTATTTTTTTGCATAAGATTTCCAATAACATGTCCCGTAAGAGCCGCAAAAATAGTGCAATAATCGCCAGGATTTCCACTATAAAGCAGCATTGCAGATGTTATTGCGTATCCCAAAACCAGCATTCTACGATGCCAAAGAATAGACTCATACGTTGCTGCAGCCATAAAAGCGCCTATAAAAAGCGTAAAAGGCGAAAGTCGTATAGGAATACGTGTAATCCAATGCATATTACTTATGATGATAGAAAGATTTCCTATAACCATAAGGCCAATCAGCATACCTACTAGTGTGCTGGTAATAGAAACCAGCAGCATTCGAAGCTTTCCCATTTTTGTTTCTGCTAATCCAACTAGTAGGATAGCGAGAATTACGTTTACTAAAAGAGAAGGAACACTGTTTACGAAGAATAGTGTGTGACAAAGTTTTACGAGAAGCGTGCCAATATTTCCGTGGCCGAAGAATAATGTAGGGCCTTGAGTAGGTTTGTGTCGTGCGAAAAATTGCGAAAGTGTAGCGTTTGCTCCATATTTGTAAAAATGTAAAACAGTAACAACAACCCAATTTATGAAATTAACTGCTATAAGAGCAATAGCTACAGCTACAGCGCATGAACGTTGTTTCAACCATTCATAAATATCTTTAGCGAGAATTACTACGTGCTGAGTTTTATTATTAGCTGAATTTAGCCTAGCATGTGAGTTTAGTTTTTCACCTGATCTTAGATTATGGCTTTCGCCACTGTTTTCTGAGAACGCTATGCCAGTTGCGCTATTCGCTTCTTTAGAATCGTTCGCGTAGTTTTGATTTTCGTTGCTTTCTAAAGATTTATGATTATCAAAGAAAAATAGTGACATTGTTGCTCTCATTTCCCTTTAATATCGTTGAGTATTTTTACATCAGCATAAGAATTAAGTTCTGCAGTAGTGTCTGAAATTCCAGCTTGTTTACAGAACTGATCAATAACAACATGCAATCCTGCTTGCACAGTATGCCAGTCGTGTCCTGATTTTTGAGCAAGCATTGTGATTACACGCATTCCGCTTTTATGAGCAGTTATAGAAATAGTTGATTGATTCGACTGAGATTTTGGATCCCACAATCCGGCAATAGCATAATAGTTTTGTTTAAGAGGAGCGTTTTTTCTCATAATCTTTTCAGGAATATGGCTTTCGTAATCTTTTTTATTACCGTTGAAGTATTTACTAATAGTTTGATTTTCGTCTTTCCAAGTAGGTTCTATTTCGCCGCCAGCAGAATACATACTTGAGAAAATATCCGGGTGTGCAGGAACAAGTTGCGTAGCGCAAGTGCCGCCTTGCGAGAAGCCACCCATAAGCCAAAGCTTAGGGTCTTCGCTTACAGGAAGGTGCTTTTTAATCCAATTAGGCACATCTTTAGTGAGATAAGTTTCGGCTTTACCGAAAACAGGAGTGTCAGCACACAGAGAGTTATGAGAAGATGAACCGTTTTGATCTGGAGAAATCACTATAGGAGCAAGTCCTGAATGATTTTTTGCGTATTCGTTGAGCATGGATGCGATATTGCTTGCTGAGAAGAATCTTGTAGGACTACCAGGCTGTCCTGCTAGCATAACCATTACGGGAAGTTTAGGAGCGTGTTTACTTAAAGCTGCAGGAGGCAAATAAACATTAGCTGTTCTCGCTTTAAAATTAGATTCTGTTGCTGGAATATGCACGGAACGCACTATGCCTTGATTGCGTACGTGAATTTTTCCACTTTTATAAAGTGCTTTCCATTGAGATATTGTCGTAGTTGGAGCGTTCTGCTCGCTTTCTTTTAAAGTAGGAAAACTACCCCAACCAAATAGTGAGCCTATAGTTGTGTATTCTCCATAAACCATATCTACGCAAAGCATTGTGCACAATATTGTCAAAAGTGATGCTAGAACACAAACTACAAGTCTTATACCCTTAGACATGAATGCTGTAGCAATTGCAAAACCCAGGAAAGCGAAACCTGCGGATATTGCGAAAATAACAAGCCAACCTAAACTTACGCCAAAAACTAAGAATACGTCTGAAATCAGCCAAGCTATTAATCCACCAACTATAAGACTTGCGAAGGCTGCTCCAAGCTGAATTGCAAGCGGAATCCAATACTTTCCGCGTTTTGATTTAGTAAAAACAAGAAAAGCTATTGCTATGCCAGTAATAGAAAAAAGTACTGTAGGAAACCAGCCATCCATCAAACTAATGTTTGCTAATTGCTTCATTCCGTTGCGTTCCTACACTTTCCGTTAAAACACACTTCTACTATTAGCTAGCGTTTGTTGCTATCTTTAATAGACTGCACATACAGTTTTACTATATGCACAATATTAAATCGCTGATTCTACGTCGGGTTTTCATTTTATTCACATCAAATTTTTGTGTGAATATCAAACACATTTAATCATAGATATTATGGACGATTATTTAATCAATCTAAGGTATGAATTTTGTGAAATTTAATAGTTTTAAGCAAAAATAAGCTTTATGTTTGTGTTTTATTATGCTATGACGATAGCAATTACTACAATTTATTACTATTAGCAAATTCGCATATACTTAATGAGCATGAGGATACTATGGATTCAACGGATTCAACACTGAAAGAGAAAGATTTAAAAGATTTATCCAGTGATGAAACCATTGATAAAGCTAGCGATAAAAATAGTAATAAAGTTGCTAGCAAAACTAGGAATGTTTTTGTTGCGCGCTGCTTTGAAGTATTAAAATCAATACATTTTGCAGTTCCAGCATGGGTTTATGCAGTCCTATTTGTTCTTATAGACGCTCTTATAGTTTTTGTTATACAGCTTGGCGTTAGGCGCAGCGGACGCGTTGGTATGACATCTTCAGCTGCAGGAAAATACTTCTACATTTTTACTAAAATGTGGAAGAATCTAAATTTTGTTTTCCTGCTTAATATGCTTATTGTTGCATGCATTTACGGTCTTATACTAATGATTATTAACAGGTTCTGGGTCACAAGCATGCTTATGTTTGCGCTCGCTGTTGTTATAGCGGTTATTGAGTATATGAAAGTTAATGTTCGTTACGAAACTGTACTTCCTGCTGATTTGAATTTTCTAAAAAGTAATACTGGCAATATTGCAACATTCCTTCCAGATAATGCTCCTACTGTTATTACTCAAGCTGTTTTGTGTATTTTTATTTCTTTGCTTATAACAGTAGCTTTGCATATGTTTGACAGTAGGCGAGGAAAAGTTTTTTATTTTAAAAATTGGCGTTACTGCATACTTAGCCGCATAGTTATTTCGATTATGCTTCTTTCTGGGCTTAGCTGGTATATTTCTGGAGTTGGTACCGTTGATTCTTCTGCGAATAAGTTTGCTAAATATTTTGGCGATTCTGCAGCAATGTGGGATTCTGTTTATGATGCGCAAAGAAACGGTGCGCTGGTAGCGTTTTTGCGACAGATTAATCCTAAGATTATGGATCAGCCTGCACAATACAGTCAGGAAACTATGGAGGCTGTTTATAAGCGTTACAAGCAAGAAGCTAAGGAGATTAATCGTCTTAGAACTGAAAGTATGAAAGACAATACTGTAGTTTATATACTTTCTGAATCTTTCTCCGATCCTTCAAGAGTTCCAGGTGTTAGCGTTAATAAGAATCCTATTCCGTTTATAACTGATGTTAAAAATCGTACAGATAGTGGTTTGATGCTATCTTCTGGTTACGGCGGTGGTACTGCGAATCTTGAGTATATGTCTCTTACTGGGTTAAGTATGGTGAACTTTGATTCATCTCTTACAAGCCCTTATCAGCAGCTTGTGCCGAATGCTTCTTGGACTCCTACTGTGAATAGATATTGGGGTGACAAGTCTAATTCCGTGGCATTCCACCCGTATGAGCCGAGCATGTATTTGCGTTCTACTAACTATAAAAAGTTTGGTTTTAGTAAGTTTTATGCTTTGCAAGGCCCGGACGTAATACAGCATAAGGATATGATTGATAAATCTCCATACGTTTCCGATGATGCTGCTTATACAAGTGCTTTAGATGAGATTTCTTCTGCTAAAAAATCTCAGTTTGTGCAAATTGTTACCATGCAAAATCACATGCCTTACCGTAATTGGTATGCGAATAATGATTTTAAAGTTCAGGCTTCTGAAGGAAGTCAAGATCTTGGTGACGATGAGACATCTTCTATAGAAACATATTCTAAAGGTATTAATTATACGGATCAGGCAACTAAAAAGTTTTTGGATGGTTTAGATAATCTTGATAAGCCTGTTACTGTAGTTTTCTACGGTGATCATTTGCCAGGAATTTATAGTACAGCAAGTGATGATGATAAGAATTCTCTTGCGCTTCACTTAACTGACTATTTTATTTGGTCTAATAAAAAGTCGCTTGATCTTAAAGATGAGTCTAAAAATAACGTAGAAGATAGTAAAGAAAATAAACAGAATAACAAGTACAAAACTGGTGTGTATTCTTCACCTAATTTCTTTATATCTCAAGTTGCAGAACACATGAACGCTAAAGTTTCTCCATACCTTGCGTTTTTGACTAGGCTTCACGAGAATATTAGCGCGATGGAGCCTCCTGTTGTTAATAGTATTCAGGGTTGGGATAGGATTCCTGCTGGACAGCCTATTTATTTAGACGGCAAAGGAAACCCTATGGCTGTAGCTGACATGGATAAGAAAACTCGTGATCTTTTGGAAGACTATCGTCTTATACAGTACGACATAACGTGCGGAAAGCACTATCTTAAGAATACTGATTTCTTAAATATACCTAGCTGATTTTAGTGCAGTGCGCGTTAAGTAAATAGTATGTGTAGAATTTAGTTTTGGCCTGCAACAATATTTTTATTGCAGGCCAAACGAGTATATAAAGATGAATAAGAGTAGATAAATAATTTAGTCTACTGCAAAGCTTTAGATGCGATATCGTGCCTAAAGAACATGTGCGGAAGATTAAGATTATCTAATATGCTATAAACGTTGTTTTGAGCGTCTTTTACGTCGTTTCCATGCACTTGTACAAGAGATACTCTGCCTGAAGAAGTAAGAAGTTTTCCGCTTTCGTCATCGCTTTTTACTCCTGCATAATACACGTGCTGACCTTTATTTTCGTCAACAGGAATTTGAGGAAGAGGAGTTCCAGTAACTAAAGTGCCAGGGTAGCCTTCGCTAGCAATGATCACACCGAGCGTAACACCGCTATTTTTCCAAGTAAAAGTTGGATTCTTATGCTGCAAAATATTCCATATAGCTGCACCAAAATCTGAAGTGAGGCGAGGAAGTACAACTTCTGTTTCTGGGTCTCCAAAACGAGCATTAAACTCAATAACTTTAGGACCTGTTGCTGTATCAATTAAGCCAGCATAAAGCACACCGGTAAAAGGCGTACCCTCTTTAGCTAATCCTTCAACAGTTGGACGAACAATTTCTTCGATAGCACGCTGAACTGTTTCGTCGCTAATTTGTGGCACAGGGCTATAAGCTCCCATGCCGCCAGTATTTGGTCCTTTGTCGCCGTCGTAAGCGCGCTTGTGATCTTGAGAAATAGGCATAACCCAAAAATCAGTTCCGCTTACGAAACTCATAAGTGAAAACTCTTGTCCTTGCAAAAATTCTTCAATAACAACTTTTGCTCCGGCTTGACCAAAACGGTGATCGACGAAAATATCCTCCAAAGCATCAACTGCTGTTTGCTCATCCATAGCAACAGTAACGCCTTTTCCTGCAGCTAAACCGTCCGCTTTAATAACAATTGGAGCGCCGTGTTCAAGAACGTATGTGCGTGCCGGTTCTAAAGAATCAAAAGTGTGATAAGCGGCAGTTGGAACGTTGTGACGAGCCATAAGCTTTTTTGCGAAATCTTTAGAGCCTTCAATTTGAGCCGCAGCTTTGTTTGGGCCAAAAGCGGCAATTCCATGCGCTTCAAAATCGTCAACAATGCCATTCATAAGCGGCACTTCAGGACCAATGAACGCAAAGTCGTAGTTGTGCTCTTTTACGAAGTTAATAAGAGCGTCATGATCTGATTGACTTATATTTGCAGTTTGAATGCCATCTGCTGCAATACCAGGATTTCCAGGAGCAACAGTTACTTCATCAACGCTTTCTCCATTAAGCAGAGAGCGTGCAATAGCGTGTTCGCGAGCGCCAGAACCAACTACTAAAACTTTCATCTTTAATCCTTTATTGCTTTAAGATTTTGCAGCTTATTGTTTTGTGTATTTGTTACTTACAACAACTCAACTGCAGCGTTTTCGCGCTTAGTCATTTTGCCAATAATATAAGCGGTTTCGTTATGCTCGTTTAATATTCGCATTGCGTCGTTTGCTTTGCTTTCGTCAACTGCCAAAACCATGCCGATGCCCATATTAAAAACGTTGAACATTTCAGCGTGAGCAACGTTTCCGGCTTTTTCAATAACGCCAAAAATAGGTGGAACGCTCCAGCTAGTGGTATCAATTTTTGCAGCCAAATCGTCAGCGTACATGCGTGGAACATTTTCAATAAATCCGCCGCCTGTAATATGAGCAACTCCCTTAATAAGATGCTCAGCAAAAAGTGGCTTCAAAGCTTTTACGTAGATTCGAGTAGGTTCAAGAAGAACTTCTCCAAGTGTCTTGCCATTAAGCTCATCCAACTTCGTATCTACGCTAAAACCTGCTTCTTCAAACAGGGCTTTGCGAACAAGAGAGAATCCGTTTGAATGAACTCCTGAAGAAGGAAGTCCTATAAGCACGTCTCCGGCTGTAATAGTGGAGCCGTCAACAATATTCGAACGTTCTGCAACGCCTACTGCAAAACCTGCAAGATCGTACTCATCTTCGTCGTACATTCCAGGCATTTCAGCAGTTTCACCACCAATTAAACCTGCTTCTGACTGTACGCAACCGTCTGCAACGCCTGAAACTACTTTTTCAAGTATTTCAGGATTGTTTTTTCCGCACGCAATGTAATCGAGGAAGAAAAGCGGTTCAGCACCTTGAGCTGCAATGTCGTTTACGCACATAGCAACGCAATCAATGCCAATAGTGTCATGCTTATTCATCATTTTTGCAATAATAAGCTTGGTTCCAACACCATCCGTTCCAGAAATTAGAACTGGTTCTTTATATCCAAGAGATGCTAAATCGAATAAGCCGCCGAATCCGCCAATGCCACCTACAACACCAGGGCGATCAGTGCGTTTAACATGCGATTTTATGCGTCTAACTACTTCGTAACCTGCTTCTACGCTAACTCCAGCTTCATCGTATGCGTGTGGCATATCGTTTCCTTTCTGCGCTTTACTAAAGTATTTTTACTGCCTTAAATTATTCCGTAATATATTTACTATGCTTAGAAATTTCTTGAATGTGTTTCCGTTCCTCTTCACTTAGTGAGGCAAGAAACTCTTCTCTGTAATCGTCTAAAGCAGTAGGGTAGTCGCCATTAAAATAAGCAACACACAAACCGCCATATGGAGCAGGTTTGTGTAAACCAATTGACTCAATCAAACCATCTAAAGATAGAAAAGCTAAAGAGTCAGCTTCGATATATTCGCGAATTTCTTCAACAGAATGTTTTGCTGATATAAGCTCTTTAGTGGTTTGAATATCAATACCGTAGAAGCACGGGTATTTTAATTGTGGAGAAGATATGCGTACGTGAACTTCCTTAGCTCCAGCTTCTCGCAGAAGACGAACTATTCGGCGAGAAGTAGTGCCACGCACAATAGAATCGTCAATAACAATAACTCGTTTACCTTCAACAACTCCTCGCACTGCTGAAAGTTTCATACGAACTCCCTGCTCTCTTAGTGCTTGAGTTGGTTGTATAAAAGTGCGAGCAACGTACTGATTTTTAATTAATCCCATTTCGTTCGGTATGCCACTTTCTTCAGCATATCCGGAAGCTGCAGATAAGGAAGAATTTGGTACGCCAATTACCATATCTGCGTCAACTGGAGACTCTTTAGCTAAACGAGCACCCATACGTTTTCTTGCAAAATGAACATTTATGCCGTAAATATTAGAGTCTGGTCTAGCGAAGTAAATAAACTCCATAGAACATACTGCGTGCTGTATTTTATCAGTGTAACGTTCAATAGTGTAACCATTGTCGTTTATTACTATAATTTCTCCAGGCTCAATATCTCTTATAAATTCAGCACTTACGATATCTAGAGCGCAAGTTTCTGAAGCAAGAACGTACGCTCCATTGCTCATCCTTCCTAAAGAAAGTGGGCGGAAACCGTTAGGGTCTGTAGCACCAATAAGCGCGTCTTGAGTTAGAAGAAGATAAGCAAAACCACCATGAACAATATGCAAAGACTCTTTCAGCTTATCCATAAAGGTTGGTTGAGATGAGCGTCGGATAAGATGCATAAGTATTTCAGTATCTGAATTTGAATGGAAAATTGCTCCCTCGTCTTCTAGTTTGTTGCGAAGAGTAGTGCAATTAGTTAGGTTTCCATTGTGTGCTAGAGCTACGTCACCATCGTGGAATCTAAATAGGAATGGTTGTATGTTTTCTACGCTTCCAGAACCTGCAGTAGCGTATCTAACGTGACCAATTGCACGGTTTCCAGTAAGACGATCCATTACTTTTTCGTTACTAAAAACTTGTGTGAGTAATCCTAGTCCTCTATAACCGTGAAGTGTTCCGTTATCGTTAGAAACAATTCCGGCACCCTCTTGGCCGCGATGCTGTAAAGCATGCAAACCAAAATACGTAAGTCGTGCAGCGTCTGAATGTCCCCACACGCCAAAAACGCCGCATTCTTCGTGGATGTCTTCAAGTTCCGCAGACATACAACCCCTTATCTCTAGTTATCTATCAATAAAATTTTAGTATAAAAATCAGGCAGTGAAATATTCGACACCAGCAGCAAACAGTGGTTGCGAAGTAAAATCTGGAATATTTTTGTACAAATCGCAGCCGGATCGTTCACAATGTCCCATTTTTCCTAGCACTCTTCCGTCAGGGCTGGTAATTCCTTCAACAGCCATAATCGAGCCGTTTGGATTTACTTTCAAATCCATGCTTGGAACTCCATTGCTATCAACATACTGAGTGGCAATTTGGCCATTTTTTATCATATTTTCTAATACTTCAGGTTTAGCAATAAAACGACCTTCGCCGTGAGAAATAGCCACAGTGTGAATATCTCCAACTTTAGTATTTGCTAACCATGGTGAACTGTTTGAAGCAATTCTTGTTCTAACAATACGGCTTTGATGGCGACCAATCGTATTGTAAGTAAGAGTTGGGCAGTTCTCGTCAATTGGCACAATATCTCCAAACGGTACAAGTCCTAACTTAATAAGTGCTTGGAAACCGTTGCAAATACCTAACATTAAGCCGTCGCGATTGTTTAGCAAATCTCTTACAGCTTCAGTAACTTCAGGATTTCTAAAGAATGCTGTAATAAACTTTGCAGAACCGTCAGGTTCGTCACCGCCAGAGAAGCCGCCAGGAATCATAACAATTTGACTTCTTTTAATTTCATCAACTAATTGTTTAGTTGATTCAGCAATATTCTTAGCATTCAAATTATTAATGATGAGCGTGTGAGCGTCTGCGCCAGATTTTTCAAATGCAGCTTGCGTATCATACTCACAATTATTTCCTGGGAATACTGGAATAATTACTCGAGGGTGAGAAAGTTGCGTGTGTGAATGTTTAGTAGTTGATGCTGAATTTTCTTTGTTATAAGACAAAGTTTGTACAACTTCGCCCTTCTCTCTGTAAGGGAATATGCTTTCTAAGCCTTTTTCCCAAACTTCTTGGATTTCAGCTAAATCAATACTTTCTCCGGTTGCGGAAGTAAGCACATAGTATTTACTTGTTTCGCCTACTGTGGAAATATCAACGCAGTCAGCAGATTCATCTAATTGCGTATTATTTTCAAGCTCAATGTAGAAACTACCGTAAGAAGGTTTAAATAGTTCTTCATCGGCAAAAGTATTGCACAAGTTAATTCCAATATGATTGCCGAGAGTCATCTTAAACAAGCTTTCTGCTCCTGCTCCATAACCTGGAGTTGATATAGCTAAAGCTTGCTTGTTTTTAGTAATATTTTCTACAATTTCAAGAACTTTCAGGAAACTTTCTTTTTCAGGAGTTATTCCGTCTTCCTTATATTTAGGCGAAATTCTAACTATCTTATGATCGGATCCCTTAAATTCAGGAGAAACTGCAAGTCGAGCATCGCCAGTAGAAACTGCGAATGAAATCAAAGTTGGTGGAACATCGAGATTTTCGAAACTTCCACTCATAGAATCCTTGCCGCCTATTGCGCCAACACCGAAATCAATTTGTGCACTTAAAGCTCCAAGAACAGCTGCAGTAGGCTTACCCCAACGTTCAGGAACATCTTTTGGTTTTCCAAAATACTCTTGCAAACTTAAGTAAGCTCGTTCTCTAGTAAAGCCGCTGGCAACAATCTTTGCTAAAGATTCCACAACAGCAACATAAGCACCAGTAAACTGATTCTTTTCCATAAGATACGGATTGAAACCCCAAGCCATTGCTGAAGCAGTGTGAGTTTTACCAAAAACTGGGAATTTAGCTACCATAGCTTGAGCAGGAGTAAGCTGACGTCTGCCGCCAAAAGGCATAAGAACAGTTGCTGCTCCAATCGTAGAGTCGAATCTTTCTGACAAACCTTTATTTGAAGCAATATTAATATCGCTTACTAGTTTGATCATTCTAGCGTTTAGAGATTTTTCTTCTCCGCAAAGCCAAGGCATGGAATAGTTTTCGCTATTTTCCACATGCAAGGCTTGCTGTTTTGCAGCTCCGTTAGATGCTAGGAAATCTCTACTTAAATCAACAATAGTGCTTCCTCGCCAAGTCATGCGCATGCGAGCTTCTTCTGTAACAGTAGCAATAATCTCTGCTTCAAGATTTTCTTCACGTGCGTACGATAAGAAAGTATCTGCATCTTCTGCAGCAATGTCAACGGCCATGCGTTCTTGAGATTCAGAAATTGCAAGTTCTGTTCCGTCAAGACCCTCATACTTTTTTGATACTTTATCGAGGTTTATTACTAGGCCGTCTGCGATTTCTCCTGTTGCAACAGAAACTCCGCCAGCACCAAAATCATTACAACGCTTAATAAGCTTGCAAGCGTCTTTTCTGCGGAAAAGTCGTTGCAGTTTACGCTCAATAGGTGCGTTACCTTTTTGAACTTCTGCGCCGCACTCTTCGATACTTTCTGTATCTTGAGCTTTAGAAGCTCCAGTAGCTCCTCCAATACCGTCGCGTCCAGTGCGACCGCCGAGAAGAATAATAACATCTCCAGGAGTTGGAGTTTCTCTACGCACGTGATCTGCTGGGGTAGCAGCTACAACTGCTCCAACTTCCATTCTTTTAGCAACATATCCAGGATGGTAAAGTTCATGCACTTCGCCAGTTGCTAAACCAATTTGATTTCCGTAAGAAGAGTATCCTGCAGCAGCAGAAGTTACTATTTTTCGCTGCGGAAGCTTACCTTCAAGCGTTTCGTTTACGGGAGTTCTTGGATCTGCAGCTCCCGTAACTCGCATAGCCTGGTAAACGTAAGATCTACCTGAAAGAGGATCTCTAATGCATCCTCCTATGCAAGTTGCAGCTCCACCGAAAGGTTCAATTTCTGTAGGATGATTGTGTGTCTCGTTTTTGAATAAGAATAGCCAATCTTCGTCGTGACCGTTTACGTCTACTTTAACTTTTACAGTGCAAGCATTAATTTCTTCAGACTCATCTAAGTTTTTAAGAATTCCTTGCGATTTCAAATACTTAGCACCTATAGTTGCCATGTCCATAAGGCAAATAGGTTTATTTTCGCGATGTAATTCTTTTCTTAAAGAAAGATACTTGTTAAAAGCTTCTTCTACAGCACTGTCATCAATAGTAATATTCGTAAGTTCTGTACCGAAAGTAGTGTGACGGCAGTGATCAGACCAGTACGTGTCTATAACGCGTATTTCCGTAATAGTAGGATCGCGCTGCTCTTTTTGGAAGTATTGCTGGCAGAATTTAATATCAGCAAAATCCATAGCTAAGCCGCGTTTGCAAATAAACTTTTGCAATTCAGCATCGTCTAAATTAATAAAACCATTTAATATCTCAACGTCAGCTGGCACTACTGATTCTGTTTGTAAAGTTTCTACAGTGTCGAGAGATGCTTCACGAGCTTCAACAGGGTTAATAATATAATGCTTTATTTTTTCAATACTGTTATTGTCAAGATTGCCTTTTAGTGCAATAACCTTCGCACTTCTTACGCGTGGGCGCTCGCCTTGGCTAATAAGCTGAATGCATTCGCTTGCAGATTCTGCTCTTTGGTCAAATTGTCCTGGCAAAAATTCTATTGCAAAAACTTTTTCGTTTGTGTTAATTGGAAGATAATCATAAGTGTTGTCAACAGGAGGTTCACTTAAAACTGTTTTAACCGCTGTGTTGAATAAATCTTCACTTATACCTTCAACGTCGTAACGGTTTATAATGCGCACTGAATTTAGCGCATCCATTCCGAGATTCTCTTTTAAATCATGTAGAAGATGTTGTGCTTCTACGTCAAAACCAGTTCGCTTTTCCACATATACGCGAAATACCACGAGAAACCTGCCTTATTGGTTGATAAATGGTTCGTTGCGATGTTTAAGTTATAAGCTATTTTATTTTTATTTATTTTTAAGTTTTAATTTTTAATCTGCTAAGTTTGTTTATTTTGTGTCTTTATAATGCGTGTGGCTCGTGCATTTTTAGCACGAGCCACAAAACATTAATCTTTTACGCACTCTTCCGGTTTACGCACAGTAACGTCTAAACCTTCGCTGTTTGCGAGTGCTTCGAGTCTTTTATGAATTTCTTCGTAAGCAGGAATAATGTCGCCTAAATCGCGTCGGAAAAGATCTTTATCTAAGTGACTTACGCCTGCTTCAGCATTGCGCTTATCCCAAAGTCTGCAAGTATCTGGTGTTATTTCGTCAGCAAGCAGAATATTTCCTTCAGCGTCTACGCCTTCTTCAATCTTAAAATCAACGAGTTGCACGTCGATCTTGGAGAATATGTCAAGAAGAGCATTGTTTACAGCATGAGCCTGTCGGGTTATTTCCGTCATTTCTTCATCTGTTGCTAATCCTAAAGCCACAACACCTTCAGGATTAATAAAAGGATCGCCAAGTTCGTCAGATTTAACGCAGAACTCAAGTAGAGGCTTCTTTAATGGTGTGCCTTCTTTAACTGCGTAGCGCTTAGCAAATGAGCCGGCAGCAGTATTGCGCATAATGATTTCCAGTGGGAACATGCGCATACGTTTTACTAGCTGTTCGGTGTCAGAAATACGTCCGAGGAAGTGACTTTTTACGCCACGAGCCTCTAGTAGATGGAATAGTAGGGAAGTGATTCGGTTATTTAGACTGCCTTTTCCGGCTATCTGAGCCTTCTTAAGGCCGTTACCAGCAGTGGCCTGATTCATGTATTCTACCCAAAGCACATTTGCATCATCGGTAGCATACAGTTTCTTCGCTTTGCCTTCATACAACTTGTCAAGTTTTTCCATTGACTTGCCTCTCTTATGCATCCATAGTTGTAGGCGTAAACCAACAATATTTGTAGGTTTACCTGACCTTGGCCAGCACGTTCAGACTAACAATTGTTACCTACAAATTTTCCTTTAGCGCGTACTGTAAATTATTGTTGCTTTTAACTCATATGCCTTAATTTTCAATGTATCTAAGCATTTGTTTGTGTAGTTTTTAGTGTTAAAGCAATGCGTGTCGCGTTTTCTCTAGCTTTACTAGAAGTAGATCCAGTTGCTAGCGCTACTGCCATTCTTCTGTGTCCGTGTACTTCTGGTTTGCTAAAAATTCTTAGATTAAGTCTGAAGTTTTCTTTTGAGTTTTCTTCGTGGCTCTCTGCGCAATTGTCTGCGCAATTGTCTGTACAATTTTCTGTACATAGTGCGTTTTCTATATTTGTGAAGCCTACTGCACCATTTCCCTCGATAACTATTGCGTGACTTGCTGCAAATTCATTACTTTTTAGCGAAAGCTCAGTGTAATTTTCAGTAATTGGTACGCCTAAAATAGCCAGTACGTGCAGTGCAAACTCGCTGTAATGCTGCGAAATCATAGTTACCATACCAGTATCGTGAGGTCGCGGAGAAAGTTCATTAAATAGTAGCGATCCATCTTTTAGTACAAATAGTTCAACACCATAAACACCCCAACCAGTTTCTCCTGCTTTTCGTGCAATATCAGTTAAACCTTCTACAGCACGCTTTGCAATATTCTTAGCTTGTGTGCGAATAGATTCTGGAATATTCGCAGGCTGCCAGGATTCTCTATAGTCTCCATCCTGCTGGCGTTGGGCTATAGGTTCGCAAGTAGTAACACCTGCAGAAGAGCTAATAGTTAGTACAGTAAGCTCATAATCAAGCGGAGCTAAAGCTTCTACTATTACTCGAGAGCACTCATTTTCGTGACCTTTTGCTGCACGTCTTCCGTGCTGTGCTTCATTCCATGCTGCAAGTAAATTTTCTGGGCTATAAACTATCGATTGTCCGTGTCCAGAAGAGCTCATAACTGGTTTTACTACGCAAGGATAGTTTACTTCTTTAGCGCCAGTTTCAAGTTCTTCATAAGAAGAAGCAAAACGGTACGGTGTGGTAGGAAGATCTAAATCTTCGTGAGCAATAGTTCGAAGTCGTTCGCGATCCATTGCGATGGATGCAATGTCGGAGCTTGGAACAACTTGTATATTTAGTTCTTTTGCCGCGTAAGATAATACTTTTGTTGAAATTGCTTCCACTTCTGGAATTATTATATTTGGTTGAATTTCTTCGATTAGATTTTTTAATAATTCGGGATCTGCCATGTCTATTACGCGACTTTCGTGCGCAATTTGCATAGCTGGAGCGTTTTCGTAACTATCTGCTGCGCATACGCGCACACCTAATCGCATTAGTTCAATCGCAATTTCTTTACCAAGCTCACCTGAACCAAGTAGAAGTGCGGTTGTGTTACTGATGTTTTCAGTTACGCCAAAAATGCGATTATTTTGCTCAGAAAAACTCATATGTATATTGTTACATTTCCTATTGTCTAGTCAAAATCCATTAATCACGACGCGCCGAAGTGTGTTGTGCTAGCGTAAATCAAGAAAATCGTGTATAGTATTCCTCTGTTGTGTGATTCCGTTAAGGTTTTATGCACATGGTGGCTATAGCTCAGTTGGTAGAGCATCTGATTGTGGTTCAGAAGGTCGCGCGTTCAAGCCGCGTTAGCCACCCCACTTCTTTTTTACGGCTGTTTTGGCCGTTTTTTTTTTACTACTATTTGTGAATATCCTCGCGCATAAGAGTAGACTTATTAAGTTAGTAATGTAGACGTAAGTTTTGTGCTTATATTTTATTTTGCATAAGTTGCATAGAAGGAGCTTCTAATGGCAGGTAAGGAGTCATCTCGTGAGCCTCGCGAACCATTTTGGGAATCAGCGTTGCTGCTTGTGCCTAGAACGCTAGGTAAACTCGTGCGTTCACTTTTTGGTGTAGGTGAGTACGATGAGGCGTATAGGCGCGATGGACTTTGCTTTACAATGCTTGTTCTAGCACTGCTATTTTGTGCTTCCGAATGGTTTAGAGTAAGCGGATTTATTGGTTTAAGCTTGCACTTGTTTGCTTCAAGTCTTCTTGGTTTAATGAGCATAGTTTTACCTATCTGGTTATGTGCGGTGGCTGTACGACTTATGCGAAATAGTGGAGCCGGATCTGGTAATCCTCGTGTAATCAGTGGTTTTATACTACTTCTTTGGTCCGTTTGTTCCATTCTTGACGTTGTTGCTACGCCAAAGCATCACGGTTTTGATTTTGATTTAATTCGTAAAGCAGGAGGATTGCTTGGTTTTTCACTAGGCTCTCCTTTATCTTGGGGATTGTCTCGCATATTTGCGCTAGCTATATTTGTTCTTGTTGCGCTATTTTCTATTCTTCTTATACTGCGTTTGCACGTTACTGACATTTCTCATATGATCGGCTCTTTTGTAACTAAGCTTCGTGATAAGAATAAGAACGCTGAAAATGAAGATCAAAATAATACGACTGACAGTAAAGATGACACTTCTATAGAGTTCGCTGAAGGCGTTCCTGAGCATAACGATGAAGATGCTGAGGATGTGAGTGCTAAGAAATCTTATAAGGGTGTTTCTGGATTTGTGCAAGGCATATTCGCATCGCTGTTTTCTAGTAAGAAGAAGGAAAATAGTAAAGAATTATTAGATGAGTATGCTGGTGACGACGCGTTTTCTCATGCTGCTGCCATTCACGGTGAGGCAAATGAGCAGCATGAAGGATCTGGTTTTGCTGAGCCGAGAACTGTAAGTAGTAGTTACGAAAATACAGAACCTGAAGATTATAATAATCCTAATAATTCTAAACAAACTGGTCGTTCTGTGCGTTCTGGAGATCCTATTGCTAGAACCGCATCTTCTGTCCCAATGTCTATTGATGTCATGCCTAAAGCGCCTATGAGCACTTCTTCTTCAGCAGTAGACCCTTGGTCTCAAGTACCGGCTGAGCGTATGGATCAGTATAGAACTTCGCAAGAGTCACAAAACGAGCAAGTATCATCTGAAGTTTCGCCGATTTCTGAAGTTGATTCCAATATTGAGCCTTATCATCTTCCAGATTTGAACCTATTAGTTCATGGAAAGCCACATGTTGCGAGAACTCCAGCAAACGACAACGTTATTCGCGCATTAACTTCTACTTTTGAGCAATTTGACGTTGATGCCCACGTTATTGGATTCCTTAGAGGCCCATCTGTTACACAATACGAGGTTGAACTTGGTCCTGGTGTAAAGGTCGAAAAAGTCACCAATTTGCAAAAAAATATTGCATACGCTGTAGCTAGTACGGATGTTCGTATTTTGTCGCCAATTCCAGGAAAATCTGCTATTGGTATTGAAATTCCAAACGTCGATCGCGAAATTGTGCATTTGGGAGACGTTCTACGCTCGCAAAAAGCTATGAATGATCCTAATCCTATGCTTACAGGCGTTGGAAAAGATGTTGAGGGTCATTTCGTAACGGCTGCTCTCGATAAAATGCCGCATTTGCTTGTTGCTGGTGCTACTGGATCTGGTAAGTCGAGTTTTATTAACTCAATGCTTACTTCGATTATTATGAGGGCAACTCCTGAGCAGGTTCGAATGATTATGGTAGATCCTAAGCGTGTGGAGCTTTCTGCGTACGCTGGTATTCCGCATTTGCTTACGCCGATTATTACTGATCCTAAAAAGGCTGCGCAGGCTCTTGAGTGGGTTGTTAAAGAAATGGATGCTCGCTACGACGACTTGCAATTCTTTGGTTTCCGTCACGTTAAAGATTTCAACAAGGCTGTTCGTGAAGGAAAAGTTCATGCTCCGGCCGGTTCTGAAAGAAAAGTTGCTCCATATCCGTATTTGCTTGTGGTTGTAGACGAGATGGCTGATTTGATGATGGTTGCTAAGAACGATGTAGAAAGTTCTATTCAGCGTATTACTCAGCTTGCTCGAGCTGCAGGTGTGCATTTGGTTCTTGCTACTCAGCGTCCGTCTGTTGACGTTGTAACAGGTTTGATTAAAGCGAATATTCCTTCTCGATTGGCTTTTGCTACTTCTTCTGCAACTGATTCAAGGGTTATTCTCGATACTGTTGGAGCGGAAACTTTGATTGGTCAAGGTGACGCTTTGTTCCTTCCAATGGGTGCTGCAAAACCTCAGCGTGTGCAGGGCTCGTGGGTGAGTGAATCTGAAATTCGTAAGGCTGTGGAGTATGTTCGCACTCAGCGCAAGCCAAAGTATCGTGAAGATATTGAACAAATGGCACAAAAAGCGGATGCTCAAGCTCAAAGCAAGCTTAAAACTAGCGATATTGGCGACGATATGGACGAACTGCTTCAAGCTGCAGAGCTTGTTGTCGGTTCGCAGTTTGGTTCTACTTCAATGCTTCAGCGAAAGTTGCGCGTTGGATTCGCAAAAGCAGGTCGATTGATGGATTTGCTTGAATCTCGAGGCGTTGTGGGTCCTTCTGAAGGTTCTAAAGCTCGCGAAGTTTTGGTTCAGCCGGAAGATTTGCCAAAAGTTTTGGCATTTATTAGAGGTGAGTCAGACTCTATATAATTTCTCTTTTTATATTGAGTTTTAGCTAACAAATTAATGGGTATTTAATTATAAAATTAAGTATTTTCTACTTACCTGCTCAAAGTTTGCGCGTGTATAGAAGTTTTGAGTTTGAGGTAGAATGAGGGTATGCGTATGAAGAAAAAAGGTAAATCGTCACTGTTTGATGGTTGGGATTGCGCTCCTAATATTGTGACGTATGCTCGTATTGTTCTTTCAATATTGTTCATTGGATTGTACTTGTATGCAGGTCCTTTGGGTGAAAAATCTGTTGGTGTGCGTTGGGCTGCGTTTGTAGTTTTTGTTGTTGCAGCAGCAACAGATAAGATTGATGGATGGATGGCTCGTAAATACCATCAGGTTACTGAACTTGGCAAATTACTTGATCCTATTGCAGACAAGCTTCTTATGCTTGGTGCTTTGATTATTGCCGCTGTTTTTGAAGAGATTACTTGGTGGATTTCACTTCTGTTCGTTTTGCGAGAAGTTGCTATTACTATTATTCGCTTCTACGTTGTTCACAAAAACGGTAAGGTAATTGCGGCATCTTCTGCAGGAAAGTATAAGACTTTGACTCAGGCTATTGCTTTAGGCATGATTATTTTGCCGGTTTTGATTATTTGCATAAGAAGTGCAGATGCTGAATTGCCAAACTGGGTTGTTTCCTACTACGCAGTTGCCTACGGTTTGCTCGGTATTTCTTTGGGACTTGCATTGTATTCTGCAGCTATTTACGTGTATGAAGCTTTCTTTAAAAAGAATACTGCACGTTCTAAAGTTTCGTCTACTAATTCTGATTCAGAACAGTTAGAAGATAAGCCGGCTTCTCCTCGTAGGATTGTTACTACAAATCATAGTGAGTGAAATAATAGCCAGTATTTTAAGAATAGTGAGTAATTCTTGTGAATATGCCATCCACTAAAGCCGCTTGTTTGTTAAATAAGTGTGCAAACTGTGGGTGGCATATTGCTTTAGCGGAGTCTTTAACTGGAGGATTGCTTGCGGATGCTTTTGTGAGCATTCCAGGCGCTTCTAAAGTGCTATTAGGTTCTGCTGTAACGTATGATATTCATGCTAAAGCGAAGTTGCTTGGCGTGGATTTTAAGTTATTAAAAAGCGAAGGTGCTGTCCATCCGCAAGTAGCAATGCAGATGGCAAGTGGAACTGCAAAAATTTATCGCGGCAGTGGCTGGCAGTACGAGTCGGAAAAGAAAATTCCACTTGAATTGCAGGAAGAATCGTTCCCTGTAATAGGCTTATCTACTACGGGAGTTGCAGGACCTGGACCAGATGGATCTAAACCAGCAGGTTTAGTGTATGTAGGAATGTACGTTCCTAAAGTTTTAGTAGATACTTTTAATCGTAACGATTTTGTTAAATCTGTATCTAATATTCCTTGCGTTAAAAATGTGTATTTAGATTACAAGAGTGGAGCGTTGTGTTCTGCTTTTGAACTGCGATTTAATGGGAGTCGTAGTCAAGTTAGAGTTTCTACAGTTAATACGATTATTACGATTGCATATACTGCAATTGTGGAATTGAATGAATCAAAAAATATTAGTGCAAATTTGTCTGAATAATCAGGGGCTGTTTTGAAAGAGCGTGAATTTTGGGAACTTCTTGAGGAAGTTTTCGGTAGGGAATTTGGTCGCAGTATTGCGCGCGACCAGGGATTGCAGAAGCTCGATGGTATGAACGTGTATGAAGCTTTAGAAGCTGGCGTGGAACCTAGAGTTGTTTGGAATGTTTTATGCGATCATATGAGTATTCCGGATAGTAAACGGTGGGGTAAAGATCGTAATGCTCCGCCGATGCCAGCACGCTAAACTGCACACAACACACCATCGAACAAATGTTCGCACGTGGTGTATACTGATAATTGCTGGGCTTCTGCAGCGTGTAATATCGCGGAATACCAAGGTTTTAGACCCTGTATCCACAATGCTATAAAACGCTTGCATGGGCATCTTGTATCAGATTAATGTCATGTGATACATAACGGCATGCGAAAGGAGTAGCAACATGGTGCAAGCCAAATCTAAAGTGGCAGTGGATCGACTTATTGATGCCGATAAAACAGATCCACGCCGTCAAGCTGCGTTGGAAACAGCGTTAGCTAATGTTGAGCGTCAGTATGGTAAAGGTTCTGCAATGCGATTGGGTGATAGACCAATGCAAGATGTAGAAGTAATTCCTACTGGTTCGCTAGCTCTTGATATGGCACTTGGTATTGGGGGCGTACCTCGTGGTCGTATTGTTGAAGTGTATGGTCCTGAATCTTCTGGTAAAACAACATTGGCATTACATATTGTGGCCAATGCTCAACGAAAAGGTGGCGTTGCTGCGTTTATTGATGCAGAGCACGCACTAGATCCTGTTTACGCGCGCAAATTGGGCGTGGATACTGATTCTCTTATTGTTTCGCAACCAGATAATGGTGAGCAGGCGTTAGAAATTGCGGATATGCTTATTCGTTCTGGCGCATTAGATGTTATTGTTGTTGATTCTGTTGCAGCTTTAGTTCCAAAAGCAGAAATTGACGGAGATATGGGAGACAGTCACGTTGGTTTGCAAGCTCGTTTAATGAGTCAGGCATTACGCAAGATGACAGGTGCTCTTTCTCAAGCTGGAACAACAGCAATTTTTATTAATCAGCTTCGTGAAAAAATTGGAGTATTCTTCGGAAATCCAGAAACTACTACTGGCGGAAAAGCTTTGAAATTCTATGCGTCGGTTCGTATGGATATTCGAAGGGTTTCTACTATTAAAAATGGTGAAGAAGCAGTTGGTAACAGAACTAAAGTAAAGATTGTTAAGAATAAAATGGCTCCGCCTTTTAAAACTGCTGAGTTTGATGTTTTGTATGGCGAAGGTATCTCTACTGAAGGTTCAGTTATTGATATGGGTTTGCAGGCTGATGTTATTAAAAAATCTGGATCTTGGTTTACTTACGAAGGCGAACAACTCGGTCAGGGTCGTGAGAACGTTCGTAAGTTCCTGAAGGATAATCCTGCTATCACTGAAGAAATTAGTGAGAAAGTAAAAGCCGCATTAGGTCTTATGCATAGTGAAGATCAGTTTGCTGAAGACGAAAACCATGATGATGTTGAAGTTGAAAGCAAAAATGATGTTTCAGAGCCAGAAGAGTAGCAGGAAAATAAAACATTAGTTATTTGATTAATAGCAGAAGCGAAAAAATCATGGTAATTAGTGTCGAGAATTTTCTTCGTAATCATCCAGTAGCGCATACTGGAGAAGATAACGAAAGTAATAGTGCAACGCTACATACTTGCGAAGAATTGTCGAATAAGTCAGTACTTTTAAGCGCAGAAAATAATACAAAAAACATGCCGTATGTAAAAAGCGCTAAAGTAAATGATTTAAGCGATGAGATTTGCAATAGTAGTGAAGATGATTGCAGGGAAGCAGCTTTAAGGCTTTTAGATTATGCTCCTCGTTCTGTTATGGACATGCGAAAGAGGCTTAGTGAAAAAGGTTACACGGAAGTTGCTATTGATGCGGTTATTAATCGTTTGCTTGAATTGCATCTTCTTGATGACAATCAGTATGCTCAAATGGTGATTCGCTCCTGCGCAGCGAGGCTTCTTGGTGCTAGAGCTACTCGAATGGAATTGCAGCGTAAAAATGTTGATCCTGCTGCTATTTCACAAAACGTAGCTTCTGCTCAAAACTCTGGAGTATTCACTGAAGCAGCTTGGGAGCTTGGCCGCAAAACTGCTCAGCGTACAAAAAATCTTGAGCCTTTAGTTAGAAGACGAAGATTTTTTGCAGCAGCTGCCAGAAAAGGCCATGATTTAAACGTTATTAACGAAGTGTATGCAGCTTTATTTGAGAGTAATAACGAATAATAGTAAAAGAGGCTGGCTTATAGAAAGTAAACCAGCCTCTTTCACTTAAAAACTCATGGCTTATGATTATCTTGCGAAATTATGCGCTTGAGTTAACACATATTCAGGCATATCTTCAACATTAATAACATCATTAAAACGTGGAGATTTATTCTCAAGATTTCTAAGCATGCTTGGAGCTTTTGTGCCTGTTGCTTTACTAAGAGCATCCATGCATTGGAAATCATCCATATTATTCACGTCAATATTCAAAGCTTCATCTACCACACGAGGGAATTTATATGGGCTTGCAGTGCTTAAAAGCACTCGTGGCACATTGCCATCGTGAGGCATATGTTGCATAACAAAATATCCACAAGCCGTATGAGGATCAATCACGTACTTATGCTCATTCCAGCAATCGTAAATAGCAGAACGGATCTGATCTTCGTTAGCCCAGCCGCAGCCAAAAAGCGCACGTATTTTAGCAAGAACGTTTTCCGGAATCTCAAAAGCGCCCCACTGAGCCAAATCGTTCATAAGCATTTGGATTAAACGCGTATCCTTATCGCACATGTAATAAAGCATGCGTTCCAAATTAGAGGAAACCAAAATATCCATAGAAGGAGCCACAGTATGATAGAACGGGCGCTGACGGTTATAAGTTCCACTTACCAAAAAATCAAACAAAACATTGTTACTATTGCTTGCAACAATAAGATGCTTCACAGGAAGACCAAGCATTTTTGCATAATATCCAGCAAGAATATCACCAAAATTGCCTGTAGGAACACAAAACTCAACTTCGTCACCAAGCTGTATGTTTCCAGAATCTACAAGCTGCTTATAAGCTGCAAAATAGTACACAACTTGCGGTACGAGCCTACCAATATTAATAGAATTTGCGGAAGATAACGAAGTGTGAGAAGAATTACGTAAATCATCATTAAGATCAGTTTTAGTAAAAATCTTCTTAACGCCAGTTTGAGCATCATCAAAATTGCCGCGAACTGCACAAACTCGCACATTGCTGCCATTTTGTGTAGTCATCTGCAACTCTTGAACGCGACTTACTTTACCTTCTGGGTAGAAAGTAATCATAGAAGTACCAGGAACGTCAGCGAAACCTTCTAAAGCAGCTTTACCAGTATCTCCAGAAGTAGCAGTGAGAATCATAACGTTCTCATTGTTGTTTTCTAATTTATTCTCCTGAGTGCGAGACATAAACTGTGGCAAAATTTGCAAAGCAACGTCTTTAAACGCGCAAGTCGGTCCGTGGAAAAGTTCCAGAACAAAATCCTTAGTATTCCCAAGCTGCTTAAGAGGAGTGATAGAAGAATCAGACCATTGAGATCCGTAAGCATTTTTTACGCAATCGTTAAGTTCGTCGGAAGTAAAATCTGGAAGTAGTATGCCTAAAATGTCGCGCGCAATGTCTTGATAAGATTTTCCAGGAAGATTTGCTAGATCATATCGCTTATCTCCCAAAGTATCAGTTACAAATAATCCGCCATCTTCAGCAATACCCTTACGGATTGCTTGTTTTGCACTAAATGAGTGCGCGTTTGAACGAGTGCTGTGAAAAACAGCATTATTCAAAGATTCCATGAATTCCTCCGCTTATTGTATTGCTGTACGCGCATACTTATGCGTATTCTTTAAAAGAATAAGCTTTACGTACTAATGTTACCTGATGAGCTGGGCGAACTTTAGTGTGCTAATCTTTTATCAACGGTAAATCGCGAGTAAAGCAAGCTCTTCGGCTATGAACAAGGGGACAATTCGAAATGGGCACTCAAATGGATACTAGAAAAGTAGAATCCTCACAATCCTCACAATCCGCAGAATTAAATATTGATGCAGTTGTTTGTAAAAGAGCCGATTTAGCTCGCGTTGCACAACGAGTTTTTGCGCATGCTGATACGCAAAAAAAGAATAAAATGCTTGAAAAAATAGCGGACACTTTAGAAGCAGAAGCTGAAAATATTGCAAAAGCTAATAAAAAAGATATTCAGGAAGCACAAAATAATGGAATGGACGCTGGAAAGTTAGATAGGCTTAAATTTGATGAAGAACGAATCAAAGCTTCAGCAAAAAGCGTTAGAAAAATTGCTCAATTGCAAGATCCTGTAGGTCAAGTAGTTCGTGGGTACACTCTTCCTAATGGAATTAAACTTTCGCAAGTTCGAGTACCAATGGGTGTTATGGGAATGATTTACGAAGCTAGACCGAACGTAACTATTGATGTAGCAGCTTTGTGTATTAAATCAGGAAATGCTGCGATTTTACGCGGCGGAAGTGCTGCTGAAAATACTAATAAAGCAAGTATTAATGCTATACAGGCTGCTCTTAGTGAGGAGAATTTTAATCCAGAATTAATACAGTCAGTTGACGATTTAGGAAGAGCCGGCGCTACAGCAATGATGCATGCACACGGTCATATTGACGTTCTTGTTCCTCGTGGAAGTGCAAATCTTATTGCTGCAGTTGTTAAGGAATCAACTGTTCCTGTTATAGAAACTGGCGCAGGTAACGTACACATTTATGTTGATAAAAGTGCGGATATTACAAAAGCAATTCCGATTGTTATTAACGCAAAAACGCAGCGAGTAGGCGTGTGTAACGCTGCAGAAAAGTTGCTAGTGCATAGAGATGTTGCGCAAGAATTTTTACCGAAAATCGCTGCTGCTTTAGCTGAACATAACGTAATTTTACACGCAGACGATAAATCTTACGAAATTTTACAAACTGCTAATATTCAAGGATTACAACTTGAGCACGCAACTGACGAAGATTGGAAACGCGAGTATTTGTCGCTAAATATGGGAATAAAAGTAGTAGAAAATGTGGATGATGCTGCAAATCATATAGCAAAATATTCCACTGGTCACACGGAAACGATTATTGCTGAAGATTACTCAACAATTCAGCGTTTTATATCAAACGTAGATTCTGCTGTGGTGATGGTAAATGCTTCAACACGTTTTACAGATGGTGGAGAATTTGGTTTTGGAGCCGAGCTTGGTATTTCCACGCAGAAACTTCACGCAAGAGGTCCAATGGGTTTGCAAGAAATGACTACAACAAAGTGGATTGGTTACGGTGAAGGCCAAATACGCTCTTAATGCTGGTTTTAATAGTCACATGGCGGTAAGGTAAGAATATGTCTCAGAATGATGTGAATGTGTCAGATAAAACTGCGAACATTTCGAAAGCTACTAACCAAGCAGAAACTATGACTGCGCTTGAAGTTCTTAACGTTGCAGCAGAGCGACTTTCGATTGTGCGATACGTGTTCTTAGTTCAAATAGAAGATGGTATTGCTTCAGCTTCTCAGCGCTCATCTTTGGAATACGCTGACGCAGTGTTAATGGGATGGCCTGATGGAGACGAAAATGATGTGATTCTGCCAGCTGACGAACAGTTGGAGAAAGTTCGTAGCTATGTAGAGAAAATGGAAGAGTATATAGCATCATTTTCTGATCTTGAGCGTGCTGCTGAAGTAGACGATATGGCGAATATGCTTGTAAAAATAACAGAGTGCGTTGCAGAAATAAGAAGTACTTATCAATCTGATTTCCCTCTTCCTACTTTCGCTGAAATTAGGCGAGTTGTTCAAGACGAATGGGATGAGGAAATAGGTAATATTAATCCAGATAGTGCAAATGATGCTGTAAGTTTAGTTGATGAAACTCAGGCAGAAGATAAGGCTGAAAGTGATGCATCCTGAGCAAAAATCAAATATGCAAAAAAATGCAGAAGAACGCAGAATGTCTGATTTATTTCAAGGATCTTTAAGCGGTAAAGAAGCTGCTCCTCCTGCTGTAGCAACAGTAAAGCGCAAACGTACTTCTGCACGAGGAAATGTGCATGAAAAGCAACGCATTGGGATTATGGGTGGCACTTTTGATCCTATTCATAATGGTCACTTGGTAGCAGCTTCGGAAGTTGCTTGGGTATACGATTTGGACGAAGTTATTTTCGTGCCAACAGGTAGGCCAGTTTTTAAGCTTGATAAAAAAGTTACTAATGCTGAAGACCGTTATCTTATGACGGTTATTGCTACAGCATCTAATCCGAAATTTACTGTTTCTAGAGTAGATATCGACCGCCCGGGAGTAACTTACACTATTGATACTTTGAAAGATATTCACTCACAGCATCCGGATGCTGAACTTTTCTTCATTACAGGCGCTGACGCTGTTGCAGAAATTATGCAGTGGAAGAATGCGCGAGAAATGTGGAATTTAGCGCGTTTTGTGGCAGTAACTCGTCCGGGCTACTCTAGGCCAGAAAAATTAGCTGAATCAAATTCGTCTATTATTACTCGAGAGCCGCATTTGAACGAAAATTCGGTTGCTAACTTAGATGATATTGCTAATTGTGATGAACAGCATTTGCCTGTAGATATTTTAGAAATACCAGCGTTGGCTATATCTTCTACAGATGTTCGTCATCGTGCAGAACGTGGCGAGCCTGTTTGGTATTTAGTTCCAGATGGAGTAGTTCAGTACATTGTTAAGCACGGTTTGTATCGCGCGTAATTATTGATTTTTTCGGCTTGTCGCCGCAAGTCTGCGCAAATAGCTAGTATTGAAAACGTTCATTTCGCGAATTATAAGCGAATTAGCGTTTGGAGATATGGTGAACATCGTCCTTGAAGGAAAGCCAGATAAAAACCTTGTTCTCGTCACTGGTCGTACTCATCCGAAACTTGCTCGTGATGTAGCAGATCAGCTCGGTATCGAAGTGCTTGAAACAACCGCATACGATTTTGCTAACGGTGAAATGTATGTGCGCTACACACAGTCGGTACGAGGCACAGATGTTTTTGTGCTACAAAGCCACAGTGACCCTGTCAACAAGTCCATTATGGAACAGTTGATTATGATTGACGCTTTGAAGCGCGCATCTGCTCGTTCAATTACAGCGGTATGCCCGTTGTTAGGTTATTCTCGTCAAGATAAAAAGCATCGTGGTCGCGAGCCTATTTCTTGCCGTTTGATGTTTGATCTACTAAAAACTGCTGGTGCAGACCGTATTATGAGCGTTGACTTGCATGCTGCACAGTCGCAAGGCTTTTTTGACGGTCCAGTTGATCACTTAATTGCTATGCCAGTTTTGGTTGATTATGTGCGCGATCGTTTTAGCGACGATCTTGCAAACGTAACTGTTGTCTCTCCGGATGCTGGTCGTATTCGAGTGGCAGAACAGTGGGCGCAGCGTTTAGGCGGCGGTCCTTTGGCTTTTGTGCACAAGACTCGCGATATTACTTGCCCAAATAAAGCTGTTTCTAACCGCGTAGTTGGTGACGTTGCTGGACGCGACTGTGTGATGGTCGATGATTTGATTGACACTGCAGGAACTATTGCTGGAGCTTGCAATGTGTTGAAAGAAGCAGGCGCTAAATCTGTTACAGTCGTGGCAACTCACGGTGTGCTTTCAGGTCCTGCAGTTGAACGCTTAAAGTCTTGCGGCGCTCGCGAAGTGGTTTTGACTGATACTGTGCCAATTCCAGAAGAAAAGCGTTGGGATGGTTTGACTGTTCTTTCTATTGCTCCACTTTTGGCAAGTGCTATTAAGGCTGTGTTTGAAGACGGTTCAGTTGCAAAGCTTTTCGACACTTATCCGGAACATCACGGTCAAGGCTTCCTATTCGCTTAATTGTTGCTTTTGCTTTGATTAGTTAGTTTCGCGAGGTGAAAGTTGCTTAGTTGAGCAAATTTGCGCCACGCCAAATTTGACGAAGTCAGCTGATGTGGCATAATAGTGACTTGGCGGTTTTTCCGCCGTTCCCTCATGGTGTAATGGCAGCACACGGGTCTTTGGAACCCTTTGTCTTGGTTCGAATCCAGGTGAGGGAGCTTAATGTGGCGCTACTTGTTTTAAGTAGCGCCTTTTTGCGTTTTGAAGGGCGATAATACGTAATAGAATGAAAAATAGTAAAAAAGTAGTTAATACAACATATGTAAGGAGCGCATGCGTGAAAGAGCATAATGTGGCCGCGGCAATTATTTTGGCAGCAGGTGATGGGACGCGCATGCGTTCTACAACTCCTAAAGTATTGCACCTATTCGCTGGAAAAACTTTCCTAAATCGTGTTATAGACGCAATGTATGGCGTAAATCCTAATAAGCTTGCTGTAGTTGTTCATGCTCAAGCTGAGCGTGTAAGCAAGGCAGCGTTAAGCTATAACAGCAGCGTTCTAATCGTAAATCAAGACGATAAGCCTGGAACTGGTCGCGCAGTTCAGTGTGCTATGAAAGATCTTAATGAAATTGCAAAAAACGAGACGGGAGAATCTCTTAAAGGTGCAGTGCTGATTGCCGCAAGCGATATGCCTCTTTTAAACACTGAGACTTTGCAATCGTTGGTTGAATTTCACAATAATCATGGGAATGTTGCAACAGTTCTTACTACAGTGTTGGATGACGCTACAGGCTACGGACGTATAGTTCGTGAAGCAAACGGTGACGTTCTTCGCATAGTGGAGCATAAAGATGCAAACGCTGGAGAGCTTGAAATTCACGAAGTAAATACTTCTGTTTATGTATTTGATGCGCAAGTACTTTCAGATGCTATTGCAAATATCAATTCTCAAAATGCGCAAGGAGAATTCTATTTAACTGATGCTCTAGAACATGCTAGAAAGTTTGGTCATGTTGGAGCAATGTCTGCTTCTGATTCGCTAGTGGTTGAGGGTGTAAATTCGAGGGTTCAGCTGTCGGCTCTTGCGAAAGCTTATAACAAGCGAATTTGCGAACGTTGGATGCTTGAAGGCGTGACAATTCTGGATCCTGATACTACTTGGATTGAAGATAGCGTTACGCTTGCGCAAGATGTTACTGTTCTTCCAGGCTGCTTCCTTCAAGGACATACTGTGGTTGCAAGTGGGGCTGTAGTTGGTCCTTATACGACTCTTATTGATGCGCAAATTGATGAGGATGCTGTTGTTGAGCGTTCGAGAGTGCAAGAATCGCATATTTGTAGAGCTGCAAATATTGGACCATGGACTTATTTGCGCGCTGGAAACACTCTTGGTGAGGAAAGTAAGGCTGGCGCTTTTGTAGAAATGAAGAAAGCGCATATTGGTAACGGTACTAAAGTTCCTCATTTAAGCTATATTGGCGATGCTGATTTGGGTGAACACACGAATATCGGCGGTGGTACGATTACTGCAAACTACGATGGTGTGCATAAGAATCACACTACGATTGGTTCTGGTGCTCACGTTGGTGCTGGAAATCTGTTTGTGGCTCCAGTTACTGTGGGAGATGATGTTACTACCGGTGCTGGTTCGGTGGTACGTCACGATGTTCCATCTGATTCTATGGTGTATTCGGAGAATACTCAGCATGTAGTCGAAGGCTGGAAGCCGGCTTGGGAACGCTAATTTAAACATTTATTTTGTTTATTTTATTTGTTTTGTTTATTTGTGAAATTAAGGAGTACTAACGTTATGGCTGCTTTAGAAAGCTCGATTAATGCAATTCGTATCGCTGCTGCTGCAGCAGACAGGCTTAAGGCTACTGATGAGCAGGCTTTTGATGTTAGCAATTTGCTTGGTATTACTGACGCAATGCTGATTGTTTCTGCTTCTAATGAGCGTCAGGTATTGGCTGTTGCGGAAGAAATTGAAAAAGATTTGTTCTTGAAAGACAACAAGCGCAAGGCTTTATCTCGTGAGGGCTTGGAATTAGCACAGTGGATTTTGCTTGATTTTGGTGATTTTGTTGTTCATGTTATGCATGAGGAAGCGCGCGCATTCTATCGTTTGGAACGCTTGTGGAATGATTGCCCGGCAATAGATTTGCAACTGCCAGATCATGCTAGCGAAACTGAAGATGCTAGCGAAACTGAAGATTCTAGCAAAACTGAATAACAAGAAGAAAGTACGGTACAAACCATGGTTGATTTCGTAGAAAATGTTGCGAGTAACGTAAATAATTCCATTAATAGTGCGCACGAAGGAATTGCTCGTTCTGTTATGCTTATTCGCCACGGTCAAACTCCGTATAATGCGCAGTTTCGTCTTCAAGGCATGATTGATATTGCTTTGGATGAGTCTGGAATGGATCAGGTGACTCGCTCTGGAAAAGCTTTGCGCGTGCTTTTTGGTGCTTCTGATTTAGAAGATCCAAAGGATCCTAATAGCGAAGAGCATGTGCGCATTACGCCGGAAGAAGCGGACGCGAGTTTTGTGGCGATTGTTTCTCCACTTATTCGCGCGCAGCAAACTGCTCACGCTTTTGCAGATAAGATTGGGCTTCATGTGCACGTTGAAAACGGTGTTCGCGAGCGTTTCTTTGGCGAGTGGGAAGGTTTGAATCGCAAGCAGATTAGCGAAAAGTGGCCGGAAGATTTTAATGCCTGGGTAAAAGGCGAGGGTGGCGAGCTTCGTCACGGTGCTGAAGCTAAGCAGGAAGTAGGAGAGCGCGCTGCTGCAGCAGTTGAGGATTGGACGCGCAAAACCGGTTCAGACCGCGATTTGCTAGTATTTTCGCATGGTTCCTGTCTTTCGCAAACTGTTCATAAACTGCTTGGATTAGATAAAGTAGATCCTTCTTACAAGACGATCGGTGGCATGGGAAATGGTCGCTGGGCGCGCTTAATTCCAAGCCTTAACGCAGATGGTTCGATTCATTGGCGTTTGGATGCTTACGATCAAGGTCCTGCAGCTGATCCTACGAGCCAACGTCTTATTCGCATTTGGGGTGCTGCGTAAGTTTTACTCCCGTACGCTCCTTTCTAAGCATTTGCGATTGGTGATAGTGTAGATTTCTTGGTGTTTTAGACAAAAAGTGATACGAAATTGTTTATTTCACCAAATCATATGCGATATAACTAGCTAGCGTTTTGATTTTCTTGCGTTTTGTGATTTACCGCTTAATTACCGAAAACTACCGTTTAGCGATTTTGTAAAGACAGACTATTTACAGTGCCGTATAGTCAAAATTACAAAACAAAAGATAACGGTAGCGTACGGAAGGAGGACTGATGAAAGTAACGATTGCTATTGTTCCGCCAGAAGAGGAACAGTCCGCGCAGTTGTCAGTTCACAATATTGACGATAATCTTAAACGAATTATCGCTCAATTGCAAAGCGTTGATTCTAAGTCTGCAAAAGCAAGTAACGCTGAAAATAATACTGCGAATGCGGCAAATAGCAACAATAATTCATTCATATACGGTTATATTAACGATTCGATTATTGTTATGCATGAGTCAGATGTGATTATGATTTGCGTAGAAAATTCGCGCGTAATCATTCACGGTGATAAAGGCGAGTGCGTTTCTTACAAGCGCCTAATGGATTTTGACAATCCGCAATTCGCGTCGTTTGTGCGCATATCTAAATCCGCAATCGTGAACTTGAATCGAATTGTTCGAGTCGATCCGGGATTCGGCGGAAGTATGAGCGTAAAAATGGACGATGGAAGCGTTGAGTGGATTAGTCGCAGATGCTTGAGCTCGTTCAAAAAGCGCTTAGGAATGTAGTTTTAAGCGTAGTTAAATATAAAACTATCAAAATTTTAATACTAATTATTTATTACAAGATTTTAATACTTAAAAAGGAAACGATTATTATGGAAAAGCAAGTTACAACTTTAGGCAAAACAATGGCAAAAAACATTGTTAAAGGCATTGGCATAGGATGCACTATTTTTACAGTAATGTCTTTTATATCAAGCTTGTTAGCGCATAGTGCAGTTGGAAACAGAATTGCATCTTATGCTGTAGCAACGTTTGTTATAGGCATAGGATATGGAGTGTTCGCTATTTTTTGGTCGAATGAACGCATGTCAAATCTTGCAAAGTTCGTTTTTGCGCTAGTTCCGCCAATTGCTATTCAATTTATTGTATCGGTGATTGTTGGGTGGATTTCATTCAAAGATGAGCCATCTGTGATTTGCGGATGGATTGTATTCACTGTTATTTTCCCGATTGCGATTGCTGCAATAATTTATTACTTCGAGAAGAAGAAAGCGGAAGAAATGAACGCTAGGTTACAAGCATTGCGTAAAGAAAATAAGTAGATTAGTGAAAATTAAATAAGCAAGTAAAGAATTGAGTGGTGTTCATCTTCGCCTTTGAGGACGAACGCCACTCGATATTGTATGCCGCTTGCTTGAAACGTAGTAATTCGGCGTTTTGCAGCAAGCTATAAATTAATCAGCTATAAATTAATCTTTTGCAATAGTTTTGCCGGCAGTAGCTCCAGAAGTCAAATCCTGAATCTCAGTGATCTCCATAACTGGAACTGCAGCTGGCTTCTTCGTGCCTTTTTCTTCGGCCACGCGTACCTGCTCTTCGTAAATTGCGTCATCAGTGTGAAGAGTTACGGTTCCGCGGAAGCGATAGCCCTTCTTTTCTGCCAAATTTGCAACTGCTACAACCAGCTGGCTGCCGTCTTGCAAGTTCTTGTAATGCTGGCCGGCAGTGCGCTCATGGTAGGCGAGATGATTGTCGTCAAGCACGAACATAGACATTTTTGGTCCAAGATCAAGCTCGCCATCCTTACTCACTGTTGCAATCCAAGCCAAATTATTCGCAATAAATTCCTTCATATCTGCGCTAAGAGTTGCCATAATATTTCCTTTCTTATACGTTCCTGCGCATTTTAACAGGCGCGCAAAATATACAAGTACACGTCTAGCATAGCTTCTTTATGTTTTATTTGGTTAGATTATCGCTTAAATATATGGAAAATATAGGTTAATTTGATGCGTTTTTAATAAAATATCGAAATCTGAAATATATAAGGTAAAAGCATCACTAATTAGTTATTTATATCGTTAATATAGGAAATTTTCCAGAGGAACGCCGAAGGGTTGTACTTTTACTAAATTTATAGCTATTCTATTAATTTTATAAGGCAAACTTGTTGTCTTAAAGAAAATTTTAAAGCTAATAACATAACTTGTTACGCATAAAGCGAGGTGAGTGACATGAGTACGTTGAATACAACAGTTCAAACAAATGGTACAAGTCGGATTAATTTACATGTTGCTCGATTTATGCTGATTGTTTGCACTGCTATTTGGGGTGGAAGCTATCTTTCAGTTAAGTACTGCTTGGATTATTTTCAAGTTCAATGGCTTATAGGAATAAGAACAATTGGTGCTTGCCTAATTATCGGAGTGCTTTTCTTCGATGTTATTCGTAAAAGTTTTAATAAAACTTTCGTTCTTGCTTCCTTGCTTACTGGAGTTACATACTACGGTCTCATGGTTCTTCAAACTGCTGGCTTGCAATCAGTAGAACCGGGTCGCAGTGCGTTTTTAACAGCAGCTTACTGCGTAATTACTCCTTTTTCAGCTTGGTTAATTTTCCGCAAAAAACCTACTTTAATTAGTCTTATTGCAGCAGTTACGTGCATTGCTGGTGTAGGATTTGTGGCTCTTAAACCTGGTATGCTTACGCTTTCGCTTTCGAATGGGGATCTTTTAACTCTTGCCTGCGCTTGCTCGTTCGCTTTTAATTTGACTTTCCTTTCGTATTACACAAGAACTATTAATCCTGTTGCATTATCGTTTGGGCAATTTGTTGTTGCTGGAATACTTTTCATTACTGGCGCTGCTTTTACTGAGCCGTTGCCAAATATTTCTAGCGTTGAGCATCTTAGTGTTTTTGCAAACTTGTTCTACTTGACCGTTATTGTTACCGTCCTTGCGCAAGTAATGCAAAATTGCAGTCTGTCTGTACTTTCTCCTTCTAGTGCCTCTGTGATTATGTGTGCGGAAAGCTTATTTACACTGCTATTCTCTGTTATTCTCTGCAATGAGCAGGTTTCACAAATGGCTCTTATTGGTTTTGTACTAATTTTTACTGCTATTGTTGTTGCCAGTCTTGGTGAAAGAAGCAACAATGTCAGTAAGTCTAAGTCAAAATCTATTGATGTAAAGAAAGTTGCAGCTTCTGCCTGAATTTAATTTAGTTTTGCCCTGATTATTTTATGCTGAGAATGCTGTGAAATGACGAGAATAGAAAAAAATAAAGCTACTTTACTTTGTAATATTTCGTTTTCGACACGCCGGCATTTGGCTATAACGAAGATTTGTTGTATTCTATCAAAGGTTCGTTTGAACGGCATAAATAAAAACGGGGCTATGGCGCAGCTGGTAGCGCATCTCCATGGCATGGAGGGGGTCGGGGGTTCGAATCCCCCTAGCTCCACAAATTTTAAACGTCACTTCTCATGAAGTGGCGTTTTTTGTTATTATTTTTCGATTTTTATGCGCCACGCCGTATTTTTTACAGTTTGTCTGCAAGTCGTACTATTAATGAACAACATCGACCAGAGGTCGCGCTCGACAAGAGTAGTAAGCATGAGCTGGGGAAAGCGTTGATTGTTTACAAAAGGGGAGAGCGCCGAAGTTTACTGCTTAATCCCAAAAGTAGTGAGCTGGGACTTGGTTTAATATACCAAGGACTGTCGCAGTGATTTGGCATTCGCTGCGGAGAGCTATCGACACGCTTGCTTTTGCTTGCTTGTTTTGCCTCTGATTGTTATGAAAGGAGGAAAAATGAGTAGTTCATTATCATCTACTGCTGCACAGAATACTCAGCAGAATACTCAACAAAATAACGATGTTCACCGCGCTTTAAAAACGCGACATATTTCCATGATTGCCTTAGGTGGCAGCATTGGTACCGGCCTGTTTGTTGCTAGTGGTGCAACAATTCATATGGCTGGCCCTGGTGGCGCTTTGTTCGCCTACGCTGCAATTGGCATTATGGTTTACTTCCTTATGACTTCCCTTGGCGAAATGGCCACTTTTATGCCTATTAGTGGATCATTTGCATCGTATTCTGGACGTTTTATTGATCCTGCACTTGGTTTTGCAATGGGTTGGAACTATTGGTTTAATTGGGCTATTACGGTTGCAGTGGACGTTAGTACCGCGGCAATAGTTTTGCAATATTGGTTCCCAACAGTGCCAGTATGGATTTTCTCACTGTCGGTTCTTATGCTTATTTTGCTGATTAACGTTCTTACAGTTAAGTGCTTCGGTGAAACTGAGTATTGGCTTTCTATTGTAAAAGTGCTTGCAGTAATTGTATTCCTTGTTATCGGTTCACTTACGATTGTTGGCATTATTGGCGGTAAAGCTACGTTCTTGCAAAACTTTACGCATAAGGATGCTCCATTTGCAGGTGGTGTTCCTGCAGTGTTGTGTGCGTTCGCTATTGCTGGCTTCTCGTTCCAAGGAACTGAGCTTATTGGTATTACTGCAGGCGAGTCTGCAACTCCAGAAAAGAGTATTCCAAAGGCTGTAAAGCAAGTATTCTGGCGTATTCTTCTTTTCTACATTCTTGCTATTTTCGTTATTGCTTGCATTATTCCTTACACCAGTCCAAATCTTCTTGGATCTGAAGCAACTGATATTGCTATTAGCCCGTTCACACTTGTATTCCAGCGTGCTGGTCTTGCAGCTGCTGCAGCAGTTATGAATGCCGTGATTTTGACTTCTGTTATTTCTGCAGCAAATTCTGGTATGTACGCTTCAACGAGAATGCTTTATGCGCTCGCAAAGGATGGTAACGCTCCAAAAGTATTTGGCAAGGTTAGTCTTCGTGGTATTCCTGTTCCTGCGTTGATTGCAACATTTGTGGTTGCGTTGCTTACTTTCTTTATGAGTATTTTTGGCGATCAAATATACATGTTCCTGGTTGCTGCAAGTGGTTTGACTGGTTTTATTGCTTGGGCTGGTATTGCTGCAGCTCACTACCGCTTCCGCAAGGCATATGTGGCTCAAGGCCATTCTTTGGACGATTTAGTTTATCGTGCAAAGTGGTATCCTTTCGGACCTATTGTGGCGTTCCTTTTGTGCGTTCTGGTTATTGTTGGTCAGGATTTGCATTCATTTGCAATTCTTAACTGGCAGGCTATTGGTATTACTTACATGTCTGTGCCGCTATTCTTGATTCTGTACGTTGGTTACAAGATTAAGAATCATACTAAGGTTATTCCGCTTGAAGAAGTTGATTTAGCTGGTATTAGAGCTGCTAATCGAGTAAATGCTGAATAATTAATAATATTTATATATGTAAAAAAGCTCCCTGCGAAATAATTCGCTGGGAGCTTTTATCTATTCTCTTTATGAGTTTTTAGTTTTCAGATCATGCCTTTGCATGTGGCCTTGGTTCCGTTGGTTTTTGATCTGGATTCGTACCCGGATCCGTATTTGTATGTTTGTTAGGATCCGTAGGTTTGTTAGGATCCTTAGTTTTGTTAGGATCCTTAGTTTTGTTAGGATCCTTAGTTTTGTTAGGATCCTGTGTGATTAATGGAGTTGGATGTGGTGTATCACCAGGCTTCTCACCCTTCTTGTCGTCCGGCTTATTCTTATTGTCTTTTTGTGGTTGTGCTGGAGTTGGAGCTGGAGCTGGCTTTGGTGCTGGAGTTGGAGCTGGAACCGGAGCTGGCTTTGGAGCTGGAGCAGGCTTTGGCCTTGGTTTAGGATTTCGCTTTACGTTCTTCTTAGGAGCGTTGTTAATTATAGAATTAGTTGCTTTTTGCACTTCTTGCTGAACTTTAGCATCTTTTTGTGCTTCGGCTTGTTTTGCTGCGTCAGCATTATTAGTTTCCTCAGTATTTGGTTGATTTTGAGGTGAGATCAAAGATAATGTGAGTTCACGTAAACGCTTTGCTTTTGCTGCGTACCATTCTCCTGCGGCAAGTGCTTGTGCGCCCTTAGACCCAAGTTCCTCAGGGGAGTTTGCGTTGCACGACACCTTTTCAGGCTCTTTTTCTTCAAGAAGTTTCTTTAACTCTACTGCATCAGGTTCGCTTGAATTGGCAAGTGACTGAACGTAGGAATTAGATTTCAGTGCATCCCACATTTTGCTGGATTTCATAATCTGTGAAACTTTAATCTCACACTGTCTTCTAGCAGCTTTTGTGCGATCTTGTTGCTTAATATACCAAAATACGCCTATTCCGCTTAATACTAATGCAAGTACAACAATACCTGTAATCAAAATTATTAATTGCTTTTTGTTGTTGCCTTTATTATTAGTGATTGCAGATTCTTCTTCTGCCATATTTTTCCCCTGTTCGTCAGTGATGGTTCAAGGTTTAATGGATATTTCTATGTTACGACAAACTTATCATGTTTTCTAACTTAGACGATGAAAATATTTTATAACAAAAAACCACCGCACAAAGGCGGTGGTTGTTGGCTCCTGCGGCTGGGCTTGAACCAGCGACCATTCGATTAACAGTCGAACGCTCTGCCAACTGAGCTACGCAGGAATATTCATTTTTGTGTTCAGCTTTGTGCTGTGCACAAGACATTTATATTACACGCATTTTCGCGATATGCAAATTTCTAGCTTTTGGGCGTGTCGTATTTTGATATTTTTGTTGATTTTCTAGCGTTTATTAAGCCTGTATCCACAATCTAAATTTTTTCTATTAATAAAAATTCGTAAATGAGAAACTGTAAACAAAACTGTTTTACTTAAAAATTTAGTAATAAAGATTTCTAATTTTTGGAAAACAGAAGTAAAAAAGTGAGTTTTTATAAATAAGGGGAATTATGTTGATTATAAAAAATCATGCAGTTTTCGCGTGTGCTGCAGTCGCGTTGTTATCTTTTGCTGTGATGGTGGAATCAGTTGCATTTTTTATAGATGATAGTCGATCCGGTGAGTATAAACTTTCAGAAAATGCTGCTTATAGTTTTCAACAAAAGCATTTATCTTACAATTCTTGTGATTATGTGCCAATTACGTATAAAAAATACGAAAAATCAGCTTCTTTTTACACGCTTACTTCTGTGACTTCTCAAGTTTTGCCAGCAATATCTTTCGATAATCCTTCTGCAGAAAGTTGCAATTCGCAAATGCAGTGGCCTGTAAAAAGAGTGAAAGTAGTTAAAGAATTTAATCCTCCTCCAAAACCGTGGATGGCAGGTCATCGTGGAGTAGATTTATCGGCATCTCAAGGCACTTTGCTTTACGCACCGGCGGATGGAGTAATAAGTTTTTCTGGCCTTGTGGCTGGTAAATCTGTTGTAAGTATTCGTCATGGAAAATTAACTTCAACATTTGAGCCTGCAGTAACTGACTTGACTGTAGGAACTGCAGTTAGAAGAGGTCAGCTTTTTGGAAGAGTAGAAGGAGGTTCGGATCATTGTGGGAAAACTTGTGTTCAATGGGGTCTTAAAAGCGGTAAGAAAAGTTATGTTAATCCACAAGCTGTAACTAAAAAAAGACGTATTGTTTTTAAACCAATAGATTAAAGCGACTTACGGTAATACTAGTTGCAGCAATACTATTGGCAGTAGCGAGTGGCAGCGAGTAGAAGTAGCTAAATATAAAAATATTCTACTTTTCTAATCAATATAGTAATAATTTTTTGAAACTGTGAAGTTGTACAAAGTTTATTGCAAAAGATTGTGATTTAAACGTAGCGAAACGCTACTTAAAACGCGTATAGTGAAAGTTGTGCCGAGTTTTTAATATCTTGGCAATAACGGTTTCGTAAAAAGGAGCGCTTGCATGCAGGAGTATACTCGTCCTCTTGATGAAGTAATTGACTATGATGCCAATATTTTTTCACTTCTCGATGAGCGTGCGAATCGCACTCCTCAAGATTCGCTTGTGGAGTATGTAAACGAGAAGGGTAATTGGGATTCCTACACTGCGCAAGAGTTTAGAGACCTTGTTATTTCTGTAGCAAAAGGCTTTATAGCTAGGGGAGTTATGCCAGGAGATAGTGTGTCTATTATTTCTCACACTTCTTGGCAATGGACTGTGCTCGACTTAGCGATTATGTCGATTGGTGCTTTAACAGTTCCTGTTTATGAAACTAATTCAGCAACTCAAATGAAAACTATTTTCTGCGACTCTAATGTTGGAACAGTGTTCGTAGAAACTCCAGATTTGCGCGCTACTGTAGATACAGTTAAAGATGAATGTCCAACATTGCGTGACGTTTATGTTATTACGCAAGGCGCTCTTGATGCTTTTATTGAATTTGGAAAGTCAGTAACAGATGCTGAATTCTATGAGAGAGAGCACGCAATTCACGGTGATGATTTAGCAACTATCGTCTACACTTCTGGGTCTACCGGAGAGCCTAAAGGTATTGAACTTTCCCACGGAAATTTTGTGTTTATAGCAAAATCTGGAATTATTTCCATGCCAGATATTGCTATGAGAGAAAACGCAAGATTACTTCTTTTCCTACCTCTTGCGCATGTTTTTGCTAGATTCATGCAGTTCTTCTGTTTTGCTGGTAATGTAACGCTTGGTTTGACAAGCAATTTGAAAACAATTCTTAGCGATTTTCAAACTTTTAAACCAACATTTATTCTTGCTGTTCCTCGTATTTTTGAGAAAATTTACAATGCTGCTTCCCAAAAAGCGGGTAAGGGTTTGAAAGGTTTTATTTTCGCTCGTTCTGTTAAGGTTGCGCGAGAATGGTCAAAAGCTCAGCAGTCTGGTGGCATGATTTCGCCAATGCTTGCTATTAGCCATGCTTTCTACAAGAAGCTTGTTTACAATTCTCTTATGCATGTTTTTGGCGGTTCTGTAGAATATGCTGTCTCTGGTGGTGCTCCTTTAGATTTGTCGATTGCGCACTTCTTTAATGGCGTAGGTTTGCCTCTTCTTGAAGGTTACGGCATGACTGAAACTTGCGCTCCGTCTATGGTGAATCCTACTAAAGGATACAAGATTGGCACAGTTGGTTTGCCTGTTCAAGGTGTTTCTGTTGCTATAGACGATGAGGGTGAGCTTTGTATTAAAAGCCCTGCTGTGTGTAAAGGCTACCATAATCATCCTGAGATTACTGAAAAGCAAATCGTAAACGGCTGGCTGCATACTGGAGATTACGGTTCCCTTGATGATGACGGTTTTGTGCGCATTACTGGTCGTAAAAAAGATCTTATTATTACAGCAGGCGGTAAGAATCTTTCACCAAGCATACTCGAAGCTTCTATGATGACTTCTCCTGTAATATCTCAGTGCGTTGTTATAGGAGATAGGAAGCCGTTTATTGCTGCAATTATTGCCTTAGACTTGCATGATATTAACTCTTGGCTTATAGCTCAAGGTGCGCGTCCTGTGCGCTCGCTTGAAGAAGCTTCTAAGAATTCTATTGTTCGTGCGGAAGTTGAAAGGGCTGTTACTAAAGCCAATTCACTTGTGTCTAGAGCCGAATCTATTCGTAAATTTGAGATTGTTCCTGACGAATTTACTCAAGATAATGGTCTTATTACGCCTAGTATGAAGGCGCGTAGGCAAAATGTTGTTGAGCGTTATCATGATCTTATTGAGCATGTTATTTACGCTCCTAGAAAGCGCAAATAATTAAATAAATATTAATAAGTATTTGAAAGTAATTTAAGTAAGTTAATTAATTTAAGTAATTTAAATGTAGAACTAAAAATTAAGCTTCTTAACATTAAGCTAAATATTATGCTTAGCGTTAAGAAGCTTAAATTTATTTATTTAGTTTATTTATTTAGTTTAATTACTTTTTATAGACCAGCGTCTGCCATTGATATGAAACCAGGGTCTATAAGCAGAGCCTTCAAATTAGTTGCGCTAACTGCCATAATCGGCTCAACAATTGTAGGAATTTTCTTGCCCTTTGTAGTGTTCGAAGGAGTATCGATTGTTTTTATACTAGAGCTTAATTTGCGAGTTTTATTCAACGATGCGCAAGTAGTTGCAATATCTTTAGCAATTGATTGATAATCTTCTATAGTTGTCATCCACTGCTTTCCGTTTACAATATTTGGCATAGTTTCCTTATAAGCTCCGTAACCAGTCATAACAGGCCAGCGTTTTGCTTGTTCTGGATCATTCTGTTGATGCACACTACTTTTTTCGTCACTATTTTGTGACTTTTCAGAATTGTTTGCATCTTTTTTAGGAGCTGGAACTGGACGTTTTACTATATCTTTTTTACCAATAAAGTTGCCGATTACATCTGGAAGCGTTATTGAAGGATTAATATCTGCAGCGCTTCCCTGATATCCTAAGTTCTCCAAAGCTGAAGTAGCTTGCATTGCTACTTGATCGTTAAGAGTAATTAATCCATCAATATGCTTAGGTAAATTATTAGAGTTACGAGCGTGATTCTTAAGACGTTTTGTAAGCTCATCTTTTACTGCGTTAGGATTATCAGCGTCGAAAGCTACTTTAGCCCAATCTTCTTCTTCTGTTTGAGAATCTAAATATCCTGAAGGTGAAAGAAGAGTTCCAGAAGCAAAATAAGGTCTTAATACCTTCCAAATTCCTTTGAATGCTTCTTTTGCAAACTCATCGTTAAAATCATTATTAGACGAGTAATCGTCATCATCATAATCACTATTGCTTGTATCACTGTTTTTATTAGAAGAATTATTAGGCTTATGGCGATTATGGCAAGGGAGCAAAACTTCTATGTACTTAGGATCGTCTGAAGTTGCTCTATCTAAAGCAAGTTTTTGTACTAAAGTTTTTGCCTGAAGTTCACCAATTCTGCTAGCAGTAGATAAGTTAAAAATAACATCTGGGTCGAAACCATTAATTGATTTCGATAGCATAACAACATGCATTCCAGATTCGCGAGCTAGACGCAATGCTGAAGCAAAACGCGTTTCCGCAGTAGTTTCTTTAGAATTATTGTTATAAGAATTATCCTCTGCTTCCGGACGCGTTGCGAAGTCGCCGTAATCGTTGCTTCCTTTTTTATTAGTCCAAGGAGCCACGAGTAAAGTAGTGTGTGAAATTTTCTTTTTTATATCTTGTAAAGTTTTACTAGAGTTTTTACCCGACTGTTTCTTTTGAAGAGGAGCAATCTGGTTTACTACATAATCTTGTATTGCTTGACTTTGCTCCGAAAGACTTGAGGAAGATTTTTGAGTAATAGTATTATCTTGGAAACCCTTTGATTTTAAGGATTTTATTATTTCTGGAACTAGTATGTTCCATGTACTTAATGGTGTTTTTCTAGTTAAATCAATACCGTCATCTGGAGTAAAAATAGCAACAGTTCCTATGCTCATTTGAGCTTTTGATGGTGAAGATGATTGAGATGTGCCTGAACATCCACTCATAAGTATCAGTATGCTACTTGCGGCTGCGCATGCAGTAAATAGTTTGCTTTTTGCACGCTTGCACAAACGAATCATAGTAGTGACCTCTCGTTTCGTGGTCTATCTGTTGCTTTTAGTATGTGTTCTACTCGTAACTATCTTTTAACATTGTATATAGTTGTGTGCTAAATACTTAAGTTACGTTTTTAATAAGCTAAATTTTAGTAATCTAAATTATTAAATTATCTTAGAAGACTTTCGCACATGTTACGGTATTCGCTCACATAGCCTCCACCAAAGAATACGCAATGTCCTGCAATAGGGTAGAGCTGCCATAAAGTTAGACGATCTTCAAAACCGGATTTTAGCGGGTGTACAGACTGATATCCGTCAATAATCTGGCTGTAGTAGCTTATACCAAATAGTTGAAGCATTGCTAAATCTTCTTCACGGTGTCCGCCGTGCGCTGCAGGATCAATTAGCACAGCTTCAGTGTGATCTCCGTCATCACTTTTAGTCCATAATACGTTTCCGCTCCATAAGTCTCCGTGAACTAGCGCAGGCTTATCTTCTGCGGACTTTCCTAACAAATCAGGAAGTGCTGCAATAACGTGGTTTGTGAGAGCTAAATCGTTTTTAGTAAGTTCTCCACGAGCTATACCAAGTTCTACCATTGGGCGCAATCGTCCCTCTGAAAGGTAATCGATAACGTTATTCCATGTGCCGGTTGGCATTTCAACAGGGTCACTTAAAGGACCAAAATAGCATGTGCCATCGTAGTCAGCTGGAGCTTCTCCAAAATATTTTGCTCCATAATCGTGCATATGAGCGAGTGCTGCACCAAATTCAAAAGCTGCTAATGGTGTTGGTGAAGTTGTGCTAATTTTTTCAATATTTAAATAATCTTTACCCCAGTCGAAAACTTTTACTACTCTAGGCCCACCGTATTTTCTAGCTTCGCTCATCCATTGCAAGCCTTTTCCTTCACACTCGAAAAAACGGTTAGGTGCGTATGATCTACTTTTTTTATACACGTTATTATTCATAGCAGCCTTCTTAGCGTAGTAGAATGTGCGTCTTATGCGTTAAATATTTAATAAAATATTTCACGAATAAGCTAGATTACTTCTAATCTCACCATTTTACTGAAGTATTAGCACAATCAGATACGTTGTGTTTAAGCGTGTGACAGAATGTTTTTTACAAACTGATATCCAAAAAGTAATCCTGCTAAAAATAGTGCGGCACCTAAACCGGTGTAGAACACTGCAATAAAGCGTTCTGGAGCTACATTAGTTGCGCGTAAAGCGATTCCGCCAGTCATCATAAAAGCCATGATTATGAAAGATTTTATGTCAAAGAATTTGAGGAAGAACTGTTTTTCTTTACCATAGCTGTTAATTCTTTTAGTATGTTTTTTAACAAGTTTGCCAAAAATAAAGAATTGGAATATGAGGAAAACAAGCAGAGACAAAGCGTAGTTTACAGGTTGTAAGTATTTTTGGTATACAGACAAACCAATATTAAGAATATTAAAACCTGCAGCGCCCCAAACTAAGAAAGCAATTAATAGTAGAGTATTTTTTGATACTTTCAATTCCTAACCTCTTCAATATTTATAGTTTTGCTGAATTTTATCTAATTTTCTAATCTTTTCTTACTAAAAAACTTTATTTCCTATTGTAGTGTTTTGTTTTTAAAAATAAGCGCAATAGTCCAATTTTGTGCACGTAATAGGAAAACTTACGTTAAAAGCGGATATTTACTTAATAAAATCTATATAAAACTTGTAAAAAGTGTTGCGTAATGACGATGTGAGACGCTATAGTCCTAGGGTATGAACGACAACGATCAACAGTATGCAACAGCTGACAATAAAGCTACTATTGCTGAGCCAGCTTTTCGTTATAATGCGCAGCTAGCGCAAGATATTGAGCAGCGCTGGCAAAAAACCTGGGACGAGCAGGGCACGTTCTGGGCTGCTAATGTTAAGGGCGATTTGAAGGATGGCGAAGGCAGGAATGCTGACGGTCGTCCTTCTTTCTTTGCAATGGATATGTTCCCTTATCCTTCTGGCAAGGGCTTGCACGTTGGACATCCTCTTGGATATTTGGCAACGGATGTTGTAAGCCGCTACCATCGCATGAAGGGCGAGAATGTTCTTCACGCAATGGGCTACGATGCTTTTGGACTTCCTGCAGAACAGTATGCTGTTCAAACTGGTCAGCATCCTCGTATAACTACTGAGGCAAATATTGCTAACATGCGCAGGCAGTTGCACCGCATGGGCTTGAGTTTTGATGATCGTAGATCTTTTGCGACGATTGATACGAATTATGTGCGTTGGACTCAATGGATTTTCTCAAAGCTTTATGATGCTTGGTACGACCCTGATTTTGTGAGAAAAGATGGCGGTAAAGGTTCTGCTCGACCAATTTGCGAGCTTGTTGATGAGTTTAAGAGTGCTAAGCGCGAAATTCCTGGTTTTGCTGGCAAAAAGTGGGAAGAGCTTAATAAAGTAGAGCAGGCGGATGTATTAAACGACTTCCGAATTGCTTACATTTCTAAATCTCCTGTGAATTGGTGCCCAGGCTTGGGAACTGTGCTTGCAAATGAGGAAGTTACTGCAGAAGGTAAGTCTGAACGAGGAAACTTCCCAGTGTTCCAGCGCAATCTTCGTCAATGGTCAATGCGAATTACTGCTTACGCACACCGTTTGGTTGAAGATTTGAATACTATTGATTGGCCAGAAAAAGTTAAGCTTATGCAGCGAAACTGGATTGGCGAATCTCACGGCGCTTCCGTGCATTTTGAAGTGCCATGTGCAGATGGTGAAACACGCGATTTGGAAGTGTACACGACTCGTCCAGACACGCTTTTTGGTACTACTTTTGCGGTTGTTTCTGTGGATCATCCAATTCTTGAGCATGTTCCAGAAGCTTGGGGTGCTAACGTTCCAGAAAGCTGGAAGGGCGGTTACGCAAATCTTAAAGAAGGTTTAGCAGAGTACCAGGCTCAAGCTCGCGCGAAGACTGCAAAAGATCGCACGGAAGATGCTGGAGCAAAAACCGGCCTGTTTACGGGTCTTTACGCAATTAATCCTGTAACTGGAGCTAAACTTCCGCTGTTTACTGCTGACTACGTGCTTATGGGCTACGGTACGGGCGCAATTATGGCAGTTCCTGGCGGCGATCAGCGTGATTACGATTTCGCTAAAGCATTCGGTTTGCCAGTAATTTATACTGCTCAGCCACTTGCAGATTCTGAAGAAAAGTTGGCAGATTATGAGGGTAAAGCTCCATTCGTTTCTCACGACGGAGTTGTTATTAACTCTTCTGTAGAGCATACTCATAAGCTTGGCGATGCTTTATCTATTAACGGTTTGCGCGTGGATGAAGCTGTTAAAAAGATGACGACTTGGCTTGAAGCAGCAGGAGTAGGTAAAGGTAGAGTTTCTTACCGACTTCGCGACTGGCTGTTCTCTAGGCAGCGCTACTGGGGTGAGCCTTTCCCAATCGTTTACGACGAGGATGGTGTTGCTCACTTAGTTCCAGATTCTGAGCTTCCTATTGCTTTGCCTGATGTTCCGGACTATCAGCCGAAAACTTACGCTCCGGACGACGCAAATTCTGAGCCAGAAGCTCCTTTGAGTCGAAACGAGGATTGGGTAAAAGTTCAGCTCGATCTTGGCGACGGCGTAAAAACCTACTATCGTGACACCAACACTATGCCAAACTGGGCTGGTTCCTGCTGGTATTACATGCGTTACTTGGATCCAAACGATGCCGAGAATATGGTAGATACCGACGAATACGACTACTGGATGGGTACAAATCGTCCTGGTAAAGAACACGTTTCTGGAGGCGTTGACCTTTATGTTGGTGGCGTAGAGCATGCAGTTTTGCACTTGCTTTACTCGCGCTTCTGGCATAAGGCGCTTTACGATTTGGGTTATGTGGATTCTGCTGAGCCATTCCATCGCCTGTTTAACCAGGGCATGATTCAGGCTTACGCATACACGGATGAGCGCGGACAGTACGTTCCTGCCGACGAGGTTGAAGAAGGCGCTTCAAACGGCGCTGGCGAACCAACATTTACGTGGCATGGCGAAAATGTGAACCGTGAGTTCGGTAAAATGGGCAAGAGCTTGAAGAATATTGTGACACCAGACTATATGTACGAAAACTATGGTGCAGATACATTCCGCTTGTACGAAATGAGCATGGGTCCACTTTCTGAGTCTCGTCCGTGGAATACTCGCAATGTTGTTGGTGGCATGAGATTCTTGCAGCGCTTGTGGCGTAACGTTGTTAACGAGGAAACTGGCGCTTGTGTTGTAACAGACGACGCACTCGATGAAAAGACGCTTAAGATTCTTAACAACACAATTGCAGAAGTGACTGTGGAAATGGAAGCAATGCGTCCAAATACTGCAATTGCTAAGCTGATTGTGTTGAATAATCACTTAACTTCTCTTCCTCACGTGCCGCGCGCAGCAGTTGAACCGCTTGTTCTTATGCTGGCTCCAATTGCGCCGCATATTTGCGAAGAAATGTGGAGCAAGCTTGGGCATAACAAGTCTATTGCTCACGCAGATTGGCCTGTTGCGGATTCTCGCTACGTTGGTGCAGATACTGTTACTGCCGTTGTGCAAATCAAGGGCAAGGTTCGAGCAAAGCTTGAAGTTGATCCAAATATTGACGCTTCTGAGCTTGAAAAGCTCGCTTTGGAAGCTGTAGCTGATCGCTTGGGTGGTAAGGCTCCGCGCAAGGTGATTGTAAAGGCTCCTAAGATAGTGTCAATTGTTCCTGACGAAAGCTGAACGATTTATAAGTTTTGCTAGTAATCTGATACGGCTTTTATAAATATCAAATAGGCTGTATCCACAATTGAAAATTTATCTTGCAAAGCACCTGCTTTCTACGAATAGTAGAAGGTAGGTGCTTTTTGTTTGTAAACATGCGTAAGTGTGCATAAGTTGTAAGGGGGAAATTTTGGGAGAATTTAAGCAAAATTATGAAAAATTTACGAATAATAGATTTAGTAAAGTTGGTTTCGAAAATAAGAAAGCTGAGTCTCTTTCTCAACTATCTAGAGGAGTGCTTTCTATACGCAATCCGCAAACTAAAGCTTACTTTGGAGAAAATTCTGTTGATAATACGCAAACTAAAGCGTTTTTGCCAAAGCATGCAATCGTAGAAAATAATGATAATTTGTATGCAAAAAAATCTCGTTTTAGTGTAAAACCAGCTCATATGCTTGCTATCATGCTTATTTTGATTACTGCGCTAAGCGCGAGTCTTACCATGCTTTTTAGTCAGGCAGTAACTTATAACAAAATAATTTATGCGCAAAATGATTCGAATAACTATAAAAGCAAGGGTTTTAGTAAATCTAATAAATTTTATGAAGAGAAGACTGAAGAAAAGACTGAAGAGAAGACTGAAGAGAAGACTGAAGAGAAGACTGAAGAAAAGACTGAAGAAAAGACTGAAGATAGTGCAAAAACAGAGAGAAAAAAGAGTATAGAAAGCGAAAATAGCGCGAAAAATAGCAGTGTAGAAAATCAATCTGCAAAATCATCTACAGAATCATCATTAGATGAGTCTGGGAGAGTAAATATAAACAGCGCAACTTTAGAAGAATTGCAAACGATTAAAGGTATAGGTCCGGCAATGGCAAAACGCATTATAAGTCAGAGAAATTCGGTTGGTAAATTTAGAAGAATTGAAGATCTGCTAAAAATTCGCGGAATAGGTCCTAAAATTTTGAAAAAAATTCGCAGTATGGCTTTTGTTGGCTAAAAATTTCGTTAATAGCGTATTAGGGGGAGATATGCTAAATGAAGAAAATGGTAACAAGGATTTTCGTATGTTTCCTGTTGCTTTAGCAATGTGGGTGGGTTGCTTGCTGGGAAAATATTTTGCAAAAAATCAGCAGAATTGCGTTTATTCAGTAGTTTTGTATATTTCATTATCTTTATTGCTGGTTTTTGTTCTTAGTGTTTTAGACGTAAAATTCTTCGAAGTTTTTAAGTTTATAAAACGGTATAATCTGCTTATAATACTAACTTCGTACGCTATGATTGCGGCTATTTTATTGGGTTTTGTGCATCAAATTATGTTACAAAATGATCCTGTATTTCGTTACGCTAACAAAAATTCGAATAAGATTGCGTTAGTAGAAGCGAGTGTTGTAACTCCGATTCGTTCAGCTGCGCCATTTTTAGGTGATTGTAAGGCGAAAGTAGAAGTACGATATTTAAAAAATGTAGGTAAAGATAACGCAATTGACAGTAGTCAGATTTTAAAAAGTGGTATTAGTGCGCAACTTTACGCGTATAAGCCTGTGTGCAATAAGATCTTGTATGGTTCCACAATTAAAGGATTAGCTCGCCTTAAAATTTCTCGTTTTAATAGCGATATTCCGGAAATAACTCTTTTAAAAACGGGTAGTAAGTTTAATATTTCTAAAAATGCAGATTTTGTTCATTATTTTGCAAACTATATGTGGAATGCGTTTTACAAAGTGACTCAAGAATTAGATGAGCAAGGTAGGATGCTTGTGCCTGGAATTACAGTTGGAATGTTAGGCCAAGAGTTTGTTCAAACTGATGCAGATTTTAATTCACAAGACGAATCTGAAAAATCTGAAAATGCTATTGATAAAACTTATGCAGAAATCACAAAACAGCATTTTCAGCACGTGGGAATTATGCATATTATGGCTGTTTCAGGAGGGCATTTTCTGCTGCTAGCTTTAATTGTGCGTCGCGTTTGCGCGTATTTTCTTGTTCCTAGATTTTTTACTGCTTTTGTGCAACTTATTTCGCAATTACTTTTAGCTATTCTGGTTTATCCTTCTGCTTCTGTGCTTAGAGCAGCTTTTATGGGAGCAGTTTCGGCAGTAGCGTTCGCTGCGAAGAGACCGTATCAATCAGCAAGCGCACTTAGTTGGACTGTGATATTAGTTTTACTTGTTAAACCAAATTATTCCTGGGATTATGCTTTTGCTTTTTCCTGTGCTGCAACTTTCGGAATTATTACAGTTGGCGCGAGAATAAGAAAAACTTTTGTTGTTTTTATGCCAGATTGGCTTGCTTCGATTCTGTCGATGACTTTTTCTGCGCAAATATTTACTTTGCCAATTCAAATGATGATTCAGCCTGAAGTTTCTCTTATGTCTGTTCCTGCAAATATTGTTGCTTCTCCTCTTATGGATATTGCTACTTTATGTGGGCTTATTTCTTTAATTTTAGCTTGTTTTTCGGGAGGAATTTCGCTTATTTTTGCGCATTTTGCGGCATCTGCAACTTCGATTATAGAAAAGTGTGCTAGTTATTTAGATGATTCTTCCGTCGGCGTTTTTGCGTGGAGTAAGGGAGTAAGTGGAGCGTTTTTAATGATTATTACGGAACTCACTTTAGCAGTAATTTTTATTGTTATTATGCGTTTTCTTAGTAAATCTTATTTATTTAATAATATTCAGTATGCTAGTCGAATTATGGCAGGCTCTTTCAAACGAAAGTATAGTGAAGCGCTGGAAATATTTGATTATGATAAGAAGTAAATTTCGCATAAAAAGATACTATTAATATGAAGTCTTTAAAAAGTCTTTAAGAGTTGCAGCAAAATTAGTAAGGAGCAACATGGTTGCCAATAGCAGAAGCTCAGCAAAAGTAGCGTCCGTAACGCTAGTTGTTGGCGGTGACGCATACTTAAATGAGCTTAATTCTCGAGACGTGCGAGAAAAAATATTAAGTAGCTATCCTGAAGCTGATGTTGTTTATCTTGATGCTGCTAACAGCGATCAGTACGAATTTAATGAAGCAGTAGGTCCATCGCTTTTTTCGCAAGGAAATATCGTAGTAATTTCGGATTTGCAGAATTCTGAAGAAAGTTTTGTTGCTGCAGTAGAAAATTTTTGTAAAGAATCTTCTGGAAATGCTGGAAATGCTGGAAATTCTGATTTAGAAACGAACGCAAGTTGGGTAATCGCAAGGCATGAAGGCGGCGTAAAAGGAAAATCAATAATCACGCGCTTACAAAAAGCTGGAGCGCAGATTATTACGGTTCCTGATCTTAAAAAAGATGATGCGAAATTGAATTTCGTACTAAGCATGTTTGAAAGACGAAACCGCACAATAGAGCCTCAAGCAGCGCAAAAAATAGTTGCAGTATTAGGTGGCAAAACCGAAGAGCTATCTGCATTGTGTTCGCAGCTTTGTTTCGATTATGATGACAGCACAATTACCCTTTCGCTAGTAGACCGCTATCTTCTTGCAGATCCGCAAGTAACTGGCTTTTTTGTAGCAGATAAAGCTGCAGTGGGGAATTACGGAGAAGCTCTTCTTGCTGCTAGAACGGCAGTATCTCAAGGAATTGATCATATAGCTTTAATTGGTGCTCTTGCAGCTAAAATAAGGCTTTTAGCTAAAGCAATTGCGGTTCGTGACGGAAGTATTTCACAGGCTGAATCTAAAGCAAATCCTTGGGCTATTAAAATGGCAATGCGCCAGCTTGCAGGGTGGAATAATGCTGGTATAGCCGAATGTATTAAATGTTTAGCTTGGGCAGATGAGCAGTGTAAAAGTGGAAAAAGTGACGCTGATTATGCACTTGAGTATGCTATTATGCTGGTTGCTTCTAGAGGACATAAGAAAGAATAAATTATGATAAGTGAGCAAAAATCGAGCGACATGACTTTGCGTAAAGTTATTGCCACTTGTGAGGATATGAAAGAACTTGGTTGCGCTGTTGCAAAAGTTGTAAAAGAAGGAGATGTGATTTTACTTTCAGGTCCTCTTGGGGCTGGTAAAACCACGTTTGCTCAAGGTTTTGGCGCAGGTCTTTCAATTAGCGAGCCGATTGTGTCTCCAACTTTTACTATTGCGCGCGAATTGCGAGGCGCTTTTGCGGATGGCAAGCCGGCTACGCTAATTCACGTTGATGCTTACCGTTTGGGTGGTGAGAATTTTGCTCCAGGGCAAGATACTGTTTCGCGTTTGCTTGACGAGCTTGAATCTTTGGGACTTGACGAAGCTTTGGAAGAGCCAGGAGATGGCACTGTCGTGCTTATGGAGTGGGGCGAGCAAATGGCTGGAGTGCTTGCGTCTGAGCGCTTAGAGGTTCATATTGAAAGACCTGTTGACTCTTCGCAAGTAGATGATTTTACTAGCGACGGTGAGCGAATCGTAACTTTGAAAGCTGTTGGTAATGATTGGCTTAATCGAATTGCAAAATTGTAATTAGAAATACGTGAGTAAATATCGCAAGTAAATATCGCAAGTAAATATCGCAATAAATAAAGCAAGTTGTGGTAAGCGAGTAAGCTAGTTGGGTACGTGACTTTGAGGAATTAACATGAGTAATACGCTGATTATTGATACTTCATTTGGTTCTACTGTTGGAATTGTGGGTTATGAGCCGATTGTTGAAACAGATTCTCGCACTCACGTGGAGCGCTTGCAGGTAAATATTGCGAAAGTTGTGGAGTCTGCTGGACTTAAGCCTTCCGATATTGATCGTGTGGTTGTGGGAGTAGGGCCTGCTCCTTTTACGGGACTTCGCGCGGGATTGGTTGCTGCGAAAGCAATCGCGTTCGCTAATAATGCTCAAATTTTGGGGTGCGATAGTCTTCTTCCTCAAAGTTTGATGATGCGTTCTGGTGCCTTTGAAGAAGCGCGCAAAAATGGCGTTATTTGCAAGGATTTATTGCTAAATATTCCGGATTCTGCTGATTCTTGCGATTCTACAGTTCATCATTATGTGCTTTCGTTAAACGATGCTCGTCGTCGCCAAGTGTACATGTCTTTGTACGATGATGAAGGAAATGCGCTAGTCAATATGGATATTGACTATCCGCAGAACGTAGTTGCGCGTGTGAACGAGTATTTAGCAAGCAAAAACGATGAAAATTATTGCGTAGATGTGCTCGGACACGGTGCTAAAAAGTACGTTGAAGATTGGCGAAATATTGCGCATATTGGCGTTATTGCTGAAGTTTGCGCACTTGACTTGGGTGTACAAGGCTTGCAAATTTTCGAACAGTGCTCTTTGGAATGTGCAAATAAAGATGAGCATGTAAAAGCTGTTGAACCGCTGTATTTGCGCCGTCCTGACGTGTCTGTACCAAATCCGCTTAAGCATGTGCTTGGATCTGGCGAGGCAACTAGAGCTAAAGAAAAATAGAAGCGTTTTAACGATTTGAGTAATTATGATTGTTGATATAACGCGTTCTAAATTTCCGGCAGTAGACGAGAGCTGCAATATAGTGCAGAAATGCGATTTTACGTGCGATGAGTTAGCGCAAAAAATAGCGCCTATTGAAGCCGACTTATTTGGTAAAGGCTCATGGAATAAGAGCATGATTTCGCAGGAATTGCAAGCTCCTATGCGCGCGTATTATGCAGAAATTGACGAAAATACGCATACGTTATGTGGGTATGCCGGATACTGGTTTGACGGCGACGATGCGCAAATAATGACAATCGGCGTTGCAAAACAATATCAACGAAAAGGCATAGCTTCTAAACTTTTATCAACCATGATTAAAACCGCAAAACAGATTGGTGCTAAACGCATGCTGTTAGAAGTGCGAGTCGATAATGTTCCTGCGCTCGCTCTGTATGAACGTTTTGGTTTTACGAAAATGGGTTTGCGAAAACGTTACTATCAGCCAGAAGGCGTGGATGCGTACACGATGTGCGCTGATCTAATCGAAAAAAATAACGCAAACGAGGAATAACGAGAAATAACGAGGAATAACGAGGAATAGCAATGAGCGAAGCAATCGTATTGGGAATTGAATCAACTTGTGACGAAACTGCCGCAGCAATTGTGCGCGGACGTACGCTGGTGTCAAATGTGGTGGCATCTTCAATGCAAGAGCACGCGCGTTACGGTGGCGTAATTCCAGAAATTGCTTCTCGTGCGCACGCTGAAGCTTTTGTGCCGGTTGTTTCTAAAGCTTTAGCAGATGCAAATATGGATTTAAGCGATATTGACGCGATTGCAGTAAGCGCAGGTCCTGGTCTTGCAGGCTGCTTAGCTGTGGGAGTTTCGGGAGCTAAAGCGCTGGCTTGGGCTGCAAATAAGCCAATTTATGGTATTAATCACGTAATTGGGCATATTGCAGTAACGCAATTGCAATTCGGCGACGTGCCGGAAGATGTGCTTGCTTTGATTGTTTCCGGCGGTCACACTTCGCTACTTCACGTAAACGATATTGCTAGAAGCATTGACGTTGTTGGTACAACTTTGGACGATGCTGCAGGCGAGTGCTTCGACAAAGTTGCGCGCCTTCTTGGATTCCCATACCCGGGTGGCCCTCATATTGATAGGCATGGCAGGCTTGGAAATCCGGATACTTTGAAAGTGCCGCAAGGCTTAACGCAAGGTCGTTCTGGCAAGGAGCATCCTTACGATTTCAGCTTCTCGGGTGTAAAAACTGCTGTTGCGCGCTGGGTGGAGGCACGTGAGGCTCAGGGTCTTGAAATTCCAGTCGACGACGTGTGTGCTTCTTTGGCTAATTCTGTGGCGGAAGTGCTTTCGCGCAAAGCTATGATGGGCTGCGAGCAGTACGGTTCTAAAACGCTTATGATTGGCGGCGGATTCTCTGCTAACTCGCAGCTTCGTGAACATTTGTTGGCTTGCGGCAAGGAGCATGGAATTGAAGTACGTTTGCCAGAGCTTAAGCTTTGCACAGATAACGGCGCTATGGTTGCAATGCTAGGCGTGAATTTGGTGGAAGCTGGGGTTCGTCCTTCTGCTCCAGATTTTGCAATAGATTCTGCTATGCCGCTTACGACGGTGAGTTTATAATAGTAGAAATAATAAAATTTGCGCTAAAAAGTAGTGATAAAAGAGTAGCTATAAAAAGTTTTTCGAAAAATAAGTGAGGTGTTTTGTGCAGTCAGTTAATTCGCGTAGTGGAATGTTGCGAGTAGGTGAGAAGATTCAGTTCACTGATCGTAAAGGTAAGCGAATTACTGCACAACTTGTTGTGGGCGGTGTTACGCAAACTGAGCACGGTCTTATACGTCACGACGATGTGATTGGCCAAAGTGAAGGCATTGTAATTACTACCGTTAGCGCGAAACGTGAAGCTCAGCAAACTATTGTTGATCCTTCTAAATCTTCCAATAAGCCTTGGAAGGCAGCACGCGCTATTGGTGGCTGGGATTATGTAGTTATGCGACCTCGCATGGTTGACTACGTGCTTTCTATGCCTAGAGGTGCGCAAATTATGTATCCGAAAGATATTGCGCAAGTAATTTCTCTTGGCGATATTCGTTCCGGTATGTGCGTTTTAGAGTCAGGTGCTGGCTCTGGAGCTATGAGCTTAAGTCTTTTAGATGCAGTTGGGGAGAGTGGAAATCTTACTACGATTGAGCTTCGCCCGGATTTTGCGCGCATTGCTGAATCTAACGCAACTTTGTACTACGGTAAGCGCCCAGAATGGTGGAATCTGCTTACTGGCGATTTTGATTCCGTTGCAAAAACCCTAGAAGCTCATAGTGTTGATCGCATTATGCTAGACATGCTTGACCCTTGGAATCGTCTTGAACAAGCGCATCGCGTTATTGTGCCGGGAGGCGTGCTTGTTGCGTACGTGACGACTACTACGCAAATGTCTAGAATGGCTGAAGCTTTGCGAGAAAGCGGCATGTGGACAGAGCCGGAAATTCAAGAAACCTTGGAGCGCACTTGGAAAGCGCAAGGTTTAGCGGTTCGCCCAGATCACGCGATGATTGGCCACACTGGATTTTTGATTGTTTCGCGCGCAATGGCAGAAGGTTTTAGCGCTTTGAAGAAGCGTGAGCATGGAACTAAAGATACTGTTAGCGATATTGACGATATGACAGAAGAAGAGCGCGCTGAACAGTTGGAAGACTTGTCTTTGCGCGATATTTCGGATCGTAAACTTCGTAAAGTATTGCGCGATTTAGATATACAGCTTGCGCAATTGCCGCAAAGTTCGCAGCCGCGAGAGTCGCAATCGCAAGAGTCGCAATCTGCGCAACAATCTGCGCAACAGTCAGCGCATAATCAAGCTAAGTAGGAGATCATTATGGCATCACCAATGAAAAAGCTTATGAAAAAAGCACATCATAGTAAGTACGTTTTGTTGCTGATGCGTCATGCGAAGGCTGAAGCTCCTGAAATGGGCGACGACTGGGGTCGTAACCTTACTGAAAAGGGCTTAAAGCAGGCGAAAATTATGGCAAAAGGCTTGGAATCTTTAAAACTTGTGCCAGATTATATTGTGTGTTCTAGCGCGAATCGCACTGAGCAAACTTTGAAGCGTATGCTTAAGCGTTTCGGTGATACTCCTGTGGTTGAGTCTCGCAAAAGTCTTTACGACGGCGGAATGCAGTCTGTTATGGACGAGTTGCATGATATTCGAAACGATGTTCATACGACGATGATTGTGGGCCATGAGCCAACGATGTCTATGGCTGCGCAATGGCTTTCTTCACCCGATTCAGACCCTGATGTGCTTGGAACAATGCGCTTAGGACTTTCTAACGCCTCTGTTGTGGTTCTTGTGTCGGACCGCCCATTTTCCACTTGCGGCTTGCGTGGCGCAACGGCGCTCGCAGTACTCACACCTAAATCCTTTGAGTAGTGTTTACATATGTATTCACATGTTGAATGAGTCGTGAGCAATGGGAATTGCTTGGTCGAGCAATATAAAAGCGGAGCGATAGTAATAATCTTGCTGATGAATACTATTTTTGAAAGAAAGTAACTAAAAACTAAACTTAACTATGCAACCGCTAAGTCCAAATAAGGTATAAGAGCGTAGCGCTGCGAGACAAGCAATTCACATTGCTCACATTTCTCCAAGTAAACGAAACATATACGCAATTGAGCATATAAATTTAATTTATAACGACACCCAAAGTTCGTGAATGACCATTTTAAGCGAATTTTTGCTAAGCTAAAGCGAGTCACGAAGAATATTTTGGAGGATCGTATGTCTGTTTTAACTTCCGTATCTGGTTTCCCTCGTATTGGTGCTAATCGCGAGTTGAAAAAAATTATTGAACGCTACTGGAAGTCTGACGCAATCCTTGACGATGTTCGCGAAGAAGCGAAAGTTTTGAGAGCAAGGCATTGGCGTTTGCAAGCAGAAAACGGTATAGATCTTATACCTAGCAATGATTTCAGCTACTACGATCAGATGTTAGATACTGCGATACTTCTTGGTGCTGTTCCTGAGCGTTATACTGCTCTTAATTTTGAAAATAAAGAAGATACTCTTTTTGCATTGGCTCGCGGCTACCAGGGCGAACGCGGTGATGTTACAGCATTACCAATGAAGAAGTGGTTTACAACAAACTATCATTACATTGTGCCGGAAGTTGAGAATGCGCAAAACTTGCATTTGGCTGGCACTAAGCCTTTTGATGAGTTTTTGGAGGCTCGTGCTCAAGGTTTGGAAACAAAACCTGTGCTCATTGGCCCATACACTTTTTTGAAGCTTGCTAGAACCCCAGAAGCGCAAGAGTTGAAGGTAACAGAGTCTGTGATTTCGGCGTTAAGTAACGCTTACGCGAATATTGTGAAGCGTTTCGGTGAGCTTAACGCGTCATGGATTCAGTTTGATGAACCGTATTTGACTTTAGATAAAGAAGATGGCGATTTAGAGCTTTTCGAGTCTCTTTATAAGCCGGCTCTTGAAGCGCGTTCCGATGAAGTTAAAATTTTGCTCAATACTTACTTTGGTCATATTGCTGATGCTTACGAAACAGTAAATAATCTCGGTTTTGATGGTATTGGCGTTGATTTGGTTGAAGGTAAGGAAGAAAATCTTGCCGCTATTGAGCGTTACGGCGTAAACGAAAAAACTACGCTTTTTGCAGGCGTTGTAAATGGTCGTAACATTTGGCGTAATGATTATGCTGTAAGTCTTGGTTTAGTTGATGCGATTCGTGAGAAGGTTACGAGTCGTGTGGCTGTTTCTACTGCTTGCTCACTTCTTCATGTGCCTTTTAGTACAGTTGGTGAGGACGCTTTGGGTGCGGAAGTATTGCAACATTTTGCTTTTGCTGCGGAAAAATTGCAGGAAATTCAAGATATTGCAAAACTTGCAGAATCTAGTGAAGAAGAGCGCAAAAACAGTGCTGTACTTGCTAAGAATCAGGCTTTATTTGATGGTTCTCGAGTGCAAACAGACGCGGATGTGGCAAATCGTTTAGCTAATCTTAAAGAATCTGATTTTGTAAGAGAGCCTGCACGAGCGGAGCGTCAACGTTTGCAGAAAGAAGCGCTTGGTTTGCCGGATCTGCCAACAACAACTATCGGCTCTTTCCCGCAAACTAAAGATATTCGTAACACTAGAGCCGCTCTTCGAAAAGGCGATATTACGCGCGAAGCTTATGACGAGTTTATGCGAGAGCGTATTGCTCAGTGCATTGAACATCAGGAACAAGTTGGTTTGGATGTGCTTGTTCACGGCGAGTTTGAGCGCAACGACATGGTTGAATATTTCGGCCAGCATTTGCGTGGCTTTAAGTTTACGAAGAACGCTTGGGTGCAGTCTTATGGTACTCGCTGCGTGAAGCCTCCAATCGTGTGGTCGGATGTGTCTCGCGAGTCTGCGATTACTGTTGAATGGAGTGCTTATGCTCAAAGCTGCACGAAGCATATTGTTAAGGGCATGCTTACTGGCCCTGTGACGATTCTTAACTGGTCTTGGCCTCGCGAGGATATTACTCACGAGCAGCAGACTCAGCAGTTGGCTCTTGCTATTCGCGATGAAGTGTTGGATTTGGAGCGCGCTGGTATTCGCGTGATTCAGATTGATGAGGCTGCTTTGCGCGAGAAGTTGCCGCTTCGTCGCTCTGATTGGCATAAGAAGTATTTGGATTGGGCTATTCCAGCTTTCCGCTTAGTACATTCTGCTGTGGCTGCTACTACGCAGATTCACACGCATATGTGCTATTCGGAGTTTAATGACATTATTCGCGATATTGACGCTATGGATGCGGACGTGATTTCTTTCGAAGCTTCTCGTGGCGACTTGGTTGTGCTCGATGCTATTCATGACGCGCATTTTGAGACGGAAGCTGGCCCTGGAGTTTACGACATTCATTCTCCGCGCGTGCCTGGCGAGGCGGAGCTTGTTGAGCGTATTCACGAGATTTTGCGTAAGATGCCTGCCGAGAAGCTGTGGATTAACCCGGATTGCGGTCTTAAAACTCGAGGCGACGCTGAAACTTGGCCGAGCTTGGAAAATCTTGTTGCTGCTGCTAAAGAAGTGCGTGCACAATTGCAAGCTAACAAGCTAAGCAATCAGCCGAGCAAGGGGTGAGTGATGCCTTATAAACCAAAGTTTTCGCTGGAAGTTTTTCCACCTAAGCGCACATCTCCTATTGGTACGATTTACGATACTTTAGATGGTTTGCAAGGCCTCGACCCGGATTTTATTTCGGTTACTTACGGCACTGGAAAGCTGCAGGATCGTACTGCTACTGCGCGAATAGCGAACACAATTCGTTCAGAGTATGGTATTAAGGCTGTGGCTCATTTGACGGCTCGCTACCTTGACTATGATGCTGTTGACGAAGCTTTAGAAATGTTTAGTAACGCTGGTGTTTCTGGAGTTTTGGCTTTGCGCGGTGATGTGATTGCAGGTCAAGAGGCTGCCGGCGTTTTTGAGCACGCTAGCGATTTGGTGTCGTATATTCGTTCCAAGCGCCCGGATTTGCCTATTCTTGGCGCTTGCTATCCGGAGAAGCATCCAGAAGCGGAAACTTTGCAAGCGGATATTGAGAATCTTAAACGCAAAGTTGATGCCGGTGTTACGCATTTAATTTCGCAACTGTTTTACGATAACGAAGATTTTTTGCGTTTCCGTGATTTAGTTCGCGCTGCCGGCATTGACGTGCCGATTGAGGCTGGTGTGATGCCTGTGGCGAATGCTTCGCAAGTGCAGCGCATGACGAGTCTTTGCTCTTCGCGTATTACTTCACAGGTTTCCGCAATGATGAGCCGTTGGGGTAGTAACTCTGAGTGCTTGCGCGAGGCTGGCAGTATTTTTGCGTCACAGCAGATTAACGATTTAATTGCTGAAGGCGTGGATGGTATTCACTTGTATACCATGAATCATCCGGGAATTGCGCGCAGGATTTGGGCGAATGTGAAGCCACTTTTTACGAAAATCGGGTAGGTGAGTGTCTACTAGCGCTTGCTTTTCTTATTTTCGTGAGCGTCGCTTGCGTGAGTGTTGTTTGCGTGAGCGACGTTTCTTCTTTCATCGTTTTTTGGTAGAAAAACGTTCGGGAATTTTTTAAGCAAAGCGCGGTGAACCGGTGAAATTTTGCCAATAATCATTCCTACGCAAATTGAGAAAATCATAATCCAAGACAGAAGCTGCATTCTGCAAAGGAAGGCTATAATAATCATTGCAAAACTCAGTACGCTAAGTGCTTGTTGAGTGACGTTTTGCTGTTTTGTCATTGCTTTAACTTGTAGTGGTATTCCTGCGAAGTATATGCCGATTGCTATGCAAATAAGTATGGCAAGTATTGATATTATGCTGCTGCTGGTACTGTTAAACACTTCTTGCCTTCCTTCTTAATTCTTTTTATTTTATTTTTATATTTTTTTATTTTCTATTTTTCGTGAAATCTTTAGTGCGCTTGAATGTGCGTTTCGTTGTTTTTATGCGCGTTCGTTGCGTTTTCTTTTATACTATAATATTTTTCTACTATAGTATAAAAATTTGATTTTGCGACGTGCGAATGTATAAAATTTAAAGAAATGTATAAAATAAATACATAAGCTGGTAATGATTTTTTAAGACAAATATGTGTGTAAAGTGTATTAATTTGGGTTGATTGTTCTAAACTTATGCTTATTCTTAATTAAGAAACTATGATTATGATCACACAATTGTGAAATTTTAAAAAATAAAAAAAGTGCGCGAAAACGTTGGAATAATGTGGCTCGGGGGGGGGGTAATGGCTATTAGTTGTTATAGAGAATCTTTCTTAAAATGCGTTTAACTGCTAGGATGAATCCTAGTTCTACATTATGAAAGATAATACGTTATAACGAAAGGAGTTATAAGTGAATTGTATATATTCATTATTTAATTTCTTAGTTTGTTTTGATCGTATTTAGTTTATTCAATTCTTTCATAATTTTTCAAAAAATTTTAACAGAGATATAGAGACTTAAAACACATAAACATATAAAAGGAAAAACGGAAGGATATATCATATGGCTAATTCAAATTCCGGAAAGCACGCTCGCAAGGTAACTCTGGATGCTGCAGTAAGTAATGCAATTGAAAAGGCTGTTGACGCTCGCAAGGTGGCGGCGTTTACGGTTGGTGCTGCAGGCGTGCTGGCTGGTGCGGCATTTGCTTTTGGTGCAACTCCTGCAATGGCGGCGGAGGCTGGTGCTGCGGCTGATACTAATACTGCTCCTGTGACTGCTGGTGAGAAGGTTGGTAAGAAGGCTGATGCTGGCAAGGCTGCGGATGGTAAGGCGGATGTTAAGTCTGAAGTTAAGGAAGATGAAGCTAAGGAAGCTGATAAGGAGAATCAGACTGGCGAGAAGGATCAGACTGACACTAATAAAGAGGCTGGGGATAAGGCTGAGAATACCAATAAGCAGACTGAGAAGAAATCCGAGAATACTGTAAATACTGATGGTACTGAAGATAAATCGACTGTTGTAAGGAGTCGTGGTAAGCGCTCGCTAGGAAGTAATCAGACTGAGCCTACTAAGGATGCTAAGGCTGAAAATCAGGATCGCGCTTCTAGTGGTACAACAAATCAAGATCCTAATAAAATTAAGCCAGCTGCTCAAGCAGATGGAAGTACCAAGATTGATATTAACGAGAATAACGCTGACACTGTACCAAATGCGTATGCTTGGGGAAGCTCAGACAATACGTATAGCAAAGCTGGCGAAACACACACCGTAACCTTCCACTTTGATAAGCCAAAAGATGGTAGCAAGATTACCAGTATTGCTATTTTCCCTTCTAAGACAAATGGTTTCAATAATGACAAAAGTGAGAGAGGTATTGATTTTTACTCGAAAAATTCAGGCAAACACCAAGCTTATTCTGGCGAATATACATTTACTCCTAATGCCGATGGATCTGCTGATCTTAAGATGACAACTCTTTTCAGGGATGGTAACCTTAATGGCGGTGCTGAGAAGTATACAGCCAGTCGCTCTATTTTCGTGTACGTAACTAAAGATGATAAAGAAGATATTGCTTATAAAACAAACGTATTCCGTGCTGTAACGCTTGTGCCGCCAAAAACTTCCGGATCAGTGGTGCTTAAGTATAACCAAGAGCTTACTCCTGAAAAGGTTCAAGCAGCAATTACTGAAGCTGGCAATGTTGAAACCGCGCGTAGTGATAAAAAGTCGGTAAATGATCAGCTTTCTGGAGCGTTTACGCAAAATATTAACGTAAAGTCTTCGGATGCTTACGACAAGACTATGTTTGCTGCCATTAATGCTAAAAAAGCTGGCGATGATAATACTTACGTAGTTGGCGCGAAGACTCTTAACACTTATATGGTTACGGATTTGGGCTTTAAGTCCGGGGCTATTCCGCTTACAGTTGCGCGCTACGATGATCGCATCGATAAGCCGATTGTTGAAGATCCAGATAGCGTGTCCGATGATGTAAAAACCGAGATTAAGAAGAAGCTTGCGCGCCTTAATAACGTAAGCCTAGATCAGGTGACCATTAACGACCAGGGTGAATTCACTATCAACTTTGCTGGCGTGGATCCAAAGGACGCTCCTAAGATTAAGCTCAGCGACCTTGTGTTGAAGCAGCTTGAAGAAAAGGACGTTACCGTTCCAAGCGATGCTGAAAACTCAACGGTTAAGGCTGTAATTGTTGTTAATCCTCTGGGCTATTCGAACGCCGAGTTGAAGCAAATCAAGAAGGCTATTTACGAAGCTAATAAAGATAATCCAGAACTTGGTTTAAGCGCTACCGACTACGAGAAGCAGATTACGCTTTCGTATCTTACTGGCAATCTTACTGCGACTGGTCATGCTAATCAGGGCATCTCGAATGGTCAGGCGGAAAACACGATTACCGTTAAGATCAAGACCGATAAGGCTGTTGCCGAGTTTACTTCTGACGTAAAGGCGCACAAGCTCACGCGTTTGGCGGATATTCGCAAGGACTACACCGTTTCGTGGACTAAAGACAAGATTGATAAGCGCGACACCGACGAAGGTTTCTCATGGAGCGAAGATAAGAAGACTATTATCTACCGCTACGATTCAACGGCCGCGAAGGAGTTTGATACAAATAAGATTCTTGATTTGTTGAGAGCTACGGCAAAGGATAAGAATTCTGGTTTGCGTGACCTCACGGGCAACGAGAAGCTCGACCACGAAGGCGTGGATGGTAAAGACACGAAGTCGCATGTAGGCTACGTGATTGACAAGAACGGCCAGCCTACAACTGAGTTGTCGCTTGGCAACATGAGCGGTGCTTATTGGCAATATAGTCAGAAGGTTGATAATTCTGGTGTGGACCTCGGCGATAATTTATCGGAAGCTGGTTCGTATTCCTGGGATGAAGACGCTAAGCCGGTATTTGTTGCTGCCAAAAAAGGCAAGGTATATAAGGCGCGCCTGTTTGTTTTGCCGTATGGATTGACGATGTATAGAAATGTTTACATGGAAAACCGCAATCAACCTTGGAACACGCCTAAGGCAATTAACGTTATCTTTGTGCCGCAGACGAATCACAAGACGAGTGATTTGAAGAAGTCGGTTCTCGAGCACAAGACCACTAATATTGAAGGCAATGAAGTTCCTACTGATTCTGCGTACTACAACGCGTCTGACAAAGTGAAGAAAGACTACGAAGATGCATTGAAGGTTGCTCAGGATACGCTTAAAAAAGTTGGAACTACCACAGATGATAAGTTATCTGAACAGCTTAAAGCTGAGGTTGATAATGCAACCATTAAGTTGGATAAAGCTCGCAAAGCTCTTGATGGTGCTAAGACCGATAAAAACGGACTGAACGCCTCAATTGAAGCTGATGGTAAAGCTGCGGAGGGTGCTAATCCTGCGTCTGGTACGCAAGCAACGAATCAGTTCAAGAACGTAAGCGATCCTGACTTTAAGACAGACGATGGCAAGCCTGATACTACCAAGAACGAGAAAGCTAAGGCTGCTAAAAAAGCTTATGATGAAGCTCTCAAGCACGCTAAAGAACTAAATGACGACGAAAACGCCACGCAAAAGGCTGTTGACGACGCCAAGGCGAAACTCGACGCTGCACGCGCAAAGCTTAACGACTTCACCACCAACAAGGATGAGTTGAATAATGCCATCGCTCAGCATGGTCATGTGAACACGGGCGATGCAAAGCTAACTGACCCAAATAAGAAATTAGCTTCCGCCGACCCAACCTACCAAAACTCTACTCCTGAGCAGCGCGACGCTTACGACAAGGCCGTTGCTGAAGCTCAAAAAGTAGTTGCTGATCCAAACGCTTCCCAGAAGGAAGTAAATGCTGCGATTGAAGCACTTAAGAAAGCTAAAGAGGCTCTTGACGCTAAAGCAACAGATAAGTCGCAACTGATAGCTGCCGAAAAGCTCAGCTTCGATAATCCTGTTACTAATGACCCAAGCAAGCAGAGCACCTTCTATAAGAATGCTAAGGCCAAGGCTGAAAGCACTGATACAAGTGTTACTGCAGAGCAGAAGGCAGCTGCTAAGAAAGCATACGAGGCCTATGACACTGCGTTATATAATGCGCGTAAGGTTATTGCAAATAAGGATGCAACGCAAGCACAGGTTAATGCTGCTAAAGAAGCGTTAACTAATGCCGAAAAAGTATTGCATGAAAAATATGCAAGTAACGCTGATGAACTTACGAAAGTTCTTGCGGATAACTTTAGCGGTTACCTGATGCCTGCGTACTTCAATGCTTTTGATAAGGCGCATGCTGGCGATAAGGATGCTGCTGCTGCATTCAAGAATTACAACGATGCCTATCAAAAAGCTAAGGAGCTTAAGAAAAATCTAGAAGATGCTAAGACTGCTGGAACTGCTCCAAATCAAAAATTGATTGATGAAGCTAAGACAGCTCTTGAAAACGCACGTAAAGTCATCGACAAGTATGCAACTAATACCAGCAGACTTTCGGCAGCTGTGTTTAATCACCTTGCCATAAAAAACAGCCCAGCGTATACGAACGTATCTGAAACTGATGCAAGTGCAGAGGCAAAGGCTGCTAAGGATAGGTATGACAAAGCCGTAGAGAAATTAGACCAGGCGCTTAATAAACAGATGCCTAAGGATAAGCAAGGTGATACAGAAATCCCAACTTCTAATCCTCCTGATGCGAATATTGATGTTAATAATGCGAATGCATTGGATAATATTCAGGCACATGCAAACGGTGAGCCACTGGATAGGGATATTACCTCAATCCTTAAGGAAATGAACGATGCTATTGCTGAGTTGAACAAGTTTGCAACCAAGACTGACGAGCTTCTTAAGTCTGTTAACGAGCATGACAATACTCAGCAGACGCCTGCGTATAAGAATGCTTCGCACCCTGATTACAAGAATGAGGACGGAACTAAGAATACTGATAAGAACGGTAAAGCTTCTAAGGCTGTAGACGATTATGGCAAAGCTCTTAATGAAGCTAAGGAATTGCTCAAGAATCCTGCTGCAACTCAGAAGGAAGTCAATGATGCTAAGGATAAGCTTGACAATGCCCGCAAAGAGCTTGACAAGTACAACACCGACATCACCAAGCTCGAAAAGAGTGTTGCTGCACACGGTACTGAGACTGTTGAGGGCACAAAGGATTCCGACGCATACCGCAACGCCTCCGACCCTCACTTTGTAGATGGAAACGGTAATCCTGACGAATATAAGAACCAGCAAGCAAGAGATGCAAAAACCGCCTATGATAAGGCGCTCGCTGAGGCCCAGGCCTTGCTTGCAAAGCATAACGACGATAAAACGCCGCAAGATGCAAAGCCAACGCAAGCCGAAATTGATGCTGCTTTAGCAAAACTCGATGATGCTCGTAAGACGCTGGTTGGTGACGACTCTGCTCTAGATAAGCCAGGTTTCGGCACAAAGACTACTGATTTGGACGTGGAGATAGTTAAGTCTTCAGCTGCTGATGCAACCACTCCAACCCCTGGCACCGTTGAAGATACCACCGCATACAAGAACGCGTTAGCTAAGAAGGGCGAAAAAGGTGAAGAGAATCCTGATATAACAAGATATAAGGAAGCTCTTAATAAAGCGCGCGAGCTCGCTAAAAAGCAAGAGTCTAATAAAGCCAGCGAGCGTCCGTTGCAAAAGGATGTTGACGAAGCATACCGTGCACTTTTGGATGCCAAGAAGATTATTGCTGATGGCTACAAGACCGATGCAACAGCCCTTCAAGACGAAGCAGCGCTTGGTGCAAATGACGGTAACTTTACCAAGAGCCCGGAGTACAAGAACGCCGAAGCTAAGAAAGCTGAAGACGGCGGTGACAATGCTGAGCTTAAGGCGTACAAGGCTGCTCTTGATGAAGTTAAGACCATGCTCAACAACTTTGGTAAAGATGGCAAGCCGAGTGCGGGAGTAGACGACAAAGACCTACCAACGCAAGCTCAAGTTGACGCGGCGCTTAAGAAGCTCAGTGACGCTCGCAAGGCAGTGGAAGCAACGTACAATACTAAGGCCGACAAGCTTGAGAACGAAGTAGGCGATAAGGACGAAACCGGCCAGGATGTAATACCTCCGTTTGAAGCGTCTGTGCCATACAAGAACGCGCTTGAAAAGGCAAATGCTGAATCTGAAGAGGATGCCAAGAAGGATACTTCCGCAACTAAGAAGCTCAAGGACTACGCCGACAATCTCAAAGCTGCGCAGGATCTTATAAACAAGGTAAATAACCCAGATCCAAACGCAAAGCCAGAAGATCGTCCAACTCAAGATGACGTTGACAAGGCTCTTGCAGCTTTGAAGCAAGCCAAGAAGGACATCGACGACAACTTCAAGACCAAAGTTGACGACCTCCAGAAGGAAGTTGACGATAAGGATGAGACTGGGAAGGAGCATGATCCGAAGTTTGAGAACACAACCGAGTTTGCAAATCTCAAGGCAAAGATTGATGGAGATAAGAAGCCTGATGACCTTGTAGCGTATGAGCAAGCTTTGGCAAAGGCTAGGGAACTCATCAAGAAGAACACGGGCAAGATGACCGATCCTCAGGATCCGAATAAGGAAGTTGACGTTCCAAAGGATCAGCTCCCATCTCAAAAGGAAGTTGACGAAGCTCTTAAGAATCTGAAGGAAATTAAGGAAAAGATTAAGAAGAACTACGTTACTAGCCCGCACGACTTGCAAGATGAGGTAGATAAGTCTAAGGACGGAGATAAAGACAAGCGTGATGACGTGTTCGAGAACACTCCTGCGTTCAAGAACGCGACTGCTAAGGGTGATGACGCTGCCAAGCAAGCTCTCAAGGATTACAACGACAAGCTTGCTGCTGCAAAGACTCTCCTTGACAAGTTCGACCGCACTACTGGCAAGCCAAAGACTAATCTAAAACCAGGCGAAAAGGCTCCAACCCAAAAAGAGCTCGACGACGCTCTAAAGGCCTTGCAAGAAGCCAAGAAGAAAATCGAAGACGACTACAGCACAATCAAGTATGATTTGCGCCAGGAAGCTGGTAAGGATTCCGATTTCACTAATTCTCCTGAGTATCAGAATGCTCAAGCTAAGGGTGACGACGCGTCTAAGCAGGCTCTTGAAGACTATAAGAAGGCGCTTGACGAAGCTAATTCTGTGCTTGCAGATCCTAACGCAACGCAGTCTGAGGTTGACGCGGCTTTGAAGAAGCTTAAGGCTGCTAAGGATAAGCTTAGGGATGAGAATGGCACGGATAAGTCTAAGCTTAAGACTGAGGCTGATGATGATGCTAACTTCCGTAAGTCTGTGTACTTCATCATTGGCAACAAGGATGATATTGAGGCTTACAACACTGCTTTAGCTGAGGCTAACAGTGTGCTTAAGGATCCTAATGCTACTCAGGCTCAGGTTGATGAGGCTTTGAGGAAGCTTAAGGCTGCTAAGTATAAGCTTAATCACCCGTTTGGTACTGGCAGTGGTAGTGGAATCGGTAGCGGCTATGACCCTAATGCTGGTGATGGTTTTGCTGTTGAGGCTAATGATTCTCAGAGTGCTTTGGTTGATAAGTCTGCTTTGCAAGTCGAAGTTAACAATGCTGTAGACACTAATGTAAACACTGCGGCAGCTAGAGCCTATAGGCAGGCTTTGGCTGAGGCTCGTCGTGTGCTTGCAGATTCTAATGCTACTCAGGCTCAGGTTGATGAGGCTTTGAGGAATCTTAAGGCTGCTAAGGCTGCGTTGCTTAATAGTTTGCGTGGTGCTTCTGGTGCTTCTGGTTTGAAGCTTGCTAAGACTGGTGCTGAGACTTCAATGTTTGCAAGTATTGCCGCGGCTTTCGCTGGTCTTGGTGTTGCAGGCGTAGCTTCTCGCCGTCGCAAGCACTCTAACGAGTAGTTTCGCTCATAACTAAGCAAATTCCCTCGCAGGTTATCCTTCGATAATCCGCGAGGGTTTTTTATATATACCAGGCATTAGTGAGGTGTGCGTGTTGCTTGTCTCGCAGCGCTGCGCTCTTATACTTTACTTGAACTTAACGGTTGCATAGTTAAGTTTAGTTTCTTACTTACTTTCCCTGCAAAAACAGTTATTAATCAGCGAGACTATTAATATCGCTCCGCTTTTATATTGCTCGACCAAGCAACACCCACTCCTCACACTCAACAGCCAAATCTACTCACAGTAGACTAATTGGTTTTAATCATAGGAATATTAGTGTGGTAGAGATTTGAGATTTTTCGCACTGAATGAGATGAACCTCAGCATCTTTGATGGTGATTCATCGAATGAAGAAGAAAAATATTAAATCTCTGTGATAAACCCGGTTGTTAACGAATTAGCACGCAGAAGTTTGGGGGGATTTCTCTACGAGCACTAAAAGAGGACTGAGCGAACGTAAGTACAACATAAGCAAAGTTACTTTACGTTAAAAGTGTTTTGCATGAATATGTAGCGAAGGCCGGGACGTGCGAGGAGAGAAATCCCCCCAAACTCGCGCCACGCCAAAAATCAACTCATCAACTACGCACATCGTTACGCGCGCAGAACGCACACTGCAGGAGAAACGAAAAAGAGGCAATGTTCGTTACGCGCGCAGAACGCGTACTGCAAGAAGAACGAAAAATCGTAATTATACGTTACGCGCGCAGAACGCGTACTGCAAGAAGAACGAAAAATCGTAATTATACGTTACGCGCGCAGAACGCGTACTGCGCTAGTAACACGGAGTCATACTATGCAGCCTTGTACAGCACCACAATGTAAAGTTGCGGTATGGAAAGTGCGAATAAAATGGATGATGCAGCTGCTGAAACTAATTTTAACGAAAGCAGTGCAAGCAAGTTCGCGCTTACATCAAACGCGCTTACATCAAACGCGCTCACATCAAGAAGTCTTATTAAATCAGGCTTTGCTCGACCAGATGCTGCACGTTGCGCAATGATAGCAATACGCAAAAACTGCAATAAAGTATCGTTTGAAACATTGCTAAAAAGCGCGCTTACTGTTGAAGACCCAGATTCTGCGGTACTTTCATTGCAAGATTTAAGTGAAGCATATACGGAAGTAATAAATAATATTTCAGATTCAAATTCGCAAGTATCAGACGCGTTAACAAGTTTAATGCAAGTGTTGGGAGCGTCTAACGCGTTGGCGATGCTTATGCGCACAAGACCTAATCTTATAAAAGCTGCTGCAAACGACCCTGAACATTTGTTTATAATGACTCGAGAAGAGCGCATAAAAGATTTACTTGATTCTATACAAGCGTATACTGCAACAGTTGTTTCTTCCGAAAGTAGTGATTCCAATTCGATTTACTTAACATCCCTTGGTTTTGTGCAAGCAGTTTCTGCGCTTCGTGCGCGCTACCGTGAGCATGTTGCTGTAATTATGGCGGCTGATTTAGCTAGCGCTGACCCTGTTGAAGTGCAGCCGGATATTAGCCGTAAGCTTTCTGATGCGGCGGATGCTGTTTTGGAGGCGGCTTTGACTATTGCGCGCGGCCAGGTTACTGGTTCTTCCGCGTGCAGGTTTGCGATTATTGCTATGGGTAAGCTTGGTGCGCAAGAAATTAACTACGTTTCCGACATTGATTTGATTTATGTTGTGGAACCGGCGGATTCTAGTAATAAGCAGAATCAGGATGCGGCTTTGCGTGTTGGTGCGTCTATTGCGATGGTTTTGCAAAAAGTGTGTCAGTCGGTTGTTATTGGCTCTGATGAGCCTCCGCTTTGGCAGATTGATACTGCGCTCAGGCCGGAAGGTAAGGATGGGCCTCTTGTTCGAAGCCTTGAATCTCACCGTGAATATTACGAAAAGTGGGCGAGCAGCTGGGAGTTTCAGGCGCTTTTGAAGTCGCGTCCTGCTGCGGGGGATGCGGATCTTGGAAAAGCCTACCGCGATATGGTTGAGCCTCTTATTTGGAAGGCTTCTGGCCGTGAGCATTTTGTGGCGGACTGTCAGCATATGCGTCAACGTGTTGAGTTGCTTATTCCTGCTTCGCAGCGCGATCTTGACATGAAGCTTGGCCGCGGTGGTTTGCGTGACGTTGAGTTTACTGTGCAAATGCTGCAACTTGTGCACGGAAGTGAGGATGAGTCGCTTCGAGTAAGGGATACTATTTCTGCTTTGCAGGCTTTGGCTCAAGGCGGTTACGTTTCTAGGTCTCAGGCGGCGATTTTGGCGGAACACTACCGTTTTGAGCGTGTGCTTGAGCATCGTCAGCAAATGTGGAGTATGCATCGCACGCATTTGTTCCCAGATTTGGGTGCGCAAGGAAACGGCGGTTTGGATCGTGCGCGCACAATTTCTACCGAGCAGCTTAATAATAATGAGCAGATTCGTCGTCTTTCTCGTGCTGTGCGGCTGCGCCCGGAAGAGTTGGTTGAGCGTTTTGATAAAGCTCGCCGTGAGATCCGCAATTTGCATAAGGATATTTACTATCGTCCTATGCTTCCGATTAATGCACAAACTGATGCGGATCCTATTGTACTTTCGCCGGAAGCTGCTCGCGCGCGTTTTGCTTCTATTGGTTTTGCGGATGCTGCCGCCGCGCAATTGCATGTTGAAGCGCTTACGGAAGGGCTTTCTAGGGCTGCTAAGATTCACAGGATTCTTCTTCCAGCTGTGTTGAAGTGGCTTGGCGACGGCCAGAATCCAGATATGGGTTTGCTTGCTTGGCGTCGTCTTGCGGAGCGTTTTGGCGGCAAGAACACGTATCTTGGTTTTTTGCGTGATTCTCCTTCTGCAGCTCAGCGTCTTTGCCACGTTTTGGCGGATTCGCGCTATCTTGGCGACGCTATGATGCAGTCAATGCAGTCTATTACTTGGCTTGGTGACGATGATGCGTTGGCTGCTCGCGATAGAGCAAGTCTTGATATGCAAACTAGCGCAATGGTTGCTCGTTACGCTAGTAATATTGCGGATTTTGCGCAGTCTTTGCGTGCGCTTCGCCGGCAGGAAATTGAGCGCGTAGCTTTATCTTGGATGTGTGGTCTTATTGACGACGATACTTCTATGCGCGCTATGAGTGACGTTTTTGACGCTGTTTTAGACGCGGCTTTATGCTGGTCTATGCGCGAGTCTGCTTTGCGCATGAGTTTTAGCTCTCCTCAAGCCGAAATTGCGATTATTGCGCTTGGACGTTACGGTGGTAGGGAAGTAAACTTCTGCTCGGACGCGGACATTATGGTAGTTTATAAGCCGGTTGGTGAAGATTGCGATTTAGATGCGGCTCACCGTTTTGCTCAAACAACTGTAGAGATTTTGCGCAATATTTTGCAAGGGTCTCTTACTCTTGAGCCGAAAATTATGGTTGATTTGGATTTGCGTCCGGAAGGGAAAGACGGCCCTCTTGTGCGCAGCTTGGAGTCTTGCGAAAAGTATTATCGTCAATGGGCGAGTACTTGGGAGCATCAGGCGTTGCTTCGAGCGCGTTTTGCTGCAGGTTCAAAAGAGTTGGCGGATGCTCTACTTGATGGCGTTGTGAACGATTTGCGTTACGCTGCAAATCCGCTTAGTGAGTCGCAGCTTGCTGAAATTCGTAAGCTTAAAGCGCGTATGGAAGCGGAGCGTTTGCCTAGGGGAGTTAGTAGGGATAGGCATTTGAAGCTTGGTCGCGGCGGTTTAAGTGACGTTGAGTGGACTGTTCAACTTTTGCAATTGCAATACGCTGGCACTTACGAATCTTTGCGCGTTGTTGGCACAATGCAAGCTTTGAAAGCCTTGCAATCTGAGCATTTAATTGAGAATGAGGATGCGCAAATTTTGGAGCGCTGCTGGCATATGTGTTCAGCGGTGCGCAACGCGAACTTCTTGTGGTCTGGATCAATGTCCCGCGCGGATGTGATTCCAACCGACTCGTATTCGCTCGGCGGAATCGCAACTTATCTTGGCTACGAGCCGAATCAGGGTCGCGTTTTTGAAAACGATCTTTTAGCAACCATGCGCCAGTGCCGTGAAACCATGTCTCGTCTTTTCTACGGTCGCTAATTTTGCTGTAGTTAATGCTAGTATGCCGCCACTCCGGGTGGGGGATTCGTCAAAGCTAATCAGTAATATTGCGTAGGTCGCGTGTGGTTGCGACCGTCTTGCCAACTGACGAAAGGTAAGCGATATTTATTATGACGAACGCAATGAACGCTTCTAATTCTTCTGTTTCTTCAGATCAAATTTTTTCTCGCAACACAATTGCAAATTCACTAGCAGGTAAAAGTGTTGTTACATTAGACGATATTTCAACGGCGCAAATACGAATGCTTTTAGACAAAGCGCGATACATTGATTCGCACCGTAAAGAAGTGGCTCACACTTGCGATGGCAGAGTGTTGGCCACTCTTTTTTATGAGCCGAGCACGCGCACACGCTTAAGCTTCGAAACGGCAATGTTGCGTTTAGGTGGCAAGGTAATCGGCTTTGCAGGCGCGCAACTTTCCAGCGCAAGCAAAGGTGAGACTGTAAACGACACTTTGAAAGTTGTGTCTAATTATGTTGATGTTGTTGCAATGCGTCACCCAAAGGAGGGTGCGGCTTTCGTTGCTACGCAAGCTGTGAACACACCTATTATTAACGCAGGTGACGGCGGTCACATGCATCCAACTCAAACTCTTGCAGATTTAGCAACGATTCTTGCACGTTTTGGCAGACTGAATAATTTAACTGTTGGCTTGTGTGGCGACTTAACTTACGGCCGTACAGTTCACTCGCTTATTGAAACTTTGTGCCGCTTTGGAAACGTTCATTTTGTGCTAATTAGCCCAGATGAGCTGAAAACTCCGCAGTACGTAATCGACCGAATTAACGACACTCCTTCCTGCACTTACGAGGAAACTCGCGACTTGATGGAAGTTATTGGCAATCTTGACGTGCTTTATATGACTCGCGTGCAAGAAGAGCGTTTTACGGATCGCGAACAATACTTGCGACTTCGCGACACGTACATTTTGACGGAAGAAAAGTTGCAGAAAGCAAAGTCGCATATGCCTGTGTTGCATCCTCTTCCGCGTATTAACGAGATTGCGGTTGATGTTGACGACGACCCTCGTGCAGCATACTTTGAGCAGGTTAAAAACGGTATGCTTATGCGCATGGCTTTGGAAAGTTCCGTTCTTGGCGACGAGCTTTGCGGCTACGAGCCGACAGATTTTGTGAACGTTCCAGAAGACGAATTGCAAGCGGTTGACGCACACGGAATTTCCTTAGCAGATCCTCGCGTACACACAACTGACGAGAATGCGCCTGAAAATCTTACATGCCCGAATCCTCGTTGCATAACAAACAGTGAGTTAACTCTTAAACGTAAGTTCTACAAAGCTGATTCCGTAAGGCACGAGTATCGCTGCATGTATTGCGACGAAGAAGCAGAAGCCAAGTAAAAAATCCGTAAAAGTCTTAATATAACTATAAAAATTACGCAAAACTAGGAGTGATATGAATAACGCAAACACCTTAACTTTGCGCAATATCTCCGTGTGGGATACTGGCGAACGAATCGATCTTATTGTTGATGGAGTTCGACAAGATGCCCTAATAGAGCCACATGCGCGTGTTGCTGGAGATATTGACGCAAGCGATTGGACTGTTGCTCCTGGTTTTGCAGACCCGCACGTACACTTTAGGGATCCTGGTCAAACAGACAAAGAAACCATGCTTACCGGAAGTGAAGCCGCTGCAGCAGGTGGATACACTCGTGTTCTTATTATGCCGAATACTATTCCTGCAGTAGACGGAGAGCCATGGGGAGCATCACCATTTGATGCAGAAAACGTTATAGATTACTTGCAGCGTTACGGTTGCTTTTATGGAGTAAAACTTCCAGTGCGATACGATTTAAGCGTGTGTGCTTCTCTTAGAAGAGCCGGCTTAAAACCAAGTCGTATAGAAAATTGGCGAAAATACGTTCCTGGAATTGACGACGACGAAAAAACTTCGCCAATGAAAAAGCATCCAGTGACGGCAATAAGTGACGACGGTGCTGCAGTTCCAGAACCGATTTTGCACGACGTGCTAGCTATGGCAAAACAAACTGGTTTGCCTTTTGTGGAACATTGCGAGCATCACGATACTGGAGCAGTAAACGACGGACCTGTAGCAAAAATTATGGGAGTTGGCGGAATACCAGCATCTACAGAACTAGCTATTGTGCAAAGAGATATTGACGCAGTGCGCGAAACTGGGGTACATGTACACTTCCAGCATGTGAGCACGGCCGCAGCTTTCAAAGCGATTCGCAAAGCAAAAAAAGAAGGTTTACCAATTACTTGCGAAACTGCTCCACACTACGTGGCTCTTTGCGATGAGGATGTTCTGCGATACGGATCAATGGCAAAAATGAATCCGCCTCTTCGTTCAAAAGCAGACAGGCAAGCAACGTTAGCTGCTATTGCCGACGGCACAATCGACATGATAGCAACAGATCATGCTCCTCACACAATGAAAGAAAAATCAGGCGATTTTGCGAGCACACCAAACGGAATTATTGGACTTGAGTGCGCGTACGGAGTGTGCAGAAAAGTACTGGTTGACGCAGGATACACAGACGACAAGCATTTAATAGAATTAATGGCAGTAAACCCGATGCAATTAATGAGTAAAAGACCAACTGATATTGCAGCTTTACTGAATGTTTCGTCGAGATGCGCAAATAAGAGAACGCTACGATTAAGCATTACAGAGCATCCAGAAAATGTTGATCTAGTGCTGATTAATATGCGTGAAAAATGGACGGTTGACGCAAATTTGTTCCATTCAAAAGCAAGAAATACGCCATTTAACGGCTGGCAGCTTACAGGCAGGCCGGTTGCTACGATTATTGGCTCCGAACTAGCATTCTCTAGAATGTAATTACAGTTAAGTGTGGGGAAATTATGGACGAACTGATAGAAGCAATAGATTCTAAACAAAATCCTAGTGTTGTAGGGCTTGATCCTAAACCTGAAATAGTTCCTGCTGAAATTATTAGCGCTCTTGCTGACGAAGTTTTACAAGAGGTTACAGGCGAAGAAGCGCTAGAAACTCTTCTTTCTACAGCATATTTTGAATTTAATCGCGCAATTATTGATGCGGTTGCTGACATTGTGCCGGCAGTAAAGCCACAAATCGCAATGTACGAGGCTTTGGGGCCTGCTGGAATGGACACGTATGCGATGACTTGCGATTACGCAAAATCGCGTGGGCTAATCGTAATAGGAGATGCTAAGCGAGGAGATATTGGCTCTACTGCAGGACAGTATGCAGCACACTTATCTGGTTTCGCTAACTTAAGCTCATACTTAAGTGAGGATACGAAAAAACTTCTTCAACCTTCTTTAGTAAATCTTCTTTCAGAATATACAAATAAAAACGTGTGGCATGAAGATTCTCTTACAGTAAACCCTTATATGGGTTCGGATGGTGTGGAACCTTTTATCTCGCAAGCAGAAGCGCATAATAAAAGCATTTTTGTGCTACTTCGCACATCAAATCCGTCTAGTAAAGAGCTTCAAGAGCTTATTTTGCAGGATGGAAAACCTGTGTATGAGCATATGGCTGATTTGATTGAAAACTGGGGCGCTGCACACGTTGGAAAGCATGGTTACTCCAGAGTTGGTGCTGTAGTTGGAGCCACACATCCGGAGGAGGGGAAGCGTTTGCGTGAGTTTATGCCGCATACTTTCTTCCTAGTTCCAGGCTACGGTGCTCAAGGAGGAACAGCTAAAGATGTTGCTGGAATGTTTGATAAAAACGCTGAAGGCGCTATAGTGAACTCTTCGCGAGGAATTATTGGAGCGTGGAGAAAGTCAGAAAATTACGCTAAAAATCAAGGAAATATGTCTCTTGATGATGTTCTTGATATTGTGCGTGATTCTGCTTATGATGCTGCTCGAAATATGCGAGATGACTTGCGCAATGCGGTATACCGATAAAATTTATAACTAAACTAAAAATATAATTAAAAATAAGACTAAAACTAAAACTAAAAATAAAAGTAAAAATAAAACGCAACGGTACAAAACACATACAAGGGTAGGGGAAACCACATGAGTGATGGCATGTTTATTCCAACGCGAAAAGCTTCGGGAAACGCCATAATTACGTTACGTGAAGACGCTTTTGACTCTTCAGGTTCAAGCGCATTAGATGAAAGTAACAGTGCAAAATATTCGCGTCTTTTAGGGCGCAGAACTATAGAAGTGCTTAATAACGAGAAGCTTGATGAAGGCGTTTACCGTTTGACTTTGCGAGATTGCGAAATTGCTAAACATGCCACTCCTGCGCAGTTTGTTAATTTGTATTCGCCGGATCCGACTGCAATGCTTCCACGTCCTTTTGGTGTGGCAAGTGTAAAAGACGACACTTTTACGCTGATTTTTGCTGTAATTGGCAAAGGTACAGCTGAGTTTTCTAAGCTTAAGCCAGGAGATAGTGTTGATGCTCTTGGACCTTTAGGATTAGGTTTTGATATTTCTAAATCTGCGCATTATTTGCTAGTAAGTGGCGGCTTAGGTGTGCCTCCTATTATGTGTGCGGCTCAAGCTTTAAGCGAGCGCAAGGATTCTAGCGTAACAGCAGTTCTCGGATATAGAGAGAAGCGTTTTGCAGACGATTTGATGAAAGAGTATATTGCAGACGTACAAAGTATTACAAACGCTGAAGGAACAGTTATTACGCTACTTGACGAGCTTGAGCAAAATGGTCATTTTAATTTCGTTGACGATTTGCCAACTGTGATTTTGTCTTGTGGACCTTTGCCAATGATGAAAGCTGTAGCTCACTGGGCGAATGAAAGAAATATTGAGTGCCAGCTTAGTTTAGAAGCGAGAATGGGCTGTGGGTACGGAACTTGCGTTGCTTGCGTAGTAGATACTCTAGAAGGACGATTGAAAGTTTGCAACGAAGGTCCTGTTTTTGATGCTAAGCGATTGGGTTGGGAGTAAGAAGTAAATATGAACGCTGCAAATAACGATACAAATAACGCTGCAAATTCTGCTGCAACTTTAGGTTTTGACACAAGCCACGTGTGGAAGCATCCAACTAAAGTTGCAGGAGTTGAATGGAAAAACATGGTTGGAACTGCTTCTGGAACCTTCCAGCTTGCAGCTTGCCGACGCTTTTACGACGTAAGTCAGCTTGGAGTAATCTGCACAAAAGGCGTTTCACCAGTTCCGTGGGAAGGAAATCCTGCTCCTAGAACTGCAGAATCTCCTTCCGGAATGGTGAATGCTGTAGGCTTGCAAAATCCTGGTGTTGACCATTATCTTATTGACGAGCTGCCAAAATTAAAGAAAATGGGAGCGCTTGTTATTACTAATGTTGCTGGTCACAGTGACGACGATTATGCTCAAGTTGTTGAAAAGCTTGCTGATTCTGCGGCCGACATGCTCGAAATTAACGTAAGCTGCCCAAACGTGACTCACGGCGGAATGAGCGTAGGCACGGATCCGGTGGCATTACACCGCTTAATTAAGCGTCTTCGCGCAATGACAAATAAGCCGATGATTGTAAAAATGACGCCAAACGTTACGGATATAGTCTCGATTTGCAAAGCTGCAGTTGATGCTGGTGCGGACGCTTTAAGCATGATTAATACGCTGGTTGGTTTGCGAATTGATATTAGAACCGGCGAGCCGATTATTGCAAACCGCACGGGCGGTGTTTCCGGTCCTGCTATTTTCCCGATTGGTCTTGGCTTCGTGTGGAGAGTGCGTCAAGCTATGCCAGATATTCCAATTATTGGTATTGGTGGCATTGATTCTGGTGAAAAAGCTTTGGAATACTTGTACGCTGGTGCGAATGCTGTAGAAGTTGGTGCTGCCGCTTTGGTAGATCCTACTGCTCCGATTCGTATTGCGCGCGAGCTTGACGATTTGCTTGATTCTCGTCCAAAGCTTGCGTCCTTGCTTGCTGAAGGAAAAACTTGGCGCTGAAATTAAGAAAGTAAGCGTATTTAGAAAGTATTTAAAAATATTTTAGGAAAGAGAGCTAATTATGGCAGAATTAGACGAACGTTTTACAAAGTTTTTGCTCGATTCAGGCGCGCTTAAATTTGGTGACTTTACGCTGAAATCTGGACGCAAATCACCTTATTTTATTAACGCTGGAGCTTTTGACGACGGCATGAAAATAGCGAGCTTAGGCGCATATTACGCTCAGCGAGTTGTTGCAGCAATCAAAGATGGCAAACTTCCGCAAGATATCGATACTGTTTTCGGTCCTGCTTATAAGGGTATTCCGTTGGCTGTTTCTACAGCTATGTCTTTGACGAATAATCATAATATGCCAGTCGGTTTTACTTTCGATCGCAAAGAACGAAAGGATCACGGCGACGGTGGAATTATGGTTGGAAAGCCGTTAAAAGACGGTATGAAAGTGCTGTTAGTTGACGACGTGATGACAGCTGGAACTGCAGTTCGTGAAACTTTGCCGAAGCTTAAAGCGGAAGCAAATGTTGAAGTTGTTGGCTTGATTTTGGCAGTAGATAGAATGGAACGCACGAAAGACAGTGAGCTTTCTGCAGTAAAGGCGGTAGAGCAGGAGTTTGGCTTCCCAGTACTTCCAATTGCTAACGTGCGTGAAATTTTCGCTGCAGCGCAAAAACTCACTAATAGTGACGGAAAGCCAGTTATGGATGAGAATTTAGCTGCGCGTGCTGAAAATTATTTGCGAGAATATGGTGCGTAAGTATTTTCTATAATTTTTAAATACAAACGGTTGCGATAACATTTTTGCACTTCGTTGTATGAAAAGTTTGTTGTAATACTGTTGTAGAATCAGCACGATTCGTTAATTTATTACTGCTAGTTAATTTACTTTAGTTTTGGGGGGAATGAATATGTTCTGTGCACAATGTGGCAGTAAAAATGCGGAAAATAGTAAATTCTGTGATACTTGCGGTGCTCCGTTAGAAAACCTGCAAGAAGAATCTGCTGCTGAACAAATTGAATCGCAAGCGGATTCAGCTCAGGCAATTGAATCGCAAAATGATTCGACTCAGGCATTTTCTTACGAGCAGCCAACTGAAGCAATGCCGCCATATAATGCAAATATTGCAGAACAGCCTAATTCTTATGCTGGATCTTACCCAAATTCTTATTCGACAGATCAGCCTTATTCAAATGACGCGTTTTACCCTCAAGCTGATTTTGCAAATCGCAATGCAAATGCGAATAAAAATAAGAAGCAAGTTATTATTACTGTAACTATTGCTATTGTCGTTTGTGTTTTAGCAATATGCGGTGGCGTATGGTGGTACGTATCTAATGGGAAATCTAATAAAGCGCATAATCAAACTAAAATAGAGCAAGTCAAAAATAAAAAAGATAAAAAGCAAGTTAAAAAAGATGATGGCATTGATGTAGACAACAAGGACGACGAGGACGACAAGAGTTACAACAGCAAAAATAAAAAAGATAATAAAAATGCTGTTTCCGAAAATAAAAAACTGAATATACAAAAAATTGATAATTTAATAAAAGATTTTTCACAAAATCATGTCGCGTCTGTTGCTATTGCAGACAAAAATAAGATTTTGTATGAGACTAGTAATTCGCACACTAAACTCCCGGCTGTTGGTTTTTATTTCCCTGTAATCTTGCACGCTGAGGAAGTGTCAGATTATAACTATGAGCAACAATACGAAAACGTTATTAAAACGATGAGTAATGAGTCCGCTAATGAGCTTATAGATGCTCAGGGTGGATTAGATGGATTAAATAGTTGGTTGTCTAATAACGGATATTCAGACACTTCGTTTGCTCGTAAATTTGGTGATGTTAATGCGTCGAAAGCCGGCAATGAGAATTACACTTCTTCGCATGATGCTGCACTTATGCTTTCAAAAGCAATGGGAAATTCGTTTATTACTAATCCAACAGGTTATAATGTCGCTGATGATGGCGTTAGAATCCCAAACGGTATAACAATTATGGCGCATCGAGGTCAGGGAATTCAGAACGCATATAACTATTTCATGATTATTAAGAGCGGCGATAAGATGCTTGGTATGTCGGTTTTGACAAGTTCTGCAGATAAATCTGAGGTTGCTGGATTAGTTTCAAATCTGTTGGATTTGTTGAAGAATAATCTATAAATCCATAATCTAAGTAGTAGGGCTGAAAATTATTTGCGAGAATATGGTGCGTAAATAGTTTAAATGATAGAATTTATAAAATTCATATTTTATAAGTAGATTTTAAACTAGCGTCTAATTCTGTCTGCTAATTAAAGTCTATTTTAGTTACTTTTTAGATGGTGGAATGACTGATTATGAGAGAGCAAAATAGTTCTGTTTCTAAGAATAGCAAAGTTGTTATTGCTGTAGTTGCTGTTTCGATTATAGTAGTTGCAATCGTAGTCGCAGCAGTATTCTTCTTAACTACCAATAAAAACAAGCCGAAAAGTAGTGTTTCTGCTCCTTCTAAAACTTGTATTCAAATGCGAGAAAAAGCAGTTAATGCTCAAAAAAATCTTATAAAATCTCTTTCAGATGATGACGTTATTCGCGCTATTGATATTAAAAAAGTTGAATTCAATTCGTATTCAGATGAAGCTAAAAGTGCGTTTGAAGATTTTGAATCATCATTAAATCACGCGAAATCTGATTCTAAAGAGAAAATACCTAACTGTCCTGCTGGAACTGATTCTGATAATTCTTCATCTGTTGAAAATAAGCTTTCAGATAAAGTCAACTCTTTTAATAAAAACGGAGACGCTCTTGTAAAATCTGCTAAAACAGCTTTAGAAACAGGTAGAAAAGAAATTTCTAATAAGCTATTAGAATTAGTTAAGCAAGGTCAAGAGCTTATAGATAAAACTAAGAATGTTCCTATTTTTGGTGCAGCTCAAGCCGATTTAGAAAAAGTTGTTGATACTGCAAGAAAAGCTCTTGCTAAAAGCAGTAACAACAGCGATGAATTAAATCAGTGTATTACAGATTTGCAAAATGCTCTTAAAGATTATTTGGCGAAAATTAAGAAGATAAGCGCAGATTTTACAAATCTTGATGGCAATGGGTATCCGTTAAATGCTCCACATCCTAAGGATGATCAAGGCGGTTATATTCCAATGGGTCGCAGCAATAATCCGGAATCTTCAAATCAAAGTGATAAACAATAATCAACTAATTGCGCTAGGAAAGTGTTGTTATTTTAATTAGTTGAGGCGTTGTGGCATAATTAGCAAGGTTTATTACATGGCCGCGTTAAACGGCCTACGTCGAAAGAACGGATAACTCGTGGCACAGACTACCAATGATATTAAAAATGGATCGGTTTTGAACCTTGAAGGTCAGCTTTGGACCGTCATCAAGTTCCAGCATGTGAAGCCAGGTAAAGGTCCTGCATTCGTGCGTACCACCATTAAGAACGTGCTCTCGGGCAAGATTGTCGACAAGACTTTTAACGCCGGCATGAAGATGGAGTTCGAGACCGTTGATAATCGTACTTTGCAATACTCTTATGAAGATGGAGATAACTTCGTTTTCATGGATATGAACACCTACGATCAGGTTTACATTCCTAAGGATTTAGTTGGTGAGCAGAGCAAGTACTTGCTTGAAGGCACTGACTGCATCGTGAGCTTCCACGACGGCACTCCTTTGAGCGTTGAATTGCCAGCTTCGGTGATTTTGACCATTACTCACACTGAGCCAGGCTTGCAGGGTAACCGCTCGAACGCTGGTACTAAGCCTGCAACCGTTGAAACCGGTGCCGAAATCCAGGTTCCACTCTTCGTGGGCGAGGGTGAAAAGGTGAAGGTCGATACTCGTGACGGCTCTTACCTTGGTCGCGAAAACTAAAGAATTAGCTAGTTAAATAATTAATTAAATAACTAACTAGTTTCAAAATAATTTTTATAGAGTGACCCGGTGGCGATTATTCGTTGCTGGGTCGCGTAATTTTTGATACAAAATTTATTAAGTAATTTTATTTTTACACAGAATTTTTACACAGAAGGGCGTTACAATGGCACGTTCCACAGCTCGAAAAAGAGCATTGAATACGCTTTATGAAGCTGACGAGAAGAATCAAAATATTCTTTCCCTACTTGAGGAACGCTTGAAAGAGCCTGGAGCGCAAACGCCGCTTCCTGATTATGCTGTTGAAATCGTTCGTGGAGTAGGAGAGCGACGAAACAGAATAGATAAAACTTTGAACCGCTATTCAACCGGCTGGAAAGTTGGCAGAATGGCTGTTATAGATCGCAATATTTTGCGAATGGCCGTTTGGGAAATATTACTCAATGATGAGATTCCAGATAAAGTTGCAATAGATGAAGCAATTGCTTTGGCAAAAATGTATAGCGAGGATGATGCTATTAGTTTCGTGCACGGTTTGTTGAGTGCGATAGTGTCCGATAAAGATGCTTGCTTGGCTAAGTTTAATGGCGAGGCTGCTGCGGAAGAATCTGCGGAAGAATCTACTGAGGAAGAAGCTGCGGAAGAAGCTGCTAGCGATACTGCAGAATCTTCCGAAGCTACGGAATAATTTTAAAAGCTTACAATTTGACTATTTTTGATACGTCAATAGATTTGTAACGATTATCCGCTTACTGCACGCAGTGGGCGGATTTTTTATATGCTGATTTTGTCGTTTTTACCAAATCAGCCGATGTTTTCGACAAAATTCAGGGTAATTCTGTCGAAAATACCAAATCATTTGGTGAAATAAACAGAATGTAGGCTGAAATTGTCGAAAATACCAAATCATTTGGTGAAATAAACAAAATGTAGGCTGAAACTGTCGAAAACACCAAATTTCCCGATGTTATCGACATTTCTTCGTTCTAAGGCTTGTACGCATCAATCACAAAGCAAAAACTGCAGTAACTTAATATCCGGCGCGTCGCCGTCCTACAATCTGAGTAGACTTACCACGAATAACCTAAAGCCATAAGGGGGTTAAGGTGGACTACAACGACACCTTTGCCGGATTCGGCAGTGACGATGCAGTATTGGTATTAGAGGACGGTCAGGTTTACGTCGGTAAGCCTTTTGGCGCTGAAGGTTCTACTTGCGCCGAAATTGTGTTCTCAACAGGTATGACCGGTTATCAAGAAACGTTAACCGATCCAAGTTATGATCGACAAATCGTGGTTCAAACATTCCCACATATAGGTAATACGGGAGTTAACGATGAAGATCCGGAATCTCAACAAATTTGGGTTGCAGGATACGTGGTTAAAGTCCCAAGTCCTATAGCAAGCAATTGGCGATCCAAAGGTTCCTTGGAGGATGATTTAAGAAAACAAGGTATCGTTGGTATTAGTGGTATTGATACTCGAAAGCTGGTACGACATTTGCGCTCGGTTGGCGTTATGCGTGCCGGCATTTTTTGTAATAAGGCTCTTATTGATGAGTCCACGGGTGCTTTGCGCACTGTTGCGTCCTTCGTTGACGAAATCAAGCGCACTCCACAAATGCAAGGCTTACGCTTAACAGATGAAGTAAGCACTGAAAAAACTTATACTATTGATCCTTGTGGTGAATTTGAAGGCAAAGACCCACTTTACAATGTTGTGGCAGTCGACTTTGGTATTAAATCCATGACTCCGCATCGTTTAGCAGAGCGTGGCTGCCGTGTTCACGTAGTAAGCTCCTCAATCAGTTTTGAATCATTAGAAGCTTTGAACGCTGACGGCGTGTTCTTCTCAAATGGTCCTGGAGACCCTGCTCAAGCAAACCGCGAAGTTGAGCTTTTGCGAAAAGTTTTGGACGCAGGATATCCGTTCTTCGGAATCTGCTTCGGAAACCAGCTTCTTGGACGCGCACTCGGCTTTGGTACATACAAACTGAAGTTTGGTCACCGCGGTATTAATCAGCCTGTAAAAGACGTAACAACAGGAAAAGTGGAAGTAACAGCTCACAATCACGGCTTCGCAGTGGACGCACCTCTTGACGGGCCGGTTCAATCTCCTTACGAAAACGGTCACTTTGGTCGCGTTCTAGTTTCTCACATTGATTTGAACGATAACGTCGTGGAAGGTTTGAAATGCCTTGATATTCCAGCCTTCTCTGTGCAGTATCATCCAGAAGCTGCAGCAGGACCTCACGATGCTTCGTATCTTTTTGACCGTTTTGTTGAATCTATGCATAATTCTTCACGCAAGAATTTAAAGGCTCAGAAGTAGGAACAGGAAAGAGAAGATTTACTATGCCAAAACGTACTGATATTAAGTCGGTTATGGTAATTGGTTCTGGCCCGATTGTTATCGGTCAGGCTGCAGAATTTGATTATTCGGGAACGCAGGCTTGCCGAGTGCTTCACGAAGAAGGAATTCGCGTAATTCTTGTGAACTCCAATCCTGCTACGATTATGACCGACCCGGAGCTTGCAGACGCAACATATATTGAGCCAATTGACACTTCGATTTTGGAGAGAATTATTGCTAAAGAGCGTCCAGATGCGCTGCTTCCAACACTCGGCGGCCAAACTGCTCTTAACGCGGCAATGGATTTAGGTCGTGCAGGAATACTCGAAAAATATAACGTTGAGCTTATTGGTGCTTCTTTGGAAGCAATCGACCGCGGTGAAGACCGTGAGCTTTTCAAAAAAGTCGTAGAAAAAGCCGGCGCTGAGTCAGCAAAATCTTTTATTGCTCACTCAATCGAAGAAGTAGACAAAATTGTTGAAACTTTAGGCTACCCGGTTGTTGTACGCCCAAGCTTTACTATGGGCGGCCTCGGCTCTGGTATTGCTCATAACGAAGAAGAGCTTCACCGCATTGCAGGAGCTGGCATTCACTATTCTCCAACAAACGAAGTGCTTATTGAAGAAGGCATTGAAGGCTGGAAGGAATTTGAGCTTGAGCTTATGCGCGACGCAAAAGACAACGTCGTAGTAGTTTGCCCAATCGAAAATGTTGACCCTGTAGGCGTGCACACTGGTGACTCTATTACAGTTGCTCCTTGCTTTACGCTTACAGACCGCGAGTATCAGAAGATGCGCGATATTGGTATCGCGATTATTCGAGGCGTTGGAGTTGACACCGGCGGATGCAATATTCAGTTTGCAATCAACCCTCAAACCGGCCGCATTATCGTAATCGAAATGAACCCGCGAGTTTCTCGCTCCTCAGCGCTCGCATCTAAAGCAACCGGCTTCCCAATCGCAAAAATCGCAACGAAACTTGCTCTCGGCTACACTTTGGACGAAATTCAAAACGATATTACTCGTTCAACTCCTGCAAGCTTCGAGCCAACAATCGACTACGTTGTAACGAAGATTCCGCGCTTTGCTTTCGAAAAGTTCCCAGGAGCAGACACTACGCTTACAACTTCTATGAAGTCAGTTGGTGAAGCAATGGCTTTGGCTGGAAACTTCCAGGAGTCCCTTGGAAAAGCAATGCGCTCAATCGATAAGCGTCACGCATGCTTTAGCTGGGATGGAGAGCGTCCAAGCAAGGAAGAAGTGATCAAGCTTCTTGAAGAAATGCATACTCCAACAGAGCACCGCTACTTGCAAATTCAGCGTGCGTTGTGGGGTGGAGCAACGCCAGAGCAGATTTTTGCAGCAACAAAAATCGACCCATGGTTTGTGGAACAGCTAGCGCAAATTAACGAAACGGCGCTCGCAGTTCGTGAAGCTGAAACCTTAACTCCTAAAGTTTTGAAGCGCGCTAAGCTTGCTGGCCTTTCAGACGTTCAAATTGCGCATTTGCGTAATCTTGGCGACGAAGGTGAAAACATGGTTCGTGAGCTTCGTTGGGCTTACGGTTTGCGTCCTGTTTACAAGACGGTTGACACTTGCGCAGCCGAGTTCGACGCAGCAACTCCGTATTACTATTCTTGCTACGCTGACGAAAGCGAGTTGAAGAAGCGCGATCGCGAAGCTGTGATTATCTTGGGTTCTGGTCCTAACAGAATTGGCCAGGGTATTGAGTTTGATTACACTTGCGTTCACGCTGTTCAGGAATTGGGTAAGGATTACGACACCATTATGGTTAATTGCAATCCTGAAACAGTTTCTACAGATTATGACATGTCTGACCGCCTTTACTTTGAGCCTCTTACTTTCGAAGATGTTCTTGAAATTTACGAAGCAGAAAAGAAGCTTGGTCCAGTTAAGGGCGTAATTGTGCAGCTTGGCGGTCAAACGCCACTTTCGCTTGCTGCTCGTCTTAAAGCTGCTGGAGTTCCAATTTTGGGAACTACTCCGGAGGCTATTGATTTGGCTGAAAACCGTGAGCTTTTCGGCGAGGTTCTTCGTCAAGAAGGCATGAATGCTCCTCGATACGGAACGGCTTTAAGTCTTGAGGAAGCAAAAGATGCAGCTCACGCAATCGGCTACCCGGTTCTTGTGCGCCCAAGTTACGTTCTCGGTGGTCGTGGCATGGAAATCGTGTACGATGACGCTCAGCTTGCAAAGTATGTTGATCGCGCTTTGGAAGAAGCTAGAGCAGACACGGTTGTTTCTGGCCGATTGCCTTCGCCGCTTTTGATCGATAAGTTCCTTCAGGATGCTATTGAAATCGACGTTGACGCGCTTTACGACGGCAACGAGCTTTATATTGGTGGCATTATGGAGCATGTCGAGGAAGCTGGCGTGCACTCGGGTGACGCTGCTTGTACTCTTCCTCCAAGCACTCTTTCGGACGATCAGATTCGTCGTCTTCGTGAAGGCACTCTTTCTATCGCCCGTGGCTGCTCGGTTCGCGGTCTTATTAACGTGCAGTACGCTTTTATGGCAAACACTTTGTACGTAATCGAGGCAAATCCTCGAGCATCTCGTACAGTTCCATTTGCTTCTAAAGCTACTGGAGTTGCTCTTGCTAAAGCTGCTGCAAGAATTATGGCCGGTGAAACAATCGCCCAGCAGAGAAAGCGCGGACTTCTTCTCCCACAAGGCGATGGTGGTGATATTCACCCAGGTCAGCAGGTTGCTATTAAAGCTTCTGTGCTTCCGTTCAAGCGTTTCCGCACTCCTGTTGGCCGTACGGTTGATATTTTGCTTGGACCAGAGATGCGCTCTACTGGCGAAGTTATGGGCTTCGACCGTGATTTCCCTCACGCTTTTGCTAAGAGCCAGCTTGCAGCATACAAGGGTGGCTTGCCTACCAGCGGAAACGTTTTTGTTTCCGTAAGTGATGCTGATAAGAGGCAATTGCCGCTTCTTGCAGTTCGTTTAGTAGAGCTTGGTTTTACTATTTGGGCTACTGAAGGTACTGCTTCTGTACTTCGGCGCTACGGCATTGATTCTGTGATTGTCGACAAGATTTCCAGCAAAGGCGACACTGCTAAAGATGTGCGTAGTACTGATGGCGGAGAAAGAATTGGTAAAAACGTCGTAGAGCTCATTGAGAATGGTAAGATTGATATGGTGCTTAACACACCAAACTCAAGAGGGTCTCGTACGGATGGTTACGCTATTCGTGCAGCTGCAGTAGCAGCAGATCTTCCGCAGTTCACCACCATTACTGAGTTTGCTCCAGTTTTGATGGCAATTGAAGCTGTAAAAAATAATGATTACCAGGTGATGAGCATTCAGGAGCATGCAAAGCAACTGTTTGCAATCGAACGGGCAGAAAGCCAAGAAAGTCGGGCGTGACACATGAGCGAGAGCATACGTGAACAGGAGTTGCAGGCACAACGTTCCGATTTTGGTTTGCGTTTGAAAAACGCTATGGCCAAATACGGTCCTCTTTGCGTTGGCATTGATCCTCATAGAAAAATGCTTCTTAATTGGGGATATAAGATGGATGCGTTGGGAGCTGAATTGTTCTCTATGCGTATGCTTCAAGCCATGAACGGCAGAGCTGCCGCAGTAAAGTTTCAATCAAGCATGTTCGAGCGCTACGGCTCTAAAGGTTTCGCAGCGCTCGAGCGTGTGCTTTATGCGGCTCGTCAAATGGATGTTATTACCATTGTTGACTGCGGTCACGGTGGTTTATCTACTACGATTTCTGCATTAGCTGACGCTTATTTTAAGCCGGGAGCTCCACTGCTTACCGATGCTATTACGCTTTTACCATACTATGGTGCTAGATCTATGGGCGGCCTTATTAACGATGCTTTAAATAATGGTAAAGGTGTATTTATAGCTTCCTTAACTTCAAATCTTGAAGGCGCTAGCTTGCAAACTGCTATCCGTCAAAGTGGAGACTATCGCGGAACTACTGTTGCTCACGGTATAGCACAGACTGCTCAAAAGTTTAATAATAAAACTAAGGGCATGGGGTCAGTCGGTTTGATTGTTGGTGCTACTGTTGGAGATTGGATGAATGGTGGCGGTATTGATTTAACAAGTTTTACCGGCCCTATTCTTTCTCCAGGTTACGGTTGGCAGGGTGCTGAAGCTAACGATTTGAAACGTGTTTTTGCTGGAACGCATGGTAACGTGCTTGTGACAGTTTCGCGCTCAATAGCATCGCACGGTCCAAATATTGGAGATCTTTCAGCTGCTACTGAACGTATCGCTTGGGACATACGTCAGGCGCTTATGGATTAAAATTTAGTCAAGAGCAGAAAGTTAATAATCATGAAAAAGCATACTGTTGGAGCAGAAACTACCACTTCAATGCCGGCAATTTCTGCTACCGAGCCTATTGACGGTAAAAAACGTCGACTCATAGTATTAACTGGTCCTACAGCGGCTGGTAAAGGTACTGTAGAAGGTATGCTACGCGAGAAACATCCTCGAATATGGCTTTCTGTTTCGGCTACAACTCGCGCGCCTCGTCCTGGAGAATTTAACGGAATCCACTACTGGTTCCTTGACGAAGAAGAGTTTGAGCGTCGCAAAAGAAACGGTGAGTTTTTAGAAACTGCTTTAGTGCATGGAATGGCACACTACGGTACTCTTTTGCAACCTGTTCTTGATCATCTTGCCCAAGACGTACCAACTTTACTTGAGATTGATCTTCAAGGCGCTAGAAGAGTAAAGCAGGAAGCGGCTCGTCTAGGTTTAGAAGTTGTATACGTTTTTATAGCACCTCCTAGCTTTGAAGAGCTGGAAAGAAGACTTATTAAACGTGGTACAGAAACTCCTGAACAGCAGACGAAACGTTTAGAAACTGCTAAAGTTGAGATGGATGCTGCTAATGAGTTCGACGTTGTTATTGTTAACGATAATGTTGAGCGCGCAGCTGACGAATTGTGGAATATTATTGCGAAAGAATACGATTTGTAAATTATCTGTCACGTAAATATCCAATATGTGGCATATAATAAGCTTTTCGGAACTATTGTGGCACCATAGAATATGGAGAACATTATGGCATTGGGCACTCAGCCAACACCTACGGGACTTGCGAATCCGCCAATTGATGATTTAATGCAGCATGCGGACTCCAAGTATGCGCTTGCCTTGTTTGCCGCAAAACGAGCACGGCAGATTAATTCTTATTTCACTCAACTTAATGAGGGAATGCTTCAAAACGTTGGTCCTCTTGTTGAGTACAAGAATCAAGAGAAGCCTCTTTCTATTGCTTTCCGCGAAATTAACGAAGGATTGCTAGAAGAGACTCTCGGCGAAGACGATATGAGCGAAGGAAATTAATTCCAGCTTAACTTGTCTTAAAATTTCATTCAGTCACACTTCTGCTTTAGGAGTGTGACTGTTTTTTTATTTTCCGATATTTAATCTTCCGATACTTGATTTTGTGCATAATCCAAGTATTTTGTAAAACAGTTTCGTGTTTGTTGCATAGTCGATAGTAGTATGTCAGTTACAACTGTTTTATTTACTTTTGAATATTACTTTAATTATTTTTGCAAATGGGGCAAGCATGGCGGAATGTGTGAAAAGTGAGATAAACGAAAATAGCGTAGAAACTGCAGCAGAGCATAATCGTATTGAGCCGAGACTGATTTCTGCAGAATCTGTTACAGAAGGTCATCCGGATAAGCTTTGTGATCAAATTGCGGACGCTATTTTAGACGATATGCTTCGTCAAGATTCACATTCTCATGTTGCTGTTGAAGTTTGCGCTTGCGTTGGCCAATTTGTTGTTTTTGGTGAGGTTCGAGGCGAAGTTTACACTGATATTCCAGGCATAGTTAGAAAAGTTGTTAACGAAGTTGGTTACAACAGTTCATCTGTAGGCCTTGACGCTAACTCTTGCGGAGTAATGGTATCTCTTACTGAGCAGAGTGCTGAGATTAATCAAGGTGTTTCAAGATTAGATGAGTCGCATGAAAGTGCTGCTTCTAGGCAAGAGCGTTACGCTTCGCAAGGTGCTGGAGATCAAGGTGTTATGTTCGGCTACGCTTGTAACGAAACTGACGCGTACATGCCTCTTCCAATTTACTTAGCTCACCGTTTAGCGCAGCAGCTTTCTTTAGTGCGTAAAAACGGTACAGTTTCGCACTTGCGTCCGGATGGCAAAACTCAAGTAACTATTGAATACGACGAGAATGGAAAACCTAAGCGATTAGATACTGTTCTTATTTCAACTCAGCATGATCCTCAAGTTAATCACGATTGGCTAGAAGATCAGCTTGTAAATAATGTTGTTGAGCCGGTATTGAAAGAAGTTTTAGGAGAGTCTGTAAAGCACAATAATTACAGGATGCTTGTAAACCCAACTGGTTCTTTTGTTTTAGGAGGTCCTGCAGCTGATTCTGGTCTTACTGGTAGGAAAATTATTGTTGATACTTACGGTGGTGCTGCTCATCATGGCGGCGGCGCTTTTTCTGGAAAAGATCCTAGCAAGGTTGACCGTTCTGCTGCTTATGCTGCACGTTGGGTTGCAAAAAACATTGTTGCAGCAGGATTAGCTAGTAAAGCTGAAGTGCAGGTTGCGTATGCTATTGGTGTTGCTGATCCTGTAAGCGTAAACGTTGAAACGTTTGGTACTGAGGCCTCTGGAGTTACTCGTTCAGATATTGCTGCGGTTGTTCGTAAAGTTTTTGATTTACGTCCTGCAGCTATTATTGACGAGCTTGATTTATTGCGACCAATATACGCAAAAACTGCAGCTTACGGTCATTTTGGTCGAAAGGATATTGAGTTTCCGTGGGAAAAGCTTAATCGAGTAGAAGAAGTAAAAGAAGCTTTAAAAAATTTGCATTCTAATTTGCGAAAATAGTTTATTGAAATAATTTTCTGAAATTATTTTCGTAAGTTTTGCGTAAGAATTGTTTGCTAGTAAGGATGTGTTAATGCTTGAGCAACCATCATTAGACGGTTTAGAAAGAAAAGCTAAACGCAGCAGAAAAACTGTGCAAACTTCTATTGCTGCTTCTAATCCTATTGCGCATATAATGCTTGACGTTCAAGCTTTACACTTGGGAAAAACTTTCGACTATCTAGTATCGCAATCGCAAGATGAGATTGCGCAACCTGGAAGTTTAGTTCGCGTAAAATTTGGTGCGAGTAGAGTTAACGGAATTATTTGGGGAAGATCTGATAAAACGAGTACTCCAAAATCTGCTCTAAAATTTATAGATCGCGTGCTTCCAGGCGGCTCAATTGTGTCTAATTCAATGCGTAATGATATTTGCGCTATTGCTGAAGCGTACGGTGGCACTCCTGCAAATATTATTCGCCTAGCAATACCGCCTAGAGTAGCTAGCGTAGATAAAGAGCAAATTTTAGATTCGATTCATGCTTTAAGAAGCAAATCATCGTTATCTTTGCTATCTAAAAAACTCAGAGAGTACAATTCAGAAACAGTTTTCGACGGCTCTGAAAAAGTTAAGTTCACAACCGACGCTCGAATGGAAGCATCATATAGTAACGTTAATGCGCTTAAAGAAGCGTTACAGAAAGTTTCTTATGAAAATAGAATAGGATCGTCGGAAAGTTTTCTGCAAAACGCGAGTACTTACGCAAAATCATTTGTAGTAGATGCTCTTCCTGGATCTTTTAGATGGGCTCAAGATTTAGCTTGGATTATTACAACAGCCATTAGTTCTGGGCGAAAAGCTTGCGTAGTTTTACCAACATTGCGCGAAGTAAATGATCTTATGCGTGCGCTTATGGAATTTGGTTTAAAACCGTATAAAAAGTCTCCTACTCAAGGAGTTTTCTCAGGAGATGTTGCGCGTCTTTGCGCAGCAGATTCTCCAGCAGACAGGTATAGATCTTGGAAAGCAGTTGCGCAAGGTCTAGTTTCCTGCGTTCTTGGTACTAGAGCAGCTATGTATGCTCCTGTAGAAGGCAACGCGCTATTCGTTATTGTTGAAGATTGCGCATACCAGTATGCGGATGGGATGGTTCCTTACGCTCAAGCTCGCGGTGTTATGAAGCTTAGAGCAAAAACACACAATGGTGTTTTTGTGTCAATGTCTTATATGAGAAGCGCTGTAAGTCAGTGGGAAATTCAAAGCGAGTTTTCGCCTTCTAAATTTAGTCAAGTAAGCGGTAAAAGTACTCTTATTGCTCCACTTAGTAGCATAAGAAAGCAATCTTCTTCTTGGGTTCGTGTACTTAATCGTGAGGCTCTTATAAGACTTGCAGACTCTAGCATTGGGTCTAGGGTTCCGCATACTGCTGTGCGGGTTATACGTAAATCTTTAGATGAAGGGTATCCTGTTCTTCTTTCCATACCGGCTGATGGAGTAACTCAGGCAGCATCTTGCGAACACTGTCACGCGCAGGCTCGCTGTAAACGCTGCACGGGGCCTTTGGATATAAGCGAAATTAATTCTCCACGATGCAAATGGTGTGGAGCTAGTGCATTAGATTGGACTTGTGCTAATTGCGGTTCTAATCGCATACGTGCGCTTAGAGTTGGTGCTGCTGGAACTGCCCAAGAATTAAGAGGATTATTTAGAAACGTTCCAGTTTTGCTATCTTCGCCTCACCAGCCAGGCGGTATTATCGAAGTTATTGAAGAAAAGCCGGTAATAGTTGTTGCAACTCCTGGAGCAGAGCCGAGAGTTAAATCTACAAATCAGAAAAATAGCGCTTCAAAAAGTTCATCTTCTGCAGAATCATATTGCTTTACCGGAGAATATAAAACTGTTGCAATACTAGACGCTTGGAATAGTCTTTATTCTACAGGACTCGATGCAAGAATAGATACTCTTAACGCTTGGATGCGCGCAGCAGCATTGTGTGCTCCAAAATCTCGTGACGGAAGTGTACTTCTTATCGGAGAAACATATTCGTCGTGTGCACAAACTCTTTCTACATGGAATCCTTCTTTACTTGCCTCTCGTGAAATTAATGAACGAGGTCAGGCAGGTCTTCCTCCTAGCGTTTGTGCTGCATGCGTGTGGGGAGCGCGTGACGCTGTAATGAAAGCACTACACAATATTGGTGCAATTCCTAGCGCAAAGGAAAATTCACATGGAAACGAAAATAAAAGCGTGAAAAGCAATGAAGAAGTGTCCTCGCAATTTTCAGCAATTTTGCCGATGATTTCTATAGACATTAGTGCTGATGATTCTGAGTCTTCCGTAAAAAATTCTCGCGCAGAATCAATTGTTATACCACCACTTTTAGGTGTTGTTCCTATGCATCCGCCTGTTACGGATAATTATCAGCATTTTGATGAACTTGACGATCGCGTAAAAGCAGTAGTAAGAGTTCCGCTTTCGTGGAGGCAGGAATTAGTGGATCGTTTGCTAAAAGAAGTAGCTCATCACATAGCAACACGAGCTGCTGGAGAATTACGTTTTTGTGTTGATCCAAAAGACTTACTAGCGTACTGAGGAGTGATTATGTCAAAAATATACAATTGCGCAGTTTTAGGAGATCCGATTGCGCATTCGTTGTCTCCCGTATTGCACAACGCGGCTTATAAAGCTCTAGGACTTACAAATTGGCAATATTGCAAGAAAAAAGTAAGCGAAACTGAGTTAGATAATTTTATTCGTAACTTAGATGAATCTTGGAAAGGCTTAAGTCTTACTATGCCGCTTAAAAAAACGGTAATGGAACTCGGAACATCTTGCGATTACTGGTCAAGCGCGCTTAACGTGGCAAATACGGCAGTTTTTATAAGCAACCCAGAAACTGCTTTAAAATCGCAAATCGAACTGTATAACACAGACGTAAGAGGCATAGTAGAAACGTTTAGGAGAGCATTACAGAAAAGCGTATGTGAAGTAAAAAAAGCTGTTATTATTGGCAGCGGAAATACTGCATCTTCTGCTATGGCAGCTTTGATTGAGATTGCGCAAATCTCAAAACTTGAAAAGGTGCAAGTTGTTGCGAGAGTAGCGAATAGTGGGACTATAAAAGGCGTTGAAATAAAAGGCGTTGAACGTTTTAATAATCTTGCTCAAAAATATTGCGATGATTTTCCCAATAAAAGACGCATAGAAAAACCGGTAAGCGGTATCGAATTTCCTACAATAAGCGAAGAAGTATTTTCAAAATTCGCTGAGCGCAGTGCAGAAAAATTATCAGAATGTGATAAATCTCTCATTTTGAAATCTCTAAGCTCAACAGACGCAATTTGCGCAATAGCAGAAGCGGATATAGTAATTAGCACTGTTCCAGCGCACGTAGCAGATGGGTTAGCAGTAGCGCTAAAAGCATACTGCCAAAATCAGGGATTAAAAAAATTAGGAACATTGCTTGACGTAGTTTACGATCCGCGTCCAAGTGCTTTGCTTAACGTATGGAGACAGTACGGATGCGGAATTGGCGGAGAAGAAATGCTTTTGTATCAAGCTTTAGAACAAGTAAAGCTTATGACGTTTGATTACAGGCATTCTGAAGATAATTCTGAAGATAATTCTGAAGATGATTCTGACAAGGCTACAGATTACGATTGCTTAAGTAGTTGCATGCGAAAGGCATTACAGGAGGCATTATGAACGCTAGTAAGCAGCATGATGTTAGCAAAAAGCCAAGTGAAAAATTAAAAGCAACTTTGAAAACAAACAAGACGAACGCAACAAGCGTAACAAATGCTGATTCAAGTAATTTAAGTAACTTAAAAGACTTAAATGACTTAAATCAAACAAGCGATTTCGAAGTAATGCTAATCACTGGAATGAGCGGAGCTGGGCGCTCGCATGCTGCCAACGCGTTAGAAGATATGGGCTGGTATGTAATTGATAATCTACCTCCAAAACTTCTTATTCCTCTTGTAGACATGATGACTTCTTCAGGCTCTAAAGTACATAAGTTAGCTGCCGTTATAGATGTGCGCTCAAGAGGATATTTTGATGATTTATTCGCAGTTTTAGGGCATATTGATGATCTTGGTGTGAAGACTCGCATACTTTTCTTAGATGCATCTGATTCTGTGCTCATAAAACGTTACGAGTCTGTTCGTAGGCCGCATCCATTGCAACGCGGTGGTAGACTTATCGACGGAATTCGAGAAGAGCGAGAGCTTCTTGGACATTTGAAAGATTGCGCAGATATTATCATAGATACTTCATCTCTTAGTATTCACCAGCTTTCAACTAAACTTTATGAGGCTCTTCTTGGGAAAGGATCATCAACAGTTTCAGTACACATTTTCAGTTTCGGATTCAAATATGGAATGCCAATTGATGCTGATTTTGTAGCTGATATGAGATTTTTGCCAAATCCGTACTGGGTTCCAGAGCTTAGAGAATTAACGGGAAGAGATAAAGCTGTAAGTGATTACGTGCTATCAAATCCTTCAGCTAAAGCTTTTCTTGACTCGTACGAAAAGGCTTTACTAACTGCTATAGATGGATTTGCAAAAGAAGATAAACATTATGTGACCATTGCTGTAGGATGTACAGGAGGTCAACATCGTTCTGTAGCGGCTAGTATAGAACTTGCAAGGCGGCTTAGATTACACGGTTTGCAAGTTACAGTATCCGCACGTGAACTACAATATAGGTCGTAAAAGTTTTGATAGCTATGTAAAATGTCCAGCGCATTCGGTATCACAGAAAGCCGAGCATGTCGATGTTTTGCGCATCAACTACGAATCCAACACGCATACTTGAAGAAGAACAAAAGTAGGAGGTTGTCCCTTGGCTCTTCTTGACGACGTCAAAAACGAACTCGTTTCGAACGATAATGAGCTCCCGACTGTCATTATGGCTCAAGCGGCAGCGATGATGCGTTTTGGAGGCGGTTTGCGTCCAGTAAATAATCAGGCCGTTATCCGCGCACAATTTGACTCACAGTCTGCTGCGGACTGGCTTGTTGCTGTTATACGCTCACACTTCCAGCGCGAAGCTACAGTATCTCAAATCTCGCGTCAAACGCCTACAGGAACTGTAGTTAGATATGATGTTCTAGTTGATAGAGGTGCAGCTGCTCTTGCGCTTCAAGCCGGCCTTCTTGACCGCAGAATGCGTATTGTTGCAGGACTCGCTCCTGAGATTGTCGGCGGAAGTATTGCGCAAGTTAAAGCCGCATGGCGTGGAGCATTTTTGGCACACGGTGCTATTTCCGATCCAGGCAAAGCTAGTTATTTGGAAGTCGTTTGCCCAACTCATGAAGCAGCTAACGCTTTGCAAGCTATGGCAGCGCGATTGGGTATTACTGCCAAAGTTCGACAGGTTAGAAGCTCTGAGCGAGTTACTTTGCGAGATTCAGATGCCATCGAGCGCATGCTTAATTTGATTGGTGCTCCTCGCTCTGCTCGTGAATGGACTGGTAAGCGTTCTGATGGAGAAGCTCGCGGAAAAGCTAATCGTCTAGCAAACTTTGATGATGCTAATATGCGTCGTAGTGCGAAGGCTGCTGCTGAAGCTTGCGAAAAAGTACGTCACGCTTTCGAAATTTTGGGTGATGACATTCCAGATAATCTGCTTATGGCAGGTCGTTTGCGTTTGGAACACAGTGACGCAAGCTTAGAGGAGCTTGGTCACTTAGCAGATCCTCCTATTACGAAGGATGCTATTGCCGGTCGAATTCGTAGACTTCTTCAGCTTTCTGCAAAAGTTGAAAAATCGCGAATGTAATTGCGGAAGTAGTTGCGAGCGTAATTACGGAAGTAGTTGCAAAAGTAATATAAATCTTTTATAAATCTTTTATAAATCTTTGGCGTTGAAGTGCTGACTTTTCTCAGCTTTCAGCGCCATTTTTAAAATTTATGAGATGTTATAGTTATGCGATACAATTGCGCGTGGCATGTATTGACATTCTAGGCTTGATTTAGCGATGTATGTCTAAAATTAGCCAGCATGTTTTGGAAAGGATACCAATGAAGACACTTAAAGATTTGGGAGATTTGAGCGGCAAGCGCGTTTTAGTTCGTGCAGATTTTAACGTTCCTCTTAAGGGAACGACTATCACTGATGATGGTCGTATTCGTGCTGCTTTACCAACCATTAAGGCTTTGCGTGAGCAAGGTGCTAAGGTGATTTTAATGGCTCATCTTGGTCGTCCAAAGGGTCAGGTTGTTCCAGAGCTTTCCTTAGCTCCAGTTGCTGCTCGTTTGGGTGAACTTCTTGGCGTTAATGTTGCTTTAGCTGCAGACACTTATGGAGAGGATGCTCAAGCTAAGGTTGCTGCCATGAACAATGGTGATGTTGTTTTGCTTGAAAACGTTCGTTTCAACGCTGAAGAAACCAGCAAGAATGAGGCTGAGCGTGCTGAATATGCCAAGAAGATTGCTTCTCTTGGTGACGTGTTTGTTTCCGACGGCTTCGGCGTTGTGCACCGCGCTCAGGGTTCAAATTACGATGTTGCTGCCGATCTTCCAGCTGCTGCAGGTTTGCTTGTTGAGAAGGAAGTTAAGGCACTTTCTCGCGCAACTGAAAACCCAGAGCGTCCTTTGACTGTCGTGCTTGGCGGTTCAAAGGTTTCCGACAAGCTCGGCGTTATCGAAAACTTGCTTTCTAAGGCTGATCGTCTTGTTATTGGCGGCGGTATGGTGTTCACATTCCTCAAGGCTTTGGGTCACGAAGTTGGTACTTCTTTGCTCGAGGAAGATCAGCTCGAGAAAGTTAAGGGATACATTGAAACCGCTAAGAAGAATGGCGTTGAGCTTGTTCTTCCAACTGATATTGTTGTGAACGCTGGCTTCCCAGCAGGAGACACTCCAGTTGCTCCAGAAGTAGTTCCAGCAGACGCTATTCCTGCAGACAAGATGGGCTTGGATATTGGCCCTGATTCTCAGAAGATTTTCCACGACAAGATTGTTGATTCTAAGACTGTTGTTTGGAATGGTCCTATGGGTGTGTTCGAGGTTCCAGAGTTTGCAGCTGGTACTCGCGCTGTAGCACAAGGCTTAGTTGATGCCACTAAGAACGGCACTTTCACTATCGTTGGCGGTGGTGATTCTGCTTCTGCAGTTCGCAACCTTGGCTTCTCAGAAGATGGTTTCTCGCACATTTCCACTGGCGGTGGCGCTTCCCTCGAATTCTTGGAGGGTAAGACTCTTCCAGGCTTGAGCGTACTTGAGTAAGTAGCAATTAGGCGAGTAGTCTAAATCTAAAAATTAGTTAATTAGTTAGTTAATTAAATTAATTAATATAATTTGCTATTTAAGATTGTGCCGGCTTATGGAGATTTGCGTAATGCTTATCGAAATGAGTCGGCACAATTTAAATTAAGCGCGCTGAAAGTAGCTCAAAGAAGTAGCTTAAAGAAATAGTATAAGTAAATATCATAAGGTAGAAGTTACGTACTTAGTTTAGTTTGAAGTAAGAAGGATGATCATGAGATCCAATCGAACTGCTTTAGTGGTCGGTAATTGGAAAATGAATTTCGACCATCGTGAAGCTACTTATTTTGTACAAAAATTCGCTTGGAAACTTCGCGAATCGCATTTCAACTATTCTAATTGTGACGTAGCTATTATGCCGCCTTTTACTTCAATTCGTAGCGTACAAGTCTTAATTGAATCAGATAAGCTTAGTATAAAATACGGTGCACAAACTGTTTCTGTAACAGCGCAGGGAGCTTTTACTGGAGACGTGTCTGCAGATATGCTTGCAAGTCTGGGCTGCTCAATGGTTATTGTTGGTCATTCTGAGCGCAGAAAATATCATCCTGAAGATGACGCAAATATTGTAGATGAGGTTCGTGCTGTGCTCGCAGCTGGAATGCAGCCTATTCTTTGTGTTGGTGAAAGCCTTAAGGAGCGTCAGCAGGGAATTGCTTTAGATTTTGCCGTAGGTCAAGTTCATGACGTAACGCGCGATTTAGACGCAAAGCAAGCAGAGCGTTTGATTATTGCATACGAGCCTGTTTGGGCTATCGGTACGGGTATGGTTGCAACTGCTCAATCCGCTCAAGAGGCAGCGTCAGCTATTCGTGAAGATTTACGTGATACTTTTGGAAATGCAGTATCAGATAAAATTCGTATTCTTTACGGTGGATCTGTTACTTCATCTAATGCAGCCAGCTTAATTGTTGAGCCTGATGTTGACGGATTTTTGGTCGGCGGTGCTTCACTTGATGCTGATGAGTTTGCTAATATTGTGCGTCTTGCTGCAGCCGCTCAGTAAATTAATGTTGATATGTGTCGGTAGTCAAAGGCTTTTACTAAGCTACTTAAAGTACTGTAAAACAGGAGGTTGGTTGTGTCCACTGTAAAAATTATTTTGCAGGTGCTGCTTGTGCTTACTAGCATTTTGCTCACTTTGTTGATTTTGATGCACAAGGGCAAGGGCGGCGGCCTTTCCGACATGTTCGGTGGCGGTTTAACCAAGAATGCCGGTAGCTCTGGTGTTGCAGAAAAGAATTTGAATCGATGGACTGTGATTATTGCACTCATCTGGGTTGCTGTGATTGTGGCTCTGAATTTGATGACTAAGTTCTCATTGATTTAAGATTGTTTTTAAATAGTGCGGTTTCGGCCGCGCTTTTTTGTAAAAAGTGGTGCGCTAATGTTGATGTTCAGTCCGTCTCTTATAGTAGCGGATTTGGATGGCACGATGCTGCATGATGCAGACGCTTTCGAGAATAGGTTTTTAACTCAGCAAACTATTGATGCTGTTTCTGAAGTTAAAAGAAAAACTCGAGTTCCTTTTGCTATTATTACTGCTCGTCCAGTTTGTGCTGCTCTTAACATAATAAAGTCTCTTAATGCTGACGTTTGCGCTTATTTGAATGGTGCGCTAATAGATTTTGATGCTAACAATTCAAGCGAATCTGTTTTGGCTTCTCAAAATCAGTCTGATTCAGTAGTTCGATTTGGTTTTTCTTCAAAGCGCGCTTGTGAAGTTTGCTTGAGTCTACTTTGCGCAATACCTACGTTACGCATAGGTATTGTTATGAATGATATTCGATACACTAATTTCGATTTACATACATTGTGGAAGTCAAGTAATTTTATTCGCACTGATTTTCGCGATATTCCAGATGGTATTGCAGACAAAATAATTATTGTTCCGCGAGATAGTGAAAAATTGCGTTTGCAGAGTGCTCTTCCAGACGATTTTTCCTTGCATATTAGCGAAGATGTTTTGTGGATGCTTACAAATCCTCTTGCAAACAAGGGACACGCGTTGAATGTTATTTGTGAGCGTTTGAGCGTAAAGCCTAGTAGAACTGTTGTTTTTGGCGACGATATTATCGATATTGACATGTTCCGTGCCGGAGGATACGGGGTAGCAGTGGTGAATAGTAATCCACGGCTTCTTGCTATTGCGGACGATGTTTGCGCTTCTAACAACGACGATGGCGTTGCTAGCTGGCTTCAAAACGAATTACTCTAGCGGTTTATTGAAATTATCAAAATCGTACGGATCTTTTTCACACGCTGTTACTGGGTGAAAGCAGGTTGTCGTGTGCGCTTACTCAGTTGATAGAAACTGTCGAAAACATCGGTCGATTTGGTGTTTTCGACAGTTTGGGCTTGCTTTTTGTTTATTTCATCAGATGATTTGGTGTTTTTGACAGTTTAGGCTTGCTTTTTGTTTATTTCACCAAATGGTTTGGTGTTTTCGACAATTTTAAGCAAGCGACAAAGAAATTGCGTTAGGCACGTTCTCATACTTCCGCATCTACAAAAGACAAACTGTGCCAGCAATGAATAAACTGCATCGAGTGTTATTTGTGCAGAAATCGTACTGCGCGCGTGTCTGTTTCTTTAGTTTTTAAGGCAAGTGCGCTATAGCTGTTACGGAGCTATTGGAGTATATTTGTAAGTGTTGAGAGAAAATTTTGCTTTGTGATGTTTTTAAATATTGCGAAATATTGCAAGGTAGCGTTAAGTAGTGTGAAGTGGCACCACTTAGCGTTAAGTAGTGATAAGGAGTGTGAAGGTGAAACGTAAGTATAGGATTGTTTCTAGCTGTTTGACTGTATTGCTCAGTTGCATGTGTGGTTTGAGCGCGTGTGGTGAGCCTTCTGCTAGTGATATGCCTGCTAACGGTGGTTTTGAATCTACTAATGCTTCGGATCCTGCAAGTGGCTCTTCCGTTTCTAATGACGCTGGTAGTAAGAATTCACCAGAAACTATATCTCTTAAAGAAGTAGCTAAAAAATGCAACTTTAAGCAATTGAACTCTGATGAAAATGACTATCTCTTTGATGCAGTTCTTATAGATGGAGACCAAGATGCTTCTGGAGAGAAATTTAAGAAAGATTATGCCTGTGCTATAAAAAATGTTAATCCTGGAGACCCAGTTGCAGAAAAATTTAGCGATAAACTAGAATCTTTAGATATCAGAACTCTTTCTGTTAATTTTGAAAACTATGACAAATATATGCCACCATATTTGGGTAACACTTATTACGTATATCCTACTTACGAGGGTATAAAAATAGTAAAACTTAAATAAGCATTTTTTTTATTAGCAAATCATCCGTTTGATGTCAGAAATATTATTGAGTTAGTTCGTATTTCATAATATCGGCATCAGACATTGATTATTAGATTTTATATGTATAAATAATGGAGTTGTTAGCAGTTATGAGTAGAGCAAAAAAATTTATATATTTTGCAGTATCTTTATCAATAGCCTTAACAGGTTTATCTGGCTGCGGTGAGAATAAGGATAAAATAAATTCTTCGAGTACGTCGGGGGATCCTATTAAGTCGTTAGCTGCAGAGTGTGGATTAAAGGTTGTAAAAGACCCTGTATTTTCTAAATATGACATGGCGATTATTAATGGTTTTAAAACGATTAATGATTTTAATAAAACTAAGTTGTGCTTGCTAAAATCTAATATTTCTACTGCAAATCAAGATAATATGTACACAACAGGGGCAGGTTCTTTTAGATATTTAAATTCGGATGTTGTTGCAATTGATCAATACAATGATGATCCTGAAGAGTACTACTACTGGTCATCTCCTTTAGTGAAGTGCAGTGGCAATTCCGATGAGGCACATTGTTATAATTATATTTTTATTATGAATAAAGAAGATTTTAACAAGTTAAATCTTGATCGATTGAATAGTCTGAAATAAATATTGAGAAATATTTTGAAATATTGCAAGGTAGCGTTAAGTAGTGCGAAGTGGCATCACTTAGCGTTAAGTAGTGCGAAGTGGCATCACTTAGCGTTAAGTAGTGCGAAGTGGCATCACTTAGCGTTAAGTAGTGATAAGGAGTATGAAGTGAAACGTAAGTATAGGATTGTTTCTAGCTGTTTGACTGTATTGCTCAGTTGCATGTGTGGTTTGAGTGCGTGTGGAGAGTCTGCTCAAACTGGTGGAACTGCTATGGGTTCTGTTAACAATGGCGCTAACCATTCTAAAAATGTAACTATTAGGGAGGCAGCTATTGCATGCAATATCCCTGAATGGCAAGTCTTACCTGGATATTTGGGACATTTTACACTTTCTACCCAAGAACATGTAGATGATACTAGTTACTCTGAATATTTGGAACATACTGCACTTCCTTCTACCAAAGAATACGTAGATGATCCTAGTTCATCTGAATATGGTGGTGAGTATACGTATTCTAGAGAAAATAGTAGTCGTATATTGCATTCTTTGACTAAAGTTATTCCTTGTGTTATTCGAGAATTAAATCCGGATGATCCTAAAGCTTTCGAATTAGCTTCTAAAGTAGAGAAAACATTCAGTAATTACAGTCCTGATAATCTTAATGAATACTTTAAGGAAAATGACATCTCGTTCATTAATTATGTTGGACGTTCGTATGTAATAATGACACATCCTTATAAAGGAATTAAGTTAAACGCTATTAGTGTTAACATGTTTAACATTTTATCTTCTAAGAGGAGTCTCTTATAAGAGGTAACTAGAAGTTGATTTTTATTTGTTGTAAAAGGAGTTATTTTAGCATGTTTAAGAGAATAGTTGCATCTGTTTCTGCAGTTGCTGCTGTAATGTGTTTGTGCAGCTGTGGCTCAGACAGTAATAGTGTTAAGAACAATGTAGCTAATAATATTAGTTTAGTTGCTAATAATTGTGGTATAACCGAGCTTTCTAAGGAGCCTTTATATAATAAGGAAGATATTTATATAAAGAATAATTTCTCGTCTTTTGATGACTTTGCTAATAAAGTAAGCTGTTTAGCTAATTCTATTGATCCGAATGATCCTGCTTTAAAAGATCAGTTAAAAGTATCTAAAGATTTTTATGATAAGAAGAAGGAATACGCAGGTTATTATTTTCATGGAGACTACGGAATATTCATGAGATATAGCCCTTCTGATAAGTGCGGTTGGGTATATAATCCAGGTGTGTTTGCAAACGTTAGTTCTAAAATCGATGGATCTAAATATTGTCGCGTTATACTTTTGATTAGCAGGGATAGCGTTAACGATATGATTCAATATGGTAACTCTCAAAAAAAGAATTAATTAAACATTACTAGGCTGTAGAGTGGCACTTATTTTTCGGACATTCGTGCCGTAAGTGTACTGCGCGAATGTCCGAAAATGGGTAAAATCAGATACTCGCGCAGTAACTGTACTGCGTGCGTGTCCGAAAAGTGCAAATCGGACGTAAATATCAGTAAATCGGATGCGTTCTACAAAATACGGACGTGTTCGCAAAATTTACGGACGTTTTCTTGTTTTTTTTTTGGACGCAAACCGCACAATAAGAACTGCACAATAACAAAAGCCGCACATGTGTGAATTAATCCACGAACATGTGCGGCTTCTGTTATTTATTTAATGATTTAATCAAATCAGGCGTTTACGCGATCGATGCCGGACTGCACGTCAGCAATCACGGAATCCCAAGACTTGATGAAGGCGGCAACACCGTCAGCCTCAAGCTTGTCGGTAACGTCCTTGATGTTGATGCCAAGCTCAGCAAGCTTGTTCATAACAGCGTGGCTCTCTTCGTAAGTACCCTTAACGGAAGGAGCACCGTTGCCGTGATCAGCAAGAGCGTTCAAAGTCTTCTCTGGCATGGTGTTAACAACATGCTCAGCAACCAACTCGTCAACATACTTGCAATCGGAGTAAGTTGCGTTCTTGGTGCCGGTAGAAGCCCAAAGAGGACGCTGCTTCTTTGCGCCCTTAGCTTCAAGAGCAGCCCAACGTGGGTCAGATGCGAACTTCTTCTCGAAGAGTTCGTAAGCCAAGCGAGCGTTAGCAACAGCAGCCTTGCCTTCAAGAGCCTTAGCTTCATCGGAGCCGTTAGCTTCGAGGAGCTTGTCAACAGCGCTATCAACGCGGGAGACGAAGAAGGAAGCTACGGAACCAATGTGCTTCAAGTCGTGGCCGTTAGCATCTGCCTGAGCGATACCTTCGATGAAGGCGTCAATAACCTGCTCGTAGCGCTCGAGGGAGAAGATCAAGGTTACATTCACGGAAATACCCTTAGCGAGGGTAGCGGTGATAGCTGGAAGACCTTCCAAAGTTGCAGGAATCTTGATCATAACGTTTGGACGATCAACCTTTGCCCAAAGCTCTTCAGCCTGCTTCTCAGTGTTAGCAGTATCGTGAGCCAAGCGTGGATCAACTTCGATGGAAACGCGGCCGTCAACGAAATCAGTCTTTTCAGCAATCTCGCGGAAGATATCGGTTGCGTTACGAACATCGGTGGTGGTCAACTCGCGGATAGCGGTTTCGACATCAACCTTGCCGAGTTCCTTAAGCTGTGCATCGTATGGGCCAACCTGGCTCAAAGCCTTCTGGAAGATGGATGGGTTGGTGGTAACGCCAACAACATTCTTATTAGCAATCAAATCCTGCAAAGAACCGGATTCAATGCGGGTACGGGACAAATCGTCCAACCAAATAGAAACGCCGGAATCGCTGGTGCGCTGCGTTGCTTCAGTCATGTTATCTCCTTAACACTGTGCTCCACCAATTGGGGCACGTCGGTATTTTGGCGTTTTTACAAGAAACAGCGGTTGATGCAGAACCAACGGTAGCTCGGCATCAACACGCCATCGCTGTTTCCTGTGAAGTAGCTAAATTAGCACTTCTAGTTTTGCGATGAATCAATTTTATTTTGATACATCAAGCTTTATTTTGCTTACTTTCTATCTTAAGCGCGAGCTTCTTCGATAGAAGCCTTAGCAGCTTCTACTACGTGCTCAGCAGTAATGCCCAAGTCGATCATGTTCTGACCGCCGTCACCCTGCAAGCCGTACTGTTCGATAGAAACAGCCTTGCCGCAATCGCCAAGATACTTGTACCAAGGCAATGCCAAGCCAGCTTCGATGGAAACGCGAGCCTTGACGGACTTTGGCAAGATTGCTTCCTTGTACTCTTCGTCCTGCTCTTCGAACCACTCGAGAGATGGCATGGAAAGAACGCGAGCCTTAACGCCTTCTGCAGCCAAAGTCTTGGCGCCGGCAACAGCCCACTGAACTTCGGAACCGGTTGCCATGATGATTACGTCTGGAGTGCCTTCGCAATCAACCAAAACGTAAGCGCCGTGCTTCACGCCTTCGCGAGCCTTTTCAGCAGTCTCAGCGAGAGTTGGAACACCCTGGCGAGTCAAAATCATGGCAGTTGGGTAGCTGTTCTTCTTCTCGAAGAAGTAGCGGTAAGCTTCAGCAGTCTCATACTCATCTGCAGGGCGCACAACCTCAAGCTGAGGAATAGCGCGGAAAGCAGCCAAGTGTTCGATTGGCTGGTGAGTTGGACCATCTTCGCCCAAGGCTACGGAATCGTGGGTCCAAACGTAGAGGTTTGGAATCTCCATCAAAGCAGCCAAGCGAACTGCTGGGCGCTCGTAGTCAGAGAACTGGAAGAAGGTGCCGTTGAATGGGCGAGTGTCAGAACCAAGCAAAATACCGTTGGTAATAGCACCCATTGCGAACTCACGCACACCGAAGTGAAGCTGACGACCGTACTCGGAAACGTTTGGCCAAGTGCGAGTTGCATCCTCGGATGGGCCGAAGGAGTCAGCACCCTTAATGTTGGTGTTGTTGGAGCCGCCCAAATCAGCGGAACCACCCCAAAGTTCTGGCATAACAGCAGCAATTGCGTTAAGAACTGCGCCGGAAGCCTTACGGGTAGCAACCTTAGAGCCAACTTCGAAGCCAGCAACCAAGTCGTCAATAGCCTTGTCGAAGCCTTCAGGAAGCTTGCCAGCCTTAATGCGCTCGTAGAGAGCAGCCTTATCTGGGTTGGCAGCAGCCCACTTTGCAAGAGCTTCATCCCAAGCCTTGTGAGCAGCCAATCCGCGCTCTGCAACCTTGCGAGCATGAGCCAAAGCTTCTTCGTCGATTGGGAAGGAAACTTCTGGGTCGAAACCGCAAAGTTCCTTCAAGCCCTTAACAGCTTCTTCACCAAGCTTAGAGCCGTGGGAAGCTTCGTTGTTGGTCTTGCCTGGGGTTGGCCAAGCAATCAAAGTATTAACCTTAATGAAGTGAGGCTTATCGGTAACTTCCTGAGCCTTTTCGATAGCAGCAGCCAAAGCCTGAACGTCTTCCTTGTAGGAGCCGTCTGGCTGGATGAAGCTAACTTCATCGGTGTACCAACCGTATGCACGGTAACGAGCAAGAATATCTTCAGAGAAGGTGAGCTTAGTGTCGCCTTCAATCTGAATGTGGTTTGCATCGAAGATTACGGTTAAATTGCCGAGCTTCTGGTTTCCAGCCAAGGAAGCAGCTTCAGAAGAAACACCTTCCTCAACGTCGCCTTCGCCGCAGATAACCCAAACCTTGTGATCGAATGGGGAAGTACCAGCTGGAGCTTCTGGGTCAAGAAGACCGCGCTCAAAACGCTGGCCGTAAGCGAAACCAACAGCAGAAGCAAGACCCTGGCCAAGAGGACCAGTTGTTATTTCGATGCCTGGGGTTAAGCCATACTCTGGATGGCCTGGAGTACGCGTGTCAGCGCCGCCACGGAAATACTTGAGATCGTCAAGAGTCAAGCCGTAACCAGAGAAGAACAACTGCACGTATTGCGTAAGCGAAGCGTGACCGCCAGAAAGAATAAAACGATCGCGGCCAGCCCACTTTGGGTCAGCAGGATCGTGCTTAATGAAGTGCTGGTACAGGGTGTACGCAATTGGTGCCAATGAAACAGGGGAGCCAGGATGTCCGTGTCCTGCTCGCTCAACAGCATCAGCCGAGAGAACCTTCGCCATTTTTACGGCGCGCTCGTCTAATGCAGACCAGTTGAAATCGGTCATGTGATCTACTTTCCTTCCAATAATCCGGGTTTTAAGCACAGCTTACGCTGGCTTTTTACCCTCTCATTGCCCTTCAATCCTATCTTTCATATGCGACGAATATGTTACAAAGTGTGTCAAAAGTTTGCGTTTATGTGCTGTTGAGTGATTGTGAAAAAGACTACAATAGAAAATGTTGTGTAACATGTAAGAAGCTTGTTTTTCTAAGCTCTACCGTACACGGAATTACATGAGAGGTGAATTGATGCAGTCAAGACGCATGATGGTACTCCGTGCAGTTGTTGAAGATTATATAAAATCTAAGGAGCCTGTAGGTTCTGCTTCGTTAGCAAAAAATCATAATCTTGGTGTAAGTTCTGCAACTATTCGTAATGACATGTCTGCTTTGGAAGAAGAAGGTTACTTAGTTCAACCTCACACTTCAGCCGGTAGGATTCCTACAGAAAAAGGTTACCGTTATTTTGTTGATGGTTTAGCTGCGGTTATTCCTCTTTCTGAAGCTCAAAGGCGTGCAATACGTAGTTTTTTGAGCGGTTCTGTTAGTTTACAAGATACATTACAGCGTTCTGCAAAACTTCTTGCAAGTATTACAGGACAGGTTGCGCTGGTTGCTTCTCCTGCTCTTTCTCGTGCAACTGTTCGGCATATTGAGATTGTACAAGTTTCTACTACTACGCTTCTTGTTGTTGTGATTACTGATACTGGCGGCGTTGCACAGCATATGTTGCAAGTTGGTTCTATTTGTGCAGAAGATCTTTATAAGGTTATTGCTCTTGTTAATGAGGTTTCCGTGGGTTGTTCCTTAAAGATTGCCGCCCGTAAGATTCGCGCTCTTTCTGCTACAGTTCATTCTGACTCATCTAAATATTGTGAATCATATTCTCTTTCTTACGTAAAGTCTTCTTGTGCTCCGTCTTCTTGCGTAACTAATTACGCTACTGCTGATTATGTTTCTAACCGTACTGTTGATGCGCTTATTTGTGGTTTGGCAGATGCGCTTGATGATATGCATAATGGTGAGCATGCGCACGACTTGTACGTTGCTGGTGCTTCTCAGCTTGCTCATAGGCAGACTATGACTGATTTTGCTTCGCTTTTTGATGCTCTTGAAGAGCAGGCTGTGATTATGCGCCTCATGACTTCTTTAAGTGAGGAGGCTAGTGATTGCGCAAATGGAGTAAGTGTTGCTATCGGTTCAGAAACGCATACTCCTGGCTTGCTTAACGCTTCGATTGTAACTAGCGGATATGGGTATGGTTCAGATATAAGCGGTTCAGATATAAGTGGTTCTGATGGTAATTCTGAAGTTAGTGAGATTAATGCGACTTGTGATGTGATTTCTGACTCGCATGCGTCTTCTCCAGTTGCTTTTATCGGTTCGATTGGTCCGCAGCATATGGATTATGTTGCTACAATGGGTGCTGTAAAAGCGGTTGCTAAGTATTTGAATGCTTTTATATCTAAGACTCGCTAGTTTTTGTATATTTATAAATACTTAAACTAGCGGCATTCTACTGACTGTGCCTTATGGCACAATAGTTGGAGTTTATTAATAAAATACAGGTTTTATGAGGGAATATTAAGTGACTGATTATTATAAGATTCTTGGTGTTGATCATGACGCAAGCGAAGATGATATTCGCAAGGCGTATCGAAAGATGAGTCGCAAGTATCATCCTGATATTGCAGGTCCTGAATTTGAAGATAAATTTAAAGAAGTGAATGCTGCGTACGATGTTCTTTCAAATCCAGAAAAGCGTCGTATGGTAGATATGGGTGTAGATCCTAATAATCCGTCTGCAGGTGCTGGAGCTGGTTCTAGTACGTTTTCGAACATGGGAATGGGTGATATTTTCAGCCAGTTCTTCGGTGGTTCGTTTGGCGAATCTCAAGGTCCTGTTTCTCGCGTACAGCCGGGTGCAGATGCGCTTACTGAGACTAATATAGATTTAAAAACCGCTATTTTTGGCGGAAATGCTCGCGTGCGTGTAACTACTTTTGGTGTGTGCAAGGATTGTAATGGTTCTGGTTCTTCCGACGGTAGTAAGCCTGTAACATGTAAGCAATGTAATGGTTCTGGTTTTTGCCAGAAAGTGGTTCGAACTATGCTCGGCCAAATGGTTTCGTCAATGCCTTGCGAACGTTGCGAAGGTCATGGCGATGTTATTGAGCATGTTTGCCAAAATTGCATGGGTCACGGCCGTGTGCGTACTGTACGCGAAGTTGGTGTTAATATTCCTGCTGGAATCCATGATGATTCAAGATTGCGTTTAGCTTCCCAGGGCGCTGTTGGAGAATGTGGTGGCCCAGCTGGCGACTTGTATGTGGATATTCATATTCGTAAAGATAAGCAGTTTACTCGAGAAGGCGATGATTTGCATTGTTGGATCGATGTGCCAATGACTTGGGCTGTTCTTGGTCATGAAACTGAGATTGATACTTTCGATGGTGTTAAAAAGATTATTATTCCTGCAGGTTGCCAAAGTGAGGATACTGTTACTATTAGTAATCTTGGCGTAACGAAATTGCGTTCTGATTCGCGAGGAAATATTGTTGCGCATATTATTGTGGAAACTCCTACGAAACTTAATGAAAATGAGCGTTCTCTTATGGAACAGTTTGCTAAATTACATGACGCTTCTGTTAAAGCTCCTAAACAGCGTCCTGTTCCTAAGCAGAGTGAAGATCGTAAGGGATTCTTCGGAAAATTGAAGGATGCTTTTTCTAATTAGTTGTGATCTTCTAATTAGTTGCGCTGAGTGATTAGTTGAGCTGAGTGATTAGTTGAGCTGAGTGACTGTTTCAATCTTTAAGATAGTTTATATGTGTAATTGGGGTAGTAAGTATGGTTTTGTCGTTACTTTTTGCTGGAACTCCTGAAGTTGCAGTGCCGTCTCTTAGAGCTTTGGCTGAAGATCATGAGCACTTCGATGTTAAAGCTGTACTTACTCGACCTGATGCTCCAACTGGTCGTGGTAGGAAGCTAATGCCGAGTGCTGTAAAGAAAGCTGCTCTTGAGCTGGGTTTGCCTGTACTTGAGTGCAATCCTAGTGATGAGGATTCTTGTATAGCATCTCTTAAAGCGACTGGTGCTGAAGCTGCCGCTGTTGTGGCTTATGGCAAGATTCTGCGCCAGAATGTTTTAGATGCTTTGCCGCTTGGCTGGTATAATCTTCATTTTTCGCTTCTTCCGCAGTGGCGTGGTGCTGCTCCTGTGCAGCGCGCAATTTGGGCAGGAGATGATATTACGGGCGCTACTGTTTTTCGCATAACGCGCGGCATGGATTGCGGTCCTATTCTTTCTCAAATGACTACGAGCATTGGTGAGCATGAAACTTCTGGTGATTTACTTACTAGACTTTCTCACGACGGTGCTTCTCTGCTAGCTGCTTCGCTTCAAGGAATGTACTCGGGTAGCATTGTTCCTGTTGAGCAGGATCAGTCTGCATTCGAGCTTGCTGATAAAATCACTGTTGAAGATGCGCATATTCGTTTTGATGCTCCTGCTTTTGCGGTTGACCGCCAGATTCGTGCTTGTACTCCTAATCCGGGTGCTTGGTGCATTATGCGCGAAGATTCTAAAAATGAGGAGAATTCCACTACTTTACATGTGTTGAAGTCTGCGATTGCTGATTCCAATAATGTTAATACTCCAAAATCTGGCCAGTTGTCGCCTGGTGAGCTTTTTGTTGGAAAACATAATGTTTGGGTTGGTACTGCAACTGAGGCTTTGGAGCTTATTGAGGTTAAAGCTCAAGGTAAAAAAGCTATGAAGGCGGCTGATTGGGCGCGTGGAGCTAGACTTTCTGCAGCAGCTTACTGCGCATAAAATTATGAGTATGAACTTTTCTTCGATGTTGCCAACTTTGTCTAAACCAGGGCTTTTGGTTATGGACGTTGATGCCACGCTTATTGAGGAAGAAGTTATCGATTTGCTCGGTGCAGAAGCTGGATGCGGCGATGAGCTTTCTGCGATTACAGCGCGCGCAATGCGTGGGGAAATTACTTTCGACACTTCCTTGCGTTTGCGAGTTAGTATGCTTAGAGATTTAAATATTGACGAGTGTAAAAAGCGTATTATTTCTAAAATTCACGTAACTAAAGGCGCGAATGTTTTAATTGACACTCTTCATGCGCACGGTTGGAAAGTTGGTGCAGTTTCTGGAGGTTTTCACGAGATATTGGATGACTTACTGCCGAATCTGAATATCGATTTTTGGGTTGCTCACCATTTAGAAACTTTAGAAGGAAAGTTAACTGGCAATGTTCTTGGAAATATTGTGAACGAATCCGCAAAAGTTGAGGCGCTAAAAACGTGGGCAAATCAGCTTGAAATTGCGCAATATCAAACTGTTGCAGTTGGTGATGGAGCAAACGATATTTCCATGATTAAATATGCTGGACTGGGCGTAGCTTTTTGCGCAAAACCGGCGGTAGAAGCTGCAACAGCCTACCATATTTGCACTCGCGATTTAAGTGCAGTACTGCGCTTTTTAAATGCTAAGTGATCTTAATTAAACGATTAAAATATAGTAAAGATTTTCGAAAAAGTATTAAATAAACTATAATATACCAGTAGAGATTTTACGGTAGAAGGTATGGGGTGTATGACTGAAGTGAATTTGCGTGAGGTTGCTCTTGAGGTTGCGCGCATTCTTGAGGATGTTGGTAAGCATGCTTATCAAGATCAGCTTAGTCCGCGCGATATGACTCGCTTGGCGTTGGGAGATCTTACTAAGTCTAATTCTGATTTAGGAGATAAGCTCGTTCGATTTATACAGAATCGTATAACTTACATTAATACTTTTCAGGGTTTTTGGCGCAATCGTCCAGAAAATTGTAATCCTGGAGACCGCTTCTGGTGTGTAGGAACTGTTGATGGTGCGATTAATTTCAATCGCGATATGGCAGAGTGGACTCTTACTGTTTCGCTTTTTGAATTCAATCATGAGGGTTCAGCTAGGCCAGTTCTTGGAGTGGTTCACGCTCCAGCATTAGGGGTTACATATTTGGCTGCAAAAGGTCAGGGTGCGATTCGTATTCGTAGAACTCCGCAAGGAGAGAAACGCGAGAAAATTACTCCTTCTACGACTTCAACTTTGCAAGGATCTGTGGTTTGCTACGGAATGTCTTACATACCGGGTGAATCAAAGCGCGCGCTTGACGTGGTTTCTTCAATTGAAGAGGTATGTCCTGCGGATATTAAGCGCATTGGGCCTGCGTCTCTTGACTTGTGCAAAGTGGCTGACGGTACTTATGATGCGTACTTTGAGCCGCATTTGCATCAGTGGGATATTCCGGCAGTTTCGGCTGGAGCTGTAGTGGTTGAAGAGGCACAGGGTCAAGTGTGTCAGTGGGATGGAAGTCCTATTCACTGGCGTAGAGAGAATGATGTTGTGGCTTCTAACGGTTTGCTTATTAAAGAGTTAAAACCGTATTTGAAGTAGCAAATAATCTACTTGTGTTTCGTGTTGTATTTGTGTGTTGTATTATATTTTTTTAACGAATATTATGACGTTATAACATACGATTTATGCGGAATTTATACGGTGTTTATGCGGAATTTATACGGTAATGAAATATAAATCACAAGAAATACAGCATAAAACTGCTTGAAATGTATGAATATTTGAGTAATATTCAACCTGTGTCACTGTCAGTTTGCAAATTATGTACGCTGAAACGTATTAAGAGAGTGTGAAGCGTTCTATAAATATCAAATTGATGTGAAAGAAGCGAATGCTAATTTATTGGCTGCCGCATGATTGCATATTACAAATTATGCATAAGCAGAAGTATAAAGAAGACAGATTGTTGAGGTGAGGAATAATGACGAAGAAGATCGTTAGTGCAAAACATCTTTCTGATTTGCAAAAATCTATGCAAAAATCTATGCAAAAATCTGGTAACAACGTTATTTATGCGCCACTATCCAAGAGCGTGTGCGCTGCGATGCTTGCAGGATCAATGTTGCTTGGGGGGGGGTATTCGTTTCTCCTGCGCCTGCTTATGCTGATGGGTATGTAGCACCTGACGGAAACATTTACTACGGTTATAAGTCAGACGCAAACTACAGTAAACAGCGAATTAAAATTGAAGTTCATTACTACAGCAGCAAAGAAGATGCTGATAAAGATGAGAACCGAGATCCTCTTGGCCAGTTTGTACGCGTAAAGTACGTTGCAAATCTTAATTCTGAAGATAATTCATTTGATAAGTGGGCATTCCGTCCAATGTGGTGGTATGGTGTTCCAGCAGGTTTAACTAACGTACACAATGTTATTTACAGCCGCTTTGAGAAGTATACGAAGGAAGGAAAACCTGATACTGTTCCAGGTACTACTAATCCAGGTCTTAAAAAAGATAGTGAAAATACAACTAAGCATTACAGAGACGCAAAGGATTGGAAGAGTATTTCCAGATTCTATATTACCGATCCAAGCACGCTTACTTCTAAGAACGGCTTGGCTATGCTACTTGGTGTCGATGGTGGTAAAAACAAGGGTTACGATCCTAACGGCACTAATGCAGGCAATTGGAAAGACTTCTATGATGCTTCTAAGGGCATGCAGGGAATGTTTATTGATTGGGAGTCTGCAGGTAAGCGCTTCTATGAGATGACTTACGTTGCAGAGTTGACGGATGACGCGTGGAAGAACCGTGACGAGCATCCACTTCGTTTTGCTGCTGGCGTTTACCGTTTTGCTGGTAACTGGCATATTGCTACTGGTCAGATTCACCGCGCTCCAAAGATTGCAGACAGCTTGAAGGTTCAGTATCCAGCTTTGACGCCTGTTGCTAAAGCCGATGGTCTTACGCCTGACGAGAAGACAAAGGTTACAGCTGCAATTAAGAAGGCTAATGAAAACACAAAGCATTTCACAGACCTTCTTGATAAGATTGAAGTTGATAAAGACGGTACTGCAACTCTTACTTTCCATGACAATACAACAATTAAAATGCCTGGAAAGTTGCTTGTAGTTGAAGATAAAAAAGATAACGTTAAGTTCCCACCTGTCTACCCTGCACCGATGGGCGTTGTCAATCCGCAGAAGTTAAGCACTGATGATCAAAACGCGATTATTGCTGCGTTTAAGAAAGAAAATGCAGGCAAAGACTTCCTTAATAAAGTTAAGGAACAAGACGCTGAGGCTTATACGTTTGATAACAATAAGCAGGAATTGACTATTAATTACAAGGACAATTCCAAGCTTACAATTCCTTATTCCTCTTTGGTATATCAGGGTGCAACAATCGCCGATTGGGCGCCGTACGTTGTGCCTGCTCCAATTGAGGTTACAGATCCTTCAAAATTAGATGCAGATGAACAAAAGAAGGTAACCGATGCCTTTGATACAGCAAACGCTGACTTGGATGTTTATACTGCAGCTAAGAAGAATGGTGCAACTCCTGTAAGCTTCGATAAGGACTTCAAGAACGCTATTATTACTTGGGCAGATGGCTCAACAACAGAGATTCCTTCTTGGCAATTCTTAAAGAAGAAGGCTGCTGGGCAAACTCCTACTCCAAAGCCGCCAACTCCAAAGCCAGCTGAAGAAAAGAAGACGTTCACGGTTGATTTGCCTGCTGATCCTACCCAAGTAGCATTTGATCCATTTGATAAGAATGCTAATGTTGCTACAGATTCAATTACATCACTTCAAAAGCAGTTAATGAAGCGTACTGCAAAAGATGCAAACGATCCTAGTAAGTCTGTGACTATAACATCTGCAACGATTAGTATTGCGGATGGTACCGTAACTTTCAAGGCTGAGGGCTATGAGGACAAGGTTTATCCAATCGGAATCTTCTATAAGAAGAGGGTAAATGGAGCCGGCACTCAGAATCCTGCGCAGCAGACGCCTACAAGCAAGACTGATACTGTCCCAGGGAATGAAAAGGATAAGTTTATATATAACGTTAGAAAAATTGAAACTGATAAAGATAATCCAACTGTTCAAGATGCCATTAAAGCATTAAAGCAGTTTGTAAGAGACAATTACGATAATGTATCTGAAGCTGATTTACCCGTTAGTGACAGCGTTACTGTTAATACGAAATGGACTCCAAAAGCTGGTACTAAGAATATGGGCGCCTATGGTGCTAAAGCACCTAATGATGGCCCGATGACTTCATTTAGTATAGATCCTACTAACGGTTTTGCTATTACAGTTCATGGTCACCCTTGGGATCCTGATGCTGACAATGGTGCCGATTGGAATGCTGAGTCGGAAATGCCGTTGTTTACCATCAATGCCAGCGATTTGTATGTTAAAAAGGGTACTCAGCAGACTCCTAAGGACAACACCATTGAAAAATTGAAAGAGCTTGCTAAGCAGCTTCGTGACCAGCGAAAGAAAGCAGGAGAGTTAACAGATGATGTTATAAATACTCTCGGAGCTACTGACGATAAAATTAATAGCATGAATGATGAGCAAAAACTTCGTGATCTTATCAAGAAGATTGCTGATTATCAGAAGCCAAAGCCAGTTGAGTATAAGTACAACTTTGAGAAGTTGACATTGACTCATGAGGGTGAGCCAAACGATGATGATTACAAGAAGATTGTTGTAGATCAGTTCTTGAAGAAGAACTATACGACGAATGATTGGTCAAAGCTTGAGAATGCTTATTCTAAGAGTGCTACTGTTCTTTCTGTCAACAATGCGAACACGTATGGCTTAACTCCTGCTACAAGTGGAACATCCGGCTTGAATATTTACACTGGGGATAGGCAAGCAGGTGGTGTGACGAGTGTAGTTGTTGATTCAAATACCGGAGATTTGGTTGTTCGTGGCTGGAAAGCAGGTACTACCAGCACTAATGCGGAAGAATTGATTCGTATTAAGAAAGCTGATTTGTATACTCCAAAGTCTAAGGAACAAAACCCAGCTCTAACTCCTGAGCAACTCCAGCAGATGAAGGAGGATGCGAAGAAGATTATCGACCGTAATCCAAATCTGACTCCTGAGCAGAAGAAGAAGTTCAAGGGTGATATTGATAATGCTAACGATCAGAAGGGTATTCAAGATGTCCTTGATCAGGCTAATACTCAGGCGAATAAGAACAAGACTGATCCTAACGTTCAGCAAACCATTAACGATAACAAGAATGGTGAAAAGGAAAAGAAGGATCAGGAGCTTAAAGCTGCTAAAGAAGCTGCTAAGAACGCAATCGAGAACCTTCCTAATTTGACTGAACAAGAGAAGAATACTCTTAAGGAGAAGGTTAGTAATGCAACTAGCATTGATGGCGAGAACGGCGTAAATAGCGTTCTTGACGAAGCCAAGAAACGCAATGAACTTGAGGGTGTTAAGAAAGAAGCTAAAGAGGAAGCTAAACAGCTTTACTTCCTTGACCACGGTACTGGTGCTGATGTAAATACTGCAGATACTCACGATGAGGACGCTGCTCTTAACAGCGTGCTGGGCTCTACTCCTGAAGAAGATTCTACTCTCAAAGCACTTGATGGTAAGTTGCAAGACTCTAATGCCACTGCAGATGATATTCGCAAAGCTTTAGAAGAAGCAAAGAAAGCTAATGTGAAAAACACGCAGAAAGCAAAAGATGCTGCAACAAAGAAACTTGAAGAGAAGAAAGATGCGCTTAAAAATGCTTATGACGCATTGACTCCTGAACAGCAAAATACTGCTAAAACTGCATATGAAGCTGCTATTCAAGCAATTGATAATGCTGAATCTTCTGTTAAGAAAGCAACTAAGCCTTCTCAAATCAAGACTGCTCTTGAAAGCGTGAAAGACGAAACCATAAACGCTGCAAATCAAGCAATCGAAGCTGCTAAGCCAAAGCGCGATGCTTCTGGTAACACAGATAACGATGCAGCTGCTCTCCAAGCAGAGAAAGATGCGCAAATTAAGCGAATCAGTGAAAGTGACTTGCCTGCAGATAAGAAGCAAGAAGCTATTGGCAAAATCCACAAGGCTGATAAGCTTGGTGACCCAACGGGTATTGCTAATCGTTATTTGAAAGCTAAGAAGATTGAAGCTGCTAAGCAAGCTATTGACAACTTCGAGCATTTAAACAATGCTCAGAAGGAAGCTTTTAAGGCAATTCTTAAAGACACTGATGCTTCTGATCACGAGAACGCTGACGGAACAACTTCTGACGACATTGACGATGTGCTCGCTAACGCTGCAAACACAGATAATGCTATGGCTCGTCTTGAAGAGTTGGAGAAGAAAGCTAACGACTTTAAGAATGAGAAATATGGCAAGTACTCTCAGCTCACTGGTTCTGAAGAAGATCAGAATAAGAAGAAAGCATTCGATGATTATCTCTCGGATGCAACAACTCTAACTAAAGCTGACAAGGGCGCTGATAAGAGCGCTGATGAAGTCAATACTTTGTATGACGATCTTCTTAAAGCAATGTGCGATATTGATCCTAATGCAAAGAGCGCTGGTCTTAAGACTGATGCTCTTAAAGCTGAGATTGACTCCGATAATACCTACAAGCCAGCTACTCCTGCAGATCCTGCAAAGCCGGGCAATCCTGTTTACAACACTTCTTCTAAAGAAAAGAAGGATGCGTTTGACAAGGCTTTGGGTGAAGCTCAAACAGTTTTGAAGGAAGCTGATACTGCTGATATTTCTACTGCAGATAAAGAATCGGCAGAGCAGAAGGAGATTGACGCTGCTCTTGAAAAGCTTGTTAAAGCTCGCTTAGCTCTTGACGGCGTTGACACAACTGATTTGCAAAATGAGATTGGTCAAGAATCTACAACTACTTCTTCCGATGCGTATAAGTATGATTCTCAAGAAAAGCAGAACGCTTATAATAACGCTCTTAATACTGCTAAGGAACTCATCAAACAGTTGACTAGCGATAATCATCAACAAGATCCATCTCAAGGCGGCACGCAGAAGCCAAAGACTCAAGCTGAAAAGCAAAAAGCTGTTAATGAAGCTCTTGCAAATCTTAAGGCAGCTGAAGAGGCTCTTAAAGGCAAGAAACCAATCGAGCCAACTCCAACTCCAACGCCTTCTGTTGATAAGTCTCACTTGCAGCAGGGCATTAACGATGGTAGCGATGTTCATAATTCGGATGAGTACAATAATGCTCCTTCGGATAAGAAGCAGGCTTATGATCACGCTTTGTATCATGCTAACGAAGTTAATAATGATCCAAATGCAACTCAAGATCAGGTGAATCAGGCTGCTGAGGATTTGAAGAAGGCTGAGAATGATTTGAAGCCAACTCCAACTCCGCTTCCAAGCCCAGTCCCTGGTGGCGCTGGCTTTGGTGTGAATGATAATGCGCCTACTACTGTGGATAAGGGCGAGTTGAACATTCAGATTGATAGTGCTGAAGCTGATTCTCAGCCTGGTAATGCCGGAGCTGGCAACAACAACGCTGGTAACACAAACGCTGGTAATGCTGCAAACTCTGGCGCAAACGCTGGTAATGCCGGTAACGCTGGTAATACTGCTAACAACAACGCTGGCTCCAACGCCAATGCTGCTAATGGCGCAAATTCTGCTGCTGTGGATGTTGCTGTTGAGAGTAACCAGGCTGTGAAGCAGGCGGATGCTCAAGTTGCTAAAGCTCAGGCGGCTTTGGACGCTGCTTTGGCTGAAGCTAAGAAGGTTGCTGCTGATCCTAATGCAACTCAGGCTCAGGTTGATGCTGCGGCTCAGAAGCTTTCTGCTGCTCGTAAGGCTTTGGCTGATGCTAAGGCTCATGCGGATGAGGTTCGTGCTTCTGTTCGTGCTTCTGTTCGCGCTCAGGTTTTGAAGCGTTCTAAGGGCATGAAGTTAAGCAAGACTGGTAGTAATGTGTCTGCATTTGGCGTGTTTGCTGCTGGTGTTGCTGCTGCTGGTGTTGCGCTCTTCGTTTCTAAGCGTCGTGGTATTTCTCGTCACAGCAGCAAGTAGTAAGTTATATTTAATTTAATTCGATTAAATTAAATAAACGGTTGAATAATTAAATAGTTGAATAACAATGAGCCTCACTTGCGATTGATTTCACAAGTGAGGCTTTTTGTTATTAATTAACTGAGAAAACAACGGTCACGCGTTACTGGTGCAGTACGTAATCTGCGCGCATAACGTATAACTCCGATTTTTCGTTACTGGTGCAGTGTGTGTTCTGCATGAGTAACGCACACTATAGCTTTTTCGTTCTTCTCGCAGTTGGCGCTCGCGCGGGTTACGCGCTCGCTTACGAAACTCGCGTTGGAAGTCCACTGGACTTCCAACGCGAGCGAGTTTCCGCTCCGAGTTGCCTTCGCGCGCTAAATCGCATCGCTCAGGCAGGTCGTCGCGCTGCACTAGTAACGCATATTGCCGATTTTTCGTTACTGGTGCAGTATGCGTTCTGCGCGCGTAACGTTTGACAATTTATTGTTCAATATTCAGCTAATAGATTCTTATAACGCCACCGCACATAAGTAAATAACCCACATTCGATATAGCATTGAACCTTACTGTCGTAAGGGTTATGAGCTTACTTTTCACACACTTTTTGTCCTAGTGGCGAATGTCAGAAAAGTATTCGATCACAACAAAACGTTTGTATTACTTACGCAAGTTTTGCGTCACAAAACTTCAATAGACATGATTCCAACTGGTTCGAGTGGAGCATCAGATCGGTCGGTTGCGAATGCATCGAGCTTATCTACCACAGCTTTTGAATCATCATCAGCTACTTCGCCAAAAATAGTGTGATGGCCATCCAACCAAGGAGTAGGAACTGTAGTAATAAAGAACTGTGAGCCGTTAGTACCATGCAAACGACCGTCGCGTCCACGACGCTTACCAGCATTCGCCATAGCAAGCAAATAAGGCTTATCGAACTTCAGTGACGGATCAATCTCATCATCGAACTCATATCCAGGACCGCCAGTTCCTGTACCAAGTGGGCAGCCACCCTGAATCATAAAATCTTTAATAATGCGGTGGAAAGTTAAACCATTATAGAAAGGTTCATGAGAGGATTCACCAGTGAACGGATCTTTCCATTCCTTCTCGCCAGTGGCAAGACCAATGAAATTCTTCACTGTTTCTGGAGTTTTACTGTCGAATAAATTGATTTTAATATCACCTTCAGAGGTGTGCATAATAACTGTAGTCATGAGTACAATTTTCACATAAGTTGAAGACTGCAAATTGTAATTGTGTTAAAAAGAATTATTAAGAAAATTATTAAAAACAAGAGAATTATTCATAATAAAAGCGGGCTCATAGTTAAGCAGTAAGCTCAACCACAAGCCCGCGTATTTGTTGTAACCTTCTTCTATTTATACATTACAAGATTTAATTATTTGCGAAAACTTGTAAGTATTTGTGTTTATCCACTTGCACTTACAAATTTTCGCAAATCAAATTTTCGCAAATCACACGCTTATGAAATCACAAGCGCTGGTACAAAGAAGATCCAGATTCTTGGAATTTCTTACTCATCTCTTTCATACCATCGCTAATTGCTTGGGTACGTGCTTCTTCGACAAGCTGTTCCTGTTGAGCAGCTCCGCCAAAACGCTTACGAATATTCTGCGAAATAGCCATTGAGCAGAACTTTGGTCCGCACATTGAGCAGAAGTGAGCCATTTTTGCTGGCTCTGCAGGAAGAGTATCGTCGTGGAAAGCAATAGCAGTATCTGGATCGTAGCTTAAATTGAACTGATCCAACCAGCGGAACTCAAAACGAGCCTTACTGATTGCGTTGTCGCGATCCATAGCATGCGGATGATGCTTAGCAAGATCTGCCGCATGGCAAGCAATCTTATACGCAATTACGCCCTGCTTTACATCGTCTTTGTTAGGCAATCCCAAATGCTCTTTAGGAGTCACATAGCAAAGCATTGCAGTACCGTAGCGTGCAATCTCTACGCCACCAATAGCGGAAGTAATGTGATCGTAGCCTGGGGCAGTATCAGTAGTCAAAGGACCAAGCGTATAGAATGGAGCATTCTGGCAAATCGCTTTCTCCATCTCAATATTCATACGCACAGTGTCGAATGGTACGTGGCCTGGGCCTTCAATCATAACTTGCACATCATGCTGCCAAGCAATCTTAGTAAGCTCACCAAGAGTCATAAGTTCGGAAAGCTGAGCCGCATCGTTCGCATCAGCCAAGCTACCTGGACGCAAGCCGTCACCCAAAGAGAACGCAACATCGTACTTCGCGAAAATCTCACACAATTCTTCAAAATGAGTGTAAAGGAAGCTTTCCTGATGATGCTGCAAGCACCACTCGGCCATAATGGAGCCGCCGCGGGAAACAATGCCGGTTACGCGGTTTGCAGTAAGTGGCACGTAGCGAAGGAGCACGCCTGCGTGAATTGTCATGTAGTCAACGCCCTGCTCGCACTGCTCAATAACAGTGTCGCGGAAAAGCTCCCAGCTTAGCTTAGAAGCATCATCCTCAACCTTTTCCAAAGCCTGATACATTGGCACAGTACCAATCGGAACAGGGGAGTTGCGCAAAATCCATTCGCGAGTCGTGTGAATATCGTTACCTGTGGAAAGATCCATAACGGTATCCGCGCCCCACTTAGTAGCCCACGTAAGTTTTTCTACTTCTTCGTCAATAGAAGACGTAACAGCAGAATTACCCATGTTTGCGTTGAGCTTAGTTAAGAAGCGAGAACCAATAATCATAGGTTCGGCTTCAGGATGGTTGATATTGCAAGGAATTACAGCACGTCCTGCTGCAAGTTCGGAGCGAACAAGTTCCACATCACAGTTTTCGCGAGTAGCAACATACTGCATTTCTGGAGTAGTAATTCCGTGACGTGCATACCACATTTGAGTAATAGGATGATCTACAGCCTTCATAGGCTTATGCATGCGTCCGCGCCATTCCTTTGAGGCTTTACCGCGCTTAATAGCACGCTTACCATCATCCTGGAGATTACGCCTACGACCCTCATACTCTTCTACGTCACCACGGTCTCGAATCCAATCGAGACGAAGAGGAGCTAAACCTTCCTTAGGATCGCACTTAGGACCTTCAGTATTGTAATCGTGGAAAGGAGGGTTAGGACCTACTCCAGGCGTGTCTGAAAGCTTAATTTCAGTGTAAGGAACTTCCAAATCGTAAGAACCATACTCGTATTCAAAATGAACTGGCGTAGTCTTACGGATATGAGCTTTGTCCCTCTGAGTGCATCCGCGTGCGGCAATATCAACACGCTGTTGCTTTTGAAGTTTTGCAGCTTCCTTCGCTTCCTTAGCGTTAATAAAAGCTGGTTTCTTTTCTTCAGTTTTTTCCTCAGATTTTTCGGAAACTTTTACTCGCTTAGCGTAACCGTGTTTTGCATCACCGCGTACCTTATTCCAATGCTCAACAAATTCGTGCATTGTAGATTCTGGCGTTTCTGAATCGTACAAAACTTGCGAAATAAAGAAGCCAGCAGCTTTAGTGCTAGCAATCATATCTACATCGTCAAGCTGAGTTTTTCCGCCAACAAGAACAGGGAAATCACTTGCTTTGCAAATCGTATTAATTTTTTCTTCATCAAGCGTTGTGTGATTAGCTTCTAAATCGTAAGCTGCAGTAGTGTTTTCGCAGCCTTCTTCAGGATTGTGCATTGCAGTTACGCAAATGTAATCAATGCAGCCATCTGGAAGCTCATTTATAACTTTTACTAAGCTTTCAGTTTCAACAGACAAACCAATTACGGCATCTTCGCCAAGCAGTGCGCGTGCTTCTCTAGGTTCCATATCGCTTTGAGCTAAGTGCACGCCGTCAACTTTAATGCTTTGATTACGAGCTTGCCAAGCAACATCAACACGCTCGTCAATAACAAACGTTACCGAATCGCACTTGTTGTTATCTTCGATTATTTGCGCGATATCACGAGCTATTGTTGTTATTTCTTTAGCATTTTCATTGTTGCAATGAAGACGTATAAAAGTTGCGCCAGCGCGTAATGCATCATCAACAACATCAGTAAGCGGTCGATTAGAGCAAACTTGCGGATCTGCTATAAAACAAGCGCTGAGATTAAATTGATCACGCATTGATGCGTATGGATAATTCGAGGTCATGCTATTTTTCATTGCTCCCTACGTTGTATTAACTAACAGGTTCGAAGGGTCAGGCTTGTTGGCCTATCTCAGCTTTCTTGCGGAAAGCACCCCTGCAAAAATGTCGAATTATTAGCCAGTTTACATGATTACGTGGCCTTTGTTTGACGGGTATGTTGCGAAAGTGTTGATTTTTATACAAAAACCCGCTCAGCTCCTTATGCTGGGCGGGTATAACGAACGGCACGCACACTTTAAAAGTGGTATGGCTTCATCTACCTAACTTCTTTCTCGCTCTCGCAATTATTCCCCTTCGCGAGTAACACGGTACAAATATATTGCAGAGATTCTTATTTTTCTACGGTTACATTATTTATATTACTTATAACGCGTTGAAAAAAGCTGCAAAAACAGGGTTAAAGGTTATAATGTTATAAAGAATTATTACAAATTTATGACGAATCTGCGTGTCGAGTACAAAAGATTCAACCAAAACACTTTTAAATATCTAGTTGCAGACCGTAGATTACACTGTTACGTATGACTTCATTGCGATTAGCTTTAGCGCAGATTGATACTTGCGTAGGAAATATAGAAAGTAACAGCAATAAAATAGTGCAATACTCGCGCAGGGCAGCGCAAGATGGCGCAAAAATAGTAGTTTTTCCAGAAATGACACTTACTGGATATCCTATTGAAGATTTAGCGTTACGAGCAACATTTAGAACAGCCGCTTCGAAAGCAGCAGAAGAATTAGCAGAAAATCTTAAAAAAGAAAACTTAGGTAACTTATACGTAGTAGTCGGAACTGTAGGAGTAGACGAAAATTCCGGAAAACCAAGAAACAGGCTTCTTGTACTTCACGACGGAGAAATAAAACTCAACTACGATAAGCATTTCTTACCAAATTACGGCGTATTTGACGAATTTCGTATTTTCTCTTCCGGCAACGAGTGCACGGTTATGAACGTTGACGGAAATCGCATAGGTTTTGCTATTTGTGAAGACATTTGGCAAGACGGAGGACCGGTTGAAAAACTAGCCAATATTGGCATCGATCTTCTTGTTACAATGAACGGATCTCCATATGAAGAGGGAAAAACTCACGTACGCTATCAGATTGCTGCAAAAAGAGCAAAACAAGTAAAAGCGCCAGTAGTATACGTAAATCAGGTTGGAGGACAGGATGATCTCGTATTCGACGGAGCAAGTTTTGTCGTAGACTCAGATGGTAGTTTACTTGAACGTTCGCCACTTTTTGATGAAGATTTATCATACTTTGATTTCGATAGAAATTTGTCTAAACAAAAAGAATCAACAATCGCAAAAAGCTTAAATTCTGATGAAGAAGTTTATTGTGCATGTGTTTTAGGCCTTAAAGATTACATGCGTAAGAACGGTTTTAAAGGAGTTTGTTTAGGACTTTCTGGAGGAATTGACTCGGCATTAGTAGCAACCATGGCAGCAGATGCTTGCGGCGGAGAAAACGTTTGGGGTATTTCAATGCCAAGTATGTATTCTTCCGATGGTTCTAAAGATGATGCTAAAGATTTAGCTACAAGACTTGGAGCACACTACGAAGTGCAGCCAATAGAGCCATTGTTTAAATCTTTCCAAACGCAACTTGAAGTGCAAGGAGTTGCTGCCGAAAACCTGCAGGCTAGAATTCGTGGCGTAATAGTAATGGCGTACTCTAATTCAAAAGGTCTTCTTGCGCTCGCAACCGGAAATAAATCTGAGCTTGCTTGTGGATATTCTACTATTTACGGCGATGCTGTTGGAGGATATGCTCCTATTAAAGATTTGTTTAAAACACGAGTTTGGGCTCTTGCTCGTTGGAGGAATAAAGCTGCGCAAAACGGAGTTGGTTTGGGAATGCTTCCAATAGTTGCAAGTACAGGTAACGTAAGTAAAGTTCCTGAAGATGGTGTGATTATTCCTGTTAATTCCATAATTAAGCCACCTAGCGCTGAGCTACGACCTGGGCAGAAAGATTCAGATTCACTTCCGGAATATGAGCTGCTTGATAGCGTTCTTGCGGCGCATATTGAGCATGCGCATGGACGTAGAGATCTTCTTGCAGACGGTTTTGACGCGAATACTGTAGATATTGTTATGAGATTGGTCGACCGAGCAGAGTGGAAGAGACGGCAATATCCGTTAGGGCCTAAAGTAAGTGGATTGGCTTTCGGAAGAGATAGAAGAATGCCAGTTACTACTGCTTTTAGAGAGTGAAAATGTGATGTAAGTCACTGCAAAATCTTTCGTTTATCGCGTGTAGCACTTTTTCATGCTCTAACATTTAAGTAAGACAGCGTGAAGGTGCGCTGCGGATACGAAAGGAGTCACATAATATGACCGCAACAGATGCATCCGTTCTCACCGATGAGGATCTTCGTACAAAAGCGTGGAATGGTTTTACGGGCGAAAATTGGAAGAAAGATATTGACGTTCGCGATTTCATTTTGAAGAACTATACGCCGTATGAAGGTGATGAGAGCTTCCTTGCAAATGCTACAGAAAAAACAAAGCATATGTGGAAGTACCTCGATGATAATTATTTGGCTGTTGAGCGTGAGCGTCGCGTATACGATGTTGAAACCCATATTCCAGCAGGCATTGATGCAATGCCAGCAGGCTACATTGAAAGCCCTGAAGTAGATAATGTTATCGTAGGTTTGCAAACTGATGAGCCTTGCAAGCGCGCTATGATGCCAAACGGTGGTTGGCGTATGGTTGAGCAGGCTATTAAAGAAGCTGGCAAGGAAGTAGACCCTCAAATTAAGAAAATCTTTACTGTCTACCGCAAGACTCACAACGATGGCGTGTTTGGTGTTTATACCAAGAATATTAAGATTGCTCGCCACAACAAGATTTTAACCGGTTTGCCAGATGCTTACGGCCGTGGTCGTATTATTGGCGATTATCGTCGAGTGGCTCTTTACGGCGTGAATATGCTTATTGAGTTCAAGAAGCGTGACAAGGATTCGATTCCATACCGCAACGACTTTACTGAGACTGAGATTGAGCATTGGATTCGCTTCCGCGAAGAGCATGATGAGCAGATTAAGGCTTTGAAGCAGCTTATTAACTTGGGCAACGAGTACGGTTTGGATTTGAGCCGCCCAGCTCAGACTGCTAAGGAAGCTGTTCAGTGGACTTATATGGGTTATCTTGCGTCTGTTAAAAGCCAGGATGGCGCTGCAATGAGCTTCGGTCGTGTTTCTGCATTCTTCGATTGCTACTTTGAGCGCGATTTGAAGGCTGGTTTAATTAACGAAACCGACGCTCAGGAGATCATTGACGCTCTTGTTATGAAGCTTCGTATTGTGCGCTTCTTGCGTACTAAGGATTATGACGCAATCTTCTCAGGTGATCCTTACTGGGCAACCTGGTCCGATGCAGGCTTCAGCGAGGATGGTCGTACTTTCGTAACCAAGACTTCGTTCCGTTTGCTCAACACTTTAACTCTTGAGCATTTGGGACCTGGTCCTGAGCCAAATATCACTATTTTCTGGGATCCAAAGCTTCCAGAAGCCTACAAGCGTTTCTGCGCACGAATCTCTATCGACACTTCTGCAATTCAGTACGAGTCTGATAAAGATATTCGTGAGCATTGGGGTGATGACGCTGCTATTGCTTGCTGCGTTTCACCAATGCGCGTCGGTAAGCAAATGCAGTTCTTTGCTGCTCGTGTGAACTCTGCTAAGGCTTTGCTTTACGCTATTAACGGCGGTCGTGATGAGATGACCGGCATGCAGGTTATCGATAAGGGTGTTGTTGAGCCAATTCGTCCAGAAGCTGACGGCACTCTCGACTATGAGAAAGTTAAGGCCAACTACGAGAAGGCTTTGGAATGGCTTTCGGAGACTTATATTGAGGCTTTGAATATCATTCACTACATGCACGATAAGTACGCTTACGAGTCCATTGAGATGGCTTTGCATGATAGGGAAGTCTATCGTACGCTTGGTTGCGGTATGTCCGGTTTGTCTATTGCTGCAGATTCTTTGGCTGCTTTGAAGTATGCGAAGGTTTACCCAATTTACAACAAGGATGCTAAGACTACTGAAGGCCACGAGTACGAGTACATCGAGGGCGGTGACGACGATTTAATCGTTGGTTACAAGACTGTTGGTGAGTTCCCTGTTTACGGTAATGATGACGATCGCGCAGACGACTTGGCTAAGTGGGTTGTAAGCACTGTTATGGGTCAGGTAAAGCGTTTGCCTGTTTATCGTAATGCTGTTCCAACTCAGTCTATTTTGACTATTACTTCTAACGTTGAGTATGGCAAGAATACTGGTTCCTTCCCATCCGGACATAAGAAGGGCACTCCGTACGCTCCGGGCGCAAACCCAGAGAACGGTATGGATTCGCACGGTATGCTTCCATCTATGTTCTCCGTTGGCAAGATTGATTACGATGATGCTCTCGATGGCATTTCGCTTACGAACACGATTACTCCTGACGGTTTGGGTCGTGACGAAGATGAGCGCATTAACAATCTTGTTGGTATTTTGGATGCCGGCAACGGTCACGGCTTGTACCACGCAAACATCAACGTTTTGCGTAAGGAACAGCTTGAGGATGCTGTTGAGCACCCAGAAAAGTATCCGCATTTGACGGTTCGAGTTTCTGGCTACGCAGTGAACTTCGTAAAGCTCACTAAGGAGCAGCAGCTTGACGTTATTTCTCGTACTTTCCACCAGGGTTCAGTTACTGACTGATTTGGTTAATTGTTGAACACTGCCGGGAGTGAGGTTGTTTCGCTCCCGGCTTTTGTTCATTGTTCATACATAGTTTGGAGGGCAGTTAGATGGCTGAAAATGCAGCATTCCGTACTACAACTCAACATATGTTGAAGGAGTCAAAAGAGTATGCTCGCCAAACTTTAATGGGTGGTCTTTCCGGCTTTGAATCTCCAATTGGGTTAGATCGTAAAGATCGCCTTGTTGCTCTTAAAACAGGCGATATTGGGTTCGTACACTCTTGGGATATTAACACTTCTGTTGATGGTCCTGGCACTCGTATGACTGTTTTTATGAGCGGTTGTCCGCTTCGCTGCCAGTACTGCCAAAATCCTGATACTTGGAAAATGCGCGACGGAAAGCCAGTCTACTTAGATGCGATGATTAAAAAAGTAGATCGTTATCAAAGTCTTTTTAAAGCAACGGGCGGCGGAATTACTTTTTCTGGCGGAGAATCAATGATGCAGCCGGCTTTTGTATCTAGAGTTTTTCGTGCTGCAAAAGAAATGGGCGTGCATACTTGCTTAGATACTTCGGGCTTTTTGAATCGCAATTACACTGACGAAATGATTGAAGACATTGATCTTTGCCTTCTTGACGTTAAATCAGGCACTGAAGAAACGTATAAAAAAGTTACCGGCGGCTTGCTTCAGCCAACTATTGACTTTGGTCAACGCTTAGCAAAAGCTGGTAAGAAGATTTGGGTGCGTTTTGTGCTCGTTCCAGGTTTGACATCCAGCGAAGAAAATGTTGAAAAAGTTGCCGAAATTTGCGATTCGTTTGGTGATGCTGTTGAGCATATTGACGTGCTTGGATTCCATCAACTAGGCCGCCCAAAGTGGCATGAGCTTCGAATTCCATACCCACTTGAGAATCAAAAAGGACCTTCTAGAGCACTTAAAGAGCGAGTTGTAAACCAGTTCAAAGACCACGGTTTTGTAGTGTATTAGACTGCGTTTAAATTGCGTCAAAAATGTAACTATAATTTAGGTAATTTTTGCGTATTGTATTGTTTTTTTTTTAAAAGGATTTTGTATAATTACACAAATACCCTTTTTAGAGAAAGGATACGCAATGAAGCGCAGAATAGGTTGTTGGATTGCATTAGCTTTTACGTTGGCACTGGCTATTTTTGTGCATTGTAACGATCGTTATGGATTCGATACAATGGTCATGATTATTTTTATTTTGCCAACGATTTTATTGATAGTAAATATTGTTGCTTCTTTTGACAAGAAGTTGCTTATTGAAGTGCCAATACTATCGATTGCGATAGTTGTTATTACAGAAATTGTTACTTTTTCAAAAACACACTTTTCGTTAGGTTTATATATTGGATACTGCATGCCAACATTTATAGTATCTGTAGTTGTGTTTTCTCTTACTCGATACCTTAAGACTAATCTTGTTACGCACTTAACTTACGAATTAGAAAACAATAAAACAGATTGATTATTTATTTTTTGATTAGTCGTAGTTGTGTGCGAAAGTTGAAGCCGTGTTAAAGCTTAAAAGCTTCTAACGCGGCTTAAATATTTTCTACAGAATATTCTGCAGAAAACTGTAGAATAATATGCAATAATTTGGCTAAAGCGTACAATCAGGAGGCATTCTTGAACGAGGAACCAAAGCTCTTAAAAGAGCCACGAGAAGGAGTTCCAGAAGTTATTGATACGCTTGAAGCATATAAAGATTATTGTAGTCTGTTGGCAGCCGGCTCCGGGCCTTTGGCTGCAGACGCTGAGAGAGCATCCGGTTTTAGATATGGTCACGAAGATTGGCTTATTCAATTCAAACGCAAAGGTGCAGGAATTGGATTGCTAGATCCAATAGCATTAGGAAAACTTGGCGTTGATTGGCATGAATTTAACGAAGCTGTAGGGGGTGCTCCTTGGATTATTCACGACTCTATACAAGATTTGCCAGGATTTTTCGATATTGGTTTACAGCCAAAAGCTTTATTTGATACTGAGATTGCAGCTAAATTACTTGGCAGAAAGCGCTTCGGTTTAAGTTCAGTAACAGAATATTATTTAGGATTGACTCTTGCAAAAGAACATTCTGCAGCAGACTGGTCTTACCGACCACTTCCTAGAGATTGGCGAAATTACGCTGCTTTAGACGTTGAATTGCTAATTGAATTAGAAGAAGCGATGCGTGCAGAATTACGCGCACAAGGAAAACTTTTATGGGCCGAAGAAGAATTTGCTCACTTATTGAAACAAGGAGCACAAAAGAAAGCTCCACACCCGCGACCATGGCTTAGAATATCGCATATTAGCGTACTTATGCACGATAGAGTTGGGTTAGTGATTGCAAAATCATTGTGGGAAGAAAGAGACAAATTAGCAAAAAAGTACGATATTGCGCCAACACTTTTGCTTTCAGATGCTGCAATTATAGAAGCAGGAAAACGTAAGCCTGGTAATGCAAAATCTTTCAGATCTATACGAATATTAAACGAAAGAGTACGCGTACATACAGGTGGGGAACAAGATAAAATGTTCGAACGTTACGCTCCAATTCAGCGCAAAATTCGACCGACAACTTGGAAACGTGTTATTGAAGATGCTATAGCAAAAGCAAAAAAAGGCGAAAATGCTATGGTAATCAAAGAAGATAACAGTTCAGACGAAGATAGTGATATTTCTCATACGTATTTTCATGATCAAAATGGCTATGAGCAAATTAGCTCTGACCAGAGTAATCAAGATCAAGATGTTTTAGATAAGCAGAGTGCTCCTAGATCTATGAAATATTGGAAAGAGCATCACCCTAAACGTTACGAATGCTTACAGAGAGTAAAAGACACACTAAATCAGATTTCTGAAGACACTCATACTCCTGCAGAAATCATCATAAAACCGCAGATTATTCGTAATCTTTGCTGGCATGATGATGTGCAACATATTGATGTTCAAACATTCTTAAGTGAGCAAGGCGCTCGCGAATGGCAAACTCGATTGATAACTGAGTCCGTAACTCGCGCTATCATGTAACGGTTGTGCCATATGGCAGAAGCTAGAAAACGTAATTTCAGGAGCATGAAGCGTGAAAATCAGCGTCAGGAATCTTGAGCCAACTAAAGTTAAGCTCACCATTACCGCAGATCTCGAAGATTTTGAGCCATTCTTAGACGAGGCTCGTAAAGAGATTGCGAAGCAGATTAATGTCCCAGGTTTCCGTAAGGGACATGTGCCAGCAAAAGTTGTAGATAGGCGAGTTGGCTTCGGTGCTGTTGCCGGAGAAGCTTTGAATTCTGCTGTACCAGAGCTTTATTCTAAGGCTTTGGAAGAGAAGAAGATTCGCCCAATGGATCAGCCAGAATTTGATGTTCAGGAAGTTCCAGAATCTGCAGAAGATGAAATTAAGCTCAAGTTTGTTGCAACTGTTGAGCGTCGTCCAGAGTTTAAGCTCAACAAGTTCAAGGGCGTTGAGATTGAGGTTGAGAAGCCAGAAGTAACCGATGCTGATGTTGATGCCAGACTTGAAGCTTTGCGTCAGCGTTTCAGCACGCTTGTTGGTGTTGATCGTCCTGCTAAGAATGGCGATTTTGCCAATATTGATTTGGAAGCTCGCATCGATGATGAAGTTGTCGACTCCCAGGAAGGTGTGAGCTACGAGCTTGGCTCTAACACCATGCTTGACGGTTTGGATGAGGCTTTGGATGGTCTTTCTGCCGGCGAAGAAACAACTTTCGAAGGAACTTTGGAAGCTGGAAAGCATAAGGGTGAGAAGGCTCAGGTTAAGGTAAAGGTTAATTCCGTAAAGGCTAAGGAATTGCCAGAGCTTAATGATGACTTCGCTCAGGAAGCTTCTGAGTTTGATACTTTGGATGAGCTTAAGGCTGATGTTCGTAAGATTTGCGAACAGTCCAATGAAGGTCGTCAGGCTACTATTGCTCGCGATGCTTTTATTGCAAAGATTCAGGAAGAAGTTGAAATTCCTGTACCAAAGGGCGTTATGGAGAAGGCTGTTGCCGAACACTTGAAGGGCATGACTCCAGATCCAGAAAAGGCCACTGACGAGCAGAAGGAAGAGGCTGCAAAAGCTGCTGAAAAGGAAATTCGTGACCAGATGGTTCTCGATGCTTTAGCTGAGCAGTTGGATGTTGAAGTGTCTCATTCCGACGTTTCTAACTTCCTTGTTTCTGTAGCACAGCAGTACGGCATGGATCCAAGCCAGTTTATTAACGCAATTGTGAACAATGGACAGCTTGGTTCTGCAGTTCAGGAAGTAGCTCGTTCTAAGGGCTTAATCGCTGGTATGCGTGCAGTAAAGTTTGTTGCTGGCGGCGAAACCATCGACTTGAGCGCTTTCTTAACTGAAGAAGATGATTCTGAAGAAGAAAGCGTAAAGGCTGCTACTAAGGCTGCTGAAGTCGCAGACGAACTTTCAAAGTAAGATAAGTTTTAATACTTTCTAATATTTGTTTGTAAGAAACCCAGGGCTTATGCTCTGGGTTTCTTGCGTTTTATTGTTATGCTTTAAGTAGAAATATAAAAGCAAATACAATAAGGAAGGCTGCTGCTAATGAAAAAGCACAATTTGCAAGTAGTAAGCGGTAAACAACCTAGTAAGTGTTTGTATTATTCTGTGCAATGTTTGCGATTAGGTTTTCTTGCTTTTCTTTCTGCAGTTGTCGCTGGTTTTTGTGCAGTAATATTAACGTTATTGCTGCATTTTATACAGAGTGTAGCTTTTGGAACTTATGAATCTGCTTCGAAGCCTTCGCCAGTTGGATTATCAATATTTCACTATGTCTCTATTCCACTAATAGCTATGATTATTGCTGCTAGTATATGGATGTGGTTATGGGGAAAATCTTCGAATCGTATTGTTGATATAGCTCATGCTGTTCGTGGTCGAATAATGTCATGGCATACAACAATTATCCATGTATTCTTGCAAATTCTTATTGTTTCTTCTGGGGCAAGTTTAGGTAGGGAAGTTGCTCCTCGCGAATTAGCAGCAATGCTTACTCAGAAATTGCTTCGTGTGTTTCGTATTAATGAATTTCAATCTTGCATTTTGGTAGCAAGTGCCGCTGGAGCTGGTTTAGCAGGAGTTTATCGCTCGCCAATTGCAGGTGCGATTATGGCATTAGGCTTGGTTCAAATTCCACGCTTTGCACATGAGTCACAATCATCATTGAAACGTTCGAAATGGTATTGGCTTATACAAAAATTTGGTATTTTTGTTATTGCATTATTTATGAGTGAAATTGCTTCCTTCACTAGCGTTTTGGCTCTTGGAAATGAATCATACTATTGTCTTCCATGTCTTGATGATATTGACGTTATAAATATGCCGGTAATGTTTCTTGCAATTATTGTTGGTTTTATTTGTGGCATTGTAGGAACTTTTTTTAATAAGTTAATTCGTTGGGCGCGTTCCAATAGTGCGCATAATTACAAAATTTTGTATCTTTTGCCAATAGTTGGTTTTATAACAGGATTAATAGCGGCGTGGAATTCAGCAATTATGGGTAACGGTCGCGCTTTAGCACAGTACGCTTATAATGCTGCGAGAAATAATATTTCGATTGACAAGAGTGTGCTTATAACTTTGACGCTGCTTGCTTTTGTAAAAATTCTTTTAACAAGTTGTACTCTACGAGCTGGAGCAAGTGGTGGTGTGCTTCAGCCTAGTATGTCATCGGGTGCTAGTTTTGGTTTGATTGTGGGCGTTTTTAGTATGAAATTTCCGATGATCGGTAGCATATTATCAAGTCAGCCTAAAATATTGGTAATTGCTGCTATTTTTGGTGCCGCTAGTTTACTGACTGCAAGTCGAAAATCTTTATGGTTTGCTCTTTTTTTGGTAGCGCAATTAGTGAATGTTCCGCTTATTATGATTATTCCGATGACTGTTTCTTGTGCTGTTTCGCGAAGTGTAACGATGCTGTCCACAATTTTTAGTCGCAAATAATATTTTCTTTAGTATAGAAATTTAGTAGAGAAATTTATCTGCTAATAATAATGCGCCTCTGCTTTGTTTTGAGTAAGCAAAGGCGCATTTACTATATGTTAGTCTGATCGTTAATTAATAGTGAAATCTTTACTTGCGATAATAGAACCATCATCGTTCATGAATGTGAAGTTTAAGTGTACTGGAGCAATTATTTTACTCTTAACGTCACTAACTGATGATTCTGACATGAAACCTAAGGAATTTGTACTTGCTTCTTGAAGTCCTATTCTCATTGCTGAAACTTGCATGTCAGATATGTGCTCTTTGAATTTTGCGTTTACATTGAGCTGATCACCTTTGGCATCAAATGTTACAATGAACGGTGTGTTGCTATTTTCTAGTCCATTTTTGAATTTTTCAATTTTTGCTGGGTGGCAATGCATGTACTCTTCAATGTTTGCACTTTTTTCTGCAGAGCAATTGTAATGTGGTGTAGAAGGTGTGGAATGATTAGTCATTACTTTGTAACCGCCGAAGGCCGCTACTGCAACAACTACCACCACTGAAATAATAATCCAAATATTTCTAGTAGTGTTAGTGACTACATTTGCAGCATTTGAAAAAGCGTTTGTAGGCTGCTGAGTATTCTGATATGAGCTTGGCTGGTATGAGCTTGGTTGATAACTGTTTGGCTGATAGGTATTGGCTGGCTGGTAACCGTTGTTTTGGTAACCGTTGCTAGGCTGATAGTTGTTGGTTGGCTGGTAACCGTTATTTTGATAGTTGGTTGGCTGATAGCCGCCATTGGTTGGCTGGTAGCTGTTATTTGGTTGATACCCGTTGTTTTGATACCCGTTGTTTTGGTAACCGTTGCCAGACTGATAGTTGTTGGTTGGCTGGTAATTGTTGTTTTGGTAGTCGTTTGTTGGTTGATAGTTATTGACTGGCTGATAGCCGTCATTTTGATAGTTGGTTGGCTGATAGCTTCCGTTGTTCTGTTGATATCCGTTATCTTGTTGATATCCGTTATCCTGCTGGTACCCATTGTTTTGGTAGCCGTTGCTAGGTTGGTAGTTATTGTCTGGCTGGTACCCATTATTTTGCGCATCGTCAGGCGAGTAATTGTTGTTTGGCAATTGATTAGAGTCCATGACCACTCCTCTACATGAATTTACATTCACTAAAAATATACTAAACATTGAATACTAGTGCAAAATATTAAGTAACAAAATATATGTGATTAAAATAAATCAGAATGTAGAAATTTGTTGTAAAACATTGCGCTTATTTAATACTTACGATATTTTCTATACAGTCACGCGCACACGATAGTCTTATAAATACTTGAGTTTATGGTAAGGAGATAATGTGACCGAACTGTTTACAGCTTCTCCTGTTATGCAACAGGATGAGGTAGCATCCCCGACGGATCCGATTTTTCACCAGCTGTTGAAGAGCCGAATCATATGGTTGGGTTCTGAGGTTAGAGATGAGAATGCAAATATTATTTGCGCTCAAATGCTAAAACTTGCTGCAGAAGATCCTAAGAAGGATATTTGGCTTTATATTAATTCGCCAGGTGGCTCTATTACTGCAGGAATGGCAATTTACGACACTATGCAGCTTATTGAGCCTGATGTTGCAACTATTGCTGTAGGTATGGCTGCTTCTATGGGTCAGTTCCTTCTTAGTTCTGGAACGCCAGGAAAGCGTTTTATTACTTCACATGCTCGCGTGCTTATGCATCAGCCTTCAGGTGGTGTTGGTGGAACTGCTACAGATGTTCGCATTAACGCCGAGTTGATCATGGACATGAAAAAGACTTTGGCAGAGCTTACTGCACAGCAAACTGGGCATACTGTGGAAGAGATTTACCGTGATAATGAATACGATCACTGGTTTACAGCTAAGCAGGCTTTGGAATATGGTTTTGTAGATAAAATCGTAACAACCCCTGCTTCTATGCGCGGCGAGGAGTGAGATTTATGGCAAGTGAAGAAGCAAAGTTTGTTAATCGTGCTGAGCGTCTCGCTGGTTTTGGTGGGGTTAGTGCAGCTCAGCGTATTACTAATCGTTACGTTTTGCCACAGTTTGGTGAACAAACTCCGTATGGTATGAAAACGCAAGATCCTTATACCAAACTTTTTGAAGATCGTATTATTTTCATGGGCGTGCAAGTTGACGACACTTCCGCTGATGACATTATGGCTCAGTTGCTTGTGTTAGAAAGCATGGATCCTAGCAGAGATGTAATGATGTACATTAATTCTCCTGGTGGTTCCATGACTGCTATGACTGCAATTTACGACACAATGCAGTATATTAAGCCTGATGTTCAAACCGTATGTCTTGGTCAAGCTGCTTCAGCTGCTGCAATTTTGTTGGCATCTGGTGCTGCTGGTAAGCGTATGATTCTTCCAAACGCTCGTGTTCTAATACATCAACCTGCTATGGGTCAAGATTTTGGTAAAGCAACAGAAATTGAGCTTCAAGCAAAAGAAATGCTTCGTTTGCGCGAATGGTTAGAAGCAACTCTTGCAAAGCACACAGGTCAAGATATTGAACGTATTCGTAAAGATATTGAAGTAGATACTATTTTGACTGCTACTCAAGCAAAAGATTACGGAATGGTAGATGAAGTTCTTGAGCATCGCTCATAGAAGTAATCAACTTTATTACAAAATATTTTTGTAAAATGCGTTAATATTAAGCAAACCCCGGTCGACACGCCGGGGTTTGTGTTTTACTTGATATGGTTGTATATTAGTCAAGTTGCCGAAAACAAGGACAAGTTCCTTGGAGTCGGAAAACATGCGCCAGTAGCCCAACGGATTAGAGCATCTGACTACGGATCAGAAGGTTGCAGGTTCGAATCCTGTCTGGCGCACAAATTAATCGCGGTGCGTTTGTGCCGCGATTTTTTTATTCTCATATTCCTAACTCGCTCAGTTTATACCTCTCAGCTATACTAAAAATATAAAGTTAGTTTTTCCAGGGTAGAGGGGAATAATTTCGAAATGATAAAACGCGGTTGGAGTATTGCGCGAAAAATTGCTAATAATGAGCGTGTATCTGGCCTTATAATGTTAGGTTTCGCGTTAACTGGTTTACTTCTCGCGAATATTCCTTTAACTGCGCCAATTTTCGAAGCAGTATCTCATACTCAACTAGGTATTCCTTGGACTAATATCCACATGTCGATTGGTCATTGGGTTCAAGATGGTGTTTTAACTGTTTTCTTCCTTTCAGTTGGCTTGGACTTAAAGCATGAGCTTATTGCTGGTTCTCTTTCCGATCCTCGCGCTGCTGCAATGCCAATGATTTGCGCAGTTGGTGGAATGATTGTTCCTCCTATTCTTTTTATTGCCACTGTTACCGTGTTTTCTGAGCTTCACGCAGGACAGGAGATTATGCGTCTTACTTCAGGAGCTCTTCCATCCTTAAGCATGGTTCGTGACGGTTGGGCTGTTCCTACAGCAACAGATATTGCTTTCTCTCTCGCTGTGCTTGCTTTGTTTGCTAAAACTTTGCCGCACGCTTTGCGAGCATTTTTGATGACTCTTGCTACCGTCGATGATTTGCTTGGAATTGCTCTTATAGCTGTTCTTTTCTCGTCACTAAACGCATGGTATTGGTTTGCTGGAGTAATTATTTGCGGACTTGTTTGGACTACTTTAGTTCGTTTGAAAAAAGTTCCGTGGTTGCTTGTTGCTTTAGTCGGAATTATGGCTTGGGTGATGATGTATGAGGCTGGTTTGCATCCGACTTTAGCTGGAGTGATGGTAGGTCTTCTTACGCCTGCTCATTTAGTGCATGGTGAGAAGAGTTTGCGCGCTGAACGATATCGTGAGAAAATTCAGCCTATTTCTGCTTTAGTGGCACTACCTATTTTTGCGTTATTTGCTACAGGAGTACATTTCGAAACGTTGACTTGGGAATTATTCCTGTCTCCAATTTTGATCGCAATTACAATAGCTTTAGTTATAGGTAAACCGCTTGGAATTATGATTACAGCATGGTTTTCTAAACGTATTCTTGGGCTTAAAGTTCCTGACGATCTGAGAGTTAGAGATCTTCTGCCAACTGCGTGCGCTTGCGGAATCGGCTTTACTGTATCTTTGCTAATCGCATCTCTTGCATATAGTGACGCGGATCTGTCTGCTGAAGCTCGTTTTGGAGTATTGGTAGCATCTATTGTTGCTGCTGGAGTTTCAGGTTTTATGCTTGCTCGTCAATCTCGACACATGGAAGAAGAGCTTGACGATGATGAGGATTAATAATACCTTGTAACTATTTTAGGTGAGGAAAATAATGTGCGAAAAAAGTAAACCGGAAGAATTTAATGAAGATTTTGTTAATAAATACGATGTTCTAAATTCTTCACAAATAAACGACGCATATTATACGAATGTTTATTATCAGGGGCCTGTAATGATGAGAGGCTCTATGATACCTAAGAAAAGTACTACAGAAAATCTACTTTCGCATGGTAAACACGATTTAGAAGATACTTCAGATAATCATTCTAAAGCATGTAATTGTGATGCGTGGCGCAGTTCTGACGCGTGGAGAACATTGCGTATTCAAGCAGAATTTGTTGACGGTTTTGATGCTCTTGCAAAATTAGGACCAGCAGTTAGCGTGTTTGGATCTGCGAGAATTAAAAGCGAAGATAAAGAGTATTCTGATGCACGAATTATGGGTTCAGAACTTGTTAAGCGTGGTTTTGCTGTTATTACAGGCGGAGGGCCTGGAATTATGGAAGCTGCTAACCGTGGTGCTGCTGAGTCTGGTGGAACTTCAGTTGGTCTTGGTATTGAGCTTCCTAAAGAGCAGGGATTAAATAAGTGGGTTAATCTCGGAATGCAGTTCCGCTATTTCTTCGTAAGAAAAACAATGTTCATGAAGTATTCTTGTGGAATTATTGTATGCCCAGGCGGTTTTGGAACAATGGACGAAATGTTTGAAGCGCTAACGCTTGTACAAACTCATAAAGTTTCGCGCATTCCTGTTGTTCTTTTCGGCACTGAATACTGGAAGGGTCTTGTTGATTGGTTGCAAAATACTGTAACTGTGCGAGGAATGATTTCTTCAATCGATCCTAATTTGTTTGCTATAACTGACGATCCTATAGAAGCAGTACGGATTGTGTCCGGAAGTTGAGTAGAGCATATTAATTTCTGCTTTTACGCTCGTTTATAAGCGTTGTGAGCTGCCAAATTTCCTCTCCAATGTCTATTCCTCGAGGACACTGTCTCGAACATGCTCTTACAGACTGGCAGGCACTAATGCCATCGCTGCTGTCTATTAAATCTAATCTATGATTTGTTGCAGTGTCGCGAGAGTCGTAAATAAAACGAGCAGCGTTAATCAAAGCAGCAGGACCAATAAAGGCTTCTCCGCCAGCGTAAATTGGACAAATAGCTTCACACGCTCCGCACATTATGCAGTTGCTTAAAAGCTCAAATTTTTGAAGCTGTTCAGGATTTTGCAAAAACTCAAGTAAAGTGAGTTTTCCATCAGAGTTTCGTGTAGTAATTTCAGCAGCTTTTAAGTACGGCTCTAAGCGTTTTATTTGCGAGATCATAGGAGAAATATCACATATAAGATCTCGCTGAACAACAAACCCAGAAAGTGGAGAAATTTCAATAATACCAAGATTATTGCCATCGTCTGAACAATCTTGCGAATCTTGCGAATCTTGCGAAATTTGCGAATTTACGTTCTGTAAAATTTTTCTTTCAGATAACGGCATTGAGCCAGTTTTTCTAAATCCTCTAGATTTAATACCAGACTCACTTTTGTGTCTTGCGTTCGCTCCAACAGTAGCACTACAAAGTAAAGTTGGCATTCCGTTAACATTAGCCGCATCTGAACCGCATACTCCGTGACCGCAAGAGTGTCGGAAAGCTAGAGTAGGATCGACTGTTCGTTTAATAGTAAGTAAGCAGTCTAAAATTGTGTCAGTTGTTTTAACAGAGATAGTGTAATCTTGTACCCAATGCTTTCCAGGCATTTTTTGGATTTTAAAATTAGAAGTGTCTGCTGTGTCAGTAGCTTGTGAATTTTTTTCGTTTTCCTCACTACTTTCTTCGCAACTATCCTCGTTTTTCTTATCTAACTTACCAAAAGGATTACTGCGAGATTTTCTGTCTCTAAAAGGGGAGGAAGATTTTTTAGCAAAAGGACTAGTGTGAGTACGTCTAATAAGCCCAGTGGTTGACTCTTCAGAATTGCAACTACTTGTGTTGTCTGTAGCGTCTGAAGTAGGAATATCTAAACTGTCTACGGGAGAAAATCGAGATATGCGCAATGTGACGATAGTATCCGCATCACTATTTTGATGCGAATTGCTGCCGTCTAAATTAAAACTCATACCATTATTCCTTCCGTATACACTTTTATAGTTTGCCACAAGAGTTGCACAGAGAGCTAATAAGCTTATTGGCGGCTCCTCAGGTTAGTCTAAATACTATGACTGATGCTTTATTCCTACTGAATACTGACTGTGATAATGCTCCAGTGCTTGCTGAAGGGATTGAAGAGGGTTGGACTTTAACTCTTCCACCTCATGTTAAGCGTCACGCTATTGGCGCGATGAGATTGCAAGAAGGCGACACTTTACAGCTTTCAGACGGAAATGGTTTGCGTATTCACGCAACTGTAACAGATACAGAAAATGGTTTAGTAAAAGTAGATGCTTTTACTCGACAAGCTCGCACAAAAACTAGAATTGCTTTAGTACAAGCTTTAGCAAAAACAGGTCACGACGAGCAAGCTATAGACATGGCTACGCAAATCGGTGTTGACGAAGTAATCCCATGGTGTGCAGACAGGTCAATAGCAAAGTGGAAAGCAGGTCGTACAGATAAACGTTGGAAGCAGGTTTTACATGCTGCTACGGAACAGTCTCGCCGAGCTTTTGTGCCAGAGCTACAAGATTGCATGTCTAGTAAGCAGATTGTTGCTATATGCAGAAGAGCATGCGTTTATGGAAATCTTGTTGTAGTTCTTCATCAAGATGCTACAGACACTTGGAATAGTATTGAGGAATCAGTAAATGCGCTTACTGAGCGTTGTCTTGATGACGGCAAAGAGCGTACAGTGTACGTTTTAGTTGGCCCTGAAGGAGGCATAAGCGAGGATGAAGTTTCTATGTTCTTAGACGCTGGTGCGCACAGTTGTGTACTTGGAAGTAATATTTTACGAGCCTCAACAGCAGGTCCTGTAGCTATTTCACTACTTTCTAGAGCGTTAGGACGTTACGAATAAAAGACGCAGTTTTGTGTAAAATAGTACAGGAAGTGCGATTTGTGTTAAACGAAGAGCATTTAAGTATGAACCGTGTTATAAGGGGAGAAAATGAGTAATACAACATACCATACGGAAGCTGATTGCATTTTTTGTAAGATTATCGCGGGCGAAATCCCAAGCAGCCGCGTGTATGAAGACGATACTGTAGTTGCGTTTAATGATATTAATCCTCAAGCTAAAGTGCATGTTCTTATCGTTCCAAGAAATCACTATAAGAACGTTGCAGAACTTGCTAGTAAAGCTCCTGAAACTTTGGCTCATATTACTCAAGTTGCGCAGCATATTGCTGACGATGCTTTTAACGGAGATTACCGCCTAGTTTTTAATACCGGTTTAGGAGCAGGTCAAACCGTTTTCCACGTTCATGCGCATGTTCTTACCGGTGAAAAACTCGTAGAAGGTAGTTTGTAAATCGTGACAAATAGTACAACGCGAATTGTTCAAATTCCTGATGAACTAAGCTCAGTTGCTGTACTTGGTGCTGCAGACGCTGGTTTGAGAGAAGTAGAACATGCTTTTCCAGAAGTAGACATAACTGTTCGCGGTAAAAGCGTAAAAATAGTGTCACGTTCAGCAAAAATCGAGGAAGATGCTGCAAAAGCAGAGCATGCAATACGTCGTATGGTTGATGCCGCATATGATAAACCTATGGACGCTTACGAAGTGAAAAGAATGATTGAGCGGGATGTGCTTCACAATTCTGAACACAACGTTAGAGCCGCAAGTATAGGTCACGGCGGTGGAATTTTCGACAGTTCGTTTGCATACAGTGAAAGTAATGAATTTTCTTACGCAAGTAAAGACGTGCTAGCTTCAGACGAAGAAACTAATAGAAAAGTACTTAATCGCAAAGCGCGCATGAGTAAAGGTGTTATTACTTTTGCTGGAGGCATGCCAGTAAAGCCAAAAACAGCTGGTCAAACTGAGTACGTTCACGAAATCGACTCTCATGTAGTGACTTTCGCAATAGGTCCTGCAGGCACTGGAAAAACATATTTAGCAGTGGCAAAAGCAGTAAGAGCATTGGAAGATGGAAGAGTTCGTAGAATAGTGCTCACTCGTCCTGCTGTAGAGGCGGGAGAAAACTTAGGATTCTTGCCAGGAACTTTAAACGATAAAGTAGATCCGTATTTGCGCCCACTTTATGATGCACTTTCTGACATGTTAGGATCGTCTCAGCTTAAGAGATATTTAGATGAAAACGTTGTTGAAGTTGCTCCGCTTGCATACATGCGAGGCAGAACGCTAAATGATGCTTTTGTGATTTTAGATGAAGCTCAGAATGCTACAGTTCAACAGTTAAAAATGTTTCTTACTCGACTAGGTTTTAACACAACGATGGTTATTACAGGAGACAGTACGCAGGTTGATTTAGCTGTGCCTCGTTCCGGTTTAGTTTCTATCGAAAAAATTCTTGGCGATGTAAAAGATATTGCTTTCGTGCATTTGCAAGCTCAAGATGTTGTTCGTCACGCTTTGGTTGGAAGAATTGTAGAAGCATATGAGCGTTACGATGCTTTGATCGAAAGCAAAAAAATTGAAAGAAAAAAGCAAGCAAAAGCAGAAAATACTTTTCTCGCTCAAAATATTTCTAAAGAAAGCGCTAATGAAGAAACTTCTTACGAGAGGAATAATGAATAATCATGAGCGTTGAAGTCATGAACGAAACCGTTTGGAACATAGACCCTAAAATCTTCTCAGATTTAAGCATGTGGGTTATGCAACAGATGAAGGTCAGTACTCAATCTGATTTGTCTATAACTTTCGTAGATCCAGAGCCTATAGCCTGCTTGCATGAGCGCTGGATGAATTTGGAAGGCCCAACAGACGTAATGAGTTTTCCAATGGACGAACTTAGTCCTGGAAGTGATGAAAAAGTTTCAGAAGGAATGCTTGGTGATTTAGTAATTTGCCCGTGGGTTGCTGAACAGCAGGCGCTCGCAGCTGGACACAGCACTATTGAAGAAATGATGCTGCTCACTATTCATGGCATATTGCATTTGCTTGGATATGATCACACTTCTCAAGATGAGGAAAAGCAAATGTTTGGTTTGCAAAGACAGTTGTTGCTCACTTTCTTTGCTGCAAGATCTGGCGAATTGTGTGACGCAACTCTTCCGCAAGATGCTGTTAACGAGCTTGAAAGATACGATGCTGAGCATAAGGATGAATCGTATAAGTCAGATAAATCAACTGGCAAAAACAAGTAAGTAAATATTGGAAGTAAAAATCTTAAGTAAAAATCTTAAGTAGAAATCTTAAGTAGAAATCTTAAGTAGAAATTTTAAGTAAAGGCAACACTGAAGAAGGCAAAATTACGGTGAATATGAATACTATGAGTGCGGCAATTGGATTAAATTTTCCAACATTATCTGCTCATGTATGGGTTGGATTAGCTTTTCTTGCTGTGATTGCTGTTCTACTAGTGTGGCTTTCGCTAGCAATGGCAGCTGCTGAAGGTGCAATACCTAGAGTTACTAGAGCTAGTCTTAATAATTTAATGATTGAAGCGCAAACTAACGAGGCTGAAAGTAGCGCAATTGTTAGAATGCGAAAAATCGCAAGAATTCACAGAGTAAAAAAATTAATATCAGATCGTTACGTAACTTACGGTGCGTGCGCTTTCGTAAGAATAGTGTGCAATGTACTTGATGGTGTTGCTGTTGCTGCTATTGCTGCAACTCTTGAATCACCATTGTGGTTAACTTTACTTGTTGGACTTTTAGTTTCTGTACTAGTAGCAGTTATATCCGTATGCGTGCGTCCACGTTCCGTAGGTGCAGCGCAGCCTGTTGCAAAACTTATGAGACTTTCTAGAATAGTAGTTTTTGCAATAAGAATTTGTCCGTTTGCGCGCATAGGAAGCAGTTTGGATGATTCAACGAAGCGTAAGCGTACTGAACCTTCAGACGATGAAGCTTTGGAAGATATTCAGTTAGATCAAGCAAAAGCTAGTATTGATCGTTTGGTTGAAGCGAACGATTTTGATCCTGAAGTTTCGGAAATGATGCGTAATGTGCTTACGCTTTCAGATACTTTGACGCGAGAAATAATGGTTCCTCGAACCGATATGATTTGCGTAAAAAGTGACGAAACGCTGGAAAACTTCCTGAAATTGTGTTCTCGCTCAGGATTTTCTCGAGTACCTGTAATAGGAGATTCTGTTGATGATCTTAAAGGCGTAGCTTATCTTAAAGATGCTGTTCGTGCTACAGTATTTAATCCTGCAGCTTCCAGCAGAGCAGTTTCTACTATTATTCGAGATCCAATGTTGGTTCCTGAGTCTAAGCCTGTAGATGATCTATTCCACGAAATGCAGCGAATTCGTCAGCATGTGGCTGTGGTTGTTGACGAATATGGTGGCATTGCAGGTTTGGTTACGATTGAGGATGCTATTGAGCAGATTGTAGGCGAGTTGGAAGATGAGCATGATCGAACTCAACATGCAGATCCTGAAGAGGTAAGTGATGGCGTGTGGAAGATGCCAGCTCGAACTCCTATTGCAGAGTTGGAAAATATTTTTGAAGTTCATATTGACGAGGACGATGTTGATACCGTTTTCGGCTTATTAACTAAGCTATTAGGAAATGTGCCAATAGTAGGATCTAGTGCGGTTACTAGAGGACTTAAACTTACTGCTGTTGATTCTGCTGGAAGACGCAAGAAAGTCTCAACAATTCTCGTTGAAAGAGACGAAGAAGTTAAGGGTTTGAAAGAAAAATCTGCTGAGACTTCTGCAATCAGTAGCGAGAAGTAGACTTAGTAGAAGAGCTACTTGAATGCTGCGTTTGTTGTAAACGCTTAAGTATTGATGTGAAAATTTACTACAGATTGGTAATAAAACTACAGTTATGAACGATAAAACTACAGATAATATCACGGATAACACTACAGATATGGATAATAATATGCCTAACGAGTTGGAAGATTCTGAAAATAATATTAGTGAAGACGATGCTTTTGAAGACGATGCTTTTGAAGGTTTGGATTCTTCGACTCGAGTTAAACTTGATACTCCTGATTTTCACGGATACCGTTCTGGTTTCGTAGCTGTAGTTGGTAGGCCGAACGTTGGTAAATCAACGCTTATGAATGCTCTTATTGGCACGCAGATTGCTATTGCGTCTTCTCGTCCGGAAACTACGCGTAAGGCAATTCGCGGAATTGTTACTACCGATAATGCGCAAATGGTGTTGGTTGATACGCCTGGTATTCACCGTCCGCGTACGCTTCTTGGCCAGCGTTTGAACGATATTGTTGACGAGTCGCTTGCAGATGTTGACGCGATTGCATTCTTGCTTCCAGCAGACCAGGAGATAGGACCTGGAGATAGGCGAATACTAAGCCGTCTTCGCGCCGATTTTGCTAAAAAAGACGAGAAGGGCAATTGGACTTGGAAAGTTCCGCTTATTGGTATTGTTACGAAAATCGATACGCTTAGCCGTAGTGAATTAGTTGAGCATTTGCTTCAAATTCAACAGTTTGCTGATTTTACGGATATTGTGCCGGTTAGTGCGTTGGAACGCGACAATGTTGACGAAGTTAAGAATGTTTTGATTCAAAACTTGCCTGAAGGTCCGCAAATGTATCCGGCGGATCAGCTTAGCGAGGAAAGCCCCGAAAGCATGATTTCGGAGCTTATTCGCGGCGCGTTTTTGGAAGAATTGGACGACGAGTTGCCTCATTCTTTAGCTGTTGTAGTTGACGATATTGTGTATCCTGGCGGTGGCGAGGATACTCAATATGAGGACAACAAAGCGCATGTGCTTGTGTCTGTTTATGTTGAGCGAGATTCGCAAAAGCCGATTATTATTGGTCATCGTGCGGAGCATTTAGTGCGCGTAAAGAAGCGTTTGCGCACGGCTGTAAATCGCATTACTGGCACGAAAGCCGTGCTTGAATTGCATGTGAAGGTTGCTAAGGGCTGGCAGAGCGACCCTAAGAAGCTTGAGCGTTTGGGGTTCTAGACTATTCGCTGTTAGATTGCAACTAGGATTCGTGCGGGCGAATATTGTTGTGCAGCGTATTTATGCTTTGGCTTGGATTTGTTATATATGTATCAGAGGTGAGGCATTTGTAACGCTTTTTGACCTAATTTCGTTATATATGTCTCACTCATGAGGCATTTGTAACGTTTTTTGGGTCAAATCCGTTAGATTTGCATTATTGATGAGACAAATATAACGTTCGTCGTAAGTCAGCTCAGTCTAGTCTCATTCTGTCTCAAATAGCCTTTATCCACATTGATCGAAATCTATTGCGCATTCATTGCTTATCTCATAATCTCAGGCTTATGAAAAAGTCTAATGTTAAAAGCATGCTCGAAAAAGCTGAGTTTGAGCATCGTTGTTTTCATCCAATCAGCAATTCGCAAAGGCAGTGTGCGTATAGGTACGCTAGGTCAGGATCGCTTGTGAGAGTATTTTCAGGTCTTTATGCAAGAACAGAGTATTGGCAAAATTTGTATACAGCTGAGCAAATTCGCCATATAGCGTTTTCTTTGATGGATATTCATCCAGACTGGAAATTTACAGGTGTTACTGCTGCTGCGATAATCGGATACGATGTTGTGAATGATTATGATCACATAACATATGATTATAAAACTGATAAAAATCGTGATTGCGCCAAAATGTTGCAGTCTCAATCAACTCCAATTTACGTTCGCACTATGACCAGAAAGTCTGCAAATGATAATCCGTTGCTACGTAGAATTAATGCAACAGGCAGAGAGATGGATGGCACTAGTGATGATGTTCGAATTGTGCGTGGAAGAGAGGGAAGTGGCGGTCGCTTAGTTGCCCTTCCGCATTTAAGCGACAATATAGATTACGAAGTTCGAAGTCATATTGTAGATAAGAGCACAATGCTTTTCGATGTTGCAAATAGCGTTAATTTTAGATTAGCATTGTCGATTTTTGATTCTGCGGCTCGCGATAATGTTGATTTTGCTAAAGTCATTTCTATTTGTGAAAGTCGATATTCGACTTTGGATGTTAATAATTATAAAAGTGTTGCTGCAACAACAACCTCTGATTTATTTGAAAGCACATTTTTTGGAAGGTGCTGTGAAACTAGAGTAGATAAGTTTCTTTCGCTTAGACGTCTCTGCTATTTTGCAAGTGGATTAAGCGAAAATGGCGGGGAATCGTTCGCGCGAGGAACGATGATTTCGCTCGGATTTATGGTGCCAGAATTGCAACGCGAGTTTATATTACCGCACTCAGGTGGCAAGTATAGGTGTGATTTTTTGTGGCGGCTTCCCAATTCTGAGTTGATTGTTGGCGAGCTTGATGGGCATTCAAAGTATTACGTTGATTCGGATAATTTTATGCATACTAACGTCGATTTTAATTCGTCTTTCGATAATCGAATGTTGCGTAAATCGTACAATCCTAGTGTTATTAATCGCAATATTGACAGGCAGGCTGAGCGTGAAGCGTTGCTTATGAAGGAGTGTGGAGTAAGCAGGATTGTGCGTTTTACCATTTCGGATATAGTTAATCCTAAAAGGATTGAGAGTAAGTTGATTAATGCAGGAATTCCTAGGATTATTAAGATTCTGTGATTTATGCGAGTGATAGTGGCTGTGCGCTGACCCTGTGGTGTTGGATTTGTCTCGCGCGCTGTAACGCGTTAACGACATTTTCTGTTTGCCTCAGATTTGTTATATATGTATCAGAGGTGAGGCATTTGTAACGCTTTTTGACCTAATTTCGTTAGATTTGCATCATTGATGAGACATTTGTAACGTTTTTTGGCTGATTTTCGTTAGATTTGTCTCAGAGGTGAGACAAATATAACGCATGAGCATGGGGTCGAGGTAAAACGCGGGAGTGTGGGGTAGATATAAAAAACCGCGGCAGACTAGTGAATCACAAAGTCAAGCCGCGGTTATCTATATTAGTTTTATTTAGTTCTATATAGTTAGTATTACTTCTTACGAATTGTATACATCTGCGTGTTTAGCAATGCAGAATACTTCTTAATAACGCGAGGACGAATAATCTTCATAGATGCCGTCATTAAGCCATTTTCTTGCGTAAACTCTTCAGGAAGAATAATGAACTTTCTTACAGACTCAGCTCGAGAAACACCCTCGTTAGCAAGATCTACAAACTTCTGAACTTCTGCACGCACTACAGCGTTATTAGTAGCTTCTTCCAAGCTCATAGAAGCATCGAGACCCTTAACTTTAAGCCAATTGCGCAAAGTCTCCTCGTCTAAAGTAATAAGAGCAGAAATAAACGGACGCTTATCTCCAAGAACTAAAGCTTGAGAAACGATTTCGCAACGTTTAATAATTTCCTCAATAGGACTTGGAGCAACGTTCTTGCCGCCTGCTGTAATAATCAAATCCTTCTTACGTCCAGTAATATAAAGGAAACCATTATTGTCAATGCGGCCAAGATCGCCTGTTGCATACCATCCATCTTTTGTAAACGATGTCTCGGTTGCTTCCTCATTCTTGTGATATTTCTTGAACACGCATGGGCCGTTAACCTGAACTTCTCCATCTGAAGCAATTCTCAAAGAGAAAGCTGGGAAAGCAATACCAACTGAACCTTCGCGGAACGGTACTCCAAGAGGAGTAAATGCACAAGGTGCTGTAGTTTCGGTAAGTCCATAGCCTTCAAAAACAGGTACTCCAGCTCCACGGAAGAATGATAGAAGCTCAGGGTCAAGAGGAGCGCCTCCAGCTACAACCCAGCGAGCGCGTCCGCCGAGAGCCTGTCGCAAAGGACGATACACAATAGGATCGTATGCTGCGCGACGAGTCTTAGTAAGTATCTTAGCTTCGCCGTACTTGCTTACTTCTTTCATATACTGTTGAGCTGTAACAACAGCACCTTGGAAAGCTAAGCCCTTAGCGCCATGTCCAGCTTTTTGGGAAGCAGCATTATAAACTTTCTCAAGAACTCGAGGAACTACAATCATCACAGTAGGTTTTGCAACCTGCAAATCAGAAATTAAAGTAGAAATTCCTTGAGCTATATAAATTCGCAAGGTGCTTGCTACAACAATATAGTTAATTGCGCGTGCGAAAGAGTGAGCTTGAGGAAGGAAAAGCAGTACGGAACCATCAGGATCAGATAGTAAGTCTGGCATATATTTCGGCAGATTAAGAGCGGTAGTGCAGTAATGCTCATGTGTCATTTCTACACCTTTAGGAGCAGCAGTAGATCCAGAAGTGTAAACGATAGAGCACAAATCTGTTTTCTTTACCGAATCGATTCGATTATTAAGCTCTTCATCACTAATTGAGTATCCGAAAGCTTGAAGTTCATCTAATCCGCCGGTTTCGATGCACATAATGCGTTCCAAAGTTGGGCAGTCTTCAATAGCGCCATCCGCTTTATCTCGCATTTCTGTTGTTTCTACAATTAAGAATCGTGCATCAGAGTTATTTACAATATTGCGAATCTGCTCAGCTGAGTCAGTATCGTAAATTGTAGCTAATACGCCTCCGCAAGCCATAACAGCAGCATCAATAACATCCCATTCGTATGAGGTTTTGCACATAAACGCTACGCCGTCGCCTTTATTTAAGCCGTAGTGCATAAAGCCTTTTGCTGCTGCGCGAACGTCTTCAAGGAACTCGTTTGCAGTTTTTGTTACCCATTTGTCTGCACTTCTGTAAGTGTAAAGTGGTTCGTCACCCATTCTTGCTGCACGATCTGCGTACAAATCGTAAATACTTGTACCCTCGTCTATTTGTGCGCTTCCTGGAGTGCTGGTAGTAAGAAGTCCAGTTTCTGGATCTAATAGAGTTGTAGTTGGAGTTGTGCCCCATTCAACAACGTGTGGAAGCAGTGGATTTACATTAGAATCCTGCGTTGGATTCGGGCTTGAATAATCTGGTTCCCCTGCTTGGTCGTCGCTGACTGGATGAGCAAAATTACTTCCGATACTCAACGCTTTTCTAGCAATGTTGAATGCTTGCTGTTGAAGTCTGTTAATTACGGACACGTCTGCTCCTTCATTGTGCCGAAAGGCTTGTTGTTTGCGTACAGTATCTGCACGTTATTTCTTTTGTTATCTATGATAATCGTTCCTGCTTAACAATTCATCTTCTGTGTCATATTTGTGCTTTAATATACTGATTTTTTATTTTGAAATTTCTATTTTGCTATTTATTTTTAGGTTTTGATTTAGTCGTCGCACTCTCGTATACTTAAGAGGTTGCTTTGGCGAGGGAATAACACTAGTGTGTAAGTTCCGTTATCGACTGGGCTGATAGCCACTTATGGTTTTCGGCGCGTCGGTGCGCCTGAAGCTGGAGTTAATACAAAATAATCCAGATAATAAGGAGACCGATATGGCTACTAAGATTGCTCTTGAAGGCAATGTTCGCAATGAGTTCGGTAAGGGCGTTGCTCGTCGTTTGCGTGTTGCTCAATTGATTCCTGCAAGCATTTATGCTGGCGGTGCTGAGCCTGTGCACGTTACGCTTCCAATGAAGGAAACTACTTTGGCATTGCGTCACGCTAACGCTTTGTTCACTATTAAGTTCGGCAATGAATCTCGTATTGCTGTTGTTAAGGATGTTCAGCGTAACCCTGTGAAGCGCATTGTTGAGCACATTGATTTCTATGAAGTTAAGGCTGGAGAAAAGATTGATGTTGAAGTTCCAGTCTTCGTTGAAGGTACTCCAAAGGGTGCTGCTGTTGCATTCGTTGACGTTCAGGAGCTTAAGGTTCGTGCTGACGTTGCTAACTTGCCAGAGCGTTTGGTTGTGAATGTTGATGGCCTTACCGACGGTACTAAGGTGTTTGCTAAGGATGTAAAGCTTCCTGAGGGTGCTGAGCTTGATATGGACGGCGAAGAATCTGTTGTAAGCGTTACTGTTCCTGAAGATGCTGCTGAAGCTCCTGCCGCTGAAGCTGCTCCTGCTGCTGAAGCTGCTCCTGCAGAAGAGAAGTAAGTTCAGTTAAGTATCAGTAAATTTTGATTTATTTAAGCCGCGTAAGCTTTTGCTTGTGCGGCTTTTTTATATTTAATTTTCCGATTATTAAATTTGCTTTGTTAATAAGTTGTTAATAAGTTTCGTTTTCGGCAATGCGAAATTCTGCTTGTAATAGTATTACCTGTAAGTTTTGCTAAAAACAAAAATCGTATTAATCTATACGATTAATTGCATAAAATGCAAGCAAAAATAATAAACACAGAAAAGAGATACAATGGCTGGTTTAGAAGTAGCTCCAGAGTTTAAGGATGCTTATGAATCCGACGATCATAGCGATCCTACTCTGTTAAACAAATTAGCTGATAACTTCACTGTTTTGCCAAACGATAATCCAGTTTCGGATGCAAAGCGCAATGAACTTATTGACAAGCCTGCTTTCGGTCAGATTTTCTCCGATAACATGGTTCATATGACATGGACTAAAGGTGAGGGATGGTCAGATCGTCGTGTTGAGCCTTATGGTCCATTAAAGATGGATCCAGGCGCATCCGTTTTGCATTATGCACAGGAATGCTTTGAAGGTTTAAAGGCATACAAGCGTACTGATGGTTCTATTTGGCTGTTCCGACCAGATATTAACGCTGCTCGTTTCCAAAATTCTGCTAAGCGCTTGTATTTGCCAGACCTTTCAATTGACGATTTTATTGGTTCTGTTGCGGCTTTAGTTAAGCGCGATAAGCAGTGGGTTCCAAGCCGTCGTGAGTACACTCTTTACATGCGTCCGTTCATGTTTGCTTCTGAACCGTTCCTTGGTGTGCGCGAAGCTCATGAGGTTGAGTATTGCGTGATTGCTTCTCCATCTGGCCCATACTTCAAGGGTGGTTTGAAGCCTGTTAGCATTTGGGTTGAAGATCAGTGGTTCCGCACTGGCCCTGGTGGTACCGGTTTTGCTAAGTGCGGTGGAAATTATGCTGCTTCTTTGCTTGGCGAGTACAAGGGCATTGAGCATGGTTGCGAGCAGGTTTGTTTCGTTGATGCTGCAACTAAGACTTATTTGGAAGAGCTTGGTGGCATGAACATGTTCGCGCTCCACAAGGATGGCCACTTGGAGACTCCATCTCTTACTGGCAGCATTCTTCCTGGCGTTACACGTCGTTCTTTGATTCAGCTTGCTGAGGAAGCAGGACATAAGGTTGTTGAAACCATGATTCCACTTCAAGGACTGCTCGACGACATTCGTTCTGGCGAGGTTACGGAAGTCTTCGCTTGCGGTACTGCTGCAATCATCACGCCAATTGGTCGCTTTAAGTCTGATGACTTCGATCTTAAGGTTTCCGATGGTGGTGTTGGTGAGTTGACTCAGGCTTTGCGCGACGAGTTGCTTGGCATTCAGCTTGGTGATGTTGAAGACAAGCACAACTGGATGTGGAAAGTCTGCGACTAATTTAAGCCGTAAGTAAGTCTTAAGCGATTGCTTTAAATAAGCGTGCCGTATATGTGAATTTATTTTGCTTTATGCGGCACGTTTTTATATACAAAAATCCCCAGCGCCGATTGGTACTGGGGATTTTTATATCACTTAAAGTGATGTGCAGTTATCTGCAAAACCTTACAGAGCGTTAATCGCTACAGCAAGACCGGACTTACGGTTTGCAGCCTGATTCTTGTGAATCACGCCACGACCTGCAGCCTTGTCAAGCTTGCGAGAGGCGACTGCGAAAGCAGCTTCTGCTGCAGTCTTATCGCCCGCGGCGATAGCTTCGCGAGTAGCACGGATAGCGGTTTTAAGAGCCGACTTAACGGACACGTTACGCTTATGCGCCTTCTCGTTGGTAAGTACGCGCTTTTTCTGCGACTTGATGTTTGCCACTGTTACTCCAAACGATGTTTGCTATATAAGGACATACAAATGAAAACTATACCAGGATTATTGGATAAAATGAGTTATTTTTATGTTTATATTACAGTTTATTTATTATTTAGTAATCACAAATAAACGCAAGTAATCACAAATAATCACATTTTAAAAGTAAACTATTTTATCTACTATAATCTTATTTTGATCTTGTTGTGAAAAATACCAATATCACAGTAGGTACCAATATTACAGTAGGGTAGTCGAGTTGGTAATATTATTTACTTGCAATGCTTTTCGCATATTTGATTGCTCGTTAGTCTTAAAAGGAGATATTTGCTTTGATTACACCGCATAACCAGCCAGGATTTACGGATCAATCGTTGATACGCAATTTCTGCATTATTGCGCATATAGATCATGGCAAGTCCACTGTGGCAGACCGTATTTTGCAGCTTTCAGGAATTGTGCCAGAGCGTGAAATGCGAGACCGTTTCTTGGATCGCATGGATATCGAGCAGGAACGCGGCATTACTATTAAATCTCAGGCTGTTCGTGTTCCTTGGACTTTTGAAGGCAAAGAGTATTCTCTCGGCATGATTGATACTCCTGGTCACGTCGATTTTACTTATGAAGTTTCGCGCGCGCTAGCAGCATGCGAGGGTGCTGTGCTGTTGGTAGATGCTACTCAAGGAATTGAAGCGCAAACTCTTTCTAATCTTTATATGGCAATTGACCACGATTTAACAATTATTCCTGTTCTTAACAAGATTGATTTGCCAAGTGCTGAACCAGATAAGCATGCTGAAGAAATAGCTGGTTTAATTGGCTGCAAGCCGGAGGACGTGTTGCGTGTTTCTGGTAAAACCGGCGAAGGTGTAAAAGATCTTCTTGACCAAATCGTATTGGAAGTTCCAGCTCCAACAGGAAACCCTGATTCTCCTGCTCGTGCTCTTATTTTTGATTCAGTATACGATTCGTATCGCGGAATCGTCACATATATTCGTATGGTTGACGGTGAGCTTAAGTCGCGTGAAAAATTGCATATGATGGGCATTGGTATGACGCACGATCCTATTGAAATCGGTGTTATTAGCCCAGATATGACTCCGACTAAGGCTCTTGGAGCTGGAGAAGTAGGATACGTAATTACAGGCGCAAAAGACGTGAGCCAATCTAAAGTTGGTGACACTATTACTAGCGCTGCGAACCCCGCATCTGAGCCTTTGGAAGGATATAGAGATCCGAAGCCTATGGTTTACGCAGGTCTTTTCCCAATTGATAACGCGCAATTCCCAGATCTTCGAGATGCTCTCGACAAGCTAAAACTTAACGATGCGGCTCTTATTTACGAACCAGAAACGTCTGTTGCGTTGGGATTTGGTTTCCGTTGCGGATTCTTAGGTCTTCTTCATATGGAGATTGTTTCCGAGCGCTTAAGCCGCGAGTTTGGTTTGGATCTTATTTCCACTGCTCCTAACGTAACTTACGACGTTACTAGCGAAGATGGTAAAGAGCATCACGTAACAAATCCTAGCGAGTTTCCAGAAGGTAAGATTAAGCGCATTATTGAGCCAATGGTTGCTGCCGATATTATTGCGCCAAAAGAGTTTATTGGTTCTGTAATGGATTTGTGCCAGGATCATCGCGGAGAAATGGGCACAATGGAGTACATTAGTGCCGACCGCGTGGAAATGCATTACAGAATTCCTCTTGCAGAAATTGTTTTTGACTTCTTCGATCAGCTTAAAAGTCGCACAAAAGGTTACGCTTCTCTCGACTACCACGAGGATGGTGAGCAGTCTGCAGATTTAGTGAAAGTTGATATTCTTATTCAGGGAGAAAAGGTTGACGCTTTTAGTGCAATCGTGCATCGCGATAAGGCTTATTCTTACGGCGTTATGATGACTAAGAAGCTTCGTGGACTTATTCCTCGTCAACAGTTTGAAATTCCAATTCAGGCTGCAATCGGCTCTAGAATTATTGCTCGCGAAACTATTAGTGCTCTTCGAAAAGACGTGCTCGCTAAATGCTACGGCGGCGATATTACGCGTAAACGCAAGCTTCTTGAAAAACAGAAGGCTGGTAAGAAGCGCATGAAGATGCTAGGCCATGTTGAAGTACCTCAAGAGGCATTCGTTGCGGCTTTGGCTACAGATGAGAGCGCAAACGACAGAGACACTAAAGATAAGATTCGTGCAGCGCAAAAGTCTGAAGGCTGAGGCTTATATTGAATTTTGAATCGAACAAGACCAGTGAAGATTCGCGTTCAATCATTCCTTTTGAAGTGTACGTTCACGTGCCATTTTGCTTGCGACGTTGCGGATATTGCGATTTTAATACGTATACTGCGCTCGATTTAGGAGAAGGCGCTAGTCGTGAAGGCTATGCTGATGTTGCGATTCGTGAAATGCAACTTGTAAAAAAATGGCAGGAATATCACGGGATTTTCGAGCCTAAAGCGCAATCTGTTTTCTTCGGCGGCGGAACTCCAACAGTTCTTAAAGCGAAAGATCTAGTGCGAATTTTGCAAGAAATACGTAACTTGTGGGGATTTAAAACTGGGGCGGAAATAACTACTGAAGCAAATCCAGACACTGCAGACGAAAAGTATATTGAGACGCTTGCAGAAGGCGGATTTACAAGAATATCTTTTGGAATGCAATCTGCTGTTACGCATGTTCTTAAAACTCTTGACCGTACTCATACTCCAGAAAACGTAACTCGCGGAGTAAATGCTGCGAATGCTTGCGGATTGCATTCAAGTGTTGACTTGATTTATGGCGCTCCAGGGGAGAGTTTAGACGATTGGCGAAAGTCAGTAGAAATGGCTTTAAGTCTGGGCGTTAACCATATTTCCGCGTACGCGCTAACGGTAGAGCCGCGTACAAAAATGGGTCGTCAAATCGCTAAAGGAATTATTAAATCTCCAGACGATGATGATGAAGCTCAAAAATACGAGATAGCAGACGAACTTTTTAATTCCGCTGGCTTAGAATGGTACGAAATTTCTAATTGGGCGCGCCAGGGTTTTGAGTCTCGTCATAATCTTGGATACTGGCAAAATATTGATTGGGCCGGAATTGGTCCTGGAGCGCATTCTCACTACAATGCTGTAAATCACATTAGTAAACAAAGTATGGAGATGGACGCTTCTTTAGCTAATCCAAACGAGTTTTATAATCTTCGATCATGGGATATTTTGCATCCAAAACATTGGGCTCATGCGATTAATTCTGGGAATGTTCCTTGGCAAAACTACGAGTGCATAAACGCAAAAGATGCTCTCATAGAAGAAGTAATGCTCGGGCTTCGTATTAAAGAAGGCCTTAATATTTCGCAATTGTGCGGAAAGATGCGCGGAACTAATAAGTTGTTCGATGATTTGCATTTGCAAAAAGTGTTACGTGAAGTATGTAAGGAAGATTTGGCAATGTTGCACGAAAATCGCATTATCGCAACGCGCAAGGGTAGGTTGCTCAACGATTTATTAATAGAAAAAATCGTAGACGCGTGTGAAGACGGTCTGACTGTGCGCTAAAATAGTGCTTATTGTGTCGTAAAAGCGTAATATTTGAAATTCAATGTGGAAAGGAATGATCATGGCAAATCGTAAAGAGCGTAGAGCAAAAGCCAGGCAAAATCGTAGGGGAATTCCTTCACAATACGATGATACAAAAGGTCGCGCTCGCGGCGGAATGATTGATGAATACGCTTTACAAGAGCGTTCGCGCAAGCTTGTTGAAAGAAAAAATGGTGAGTGGAAACCTTCATCTAGCGTAACTGAAGAAGAAGAAAGAGTTGCTACGAATACGCGTCGTACTGAATCTGGCGATGAAACCATGAATAAAGTGCGCAAAGTTATTGGCGTGTGCTCTTGGGCTGTGCTTTTACTTTCTGCGCTTGCATTCTTAGTGATTATGTGGTTGCCTAGCCAGCCGATTGCGCTTGTTATTACTGTTTCTGTTCTGTTTGCTTTGGGCGTATTTGGATTGTTCTTTAGCTTTAGCAATTCTAAAAGGAATCCGCGTCTCGACGAACATGGAACTGCGATTTAGTGCTTCGCTATCTATAAAACAGTAGCGTATAAAAGCGTATAAAGTAGTAGCGTATAAAACAGTATATAATGACGCGCGTTCTGTAATTGCTGTTATTGTAACGCTACTCGCAGTTCGTCCTCTATTTCACTATGTTTTATTGGACGATTCTGTTCATCCAGATTATTTCTGTCGATATCCCACTGTTTTTCTATAGCACCATTTTTAACCATAAGTATGCGATCTGAAAGTCGTACTGCTTCAGCAATATCGTGCGTAACCATTACGACTGTCCAATTGTGTTTGCTGCGAAGATCTGCGAGCATATTTTGCATATCTAATCTTGTTAAAGCATCGAGTGCGCCGAAAGGTTCGTCTAAAAGAAGTAGTTTGGGATTATGTACAAGAGCGCGAGCTAATGAAACTCGTTGAGCTTGTCCGCCAGAAAGTTGCGACGGCCATTTGCGCTCATAGCCGTCAAGCTGGACTATTGATAGTGCGTGAGAAGCGAGATCCTTAAGTTCTCGTTTTTTGCCGCTCATTCCCCAAATTACGTTGTTTCCAACTCTCATCCAGGGAATGAGTCTAGCATCTTGAAAACCGATTGCCTGCTGTGCTGTGGCTTTTATGCTACCGCTAGTAGGCGTAAGTAAGCCAGATATAATTTTGAGTAAAGTTGTTTTGCCGCAGCCAGAACGACCAATAAGGCTCACAAATTCACCCTTGTTTATTGTGAAATTAATGTTATGCAAAATCTGATTAGTGTTGTCAAAAACTACGCTAATATTTTTGAGATCCACAAGACAATCATCATCTAAAGAATTAAATTTAGATGGTTCTTGCTGTTTTTCTAATGATTTACGCTCTAACACTTCTATCTCGCTTACTTCTTACTTAAACTTTTAATTTATTTGCTGCAATCCATAACCGAATCAGCAAGATTCTTAGGAGCAGCTTTAATCAGACCGTACTTAACGTACTCTTTAGCCTGAGTTTGCATCATTTCTAAGCCTTTTGCGTCAATTGGTTTAATAGTTGGGTTATCAAACTTTTCGATTTGTTTAATAATTGCTTCTGATGCACCAAGTTTCTTATAAGCGTTGCCTATAACATTCTTTTCTTTATGAGATTTTTCTGCTTCTTTTACTAAAGCTTTGTACATCTTCTTAACTAGATCTGGATGCTGTTTTGCGAACTTACGAGAAACGATATGTATAGTTACGTTCATATTGCCATATTTTTTAGCATTAACAAGCAACTTTGAACCTGGTGTTGTCATTGCAGCAGCGAGATTTTGGTCGAATGAAGAAATAGCGTCGATTTGGCCGGAAGTAAAAGCAGCTTGGAAGTTTCGAGGATTCATTTCAACTTTTTGAACTTTAGAAACGTCAAGTCCACTCTTATCGAAAGCACGATGAAGCATGTAATCGCCGGTATCTCCGTTGTGAATAATAGCAACTTTCTTACCGTACAAGTCTTTCAGAGTTTTTACTCCGCTCTTTGGAGAAGCAACAATTCCTTGAGAATCTCCATTATAATATTCGAGTGCAAAAGCAACCCAAGGCTGACCTTCTGCAATAAGATCAATAAAACGACCAGTTCCGGTTGTTGTTGCGTCTGCACTTCCTCCCATAACAGCAGTTAAACCGTCAACAGGAGTGTAAGGGCCTGTATACACTACCTTATCTTTGCCGAATATTTCGTTTAAGAATTTCTCATCCTTAAGAGTTGTTAAATAGTTTGCTGTAGAAAGATACGCTACTCGCATAGTTCCAGCTCCACCTTTTGCAGAAGATGAAGATTTTTGCGAAGATCCGCAAGATGCTAGTGCTACTGTAGTTGCTAGTGCACACAGTGCTGCAGCTACTCTTCTTATAGTAAAAGTCTTAGTGAGCTTATTCATCTCATTACTCCTTCGTGTTTAATGTTCTGCTTGAGATTTTGCGACTATTCCTGCGATTTGGTATAAGAATATATTCGAAAATATTTGCTGTTATTTCGGAAGCTAAGCCAGCAAAAGCGTACAGAATTATGCAAGCCATCATTTGATCTGGTCTGAAGAATTCTTGAGCTCTCGAAAGAATATATCCAATTCCTATTGAGGAATTTACAGTTTCGCAAGTAGCTAAAGCAACCCACGCAACCGATATGCCAAAACGTAAGCCAGTCATAAAATTAGGAAGAGTACCTCGTAAAAGAATAGTTGTAAAAACTTTTAAACGTTTTACGTGATAGGCTTCAGCTAATTCAAGAAGACGAGGATCAATATTTCTAACCCCATCTCTTATATTTACGTACATAGGGCCAAATACGCCTATTGCTATAAGTACTATTTTCATAAGCTCATCTACTCCTAAAAAGATTATTAGGAGAGGTGCTAATGCTGGAAATGGTACTGAACGTATCATATGACTTGGTTTATTAAGAATAGTGTTGCCTAATTTTGTTCCGCCAGAAAGTATTCCAGCTGGAACGGCAATAACAATACCAAGTAACAAGCCTTCTGCGACTCTAGCAATGCTTATTGCTAACGATGGCAATAGTATGCCTTCGTTGTATAAATCTTGGAATGCTTGTATAACTTCCATTGGTGATGGCAATGCGCGATCATCTTTAGGAGTAAGGGTTATAACATACCAAGCAAAGATAATTGCAACTGTTGAAAGCCACGCTTTTACGCTAGCTAAGTGCTTAAAAATACAATGCTTATGCATGAGACATTCCCTTCGATAGTATTAGCTATATCAGGTTCGACGGGTATATTCTCAGCGCGTAACAGCGGTGAGAAAATTGTGTAGTTTTAATTGAAACTTTATTTATTCATCACAGTGTTAAGCGCACCCCGTGCCATGCTGTTATTATTGCCTTTGGGCGTGGACAAAATACTATATTTGGTAAATTTTGTTAATTTTTATATTTCATATTCAAAGTTAATGTATTAAAAAGCTCAGTGTGTGGAACGTCCATAAAACGCATTAATCTTAATACTGTTATCACAACCAATAAGCAATAAGGAGTAGTTGTGGCAGCTATTGAAAGCGTATATGCACGCGAAATTTTGGATTCCCGTGGAAATCCTACTGTTCAGGTTTATTTGGAGACTGAAGATGGCGCTCAGGGCATTGGTTTAGTGCCTTCTGGTGCTTCGACTGGTGAGGCTGAGGCTTGGGAGCGTCGTGATGGTGACAAGTCCCGCTATCAAGGCAAGGGCACCTTGGAAGCTGTAAAAGCAGTAAATGAAGTTATTGCTCCTAAGGTTATTGGCATGGATGCCACCGATCAGCGCGCTCTTGATGAGACCATGATTGAGCTTGATGGCACACCAAATAAGGGTAAGCTTGGCGCAAATGCTATTCTCGGTGTTTCCCTTGCTGCTCTCTACGCGGCTGCTGAGTCTGCTCAGCTTCCTTTGTACCGTTACATTGGCGGTACTAACGGTCATATTCTTCCAGTACCAAACATGAACATCATGAACGGTGGTGCTCACGCTGACTTCGCAACCGATATTCAGGAGTACATGATTTCTCCTTACGGTTTCGCAACTTACAGTGATGCTCTTCGCGCTGGCGTTGAGGTTTATCACACCTTGAAGAATGTTTTGAAGAAGGAAGGCTTGGCTACTGGTCTTGGTGATGAAGGTGGCTTCGCACCAAAGATGAAGTCCAACGAGGATTCTTTGAAGTACATCATGGATGCAATCGAAGCTGCAGGCTACGAGCCAGGCAAGCAGATTGGTATTTCTCTTGACGTTGCTTCTTCTGAGTTCTACAACAAGGAAACTGGTAAGTATCGTTTCGATGGCGAAGAGCGCGAATCTGCTTACATGCTTGATTACTACGAGAAGCTCATCAACGAGTATCCAATCGTTTCCATCGAAGACCCATTCCAGGAAGAAGGCTGGGATGATTGGGCAGAGATTACCAAGCGTCTTGGTGATCGTTTGCAGTTCGTTGGTGATGACTTGCTCGTCACCAATCCAAAGCGTTTGGCTAAGGGTATTGAGCTTGGAGCAGCTAACTCCTTGCTCGTGAAGTTGAACCAGATTGGTTCCGTTACTGAAACCCTCGACGCTATTGAGCTTGCAACCAAGAATGGCTTCACTTCCATGGTTTCTCACCGTTCTGGTGAAACCCCAGATACCACCATTTCTGATCTTGCTGTTGCTAAGAACACCGGCCAGATTAAGACTGGTGCTCCTGCTCGTGGCGAGCGTATTGCTAAGTACAACCGCTTGCTTGAGATTGAGGAAGAGCTTGGTTCTACCGCTCAGTATGCTGGTTACAGCGCATTCAAGGCTTGCAAGAAGTATATGAAGTAACTTTATACTTTTAGCTAGTTCTATTTAACGGTCAGTCGCGTTCGTGGCTGACCGTTTTTGTTTGTAATTATGTTTTGTGTTGAATGTCGTGTTATTCCGAGTTATGACGATTATGAGGTTGTAAATCAAAAAGCGTATAAGAGACACGCGCGTATTGGAAAAATATTTTTTGCTTTCAATAGCAGATATCAGTGGAATATTTACGCGTGTTTTAGCTAGTTTTATGCGAAAAGTTTAAGAAGTTTTCAAGAAAATTTTCGAAATTCAGTAAAAATTTTTGTGATTTTACTTTTATTCTCAGCTCTTTAGTGCTAATTTTGTGAAAAACCAAAACTAAGGAGAGTTTAATATGAGAAAAGTCGCAGTTATTGGTATGGGTAATGTTGGTGCTGCTGTAGCTCATCAGCTTATAATCGGCGGTCACGTTGATGATTTGTATCTTTACGACAATAACGAAGCTAAAGTTAAGGCTGATGCTATTGATTTTGAAGACTCAATGGATAATCTTCCTTTCAATGTGAACATTACTGTAAACGACTATGCAGCATTGAAGGATGTTGAAGTTATAGTCAGTGCGTTAGGTCATATTAAGCTCTTGGATGTTCCTCACCCAGACCGTTTTGCTGAACTTAAATATAATCGTAACGAAGTGGCTGAAGTTGGTGCAAAGATCAAGGAATCTGGATTCCATGGCGTTCTGATCGATATCACTAATCCTTGCGACGCTATTTGCCAGCTCTACAAGGAAGCTACTGGTCTTCCTTACGAAAGAGTTATTGGTACTGGCACTCTTCTTGATTCTGCTCGTTTGCATCGTGCTGTAGGAAAGTTCTTCGGAGTTCATCCTAAGGCTGTTAAGGGTTATAGCTTGGGCGAGCACGGTGATTCACAGTTCGTTGCATGGTCCACAGTGAAAGTGTTAGAGCAGCCAATTACTGAGCTTGCTAAAGAAAAGAACATCGACTTGGATGCTGTTGATGATGAAACTCGCGAAGGCGGTTTCACCGTGTTCTACGGAAAGAAATACACCAACTACGGTATTGCTGCTGCGGCAGTTCGCCTGGTTAATGCTGTTATGACTGATTCAAAGGAACAGATGCCAGTTTCTAACTATCGCGAGGAATATCATTCTTATCTTTCTTATCCTGCAATCGTTGGTCGTGAAGGTATTGTTGAACGCTGCCAGCTTGATCTCAATGAGGAAGAATTACAAAAATTGCAGCATTCAGCGGATACTATTTTGAGTAAAGCTAAATCGATGGCTAACTGATTGCAATTTTTAATTTTTAAATAATTTAATAGCAAAAGCCACTGTTTTCTAATTCGTTTAATTAAGCGAGTTAACAGACAGTGGCTTTTCGTATTTTTGTAACTTCTACTTATTTCTGTTTATTTGCTCGTGCGAGTCTATAATAAGCCTGATATATACTGTTTAACTACGTGAAAAAATTTCTACGATTGGGGGATAAATGAAAACTAGAGCATACATAAGCGCTGGAGGAAATATTGGGGATAGGCTTCTCAACTTGCAGAAAGCAGTAGCATTATTGCGAGAAAATGCTCATATTAGTAACATCGTAGTTTCGTCAGTTTATGAAACTGAACCAGTTGGTGGTGTTGTTCAAGACAGTTTTTACAACATAGGATTGCATTTAGATACTGATTTAACAGCTTTTGAATTATTAGATTTAATACACGACATTGAACAGCGTTTGCACAGAAAAAGAATAGTTCGATGGGGGCCTAGAACTATCGACCTAGATATTATTGATTTTGGTGGGCAGAATATTAGAAGCGAAAATCTTACTATTCCACATAAAGAAAGAGATAATCGCCGATTTGTGTTACTTCCTTTACTTGAAATTAGCGAAGACGATTCTACGTATCATGAGCTTATACAGAAAAAACTAGAAGAGACTAGCGATACCAATTGGGTTAAACCAGTTTATGGTAGCGAAGTATTTTGCGAGTAACAGAACTTAAGTAATTTTGAAACCGTTTAAATAAACATCGCTAATAAATCAAAAATAAGCAAAATAAGCAAAATAAACAAATTTTAAAAAGAAAGACAAGATAATGAAAATAACAGCTTGCAATCATATTGAGCGAAATTGTGGAAATATTTCAGAACTTGTTTTGCAGCAAAAGCTCGTTCAAGAGCAAGAATTGTTGTGCGAATGGGAAAATATTGCAGAAAGTGATATGCAAAAAGTTACTGATTTTCTTGATCATTTCGATACTTCAGTAGAGAAAAACGAGAAATCTGTAAAATTTATACTACCATTAATCGCTCTTAAAACTTTTATGAAAGAGTGTGAGAAAGAATGGCATGAAGATAATGAACTAATAGAGAGCGTAGGTGAGATAGTAAAACAAAATGCAATAGTGTGGAAAGCTGGTCGCTTCTGCTTTGATACTCTTGACAAGCCGATAGTTTATGCGATTTTAAATATCACGCCAGACTCATTCTATGACGGTGGAAAATATCAGACTGAAGAAGAAGTAAAAAATCATATCGAAGAAATAGTTGAAGCTGGAGCAGACGTTATTGAAGTAGGCGGGCAGACTACGAAACCTGGCGGTTATGTAGAAATTACTCCAGAAGAAGAAATTCAGCGCGTTATACCTGCTATTCGATACATTCACGAAAATTATCCTCAAGTTGCAGTAGCAGTAGATACTTATAAGCTGCCTGTGATGAAAGCTGCTATTGAAGCTGGAGTTGATATAGTAAACGATGTTCGTGCATTCGATAATCCAGAAAAAGTAAAACTCATGGCAGAATCTAAAGTTGGATTAGTAACAATGCACAGTAATAGAGAAACTGAATACGACAATCTTACGAAAGTAATGTGCAAATTCTTTGACGAAAATCTGCGCATGCTTACAGAAGGTGGAGTTGAGATTGACAGAATTATTCTCGACCAAGGAATCGGATATGCAAAAGTTGCGGATGGTAAGCAAGATTACACTATGATGCGTAATCTAAACCAGTTGCATCGTTTTAGAAGGCCAATACTTGTTGCTATATCTAGAAAAGGTTTTGGCAAAATATTATTTAATCTAAATAAAGAAGATCGTCTTCCGGTAACACTTGTAGCAGAAACAGCAATGTTTATGCGCGGAGGTCGTATTATTCGCGCACACGATATTGCAGAAACAAAGCAATTAGTTGAAATGGTTGATGTTATTAACCGAAGCTACTGGTTTAAATAATGAGCATAAGGCGTGATGTAAGCAAATCTTAGTTTGCATCACGTCGAATACACAAAGTAGGTTATAAGGTATGAGTTTAAGAAAGCGTCGTGTCGCACAAGCATCAGATGAAGATGATTCGCAGTCGCAGCGACGCCGATTTCTTTCTGGACCGATTATCTTGCTAGTAACAATAATTATTTTAGCTGCAGGATCTATAGAGATTGTTGCTACGATTCGCAACTATGCATTAAGCTTAGCTGAACTTCACGCATTGCAGAGAGATGAGCAAAGCTTAAAAGACAGAAAGAATTCACTACTAAATGATGTAGGTAGGTGGAAAGATAAAGCTTACGTTACTACGCAAGCGCGCGACCGTTTAGGTTTTGTTTTTCCAGACGAATTAGCTGTAAGAGTAGAACATCCTGAAGCTGTTACTGGAGTAGCTCCAAATAAGTATGCTCAAGGGAATGTGGAAGTCACTAATCACAAACCTTTACCTTGGTATAGTGATCTGATGTATAAAATGCACAAGATTGATAAGCCTAGCGATAATAGCTCTTCAGCTGCTGCTTTAGAAGAATCTATTATAGAAAGTCAAAATGCGTCACTATCTAATGTGTACAGTACGAAAAAACATTAAGTGCTTCAAAATAATTAGCCTATTGCAGCTAGATTAACTGTTCTTAAAATTTGTAGCCGAGTTCAAAAAGCGTAAGTCAGGAGTAGTAATGTTAGAAAATCGCAATGACGCAACTAAACAAAATTATGAGATCTCTAATTTTTCGCCTGAAGATATTGTAAAACGCATACTAAATGCTCCGGCTACTAAAGAAGAACGCGATATCGTAGAAAAACAATTAGGAAGATTTCCGCGCGGAATGGTAGCAGTTGGAGCAAGATGCGTATGCGGTAGGCCATTAGCCGTAATAACTCGCCCATGTTTAGAAGATGGAACACCATTTCCAACAACATGCTATTTAACAAGTCCTGAAGCAGTAAAAGCTATATCTCATATAGAAGCCGAAGGTCTTATGCGCAAGTATAACGAAATGCTAAAAAATGATGAGAGTTTAGCGAAACAGTATGAAAAAGCTCATCAATATTATTTATCTTTCAGACACGCGCTCGCAGTAGCTTTGGGAGATAGTGAAGAGCATATTAGTACTATGAGTGCCGGCGGTATGCCTGTTAGGGTTAAATGTTTGCACGCTTTGCTAGCTCAAACACTTGTTATGGGTAAAGGTATTAATCCTATTGGAGATCTTGCGTTAGAGTGTATAAGTGATGAGTTTGATCCTAAAGTTTGTCGCTGCTCAACACCGTGGAGTGACGATGCTGGTATGGAAAATTTGCATTTTAATAAAACTGAGAAGGTGCATGCTATGAAATCGGCTTGCGTTGCTGCAATCGATTGTGGAACAAATTCTATAAGACTAAAAGTAGCTTTAGTAGACGAGAATGGTATGAAAGATATTGTTCCTCGTATGCTAAGAGTTGTGAGATTGGGTCAAGGAATTGACGAAACTCACCGTTTTGCTGATGAAGCTTTGCAGAGAGTGAAGGCAGCTGCAAAGGAGTTTGCGAAAGTTTTGCGAGAAAATCCTGTCGATGCTATCAGATTTGTAGCAACTTCAGCAACGCGTGATGCAGAAAATCGTGAGATTTTTGAAGACATGATGCTTAAAGAGCTTGGAGTGAAACCTGAAGTTATAAGCGGCAATGAAGAAGCTGCTTTGAGTTTCTTAGGTGCTACAAGTGTTGTATCTCGTTGCGAGCTTCAAGCGCCTTACCTTGTTGTTGATTTAGGTGGTGGTTCCACTGAGATGGTTCTTGGTGGAGATGGCAAAAATGCTAGCGTTGATGAGGTGACTGCCGCTTACTCTATGAATATTGGTTCTGTTCGAATGACAGAGCGTCATTTGCACACTGATCCTCCTACACAGGAAGAAATAGATGAAGCTGTATCTGATGTAGATAAGAATATTGATGAAGCTTTGAAGGTTGTTCCTGTAGGTCGTGCTCGTACAATTATTGGAGTATCTGGAACAGTTACAACCATGGCTGCTTTAACAATGGGGTTGAAGCATTATGATCATAGCGCTGTAGATGGTGTAAAAATCGGCTTAGAACAAGCATATATGGTAAATGATCGTTTCTTGCGCATGCCTCGCGATTTGCGTAGAACTTACGCAACTATACATCCAGGACGAGTGGATGTTGTTGGTGGAGGCGCAATTGTGTGGAGTAGAGTACTTGAGCGCGTAGCAAAAGCTGCATACGAGGATCATGGTGGAGTAATTGATACTTTCGTTGCAAGCGAGCATGGTTTGCTTGATGGTATAACGCTTGATTTAGGTCGTAAAGTTCTCGCCACACGCTGAGGTTGTTCTTTAGTGAAATATATGGCATAATAAGTGTCTGTTGCCCCCGTGGCGGAATTGGCATACGCATCAGACTTAAAATCTGACGCCCTTACGGGCTTGTGGGTCCGAGTCCCACCGGAGGCACAAATAAAACGCTACACAGTTAAATAGCTGTGTGGCGTTTTTGTTTATTCGTATTTCTTGCGCACTTGCCGGGTTATAGGCCAAAAAGTGTGTAAAGCTAAGCTGATGAATATTCTGTGGGTATAATCCACAGCCTCAACACTGTTAAAAACTCAGTTAACGAACTGAGAAAGTAACGGTAAAACGCAAAATACTGTTAAAAATTCAGTTAACGAACTGAGAAAGTAACGGTAAAACGCAAAACACCGTTAAAAATTCAGTTAACGAACTGAGAAAGTAACGGTAAAACGCAAAATACTGTTAAAAATTCAGTTAACGAACTGAGAAAGTAACGGTAAAACGCAAAATACTGTTAAAAATTCAGTTAACGAACTGAGAAAGTAACACTCAAGCAGAATTGTTTTAAATATTCATACATTCTTGCTTCGATGCACAAGAGCCTAAAGAAATAGTCAACATTCGATATACTATTAGCCCTACTGTCGTAAGGGCTATGAGCTTATTACTTACACACTTTTTGGCCTATAACCCCATATATTCACAATGGAATGTTACTAATGTAGCATTCCCATTATGTTTCTTTACAATAAGTAAATTATTTACGCGTTATTTATGCGTTATCTACGCGCTACAATCACGCGCGTTTTGCGACTTACCAAAATGTGTGCGCTCAGCAGGGTCGAGCCACATCTCGTCGCCTTCTTTAACATCGAACGCATCGTAGAACAAATCCACATTTCTAGCAATGTCGTTAGTGCGGCATTCTTGTGATTAAGCTCATGCTATGTTATAGATATTTATTACGCGAAAATCTATAGATATTTATTTTATTTATATAAATAATTGATTATGATTTTATATATGGAAGGCAATATTTCTTATGCTATCGGCATTGACGTCGGTTTAAATTCAGTAGGTCTTGCTGCAATTCGCTTGGATGGTTACGGGGAACCTATAAGAATACTTAAAGCTATGAGTGTTATTCATGATGCTGGTATTGATCCAAATGGGGCAAAAGAATCTGATACTCGTAAAGCAATTTCTGGTGTTGCTCGGCGTGTGCGCAGATTATATCGTCAGCGCAGACGTCGTTTGCGGAAACTTGATTTTCTATTGCATTCATTGGGTTGGCCTGTTGTTGAAAACAAGGATTTAGATTTTTCTGATTCGTTTATTCCATGGATTTTTCGTGCAAAACTTGCTGATGAATATATTGCGGATGAAGAACAACGTAAACAAATGTTAAGTGTTGCAATTCGTCATATTGCTCGACATCGTGGTTGGCGCAATCCTTATCAGTCAATAAAGTCAATGATGCAAGAGACTGAGTATTCTGAATTTTACGATGAGTTGCTAAAAAATATTGAAAAGTTTGCGCCAGGAGTAGGTTGTGAAGGTTGTACCCCTGCGCAATTAGTACGCGATTATCTTTTATCACAACAAGGTAAACCCTCACGTCGTTTACGTATAACTACAGACGATAAAAAGGAAGATCATCCAAACTCATTAGATCCTGTTTTACCACGTAAGCTAATGCAAAGTGACAGCATGCTTGAGATTCTTAATATTTTCAATGTGCAACATATTGATGACAAGTATGTTAGAGAGCAGATTATTAATGCTGTTTTTTATGCGAAATCTCCGCGTGGTTCTGCAGAAAATCGTGTTGGCAAGGATGCTATAACAGGAAAGGGTAAGCGTGCACTAAAGGCATCGTTAGCGTTTCAGAAATATCGAATCATATCTACTATTTCTAATCTTCGCATAAGAGAAAATTCAAAAGAACGTTGTTTAACAATAGAAGAAAAGCAAAGTGTTTATAAATTATTAACAACTTCGACTTATGAGTCTTCAAAAGAGAAAGGCTCTGAAGCGCCATTATATACTTGGATTGATGTAGCTGATTGCCTAGGAATTGAACGCTATAAGTTGCGTGGAGTAGGATCACAAATAGGAGATGGAGAATCTGTTGGTAATCGTCCGCCAATGTTGAATAGTGAGTTATCTATTATTTATGCGAAGGATGAATCTTTAAAGAAATGGTGGTTATCTGCTAATCGTACGCAAGAAGATAAAGAAGCTCTTATTGAGATATTGAGCAACACTGTAGACATAGAATCAATTCATGATAATCCTGAATATCAAGATAAATACGGTTCAGCAATAGCGTTTATTGATTCAATGGATGAAACAGAAATTGCGGCATTGGAAAATATTTCATTACCTGATGGTCGTGCTGCTTATAGTTTGGAAACATTAGATAAGCTCAATAAACAAATGCTTGAAACTGATGATGATTTATTTGAAGCGCGTAAAAAGTTATTTAATTTACCAAATAATTGGCATCCAGCTGAAGCTCCTATTGCAGAACCAACAGGTAATCCTTCAGTTGATCGAGTATTGAAAATTGTGCATCGATTCCTTATAAGTGCTAAAAATCGTTGGGGTAATCCTGAACGTATTAATATTGAACATGTTCGTTCTGGATTCAAATCTAAAAAAATGGCGAATTCATATAAGGAATTATTAGATAAACGAACCAAAGGTAAAGAAAATCTTAAAGCAATGATGCGGAATTCTTTGCATTTGGGCACGAATGATTCCATTTCAGATGCAGATATACGCCGTTATGAGGCTGTTCAACGTCAGAATGGTCAATGTTTGTATTGTGGCTCGGAGATTACTTATCATACTTGTGAGCTAGACCATATTGTTCCGCGTAAGGGGCCAGGTTCTACGAATACTCGTGAGAATTTAGTTGCTACTTGCTCATCGTGTAACGCGCAAAAGTGTAATACTCCTTTTGCAACTTGGTGCGAGCAATCTACATATTGTAAGAATCATGATATTAGTGTAGATTCTGCTATTAATAGGGTTCGTGCTTTTATTTTCCCTCCTAACTCATACGACAAACGCGGTGCTAGCCAATTCAAAAAAGAAGTTATAGCTCGATTGAAGCAAAAGGTTGGTGATGAAGCGTTCGATAATCGTTCTATTGAATCGGTTGCATGGATGGCAAACGAATTGCATCGTAGAATTGATTGGTATTATAATTCGCAGAATTATCAAACAAACAATGGTATTTCCGATATAAGTAATAAAGCTCAAACAAATGTTGGAGTTTATGCTGGGTCTCTTACTGCTATAGCAAGAAAAATGTCTGGAATTGACGGAAAACTGGAGTTCTTTGATGGTAGAAGAAAAACTCGTTTTGATAGACGCCACCATGCAGTTGATGCATCAGTAATTGCAATGATGACTCCAGGAATAGCTCAAATACTTGCAATTAAATGCAATCTGCGTGAAACACAGTTATTGCAAGGCAATAAAGTGGTTCCTGGTGGTATTGATTGGAGAGAATATCCAACGGCTAATGATCAAGGATATCAGCAATATGCTAATTGGTCTGTTCATATGAATGTGTTATTGGAACTTCTTAATGAAGAAATGAGAGCTGATCGTATTGCTGTGGTTAATTCTATTCGTTTGAGATACAGTAATTCTTCTGTTCACCAATATGAGGTAAATGCATTATTGAAGTTGCATGTCGGTGATGAAATCGACAGTGAAACAATCCGACGTGCTTCTACTCCTGCACTTTATTGTGCTTTGACAAGGAATCCTGATTATGATGTAAAAAATGGTCTTCCTAAAAATCCAAATAGAACTATCCTGTTGCATAATAAGAAGCTAAATGCTGATGATTCGATTACTTTTTTCAAAGCACAAGCAGTGCAGCTTTTCGTACGAGAAGGTTCTGCAAAGATTGGTAATTCTACCCACCATCTACGTATTTATGAATGCTCTGAAAAGTTGAAAAGTGGGAAAATTAAAAAATCTTATGGAATGATTCGTGTATTTCAAAATGATTTGCACAGACATATTCATGAAGATTTATTCTCGTGTGATTTGCCTGAGCAATCTATCTCAATGAGATATGCTGATACGAAAGTCGCTCATGCTGTGCAAACAGATAATGCTAATTATCTCGGATATCTTGTGCCTGGCGATGAGATTATCGTTGATTTTAGTCATGCTAAATTATCAGAAAATATAGGTACATTTGTAGAATTCCTAAACAAGATAGGAGCAAATTGTGCAGCATATAACCATTGGGTGGTTGTGGGTACGGACGATAAAACAACTTTGATACTTAAACCATCGATGATTTCTTCTGAAGGAATTGACAAGTTGTATTCGAATTGCAAGCGCAATAACTTTGATTATTCTTCTTATGAAAAATCTATTAATGAGATTCTAGTTGGTAAAGGTTGGCGTGTTTCGGTTAATGTGTTGGCCAAGTATAACACAGCAACTATTCGACGTAATGCGTTAGGTGAAGTGCGTTGGACATCGCATTCGCATTTACCTATTTCTTGGCGTTGGGATACTGGAGAAAATAGAGAATAGAGAATAGAGGAATTATGCAGAATGCTTGGCGTGTGATTGATTGCACTAATTTACAAGGTGAATTACGGTATATTCGCGGTAGGATTTTAGTGTGTGATCACGCATTAGAGCAGAAAGTTGAAATTCCGCTAGCAGAAACGGCAATATTACTTATTGGTCTGCATTGTAATTGTTCTGCAGGTCTACTTCATCAGTGTGCTGAATATGGTACTTGCGTAATGACCTGTGATTGGCGGTGTGTTCCTATCAGTGCTATGCATTCGTGGACCAATGTTCCTACGAGAATTACAGTTCGTCAATTGTCTCAGGCAACAATGAGTGTTCCTCGAAGAAAAGCAGCGTGGGCTCAGATTGTTCGCGCGAAAATACGTGGACAAGCAGCTTGCCTCGATTTATTAAATAAAGAGGGAGGTGGATTATTACGAGGACTATCTAATACTGTTCGTTCTGGAGATATAACGAATAGGGAAGGCCAAGCTGCTCGTGAATATTGGAAACGTATTTTTCCAAAGGAAGAAGATTTTCATCGTAAACCAGGGTCTGGCCAAGATAGGAATGCTTTACTTGACTATGCTTACATGGTGTTGCGTGGTTTCTCCATTCGTGCAGTTCTATCTGCTGGCCTTAATCCAACAATGGGTATGAATCATCATAATGGTACCAATTATTTCTGCTTAGCAGATGACATAATTGAACCATTTAGACCAGCTGTTGATTATGCTGTTTCAAAATTATCGTTCTCAGATACTCCAAATGATAAAGCAGTTAAAAAGTATTTAATCGACAGTGTTAATCAACAGTTTAATGGTTCTGGACATACGATTCCTAGTGCCTTATCTGATTTAGCTCAATCATATGGTATTTATGTGGAAAAAGACGTGGAAGAATTTCAAGTACCACAATTCGTAAGGAGTGAATTATGAAAGTCGATGAGGACAGTGGTGGCATGTGGTGTTTAGTAATGTTTGATTTACCAGTGAAAACAAAAGTAGAGCGTCATGCTGCAACTGTATTTCGCAATATGCTGCTTGATATGGGATATGCAATGGTGCAATTTTCTGTATATGTTCGTTATAGTCCCACTCAAACAGGAAATAGAACTTCAGTAAAAATAATTAAGGATAATCTTCCGCCGCGTGGATCTATACGCATTTTACATGTCAGTGATCATCAATGGTCATCTGCGCAACGTTATTACAATGCCAGGCAAGAAAAGAAAGAAGAAACCCCAGATATCGCTATGCTTTTTTAATCGTAAAAAGTTTTATAATAGTTGAAATTCTACCATTCTTGACGATATACCAATTATATCAAGAATGGTAGAAGCTAATTTTCAACATAGGTTTCGCGTAACATACTGTTTAGACAATTATATCAAGAATGGTAGAAGCTAATTTTCAACATAGATAACTGTATTAAAGATAGTAAAACAATTATATCAAGAATGGTAGAAGCTAATTTTCAACATATCGTCGCAGTTATTTCGTAGCACCTCAATTATATCAAGAATGGTAGAAGCTAATTTTCAACAACGCGTACATTGGTGTACGATACCGTGCCAATTATATCAAGAATGGTAGAAGCTAATTTTCAACTTTCTTTTCTTCTAAAGCCTGCTTGTAACAATTATATCAAGAATGGTAGAAGCTAATTTTCAACAGGCGTGCGTGGATCCCAACGTATGCAACAATTATATCAAGAATGGTAGAAGCTAATTTTCAACTACGTCGACCATTAATGTTTCCGGGAATCAATTATATCAAGAATGGTAGAAGCTAATTTTCAACGTACTTGACTGATGCGCGCATGCATTATCAATTATATCAAGAATGGTAGAAGCTAATTTTCAACGCCTTTCTTAGCTCTAAAATCGTAGTCACAATTATATCAAGAATGGTAGAAGCTAATTTTCAACTCGATGGGTATAAGAAAAGGGACGGCGTCAATTATATCAAGAATGGTAGAAGCTAATTTTCAACAAAATGAGCAGTGAACTCACTATTAGCGCCAATTATATCAAGAATGGTAGAAGCTAATTTTCAACAGACTTACGCCTCTTAGGCAGCGTAAATCAATTATATCAAGAATGGTAGAAGCTAATTTTCAACAGACTTACGCCTCTTAGGCAGCGTAAATCAATTATATCAAGAATGGTAGAAGCTAATTTTCAACGCATCGTACTATTTGGGTGCCAGCGACACAATTATATCAAGAATGGTAGAAGCTAATTTTCAACGATGGCACAAGCTCACACAGAGCGAACACAATTATATCAAGAATGGTAGAAGCTAATTTTTTGTCTATAACCCTAATTTTCAACGAATAAATAAAAACGGGGAAGCTAGAAAGCTTCCCCTGCAGTGATAATCATCAAAACTGCTGAGCAATCAAACTGGATAACAAGTCCAGTCTTATTGAAAATTAGCACTTTTAATATATCATTTTTAAGAAATAAAAAACAAGTGAACTTTTTTAAGTTTTGCTAAAAAATTTAAAAAGTAACCTATTGATATAATCAATAGATAGTGTAGTTGAAAATATTTTTACTTTCCTCATGTGTGCGTTTTCTAAAAAGTGTCTTTTGCGAATGTATGTAGGGTTATAGGCCAAAAAGTGTGTAAAGCTAAGCTGATGAATATTCTGTGGGTATAATCCACAGCCTCAACACTGTTAAAAATTCAGTTAACGAACTGAGAAAGTAACGGTAAAACGTAAAACACCGTTAAAAACTCAGTTAACGAACTGAGAAAGTAACGGTAAAACGTAAAATACTGTTAAAAATTCAGTTAACGAACTGAGAAAATAACGGTCATGAGACACTAATGCAGCGCGCCATCTGCGCGAGGGTCTCTAAACAGTTAACTAGAGACCATAATGCAGTGAGCCATCTGCGCGAGGGTCTCTAGACAGATTCGATTACCGCAAAACGCTTGTAATGCAATGCATGAGGCATGATTTCTTACACACTTTTTGGCCTATAACCCCACTTGCCTATAAATTTTGGATTATGTTGATAGCGTGTGATTACATAGTTGTAGATGTGAGATGTGTAGCAATTTTAAACCCCGGCTTTGGCTGGGGTTTATTGCTTATAAGGAAAAATGCGAATGATATTGAGAAATAATATCGTTCTAATATTTTATGGAGGCTAGTAAGTGCATAATCAAAATGCTGAAAATCAACATAATAATTACGTTACGTACAACCCTAACGCAGCATCCCAAGAAGCAGCATCAAAAGCCAGTCATGCACATCAGCACAGGCTATCTTGGACTTTAGCTCTTACTTCCATAGTATTTATTGCTGAAGTTGTTGGATCTTTCTTAACAAATTCTCTCGCATTGTTAATTGATGCAGGACATATGCTTACAGATATTTCAGTTCTTATAGCATCCACTGTAACCGCAGTTTTGATGCGCAGAACTCCTAATAGTAAGCGCACATGGGGGTGGGCGCGACTTGAAGTTATTACTGCTGCCGCTGGAGCTGTAGTTTTATTAATAGTTGGTATTTATGCTTTTGTAGAAGCTGGGATGCGTCTTTTTGGAAATTCTCACGACGAAATTCATGATGTAAATCAGCTACTATTCTTTGGCATTCTTGGTTTAGCTGCTAATATTGGTTCCCTTATAATTCTTATTTCCCAATCTCAAGACAATATGAATATGCGTGCGGCATTTCTTGAAGTTATGAATGACGCATTGGGATCTGTGGCTGTAGTTATTTCTGCAATAGTTATGCTAAGTACCAATTGGGCTGGGTTTGATGCTGTAGCTGGTGGAATTATTGCCATTATGATGATTCCAAGAGCATTAAACTTGTTGCATAAAGCAATAAAAGTACTTTTGGAACAGACTCCTGAAGGTCTTGATCTTAATAAAGTTCGTGAACATTTAGAAAACGTGCAGCATGTTATTGCTGTTCATGATTTGCATGCAAGTACTGTTTCTACAGGAATGCCTATTTTTATGGCTCATGTAGTTGTGGAAAAAGATTTAACAATTGAGCAGTGCGCTACAATTCTTTCTCAGCTTCAAGATTGTCTTCGTGAACATTTCCCGGTTTCAATATCTCATACCACATTCCAATTGGAGCCAGAAGGATATACAACGCCTAGTACTTCTGAGCACCACGAGTAGAATGCAAAATTGTGTTTATTTTAGCTGTGTGTAAATCTTGTAGTTATACGTTTTAGCAACATATAAAGTAGAGTGAGTTGTATGCCTATAAAAGATGCAATGAATAATCCTCACAGTGATAGAGTGAAAAGAATTTTAGCATTACAAAAATCAAATACACGAGATGCGAGTCGTTTTCTTATTGAAGGACCACAAAACGTTCGAGAAGCAGTTAAATATGCAAGTGATGCAATAACTGATATATATGTTCTAGAAGACGCTGTTGGGTATGTTTCGGAAAGTTATGAGAGTAACGGAAGTTTAGCAAATCATACTCTTCAAACTTTGCGTAAAATTGTTGAAGATTCGCTTGAAAAACAGTGTTACGTTCATCCTGCTAGTGCAGAAGTAATGCGCAAAATTAGTCCTGATTCTCAGGGCATAGTTGCAGTTGCGAAATCTGATTTTATGGAAAATAGGTGGAACGCTTCTTTAGAAAAATTAAAAAATAGTAGCGAAAATAGTAGCGAAAATATTTTTGAAAATAAAAAATCACGTTTCGCTTTATGCTGGCAGGTAAGAGATCCGGGTAACGCTGGGGCAATTATTAGAGTCGCGGATGTAGCTGGGTGTGATGCAGTAATATTCTTGGACGATTGCGTAAGTAGGTGGAATACTAAGCTTATTAGATCTACTGCAGGATCTCTATTCCATATTCCTGTTTCTACTATGAGCGTAAATGAGTGGTTTGAGTTTGCAAATAAGCGCAAAGTTTACACCGTTGCAGCAGATGTGTACGGTACTGAATCAAAAAAACCTATTTACTTACCTGATCTTTTAGCACAAGCTGATTTAGATAAAAAGTCGATTGCTATACTTTTTGGCAATGAAGCTCGAGGATTAACTAAAGAAATTTTAAATAGAGTAGATGAAATTTCTATGATACCAATCTATGGAAAAGCTGAATCAATGAATTTAGCTACAAGCGCAGCGGTAATGTTAATGTGCGTAGCTATGTCGAGTCATAAGCGAAAAATGTAGGGGTGGGAAGTATTGAAAACAGGCGTTTTCTAACGCATAACACAGATAGGAAGGGTGCTGTGACTACCAACAAACCGTTCGATGCTGATGTGGTAACAAAGGCGGTAAAAGAAGGTATTACTGCTGTTAAAGCTGCCAAAAGCATGGATGATATAAAGGCAGTTAAAACTAAGTATGCTGGTGCGCAATCGGTTATGACCCTTGCAAGCAAGGCAATTGGTGACTTGCCGGCAGATAAGAAGAAGGAAGCTGGAAAGGTTCTTTCACAGTTACGCGCTGATTTTGGGCGTGCTTTCGCTGAAGCCTCTCAACGAGTAAAAGAAGCTGAGGAAGCTCGTATGCTTGCCGCCGAGACGGTAGATATGACTCTTCCAGTGAATCGTAAGCCTTTGGGTGCTCGCCATCCGATTGCTCGTATTATTGAAGATTTCGAAGATTTCTTCGTTTCTATGGGTTGGCAGATTTCTGCAGGTCCTGAAGTTGAAACTGAATGGTTTGATTTTGACGCTTTGAATTTTGGACCAGATCATCCTGCTCGTCAAATGCAAGATACTTTCTATGTTCAAGGTAATCAGGCAAAAGATGCTGCTGGCTTTGTTGGATCCAATATGGTTCTTCGCACACAAACTTCTTCAGATCAGGTGCGTGCGTTAATTGAACGTGGTGTTCCTCTTTATATTGCTTCTCCTGGGCGAGTATTCCGTACTGATGAGCTTGATGCAACGCATACCCCAGTTTTCCACCAGTGCGAAGCTTTAGCTGTTGATAAGCATTTAAGCATGGCTGATTTAAAGGGTGTTCTTGACCGTTTGGCTGTTGCAATGTTTGGTCCTGACGCAAAAAGTCGTTTGCGACCAAGTTACTTCCCATTCACTGAACCTAGTGCTGAGCTTGATCTGTGGTTCCCAGATAAAAAGGGTGGCCCAGGTTGGATCGAATGGGGCGGATGTGGAATGGTGAACCCTAATGTTCTTAAGTCTGCTGGACTTGATCCGGATGTTTACACTGGCTTTGCTTTCGGTGTAGGTCTTGAGCGTACTCTTCTGCTCCGTCACGATATTAATGATATGCATGATTTGGTTGAAGGCGATAAGCGCTTCAGTGAACAGTTTGTAATGGGGGAATAGCTCATGCCAATGGTAGATATTGACTGGCTCAAAGATCACGTAAATGTGCCAGAAGGTTTAACTTACGATCAGCTTGCTAAGGATTTGGTTCGAGTTGGTCTTGAAGAGGAAGAAATTCACACTTCACAAGTTGCAGGTCCTATTGTTGTTGGATATGTTGTTGATGCTACTCCTGAGCCGCAAAAGAATGGCAAAGTAATCAACTGGTGCCATGTTGATGTTGGCGAAAAGTACAATGATGTTGACGAAAAAGGCAATAAGGTTCCTCGTGGCATTATTTGTGGCGCTCCAAACATGGCTGCTGGTGAGAAAGTTGTTGTAACACTTCCTGGTGCTGTTCTTCCTGGAGATTTTAAAATAGAACCTCGTAAAACGTATGGTCACATTTCTAACGGAATGTGTGCTTCTGAGCGTGAGCTAGGTTTAGGAGATAGTCATGATGGCATTATTCTTCTTAGACATTATGGTTTTTCTCAAGCAGAATATGAAGAATTGCAGCCTGGTGATGACGCTATAAGCTTGCTTCACTTAGATAGACCAATTTTGGAGATTAACATTACTCCAGATCGTGGCTACGCTTTCTCGTATAGAGGTGTTGCTAGGGAATATCACAATTCTACCGGTGCTCGTTTTACTGATCCTGTAACAATACTTAATAAGCAGATTCCTGTTGTTACTGGTATTCCTGCAGGTGAGTCTTCCGATATTGATGTAAGCATTGAAGACGATAATCCAATTCATGGTGTTGTAGGATGCGATCGTTATTACGCTCGTGCAGTTCGTAATTTTAATCCTGCTGCGTGCTCCACTAATTGGATGCGTCGCCGTTTGGTTCGTGCTGGTATGAGAGGTATTTCTCTTGCAGTTGATATTACGAATTATGTAATGCTTGATTTAGGTCAGCCGCTTCACGCATACGATCTTGATAAGATTGAAGGTCCTATTGTAGTGCGTAGAGCGCGTGCAGGTGAGCATCTTACTACTTTAGATGGTAAGGATCGTGAACTTAACGTAGAAGATTTAGTTATTTGCGATTCTCCAAGTGGTAATCATGGTTCTCGAATACTTGGTTTGGCTGGCGTAATGGGAGGCATGTACGGCGAAGTCACTAGCGAAACTAAGAATGTTCTTATTGAAGCAGCTCATTTTGATCCGGTTTCTATAGCTCGTACTGCTCGTCGTCATAAGATTCCTTCTGAAGCTTCTCGTCGTTTTGAGCGTGGAGTAGATACAGCTCTTCAGCCTGCCGCAGCTCAAATGGCTGCTAATTTCCTCGCTGATTTTGGCTCAGGTGAGCCTTCTGAACATCCAAAAGATGTGAACAACATTTTGCCTCGCGATGTTATTGTTTTCAAAGCTGATGAGGTTAAGCGTGTTGCAGGTTTGGATGTTGATTTGAATCGCATCAGTGACATTTTGACTGATATTGGTTGCTCTGTTGCTGGCGGTGGCAACGGCGAGTTTTCGGTTACACCTCCTACTTGGAGGCCTGATTTGAATGCTCCATGTGATTTAGTTGAAGAAATTGCTCGACTTGTAGGTTATGATGAGATTCCTGTAAAAGTTCCTGCCGTTCCTGTAACTGGTCGTACTGGTTTAACTAAAGAACAGTCTACTAGACGAGCAGTTGCTTACGAATTGGCTGAAATGGGTTTGGTTGAATCCTTAAGCTATCCGTTTGTCGGAGAAGAAGATATCAAAGATTTCCGCGAGGATGTAAAAGTTATAGATCCTATTAGCGTTCGCATTGCAAATCCGCTTGCAGGTGATCGTCCTTGGCTTCGCAGATCTGTTTTGATGACTTTGGCAACTACAGTTCGTAGGAACTTGCGTCGCGGTCTCACTGACGTTTCCCTCTATGAGCTTGGTCATGTGTATTTTGCTGACCCTAATGCTCCTGCAATTCCAGCTTTGCCTGGGTCTGTACGCCCGTCTGACGCGCAGCTTAAGGCTTTGGATGATGGTCTTCCGGATCAGCCTCTTCATGTTGCAGCTCTTCTAACTGGTCATGCTGAAGAGTCTGGTTGGCTTGGAACTCATCGTGATGTTGATTGGAGCGATGCTGTTGAAGCTGTTAACCGTTTAGGTAAGCGAATTGGCGTTGAGTTTGTTCTTCGTCAGCCTGCTTCTAAAGACGTTCCTTCATCTTGGCATCCTGGCCGTACTGCAATGGTTTATGTACCGGTTGATAATGGCGAAGATGTGAATGTTGGTATTGTTGGAGAGTTGCATCCTCAAGTGAATGAGGCTCTTGATTTGCCACAACATTCTGCAGCTTTTGAGCTTGATTTAACTGCTATGTTTAAGTCTATTGATTTGAAACCAGTTCAAGCTAAACCAATTTCAACTTTCCCACCAGTAAAGCAAGATTTTGCGTTTATTGCTCCTTCTACTCTTGCTGCTCGTGATTTACGAGATGCTATTGTGAAGGCTTCTGGCGATCTTTGTGAATCTGTCGAACTTTTCGACGTTTATGAAGGCGATCAGCTTGATGAAGGTTTGCGTTCTCTTGCTTACTCTGTTACTTTCCGTGCTGCTGACAGAACTCTTTCTGGAGATGAAATGGATGCAGTAAGAGAGTCAATTACGAAAGCTGCTGCTGATTTGAACGCAACGTTACGCGTATAAACTATTTTAAGTTTTCTTAATTAGTTTTATGCAGATTGTTTAGCTATTTATGCGACTGTTATGTTTCGCTTTTTGCGAATTCTAGCAGTCGCATTATTTTTTATTTATTATTTTTTGTATAGTAACTTATTGGGTTTTGTATGAATATTTATATTTATACCCGCGGTAGGGTTCTTATTATTATGCAACACGCCGTATAATACTGAACGTACGACGGTTTGTGCAAAATATGTGAGGATTGTATATTCACAAGATGTTTATGCGTATATTTATATTCAGGTTATTGGGGTATGACATTGAAAGGTTTTGAATAATTATGATGAATTCTAATAAGAATGGAGATAATAGCATCAGTGAAGAGGATTCTGATAACTTTACTGCAAAACAACAGCGTCCTGTAACTAAAGCTGCTCGATTAAACGCTATTGAGCAAGCACTTATGAACGAAGTTATTACTTCTCAGTCACAGTTAGCTAGGGTATTGGCTCGGCATGGTTTTGATGTTACTCAAGCTACTTTGAGCCGAGATTTGGATGAAATAAATGCTGTCAAAATCCGTTTAACTGACGGAAGAATTGCGTATGTTTTAGGTGATGGTACAGGAAACCGTTTTGCTGTAGATACAGTGCGTATCGATCAGCAAGTAGCGCGTGTGCTTTCTGGTCTTATTACTGAAGTTGGGCATGCAAATAATATTGTAGTTATTCATACTCCTTCTGGAGCTGCGCAATATGTTGCTAGTGTTATAGATCGCCAGCCTTTAAGGGGAATTTTAGGATCTGTTGCTGGCGACGATACAGTAATTATGGTTTGTGTATCTAATGAGGAAGCAGAAAATAGAGCAGATTGGCTTCTTTCTGTAGTTTCGCGATAATTTGAAGATTTTAATATAAAATTTTACATATTTATTCAACGGTAGATTTTCGTTATTTCTTGCGTAAATCTACCGTTTTTATTTTTCAAAATATTATTTCTTAGTATTTTCAATGCTTTGTAATATTGATTTTTATTTTTTATATTTAATTATATTGATTTTATCCAGGTTGTATAATATGCTCTGTATTGTTTAATTATACATGCGTGGCTGGGAGGCTGCAATGAATACTAATAAGCGTATTGTTCTGGCGTACTCTGGCGGCTTGGACACATCTGTTGCTATCTCTTACTTGAAAGAGCAAACCGGTAAGGACGTTGTAGCTGTTTCTCTTAATGTTGGTCAAGGTGGAGAAGCGTTAGATGCTATTAAAAAGCGAGCTATAGCATGCGGAGCAGTTGAGTCTTATGTTGTTGATGCAAGAGAAGAGTTTGCGAACGACTATTGCATGCTCGCTTTAAAAGCAAATGCAATGTATGAAGATGTTTATCCTCTTGTATCTGCTCTATCTCGACCATTAATTACTCGCCATTTAGTTAGCGCAGCTCACAAATTTGATGCCGACACGATTGCTCACGGATGTACAGGAAAAGGAAACGATCAAGTTCGTTTCGAAGTAGCAATTCAATCTTTAGACCCAAATCTAAAAGCTATTAGCCCGATTCGAGATTTGTCTTTGACTAGAGACGTTGAAATAGCATTTGCTAACGAGCACAATCTGCCAATAGAGCAGACTAAGAAAAGTCCATATTCAATTGATCAAAACGTGTGGGGACGAGCAATAGAAACAGGATTTTTGGAAGACCCATGGAATGCTCCAACTGAAGAATGCTACTCATACACTGCAAATCCTCTAGAAGCTCAGGATCCTGATGAAGTAACTATTACGTTCGAAAAAGGAATACCAGTTGCTATAGATGGCCACAACGTAACTCCGTTACAAGCAATTGAAGAAATGAACGCAAGGGCTGGAGCACAAGGAATTGGTCGAATTGATATTATTGAGGATCGACTTGTTGGAATCAAATCTCGTGAGTTATACGAAGTGCCGGGTGCACAAGCTTTGATTACTGCACATCAGGAGCTTGAAAACTGCTGCTTGGAACGCGAACAGCATCGTTTGAAGCGTGCTCTTGATAAAAAGTGGGCAGAATTCGTATATGACGGCCAATGGTTCTCTCCAGTAGTGCGTTCACTTAACGCGTTTATTAATGAAACACAAGAGCATGTTTCAGGTGATATTCGCATGACATTGTACGCAGGAAAAGCTGTTGTTACCGGCAGGCGTTCTGACGAATCTTTGTACGATTTTAATTTAGCAACTTATGATTCTTCAGATACTTTTGATCAGAAAGCTTCTAATGGCTTTATTGAGATCTACGGATTGTCAAGTAAAGTTGCTGCAGCTCGAGATATGCGCGTTTCAAAAAACAATTAAAAAGAGGAAAGAATGACTATGCACGATGCAAATACCAACGCAAAAAAACCAATTGCTTTATGGGGTGGGCGTTTTAATTCTGGACCGTCAGCAGCACTTTCGGCGTTAAGTAAATCAACTCAATTTGATTGGCGATTAGCTGATGACGATATTGCAGGTTCTAGAGCTCACGCTCACGCATTGCATCGTGCAGGTCTTCTTAGCAAAGAAGAGTATGTTGATTTATCTAAAGCATTAGATGAACTGCAAAAACGTGTCGATTCTAAAGAATTCGTGCCAATTGAAGAAGATGAGGATGAAGCAACAGCATTAGAGAGGGGACTCCTTGAAATTGCTGGTAACAATTTAGGCGGAAAACTTCGTGCAGGAAGGTCACGAAACGATCAGATTGCAGCACTTATACGCATGTTCTTGCGTAGACACGCTAGAATTATTGCGAAATTGCTGATTTCTGTTTGTGAAGCGTTAATAAAACAGGCAAAGGACGCAAAAGATGCTGTAATGCCTGGACGAACCCATATGCAACATGCTCAACCAATTTTGCTTGCTCATCAGTTAATGGCACACGTTTGGCCAATACTTCGAGATATTAATAGGCTTACTGATTGGGATCTGCGAGCAAACGAAAGCCCTTACGGAGCTGGAGCACTTGCTGGAAATACGCTTGGACTTGATCCGAATACTGTAGCTAGTGAGCTTGGTTTTTCAAAAGTTTGCGCAAATTCTATTGATGCTACTTCAAGTAGGGATATTGTTGCTGAATTTTCGTTTATTGCTGCAATGATTGGCGTTGATATTTCGCGCTTGAGTGAAGAAATTATTATTTGGAATACTCAAGAATTTGCTTTTGTGCGATTAGATGATGCGTATTCAACTGGCTCTTCGATTATGCCTCAAAAGAAAAATCCAGATATTGCTGAACTCGCAAGAGGTAAATCTGGTAGATTAATTGGCGATTTAACAGGATTAATGGCAACTTTGAAAGGTCTTCCAACTGCTTATGCAAGAGATTTGCAAGAGGATAAGGAAGCTGTTTTTGATCAAGTTGACACTTTAGAAGTGCTGCTTCCAGCTTTTGCTGGAATGGTAGACACTATGAAATTTGATCTAAATAGACTTTATGAACAATCTGCTACTGGTTTCGCTCTTGCTACAGATATTGCGGAATGGCTTGTAAAGCAAGGTGTTCCATTCCGCAATGCTCATACGCTTTCAGGATTGTGCGTAAAGAAAGCAGAAGAAATTGGTGGAGATCTTGCAGATTTAAGCGATGCTGATTTTGCATCTATTTTAGACGGTTTTATTAGTAAAGATAAGATTGCAAACCTTCGTACAGTGCTTTCAAGTAACGGATCTGTTTCTGCACGATGCGCGCGAGGAGGAACAGCATTTCCTCGTGTAATTGAGCAAATAAACGAGGCTGAAGCGGAAGTAATTAAATATAACAAATTTGCTACTTCTGTAAGTGACGGATCTGCTTATTATTCATGTGCAAAATAATCTTTATAAGATTACAAATATTGTGTAGCAATTTTGACAACTTAAGTTAATAGTGTCTCCATGTACTGCAAAAATTGAAAGGCTTGCGGACGCGCATAGCGCCCGATATTTATCGGTAATTTTTAAAATAAGGAGATACGAATGGCTCAGGTCAGGAATTACAAGGAAGCTGGTTTTACTTCCTTGTTTGAAGAGCTGAAATGGCGTGGATTGATTTCGCAATCTACTGACGAGAAGCAGCTTGCTCAAGCACTTGACGGAGAACCATTAACGTATTATTGCGGCTACGATCCTACTGCTGCTTCATTGCATATTGGTAATCTTGTGCAGCTTATTAATATGCGCCACTTGCAGGCTGCGGGTCATCATCCTATTGCTTTGGTTGGCGGTGCTACCGGTTTGATTGGCGATCCTCGTCAAAGTGGTGAGCGTACGCTTAATTCTAAGGATATTGTGGCAGCGTGGGCTGAACGTTTGCGTAAGCAGATTGGCCGAATTTTGCCTCTTGAAGGTGAAAACCCTGTTCGTTTTGTCAGCAATTACGACTGGGTTTCTAAGATGTCTGCTATTGACTTCTTGCGCGACGTTGGTAAAAACTTCCGCGTTGGCACAATGCTTGCTAAAGATATTGTGGCTCGTAGATTAAATTCTGATGAAGGTATTTCTTTCGCCGAGTTTAGTTATCAAGTTTTGCAAGGAAACGACTTCTTGTACTTGTTTGATAATTACAACGTTACTTTGCAGCTTGGTGGATCTGATCAGTGGGGTAATCTCACTTCCGGAATGGATTTGATTCGTAAAGTTCGTGGAGCTTCAGTAAACGTATTTACTAGCCCGATTATTACAGATAATCAAGGTCGCAAGTTTGGCAAGTCTGAAGGCAACGCCATGTGGCTTGATCCTTCTATGCTTAGCCCTTATCGCTTCTACCAGTTCTGGTTTAATCAGCCAGACGATGAGGTTGTTAAATTACTTAAAGTGTTCACGTTCTTACCAAAAGATGAAATTGAGCGCTTAGCTCAGCAGATTCAGGAAGATCCTGGAAGCCGTGAAGCTCAGCGTGTTCTCGCTTGGGAAGTTACAAGTTTCGTTCACGGTGAGGATTTAACTAATCAGGCTATTGAAGCTTCTTCTGCTCTGTTTGGTCGTGGTGATATTCATAACATTGACGAAAAAACTCTTGAGGCTGCTTTAGATGGTGTAAAGATTAAGTCTGAAGATGGTAGCTTAGATTTTGCTAAGGCCAATGTAGGAGATCGTGTGGTTGAAGCTGCAGTTTCTGCAGGATTGTTCCGCACTATTTCCGAAGCTCGTCGAGCTGTTGAGGCTGGTGGCTTGTATATAAATAATGAGCGTGTTGAAAGTGTTGATGAAGCTCTTGCTGATGATTATTTCTTGCATAATCGTTTTGCTTTGCTTCGTCGTGGTAAGAAAGCTATTGGTGCTGTAGAACGCGCATAGTTTTAATTTAGTTTGTTCTATAAGTGTCTTGTAATCATTTTTGATGATTTATTAGACGCTATTAATTTTACGAATATAGTAAAAATGCGGTTTTAATATGAATCGCATATGGATGAGAGGTATGCCAGAATGGGCGAAGAACGCGAACACTCGCGGAGTGGTAAAAGGTCTTTTGGTGAACGTGGCGGTTTTGGTCATCGTAATGGTGGTAAAAGCGGAGATAGACGTGGTTCGTTCCATAAAGACGGTTTCCACAAGGGTGGTTTTAAGAAAGGTGGTTTCCACCGTCATGATGATGATCATGGTGAAGGTTTCCATTCTGGCGTAAAACGCGATGGTGATCGTCGTTTCAATAGGAGTGACGATCGTAGAGATAATCGTCGTGATGGTTTCAAGAAGGACGGTTTTAAGAAACAAGGTTTCCACAAAGATGGATTCCGTTCTGACAATCGCGATGGTGAGCGCCGCTTCGAACGTAAAGATGGCGAGCGTCGATTTGATCGAAATCGTCGTTTCGATCGTAAAGATAATCGCTATGAGGATCGCAAGGATTATCGTCGTCCAAGAGATTTTGAAGGTAGTGAAGAAGGCGGAAATCCACGTTACAAGAAGTTTGATGGTGAGCGTCGTTTCGAACGTCAAGGTAATAACAGAAACGGCGATTTCCGTAAAGACTTCCGTAAAGATTCTCATAAAGACTCTCGTAATGACTTCCGTAAGGACTCTCGTAAAGATTTCCGAAATGGAGATAAGCGAGAATTTCGTGAAGATGAACGTCGCGATCGTCGTGATCGTCGTGAAGATAGTCGCCGCAGTAATGCAAAATCTAACTTCAATTTTGAAAACGGTCCTCGCCGCAATTCCGACGGCACGATGTCTTATCCATCGCAAAATCCTTACACTGCACGTCGCCCAGGCGAGCCTAAAATGCCTAAAGGCCTAGAATGGGCAATGCTTTCCAAGGAAGATCGTGAACGTTTACGCGGACTTTCTAAAGAGCATGCAGAAAATATTGGTCTTCATATTCTTGCAGCGTTTGCTTTAGAAGAAGAAAATCCTGAGCTTGCTTTAGATCATGCAAAGTGGGCTGCTAAGCAAGCTTCTCGTATTGATTTTGCGCGTGAAACTTTAGCTTTTATTTCTTACCGTCAAGGCGATTACAAGTTAGCTTCGAAAGAGTTCCGCACAGCTATGCGAATGAACGGTTATCTTGATTATTTGCCGTTCATTGCTGACTGTGAGCGCGGTTTAGGTAACCTCAACAAAGCTCTTGAGATTTGCATGTCTGATGATGCGAAGTATCTTAAGGGTGAAGTTAAAGCAGAAATGTTCCTTGTATATGCTGGAGTTCTAGCAGATACCGGTCATTTTGATAAAGCTATTGATTTAGTTCACGCAATGGGTCGCTCTAAGGGATTGCCTGGTGAGTATCGTATGCGTGCAGTTCAAGCGGAACAGTATTTCCTTGAAGAAGCTGGTCGCAATGATGAAGCTATTAATTTGGAATCTTTGTTAGACAAGCTTGAGCAACAGTATGCTGATGCGGATGATGACGATATTAATCCTGAAGATATTGTTATCGATTACGATTTAGAGCATTTAAATGATGCGATAATGGATGAAATCGGTGTTAGTGAAGATGATGCACGATTTGCTCCTGAGGAAGATTCTGAAGAAAAATCATCAGATGAGACTGATGAAGAATCAGAAGAATCAGAAGAATCAGAAGAATCAGAAGAATCAGAAAATGATGATGCTGATAACACTGACACAATCGAAATGAATACTGTCAAGCCTAAAGAAAATTAAGTATTCAATACTTTTTACATGCGCCCGGCTGCTTTATAGTAAGCCGGGCACTTGTTACTTATTGTGTAAGTAAAAACGCAAGAAAAACTTATAAAATTTTAAACTCTCAAATTCTAAAATACGGTGATTAAAATGCAGTTTGAAGCAAGAACCAATTTTTCCTGCAGCACACTACCTCTTTCTAAATCTTTTAGCCTTGCACTTTTAGACTTAGACGGCGTAGTTTATAGAGGCGGAAATGCAGTTGAGTATGCTGCTGAATCAATTGAACTTGCTGAAAATAGTGGCATGAAAATCGAATACACAACCAACAATTCATCACGATTCCAGTCAGTCGTAGCAAAACAGTTAGAAAGCTTCGGGCTGAAAGTAGAACCGTGGCAAATTATCACATCAGCTGTTGTAGCCGCAAGAATGGTTGCGCGTCACGTTGAAAGCGGATCAAAAATTCTTGTACTCGGAGCTGAACATTTGCGCGAAGAAGTTAAACGAGCTGGACTTCAACCAGTAAACTCTTGCAAAGATAACCCTAAGGCTGTAATACAAGGCTGGTATCCGCAGATGAGTTGGCAGGAAATGGCGGAAGTTTCGTTTGCTGTAGAACACGGAGCAAAGTATTTCGTAACAAACACAGATTTAACAATTCCACGCGAACTTGGTATAGCGCCAGGGTGTGGCTCAATGATTCAAGCTGTTATAAACGCTACAGGAGTAAAACCAGTTGCTTCAGCAGGAAAACCAGAATCCGCAATGTATGATGAAGCGAGATTTTTGGTTGCTTCTAATGCTAAACAAGATGATGCTGAATATGCAGAATGTACAGAAAAAGACGAGTTTGGAAATCCTGTAATTAGTATTGAACGTTCGTTAGCAGTAGGAGACCGTTTAGATACTGATATTGAAGCTGGAACAAGAGGAGGATACGAATCCTTGCTTGTGCTTACAGGCGTTACGGATCCTAGAATGTTAATGCTTGCTCCAAAACATTTGCGACCAAGTTTTGTTTCTAAAGATTTGAGAGGACTTAACGAAGCTCACGAAGCAGCACATTTTATTGGAGAAAATATTTCAGTATGTGCAAATGCAAAAGCAGAGCTTGTTGATAATTCAACTATTAAAGTAAATAGTTTAACTGATTGCAACTCTTTAAGAGCTGCATGCGCTTTAGTGTGGAAGCTGCAAGATGAAGGAAAGCCGGTAGAAAAATATAATCTGCCTGAGTTTTCGCTCTAATAATTAAGTTTCAAATAAAAACTAGGTTTTTACTATGACTTTGAACGATTATGCAGCGACTTTGTCAAATGATTCTACGAACCAAAGATTGGACTGTGCTTTAGTAACACGTAGTTTGGCTGAGACTAGAAATACTGCTCAACATCTTATTCGCGCAGGAGTCGTAAACGTAAATAATAAAAGTATTACAAAACCATCATTTCTTGTAAAAAATACAGATAGTATAAGCATTAAAAAGTCTGAAAATACAGAAAATTTACTTCGTTACGTTTCAAGAGGAGCACTAAAATTAGAAGGTGCTTTCGAAAAGTTTTCAAAATTCGGCTTAAATACTTGCGAATCAACTAAAGCACTTGATATTGGAGCTTCAACAGGCGGTTTTTGTGACGTTCTTTTGCAAAGAGGAGTTGAGTCAGTAATAGCACTAGACGTAGGTCACGGCCAGCTAAACACAAAAATAGCAAATAATCCTCACGTAATTGAAATGAGCGGAGTAAATATTAGAGACGTTTACGAAAAAGATTTGCCGTATAAGCCGAATCTTATAGTATCCGACGTATCATTTATTTCTCTTACTCTTGTTATTCCAGTAATCGCGCGCATAGCTGAGAAAAATGCGGATGTTGTGCTACTGGTTAAGCCACAGTTTGAAGTGGGCAAAGGAAATCTTGGAAAAGGCGGTATTGTTACAGACGCAAAGCTTAGAATTAATGCTCTTGAAACTGTGAAAAATTGTGCTAAAAACAACGGTTTAGAGGTGATAGCAACTCAAGAATCACCTATTGAAGGCACTCACGGAAACGTGGAATATTTACTTTATGCGAAAGTTTAAGACGCAAATTGCGCAAATATTTCAGCATCTTGCCAAATAATAATTGCTTTATGCAATATGGCATGCAGCAATTACAATAGTTACTGTTATGTGCAAGTAGTACGAGGGGACTGTGTGATGAAGGAAGATTTTTCAAGTGATACTTCTTTAGAAGTTCGTCGCGCACTCGTTGTAACTCATGCAAGATTAGATAGTCACAGTGCGGTAGTTAACCAAGTTACAACTCAGCTTACTAAAGCAGGTTTTTGCGTTGACCTGTTTCAAAGCGCGTCTGTTTCTGATTTTGCGCAAAAACCTAACCATGTAGTTGATGAGCATACTGAAATTGTTGTAGTGCTTGGGGGAGATGGCACTATGCTTCAGGCTGCGGAATTAGCTCACTGCACTACTGTTCCTATTATTGGAATCAATCTTGGCCATGTTGGATTTTTAGCTGAATTTGAAAGTTTCCAAATTGATGAAGCAATTCGAAGAATTGCAAACAAAGATTATTTTATTGATAGGCGTATGGAAGCGCATGTGGACGTTTGGCTTCCAGGTGAAAGTGAACCGCTTCGTGACTGGGCTCTTAACGATATTACGCTTGATAGAGCAGACAGAGGACGAATGGTTGAGCTTTCAATAAGAGTTGATGACGTTGAAATGTCATCTTTTGGCTGCGATGGAGTAATAGTTTCCACTCCTACAGGTTCCACTGCTTACGCATTTTCAGCAGGAGGATCAATTATGTGGCCAAATGTAGAGGCGCTTCAGCTTGTACCGTTAGCTGCGCACGCACTTTTCGCTCGGCCTCTTATTATTGGCTCAGGCTCTACTTTCACAATTGATATTCTTGAAGATTCATCGTCAGGTGGTTGGATTTGTTGTGATGGACGACGTCAACGAGCACTTCCACAAGGCTCAAGGATTCAAGTACGTCAGTCAAAAGACGAGCTTTTACTAGCTAGACTTTCCGGAGCGCCTTTTACTAAACGTTTGGTAACAAAATTTGATTTGCCAGTAGTGGGTTGGCGAGAACACAACAATAATGCGATGAGCAAAAATAATAGATTCAACAAGTAATTTGGAAAAATTTTAACGATTTTAACGATTTTAACAACGTAAAATAAACGAGGTACAGCGTGCTTGAAGAACTAGAAATACGAAATCTTGGACCAATCGCGCATGCGCTTATTACTCCTTCAGCGCACATGACTGCTATTACTGGAGAAACAGGTGCCGGAAAATCAATGCTGCTTAGCGCCATAAAACTCATTTCTGGTTCCCGAACTGAAGTGGCACGTGTATCTCCTAACGCTAAAGAAGCATGGGTTCAAAGCGTATTTAGTTTGCCAAAAACAAGCGAAGTTGCAAACATAATTAGTCAAGCTGGCATAAATCTTGAAATTTCAGAATCAGACAGCACTCAGCTAGACATGTACGTCTCAAGAACAGTGCCTAAAGAAGGAAGATCGCGAGCAACTATTTCCGGATGTGCAGTTCCAAAAACTTTATTAGAAACTGTTTGCTCTCAAATGGTTACTATTCACGGCCAGAGTGATCAACTTCGCATTGCTACAAATGCTAAACAACGTGAAATTCTTGATTTAGTCGCGCAAAATAATGATATTTTTGAACAATATCAAAATGCTTATAAAGATTGGAAAGACTCTCAAAATCTGCTAAATAAACTAGAAAATCAAGAATCTTCTGCACGCCAGCGTGCGGATTATCTTCGTGAATCTTTAAACAGAATACACGATATTAATCCACGACCTCATGAAGATGAAGAATTAAAAAATAGAAGAGATAGAATTGAGAATTCTGCGCAAATTCTTCGTGCAGTGAGCACTGCAATCGCATCTCTTGATTCAAGTCAGATTGATTATACTGCTAGTGAATCTTCAGATGCTGGAATGCTAATTGATCAAGCATCTCAGGCATTGCGAACTTTGAAAGTAGATAAATCTTTTGAAAATATTGCCAATCAGCTTGATGATATTCACGCTCAGCTTGACGATATTGTGATGCAGTTGTCTCAAATGCTTGATGTTGATGCAAACGAAGAAGATTTAGACGCATTAAACGAACGCATTCACAGTCTCACAGAAATAACAAAACGGTGGGGGCCAACATTAGACGATGTACTAGATTGGGCAGAAAAAGCTCAGTTTGAACTTGAAGATTTGGATGATTCGCCTGAAGCTATTGCGCGTGCTCGTGAGGATTGCAACAAAAAATATAATAAAGCTCTTGAAATAGCTATTAGACTTACTGAAACTCGAAAGATTGCTGCTAAGAAACTTAATGATGCTGTAAGTGAAGAATTATCTTTTCTTGCAATGTCTGGTGCAAAATTAAACGTAAATGTTAATTCTCATAAGAAGAATGATTCTGGCATAATTCAGCTTGATTCTAATGGTGCTGATGATGTTGAATTTCTTTTTAAACCATTTCCAGCTTCTCCTGATCTTCCAATAAGCAAAAGCGCTTCAGGAGGTGAATTGAGTAGGCTTATGCTTGCACTGGAGCTTGTTATTGCAAAGTTTAGTGAGCATGATGAGAAAATAATGACTTTTATTTTTGATGAGATTGATGCCGGTGTTGGTGGAAAAACTGCGGTTGAACTTGGAAAAAGATTATCTCAACTTTCCAAACACGCTCAGGTTATTGTTGTTACGCATTTGGCACAAGTTGCTTCCTTTGCAGATGAACAATATGCTGTGCAAAAAAATATTGTTGATTCTTCCGATACTGATAGTCAGGTAGCAGATACTACTGTTATTAGGCTAGATAACGAGTCTCGCGAACAGGAAATTGCTAGAATGCTTTCCGGTAGTGAATCTCAAACTTCATTAGTTCATGCTCGTGAACTTCTTTTAAGCAGTGGAAAGATTGCAGATGGTATTGATAAATAATTCCTCTATTTTTGCGGCAATTTTTGATTTCGACGGTACTCTTATCGATTCTCTTGGAGTTTGGGACGATATAGATAGAAAAAGTTTTGCTAAGAGAGGAATTAGCGTTCCTGACATATTCGCAGATACTACTGCAACTATGAATCCTCGACAAATTGCGGAATATGTTATCGAAAATTATGGTTTTTCTGACTCTCCTGAAGATTTAATTAAAGAGTGGTCAGATATGGCTTTTGACGCTTATGCAAACCATCTTCCTCTTAGAAATGGTGCTTATGATTACGTCAAATATTTACGTTCTGAAAAAGTAAAGATGATTCTTATAACAACTCTTTCTAAGAGCTTATGTGAGCCTGCGTTAAAAAGATTTGGTATTTTAGATTGCTTTGATTTGCTGCAATTTGGGGAAGATCTTTCTGAAGAAGGTAAGCATAGTTATAAAACTTATCTTGATATTGCAAAAAAGTTTCACGTAAATGCTGCTAATTGCGCAGTATTTGAGGATTCTTCAACAGCTTTGCGTTCAGCTCAAAAAGCTGGAATGCAAACGTATGGTGTTGTTGATGACATTAATGTTGAAATCCCTGCTGATTCTCCTTTTAAAGATTGTTTAGCAGTTTTTTCAGACTTTAAACATGCGCCAAGAATCAGCAAATAATAATTGAAGTAAAATCTTATACTTACTTAATTAATTTAGTTGGTGAGGTTTCACATACCCCGGGTTTTGTCGTGCGCACTAATGTGCACGGATGGTCATCCATCTCGATTTAACGTTACCGTTAAACTCTAGCAGTCTACCCGAAGACTTGAGCGAGCAGCTCTTAAACGTCTTCTGCTTGACCTTGCTCCCAATGAGGCTTGCCATGCGACTTACTGTTACCAGAAGCCCGGTGGTCTCTTACACCGCCGTTTCACCCTTACCTAAATAAAAATATTTAGGCGGTCTATTCTCTGCTGCGCTATCTCTCAGGTTGCCCTGGGCGGACGTTATCCGCCATTGTGCTCTGCGGAGCCCGGAAGTTCCTCAGTCACTCCGAATGAACATTGTGACCGCGACCATCGTGAAACCTCAACCTTCCTGATTATAGCAGAAAATATCAGTTTCGTAAAAAATTCGCTATTTTGATAGAAATTCTGAAATAAATATGAATTTTTTTGATTTAATTTAAGAACTCGCTATGTTCTGCTCTAATAAACAGATATAATGAAGTTACCGATGGCATCGTGGCTGTCGGAGTGATTCACATCGAGCACATAAGTGTTCGGTTCTACATGAGGAGGTTTCGCATGGATATCGTCATTACCGGACGTCATACGCAGATTAGGCAAAGATTCCGTGACGTTGTTGAAAGTAAGATGAGTCGTGTAACTGCAATTGCTCCTGATGCTCAGAGAATTCAGATTGTTTTGAATTCTGAGGGAAATCCACGGCAAGCAGATACAGCGAAACGAGTAGAGATTACGGTTATTGCAGGAAGTACTGTAATTCGCGCTGAAGCGTCTAGTGCTGACGAATTTAGTGCCTTAGATATGGCGCTTGATAAGCTTACGCTTCGTCTTCGTCGCACACGCGATCGTCGTAAGGATCATCGTCGCGGATTTGCAGAGATTACGCCTGTTGATTTAGGTTCTGCAGAACCTGAGGTTGAGACAACGGTTGTTCAGTCTGAAGAAGCAGAAGTTGTAAACAGTGCTGATGCTGCAGTTGCTTCAGATCTAGGACCTGGCGAATCTGTTGAGGTTAGTGTTGGAAGCACTCCAATTGTTATTCGCCGTAAGTTGCATATTGCAGAGCCAATGAGCATCGATGAAGCTCTGTATGAGATGGAACTAATAGGTCACGACTTCTTCCTGTTTGTTAACAAAGAAACTATGCGACCATCTGTTGTATACCGTAGGCACGGATGGAGCTATGGCGTATTTGAAATCGACACGCCTGAGCATGTAAATAAGTAGAAGAATAGAAATAAGAAGGTTGCGAATGCCCGTCTAGTGTTCTAGGCGGGCATTCTTATGAAATTTCGCAATCTATAAAATAAAAAATATGCGCGTATAGACTCGCTAGTTGTTAAAAATCGCAACCGTCGCGTAATATAGGCACAGTTTACGTCTACGTTGGCTAGGCCGTCAGCGCAGACATGACCTTAAGGGAGCAAAACGTGGTAGATATCGTCGATAAAGCCTTGCGCATGGGTGAGGGACATCAGTTAAAGCGTCTTGAAAATGTGGCCAAGGCTGTGAACGCGTTGGAAGATGAGATTTCAGCGCTTTCCGATGAAGAGCTAAAGGGACAAACAGCAAAGTTTAAGCAGCGTTTAGACAACGGTGAATCTCTTGATAAGCTTATGCCAGAAGCCTTTGCTACTGTGCGAGAAGTTTCTAAGCGTACTCTCGGTCAGCGTCACTTTGACGTACAGCTTATGGGCGGCGCGGCATTGCACTGGGGCAATATCGCAGAAATGAAAACTGGTGAAGGTAAAACGCTTGTTGCAACATTGCCTAGCTATTTGAACGCTTTGGAAGGTAAAGGCGTTCACGTTGTTACAGTTAACGATTATCTTGCTAGCTATCAGAGTGAGCTGATGGGTCGTATTTATCGATTCCTTGGCATGAGCGTTGGCTGCATTATTACAGATCAACAGCCTCCTGAGCGTCGTAAACAGTACAACGCAGATATTACTTACGGTACAAACAACGAATTCGGCTTTGACTACCTGCGCGATAATATGGCCTGGGAAAAGAGTGAGCTTGTACAGCGTGGACATCATTACGCTATTGTCGATGAGGTTGATTCCATTCTTATTGATGAAGCTCGTACGCCTTTAATTATTTCTGGTCCTGCGGAAGGCGACGTAACTCGCTGGTATCACGAGTTTTCAAAGATTGTTTTGAAACTTACTCGTGATACTGATTATGAGATTGACGAGAAAAAGAAAACTGCGGGTATTCTTGATTCTGGTATTGCTAAGATTGAGGATTATCTTGGTATAGATAATCTTTATAAGCCAGAAAACACTGCTCTTATTGGATACTTAAATAATGCTTTGAAAGCAAAGGAATTATTCCTTCGCGATCGCGATTATGTTGTTACCAATGGCGAAGTTTTGATTGTTGATGAGCACACTGGTCGTGTTCTTCCTGGTCGACGTTACAGTGAAGGCTTACATCAGGCAATTGAAGCAAAGGAAAACGTAGAAGTTAAGGCTGAAAATCAGACTTTTGCTACAATCACTTTGCAGAATTACTTCCGTATGTACGACAAGCTTGCTGGTATGACTGGTACTGCTGAAACTGAAGCAGCGGAGTTCATGGGTACTTATAAGCTTGGCGTTCTTCCTATACCATCGAACCGTCCAGTAATTCGTATGGATAAGAACGATTTGATCTTCCGTACTAAGAAAGAAAAGTTGGCTGCTATTGTGCGCGATGTAGCTATGCGTCATGCAAAAGGTCAGCCTGTTTTGCTTGGTACAGCTTCGGTTGAATCTTCTGAAATCGTTTCATCTTTGCTTGATGTTGCTCGTATTCCTCACCAGGTGTTGAATGCAAAGCAGAATGCTAAGGAAGCTGCTGTTGTAGCTGTTGCAGGACGTAAGGGTGCTGTTACTGTTGCTACTAACATGGCAGGCCGTGGTACTGATATTATGCTTGGCGGCAACGTTGAGTTCTTGGCTGATGCAAAGTTGAAGGCTGACGGTTATTCTCCAGACGATACTCCTGAAGAGTACGAGAAGCGTTGGCCAGGCGTTTTAGCAGAAGTTAAGGAACAAGTTAAAGACGAGCATGAGGAAGTTAAGAAGCTCGGCGGCTTGTATGTTCTTGGTACTGAGCGTCACGAATCTCGTCGTATTGATAATCAGCTTCGTGGACGTTCTGGTCGTCAGGGTGATCCTGGTGAGTCACGCTTCTACTTGAGCTTGGAAGATGATTTGATGCGTTTGTTTAACACTCAGCTTGTTGCTCGTGTTATGGCAAAGGGCTTGCCTGAAGGCGAACCAATCGAATCTAAGTATGTTTCTAACGGTGTTCGTACCGCACAGAAAACTGTTGAAGCTCGTAACTTTGAAATGCGTAAGAACGTTTTGAAGTACGATGACGTTATGAACAAGCAGCGTACTGTTATTTACTCTGAGCGCCAGATGGTTCTTAAGGGTGAAGACATTCACGAAGATATCTTAAAGTTTATTAAAGATACGGTTGAAAGCTACGTTCGTGGTGCAAATAACGGTTCAGATAAGCCAAAAGATTGGGATTGGGATGGCCTTTCTAAGGCTGTTAGCTCAATTGCGCCTGTTGCATTGTTGTCTTTGGATGAGCTTCGTAAGGAAGTTTCAACTCTTAAGGGCGATAAGGCTGTAGAAAAAGTTTGTGACAGTATAGCAGATAACGTTATTAATCTTTACAGTCTTTTTGAAGATCGTCTTGGTGCTGACAATTTGCGTCAGATTGAGCGCCGCGTAGTTTTGGCTGTTCTTGATCGCAAGTGGCGTGAACATCTTTACGAGATGGATTACTTAAAGGACGGTATTGGTCTTCGCGGCATGGGTCAGCGAGATCCGTTGGTTGAGTATCAGCGTGAAGGCTATCAGATGTACAATTCCATGATTGAAGCAATTAAGGAAGAAAGCATTCAGCTTCTATTCCACATTGATATCAATCAGCTTGCTACTACAGAAGATGAAGAATCTGACTCTGAAGTAGATGAGGATGTTGCTGAAGCCTCTGCTGAAGTAGACGCACAAGATCGCCAGTCTGGAATAGTAGGACCTCAGCCGTTAAGCCATGCTGAAGGTGATGTTCCTGTAAGCAAGCGACCAAAGGCAGAAGAGTGGAAGACTCCTTGGGCTGATGGGCGCACATTCCCAGGTACTAACAAGAATGATGATTGCCCATGTGGTTCTGGAAGAAAATATAAGCTTTGCCACGGCCACAATGAAGAAAAGTAAATCTTCTTAAAGTACTAGATACGATTAAGCGCACGGAATTGAAATAATAATTTCGTGCGCTTTTCGTTTTAACTTTTAATATGTGAATTGTAACTATACGCGAGCACCATTCTCATATTCATCATAGTCTTGGTAATTTTTAGACTTTCTTCTATGCGATAAAAGACCAGCTCCACCAATAAGAACACAAAATGCGCTAAATATTCCAACATACGAAGCAATATGTGGCAAAAATGCGGCTAGAATCACTCCAGCAACACCGAGCAGTAATATTAGCCATAAAACTATTAAAGTGCCCTGAAGGCTAGAAAAATGCGGATCTGGAGGTATAAAATCATCACCGTACTCGTCCATCGTTTTATCAACATCAAGCCAACTAGATTGAATATTGTCACGAGGTCCGCGAGAATCGCGTAAATTAAAGAAAGATTTATGCTCGTGAGTTTTATTTGAAGAAATATCTTTAGGCATAACAGCTTTGCGCAAACGCTTCTCAAAATTTTTCGCACTACGGGAGTTTATTATATCTTTTAAATCATCCTCATGCTCAGAGAGAAAAGCAGACCAATCCTCATCATCATTTTTCTTACTATTCGAAAAACCATTTTGGTTTTTGTTACCAGACTGTTCTGCAGGGTGAGGGTCGTTGGTATTCTTAGAAGTTGTCATAACTACTACTGTAGCAAGTCTGCTTGATTCGTAGATTTTGCCGCTATATGCGGAAAGGATGTCGCATGCTGTATTGGTTCTTCGTGAAGGGACTTGGATTTATCGCTCGAATGAGAATACATCCAACAGCAAAAGGCGTACAAAATGTGCCGAAAAAGGGCGGTGCGATTATTGCAGCAAATCATCTTGCTGTTATTGATGATGCACTACTGCCGCTTACTTGTCCTAGAATGATCCATTTCATGGGCAAAGCTGAATACTTTGAAGGTAAAGGATTAAAAGGACGTTTCAAAAAGTGGTGGTTTACTTCTGTAGGCGTATTCCCAGTAGATCGATCTGGCGGAGCTAAATCTCTAGGAGCATTGAATCATGCTAAGGAGATTCTTGAAAAAGGTCAACTTTTTGGTATTCATATTGAAGGCACAAGAAGCCCAGATGGTCGCTTATATAAAGGACACACGGGAGCAGCTCGCTTAGCTTTAGAAACAGGGTGTCCTATAATTCCTGTAGCAATTATTGGCACTCGCGATTTGCAGCCAAAAGGGAAAGTAGTTCCTAATAAGGGCAAAACTCAGGCTATTTACGGAAAACCTATTACGGTGGAAAAAGTAAATAATGTTGAAGATATTACTCGAGAACGTTTGCGTGAAATCACTGATAAAATTACAAATTCTATTAGAGAAATGAGTGGGCAAGAATTTGTAAATGAGTATGCGCAGACTGTAAAACAACGCATGAAAGAAGAAGCAGGAACAAAACAGAAATAAAGCAGAAATAAAAAGCTGATATTTAAAAATATTTCATGCTGCAAATTAAAAATTCTGGCACTGTAAAAGAACGTTACTTTCGCAGTGCCAGAATTGTTTAAATCAGAAAACTAAGCTTAAATAACAGTTAAAGTTATTACAGTAGGGTTTCCATTACTATCTTTTACACGAACTTCAGTATCAACTCCAGGAGACTGGAATCTTACAACATGCATTAAATCACCAAGAGGAGCTTGAACTTTTACGCTAAGTCCTAAAGCTTCAAGAATTTTTCTCGCTTCATCAGTGTTCTTACCGCAAACGTTCGGCAATTTAACAGTTTGTGGACCTTTAGATACCACAATCTTAACTTCATCTCCCCAATGAAGCTGAGTTCCAGCAGATGGAGAAGTGCTTATAATTTTTCCTTTATCAACAGTGTCACTATTTTCTTCACTAGAAGTCACTTTGAGCTTAAGTTCCCGAAGCGCACTAGTAGCATCATCCTTAGTTTTATTAGCAATATCAGGCATTTGAACCGGCATAGGTCCTTTTGAAAGAACCAATTTTACTGGTTTATTATGATTCATACGAGTACCAGGTTCTGGACTTATAGCAAGAACAGCACCATCTGGAACATAAAGCGAATAATCATCAACCGACGAGCTATGAATAATATTCGTGAAACCGGCTTTTTTAAGAGCCTTAATAGGTTTTTTACCATCCTCAGTATTAGGATCCATGATATTTTGAGGAATAGTAGCCTGTCGAATTCCCTTAGAAACTACAACATGCAGAATACCGTTACTATGTTTGCTTAAATGAGAACCGACCAATTCTGGATCAGTTTTTACAATCTTACCGGCTGCAATATCATCATCAAATGCTTCAGTAATATCGTAAGGTATTCCAGAAACTTTAAGAGTGCGCTCATAATCTTTCCATAACACATTAGTTATCTTACAAACTTCAGGATTCTTGCATGATAAATCATCAGGTTTTGGCAAAGACCAGTAGCTTCCAGGACCAGCGAAATACCAGTAGCATCCTCCTGCAACCGATAACGCTGCAACAGAAGCAAAGCAAGCTAAAATAATAACTACTTTTTTATATGATTTTTTAGAACCTTTAGAAATTCTTTCAGTAGTTTTATTCTTACTTTCCGCAGAAAGCTGAGTGAGCTTTCTAAGTTCGTGAGAGTTTAAAGCAGTAGTAGGAAGATTATTATCATTAAACTGCTCTAATGGATCAGAGTAGGAATTGTTAGAAAAATCTTCTAAAGTATTTTGATTACTCGCATAAGCGTTTCTATTATTATTCCAAATATTTCTAGTAGAGTCAGAATCAGAATAGAATTCTCTTGCACCTACCGAATCGCTCGCTTTAGTAGAATCAGCATTATTGCTTGCTTCTAAAGTTGAGTCATTTGTAAATATTGGTTCCTGCTCATCACGGTTAATCTCATCCGTTATAGTTTGATAAGTCTTATAATCTGAGTCACTTTGAGCACTGTTATTATTATTAGAATCATCTTCAGACGATAAAACCATTGGGGTAGTAGGCGGTATTGGTGGCTCTTGGGAAGATTCTGCAGTGCGAGTTAATTTATTAACAGGAGATTCGTTAGAATCGATTTCTTCGTCAGCCTGATATTCTTTTTGAAGCCTATACTTCCAATCTTCAGGAGAAAGTTTAGAACTAATACTACGAAGCTTAGCTAAAGCCATAGTTGCGTCATCAGGTCGTTTATGCATGTCTCGCTGAGTCAAAGAAGAAATAAAATCAGCAACAATGGGGCTTATTCCTTCGCATACAGTGGAAAGAGACGGAGTGTCTTCATGAACATGCTTAAAAACGAGCGTAACAGGATTATCTGCGCTAAAAGGTACGCGCCCAGCAAGCATTTCCCAAGCCATCATTCCAGCAGAATACAGATCACCCTGAGTTGTGGCAAGATTGTTTTCAATCATTTCTGGAGCAAGATACGCAGCTGTTCCAAGCAGAAGACCTGTTGAAGAAAGTGTAGCTTGAGAAATTGCTCTAGCTAAACCAAAATCAGTAATCTGCACGTGACCGCGGTCGTTAATAAGAATGTTTTCAGGCTTTATATCCCTATGAACAACACCAGCTTGATGTGCAGAAGATAATCCGTCTAAAACTTCAGCAAGTAAGCGCAAAGTTTCTTTCACTGTGAAAGTACCATGAACGTTCATCTCATAACGCAAATTAACGCCATGAACGTATTCCATAACTAGATAATCAAGTCCATCATATTCGCCAGTATCATACACTTGCACTATATGTGGGTTTGCTATAGCTGCAGCAGAAGTAGCTTCTCTGCGGAATCTAGCAATGAACTGCTGCCGATGAAGTCCTTGAGCTAGTTGCGTATGCATTATTTTGATAGCAACTGGTCTACCGAGCCGTTCATCTTGTGCCTGATAAACCGTAGCCATACCGCCTTCTGCTATTTTTCGCACAATACGGTAACGGTTTTCGATGCACATGCCTGGTTGCGTATTTGTAGCTTCGTCCATATGTTGCAAATCCTTATGTGCTTACGATTGTTTCTACTTATGAGTGTACAAGCATAACAGTATGCAATGGTAGTTATATCGTGTTTTTTCTAATATTTATACGCTTTTTTACAAATTTGTGCCCTAAGTAACTTATAAAAACGCAACTTTCGCAAGATTCATCTAAGGACTTTTACGTAAAATCATGCATAAACTACACGTAAAACTATACGCAATAATCTACGTGACGCTATTTTGCGTTTATATACTTAGGTACTATATTCTCCAATCTGAAGGTATAAACTTTTCTGCCATACTTATAAGCTTATTCTTACCTTCTGCTTTAAGAGGAGAATCTTTTATAGCAGATAAAGTTTCCTGCCAAAGTTTGTAAATTCTGTGCTTAGACTTTTCAATAGCTCCGGTTGAATAGTATATTTCTATAATTTTTTTAACGTCATCATTATTTCTATATTCAGATTCGTATGCTTTTTTAAGTAGCAATTTTTCATTCTGATTTCCCAGAGAAAGAGCATCGGCGAGAAGTACAGCACGTTTTCCTTCACGAATATCACCGCCTATAGGCTTACCTGTACGTGAAGTATCAGAAACTATATCTAATAAATCATCAGCAAGCTGGAAAGCAATACCTAAAGGTTCGCCTACATTTTTAGCTGTTTTCTTAGCTGCAGCAGTATCAACTCCAGCAGCAAGTAATCCTAGTTCAATTGGAGCAATAGTCGTATAGCTTGCAGTTTTCCAACGAAAAACATTAATCGATGATTCAGCTAACTGGTTTGGGTCGTCCAAAGACATCAATTCAATAGACAAATCAAGAACTTGTCCTATGCCAACATTTTTTTGCATATCAGCAAATGAGGAAAGCAAATCTTGACTATTATAAAGTTTTTTTGACGCTTCTCTAGTAATATCAAAGCTTTCTGTTGCAAGTATGTCTCCAAGCATAAGACCTAATCCGGTACCAATATGCTTATTCTTACAAACTTCGCTTAAAGCACAGTATGCGCTAGGTTTGCCTCTTCTTAAAGAAGATTCGTCAATAATATCGTCATGAATAAGAGCAGCAGTTTGGAATACTTCTAAAGCGCAAGCAACGTCTATTACAGCTGTTTTTTTCGTAAGAAATTCGAGATTATTATAATTTTTGTCTATTAAAGAATCAGTTTTATCATCTAAATGTTGATTGTAAGCTGCGTCAAAAGCAGAAAGAAGAAGCAAAGCTCGTAATCTTTTTCCACCTTCACTCGAAGAAATTGCTTGAGTTATAACAGTTTTTAAAATTTCAGAACAACTTGCAGTAAGATTTTCGCAAGCTTCAGATTGGAATTGATTTGAAATAAGCTCGCTAATGCGCGTTTCTATAAGTGTCAGGTTTGAATCAACATCCATAATATGAAGTTATCCACATACCGGAGACAATGTAAACCTAGTGTTTTGTAGTGCTAAGCAAGCTTATAACCAAAATATAAAATTTTTCTTGCTTACTTTTAGTGATATTGAGAAACTTGCATTACCAAGTTGAAAATAACGAATTTGGTGAAAGAAAACTATCTTGCATGCGGGGAATGCAATACAAAGAAAAGAAGGGAATAAATCATGGTATCGGATGTTCTTAATCGCCCATTGTTTAATAGTGTAGACGACTTTGATATTAAAAATCTTGCAAATATTTATGCAAAAGGTAATCAAGATTTTCTAAAAAATCCAAACGAATTTGAAGAAGCACTATCAACTTTTGATGATTTAGAAATTTTCGCTGGAGAATCGGCAGAAAATTTTGATTACGAATCTTTAGATAACAGATACAGTATTTTGTTAAATTTTTCTAGAGAGTACGTTTCGCATAATAACAGTGAAAAAGATGAGTGGATTAATGGTTTGCGATTTTGGGTGCCAAAACTTTCGCAATATTTTCTGAGAAAAATTTCTAAAAGTGGCAAACAGTTTGCTACTTACTCAATTTCTTCTCAATCACTTACAAACTGGTTTAAAACTTTCTCTGATCCAGACGAAACGCTAGTTGGGCACGACTTTATTGCACTGCCTATTGCAATGTTTCATAACATTAACGTTCGAGATGCTATGCTTATGTGCATTTTGGATGAAAATAGAAAATGGTATAACGAAGAGTCTTTGCATGATTTGGCATGGATGACTCATACTCCGGATATTTCGAGAAATTTGCGTAATTGTTTAGAAGAAAAATTTACTCAAGAATGTACAGTTCCAAATATTTGTAAAGCTTTAGATGCAAAACATATGCTTGAATCAATGGCATATGTAGTGAAAGATATACCAGAGCTAACAGTACAAGTTTACGCTTTACTTTCTTATATCTGCTGGTGGTTCAGTATTGGAGAAGTAGATGCTTATGTTAATAAAGCTTTGGCAATTGATCCAGATTGTTCAATGGCAAAAATTGTAAGAGGAGCGCACGAGCATAATATTCAACCAGCGTGGTGCTCAAAATTCGCCACGCCGCGCAAAGAATCTTGGGAATAATCGTCCTTAGAAGATGGTTAACTGCTTAAGGTGAAAAATTGCCCTTGCTATAACTATATCCTTATGGTATAAGCAAGGAGTGCTGCAGGAGGAACAGTTTGACGAGCGAAGTTAAAACGTCTGCCGAAGAGCTTGAAAATGGTGAAGAAAATATTACGCACGATTCGCGTAAAAACAATAGTTCTAGTAAAGGCAAGACTAATTCTTCGTCATCAGCAGTTTCTCACAAAAGCCGCACTAAAACAGAAACGGACGCATACGATTTGAGTGATGAAATGACGCTTGACGATTCCGAAACCATGCAAGATCATTTAGATGATGTTGACGAAAGCCTTGATAACGAAGATCATATGACGCTGGATGATTTAGATGACATTCAGCCTGCTGACATTGATGACGTAGACGATCTTAGTGATGTTGATGATGTTGTAGATGATCTTGTTGATGAGCAAGAAGAGATTGACGACGTTGAGGATTCAGAGGAAACCAAGCCTGAGGTTCCACCAGTTCCGCAGGCTAAAGGCGCGTTTATTGTGCGCGATGATGATGACGATGATAATCTAACTCCTTCTGGAAATCCAAAGCGCAGAGTTGTAGCAACTGGTGCTACTGCAGACCCTGTTAAAGATTACTTGAAGCAGATTGGTCGCGTAAGCTTGCTTAACGCAGAGCAGGAAGTTGATTTGTCGGAACGTATTGAGGCTGGCTTGTATGCTCAGCATTTGCTTGATACTGAGATTGATCATATGGAATTTAAGCGCAAGCGCGAACTTAAGTGGGCTGCTGCTGACGGAAAGAAAGCAAAAGATCATCTTCTTGAAGCAAACTTGCGTCTTGTGGTTTCTCTTGCTAAACGCTATACGGGTAGGGGAATGCTTTTCCTTGATTTGATTCAGGAAGGTAACCTCGGTTTAATTCGTGCTGTAGAAAAGTTCGATTGGAAGAAGGGCTTTAAGTTCTCAACTTACGCAACCTGGTGGATTCGTCAGGCCATTACTCGTGCTATGGCAGACCAGGCTCGTACTATTCGAGTTCCAGTGCACATGGTTGAAGTTATTAATAAGCTTTCTAGGGTTCAGCGTCAGATGCTTCAAGATTTAGGTCGTGAACCTACGCCAGATGAGCTTGCACGCGAATTGGATATGCCTGTTGAAAAGGTGCAAGAAGTGCAAAAGTACGGTCGTGAACCTATATCTTTGCACACTCCTTTGGGTGAAGATGGTGATTCTGAGTTCGGTGATTTGATTGAAGATACCGATGCAATCGCACCATCAGATGCTGTTGCATTCTCACTTCTTCAGGAACAGTTTAGGCAAGTTTTGGAAACTTTGGCACCTAGGGAAGCCGGCGTTATTAAGATGCGCTACGGTTTGGAAGATGGTCAGCCAAAGACTTTGGACGATATTGGTCGAGTGTATGGTGTTACGCGTGAGCGCATTCGTCAAATCGAGTCGAAGACTATGTCTAAATTGCGTCATCCTTCGCGCTCGCAAACTTTGCGTGACTTCTTAGATCAGTGATTGGTTGAAAATATTTGTTGGAGTGTCGTATTTTTGCTGCAATAAAAGCAAGTGGAAATACGACACTTATTGCTTAATATCAGTAATTTGTGCAAGGGGTAAAAGTGGTCTCTAATAAAGATCGAGAACAGTATGATGCTGATAGCTTGACTGTGCTTGAAGGCTTGGACGCTGTGAGAAAACGTCCAGGTATGTATATTGGTACTACTGACAGCCAAGGTTTAATGCATTGCCTTTGGGAAATTATTGATAATGCTGTCGATGAGGCTTTGGCTGGCGCTTGCAATCATATTATTGTTACTCTTCACGATGATGGTTCTATTGAGGTTGCGGATAATGGACGTGGTATTCCAGTAGATGTTGAGCCTAAAACAAAACTTACAGGTGTTGAAGTTGTTTTAACTAAGCTTCACGCTGGAGCTAAGTTTGGTAATGCTTCTTACAATGCTGCAGGTGGATTGCACGGCGTTGGTTCTTCTGTTGTAAACGCTTTAAGTTTACGTTTGGATGTTGAAGTTGATAGAGATGGCAAAACGCATCACATGGCTTTTCATCAAGGACATCCTGGCGTTTATAATGATGCAGATCCAATGCATCCGTCTCCAGCTTCTCCGTTTAAGCGTACGCGTAAGAATAAACCTACTGAGCTTGAGATTATCGGCACTGTTTCTCCAAAAACTACAGGTACTCGAGTTCGATATTGGGCTGATCCTGAGATTTTTAACTCAACTGCACACTTTAGCTATGAGCAGCTTATTGCTCGCGTGCGCCAAACAAGTTTCTTAGTTCCAGGATTAAAAATTACTGTTATTGACGAACATGTTCCTGAAGGTGAATCGGCAAATATCGAAGAAATTGATTTGCCGGAAGATTCGGAAGACAATGTAGTAGAAGATAATCTTTTTGAAAATAAGCCTGATAATAGCGATGACACTGCGGCTGAATTTGAAGAATTAGAATCTGAATCAACGTTGGAAGACGAAGATGCGTCTGAGGATAGTGAGTCTGAATACGATAAATCTGAAGAGGCTGAATTTGAAGAATCAGCTGCGCAGTCTATTGCAAATTCTGAATCTGCTAACTCAATGCAAAATAAGCATCATCCTCGAGTAGTTGAATTTTTGCATAATGGTGGCGTTAAAGATTTCGTTGATTTTCTTTCAAAAGGTGAAGCAGTATCCGATATTTGGCGCATTTCTGGCGAAGATACGTATGTAGAAGAAACGCAAGCCGTTGATTCTGCAGGAGATTTACATGCCCAGCAAGTGACGCGTAAATGCGGCGTTGATATTGCAATGCGTTGGGTAAACGGTTACGATTCAACGATTATTAGTTTCGTAAACGTTGTTGAAACTCCTGGCGGAGGCATGCACGTAGACGGATTCTTGCAAGGATTGACTAAGCAAATTCGTAAAGCTGTGGAAGATAACGCGCGCAAGCTAAAAGTCAATCTTAAAGATTCGAATACAAAAATTGAACGCGATGATATTACAGCAGGACTGGTTGCTGTTATAACTGTTCGAATTGCTGAACCTCAATTCCAAGGTCAAACTAAGGATGTTCTTGGAACCGCTCAAGTTAAGCCAATCGTTACAAAAATGACCGATGCTCAATTTGGAGAAATGATTTCCGGATCTAAGCGAGGATTCAAAGAGCAGTCTGCCAGAGTTTTGGAAAAAATAGTTTCCGAAATGCATGCGCGCATTCAAGCGCGTAAAACTAAGGAAGTTACTCGCAGAAAGAATGCGCTTGAGTCAGCTTCAATGCCGCCAAAACTTTCTGATTGCCAGCCTGGAAATGACGATGTTGCAGAACTTTTCATCGTCGAGGGTGATTCTGCACTCGGTACTGCAAAAGCTGCTCGTAACTCTGCTTTCCAAGCGCTTCTTCCAATACGCGGTAAGATTTTGAACGTGCAAAAAGCAAGTCTTGCACAAATGCTTTCAAACAAGGAGTGTGCTGCAATTATTCAGGTTGTTGGAGCAGGATCGGGCGCAAGTTTTGATATTTCGCAAGCGCGTTATAACAAGATTGTTATGATGACCGATGCAGATGTTGACGGTGCGCATATTCGTATTCTGCTGCTAACGCTGTTCTACCGTTATATGCGTCCGCTGATTGAGCACGGTCACGTTTATGCTGCAGTGCCGCCGCTTCACAGAATTGCGCTCGCTGGAAAGCACAAGGGTGAGTATATTTACACTTACTCAGACGACGAATTGGCTGGAAAGCTTGATGATTTGCAAGCTAAGGGCATTGATTTTAACAGCGATATTCAGCGTTATAAGGGCTTGGGTGAGATGGATGCGGATCAGCTTGCAGACACAACCATGGACCCTAGAACCCGTATGCTTCGAAGGATTCGCATGGAAGATGCTCAGCAGGCGAGCGAAGTGTTCGATTTGCTGATGGGCGATGATGTTCCTCCGCGCAAACAGTTTATTGTTGATAACGCTGATGACTTCGATCGTTCCAAAATCGATACCTGATTTTGTTATATAAACGTTTTTGTTTATAAGTGAAATAAATTATATTGAACGTGAATTACTCACGAGTATTGATTGCGCGTAAATTACTTACACAAAAATCCTCCTGTCTAGTGAATTACTGCAGGAGGATTTATATGTAGATTAGTTATTTAAATAACTATTTACTGGCAAACATATCTTTCGCATATTGGCGAATGTCATCTGGATTTATCATATTGTACTTTTCTTTTATTTTCGCAAAGTATTCGCCAATTATCTTTTTGCTGATTATTTTATCTGATGAATCATCAGTTTTTAGATTGCCGCGAGTAAGTATCCAAGGCTCCTCATGATGAGTGAATCGTTCAAGTTCTTTACCGCTATAGCAGCAAAGATTTTCAATCACGCTATCGCATACTGCTTTTTCTGTAGCTGATAATGTAGTTGTTAGTTCCGCTGTAAGTCTCGTAATGTCGCTTTTTTGAGTATTTTTGTAATCAGCTAATTTTTCTGATGATTTAATACCTGATATTTCCGCAATTGGTGAATCTATTGGATCAAAAGTGTAGTTTTTATAGCGCAAATAGACGTCTTTATACACAGGTCCATGAACCCATGCTTGACAATCATCGGTAAATATAAACGATTTATAGAACGCAAAGTAAAAACCTTGTATGTAGTATAAGGATTTTTGCAGTGCTAAGGGAGTTATGTCCTCGCACTTTATAAGCAAGTATTGTATTATATCGTTTATTTTGTCACTCGACTTATTGCTATCAAAGTTATTGTTCGCAGAGTTATTTTGTGATTCGTCTATTAGTTTTTGAGTTGCCTTGTAGCTTTTTTCGTAGCTAAGCGCAGATTTCAGATTATTCTTATTACTGATTAATAATTGCAAGTAATATTCCGGGTCATTATAAATGCGTTGCAAAATGTCAGAATATTGTTTTGAGGGGATGTCTCCATCTGCAAATCTAGAAAATGTTTGCTCGCCCCAGCCAAGTAGCAACGAAAGTGGTCGTTTACCTATTGAGTATTTTGCAGGTATTTCGTTGATTTCATCAAGCGGAATGATGTTGTTTTCTTTGCGATACTCGTCATACAATGCTCGAAGATTCGCGTCGATAATTTCGGGTACGTATACGGCAGAACCGCATTCTTTACAGTGTGCTTCTGTGCCAGTGTCGGAATATTGTTTTCCTTTAATAGATGCAGTCGTTGGAACGGATTTTGTTGAGTACTCAACATTATTCCTGCACTCTTCGCAAAATGTTTTATCTGTATTCATTTATTGAAGCTCATTTCTAAAGTCTATTATTATAATCTACGATTTTTTTATGATACAAAAAATAGGTGCAGTTATCAAGAAAAATGCATCTATTGATGCATAAATAATTTCATAAGCATTCTAAAATAAAATTTATTAGTGTAATATTTTTGTTTGATTTGTTTTTATGCTTTAAGATGATATGCAATAAAATATAAATTGAAACTTTTATTTAGTCTAAATAAGGCGTTGAACTCATTTGGTTACTTACAGTATTGCTTATGTTTTTGAATATTGTATCATTTTTATTGTTGCTGATTTCGTCTTTTCCAGTAACGCATATTTTGCGGTAGGAGGGCTATATGACTGATTTAGATGCAATTTCTGATCTATCTACAACAGATTGTGCTCTTTGCAAGAAATATCATATTCCTAATGCTGATACGCTTGCTGCGTTTGAAGAAGCTGAGCAACTGAAATATGATCCTAATGCGAAAACATACAGTTCATTTGATGAGTTTTTGAAAGATCTTGAAGATGAATGACAATAAGCAAGAGGCCTTTGACAAAGATAAGCTTGATTTTGCAATATTTTGTATTGAAAATGTTGCTAAGAAGCTTAATCAAAACCCTCGCGATACGTATGATGCTTTGACTAAGAAAAGTAATATTCTTATGTCTTATATTGTTCCATCTTATGATGTTTTGCACACTCAAGGCAAAGAGTATATTACAAATGACATTATTTCCTTTATGCGTGAAAAAGGTGTGGCAAGTTTTTAGGGGAGTGATGGATTTTGAAGGTGAATCCTGTTTTGTTGCAAATGAAGTATGCGAGGGTTGTAAGTCTTTTAGCTGAGCGTGCTGGGTTGAGCTATGAGCAGGCTCTTGACGTGTTTTATCATTCGGTTACTTACGATTTAATGCGCAATGGCATTTCGGATATGCATTGCATGAGTGACGGATATTTGGTGGAAGATTTGCTTGATGAGATACATGAATCTAGTGAGAAAAACAATTCGTAAATGTTATATTGCTGGCGTTTTTAATCCTACCTAAATCATAATGTTAAAACTTATAACTCGTTTTATGAATTGATGAGTGAATATGATTAACCTTCTTCTTGCTGTTATCTATCTTGCTTTTATTAGTTTGGGTTTGCCGGATGCTCTTCTTGGAGCCGCGTGGCCGGCTATGAGCCACGATGTTGGCGCTCAAATTTCTTGGGCTGGCGGAATATCAATGGTTATTTCTGCAGGAACGATTGTTTCTGCGCTGCTATCTAATAGGCTTACGCATAAGTTTGGTCCTGGAAAAGTTACGCTTATTTCGGTAGCTTTAACAGCTTTAGCTTTACTAGGATTTTCTTTTGCACCAAATTATCTTGTGCTTATTTTTCTAGCTATACCATACGGTTTAGGTGCTGGAGGAGTGGACGCAGCTCTTAATAATTACGTTGCAGTGCACTATAAAAGCTGGCACATGAGCTGGCTTCACTGCATGTGGGGAATTGGAGCTTCTGCAGGCCCTTATGTTATGGGTTTTGCGCTTTCGCACGGTCAGCGCTGGTCTGCAGGGTATCAGTATATAGCTGTTATACAAATTGCACTAACTTTTGTGCTATTAATAAGTTTGCCGCTGTGGAAAAATAATACACGAAAAGAACCGAATAATCTTACTGAGTTAAAGCAACAATCTTCTGGGATGCTATCTTATGCGGAAGTTTTGCGCATTCCGGGAGCTAAGAATATTCTTATTATGTTCTTTTGCTATTGTGCGTTGGAGCAAACTGCAGGATTATGGGCTAGTAGTTACATGGTTTTGCATGGGGGAGTTAGCCGTATTATTGCGGCAGGTTGGGCAAGCTTGTTTTATGTTGGTATTACGTTTGGTCGTTTTGTAAGCGGATTCCTTACTATGCGTTTTAACGATGCAACTATGATTCGTATTGGTCAGTGCGTGATGCTTGTGGGAATTCTGGTATTGCTGTTGCCTTTGCCGAATCATATTGAGCTTATTGCAGGATTTGTAATTGTTGGACTAGGATGCGCTCCAGTTTATCCATGCATTATTCATTCAACGCCTCATTATTTTGGAGTAGATAAGTCTCAAGCTATTGTTGGCATGCAAATGGCAAGCGCATATATTGGATCTATGGTAATGCCTGCGATTTTTGGACTAATTGCACAAAATATTTCTATGATTCTACTTCCAGCTTATTTGCTTGTTCTTCTCGCTGTAATGACTTTTATGCACGTGCGTTTGCTTCGAACTTGCAAAAGTTGACTGTGAAAATTTAGCTTTGCAAAACTCTTTTCGCAACTACTTAACGCAGTAACGACTAAGCGCAGCAAATGTTAATTGCTGTGCTTAGTTGCTGTGCTAATTACTGTATTAATTATCGTGCGCTATTAACATACGATTACACCAATAGCATCAGTTAAGCACAATTAACCAATGTGAGCAATAAGCGACACAAGTTCAGTTCCAGAAGCATCCCTGCGCATATCTGGTTTAGGTAGCTCTACTACAGAACCGCTTTCACTAACGGCATGTAACGGATAATAGCCAACGTATGCATGAATAAGAGTATTTTGCCCTTTAAGGAATCTCTGCGAGCGCACGCCACCAGTGCCACGTCCTTTAGTAGGATACATTTCAAATGGCGTTAATTTTGCAGCACCATTTTCAGTCCCAGGAAGAGCTTCACTATCTCCAGCTACTGTGAATACGACTGTGCCAGTTGCGGAGAACAATCCGTTTTCTCCTTCCTCATAATGCCATTCAATAGCATCTTCTGGCACTACTGCAAATGTTGCTACGCGAGCTCCTTCAGCTAATCGTATTCCAGCCATGCCAGCTGCGGTTCTTCCTTGCGGACGAACATGCTTAGCGTCAAATGTTAGAAGCGAAGAATCTGTGCTAATGAACACTAAACGATCATTATCTTTTGCTGGTGCAGCTGATACAACCACATCATTGTCTTTCAAATCAATAATGCTCCAAGAGTCCATTGTTGTTGGAGCTTCGCAATTCCATCTTTTTACTACGCCGTTTCTTGTTCCTAACGCAAGTGGTGTTGGATTATTTGAAGAATCTAATGCGACTGCTGAAACAACAATTTCGCCTTTAATTGGTTCAGTACTTTCCGTTGATGTTAGTAATTCTTGCGCTTTTACTCCATGCGTAAGAGAAGCTGGCTTTCCTTCTTCAACAGTTAATTGCGGCAAATCTGCCACATGTGCAAGAACTAATCTTCCTGCAGAAGTAATAAGCGCATAAGTTGATCTAGTAGTTGTAGCAAAAATAGAGGAACATGGTGTATCAAAAACATTATTGCTGTGAGAATTCCAGCGTTCTAATACTTCCATGCTAGTGCGTGCAATAAGTCCAGAATTACTTAAAACTACTGCGCAAGGACTGTCGCTTAACTGTAAAGCAACAGCAGCGGCTTGTGAGTCTCCAGTTTTTCTAGCAGCGGTTGCAGCTGCATCTAAATCAGCTTGAGCAGAAGTAAGTTTATTAGCAGAATTAACCGCTTGTATTGCTAAATCTTCAGTATTTTTATTTCCTTTTATTTCAACTGGAGCAAAACTACCATCTTCTTGCTCGTCAAGAAGAATAGTTCTACGAGGAGTATCCCATTGTTTTACAGCATTATCCATGTCGGATATAACAACACGGTCAAGCTCAGTTTCAGAACTTAATATTTGATTCAATTCATCAATTTTTTTGAGTAAATCTTCACGCTCAGATTCAAGCTCAATACGACTCATTTTAGTAAGTCTGCGCAAACGCAAGTCGAGAATATATTGTGATTGAATTTCGTCTAAATCAAATACTTTCATTAACTTAGTTTTTGCGCTATCTGCATCTTCTGAAGATCTAATAACCTGAATAACCTCGTCAATATCAAGCAATGCAAGAAGCAAACCATCAACTAAATGTAAACGTTCCTGAGCTTTTTTACGCCTAAACTCACTTCTTCTACGAACAACAGTTCTGCGATGAGAAATCCAAACGTCTAATAGTTCGCGTAATCCCATGGTATGTGGTCTGCCGTCAACTAATGCAACATTGTTGATTGTAAAACTTTCTTGCAGTGGAGTGTGCTTAAAAAGTTGTGCAAGAACTGCGTTAGGATCAAAACCTGTTTTTATTTCTATAACAAGTCTGGTGCCATTGTGACGATCAGTTAAATCTATTGCTCCAGAAATACCATCTAGTTTTCTTGCTTTAACACCTTGCGAAATACGCTCCAAAACACGCTCAGGTCCAACCATAAACGGAAGTTCTGTAACAATAATCGCTTTTTTACGAGCAGTAATATTTTCAATATGAGTAGTAGATCTAGTAGTAAACGCGCCTCTACCTGTTTCGTAAGCCTCACGAATTCCACTTCGCCCGATAATAATACCGCCACCAGGCCAGTCTGGTCCTGGAACAAATTTCATAATATCGTCCAAAGTAGCATTAGGATGCTTCATAACATATTTTGCTGCAGCAACTACTTCACCCAAATTGTGCGTTGCCATGTTAGTTGCCATTCCAACAGCAATACCAGAAGCACCATTTACAAGCAGATTTGGTATAGCAGCAGGAAGAACAGTAGGCTCTTTCAATTTGTTGTCATAATTTGGCACAAAATCAACAGTGTCTTCGTTAATATCAGCATTCATACCTAATGCTGCAGGAGCAAGACGAGCTTCTGTGTAACGTGAAGCTGCAGGGCCGTCATCAAGCGAACCAAAGTTTCCGTGACCGTCAACTAAAGGAAGACGTAACGAAAATGGCTGAGCTAATCTAACCATAGCTTCGTAAATTGCAGAATCTCCATGAGGATGCAACTTACCCATAACTTCACCAACAACGCGCGCAGACTTCATATACGCATGATCCGGAGATAAGTTCATATTTCCCATTTGATACACAATGCGTCGCTGCACAGGTTTCATACCATCTCTAGCATCTGGAAGAGCACGCGCGTAAATTACAGAATAAGCGTATTCAAGAAAAGATTTGCTCATTTCCTCTTTCAGAGGAGTTTCAACAATATGCTCTTTTACCTTTCTAGGGTCGAAAGACTGTTTAGTTGCATGACGGTGCGAAGGCATAGTTAAGAACTCCTTGAATGAGATTACGGCTTTTAATATTATCAATTTCTATGCACAAATAAGCTTGTGTTCTTTACAAAAACGCTGGTTTTTATAAAAAATACTTATGTAAAACGATTATGTTTATAAAACAATTTTGTTAATTTAGTTCTCAGTGGTTCAATAGTTAGTATGAGCGTTGAAGTACATTCACAGAAGGAACTACTGAGTTTTGTAAATTATGAAGGTTATGGAGACTGGTTTAATAAAACTAGCGAATCAAATAGTGAAGAGCATAAAATTGGTGGCGCTTTTCACTTATCTTCAATTCTTCCTGCACTAACAGACGCTATTGATTTTCCTATTGCTACAGCAGTTCACTCAAATCCAGAATTTTTACGCAATTCTCTTGGAATTCCGAAAGCTAGAGCAGCTGTAGTTGTTCTTGTTGATGGTTTAGGGTACTGGAATATTGTTATGCGTCAGGGGCATGCTCCTTACTTGCGATCACTTTTAAATAACAGTATTAACCAGCGCGCACTCGCAACCTGTATTCCAAGTACTACTGTTGCTGCAATGGCAACATTCGGTACAGGAACATGTCCTGGTTTAACTTCTATGACAGGATATACGCAGAAGAATGCACAAACTGGTGAACTTGCTCAATTAATTCAATTTAAGAATGCTCCTAATCCTACTGATTTGCAGAAGGAACCGACTATTTTTGAGTCTCTTTCTGCGAATGATATTAGAGTAGATAATGTTGGTTTGCCAAAATTTGAGAATTCTCCGCTTACAAATGCTGCTTTTCGTGGAGCTTGCTACATAACGGGAGGTACTGCTCGCGCGCGTATTATGAATGCTGCTGAGACTACTAAGACTCCTGGATTAACGTACTTGTATTTACGAGATACTGATAAGGTTGGCCACAATTATGGTTGGGATTCTGAGCAATGGGTTGCAGCATTCGAACAGGTTGATGCACAGTTGCGTTTACTGCAGAAAAATTGTGCTCCAGGTACGGTTATTGTTATTACTGCAGATCATGGCATGATTCAATCAGATCCTAATAAATGTGTTGATATCGCTAAGAACGCTGATCTAATGAAAGATGTTGCTATGGTGGGCGGTGAGCCTCGTTCTGTAATGCTTTATGCAAGTTGTGATGTAAACCCTGATGATATTGCTTATCGATGGAGAAGTATTCTTGAGGATAAGGCTTTAGTTCGAACTAAAAATCAAGTTATTGATGATGGTGTTTTTGGTGAAGTTAGTTCACAAACCAGGGAAGTATTAGGAGATGTTTTAGTACAAGCTCGCGATGAGTGGACTATTGTAGATTCTCGTACGCAAACAGAAAAAGCTATGAGCTTGCCTAGCGTACATGGTTCTATGACTCGTATGGAAGTTGATATTCCTTGCCTTATTGATTTGGTTTAGTGCTGAATCTTGCTATGCTTCGATTAGCATAGCGAATAAGTAAGTGATAAGTGGATAATAGTGGCGAATAAAAAGTCCGCAAAAACTAAGAGCGTGGAATGAACTTTAACTTTATTCCACGCTCTTTTTAGAATTTATCTAATTTATCCCTCGCCGAATAATATTTCATCCCAGCTTGGTACTGCAGAACGACCAGTACGCTTTTTGTGACGTTCATTTATCGTTTTATCTACAGTATTAGCTTGTACGTCAACAACTTCAGTACGATCTCGTTGAGCATGCGCGTCGTCTGGAAGATTTTCTGCAGAAACGTTCGTAATGCTATTTAAATCGTTCTGGTTTTTTGCTTTATTGTTATCTATATTCTTGCTTGCAGATTTTGCAGGAGATTTTCTAGATAAAGCACTTATTCCAATAACAGTTGTTTCTTTACTATTATTCTTTTTATCTGAACTCTTATCTAATTCTTTATCTAAATTCTTATCTGAAGTTTTATCTGCTTCCGATTTAGAATTATTGACTTTGTTATTAGATGCAGCATTTTCATTATCACTTGTCACGTTTAAAGCATCTTGAGTAAAAGCATTAACATGATCAAGCTTACTGTTTTTAGTGTTTTCTTTAGATGAAACTGTGTTTAAAACAGATTTTTCTTTTGTTGCGTTGGATTTCAAATTTTGTCGGTTTGTAGAAGCCGCATTATTTGATAAAGAACCGTCAGCTGTTTTTGAAGAGGCAATTGTGTCTACAGGAACCGCATTATTATCAGCATTCTTAAGTTCCCACTGTGAAACGGCTCGTTCTATGCGAGCAGAACGTATAGAATTTCCAGGAAGTTCATCGTGAGAAAATGGGAAGTCAATACTTACAGTGTCTCTGTATGCTCCGCCGAATTGAACTTGTTTTGATGAATCAGATCGCACAGACTCTTCGCCAAGAAGCAGTCTTGAAGAAGGATTGGCGCATGTAACAGTGTTATCATGCATATTCCAAGTCCACTCAGCTTTTATAGTACGAGTAGCAGTTTTGAATTCTGCACTAATTCGCCAAGGTTCTAGTCCTCTTCGAGTAGCATGCCATTTAACTGTTTCCATACCAATATGCGCTTTTGCAAGAGTACGTTCAATAATCTCCGAAAGAGTACGCATATTACTTTGTTTAGGCGCAGGAACAAGTAGGAACTGTTCGATAGCGTACTGTTTTTCTGTTTCAACTCCAGCAGAAAATCTGCGTACTTGTGCTTCACTTACGTGATATCTTTGCGCTACATGAGTCGGATCAACACCGGCACGAATCAAAGCCTGAATTTGAGAAATAGGCAATGTTGCAGTATTTGTTTGTGCAACATCATTAGCGTCTTTATCATCGCTTTGCTTACGAGTTCTACGTTGAGCTTCAGCAATGGCGCGTTCCAGCGTGTCGTCAAAATGAACTACCAGCGGCGTGTTTTCACAAATGAAAATCAAATCACCGTCAGCATTCACATGATCGAAACTCGCCTCTTTTGGCGGATTTTCAAGCATTGTGCACCACTTTCTTCGCATATAACAATACTAAATACATACTTTAGTCCATAGTCTGCATTCTGACTATTTTATATTAAATATAAGAAATTAGTTACATGAGGGGGTAGGTTACTGTATGCTATGCGCGTAAGGGTAAGTAAAGTACTCTAGGAGACGAAAGGACCATAATGGCACAGGATTATGATTCTCCTCGTAGCAAAGATGAGGACGAGGAGTCATTGGAAGCTTTGAGCAAGGGTTCACAAAACTCTGCTAGCGACATTGACGATGATGAGAATGCCATTGCTGAGGATTACGAACTTCCTGGCGCTGATTTAAGTAATGAAGATGCGTCAGTTACTGTTATCCCTATGCAGGGTGATGAATTTATATGTTCAGAATGCTTCCTTGTGAAGCATCGTAGTCAGCTTGCGGAAACCACTGCTGACGGACAACCTATTTGTAAGGAGTGCGCTGCCTGATGTCATATGACGAGACCTATACTGGCCCCGAACAGGTAGAAGTGCTTATTAAATATCTTGATAGCAATACGACTTCTCCAATGAAACCGCTTTGCTACGCACATGCTGGAGATGCAGGAGCTGATCTACGAACTACTCAAGATTTTATTTTGCGACCTTTTGAGCGTGCTCTTGTGCCTACTGGAATTTCAATTGCGCTTCCATGCGGTTACGTAGCTTTAGTGCACCCACGTTCTGGTCTTGCTGTGAAGCAGGGCGTGACAGTTCTTAATGCTCCAGGAACCGTTGACGCAGGCTACAGAGGTGAAATTAAGGTTCCTCTTATTAATTTGGATTCAGAACATTCTGTAGAATTCCATCGTGGGGATCGTATTGCTCAGCTTGTTATTCAGAGATATGTAGAAGCACAATTTATACCTGCTGAAACACTTCCAGGATCTGACAGATCAGATAAAGGATTTGGATCAACAGGAATACAATAATCTAAATCGTGTAAAATCCGACCAGTTTTTACTGAGTCGGATTTTATTGTATTTTTGTGTAAGAAAAAACTTGTGCAATTATTTTTTATTTTCGTGTACACGAAGCGTTTCTGAACGCTAGGATAGTAATAAACACGGGAGGTGCGGCTACTATGGGCGAGAAAAATGACGATATTAAAAGTGCTAATAAGCTTGGATGCGAAATTAGCAACGACCCACGCAACCCATTATGTCCAATATTGCGAATGTGCCAATGGCATCATCCTCAAGCGAATATGGAAATTCTTCATCGCGCATACGATAGAGCAGTAAAACAGCATACAGGGCAAAGACGCAAATCCGGTGAACCGTATATTATTCATCCACTTGCAGTAGCGCAGATTCTCGCAGATTTGGGTATGAGCCCTATCGTTGTAGCTGCAGGACTACTCCATGACACAGTTGAAGACACTGATTATACGTTGGAAGAATGTAGAGCAGAATTTGGTGACACAGTTGCAGGATTAGTTGACGGCGTTACAAAAATTTCAAAAATGGAGTATGGCGACAGTGCTCAGGCAGAAACAATTCGCAAAATGATTGTTGCAATGAGCCGTGACGTCAGAGTTCTTGTAGTAAAACTAGCAGATCGTTTACATAACGGTCGCACATGGAGATACGTAAAATCAACAAGTTCACACAAAAAAGCGAGAGAAACTCTTGATGTTTACGCTCCTCTCGCAAACCGATTAGGCATGAACGCCATTAAAACAGAACTTGAAGAGTTAAGTTTCAAAGTACTTTATCCAAAAATTTATAATGAAATAGTTGTACTTGTAGCCCGACGAGCAGGACAGAGAGAAGTATACTTACGACAAATTCTTGAAGAAATCAACTCTGATTTATCCGAACAGCGTATTCAAGCTTCCGTAAAGGGACGTCCAAAAGATTACTTCTCCATCTACCAGAAGATGATTGTTCGAGGACACGATTTTGAAAATATTTACGATCTTGTAGGCGTACGAATCATAGTCGATTCCATACGCGACTGCTATGCTGCTCTTGGAGCTGTACATGCACGCTGGAGCCCTGTTCCTGGACGTTTTAAAGACTATATAGCCACTCCAAAACTAAACATGTATCAAAGTCTTCACACCACGGTTGTAGGCCCTGGAGGAAAGCCTGTAGAAATACAGATACGAACCTGGGATATGCATAGGCGAGCAGAATTTGGTATCGCAGCCCACTGGAAGTATAAAGCAAACGGACAAGCCGGAAGAGCTTTAAGCAAACCAGATAGCAACGACCGCAAACGCGAAGGTGAGCTTGAAGATAAGAAAGAATTAAGTGAAGCAGATAATCTTAAATGGATTCAGCAGCTTGCCGATTGGACCAGCGAAACACCTGATTCAGACGAATTCTTAGGATCTTTAAAACAAGATTTGGGTGCTTCTGAAGTATACGTATTTACTCCAAAAGGAAGCATAGTAGCTCTTCCTGCAGAAGCAACTCCTGTTGATTTTGCATATTCTGTGCACACTGAAGTAGGTCACAGAATGATGGGCGCTCGCGTAAACGGTAGGCTTGTTCCTCTTGATACGAAACTTGTTAATGGCGATACTGTAGAAGTTCTTACGTCAAAATCAGATACTGCTGGCCCTTCTAGGGATTGGCTTAGCTTTGTAAAAAGCCCTAGAGCAAGAAATAAGATTCGTCAATGGTTCAGTAAGGAACGCCGTTCTGAAGCGATTGAAGAAGGAAAAGATGAGCTTACTCGCGCAATGCGAAAGCGTAATCTTCCACTTGCTACTCTTATGACACCACAGGCTCTTATTGGTGTTGCCGATGAGCTTAATATTCCAGCTAATGTAGATTCTGTATATGCTGCTATTGGCGAAGGTCAGATTTCTACTCAGAATGTTATTTCACATCTAGTGAAAGATGCTGGAGCTGATGAAGTTGCAGAAGAAGTAGAGCAGGAAGCTTTACCTCTTAAGAAGGTGGAACGAAATCGCAAGTCACACGGCGCTCTAGGGGTATCTGTACGCGGAGTAGGAGACGTATGGGTAAAACTTGCAAGATGCTGCATGCCAGTTCCTGGTGACGACATTATTGGCTTTATAACACGCAATCAGGGCGTATCTGTGCACAGAACAGATTGTCAAAATATGATTGACTTGCAAAAGTCACAGTCTGAGCGCGTAATACCTGTTCAGTGGACCAGTGATAAAGGCCTATTCCTTGTTAAAGTACAAGTTGAAGCACTTGATAGACAACATCTCCTTTCAGATGTAACTAGAGTTCTTTCAGATCATGGTGTAAACATTCTTTCTGGAACTATTGCTACTGGAGATGACAGGGTTGCTACAAGCCAATTCACTTTTGAGATGGCTGATCCTCAGCATCTAGCAACTCTTCTTGCAGCTATACGAAAGATTGAAGGCGTATTTGACGTATATCGTATTACTGGTGCAAAAGATAGTGCTGAACCTCGTTTGAGAAAAATGGAACGAGAGTAATTAGTGTATAAAAAGCGCTATTCTTACATACTTAAAATCTTTAAAAGTTGTGAGAATAGCGCTAAATTTTTAAACAAAAAAATTAAGGACGTTCCAACAACGGAACGTCCTTAATTGTTCTCCACACACAAATGCGTGTATCACACATTCAGCCTCAGGCGGTAACAGCCTTCTTAAGCAGGGAACCAGCAGAGATACGTACGCCATAAGAAGCAGGAATCTTGATGGTTTCACCGGTACGCGGGTTGCGGCCAGTGCGCTCAGCGCGCTTTACGCGCTCTGCAGAGAACAGGCCAGTGAGCTTCAAACCTTCACCGGACTGCAAAGCCTCAACGAACACATCCTGGAATGCGTTGACGGCGGCTTCGGCCTGCGCCTTAGTCAGGTTGGACTTCTGAGCGATCTTCGAAACGAGATCAGACTTGTTGTATGCCATGCAGCATCCTTTGTGCTAGGGGCCTTCATTTCTTAAATTCGAAGACCACGTTCATACTCGATATTAGTACAATTTCCCTACAAATACCTCATTTTTAGCCGTTTTTATAAATATTTCTTATAAAAATTTATTAAAAAATAACATATTTTGTCCTACAAATAACAAAATAGGATACTAAGAGAGAAACATTTATACAATATATGCCAAAATGCAGCAAAATGAAGTTTTTTTATATCATTTCCTTGCTACTAAGCCAATGCATTGCCATAGCTCCAATAGGAATACGCAACCAGTAGAACATGAGACGGTACAAAAGAGTTGCAGAAAGAGCAATAGTTGGAGGAATTCCTACTGAAGTAAATGCAAATGTCAAAGATGCCTCGACTGCACCTAAACCGCCAGGAGTTGGAACTGCAGAGCCTGCAGCATTAGCTAACAGGAACAGTAGTATAGTTTCCAAAGGATTTGCATAATATCCGAATGCTAGAAGAGCAATCCAATAACCAATACCAATAGAAGTTACAAGAATTACAGCTCCAAATAATCCAGAAAAAAGCTGATAAGGATCGCTCACAATATCTTTAATCTGCTTACCGTAATCAGAAAGCAGTGGAAGATATCGCCTTCTAATAGCATTACGAATCTTAGGAACAGCCATGCAAACGCAAATCACTAAAGTAACAATTCCAATAACAGTTACCAGCATATGGGTTGGAATCATACCGGAAAGAACATTTCTTCCAGTAAAAATACCAATAACAAGAAGGAACATTGATGTTACTAAAGCCTGAATAAGCCAAACAGCGCTAGTAACAGCTGTAGCTTGAGCATTATCGTAACCGTTTTTACGCAAAAGTTGCATATTAACGAATGCAGGACCAACTCCAGCTGGCATAGAAACAGCAGTTAATCCAGACGCTGCTTGAGACATAAATAGGGTAGTAGCACCAGGCTTATCCTCATCCATAAAAGCGCCAAGAGTAATAGAAGATCCAACCCAAGCTGACATACTACACACAAAGCAAAGTAGAACCAGTACAGTATCGGCATTACGAAGAGCAATAGCAACTTCTTGAGCATGAAGTTGCGTAATCGTAACAACAACAGCAACAAGAGCTAAAACCAGGGTCACAAAGAATCTCAAATTGAAACGAGAAAGACGAACAGTATCGTAATCATCCTCGTCAGTGTGCAAAGCAACTTTTGCACTCAAACTAACGCGTAAACGTTCAAAAAGTTTCTTATTCCAAGAAGGAAGAGACCTGGTAGAAGCAGGAATAGCAGCTTTTTGCATAAACGGAAGTACAGCAGCTAACTTCTCAGCACCCCAGGCATCCATTGCGGCTTCTATAGCCTGATCAATCGTAGTGCAAGCAGCAATTAACGTAAGTAACTGCACTTTATCAAGCGCAATATTAGTTGTATCGCTAGCAACATCACCATTTTGCCAACCAGCAATAACAGGAGTGTTATCTTCTAATCTTGCCAAAGTTTCAGGAGTAATACGACCATGCGTAATTCCACGAGTATTAGCAGCATCAAGGTAGCGCATAAGCTTTGCAGAATCTTCAACGGTTAGCGTATTAAGATTACACGGCACAAGAGAGTTAGAAGCGTGAAAAACCATTATAGAAGACTTATCACTATCGCTTACACCGTAAACGTTAGCTGTTGGCAAGTGCAAATTACGTAGCACTAAAATCATTGATAAATGATGATGAACAGAGTGGCGAGCCGAACGATCAGTGCGCATAGAAATATCAATCAAACGCGCCCACTGCCACAACTGATTTAAGTATCCTGGCAAATGCACTTGATTATCTAGTACTGAAATTACATAACGCATTCCATGAATATCAGTAGCGTCATAAAGTCTAGAATTTTCAATTAAATCATCATCTAAACTAGAACGCAAAACTCCAGTATGATCAGCTTGCTGAGTGCGACGTGTAAGTTGCGTTAAATTATCAATACCAATATTTTGCAAAGCAAGAACAATATCGTCTCCCCAAGCTCCCTTACTTTGAGTACCTTTTGCAAAACGAATAAGTGTTCCAATTGCTCGTCCAACACAATAAGAAACAATTACTCCAGCGTACGAATGCCACGATGCAAAAAGAAAAATAGCTGTAGAAATAAACAGAGCATTCCAACCCCATTTAACATGCTTATATTCTATGTGCGGACCACTAACAGTTAAAAACGCAACTAAAACTGCATAAATATCTGGAAGAAGCTCAGTAGACGCTCCAGAAGACTGAGAGCGCATAGCATCTAAAAGTACGATATTATTCGTAGAAAATATTACATAAGAAAAAAGCCATATAGCGCCGTAGCTTATAAAAAGCGTAATAACAGATATAGCTGTATCAAGCCAACGTTTAGCATTTACCATATGAGCTATGACTTCAGCAACAACGATAAGAGTAACAGCCTGCTGTAAAAGAGAACATGGTAAACCGTTTACCATCAAACTAAGTAATTTACCAGCACTTTTAGCATCACGTTCAACGCCAGCAGTTGTTGCAGAAAGCCACAAAGTCGACATAATCATTGCAGCAGCAATAGCTATAGAAGTAATAGCATATAACAAATCAGCCCAGCTACGAACTAAGCTCGGCTGTGAGTCTTCTATAGTCAGATTTGGGTTAATTGCTGATTTCATACTCATTGTTGTTATCTAAATGTGGCCAGCAGAAGTTTACCACTGGCCACAACATTACAGAAAAACGATGTAATTTATGTAAAAGTTCTTCCGATTTTACTTTATGAAGTCTACGAGCTTTGAAGCAAGACCCGTATAAGTTCCAGGAGTTAATGCTTTTAGATGAGCAGCAGTGTTCTCGTCGAAATCATGCGAAGCAATAAAATCTTCCACATCTTTTTTAGAAATTTGGTGACCTCGCATAAGCTCTTTAACCTGCTCGTATGGTTTCTCCATGCCTTGCACTCCAGCAATTTCTTGAGCACGCATAGCAGTTTGAATAGGCTCGCCCAATACTTCCCAATTATCATCCAATTCTTGAGCCATTTTCTGCTCATTTGGATGTATAGAATTAAGTCCACCAAGCAAATTATTCAAAGCTAGTAGAGCGTAACCAAAAGCAGATCCAATGTTTCTCTGAGTTGTAGAATCCGTAAGATCCCTCTGCCAACGACTCTCTGTAAGAGTTGCAGATAACGTATCAAACATTGCACACGAAATCTCAAGATTAGCTTCAGCATTTTCGAAACGAATTGGATTTACCTTATGCGGCATTGTAGAAGATCCTGTAGCACCCTTTACAGGCACTTGTACGAAAACACCTCGAGAAATATACATCCAAACATCAACAGCAAGATTGTGAAGAATATGATTGATGTGACTTACTGTACCGTAAAGCTCAGCCTGCCAATCGTGACTTTCAATCTGAGTTGTAAGAGGATTAAAAGTAAGACCCATTCTGTTAGTAACAAACTCTTGAGCAATACCAAGCCAATCAGCTTCTGGGAAGGCAGCCAAGTGCGCTCCATAAGTTCCGGTAGCACCATTTAACTTACCTAAATACTCTTGAGCATCTAAACGCTTCTGCTGTCTAAGTAAACGGTACGCAAATACTGCAAGTTCTTTTCCTAAAGTAGTAGGGGTTGCAGGCTGACCGTGAGTTAAAGAAAGAAGTGGCATCTCACGATATTCCTGCGCTTTTTGCGTTAGGAAATCAACAATTTTATTCAAATTCGGCCTATAAACGTTTTCTACTGCATTTTTCACGCAACGAGCAATGGAAAGATTATTAATATCTTCGCTTGTGCAAGAAAAATGAACTAACGTTTTGAGATTAGATAACTGTGTTTCGTGACCTAATTTCTTTTCTGCCTCATCTAAAGCATCGTCAATGTAGTATTCAACTGCTTTAACATCATGGTGAGTAATAGCTTCATGAGCAGCATGGCGAGCAATACCATCCTTATCAAAAGTCTCAGGAATATTACGCAAATACTCACATTCTTCTTCACTAAGTGGCTTAACGCCATCAACGATAGGAGAGTAGCCATTTGCTTCGTAACCATTTGCAAGAAGAATCATCCATTCGACTTCTACTCGCATTCGTTCACGATTTAACGCTGGTTCACTAAGATATTCCACAAGATCAACAGTCTGATTATGGTAGCGTCCGTCAAGTGGAGTAAGAGCAATTGCAGGAGAAATATCAGTAAGCTTCATACTTGCAAGATTACAGCATCCCCGCGAATCATTGCTATTCTCAAAGTGTTGTTATTGCATAAGGCCCTGCCACAATGTAGTACTTTCCAACTCTCCGTTTATAGTATCTTTAAAATTTTTCTCTTGCGTACGTATAGCTTTAGATCCTAGCCGAGATGCATCATCATAAGCAGCCTCGTGATAATGCAAATCGTGAGTAAGAGTTTCTTCCTCCGGTACTGACTCTACTAAAGAACCGAAATTATATTTACCTTTTGGAAGTAAACTACCAGAGCAAATCACGCTACCATAATTCGGTTTTATAGAAGATTTATTTACGTAACTAGCATGACCTCTAACAGTAACCCAGTTTTTTCGTGAAGGATTTTCTTTTCCGTCAAGATTTGGTACAAGCTCATCATCCATTTCTATGCTCGTTACAGAAATATTTTTAGGAATAGGGTGATTAGCAATAGGAGAGCCTGCGGTAATAACATGCTTAATGTTGTACTGTTTAGAATAATCACTTGCAATACTTGCGGCTACAATTCCACCTTGAGAATGTCCAATAAGAACTACTGAATCGTTACTTTTTATACCAGATTTACGCATTGCTTCTACTACCATTCTTGTACTATCTGCCTGCTTTCTGGTATCACTTCTTATACTCATAACTTCAGCATTTTGCTCCCAGCCAAACGGTGAATGTGATTTACCGTCTGTTCCAGGAATAGTAACCAACCATGATACATTACCGTCTTTTTTCCTAAAACGTTGAATAGCAATTGTTGCAGCATCAGGATTTAATTTTGGAGGTTTTACTCCAAAATTCCCACTACCAAGTTCTGTAAGATTTCTCAAAGCTTGAGATATAGTCCTACCTTCTTCCGGAAATACATTTTTAGAAGAATTTACAGATTGAGGTATTTTAGTAACTTTCAAAGTATTTCCCTGCATTTTGTTTTTGATAGGCGCACTAATTCTACTTAAAGATTCAGAAGCAAATCCAACTGAATTTTCCCAATTATTTTTAATAGCATCAGAATTTTTAACTAATTTATTAAATTGCTTACCAGTAATAACATCAAATTGCATTCCTGTTATTGCATTTAGTATAAAATTTCTGGATAAGCCTTTCATAACACCTTGCTGCAATGGTGCTGTACTACGAGACCATTTAGAAAAATTCTTAAAACCACTATTATTTATGCGATCTTTTAATATAGCAACTCCAGCTCCAGCAAAAAACGGAATAGATAATATTGGCATTACGGAAACTGTATTTGACACAATATTGTCAAATTTTTCGCGAGAATTCTTCTCAGAATCAGAATACAGGTTATTTGCTCGAATAAGAAGTGAAGCTAAAATTTCTAACCTTTTAGATATTTCATTACAACTCCTTGCTCGTGAGCTACAAATAGCCGAAGTTAGTATGCTTCCAGTCATTGGAACAACGCATTGCTCATTTCTTCTTAGCTTACTTGTAATGCTATTGCCTAAATTCTGTCCACCGTAATTTGCTTGAGTGCTTTCCTTAATTTGCAAACTCGATGCAGCATTCATCCACAAAATACTTAACGAAGAAAGTTCTGAGGCTATATTCCTCAATCTACTAGCGCAATTATTGTATGCTTTTTCATCAGCTACAGAAAGTTTTTCCCCACCTGTAACACTTGAAAATACTTTCCAAGGCATAGTTTCCCCCTAATTTTCAAACATAGCTTGCGCTTGCGAAGCAACGTTTTCTAAATCGTTGCGAAAATATTGAGAAGCAGATCCCTGCCACTCACATAATTCATTCGAGCGCAATTCAGCTATAATCTTGTACACGCATTCTTTGGTGCGTGGCACTAACCATTCCCATTCGTAAAAATTTGTCATATGAGCATTACACACAATTTTGTGCTAAATGTCATTAAAAAAATACCATTGTGGATACAGCCTATTAAAAGCGCAAAAATGGCTATACTAAGCCATTTCTAACGCTATTTTGTTTGCATTTTTTGAAAAGTTAAAAAATTTTTTTACCAAGGCTTTGTACTATTACTGCTGTCTCTTGCAGTCCCAATAGTTTTTCCTTTCTGATTATTAGAATCAGCATCATCGCTACTGTCGTCATCAGAGTGTTCGGTATGATTATTATTTTTCAGCAAATTTTCAACTTGATTTCTCTGATTTTTACTTAATTCGGGATTAGATTTCTCGCTAGCCTGCGGATGATTACTTTGAGAAGACTTGCTTTTATCGTTATTATCCTTAGTAGATTTTTCTGAAGTATCTTCGCCATTTACTATTTTTTTACTATTTGAACGTTTTTCGTCTTCAACTTTTTTCTGCAATTCTTTAGTAAACTTTTTAGAAATTTCCGCATTAAGCCTAATGCTTTCCGACAATTCTGGCAAAAGAATAGCGTAACCTTTAGAAGATGCATCATAAAATTCAGCGTCCGTCTGTTGCTGCTGAATTCTAAGCATATCTTTGTCTACATCCAACTTTTTTGAAGCTTTAATATTAGCTATAAGACTTCTTGTGGCAGCGTTATACGCATTCTGCGCGCGAAAATTTGTAATAGCAAAGTAGGAGAGTAGTATCGATAAAATTGCGCATAATACTGAAATTACGCGAATAAAATTCCTCAATGTCACTTTATGATGCTTTTCTAATTTTGCCATCACACCAACCTCCTGGATGTAATTACCCACGATGCTAGTTCACATAGCACAAGCACAGACGCAATCATCGCACAAGGCCAAACTACCGGTTCAGGGCGCAAACGAGGTTTTGCAGTCTCATTATTTCTCCACTGTTTTGAAAGAATACTTTTTGCTTCAGAACCTAGATTATGCTGATATTGCGAATAAACATAAGTTCCACTTACTTCATCAGCAATATTTTTCAAATTATTCTCATCAAGCTTAGAAATTCCAGGATTGCCTGTAGCTGGATCAATAACCCACTTCTGGCTATTGGTATTTTTGCTATTACTACCAGAATTAATAGTTCCGTTTGCCATATCATCAACAGGCTCATCTGAAACAGGAATTTTCTCACCCTGCTTACTACCTACACCAACGATGTAAGAGTGAGTTAAATAAGCGCGAAGTGGAGAATACGAGCGACGCTTTCTACTAGTCGTCTCTTCACCATCACTTATTAAATACATTACAGTAACATCGTCTGGGTGAGCATCATGAATTGATTTAAGCACAAGTAAAGTTTTATTAAGTGGACAGTCAAGACTAGTTCCTGTAGAAATGCCAGTCGGCTCTGTTCTTAAAGCCGAAGCCCAATTATCAATAGCTTTAGTATCAGGAGTTAAAGGAACATCAACTGAAGTAGTAGATCCAAAACGTATAGCACTAAAACTTGCGTTTGCATAAGCTTTAGTTATGTCAGACACAATACTGCGCGCAGCTTCTAGACGCTGAATATTTTTATCTTTTGAGTAAGAAGCATCACGCACATTCATAGAACCAGTATTATCAATTACAATGATAACGTTTGTAGCACTTACTGCTCTTTGCCACGTAGTACGCATAATACTAGGTGTTAAAGCGCAAGTCATAAGAGTAAAGCAGATTGCTATTCGTCTTAATTTCATCCCTAAAGTTTCGTCAGAATTAGTTGAATTACTGCGTTTAAAAGAAAACAGCTCATACAAAATTCCAACAGTGAGAAGAAGAATAAGGATAATCGCAACTGGCCATCCTAAAGTTGGTGAAAACACTAATTTTCCAGCTCCAGGAATATTTCCACTATCTTTCAAGGAAATTGAAGTAAATCTCATCGCTTCATACTCCTTGCTGCAAATAGCCAAATCATAAAACTTAAAATAGTTAGAATAGTCCAAATCCCAGGATCATCACTTAAAGCAGATTGAGTGGATGTCTGATCGGATCCTGAGTGGCGTTTTTCAATTTCTTTTACTAAAGATTCTATAGAATTATCGCTTTTTAAGGTTAAGAAAGCGCCGCCATATTTTTCGATAAGACTTTTCATATTTAAACTTGCAGGATTATTTACGCTTTGTTGAGAACCTGAATATAATCCGTCTACTTTAATACGAGCAAGTTGCGTTAAAATTAGCGCTTTTTGCAAAGTGTAAGTTGGTTTTCCAGATACAACATTATCGGTCGCTAAAACTATGGAAGCAGTTCTGTTGAAACGATTCGCAGCTTTAGTTTCATTGTGAGCATTTCCGTAAATAAAACCAGGAAGCATAGCTGCGCAACTTACTAAACCGTCACCAATTAGCGATGTGGAGTTTTTTCTATTTTGTGTACCGTCTAACCAGTCTGAAATCTGCTGATACTGCTTTCTTTGCATATTATCAATACCATTTTGTGATTGCACGCCATCGAGCAAATCTGAAGCATACTTAAGCTGAGTTTTCACTAAATTATAATCATCAGTAAGAGGGAAAACTGTTCTAGAAGTAGAGTTAAAAATACTCAAACCGATACGTTCACCTTGAAAATGATCAACTAAATTCATATATGATCGCAAAACTTCACGATCGTAAGGAAGAGTAGAGCCAGAAACGTCTAAGCATAGCACAATATCTCTCGAACTTGCTTGCTCATTAGCGTTAAAAACTCTTGCAGGTCTAGCAGCTAAAGCTAGTGTAGAAAGTAAAGTCAAAGAAAGCATTATTGAAGCAAATCTTCTAAGAAGTCTCCATCTTCTCCAAGCTATACTTGCAAGAATTCCTTGAAGATTATCGTCAAGTGTAAACACATAGTTTTCTTCAGAGTGCACATGTTCTGTGAACTGTTTTGATTTTACGAGTGACTGCAACCAGCTAGAAGCTAACACTAATAACACAACAATTACAGAAATAACTATGCCGACGAGCAAAACGAGAGGCCAACACCATCTCCAAGGCCATAATGATTCAAACAAATTGCTCATTTTCGTTTACCTCTCGTTTGCCATCCTTCAAGCAAAGAAAGAACCCACTCTGCTGCCTGATCAACGCTTGCATTTTTGGCTTGAGTGTTGAAATTTTTATCTGCAAATTCAGGAGGATACAATGCTGCTATAGTTTGACGTAGCTTATCAACACCATTCTTATTCGACCACTTATTTCGCAAAGAACCAATCTCTAAAAGAGTATGAGACTCAATATTTTCGCCACTCATAATAGAAATATATTCTTTAGCAACAGCAGATAATTTTGCAAACGCCTCCTCTTTAGTAATAGTTTTATTATGGTATTTAGAAACAATATTATCTATTTTTTCTCTCCAAGCTTTTCTATCGGCATTGTGAGAGTGAGCAGCTTCATCAGCTATTTTTGAAGCCAAATTTTTAGAGGGTACGTGTTTGAATGATAAGTAAATTGCTACTACAGAAATAACAAAAATCAAAATACTTACGAAAACAATGCCTAAAAGAAGGTAATCGTAATGCGCTTCGTTTTGAATATTTTGTATTTTACTCATGCGACAACTCCACTTTTACCTTCAGTATTTTGTACCTCACTATTTAAGTATGAAGTTGATTTAGTAATAAGATGTACTGTTTTTTTGAGAATCTCTTCACTTGATTCAGCGCAAATGTATGTAGCTTTGATTGAAGAAAGAAGATCTTGCATATTGTTAAATCTTATTTCGTCACTATTTTCAACCTCTTGCATAATATTCTTGTCTCGCAAAAATGCTGGAACTTTACGCAAAGTGACTCCATCAATCAAATCTACTTGCTTTGAAGAATCGAAAGGGTTTAATGCATTAATGTTTATAACAATAAGTACATGAGTTTGCGCAATTTTTCGCAACTTATCATTATTTTTGCAAGATAAAGCGTAGTTGTCAGTAACAATAACAATAAGGTTATTATGATTTTTAATGCTTAAAGCAAACGACAGTAAATCATCAATATTTCTGCTATTATGCAAACTTCTAAGTAGAAGATTGTCTATTTCATGTTCAAAATCCGCAAGACTTTTTGAAGGTTTTAATTGCTCAACTTTCTTGCCATCTACTCCTACTAAAGAAACAGCGTCATTACGTTTAATGCTCAAGCTTGCAATAAGTAACGCAGCGTTTGATGCAGCTTCATAAAGAGACTCACCAGATACGCAAGCACCCCTCATTTGTGTGCTTGTATCTAAAAGTATCCACGTTTTAGACGCGCAGCTTCTTTCCCTAGAAGATACCATCGGCTGACCAGTACGAGCACTAGCAGACCAATTCATCATTCTCGCTTCATCGCCAGGCTGCCACGAATGTATATCGATAACGTCGCCTGTACCAAATCTTCTTCTGGAAGAGTGATCTCCTTCAAGCATTCCAATAGATTTTCTTGCAAGAGGCAAATCTGTACTTCTAGTAAGCAATTCAATTCTTCTGCGCACTAAACGAGCAGGCTCAGATAGTACAAGCTTTTTTGAAGAAATATTCTTTCGTAAAAAACTATTAACCGAGTTAATAGAATTAGAATAATTTCGTTCTAAATCTAAGCTCATACTATTAGCATTACTAGCGTTTTTTCGGATAGCACCGATCATGGGGTAGGAACCGTCTTTACTATTGCGTCTATAACTTGGTCACTACTCATACCATCTGCAAGAGCTTCAAATGTGAGCAGTATACGATGTCTTAAGACTTCGTGCGCGAAAAGCTTAATATCTTCTGGAATTACGTAATCTCGTCCTGAAAGCAGGGCGTGAGCTTGACCAATACGAACTAAAGATATAGAAGCACGAGGGCTTGCACCTACTCTAACTAGTGAAGAAAGTGTTGGAATTGGGTGACTTCCTTCACCTCTAGATGTAGCAACAATATCAACAGCATACTTCATAATTGCTTCAGATACGTGCACTTGCTTAGTAACAGCACGCAAAAAAGTAACATCTTGCAAACTAATTTGCTGAGTTTTTAAAGTAGAAGGATCAATTACATCAGATCCGCGCTTAGTAAGAAGCTGTAACATACGAACTTCCTCATCAGCAGTAGGATAAGTTAACATAGCTTTTACCATGAAACGATCCATCTGTGCTTCTGGAAGATTAAAAGTTCCTTCTTCTTCAATAGGATTTTGAGTAGCAATAACCATAAATGGTTGAGGCAGTGCTATACGCTCACCGCCAATGGTAGTTGCACCTTCTGCCATGGCCTCTAGCATAGCTGACTGGGTTTTTGCATTAGAACGATTAATCTCATCGAGAAGAATAATATTTGCGTGAATAGGTCCAATTTGTGTTGTGAAACGCTGCGAAGCGAAATCAAACACCTGAGTACCTATCAAATCTGCTGGCATCAAATCTGGAGTGCACTGTACTCGCTTAAAACTACCTGACATCGCGGTTGCAAGAGTTTGTGCTGCAGTTGTTTTAGCTAAACCTGGGACAGATTCTATAAGAACGTGGCCACCTGCTGCAAGAGTTAAAATCAGTAATTCACGAAGTGAATCTTGACCAACTAAAGTGTACGCAAATCTTGTACGAATTACTGTAACAATTTGCTTAACTCGCATAACATCTTCGTTAGTTATACCAACTGCACTTGGCTGGCTAGTATTGCTTACTTTAGATGAAGCAGAATGCGCCATAGGAAGATTTACGCGAGGTCTTGGAATTCTGGAAGATGATGCCAGAGTATTTGCAGTCGGTGCTGGTGCAGGAACCGGATTGTTTGCGCTACCAGAAGACTGTTTTTGCGGTTGAGGTGGAAATAATGCCATAGATACTATGGTAGCTGATATGTAGTACTGCTCATTTTTCGCCGTTTTGAACTGTTTTAATTACAAAATTTTACGAAAATATTCTTGCTTTCACTTGCAAATTGCATTTGTTAAATTATCGCCTGAAGGAAGTTCCCAATTAATAGCAGTTGCACCCATTTTTTTAAGAGCATCGTTCGCCCTAGAAAACGGATGAGATCCAAAAAATCCTCTAGAAGCAGAAAGTGGGCTTGGATGAGGTGATGTTATAAGTACGGCATTAGTTAAAAGCGGAGAAAGAGTTTGAGCATTACGCCCCCATAAAATAGCTACCAGCGGCAATGGTTTTCCATTCTTATCTACTCTTCTGTTCAAAGCACGAATAGCCTCATCAGTAACCTGTTCCCAACCTTTTCCTTGATGACTATTGGCCATACCAGCTTCAACAGTTAGACATCTGTTTAACAGCATTACTCCTTGCTTCGTCCATGGAGTTAAATCACCATTTGCAGGATAAGGCACGTGGACATCATTAACTAACTCTTTATAAATATTGATTAAACTTTTTGGCAATGGTTTAACATCAGGAGCCACGCAAAAGCTTAATCCAACAGGATGCCCTGGAGTAGGGTATGGGTCTTGACCAACTATAAGAACTTTAATCTCACTTATAGGCTGCGAAAACGCTCGTAAAATATTGCTACTTGCAGGAAGAATACGATGACCTTGAGCAATTCTATTGCGTAAAAATCTTCCCATGTATCGTATCTGTGGTTCCACTGTAGATAATGCTTCAGCCCAACTTGGATCCATAAGTTCATTCATAGGTTTTATATGATCAACACTCATGCTAGTAACTGTAAAACATAGGTGAGGCAAATATTTTCTGAATATTTTATGCTGTAAATTTTTCAAAATAATTGCAAAACATTTAGTATTTTTTGACGTGTTTGTGACCGGCATTCTGTACTATAGGTTGCATATTGCTTTGTTCTATACTTTGGAGGGATTCCTATTATGGCGCGAACAACAAGAAACGTGTCTGATACACCCGATGCATTCGACAATCCACCTGAAGGTCCGATTGGAGTGCACCGCGGCAACCGCGCTTGGTATTCCGTACTTTTGCCTTACCTTGTTGTGTTAATAGTTTCTGCTTTCTTAGGCTTTTTGGCTTGGGCTGTGCTTTCTGGAGAAATACAGCATTGGCATATGCCGTGGAGCCATAAGCAAGTTACTACTACTCAGACCGTTGCTAAGAAAGAAGTGAAGTCTGAAGATAAGAAGAATCAAGAAGACGCGGAAGATGACAAAGACTCTGAAAAGTCGAATACTAAAGATAGTAAATCTTCCGATAAAGATTCTTCAAATAAAGACTCTTCAAATGAGAACACTTCTGACAACAATAACAATGCTGGCACTGCTAATAAGTCTGTTGCTGTCAAAGTTATTAATGGCACTAAGACTCAAGGGTATGCTGCTAAAAATGCTGAAAAACTCAAGTCTGCAGGATTCACAAATGTTTCTGCCGGAAACCCTTCAGGTAAGGTTCCTAGCGATTCTGTAGTTTGGTATAAAGATGAAGCAAATAAAGCTACTGCAGAGGAAGTTGCTAAGACTTTGGGTATTAGCAATGTAGAAAAGGAACCTGGTATTCTTTCCCCAATTACAGTGGTTCTATGCAAGTAAGTTTTTATAAGTAAGTCAAAACACACTACTTACTAGAACACGATTTATCAAATAATTTAATATATTTAAGAAGCTGGCATAATTTGTTTTTGTCAGCTTCTTTTTTAATTATTTTTTAATTATTACTAATTGTTTTTCTTAAAAGCTGGCACTCGAGCGCAGAGAGTGCTAATCTACCAATTAGCACTCGAAGGTTGAGAGTGATAGCTGGCAGCTGACGGCTGGCTATAACTTATTGTTACCGTTTGAGTGAAAGTTCCATAGTTACGATATGTGGAGGAAAAATGGCAAAGATTATTGCCTATGAAGAGGACGCCCGTCAGGGTATGCTCGCAGGTCTTGACAAGCTCGCTAATACTGTAAAAGTTACGCTTGGTCCTAAAGGTCGCAACGTAGTGCTTGATAAGACTTATGGCGCTCCAACCATTACCAACGATGGTGTTTCCATCGCAAAGGAAATTGATCTTGAAGATCCATATGAGCGTATTGGCGCCGAGTTGGTTAAGGAAGTTGCTAAGAAGACTGATGACGTTGCAGGCGATGGTACTACAACAGCAACAGTTCTTGCACAGTCTCTTGTACATGAAGGTTTAAAGAACGTGGTTGCAGGAAGCAATCCAATTGCTCTTCGCCGCGGTATTGAAAAAGCTTCTGAAGCGATTGTTAAGGAACTTCTCGCTTCTGCTAAGGATGTTGAAACTAAGGATCAGATTGCTGCTACTGCAACTATTTCTGCAGCAGACCCTGAAGTTGGCGAAAAAATTGCTGAAGCTTTGGACAAGGTTGGCCAGGACGGTGTTGTTACCGTTGAAGACAACAACAAGTTCGGTCTTGATTTGGACTTCACTGAAGGTATGCGTTTCGATAAGGGTTATATTTCCCCTTACTTCGTCACTAACGCAGAAGATCAGACTGCTGTTCTTGAAGACCCATACATTTTGTTAACTTCTGGCAAAGTTTCAAGCCAGCAGGATATTGTTCATATTGCTGAGCTCGTTATGAAGTCCGGCAAGCCATTGCTTATTATTGCTGAAGATGTTGATGGCGAAGCATTGCCAACACTTGTTTTGAACAAGATTCGTGGCACTTTCAATACTGTTGCTGTTAAGGCTCCAGGCTTTGGAGATCGTCGTAAAGCTATGCTTCAGGATATGGCTATTTTGACCGGTGCACAGGTTGTTTCTGACGACCTTGGCTTGAAACTTGATTCAATCGATGCTTCTGTTTTCGGCCATGCAGCTAAGGTGATTGTTTCTAAGGATGAAACAACTATCGTTTCTGGTGCTGGTTCTAAGGAAGATGTTGACGCTCGCGTAGCTCAGATTCGCGCCGAAATTGAGAACACTGATTCTGATTACGATCGCGAAAAGCTTCAGGAGCGTCTTGCTAAACTCGCTGGCGGCGTTGCTGTTATTAAGGTTGGCGCTGCTACTGAAGTTGAAGCTAAGGAACGCAAGCATCGCATCGAAGATGCAGTTCGTAATGCTAAGGCTGCTATCGAGGAAGGTTTGCTTCCAGGCGGTGGCGTAGCTTTGGTTCAGGCTGCTGCAAAGGTTGAGAAGTCTCAGGCAATCACTGAGCTTAAGGGCGAAGAAGCTACAGGCGCTGCAATCGTGTTCCGCGCTGTAGAAGCTCCAATCAAGCAGATTGCTCAGAACTCTGGTGTTTCTGGAGATGTTGTACTTAACAAGGTGCGCGAACTTCCAGAAGGTCAAGGCTTCAATGCTGCAACTAACACTTACGAAGATTTGATGTCTGCTGGTGTTACTGACCCAGTTAAGGTGACTCGTTCTGCTCTACAGAATGCTGCATCTATTGCAGGTTTGTTCTTGACTACTGAAGCTGTTGTTGCAAACAAGCCTGAAAAGCCAGCTGCTGCACCACAGGCCGGCGCTGACATGGGCTACTAAATAAAAAGTAGTTTAAGTCCTCATAAATAAACTGCTAATAAAATAAGTAATGGCGACACGCTCATGATGAGTATGCCGCCATTACTTTTACTTTTGTAATTAAACTAATCAGCCCATTCCAAATAGGGAAGTAGCCTGAGTTTCAGCATCAAGATATACGCCTGAAGCATGTTGCATTGCCTGCTGAATTGCCTCTAAAGACAATTCCATCTGCTGTTGTGCCGCACGCCATTGCCCAGAGGTCGACGCAAACTGCGTTGCTGCAGCACCCGTCCAAACGCTTTGTAATTGCTGTAGGTTGGCATACATCCCGTTAACTGCTTCTCTAATTGCACTAACCGAGGTACCAACTGCAGCTGCTGCCTGCTGAATTTGTTCTGAATCAACTCGAAACTGTGCCATATTTTACCCCCATATGTTTTATGCACTGTTTTAGTAATCTGCTTTAGTTTTTTTACATTCACGTACGTGAATTTTTTTAAAGCAGAGTTTTTTATCGCGTTAATTACTGCCTAAATAAAATCAGATACTCATACAAACTAAAACTATCTGATAAAATCCAAGGCAATAAATTGCGATATTTAAGAATATAAAACAAATCTTCAGTACAGAAAAACATTTTTTGGCATTGTGGATACAGCCTTATTGGGTTGGTATTGCTGGGTTTTCTTTTAAAAAATATTTTTTTCAAAAAATTTTTTTTATTTTTTATATTAATGCACTTTCCCAGCATTTATTCAGGAAACTTTCAGCTTAATAAGTGATGCTAAACAATATGAGTAATAATCTTGAAGCATCTATTGTGGTAGTCGACGATGAACCTTCCATTCGTGAGCTTTTGGTCGCCTCATTGCATTTTGCCGGTTTTGAAGTAGAAACCGCAGCTTCCGGTTCAGAAGCAGTAGAAGTTATTGAACGCGTACGCCCAGATTTAATTGTTATGGACGTTATGCTCCCAGATATTGATGGGTTTACAGTAACGCGTCGAATTCGTCAAAACGGTATTACAGTTCCTGTTTTATTCCTAACTGCAAGAGATGATACTCAAGATAAAATTATGGGTCTTACTGTAGGCGGAGACGACTATGTAACTAAGCCTTTCAGTCTTGAAGAGGTTGTTGCTAGAATTCGCGCTATACTCAGAAGAACTCACGAACCGCTCGAAGCAACAAATATTATTAGAGTAGCTGATCTAGAGATTAATGAAGACTCTCATGATGTAACTCGTTCTGGAATACCTATCGAGTTAAGTCCTACAGAGTATAAATTACTTCAATATCTTATGGATAATGAGGGCAGAGTACTTTCTAAGAATCAAATCCTAAACCACGTATGGCAGTACGATTGGGGCGGAGACGCAGCAATCGTAGAATCATACATATCGTATCTTCGTCGCAAAGTCGATGGAATAGAAATTAAAGACGAAAATGGAGAGATTTGTAAAGTAGCACCACTAATTGAAACAAAACGTGGAATTGGCTACATGATTCGTGAACCAAAGGCAGGTCAAGCCTAATTATGCGGGGAATAACTCGTCTAATTTCTTCTATAACTTCACTATTTACTCGAAAAAATAAAAAAGAGAGTAAAAGTGAATCTGAAGAAAAGACTAACAGTAGGTTGTCTGTTTTGAAGATGAATCTATTTAATACTGTGCTTAAGTTGAAACGTAATTTTTTTAAAAAGTTACGTTTTAAAAATTTCGCACAGACTAATTCTAGTTCTAGCGGTAATTACAATAGCGAGAATAGAGTAACTGAAAATTCTATCTCAAATTTGCAAAATTCTAGTGTACAGGGAAAAGCAACTCAGCAGGGAAATTCTTCGTCACTAGTTGTAAAAGTCAACCCAAAAGAAGACTTAAATATTAAGAAGAAGTGGTCTGTAAAATCTCGTATTGACGCAATTCCTCTTAGCACTAGGCTAGTCGCATGTACTATTGCTGTTTTAACTGTAGCAGCATTCTGCATATCACTGTCAATTCGCCAATTGGTAGGAAACTATCTTCTTGACAAAACCGACTCTCAGCTATCAGATCAAGCTCAGCTAATCTGCGAAAATAATGTTGATTTGCTTCACAGTAAAGATGCAGATCGAACAGCTATTGGACCAAACGATTACTTCTTACAAATACGAGACACTAATAACAGAATTATCGCAACACCATTAATACCACCTTTAAAGGGAAATATTGTTTCAGAACCTGTTCTTCCTAAAAGCGGTGTAGTTGATAACGTAGTGCTCAATCGTAAACCTTTTACAGCTCCTGCAAAAATAAAAGGAAATACTGAAGGAATTGATGAAACAACTTCTAGAATAGCTAATTCACCGTGGCGAGTTAGTGTTTTAGCATGGGGTCCACGCGTTAACAACAAAATGAAAATCCGTGGCTATATTTATATTGCTCTTTCGCTGAACGATCAATTAGATACGCTTAATACTCTCACAAGATACTGCGTAATGGTAAGTATTGCGGTTATTCTTCTTGGCGCTGTTTTTGCAGCATTAATTATTCAATCAACTTTAGGACCGCTGAAACGTATAGAAAAAACTGCTTCAAAAATTGCTTCAGGTGACCTAAGTAGGCGAGTTCCTTCAGCTCCTATAAATACGGAAGTGGGCTCATTAGCAGCTTCTCTAAATTCCATGCTTACAAGAATCGAACGAGGATTTAATGAGCAGGAAGCAATGACTGAGAAAATGAAACGATTTGTTTCTGATGCAAGTCATGAGCTTAGAACACCTCTTGCAGCAATTCACGGTTATGCAGAATTGTATTACATGTGGAGAGGTATGCCAGATGAGCAAAAGCGAGCAGATGACTCTATTGCGCATATTAAAGCTTCAAGCGAACGAATGACTGAGCTAGTTGAAGATTTGCTCTCACTAGCGCGCTTGGATGAAGGACGCGGTATTAACACTTCTCAAACCGTAAGTATTGCTCCAATTATTTCTGATGCAGCGAACGACTTACATGCTCTTGATCCAGTTCGCTCTGTTCAACAGGGCGAAATAATAATTAGAGATTACGATTTGTCGTACGATGAGCAAGATTTTGAAAGAAAAATTGTTTTTACTCCTGGAAAACTTCCTAATGTAAGTTTGTTAGGAGATGGAGCAAGATTGCGACAGGTAATGACGAATATTGTTGGAAATATTCACCGATACACTCCTGTAGATTCACCTGTAGAAATAGGAATGGGAATAGTAAAAGCTTCTATAAGCCCAGAAATTCTTTCTAAAATGCAATCTACATCTGAATCGTTGAAGGATTTTATAAACACTATTGTCCAAGATGATTATGATGAACCGTATAACAATTACGCTATTATTCGCGTAATTGACCATGGTCCAGGTGTTCCAGAAGAGTCATTACCACACATTTTTGAAAGATTCTATATTGCTGATCCTTCCCGCGCTAGAGAAAAGGGTGGAACAGGATTAGGTATGGCTATTGCTCAATCTGTGGTAAAAGCTCACCATGGTTTTATATGCGCTACTTCTTCGAATATTGGTGCCATATACGAGCCAAGAAATATTGACGACACTATGAGCAGTTATTCAAACAAATCAAATTCAGGTACGCGGCACGGTCTTACTCTTACAGTAATACTACCTATACGTACTGTTATTGATACTGCTTCAACAACAAAATATGAACAAAAATAAGAGCAACACATAAAAATTTAAGCTTTCCTGACGTATAAACAGTTATGCGCTACAATGGAATAATAGTTGATGCAGAAAAGCTAATTATGCTGCAGTTGATGTGTATAAATCAGTGTTGTAGCGTTCTGTGTTTATGTGTATGTACAAGCGATATATTGTATGAGTGAGGTGTGTTATGCCCAACGGGCGTGTGCGTTGGTACGACGATCAGAAGGGGTTTGGTTTCATTACGAGTGAGGATGGTAAAGATGTTTTTCTTCCATCCTCAGCACTTCCATCTACCGTAAAGAAACTAAACAAGGGCACTCGTGTTGAGTTTTCTGTTATAGAAGGTAGACGCGGCCCACAAGCTATGGGTTTAACTATTGTGCACACAGCGCCATCCTTAGTTAAGGCAACACGCCCTAAAGCGGAAGACATGGCAGCTATTGTAGAAGATCTTATCAAACTATTAGATGCAGCAGGAAACGGCTTAAGACGCAGGCACTACCCTTCAACTAGCGAAAGCAAAAAACTTGCTACTTTGCTGCGTGCTGTAGCCGATAATTTTGATGTGCAAGACTAATTTTCAGGAATAGTTTTATGACAGATGAATTGATGGATCCAAAAAAGCTATCGTACGACATAGCTGTGGAGACTTCAGAGAACCCTGATTATGTTGGTGAATTTGTAACTTCGATAGAACTTGACGACAATGTCACTGATTTTCGTTTCGAGTGCAAAAAACCTGGTTATGAAGGGTGGCAGTGGTCTATAACACTGTATCATGATATAGAAGCTGAGCGTTGGACTGTAAACGAGTCTACTCTTGCGCCTACTGAGAACTCTTTATTACCACCAAAATGGATACCTTGGAAGGATCGTTTAAAGCCTTCTGATTTGTCTGTTATGGATTCAATCGGTACAGAAGAAGATGACAGTAGACTTGAAGACGGTTTTAGAGCTGTAAATTCACTTCATAAAACTAATACTGATAGTCCTTGCGACTCGGATGATGTAGAGAATGAAGAATCTAGTGAAAAAATAGATAAGGAAAACTCTACCGAAGAAACTTGCGAAACGGAGTCAGAGTCCAAGTCAGAGTCCAAGCCAGAAACAGAATCGGATATTAAACTATCTGAAAGTGACAATACTTTAGACGCAAACGAGACAGATAATACTGCAGAAGGTAGCAAAGATATACTTGCTGAAACTGCAAAAAATAGCAAGGATAGCGAAGAAGACGAAGATCTTGAGGAAGTAATCTCAAAACTACGTTTATCTCGTAAACACGTCATGACAGCAAAAGCTATCTCACAAACCGCAAAACGGTGGTACGCAGGTCAACACGGTCCGAAATCACTTTCAACAAAAGTTGCAGACGGGAACGCATGCTCATCTTGTGGATTCCTAATACCTCTTGCAGGAAGCTTAGGATCAATGTTTGGCGTATGCGCAAACATGTGGAGTCCAGATGATGGTAGAGTTGTCTCATTAGACCATGGTTGTGGAGAACATTCCGAAATAGAACCACCGGAGCCATCACAATTATGGATTCAGTCAGCACCAGCGTATGACGATTATCATATCGACATTCTTGAGCAAGCACCTCGCGAAGAACGTGCTGATGTAGAGCTCATTGAAGAAGCAATTGAAGATAGTAAGGAAAATCGTCTTATTAGACACAGAACAACAAATTCAGCACAGAAAGAAAATTAATACACTCGCCTGTATACTTATACAGTGCTCGCGTCATGGCAACTCGTTAACATGGAACGAAAGAAAAGAACGGAAGGCAATTTATGTTTGAACGCTTTACTGATCGTGCTCGACGTGTGATTGTGTTAGCTCAAGAAGAAGCACGCGCACTTCAGCATAATTACATTGGCACTGAGCATATACTGCTTGGCCTTATTCGCGAAGGCGAAGGAATTGCTGCAAAAGCACTAAGTTCAAAAGGGGTTGAACTTGATGGCACGCGCAAGCAAATAGAAGAAATGATAGGCAAGGGTACAGTATCTCCTAGCGGACACATTCCTTTTACCCCACATGCAAAGCAAGTGTTGGAACTAAGCTTACGTGAAGCATTACAGTTAGGCCACAGCTATATAGGCACTGAGCATATACTGCTTGGCCTTATTCGCGAAGGCGAAGGAATTGGCACTCAAGTCTTGATCAAAATGGAAGTTGATTTGGGAGACTTGCGTAGCACTACAATAGATTTAATTCGCGGAAACAGCGGATCTCCAGACGATTCTTCAAAGGGAGAGCTTGCGAATGCAGGCGGAGTTCAAGATAAACGTAACCAATCAGGTTCAGCGTTACTCGATCAGTTTGGGCGTAATTTAACTACAGAAGCAGAACAAGGAAAACTTGATCCTGTTATAGGTCGCTCTAGAGAAATTGAACGAGTAATGGTTGTTCTTTCTAGACGAACAAAAAACAATCCTGTACTTATTGGAGAACCTGGCGTTGGTAAAACTGCAGTAGTTGAGGGATTAGCCCAAAAAATTGTTGCAGGGGACGTACCTGAAACACTTAAAAATAAGCAAGTCTATTCTTTAGACTTAGGTTCCATGGTTGCAGGTTCACGATATCGCGGTGATTTCGAAGAGCGTCTTAAGAAAGTTCTTAAAGAAATCAAAACACGTGGAGATATCGTTCTGTTCATTGACGAAATACACACTATTGTGGGCGCAGGATCTGCAGATGGTGCTCTCGGAGCCTCCGATATGCTAAAACCTATGCTTGCACGTGGAGAGCTACAAACAATCGGCGCAACTACTACAGACGAGTATCGCAAGTATATTGAAAAAGATGCCGCACTTGAGCGTCGTTTCCAACCTATTCAGGTACCGGAACCTTCAATAGCTGAAACTATTGAAATCCTTAAGGGATTGCGTGAACGCTACGAAAACCACCATCACGTAACGATTACGGACAGCGCATTGCAAGCTGCTGCAGAAATGTCATCGCGATATATTCAAGATCGTAATTTGCCAGACAAGGCTATTGATCTTATTGATGAGGCTGGAGCTAGACTTCGCATTAAGCGTTTAACGGAACCACCTGAGCTTAAAGAACTTGACCACAAGATTTCTAAAGTTTCTGAACAAAAAGACGAAGCTATTAAGAATCAAGACTTTGAACAGGCTGCTGATTTGCGAGAATCTCAAGAAAAACTTGAGAATGAGCGCAAAGAAAAAGAGCAGGCTTGGCGAGAAGGCGAGTCCGATGTACGTATGGTAGTTGATGAGGATGTTATAGCATCTGTAGTATCAAATACCACTGGCATTCCTGTTGTTAAGCTCACGCAGGCAGAATCTAAGAAGCTGCTTGGTATGGAAGCTGAGCTGCATAAGCGTATAGTTGGCCAGGATGAGGCAGTATCTGCTTTGGCTCGTTCTATCAGACGCGCACGAGTTGGTTTGAAAGATCCAAAACGTCCTTCAGGCTCATTTATTTTTGCCGGCCCTACTGGCGTTGGTAAGACTGAGCTTGCAAAAACTTTGGCACAATTCTTATTCGATGACGATGATGCTTTGATTCGAGTAGATATGTCTGAGTTTGCCGAAAAGTATGCGGCTTCTCGTCTTTTCGGCGCTCCTCCTGGATATGTTGGATATGAGGAAGGCGGCGAACTTACTGAAAAAGTCCGCAGGAAGCCATTCTCTGTTGTTCTTTTCGATGAAATCGAAAAAGCACACCCTGATATTTTCAACACGCTTTTGCAAGTGTTGGATGACGGTCATCTAACAGACGGTCAGGGACGAAAAGTTGATTTCAAGAACACTATTATTATCTTGACAACTAATCTCGGTACGCGCGATATTGCTAAGGCTGCGACTACTGGCTTTACGCTTGGAAATAACTCCGATTCAACATACCAGCGTATGAAAGATCAGGTTAATTCTGAACTTAAGCGTCATTTCCGCCCTGAGTTCCTGAATCGCTTGGACGACACTATCGTGTTCCGTCAGCTTACAGAACCAGAGGTACGTCAGATCGTTGACATGGACGTTAAGCTTCTTAACGATCGTCTTTTTGAACGTCATATGTCTCTTGAGCTTACCGATTCAGCGAAAGATCTGTTGGCTCAGAAAGGCTTCGATCCTCTTCTTGGTGCTCGTCCATTACGTCGAGTTATCCAAAGAGATATTGAAGATGCTGTTTCTGAGAAGATTCTTCTTGGTGATTTAACTGATGGAGAGCGCATAATAGTAGACGCTGAAGGCGAAGGTTTGCTGGGAGAGTTTACTTTTAAGAGCGAAAAGTTCGATACTTATGACACTACTGCTGTTGTCACTGACGAAAGTAGTGAATCTGAAGATAGTAAATCTGAAGAAAATAGTACTGAAAGTAATAATACTGAAAGTAGTAATACTGAAGAAAATAAATCTGAAGATACCAAAACTAAAGAAGATAGCAGCGAAAATAAGTAAAGTTACGCAATAACTAAACTTGAATATACTAAAATTGAATATGCTAAAAGCCCGGAAGTTAACGCAACCGGGCTTTTTGCTTGAACATAAAAATTTTATAAAACGTATAAATTACTTAGCAGATGTGTCAGACGCATTGCAAATAACATTGGCGGCTGTGCCAGTTGCGCTCATTTGTCGGCAGAAATTGCGCTTTCAACGGAAATTGCCAATCGCACTTGCTACTACGCAACTGCTGTTTCAGATATAATTTCACCATGATCATGATGAATTCGAGTTTGAAATGGAGATGTTTTTATGATTTTAGCAGATAAAATATTGGAACTGCGTAAACAAAACGGTTGGTCGCAGGAAGAATTGGCGGACAAATTGGGCGTCAGTCGCCAAGCTGTTTCCAAATGGGAAGGCGCACAAAGTATCCCGGATATGGAACGGATAATTGCATTGAGCCGTTTGTTTGGTGTTAGTACAGATCTTCTTGTAAAAGATGAAATTGATGTTATGGGGAAGAACGTCAACGCAGATGAAAATGCCTGCCAGGAAGAAGCCGGCGTTCGCATGCGGGTAATTGAGCTGGAAGAAGCCTCCACTTATATTGCTCACAGAATATCATTTGCCGCCTATGTTGCTCTAGGCGTTCTTCTTTGTGTTCTGGCGGCAATCCCGTTGATTGGCAGTGATCTTTTGCTTTCTCACACAGTAAATGCGCAAGTCGGTAAAACTATGAGCTTAGCATTCAGCGTTGCGATTATCACTGTAGCTGTAGTTATTTTTATTATTCAGAGTTTCCACGAAAAGCGTTATCAATATTTGGAAAAAGAAGACTTTGAAACGGCTTACGGCGTTGACAGTGTGCTCAAAGAACGCTTGGAACGGTTCATGCCGTCGTATGTGCTGCGGACGGTCAGCGGTGTCGTTTTATGTATGGTTGCCTTTATTTTTCTTATAATTTCGGATACAATGCCGAAATTTTATCAACTTCCATCCGGCTTTTTTGTAATTATCGCTATTGTCCTGGTGGCAGCAGCTGTTTACTTATTCGTACAGGCAAATATTGTTCGCTCGTCCTATTACCGTTTGCTGCAACCGAAGAAAAAGATTGTCTATCCTGCAAAGATTAGGTTATTGCTCCAAGCTTACTGGCTTATAATTATCCTCATTTATTTAGCCTACAGTTTCATCACGTCCGATTGGGGAAAAAGTTGGATTGTTTGGCCGTTGGCCGCATTGACTTACGGAGTAATAGAAGTAGTGCTCAAAGCGTGGAGGCTCGGAAAGAAATAAGTGACTTTCGGAGCCGATTTTGTTCAGATGTTTGGCGGCATCAGTGAAGATGATTGGAAAGCGCGGTGTGCGAAATACATGTCATCAAGTCATAAAGGGCAAGATATTTAGTGCGCGGTGATAAGTTGCGTTTTCGTTCTGACATTTGTTTGTGTTCATAAAGGTGAGTGTAAGACTAAATAATCTTGTTAGAAAGAAAAAATTTGTGCTAGTTTGAAAGATTTAATAAAATACTCTCATTGGTGTAGCATACGTAAGTAACAGTACCCGACGCGCCTCTTAACAATGCGGACCAAGCTGTGTTTTTTGATTTTGGCCTATAACCCAGATATTTAACAAGGGAGTTGTTCAAGTGGTGAATAGTAGGAAGTTTGTAGCAAAAACTAAAGATGTTAGCTTAACGGTTAGAAGGGCTGATTCTTTTAGTATTAGTTATGTTAATTGTGAAAAAGACGTGTTTGGGATTGAAGAAAATCAAGATGGTATAAAGCTCGTTCAAACAGAAAAAGTGTCGTATTTTTACTGGCTTAAGTGGCTTGCTAAAGGCAGTCCTGAGGTCATTGTTACGTTGCCGGAGAATTTTGATTTTTGTGAGATTGAAGCTGAGTCGAATCAAGTATTAGTAACGGATATTAAAGCTGACAAGATTTATGCGGAAGTTCATAACGGCAGGGTGGAAGCAAGGAATGTTCAGGCGAACGATGTTTTTCTAAAGTGTCTTAATGGTTCTGCTGTGGCGCATAATGTTAAGGCTGTTGCTTCTTGCATGGTGGATACGTTAAATGGTACGAGTGTTTTAGAGGGAGAAATTACCAAGGGTGCATGTCTTGAAGTAGTTTGTGAGAATGGCGTGGCTGAAGTTTGTGATAAGCATAAAGCTAATCTTAGTTGTAATAATTTTGGGCGCAAAACAGGTGGATGTGCTCACTATGCTGTGCATTGTTTGAATGGAAAAGCTGTAGTGAAGTAATACTGTTGTGGTGCTTTATGTCCGCTACTTTGACCAATCGCACGAAGTAGAGTTTGGCATATTCTAAAAATGCTTCGGAATGTTGGAGCATTAGGCTTGGTGGTTTTTAATCCAAGTGTAAAGGTCATTTTCATTTGCCTTGCCTGATGCAACTTTGAGAATAAAAAAGTTCCTTATTGGGGATAAGGAGTTTACGCAAGTTGGTAAGTTGCGTGATAAGTAGTAAATGGGTGGGTGGGTCTGGTTTTAATATTTTTTCTCATAATATTTGTTGATAAAAAACATGATTAATGGAGAAAATGCGATCGAAATAGCTAGAAGAGCAGCTGGTAAATATGCTTTTGTGATAAATGCAATTATGGCAATTATTCCCATTAGGTGCATCAGTATGAATGCCATTGTTGCATTTACTTTATCTTTGATTTTCTCGTTTCTTTCATCGTTCACATTTATTTTGTAGTTGTGGTCTTTTTCCATCATCTTATAGTGCATGATTTTTACGTGTGAAAGTGAGATAGTTGCAACAAAAACAACTGACAGTACAATTTCTACGGATTCGTTCAGCTTAAGAGTCAGTGCAAGAATTAGTCCGCAAAATCCTATTACATATCCTATATACCAAAAATTTTGTGTTTTCTGTTTTTTCATTTTTTATCTTCCTCGTAGATAAATATTTCTTCGATTGTTAAATCAAAGTACTTGGCAATTTTGTATGCCAATATGATTGATGGGTTATATCTTCCATTTTCCAAAGAGCCGACTGTTTGTCTTGATACTTCAAGTGCGTCTGCAAGTTCTTCTTGTGTTATTCCTTTTTCTTTTCTAATTTGTTCAAGTCTATTTTTCACATTACATTCTCCTTCCTAATGGAAAGCTAGCTTTACATATAAGATAATTGTTTCGAGAGTAAATGTCAAGTCTGCTTTCCATTGGATTTAATTTCGATAATATTGTTTGCAAAGTTTCATAGTATTCAAGAGAGTAAGAAAAATAGAAGTATAATTTTCTTTCATATACTATTTCAGATAGTATTGTTCTCATGGGTAATAGTAGTGAGCTTTCGGCAAGTAACAGTGAAAATGCATTAGTAGATTTTACTGAAAAACTTCTTGTGGATGTTAAAGATTTTACTAAGAACAACAATAAAGTATTAAGTGTTCCAGTATCAGAATTATTGAATTTTGGATCTGGTTTATCGTCATTAATTCCTGCATGTAATACAGTTACTCAAACAATAACCATTCCTACGGATGGTCTTTATAAGATTGCTAATAAAGCTGCAGGTGATACTCTAAAATACGCAAAAAATGGGAATCTATGGGGATCGTTAAGAAAAGCTGACGGTGGTTCTAGAATGATGCAGATTTCAAAGATGGAGTCTTTGCAAGGTTCTATGAAAACAGCACTTCCGTTTAATCCTGCTCTTTTAATGATGGCTGTGGCTATTTATTCTATTGAAAAAGATATGAAAAAGATTAAAGAGACGCAGGAAAAGATACTTACCTTTATGGAAGTTGAGAATGAGTCACAGATTGAGGCAGATGTTGAGTCATTGATGGGGATTGCTTCTACTTATAAGTGCAGTTGGGATAATGAAATTTCTGTTACGAATAATCATAAGCTTGTTATCGATATTAAGAATCGTGCTAGAAAGAACATTATTGCTTATCAGAAAAAGATTACTGATATTCTTCTGTCAAAGAAGTTTATTGTGTCTAAAAGTAAAGTAAATTCGACGTTGTCTGATTTAGGGAAAAAGTTTAAGTATTACAAATTGTCGTTGTATATTTTCTCTCTATCATCTTTGATGGAAATAATGTTAAGTGGTAATTTTTCGGAAGAGTACATTAGTAATGCAGAAAATGAGATAAAGAAATTGTCTGATGACTACTGTGAGAAATTTGAAAAAAGCTCTTTATATTTAGAAAAACTTGGTAATTCGGAAGTGGAAGTCAACTTTGTGAAGGCTATAGGTACTGCTGGTACGGCTGTTGGTAAGTTAATTGGTGGTATTCCTTTAGTTAAAGATGGTTCTGTTGATGAGTTTTTGCAAGATAAAGGAAATGGATTACATGAAAATGCTAATGCAATGGGAGTAAAAGCAGTGAAAGAGTTTGCCGTTTTGAGTGATCCGGAAACAAAAGTGTTCGTGGAAAAAATGGAGGATATAACTCAAATCTACAATCGTAGTTCGCAAATATGTGTTGATAAAGAAAAAATATATTTGTTGTAGGTCATATATTATTTCATTTTGCTGGTTACGTCACGTTATGCTTTTGCGATTTGATTTTTAATCTTATTGGTAAGTGTAATTTTCTAATGTTAAAACTAATGTTTGGCGTCGTCAGTGAAGATGCCAAGCGCTGTTACTACTTTCTCAGCTGCTTGACTGAGAATTTAACGGTGTTTGAGCTGTGGATTGCAATACAGAATATCCAGGCGTAACGTTACACACTTTTTGGCCTATAACCCTTAATCTATAACACCACTTTTGGGGCTATAACACGCCATTCCTATTCAATGACTCAAAATAAAAGAGGGAGCCGAAACTATGTCAGCTCCCACAGGTGTGTGTCCGCAAACGCACACCGCAATTACATTTTCATTGTAACTTATAGTGCGTAAAAAGCTAATTATCAAATATAATTTTTTAACTTTGTCATCCTTTTCTTCCAATCTTTCTTAATAACCGCTTTTACAACGTTTACATTACTTTTGGAAACAGAATTTATATAATCTGAAGTTATTTTTTCATATTCATTAATAAAAGACTTTATTTCTCTTTTGGAAACATGAAGAATTTTTAGAAAATACGACACAAGCACAATGTAATCACCAATACTATTGAAATTAACATAAGGCAAATGAATCTCATTAATCAAGCACGCTGTCATAGGTCGCGACGGTTTCGCTTTTTTAAAACGCGTATCGAAAATGGCAGAATTATGTGCAATTGCATTCCTTAAATCTTTTAACAGATAAATATATTCATAAACAAGCTCGCGATTTGTATCAGATGACAAGTTCAATCCAATTTTCTTAGAAATATCTTCTCTAACCTCATATGTAAGGCATGACAAAATATTTCCAAAATCTCCAAGCATCGTTATTTCGAATAATGCCCATATTGGTACATCTGCATATTTATCATAAAAATGCGTAATTTTGGGATCTTTATTCTTATATGCACGCGCAAGATTACGTTGGATAGAATTTTGTAAATCTAATTTCTTTTGTTGAGCTTTTCTTTTTTGATCATTATTAAAATTTTTTGGAGAATTATTCGCACCACTAACTGATTTGGTCAGCATAGCTTGGATACTTTCCGAACGACTTTTCCTAAGTATGCATTCCATAGCTATATTTTTTACAGCTGTTTCTATGAACATAATTTTTCCATAGAAAAGTGACTTCAACTCTGAATCATATTTTATTGTTGCGTACACTTCGTTATATGAAGAAAATGGTATTTGATGTCTACTTTGTGTATCGCTAAAAAAACGATAACCTTTATATCCATGAAAATAGCCAGTATTTATTAGTTGTCTTTTTTGCGCAGTACCAGAAATCATTACTCCGCTATCTCTAAGATGTCGCATTAAAGAATCAACTGTTTTATAAGACATTACGTGCATTCCCCTTCTCTGCAATTTTTTACTTTAAAGTAAAATTTATTTTTACAATTTTACTACGTACGCTTGAAAGTTAGAAAGATGTGATTGGATATTCGGATTAAGCGGTTTTGCATACTTAGTGGAAGCTATCGTTAAAAGGTTTAATGCGCTGAGGTTTTAAGCTGGGTTCTCGCGGTTTTTGAGAGTGTTTTGGCTGTTTGAGGGAAGATATCAACGTTTCTAGGGTCGAGTGCACAGGATGTTAACGTACTTCGCTTGCGTTGAAAGCACACTGTGCTTTCAACTTTGAGCAAGCTCAGCGAATCGAAGTGCATTCGCGAATTATATTTAATCGCTCATGCAAGTCGATTCGCCACTTTGCACCCACCTGTTTATGTGCGGAAATGTTGATTTTAAGAATATTGCAGCGGGATTCTCTTTATTCACATGTTTGGCTTAAATTTGAAACCTTTATAGCTGCTTTTGGAAAGATTGAAGGTTCTACCTTGTTTTCTACGGGTAACTAATTCCGTTATTTGGTCAACATCAGCTAATTTCATGTTTAAGTGTAAACATTCTTGTCTGACTTCTTCGGAAGTGACTGCTTCCCACCTTTTTGAACATTCCATAAGGTCGGATTTCAGTTGATCAACTTCGTTCCATTTCATACCTTGATAATATCCATCAGCCCTACCAGCGAGATAAGATAAGATGTCACTAATTCCATTAGGTAATTTACCAAGTTCAAAATCATCGGTAGCTGTTGGTTCAACTATTTTGTTAGGTAGAAGAATGATAGGTTTAGCTATCGTCATCCAATCTTTATCTTCACCCCATTCAATTACTGCTAAGGCGTCTAACTGAGGGTGCCATAAATTACTTAGTCTTTCACGATTTGGCCAAGCATATAATACGCGACCAGTAAGGTATTGGCCGTCATTTTCTCGCCACGAGTAGTGCTTAACACCTTTAATCTGAATTAACTGTTTTATGGCATTATTTTCAAAATACTTTCTAGGCGTTATTACAGTAATACTGCCACCGGATTGTTTGCGTAGCCAAGTGATTGCTCTCTCAGCTTGTTTTTCTCTCGTATCATTTTCATCACCTAAGCGAGAAAGAGCAACTGGATAAGTATTTTCTATCACTACTATTACCTCACTATAATTTTGATACTAAATCGTTTAGTGCTTTGTCGAATTCAGACATTTTGTTCTCTTGATTAAAGAATGGAAGACCTATAATCTTGTATCCTCTTCCTAAAATATCGTTAACCTTGTAGTTGTTCTCAATCTGCCCTAAGAATTTTTCTTTCCACTCATCTTCAAATAAAAGTTGACTACCTTTAGGCTCAACATATGCTTGATATGTTTTAACATCCTCATGCTCTTTCTCGCGAATAAAGAGCAAGAAATCAGGCTCAAAACGTTCGCCTGAATCAAATGAATAAATGGCAAGCTCAGGGATTCTTTCATTCCTAATAAGATAGTATTCAAGTCCTTTTGCTTTAAGCTTTGGTTCAATAGTTGACTTAAAATATTTTACTAACAGTTTTTCTTCGCTCGTACCATAATTGTCCGTAAAAACGTACCAAGGTTCATCTACAAGATTCATGCGATAATCGGCGTTAGCGCAATTGTTTTGCGAGTCACCATGACCACCGTCTGCAGTAATTGAATTAAGCGATATCTTTTTGTCATGTAAAACATTTTTAAGCATATGCGGCTTAAACACAGTACTTCCAACAAACTCTTGTTTGATAGTCGCAATATATGATGCGATTTGCGAAAAAGCTTTCTTACAAGCCTCAAATAAATCTTTACCGCTTATACTATCTTGAGTTTGCGTAATCTCTAAAATAGAGTTTCCAAGATAACTATCCGAGGTTAAAAACTCTTTTAATGAAGTAACATTAGGATATTTATCTTTTATAACATTAAAACAGAGTTCTGGGTAGCAGGATGCTGCGCCAGATAAAATATTATAATCAATATCCTTAAAAGATTTCGATACTGGTTTTGCAGTTAAATTATTAACATTCTCAGTTTCACCAAAAAGGTTTACTACTTTTCCAGATACAGATTTTTGCGAGTAACGGTATATTTTTGTTTTCAAACTATCTTCAATAGTTGAAATATTCGCACGACCTCGAGGCAGTCGTTCATTAGAGTAGACGTATGATCTTTGGTAAAATTCAGAAGTCTTAAATTCTTCTTTAAGCGTATATTCACGAGTAATCGGGTTTTCTGCTTGCAAACCAGTAGCAACAAGCGCCTGTTTTAACTCGGTAATATAACGTGAATCGTTCAGACTATGGAAAAGCATTGTTTCCAGAATACGATAATCGTTCGTAAGATCACCATCAAACTTACGCTTATATTTAAGGTCTTTGTCGCCGCTAAAAACGAATGGACAGTAGCGTGCTCCACGACCAATCAGTTGAGCCTCTTTAATCGTATAGGAGCCAATCTGACCTGCTTTACCACTGCCTTGTCTACTATCATACAAGCGCACAATATCGAAGAGATTTAGAACATCCCAGCCTTCGTTGAGCATGTCAACAGCAAAGATAAGGCGGATGTGATTATCCTTGTCTTCCAACGAGTTTACTTTTATTTGATTCACATCATTGTTATCACTGCCACCATTCATAATAATGGTGTTTTCTTCAGCAAAAGAGTTCTTAAGACTATGCTCCAAGTTTTCGAGGGTTTTATCTTTTTCCTCAAAATAAGCTATAGCTTTTGAAAGAAGCGGAATATTAGCACTCTGTAAAGCCATGATTTTATAGCTCGTGAGCTGATTTAGCTTTTTGAAAAACTCGTCATGGAAAGCTTCAGACTCTTTAATCTTTTGTGACTTAAGCATAATAACTGGTTTAATATTCAGTTTTAAGTCCGCAAAAAGATAACGACGATATTCACTCAAGATAAGAGCTATAAGCGTACGATCCCAGAGATTCATATCAGTCGCAAAATTCTGGAAGTCTTTAGTGTAACCACTTTCACGGAATCGCTCCAGTGGATAATTGTATACGATTTTATCAGCATATTTTGCGAGTACGTTTTTATCTTTAAGATCAGCCGTAGCTGTAAATTCCAGTAGTATATTGTCTTTATTAGAAGTAAAAGCATTATTAACTGTGTATTCCCAGCTTTTCTCAGCATCTTCTTCAGTACTAGTCTTTTTCTTCGTATAAGAATTAATATGATGGCTTTCGTCCGAAATAAAAACGATTTTATCATTCTCAAAATCAGTATATGTTGGCGCGTTTTCTTTAGCAAACCACATGTCTGTATGTAACTTTTGAGTGGTAGTAAATAGCAGCTCAATATCATCATCTAGAACCGTGTCACTAAACCGGTCTACTTTTTTCACTTTAATCTTCATACCAAGATAGGAAAGATTATCAGCAAAAAGATACTTCGATGAAAGCGCGTTCAAAAAGTTTTCTTCCGTCTTTTTCAAAATATTCGTTTGGTTCACGAAGAAGAGGAACTTACGATAACCTTTTGTGTAAAGATAGAGGATAAGCCCTGCCATCATCACTGTTTTACCAGAGCCTGTTGCCATGTGAAAAAGAGTATGAATCTGCTTATTCTTACGCAAACCATCTTTTTCAAAATAGGTAACGAAATATTGGAAAGCCTCTTTTTGATACTCTCGCAAAACAATATTTTGAGATAAACTATGCTCAATAATATCTGGCATAGGCGCAAGCTCATTAATCTCTTTAAGCGTATCAAGTTTTTCGTATAAGAATGATTCAGCCATGGATCAAGCCTCCTCATAGAAAGACTTCGTAAAGGCTTTATCAGCATCACTAATTTTATATGCTACATCATCCATATCCGAGGCATTAACGTACAGCTTGTTCTTATCTACAAGCTTGATGAGCGCCTGCTTCTTTTCTTCTAATGTTAGATTCTCAAAGTCTTTATCCGCATCAGCGAGTTCCTGCTTAGTAAGATAAGGCACAATACGCTCATCTGCGTAAATGGAAGCTTTTACACTTTCAATAGTATCTTCAGTCGCATTTTGAATCGTGGTAATAAGCGTGTTAGCGTCTTCTTTAAGCTCGCAATAAACGAAAGAGCCACCACCATGCCAGTTTTGAGCTTTAGAAATACCGCCTTGTTCGCCTTCAAGAACTTTCTTCAAGCGCTCAACAGTTATGTCTTGAATGTAATCCATTTGTTCAACACCAATGTACCGGCGTCCCATTTTATGAGCAACTGCGGCAGTAGTGCCGGAGCCAAGATGGAAGTCAAGTACGAGGTCATTTTTATTTGTACCTAATAGTAGTATTCTCTGAAGTAATTGTTCGGGCTTTTGTCCATCAAAATTTAATGCTTCCTTAGCTTGAGAATTTATAACAAAAATATCAGTCCACAAGGCGTCTACAGGTTGCCCCTCATATTCTTTTAATAACTTTTTTTCCTGAATTCTTTGAGTTTTAGACTCTGGGAAATATAATCTTCCTTGTCGATCTAATTCCTCTAATTTGCTTTTTACCATTCGCCATCCTTTTGGAGGTGCAGAATAGCCTTTATACTCATAAATTAAATTTTCAGTGGGTTTACCTGGATTTGCTAGAGGATATGGCATCCATAATTCGCCTTTAAATGGACCGTCCTGGTCCATTCTTGTAAATCTATTTTTTATGTATTCCTTAACATGTTCAGAGTTTTTTCTTTTACATCGTTAATGTGAAAAGCATCAGATCGTTGATATAGGAAAATATAATCTACTGCGGTTCCTAGTCTCTGGTTTTCGTTTGCATTTCCAAACTTCCTTTTCCAAATAATTTGATTAATCAAATTATTTCTTCCGAAAATGTTATCTAGCAAAACAGCTAAATAAGCTTGTTCGTTATAATCGCACTGAACAAAAATAGAACCATCTTCCCTTAATAGCCTTCTTGCCAACTCCAGCCTATTTTTCATAAATGTGAGCCATGTGGAATGATTGAACGAGTCGTTATAGTTAAAACTATCATTCTGAGTGTTATAAGGTGGATCAATATATATGCACTTTACTTTGCCTTCGTAGTGTTTAAGCAGGCTCGCTAAGGCAATAAGGTTGTTGCCTTTTATAATTAAATTATCGTTATCGTTAAAAGTTATTCCCGTTTCTTCTTTAACGTGAATAGTGTCAGGATCTAGTTCTCCAGTTAAATCTTTTTCATCGACCGCTGTATAACGTTTAGCGTTTGTGAATACTTTAGGAGCAAGCATGCGAGAAATCTCGTCACTCGCTATCGTTTCGTTATAGAAAATCTCACTTCGTTTTTGATCATCTTTATCTTGGCCGCCTTCCAGCACGCAATCCTTGTAAGGGAAGTCAAGCACAACATCGTTTGTTTGCGAGATGAAACTGCCGTTATGGGTAAGCCCAATTTTGTTTGTGTAAGCAGTGTAAGAGTCAGGCAGAAATTCCTTTGATTCCATGAACCAAGCAAACTTTTGCTTATCAAAAACGAGCGTACCTTGAACGTCTTTGAAGAAGGTTTCTTTTACGTCTTCGTTTGAGAGGAGAAGGGTGAGCAAATCTTCACTCATTGCCATAACATCACTGTACACAACAGCTTTAAGAAGCTTACCATCCTCGGCTTTGTATTTATCGTTTGTAAGTAGTAAGTCTGCTACCGTATCAAAAATGTTCTTCATCATTTCACCTCATTGTTCTTTACCTGTTTTACTTCGCAAATGTCTTTGATGTCGCATTCCAAGTATTGACAGATGCGTAGTAGTGTCTCTGTATTCACGTTTTCACCTTTGCTAATTCTAGCTATGGAAGCTGATGATATTCCAGCATCTTAAGCATATAAGCAAAACACCATACGAACAGTTAGTGAGCGGAAGATTGTCGGAATATCTAACAGCTTGCTCAGCTGGAGTAACAGAATCACCTTGACGTTCTTCAGGCTTATCAAGATCAACATTCTTACTTTTTTGCTCTACAAGAAAAAGAGAATCAGGGCACAACATGTCAATGTACCCACGGTTAGCAGTACGATACTCAAACTCAGTATTGTTTATCGCGTCTGGAATACCCAAAACGTTTTGCATAAAATCAAGCCAAAACTTCTGCGTTTCCTGCTTTTCGTCGCCGCAACCTTGCCAGCGCTCAATAAACTCTGCTGCCTTTTTGTGATGATCTGCAATATTCATGAGTCTATTATCTAACTCGCTAGGGATTAGCTATGTGTTTATTGTTTTAACTTGCGCATAAAACCGCCTACATGCCCAATCGCACGTATCAAAACTGTTTCCTTAACGCAACAATTTTGATACACTTGCGTTATGTCTATTTTTGTGAATGATACTCTTCTTACACGTGAGGAAGCATCAGCCCAGCTAGCAGTTAGCACTCAGAGAGTTAGCGCATTATGCTCGAATCATTTACTAACAACGTACACATTTGGAAGTAGGAAGATTTTAATTTCACTAAATTCTGTAAATCGTTATAAGCAACAAAACTATAAAAGCGGTAGGGCATATGCTCCGTCACTAGCTTTTGCAGCATTGTTTATGCTTAGCAGTTGTGAAGTTTCGTGGATCAATAGGCAACAGAAGTATCGCATAGAAGCATATTTGCGTTCGATTACTCCACAAGAGCTGGTTAATAGATCTAAAAATCGCGCGAAAACAATGGAGTATTGGTGTAGAAAATCGCGTTTAGTAGAACTTTCAAAGCACTTAATACTTTCTGCAGCAACCGGAAATATGCGCTCACAATTCCAACTTACGCAAAGTGACAAAATAGAAGGATATGTAAGTAACAACAATCTAGGGGATTTAATAAATAAGTTTCATCTTAAAAATAAAGAAGACGGCGTAGATAGTTCAATAATTAATGTTAAACTTCGCGTTATTGAAGATTCTAAAGTTTTCGATTTCATTAGCCAAAATGTTTCTTCACGCATTACTGAAGACACACAAGTAACATCAGCAAAATCATTTATGCCAATCGCAGTGTGCGCTGCAGATTTGGCCGAATCTCTTGACGTTCGCGAGCGCCAAGCAGGATTAAATAAGCTCTCAGAACTACTTACTGAATACAATCTCGCAAAATAAAGTCTTGTATATATAAGTGCGTATAGAGAAAAGCTTGTGAATATTCAGGAATATAAGCCAAGTTCTAAACACCGTTACTAACTCAGTCAACAAACTGAGAAAATAACGGTGTTTGGCGATTGCTACGTACTACTTTATAAATCAGCCAGCTTAAAGCCGCAGCGCGCTAAACTTTTTAGCGATAGCTTCCACTAAGTATGCAAAACAGCCTAATACGAATATCTAATCACATCTTTCTAACTTTCAAGCGTGCGTAGTAAAATTGTAAAAATAAATTTTACTGTAAAGTAAAAATTTGCAGAGAAGGGGAATGCACGTAATGTCTTATAAAACAGTTGATTCTTTAATGCGACATCTTAGAGATAGTGGCGTAATGATTTCTGGTACTGCGCAAAAAAGACAACTAATAAATACTGGCTATTTTCATGGATATAAAGGTTATCGTTTCTTTAGCGATACACAAAGTAGACATCAAATACCATTTTCTTCATATAACGAAGTGTACGCAACAATAAAATATGATTCAGAGTTGAAGTCACTTTTCTACGGAAAAATTATGTTCATAGAAACAGCTGTAAAAAATATAGCTATGGAGTGCATACTTAGGAAAAGTCGTTCGGAAAGTATCCAAGCTATGCTGACCAAATCAGTTAGTGGTGCGAATAATTCTCCAAAAAATTTTAATAATGATCAAAAAAGAAAAGCTCAACAAAAGAAATTAGATTTACAAAATTCTATCCAACGTAATCTTGCGCGTGCATATAAGAATAAAGATCCCAAAATTACGCATTTTTATGATAAATATGCAGATGTCCCAATTTGGGCATTATTCGAAATAACGATGCTTGGAGATTTTGGAAATATTTTGTCGTGCCTTACATATGAGGTTAGAGAAGATATTTCTAAGAAAATTGGATTGAATTTGTCATCTGATACAAATCGCGAGCTTGTTTATGAATATATTTATCTGTTAAAAGATTTAAGGAATGCAATTGCACATAATTCTGCCATTTTCGATACGCGTTTTAAAAAAGCGAAACCGTCGCGACCTATGACAGCGTGCTTGATTAATGAGATTCATTTGCCTTATGTTAATTTCAATAGTATTGGTGATTACATTGTGCTTGTGTCGTATTTTCTAAAAATTCTTCATGTTTCCAAAAGAGAAATAAAGTCTTTTATTAGTGAATATGAAAAAATAACTTCAGATTATATAAATTCTGTTGCCAAAAGTAATGTAAACGTTGTAAAAGCGGTTATTAAGAAAGATTGGAAGAAAAGGATGACAAAGTTAAAAGATTATATTTGATAATTAGCTTTTTACGCACTATAAGTTACAATGAAAATGTAATTGCGGTGTGCGTTTGCGGACACACACCTGTGGGAGCTGACATAGTTTCGGCTCCCTCTTTTATTTTGAGTCGTTAGATACGAAATGGCGAATATTTAGAAATAGTTATAAACTCACTAGTAGCAGTCCACCTAAGCCTACTAACAGTGCTCAAATCTGGGGGTTCTTTTTTGGTAAGCGGTTCTGCAATTTAAACATTGAATGTGCTCTAAACTTTAGCAATCGTTAGAGTCTAAGAGTTTAAAGCATAGGATGTTAGCTAGGGAAGTGCAGTACGTTTAAGTCGATTTCATATGTCTGGTAGTTCAATAATTAATGTTAGACTCCGCGTTATTGAAGATTCTGAAGCTAAACGATTTCATAGTAAGAATGATTATAAAAGATTAAGATTTCTAAAATCAAAACTTACTAAAGATTCAATATATTGGGACACTCTGGATTCCGAGCATAAATTAAATGGTTTAGACGTGATTGATACGCTTGTGCCACATTGTATATGATATTTATATGAAAATTTAAACAATGATCTATAAAGGAGAATAAACTTATGAGAAGAAATATGGACTTAGTTCGCGAAATTTTAATTGAAGTTTCTAAAAGTGATAAAGAAGTTAGAGCAAGCGAAATTGCCGAGAAAAGTAGTAAATACTCTCTTGAAGAAATTATTTACAACATGAAAATAATGGGAGAAGGTAATTTAATTAATGTATGTATCGACGAACGAGAAGTTGGTGTTGTAGATGTTATCGTTCTAGATATAACTTGGTGCGGTAATGACTTTCTTGATTCTATAAGCTCTAACGAAATATGGGAAAAGATAAAAAATAATTTTTCGGATAAAATTATTAATATTCCTTTTGATATACTCGTTAGTTTGGCTAAATTGTACCTAAAAAGTAAATTAGGCTTATCTTAATTATTTTTTATTCTATTCATCATTTTATCTTGCATAAAATTAATATTTATGCAAGATAAAATGATTCAGTATGCGTGTTTTATATAGATGTTTAATTGTATTTAAATATGCTCGAATTAAGTCTTTTAAGCATTGTTGGTAACTCAACTCCAAGCTGCTTGCCAATCCACAATCTAATAATATTTATAGAGCAAATATTAATTGTATACATTTTCTCATAATCTTTTGGAGTTTTTTCCATATTTTTGTTAGCATCAGCATGTTTATTTTTCTTATAAATATAATTCGTTTCTTTTGCCCAATCAAAATCTTCGATATATATTGGAAAGCATTCGCCAAATTCATCTTTTATCGCGTGTAATGCGCACGTAAAACATGCCAATCCACCGTTTTTGTTCATTCTATCTTTTTGTCCTTTGCTTTTTATTATTCCCAACCCAATATCTTCTAGTGCAACACCTAGGCTTATATTCACAGATTCAACTGGAAGATCATTTTGTTCTTTTGCTATGTGCGATATTATTCCCATCGCTCTTCCATATCTTTGCAATAGTTCAAACCATTTTTCTATTCCACAAGTATTAATATCGTCAAAATCGAACAAGAATTGTTTATTATGCTTTTTATCAATGTTTTGCGCATAAGCATTTAAATGATGAAGAACATGGAACCATTTTACTGTTGAATCATTGCAAGTATTATTGTTTTCCACACCTACTTCCATTTTTGAAAATTCGCATCGCTCTAATTTAGATATAGAGATAAGATTTAAAATCCAATTATGAATTGAAATATGCTTTTCCCAATTCAATTCAGCTTCACTATGAGTCTCAATAAATGCTTCTTCTGTAAAGCTTACAATACTGCCATTTTTTGATATTTTTCTTACCTGCTGATCGATAGCAAGCGACAGACTGATGGGTGATTTATTGCTTTCATTTTGCATTGAATTTATTTTGCATAACTCTTTGCTACTAGATTTTTTAATATCAATTTTTATACTTTCACCATCATCAGAAAGCTTATTAACGCTAATTCCTCCCGATACGAACCAATCATATAGATTTGAACAACTCGTTCTCAAATTAGTTATTTTTTCAAATTGTTTTTCATCTGAACCAACGATTATGTAGTCGCATGTAATTGTCCCAATTCTAATTTGATTCATTCCATTCTTGGGTGATCCTGTATCTCTACATCCTACTAACGTATATGTTTTACTTGAGGATAAAACTTGCAAAATATTAGGTACAGGCAATCTGTTTATTGTTTTATATTTTGCATCAGAGTTTACATATATAACGCTATTTCCTAAAAACCACCTAAAAATTTGACCACTAAGTTCTTTAAATAACACAGACAGTTCAAATTTCAGAGAGTGTACAATATTTTGTGTAAACACAAAAAAGAGTATAAAAAAAGAAGCCACTAGTTGTATAATTAATCTACCAAAACAAATTAACAAAGGAGTGACTTCTAAATGGATTTTAACACAGAATTGACAAAAAGACTATTACAAGGTGACAATATTAATCACTTATTAAAAGAAGCGATTGAAAATGGGATTAATCAATTACTTCAAGTTGAATTAACAGAGCATTTAAACTACCCTAAACATTCTGTAGAGGGATATAACACCGGAAATTCAAGAAATGGTGGCTATAATCGTAAAATTTATTCAGAATATGGTATTTTAAATATCCATATTCCACGAGATCGTAACGGAGAATTCGAGCAAAAAATTATTAAAGCTTATAAAAGAAATTCCGAAAAATTAGAAGAGGTTATTATTAAACTTTATTCTAAAGGCTTTACTAACCGTGAAATTGCAGAGTGTATCGAAGATATTTACGGTCATCACTATAGCCCTACTACCGTAACAAATATTACAAAACAAGTTGAAGACTCTGTTAAAGAATTTCATCAAAGAAAAGTTCAATCTCGTTATGCAGTGATTTATGCTGATGCAACGTATGTTCATTTAAGAAGAGCTACTGTTCAAAAGGAAGCTGTTCACTTTTTAGTAGGAATTACTCCAGAAGGCAGTAAAGAAATTCTTGATTATGCAATCTATCCTACTGAATCTGCTGAACACTATAAAGAAATGTTGGAATCATTGAAACAAAGAGGATTACAAGAAGTTTTACTATTTATTACAGATGGACTTAGTGGGGTTAAGACTGCTCTTTTAAGCGTGTTTCCTAACGCAAAATATCAAACTTGTTGGGTTCATTTAATCCGACAATTACAAAAGAAGGTAAGAGTTGAAGATAAAAGAGAATTAGTAGATTCACTTAAGAAAGTTTATCAATCAAACAATAAAGAAGATGCAGAGAAAAAATTAAACGAATTTCTAGAAAACATACACAAACGTTATCCTAAAGTCTGTGCAAGTATTGATTCAGTTTATGACGATTTATTAGTCTTTTTTGACTTCCCTAAACAAATTCGTCAAAGTATTTATACGACTAATTTAATTGAAAGTCTCAATAAGCAACTAAAAAAACGATTAAAAGCAAAGGAACAGTTTCCAGCAGAGGATAGTTTAAATCGTTATCTAGGAGTATTTTGTATTGAACAAAATGAATTATCTAAAGAAAGAATTCATAGAGGATTTGGATTAGCGTCTTATGACCTGCACGAAAAATTCGAAATCCAATAATATTTGCTTTTCGTAGAAAAGCAAATATTATTGGATTGATAGCTTGATTGACAACTAGTGGAGTTTACACAAAATTCTTGACACTGCCAAATTTCATTCCGTTATCATGTAACATAACTACAGTTTCAGAAGAATCATTATTCTCTGTCTTCAAAAAACCAAGAATGGGTTTAGTTAAATCAAGGCTTTTATCTTCCATAATCTATTAATCTCCAACCAAGTTTCTACTTTTAATGAGAATATTCTAATATACAAATGTAAATGACAATAATTTATTGTTTGCAATTTTAGCACTATAAGCCAATGCAGCAATCAATAATTTCGCTTGAGAATATTACGCACCCACGTATCAAAACTGTTTCCTTAACGCAACAATTTTGATACGCTTGCTCGCAAATTCTATAAATTAGATTTGGTATACAAACAAAGTCAAAGTTGTAAATACAGCAATATTTTGTAGCATGAGTTATAGGAGTCTTCCTGCGTTGAAAGTCGGCTTCACGCCGTCGGTTGATTTACTCACCTTAGGCGTTGTGTGGGCTCCTTTATTTGTTGACTTTCAACCAGAAATCAATATTTAGAGGCTTGCGATTTGTATGGTAATTTTCAGAATTTTTATAATGCTCTGCATCATACAGGTCAAGCACAAGAGGAATTTTATTATTATTTACTATAAACTACGAAAATAGAGACAATGATCATTTTTCCTGCACAAGAAAAACAATCTTTAGAACTCATAGAAAAGTGGGAATCTGAAAGCAAGAGTAATTAAGAGTGTATACAGTTCTACCTGAAATTCCTTACAATGCTGTAATGGGAATTCAGACAGAACTACAAACTACCGTACTTTGCGCCAACGCAATCTATCGTCGTTCGCGCCTAGTTTACACATCATAAGAGTTCCTCGTATAGTCACTCCTTGTTGTCCGGAAGTAGAGCAGAAGCTTCCCGGGTGTACTAGGGGAAGTTGCTGTTGTTGAGACTGCTGCTGAGGAACGGGAGCTGGTTGTGGGGTAGGTGCTGGTGCCTGCTGCTGAACTGGTGCTTGGACAGGTTGTTGATTATCTTGCTGTTCTTCTGCGTTCCTATTTTCAGATTGCGTAGAATTTGAATTGGAATTATCTACAGATGATTTGTTTGTTGGATTCTTTTTTGTGCCTGTTTTGTTAGTGTTAGTTTGATTTTTATTGTCAGAATCCCCATTTGAAGACGACTCTGGTTTATTTTTATTATTGTCTTTGGAATCCTTGGATTTGTCATCTTTTTTATCTTTTTGGGCAAAAATTGAATCCTTTTCAATTTCGCAAGACAAGTCATTCTTTTTTACGGAACAGATTTCGTCAGAGTAATGATTTATGGCAAATTCTATTTCTGCTTCATCAAACTTAAAGTCTTCAAGTTTTGACTTTGCGTCTTCTTCAGTTAAATTATTATCATCTTCTACGAGTAGCCTTAATTTTCTTACTGCCACATTGTTGAAATCGTAAGTGTCGTCCAAATAATTTATAGCAGATTCGGAATCTTTCGCAGAGCATTCGGAAGTTGTCATCTTTTTCTTAATAGCGTTCAAGGACAAAAAGTCATCGACTACATAGTTTTTTGCTATATTTTTACATTCTGATGCACTTAACTTGGTTTTAGTATTGTTTGGTTTATTTTGCTGAATCGAGCCTATGACACCAGCTGCTAAAAAGATTATTAATATAGTTAGGAGTATATGTTTAAGTTTTTTAGATTTTGTATTTTTTGGATTTTTTGCATTATTTGGCTTGTGAGACATGTTGGTCTGGTTCTTATCATATGATGCAGTGCTGTTATTTATAATTTGAGTTTTTTGTACGTCACTATTTTTGTCAGAAACATCATTGTTATTCATAGAATATCTTTCTCTGCTGTAAATACTTGATATATCTTATTACCGTCTTTATGAGTACTGTTACAGTTTAACCGCATTTTGCTTATTTTGTGAATAGAATTTATGTTAAATATTTTCTATTCTTCAAATTAGAAAAATTGTAAGCTTATGAAGATTAAATGCGTATCAAAACTATTTCCTTAACGCAACAATTTTGATACATCTTCACACTAACTTTGTAAATTAGATTTGGTATACAAACAAAGTCAAAGTTGTGTAATAATGCAATATTTACTAATATCCTTTATAGGAGTCTTCCTGCGTTGAAAGTCGGCTTCATGCCGTTGGTTGATTTACTCACCTTAGGCGTTGTGTGGGCTCCTTTATTTGTTGACTTTCAACCAGCAATACTCTGTATGCCAGTTTGTATTTTATGCAATAGTATTTTCAAATTTTTGTGTTTATAACCTTATAACTCAATTTTTTAGAATACCTAATATTGTAAGGATTATCTAAAGAATAATTTGCATAAATTATTAGAATATAAATTATTATACGAAATACTGCAATTGCAAAAGTAGGGAGAAAGTATATGAGCTACGTTGCTGATAAACCTATTGAAAAAGCTGCTGAAGATTTGTTGGGAAGATCTGATTTTGCGAAACAATTTGGAAAATCGATTTGTGAATATGATAGCAAAGATGGTCTTGTAATCGGTTTGTATGGAAAGTGGGGTAGCGGCAAGACATCTATTATTAACATGGCAATATCTGAGATTCCAGTAGATGAAAACGAAGCCCAAAAAGTAGAAAAAGAAAAATGGTATTCAAGAGTATACAAAAGAATCAAAAAAATTTTTACTTCACAAAAAACTGAAGAAGAAGATCAATGTTATTATCCAATAATTATTAAATTCTCACCATGGAATTATTCCGACAAGAACAATTTAATCAGTTTGTTCTTTCATGAATTGAAGAATAAATTAGGCGTTACTAAAGGAGAAGAGAATAAAGGAAAAATCGGGAAGGCTATAAGTCAATATTCCGATATTATTGACGTTTTATCATTTATTCCAGTAGCTGGGCCTGCAATTGCTCTTATATTGAAAACTATTTCCAAATCAAAAGGAGCTAAATTGATGCAAGCTCCTAGTTTGTATGATGCTAAAGAAAAATTGTGCGAGGCGCTAAAAGATTTTAACCACAAAATAATTATTTTTATTGATGATATAGATAGATTGACTACTCCTCAGATTAAAGATATTTTCCAATTGGTTAAGCAAGTAGGCGATTTTCCAAACATAATTTATGTTCTTACAATGGATAGGGAAATTGTTTGCAATGCTTTGTCTGAATATCACAATATTGATGGAGATGAGTATTTAAAGAAAATTGTTCAAGTTTCTTTTGAAGTTCCTGAAATTGATAAATCGTTGTTACTTGAAATACTAAAAGGCAGGCTCAGCAAAATTATACACAAAAATAATTGCGAAGAAAAATTTGAAAATAACGAATATTTTGAAACAGTACTTGAAAATTGTGTGAATCCATATATCAAAAATATAAGAGATGTAAATAGATTGATTAACGCGTTCCAATTCAAATATGCCGCTTTATGGAAAGAAACATCATTTGTTGATTTATTAGCTATTACTACAATAGAAATCTTCGAGCCGAAGCTATACGAATGGATTATTGATAATGCAATCTATGTATGTGGACCACAATCATATGACGATTTAAGAAAATATGAAAAAAGAACTTATGAATACTATAAAAATGAATTCAAACAGCTTGGATTAAATTCAGAATCATCTATGCAAATGATTATATTGATGTTCCCTCCATTTGCTAGGTCGATTCATTACATTGGCGAATATTCTCATTCAGATGATTTGCAACTTTTAAGAGATAATCGCATCGCATCTGTTGAAAAATTTAGTTTATATTTTATGTTCGATATAGGTAGAATTAAGGTTTCAAGAGAGAAAATTTATGATTGCTTGTATAAATATGATAAAGATCTTTTAATTAGTACTGTTAAAAATATTAATTCACAAGGCAACCTTGACTATTTGTTAAGAAGCATGGAGTCATTGTTTGATAAAGAACATTATGAGCGTTTTAAGTTCGTTGTATTTACGCTTATAAATTTGTATGGAGAATTTGTAAATAAAGCAACAGAAATAAATAATATAAATAATATTTCTGATTCAGTATCTGAATTTGTACTCTATTTTATTCAAACATTAGACTCTGAATATGAACGTTATGAAATAATTTATTCTATTCTTAAAAATTCCAATAAATCTAATCTTGGACTTATTGCAGATATTCTTAATCAAGAAGAAATGGCATTTGGGAGATTTAATAATAAACCCGAGCGTAAAGATTTGCAATTAGTTAACTTAAAGCATTTAGAATCTCTCGAAAAAATTTATATAGACAAAATTGAACTCATTTCAAAATCTGAAAATATGCTAAATATAGGAAGATTTAGTAGAGCATTTTATTTGTGGGAATATCTTGATAAAGAAGGAGCTGAAAACTACATTAAAACACTATTTAACGATAATCTTAATAAAATTAAATTTATATTCATTCATTCATATCGAGCCAGAGGTTTGAATGGCTATAGTTGGAATATTGATTTAGAAAGTTACTCAAATTACATTTCTAGAAAAGATTTTTACAATGGAATTAAAGATTTCGCTAAAAATCATTTGTGTGAATTTAATAAAGAAGAACAAATAAAATTAGCGTCATTTGTATTGAATTATGAAAATAATAGTGATGACTTTAACCATGCGTCTGAGCGAGAAGCATTGCAACTCATAGAAAAGTGGAAATCTGAAAGCAACATATCAAAGCAATAAATCATATTGGGCACTAGCACACTGCAGTTAGTGCCCAATATTTTTGCCGCTTACCCTATTGGGTAGCCTAAAGTATAGGAGTCTTCCTGCGTCGAAAGTCGGCTTCATGTCGTCGGTTGATTTACTCACCTTAAGCGTTGTGTGGGCTCCTTTATTTGTCGACTTTCAATCCAGTCACAATGACACTATTAACGCTCAATCACTGCTATTCATTACTTGCACCGTTTGGTTTTTGTGTGAGAAGGAAGGCTAAGTACTAGAAACTGTCGAAAACACCAAACCATTTGGTGAAATAAACAAAATACCGGACGGAATTGTCGAAAACACCAAGCCATTTGGTGAAATAAACAAAACACAAACCAAAACTGTCGAAAACACCAAATCAGCCGATAAAATCGACATTTTCTATTGCTGCAAAAATTATTTAATGCATTCAGCGACACGCCAAATAGGCGAGGGCTTGCATTTGAGAATATTTAGGGTATAGTAGTTACTCGTGCTTCGGCGCTGACATTGTTAGCAAGAATGCATCGCGGACATAGCTTAGTTGGTAAAGCGCAACCTTGCCAAGGTTGAGACCGCGGGTTCGAGTCCCGTTGTCCGCTCTAGGTCCGATGAGTTATTCGACCTTACGGTGGGTTAGCCAAGCGGTTAGGCAGCGGCCTGCAAAGCCGTATAGATGAGTTCGACTCTCGTACCCACCTCGATTAAGCGGGTTAGCTTAATACACAACCGGGCGGTTGGCGCAGTGGTAGCGCACTTCCCTGACACGGAAGGGGTCACAAGTTCGAACCTTGTATCGCCCACTCGAAAGGATTGCCTTTCACGCATAATTAAAAAAATTTTGGGTGATTGGCGCAGCGGCTAGCGCACTTCCTTCACACGGAAGGGGTCATAGGTTCGATTCCTATATCACCCACAATATGTTCGCAGTGTAGAAGCACTGCGTTTTTTGTTATCTGGCTATTATTTATTCCATGTTGTCTACTGTTAGTCTTTAACTTGCAAATTGAAAATTTTAAAGCATTTCAATCATATAATAGCAAAATAAGTAATATCTCATATAAATTAGTTATTTCTTCACAAAAACACACATAATAATGTTCATTTTGCGTTCATTTAATATCGTGCTATACTCAGCATCGTACAAGTGAAAATTGCAGGGGTACTGGAAACAGTTGAGAAACACCCTTTGAACCTGTTTTGTTAAGACATGCGTAGGGAGCAATTACAGTAAGTGATTTCTTTCTATCACGATTTTCGTGATATCTTGCGTTGCCACAAAGTAGTAGCAATTACACGAGTATCAACTAAACAATTAAAGAAAAACTAATTAAAGAAAAACTAAAAACATCCTCTCTACATAACCTTTAGGGAGGGAAACTTGTACAACACAAGGAGAAAGACTGCAAAATGATTGATAGCAGCATAAATGCTGAAACTATAGAATCAGCCATAAGCTGGCTTGCAGGATTCACAGAAAAACCAGGCGAACAAGGAGTTACACGTCCTCTTTACACAAAATCCTGGAAACAGGCTCTTTTTGCTCTTCGCCAACGCTTCGAAAAACTCGGCATGACTGTTGAATTCGATTCGATTGGAAATCTAATCGCAACTGTCGAAGGAAGTGAAAAACCAGAAAGCGTAATAGCTTGCGGTTCTCACATTGACACTGTTTCAAGAGGAGGTCGTTTCGACGGCCAACTTGGAATAGTTGCAGCTTATTTGGCAGTTAAAAATTTGCTTACTAGATACGGAAAACCGAAAAAGAGTTTACGCATTATCTGCTTAGCAGAAGAGGAAGGCTCACGTTTCCCATACGTATTCTGGGGTTCAAAGAATTTCTTCGGACTAGCTAAAAAAGAGGATGTAGAAAATATTTGCGACAGCAACGGTGTTCCTTTCGAAACAGCAATGCGTGAAGCTGGGTTCAATTATCAAACAACTCAACCTAAGTTTGCAAATCTTGAAGCTTGGATTGAGTTACACATTGAGCAGGGACCAACGCTTTACAGTAATCATGAAGATTTAGGCATTATTACTAGCATCGCCGGTCAACATCGTTGGGATATCCATCTTAAAGGCGTACAAAATCACGCTGGCACAACCATGATGTCTTACAGGCACGATGCTGTAGATTGCATGTCTCATATAATCACAAAGAATCTTGATAAAGCCAAGCAAGCAGGAGACCCACTGGTACTTACTTTCGGTAGAATCAGCGTAGTTCCAAATCAAGTAAATATTGTTCCTGGAGAAGTTACTTTTTCAATGAACTGCCGTCACACAGACAAAGCTTTTCTTGATAAATTCTTGCAGGAACTCGACGAAGATATTCACAAAACTGCCGACGCTTACGGGATTACAGCGAAGATTGACAAATGGATGTCTGATGATCCTACACCTCTTAGCGATGACATTATAAATCTCTTGAAAGATCAGGCTGATCAGCAAGGTTACGCCTACAGAGTTATGCATTCAGGCGCTGGACAAGATACTCAGATTTTTGCTCCGTTTGTAAAGTCTGGAATGATTTTTGTTCCTTCAAAAGATGGTATTAGCCACGCTCCTGAAGAATACACAGATCCTCAAGATGCGGTTCATGGAGTAAAGCTTTTGCGAGACGCTTTGCATAGTTTAGCTTATGAAAACTAAATAAAAGAACTAACTAAGAACTAACTAAGAACTAACTAAAAACTAAAAATAGAAATTTAGGAAGGACACCAAAAGGCATATATTATGCAAACTTCACTGCTTAATTAATCGCAGCGAAGAAAAGTGAATATCGAATGAGAGTACAACACTTATTCACGAATAAGAGGCTGATACGAAGGGGCGCACCACCACGGGTACGACATCCTTTCGTATCTTTTTTTATTTTTGGACAAAATTGTTATCTTTCTTTCGAAAAACCACGAAACGAAACAAAACCACAAAATCTAATTACAAAACAGCAGAACACATAAGGAGGTGTTGATGAAGAACAGCATACTGTTAAAAGACGAATCAGTGAGTATAGAGCAGCTAAAGCGTTATCGCGAGCGCGGCTACACTAACGAAGATTTACTGCCGAAGCCGCAAGAAAAACGCACAATGAGCGCTCTTAATTTTTGCACTTTGTGGATGCAGTCTGTACACAATATTCCTAATTATGCTGCAGTTGGTGCGTTCCTTTTAATGGGATACTCTCCAATTTACGTAATGATTGGTATCATGCTTGGCGCAATTCTTACAGCAATCGTTATGGTTGCTAACGGTGTTGTAGGTTCCAAATATGGCATACCGTTTTCTATGCATTTGCGTGCAACATACGGAAAAGCAGGCGCTCAACTACCAGGATTCCTTAGGGGAGTAGTCGCCGCAATCTGCTGGTATGGTATTCAAACATATATTGGTGCTAAAGCTTTAGAGATTCTAGTTGGCAAAATTTGCCCTGAATTTCTTACGTTTGGAAATAAAATACCATTTGTAGGTGCGCACATACCTATTATTATTTCCTTCACAATATTCTGGTTGCTTAATTTGGCAATTGGTTTAGGTGGAGGAAAAACTCTTAATAAGCTAACTGTAGTATTAAGCCCGCTTATTTACGTTGTTTTTGGTTGCATGAGCGTATGGGCTATTAGTTGTGCTGGCGGATTATCTGCAATCATGCAATATCATGCTGCTGTTCAAGCTCCAACTAATTACGGTCTTGGCCTTTTCATGATGATGGTTGTAAATTCTGTGCTAGGCGTGTGGGCTGCTCCTGCCGTTTCTATTGCTGATTTTACGCAGAATGCAAAATCAACAATGGCTCAGCTAAAAGGTCAAATTGCTAGCTTCTTGCTTAGTTACGCACTTTTTGCTTTTACAAGCGTAGTTATTTTAGTGGGCGGATCGCTTTTTTACCATGAAACCATTACAGACGTGCTTGTTATCATAAACAAGTGGGATAATCTTCCCGCAATTGCAATAGCTACTGGGTTGCTTCTACTCACTACAGTTTGTACAAATGCTACTGGAAATATTGTTCCTGCAGCATACCAACTAACTGCTTTAGCTCCGCGATTTGTAAATTATAAGCGTGGCGTAATTATTGCAGCTCTTGTAAGCACTGTGTTAATGCCGTGGAAGTTTATGGCTAATATTACTGGCTTCTTGAATCTTATTGGCATGCTTTTAGGTCCTATTGCAGGTGTTCTACTTGCTGACTATTACGTGGTAAAACGTAGAAATATTGATATTGATCAAATTTACTACAGTACAAACAGCTCGTCGAAATCTGCTTATTCTGGAACTAACTGGATATCTTATACTGCTACGATACTTGGGCTTTTATTTGCTCTTTCCGGGCAGATAATTCCGCCACTTTCACCGCTTACTCAAATCTCATGGATTGTGGGATGCGCTGTAGGCTTCGTGTGTCAAATATTACTATCAAAAGTTTTTCAGCCAACAATGGCTAAAGAAAGGAAATAATATGAACTACGATGTAGTAATTACAAATGGTTTGGTTGTATTCGATAATGAAGCAACTAAAGCTGATATAGCAATTAAAGATGGCAAGTTTGCTGCTTTCGGAAGCAACTTTGCAGCAGAGAAAACTATTGACGCAACTGGTTTAATAGTTGTTCCTGGAAAAGTTGATTCTCATGTTCATATTAACGCTCCAGGCGGCGGAGTTCGCGACGATTGGGAAGGTTTCGTAACCGCAACTTCTGCCGGCGCAAAAGGCGGTATTACAACAATGCTGCAAATGCCTTGCAATCAGATTCCTGCAACTACTGATGGAAAATCGTTTGAAGCAGTGCTTGAAGAAGCCGACGGAAAGCTCAAGGTTGATGTTGGTCAAACTGGTGGCTTGGAACCACAGAATCTAAACGGTGGAATATGCGAGCAAGATAAGCAGGGTGTTGTTAACTACAAAGCCTTCCTTGGCACTACTGGCGACAAGGATTTGCAAGTTGATTTGTACAATTGCGACGACTACTCCTTGTACACCGGTATGCAGCAAATTGCTAAAACAGGCAAAATTTTGATTATGCATTGCGAAAACGCTCCTATTACAGATCAGCTTGGAAAGAAAGCTCATCAAATGGGAGCTAGAAAACTTTCTGAGTTTGTAGCAACCAGACCTGTTTTCACTGAAGTTGAAGCTATTGAACGCGCTTGCCTTTTTGCTAAAGAAACTGGATGCAGAATTCATATTGTTCATGTTTCTTCCCCAGAAGGCGCTCAAGCTGTTGCTAATGCTCGTAAGAATGGCGTTGACGTAAGCTGCGAAACTTGCAACCATTACCTGTATTTCGACACTTCTGAGCTTGACGAGATCGGAAATATTGCTAAGTGCACTCCGCCAATTCGCGACAAGGAAAACCAGAATGGCTTGTGGGAAAAGGTTTTTGACGGTTCTATTAACTTCATTGTTTCCGACCATTCGCCAGCTCCTCTAAGTTTGAAGCAAACTGATGATGCTTTCACAGCTTGGGGCGGTATTGGTAGTGTTCAAAATGATGTTGATGTGTTCTTTGATGAGGCTGTACAAAAGCGCGGAATGTCGTTAACTCAGTTTGTGGCATTGAATTCTAGCAATTCTGCAAAACGCTTCGATCTGAAAGGAAAAGGCAGCATACGTTTGGGTTATGACGCAGACTTGGCATTCATTAAACCAAATGCTCCTTATGTTCTTAAGGCTGAAGATCTTGAGTATCGAAACAAGTTCAGCCCGTACGTTGGCCGCACTATTGGCTGCCAGGTGGTAAGAACTTTGCTTCGCGGTGAAGAAATTTACAGCCAAGAAAATGGCGTTTGCAAAGACTTCAAGGGCAAGTTTATTCTTCATCCAGCTAAGGATTAGGTAGAATATACAAACGTAATATTTAAAAACTTAAAACATATATCTACAGAAAGGAGGTAAGTGTGCTGAAACTTAATCACGATACTGTGGATTATGTTGAGAACGAGAATTTACTTGAACTACTTAAGCGCGAAGGTTACGACAGTACTTTTGTTGCAATAGAAGTTGATGGTGAATTAGTAAAACGCAAAGATTTTGAAACTTTCATAGTTAAAGATAACGCAAAAATTGAAGTATTTAGCATTATGGGAGGAGGATGAATGGAAAGTGACGATATTCGCGCAAAAGTTCTTAAGCGCCAGCTAAAAGAAGATAATGATTTGTTTGCTCAACAATCAGTTTCAATACTTGGCTGTGGCGGTTTAGGATCAAATATTGCGTTAATGCTTGCGCGAGCCGGCGTAAAAAAGTTGTTCATTTACGATTTTGACAGCATCGAGTATTCGAATTTAAACCGTCAAAATTATACGATTAACGAAATTGGACAGCACAAAGTGTCTGCTACTAAAGCGCGACTTAAGGAAACTTTGCCGTACGTTGAAGTAGAAGCTTTTGTGCAGAAAGTTACGCCGGAATCGTTAGACGAGATTGCTGAACGCTCCGACTTGTTTATTGAAGCATTCGACAATCGAGAATCGAAAGCAATGGTTCTTGACTATTTCATGAATCATCCTAACAAATATGTTATTACTGCTTCTGGCTTATCTGGACTTGGAGATATTAGGAACGTCAAAATTAAGCATATTTCAAACGTGTGCTTAGTGGGTGATTTTAAGTCTTCTCCTGAAGACGGCTTGTATTTGCCTTATGTTTCGATTATTGCGAGTTTAGAAGCGTTAGAAGCGCTGAAATGGATAAAAAATGGAGGAAATTATGGAGAATGAAGATTATTTAGAATTGGGTGGTAAGAAGTTTACTTCTCGATACATTTTAGGTTCTGGAAAGTATTCTGAGGAACTTATTGACGCAGCAGTAAATAGTGCTAAAGCTGAAATGATTACTGTAGCAATTCGCTATAGTGAGAAAGCTGCAGGAATTTTAAAGCATATTCCAGAAGGCGTTACTATTTTGCCTAATACTAGCGGCTGCGTAACTGTAGAGGAAGCAGTAAACACTGCTCATATTGCTCGCGAAATGGGTTGCGGTAACTTCATTAAGTTGGAGATTATTCCAGATCGCAAGTATTTGCTACCAAACAATGAAGCCACTTTGCAGGCAACAAAGATTTTGGCTGACGAAGGTTTTACTGTTCTTCCTTACATGTATCCTGACCTTTATTTTGCTAAGGCAATGCGCGATGCTGGCGCTGCTGCAATTATGCCTCTTGGCTCTTTGATTGGCTCTAACAAGGGTCTTGAAACTAAGAAGTTTATTCAGCTTATTATTGATGAGATCGATCTTCCTGTTATTGTCGATGCTGGTATTGGTGTTCCAAGCCAGGCTGCTGAAGCAATGGAAATGGGCGCTGCTGCAGTAATGGCAAATACTGGCGTTGCTACTGCAAAAGATATCGTGCTTATGGCTAAAGCATTCAAGCTTGGTATTGAGGCAGGCCGCGCAGCTTATCTTGCAGGGCCAGGTCGAGTACTTGAAAAAGGCGCAACACCATCTTCTCCAAAGCGCGATGATGAAAATAAATAGAATAATAACTTTTTGAAATACCTAAATAATACTAAGTAATTTAAATAGTTATTTTTACGAAAGCCTCGCATTATTTGTAACATATTTTGCGGGGCTTCCGTTATAAACATAATTATTTACTATTTTTAGAAAATTTTTGATTTATACAATTTACTAATATTTTTTAATACCAACTGAAAAATCAGCAATATTCTCAAATTTGCTTTTATATTTTATGTATATTTTGTATTCTTTTAGCAGAACAAAAGTAAGTATTACTTTGTATGGCGTATTCTTATAAGAGATGTGATTGACTCAAGCAAAGGAGAGAAGCATATGGTGTACTGCAATTTATGCGGAACTGATAATGCCGATAATATGAATTTCTGTCACGCATGCGGTGCTGCATTAACAAAATACTCATACCAGCAAAATAATCAAGTAGATACTTGGAGTACAGCGCCTTTGGTAAGTCACACATCTTCAAGTTATAATACGCCATTAAGAAATGGCAATTATTCCTCCTACCAGCAGCCTATGCAGCCTATGCAGCCTGCACCATACGGACAGCCTACACAATACGGACAGCCTACACAATATGGCCAGCCGCAATACCAGCAGCCTATGCAGCAAACTTACCAGCCAGCTCAGCCTACTGAATACACTCAGCCAAAACATGCTCAACCAATGAATCCAACTCCTGCAGAAACTGCAGCAGCAAAAAATGAAGAGCCTGTATACGAATCAAATAATCCAACAGAAAAACAGAATACGGAAAACACTGCAAACACTGCAAACACTGCAAACACTGAAGATATCAATTCTGCACAATTAAATACAGAAACTGTAAATCAAACTACATCTTTTGAAGCATCTAACGAGGCAGAAAATAAAAATACTGAATCTGCTAAAGAAATTAACCAAAACGAGAATAGCGAAACAGTTAATTCAGCTATACAAAATAATTTAGCGAATCAACCTGTCAGCAATCAAACTTACCAAAATCCACAACAAGAAGCAGCTGCAAGCAACCCTGTAGCATACTACGAAAATATGCAGCCAGCTACTACAGCACAATCCTATGCGCAAAATCAAGCGTACGAAGCGCCATATAATTCATATGACCAACCGCAGTACAATGTTGCGCCTGTACAAGAGTATGATCCAAATGCTCAAGCGTATCAGAACTATCCTCAAGATGCTCAGCAGCAGTACTATCCAGAAAATCAACAATATTACGACACAAATGCGAATCCAAATCAAGAATATGCTTATACGCCTGAAGACTATGCAAATCAGCAGGAGTATGCACTTAACAATAAGAAGCGCAAGACTAAGCGAAACATAATCATAACAGTAGTAGTTTTGCTAATTCTTATTGCTGGATCCGTGGGAGCATATTTTGCATTAAGCAATTTTGTATATTCTCCTAAAGCTGTAGTCACTAATTATTTGAATTTGCTAGCTCAAGGAAAATATACGGAAGCAACGAACAAATATAACGAAACACAAGCTGATAAATATAAGCTCACGGGAATTGTTACAGACGAATTTGCAAAAGATGCAAAGTCACATATGTACAATCCTCAAGTTCTGTCCGTAAAACCTTATGATTGTGTTGTTGGAACATACTATGAATATAAATATGCTAAATATCTTCCAGGAAAATTCGCGAACAAAAAAACTACTTGCTACAATGCTGATGTAAGTTACTATGTTGGTGGAAATCTTATTAAAAAGAAAATAGTAGTAAGACCTAACGGTACGCAAATGTTTATGTTCACTAAGTATCAGGTATCTCCAAGAAGCATGACAAGATTATTGCGAATAAGAGTTCCTGAAAATTCTAAAGTTATAAAAGTGAATAATAATAATCTTGATCTTTCTACTTCCAGCTTCAGCTCTTCCAATAACGAATACGATGTTCTTGCTTATCCTGGAATTTATAACATAGTTGCGCAAAATAAAGATGGTGAAGAGCAAAGTTTCACAGTAGATACAGAAAAAAGAGTATCAATATATGGTTATTCCGTAGATACTGCAGGAGACGACGATGATACTGATTCAGACACTGATGTAGATGACAGTGATGACGACACTAGTAGCGACGACGACAGTAGCAGTAGCGACGACGACACTAATAGTGACGACAGTAGCAGTAGCGACGACACAAGTAGCAGTGACGACAACTAAAATAAAATCACTTAGGTTTTGCTAGTGATCATAGTGAAACCTAATAAATCATGGTGAAGCCGGCAGTAATATGTCGGCTTCACTGTTTTTTAAAGCACAATCAACACACCGCAGAAACCCAAATATAGCAAAGAATTTAACCATGTAAAATGCAAAAACATATTAAAATTTGCATTCGCAATAAAAAGCAAGTAGAATACTTTATGTTTTGCGGACATAGCTTAGTTGGTAAAGCGCAACCTTGCCAAGGTTGAGACCGCGGGTTCGAGTCCCGTTGTCCGCTCCATTTTTTCTCAATATTCGAAGTCGTCATATTCTCTTATTAGCAATCTATTGATGAAATAATTTCGATAAATAACGTCTCACGTTTTATAACATGCATAATTTCTTATATACTAAAATAATGTGATTAAACGCCACATTATGTGCGCTAAAAATATAAAACAAAAACTCACATGCCACAAAGCAAAGTGAAAGAATGGGGATTATGACTAACAACATGCAAACTACTGAAAATTCAGAATCTCAGGAAGATAGTATGTTGCAACTACAAGAATCTCTTAACTCGTTGTGGTCAGAAGGCAATTCAATAGATATTTCGTCGCGCGCTAAAAAGTGCGTTATTAAAGATTTTCCACAAACAAATATCAACAATCAATTAGGCTGGGTTCAGCTTAGCAAGAAAAAAGAATACACGTCAATTGGATTATTTAAAGAAGACGGAAGAAAATTCCTTCAACTAGCGGTAGCAGACTCAGAAGGGCGAATATTTCTCGGCAGCAAACTTAGCTACGAAGATGTTCAAGACATGAGACCGCAACTTTCTTTTGTAGAAAAAAATAATTCTTCACTGAAAGATTTACACCGTTTTTATGGAAAACAATATAAAAAAACAAAAATTACTCTAAAATGTGCATTTTCGGAAGCGTTTGACGAAACATACATCAAACATACAGACTATGAGATGGATAATATCGTAGAATCCTATTTAAATGGCGACGCAACCGTAAAAGATTTTCTCGCTTCTTTAGAAAGCAGTAAGTCTAAAAGCGCGTTAAAATCAGAACAACGCTCTAAAACTTTTGCTGGAAAAATAAACTACTTTTCTAAAACTTTTTCAAAAATTAGAAAAGAAAACGTATTTTGCGTATCAAATGGAGATTTAGTTTTACAACTTTCAGATGATGACGGTTTAATTAAAATCGGATCATGGATGGCACACGGGTTCGGATCTAAAAAAACTTATACGCTTGAAGAGTTAAGAACTAAACTTCCAGAAAACTTGCGATGCAATCTTACGTACAGAAAAGCAATAACAATAGCATTCTTTGCAGCATTATTCATTCCAGACATGCACAAGTCTTTAACCGGATTTGGCTACAACAATGTACTTCGCAGACTAGAACACGAAGCACCTTTAGGAGCAATACGAAGAAGCGTAGAAGACATAAAAATAGCAAAAAAAGAGAATTTAAGAGTTTCAGGTTTAGAAGAATATTTCGAAAAATTAATGCGCTCAACTGGAGCTTTAGAAACAGAGCGCAGCCTGGAAGCAGTGCACGGTGCAGAACGCCTACACATGCAAAAATATCAGCAAACAGAAGCAAACTACTTACTTTGGGATGACGCATTGGAACCAAATGCTGCACTCAAAGTACTTAAAATAGAAGGCGCTATTAACCGTTTATATTCAATTTATGATTGTCTGCAAATTAACTCCATTGCAGGAGGAAAAACTTGCGAAAATACTATAAAAGAAGAGCAGGCATCACAAATCGACATTGCAATGATTAAAGATGTTGCTTTTGCAGCAAGCGGTTCAATAGGTATGCAATTTTTCGGCAATCCTTTGATGGACGACAAAATAAGACCTATTTTGCACATGTGGAGAAGAGCAAAGCAGGTAAAAAATAACGATAAGTATTTCAATAAGATAGATAACGACAGTGAATGGTCTTATAGACAGCGTCTTTCTAATCTTATTAGAAGCGTATACTTGCCGTTCCGTTTTGACGCGGAATTTAGATCTAATTTAGAAGATGGTAACGTGGCAATAAACCTTACTACAGCTGGCGCTGCACTTATGCCATCTGTAGCTTACGTTAATGAGGATAAATCTTGGAAAAATCTAAACGACGACGATAAAGAAAAACTAGCTACAAACTACAATCTTCAAGTTGGAATGATAATGTCTACTCTAGCTTTTGGAGCAAGCAGCAAAGTAAAAAATGTTTCTATACGCTTAGATTCAATAGGCTTAGAAGAGATGGTTACAGCACAAAACAATGCTATGAACAATCTTGTAAATCGTACTCTTAATGCGCTTAACGTTATGAATAGTGACGCTGCAAATAATGATTCATCTAAATCAAAAGGAGAGCCAAAAGACGGTGACGTTCATGGAGACCCGTCTAAATTGCAAGAAATACAGCAGATTAATCTTAGTAACGCAAACAAGACAAACAATAATGTCATATCAATACATGCGAGCGCAAGTAGCCAAGAATTAAACTCAGAAACAGGCACAAACGCAAATTCTAGCGAAAATCAGCTGTCCGAAAACAGCATGGATAAGTCTAAAGAAGAAAATCCATTTGCAGCTTTTACTACAGCACCATCCATACGAGCTCTAACTACAGTTACGTTTAGTAGAGACAGATTTATAAAAATTATTCACCAAAACGGATTAAATAATCCTATAAAAACATACGAAAAATTTAATGCCAAATTAAACATTGATTCTCATGGAAAATTAAATACCATCGAACCAGATTTTGATGTTCACAGTAGCCGTTTTTCTCCTCATGGATCACAAGAAGAACCTGAATTTTCTGACAAAATTTTTACAGCAGATCAGGAAAACATACTGGGAACGCAATACGCACAAGGGCTTTCTATACAGCGTGAAGATCTTCTGCAACAAGCTGTTGCTGACTTCCATCATATTGCTTCAGAACTTATGCCAACAACTGCACAAAAAGCTCACGAAGCTATGAGTATTATTGAAAGCATTGACGATCCTGAACTTAACGCTCAAGCAGATTCAATAACACGAGCGCTAATTGACGAAACAGATTTACCTAATCTTTCATTTACTTCAGCAAAGCGTATAAGAGATATTCGTACAAAAGCTCACGAACAGTTTATGAATGGGGATCTTAGTGAGGCTTTAAAAGAGTATGAAAATTCTGTGGCACAATTCGATACTATGTTTACTAGTAGCGAAGCTGTACCAAGATACTTTAATTCCTACGCTGAAAGAGTAATTTATAATCATCTATTTGCAACTAAAGAAGAACGAACAAGACTTATTCCTGACGGTCTTTTCTACGCGCATATGGAACTTGCTGATTTGCTTTCGCAATTAAACCAACATGACGAAGCTTTACGTCATTTAAATATTATGGTTTCGTACGCTCCTACTTACGCTCTTTCTCATTTGAGATTAGCTGATATACTTGCGCAAAAAGAGGATTGGCCATCTGTTATTGCGGCTTGCATTAACGCTTTGAATGTGTCTCTCGATAGGGATGACGCTGCTTTTGCTTACTATAAGCTCGCTTATGCGGAATGGATGCAGAATAATTTCCTCATTGCTGCATCTTCGTATAGAATGGCACAATACTTAGCTCCAGGAAAGATTGAGCCACTAGAAATGGAACTTGATGAGCTTCTTTCTAGAATGAGATCGCAGTGCAAGCTAATACCGAGCAATATACATGAAGCACAAATGGCTCTTCTTTCTGAAGACATACCAGCTTGGCCTGATATTGAAGCAGAAGAGATTATTGATAAAGCAGCAAAATTAACTGTGAACGATGGAATGTTTGTTATAGCAAGAACTTTATGTGTTGCAAATATTCGAATGACTTCTAGAGAAGATATAAGTAGCACAGTACAAACACAGTTCTTAAGATCTTTGAACGCTTAAGAAATAGGGCAAACAGTTTTAAAATTTATTAGCTTAATACTCAATACATCATTGAATAGTTTTTACTGTGCTTATACAGTCTTATTAGATACTGTTTATAGGCGTTAGTAAAACGTAGCTGAAGGGAATATTCATGAGTGAAAATAGTATTCGCGAAGAGTCAACAGGGAGCGAACAGTTATCGCTTTTTGACGATTTTGACGAGCAAACTATATCTCATGAAGCGCAAAAAAACGAAACTAATAGCATGAGTACAGTTAAAACAGATACTGTTACTCAGTCTGATAGCAAAACTGACAGTAAAAATAGCAAAACTGATAGCAAAACCTACATGCATGAAGCGAATGAGTGGAACTCAACAATAGACACTGAAAAGTGGATTGCAAACTTGAAGCCTACAGACTCTGATGCTTTAGCTCTTTCAAGTCTACAGCCAGCAATTTTAACCACACAGCAAGCTGCAAAACTTTGGGCAAAATTGGCTGCATGGGTACAATCTGATCAGATCGCGTACTATGTTGAAGATGCTCCTACGAGTTCAGACGCGGCATACGATGCACGCATGCGAATGTTAAATGCTCTTGAAGCAACATTCCCAACTTTAGATACTCCTCAATCTCCAACACATCGCGTGGGCGGAACTTTTTCAAATGATTTTGCTTCTGTAAAACACCCATCTCGAATGATGAGCTTGGATGACGTTTTTTCAATTGAAGAATTGCATGACTGGTATGATGGGGTAATTCGAGATCTTAACTGGCCTGAATCTAAACCTCTTCCAATGACTTGCGAAGTAAAAATTGACGGCCTTGCGTTGAATTTGATTTATCGAAACGGCACACTTGAGCAGGGACTTACTCGAGGAGATGGCGTAACAGGTGAAGATATTTCACTTAACGTTAGGACTATAGAAGCTATACCTACGCAACTACATGCTGAAAATGTAGATGACATTCCAGAATTCGTAGAAATACGCGGCGAAGTATTTATGACCTGGAATGATTTCAGAAAATTAAATGATGAGCAAGAAGATGCTGGAAAAGCACCTTTTGCAAATCCTCGAAATGCAGCGGCAGGCTCTTTACGTCAAAAAGATCCTCGCATTACAGCAACTCGCAGATTAAGTTTCTTTGCACACGGACTAGGCGAGTTACGTTGGAACACTTCATCTAGTCACGAAAATAGTGAAACATCTTTTAATCAGTCGGACGCGTACAAGTTATACAAACAGTGGGGTATTCCTGTTTCTCCATACACCAGAAAAGTTACGAATTTTTCTGAAATTGAGGAAATGATTAACTACTACGGAGATAATAGAGCAAATGTTTTACACGCTTTAGACGGTATTGTAGTTAAAGTTGATGATCGCGCTTTGCAACGTCGACTTGGTGCAACTTCTCGCGCTCCACGTTGGGCAATAGCGTATAAGTACCCGCCAGAAGAAGTAAATACTGTTCTTAAAGATATTGTTGTACAAGTTGGTAGGACTGGAAGAGTAACTCCAGTAGCAGTTCTTGAACCCGTAACTGTAGCAGGTTCCACTATATCTCGCACAACTCTTCATAATGCTTACGAAGTTGAACACAAAGGTGTTCTAATTGGAGACACTGTTGTAGTTCGCAAAGCTGGAGACGTAATTCCAGAACTAGTAGGACCTGTTTTAAAAGCTAGAGAAGGACGCGAAAATGAGCTTCGCAAATTTGTTATGCCGCAATATTGTCCTTCTTGCGGAACTAAATTAGCTCCAGATAAACAGGGAGATAAAGATATTCGCTGTCCAAACGTAGAAAGCTGCCCAGCACAACTTACAGAGAGAATAATTAACTTAGCTTCCAGGAATGCTTTTGATATTGAAAATCTTGGTGATAACGCTGCTTTAGCTCTTACGAATCCTGAAGATTCTAGGCCAAACACTGTGGAAGTTTACTGCCCAAATATGGATAAAATCGTAATAAAACGTGGCTCTTCTCAGCAAACTTACACGCCAGATCCAAATTTAGTATTGCCTGAACCACAAGACCCTGTACTTAGTAGCGAAGCAGAAATTTTCAACATAACCGCAGATGATTTGCGCAAGGTAATGGTTTGGAAAGAAATTCCTCTAGTTGAGGAATGGCAAGAAGTAAGCAAAGATGGAAAACTGAAAAAACGCACGCGCAAAATTGGCGGATCTGGTCTTTGGAGAAAAGTTTCAGCTTTTTGGACTCGCACTTTAGAAGCAAAATTTATAGATAATAGTGTTGAAAATTCTTCAGAGGAAGAAGACAAAAATATAGCTGATAACGAATCCCAATGGAACCCACAATATCCTCAATTTGAGGTTCCAAATGATGCGTTTGTAAATGGTTTTACGATTAAACGTATCAAAAAAGGAAATGATCTTGTAACTGTAAAAGTGCCAACTTACACAAGACCTTCAGAAACAACACGCAGTATGCTTGAAGAAATAGCTCAGAAAGGCAAAAAAGCCACATTGTGGCGTGTGCTAGTAGCTCTTTCTATTCGTAGACTAGGTCCTCCAACTGCGCGCGTTATAGCGGCAAATTTTGGATCTTTAGATAATATTGCTAAAGCTTCTGTTAAAGAGCTTACAAGCATAGACGGCGTAGGCCCTGAAATTGCGCAAGCCGTGTACGACTGGTTTAAGCAAGCACAAATTGCAGAAAACTGGAGATCTGAAATCTTATGCGCTTGGAAAAAAGCTGGGGTAGTAGGTCAAGTTGAAACTTCAACTCTTTTACAAACTTTAACCGGAAAAACTGTTGTTGTTACAGGATCGTTGCAAGGTTTTACTAGAGATACAGCTAAAGAAGCTATTGTTTCTAGAGGAGGAAAAGCCTCAAATTCTGTAAGCAAAAACACTTATTGCGTAATACTTGGCGAAAACCCTGGCTCCAAAGCAACTAAAGCACAAGAGCTTGGAATTCCTATGTTAAATGAGAACCAATTTAATATTTTACTTGAAACAGGCAGTTTAGAAGAAGCATTGCAAGCGGAAACAACACTCGACGAATCTTTTGACACTTCGCTTGACAATGTAAATACAAATACAGGCGAAAACGAAATGGAATCTTAATAAATGGAAGATTCAAATCAGATAGCAACAAAAGTTTACGATCTTCTTAGCAGCGTAATAGATCCAGAGCTAGGACGTTCTGTAACTGAACTAAATATGGTAACTGGCGTGAGTGTATCTAAATGCGACACTTCAACGTGCGAAAATTCACAGCCAACTTACAATGTTGATATCAATCTTGAACTTACTGTACCAAACTGTCCTCTTGCAGAGGTTATAACAGAAAGAGTAAAAGAAGCAGTATCTAAATATCCTAAAATTAAACTTATACCGCAAATAACTACTGCAGCTATGAGCAAAGATAAACTAGAGAAGCTAGTAGCTGACTTAAAAGCGGAGCGTAAAGAAAATCCATTTAATAAATCAGGAAATCACACAAGAATATTTGCAATAGCTTCCGGAAAAGGCGGAGTTGGAAAATCTTCAATAACAGCTAATCTCGCTGCAACCTTCGCTGCTTTAGGATACGATACTGCAGCTATAGACGCAGATGTTTACGGTTTCTCATTACCGCACATGTTTGGTGTTCATAACCAACCTACTAATTTAAACGGCATGCTTATGCCAGTAGTAGCTTGGGGAGTAAAACTTATATCAATTGGAATGTTTGCAGGAACAGACAGAGCGATTTTATGGAGAGGACCTCGATTACAACGCTCCTTAGAACAGTTTTTATCTGATGTTTGGTGGGGAAATCCTGACGTTTTACTACTTGATTTAGCACCTGGAACAGGAGATATGGCATTAGCTGTAGCACAATCACTTCCAAACGTAGAACTTGTTGTTATTACTACGCCTCAGCCAAGCGCATCAGACGTAGCAGTTAGAGCAGGACTTATGGCATTACAAATACCAGTAAAAGTGCGCGGCGTAGTTGAAAACATGAGTTGGTTTGAAAATAATGGCGAGCGCATAGAAATTTTTGGTTCAGGAGGTGGAAAGCGAGTAAGCGAGCAGCTTTGCAACGCACTTAAAACTGATGTTCCACTTCTAGCACAACTTCCTTTAAACACATCCATACGCGAAATAGGAGAAAGCGGACGACCTGCTGTGCTAAATGAGGAAGGAAAATTGTCAGATTCTAAATTAGCTGCTACTTTTGTTAAACTCGCTAATTCTTTAATGGAAAAATCCGACTTATAGTTAATTTCACAAAAAGAGGCTACTTGAATTTTCAAGCAGCCTCATAAATGTATTTAGAGAAGTTTATAAGCTAAAAGCAGAATTACTTAATAGCGTTAAGCCACTGTTCCTTAGTTGCCTTCTCAGCTTCTAACTTAGCTTTGCGCTTCTTGTCTGTTTCTTTGGCAATAGCAGCATTAAGCTCATCAAGCTGTGCCTGCAATTGTGCAGCAAAACTAGACTTACGAGCATTAGCTTCAGGATCTTCATCCTTCCACGCAGCATCCTCAACAGATTTAATCTTCTTATCTACATCGTTCAAACGAGCTTCAACTCGACGCATGTCTTCACGAGGAACATAGCCAATAGTATCCCACTCATCTTGAATAGCAGACAAAGCCTTACGAGCTTTCTTAGCTTCTTCCTCATTTGCTACTGGAAGCAAAGCTTCGGCTTTAACTAAAAGTGCTTCCTTCTTAGCAAGATTTTCTTTCTCGTCAGCATTAAGCTTTTCACGATCAGCTTGACGAGCATGGTAGAAGACATCTGCAGCTTCACGGAACTTAGCCCACAATTCATCATCATGTTGACGGCCAGCATTACCTGCCTTCTTCCAACGATCCATCAAAGCGTTGAACTTCATAGAAGTTTCACGCCAATCAGTGGAATTCTTTAAGACTTCAGCTTCTGCAATAATCTCTTCCTTAGCATGTTTTGCTCCTTCGCGAACATTATCACGCTCTTTAACCCATGCACTACGAGCCTGAGAGAAAGATGAACGAGCTTTAGAGAAGCGCTGCCAAAGAGCATCTGCATCAGCTTTGTTCAAATGAATTGTAGTGCGCTGGTGCTGCTGCCATTTATCGAAGAGTGAACGCAGCTTGTCTCCTAATGAACGCCAATTGGTCGACTCACCCATATTCGCTACTAATGCTTCAGCCTGCTCAACAATAGAAGTTCTCTCTTTCAAAGCCTTTTCCAAAGCTTCTTTACGAGCTTTAGCAATTTCTTCCTTTTTTGCATCAGCTTTTACTTTAAGCTCGGCGTGTCGAGTACGCAAAGCTGCCACATCTCCAACAACTGCAGGATTTTCAAGATCTGCTTCTAAAGTGTTGAGAGTTTCGTCAATTTCTTTTGACTTAACGTTAGAAGCTTCAAGTCGCTTTTCAAAAAGATCAAGCTTAATCTTCAAATCAAGATAACGATGAACATAGAAAGTTAAAGCTTCATCTGGAGTGCCAGTGGAGTACTGTCCAACCTCCCTTTCATCACCATTTTCACGAATATAAACAGTGCCATTTTCGTCAACACGCCCAAAAGTTTTTGCAGCTTTTACATCCTCATCACTATACGAAATAGTTGGGGCTTGAGCTACAACTCTAGTTTTATGGGCAAAGCTCGCAGGCGACGGCGCATGCGGCTTTGTTGTAGCGGTGGATTGGGTATTTTCTTCAGGTTTAGTCTGTTCGGTCACGGGACGACTCCTTACAGCATATGCACGGTAACAGTGTTACGAATAAGTATGACGGTAAGCCATGATTTTTCCGTAACATAACCTATTATAGTGGACATGGTACAAGGCTCATCAATATCTGGTTTTCCCGAATGGCTTCCAAGCGAACGTGCTGTTGAACAGAAAGTAATTGACACACTTAGGGAAGTATTCGAACTTAATGGCTTTATTGGCATTGAAACGCGTGCAGTAGAGCAGGGATCAAGCCTTTTGAAAAAAGGTGAAACAAGCAAAGAAATTTATTTATTATCGCGCTTACAAGAGGTCGGTCATGAGTCCGACACGCCTGTAGAAGATCGCATAGGTTTACACTTCGATTTAACAGTTCCGCTTAGCCGTTACGTTGTTGAACACACTGGTGATTTAGCGTTCCCATTTAAGCGTTGGCAAATGCAAAAAGTTTGGCGTGGCGAGCGTCCTCAAGAAGGTCGATTCCGCGAGTTTGTGCAAGCTGATATTGATGTTGTAGGAAATGGTGAATTACCATCTCATTACGAAGTTGAGCTTCCTCTTGTTATGGTTGAAGCTCTTGAGCGCTTAAGAGAGTTTGGCTTACCAAAAGCTACAGTTCACGCCAATAATCGTAAGCTTTCTGAAGGTTTCTACCGTGGTATTGGACTAAAAGATATTGAGGGTGTTCTTAGAGAAATCGATAAGTTAGATAAAATCGGCTCTGAAGAAGTGTCTAAACTCCTGGTAAAAGAGTGTGGAGCTACAGATTCTCAAGCTGCTGCTTGCTTAGAATTAGCTGAGCTTACTGCAGAAACTGGCGAAGAACTTAAAGAACGCTTTAATGCACTATGCGATAAGCATAATATTTCTAGAAGTGAAGATAATGAATCTTACTCTCTTGCAGTAGAAGGCGTAGAGACTCTCGCAATGATTGTAGATGAAGCAGCTCGCATACGTCCTGGTGCTGTTGTTGCTGATTTGAAGATTGCTCGTGGACTTGACTACTACACTGGATCTGTTTATGAAACTTTCCTTGATAATGCTGCGTCCCTAGGCTCCATCTGTTCCGGTGGCCGTTACGACAATCTTGTTTCTCAAGGAAAGAAAAAATATCCAGGCGTTGGCCTTTCAATCGGCCTTTCGCGATTGATCTCATATATGCTTCACACAGCTAAAGCTACAGTTTCTAGAGTTTCTCCTGCAGCTGTGCTTGTTGCAGTGTGGAATGAGGAAGATCGACCAAAGTGTAATGCTATTGCAAAAGTATTACGCGATCGCGGTATTGCAACTGATGTTGCTCCTACTGCAGCAAAACTTGGAAAGCAAATCAAGTATGCTGACAAGCTTGGTATTCCTTACGTTTGGTTCCCTGCAGACAGTACCGAATCTGAGTCTTCTCAAGATGAAGTAAAGAACATAATTACAGGAGACCAAGAATCAGCAGATGTCACGTCGTGGCAACCAGATACTGTGTATGCCCGGCAGACAGTTTCCTGTGCTAAATAGTTTGCGTGTATTTTTACTCGCATAATAAGCACAGATTTGTGTCAATGAAAAAATGATTACATCATTATTAGAACATAGAGGAAGTGGACTTATGAGCCAAACGGCGTATCGTACGCACCATGCCGTTGAAGTGACTGAAGCATTGGTCGGGCAAAAAGTAACCATCGCAGGTTGGGTTGATCGTCGCCGTGATCACGGTGGCGTTGCCTTCGTCGATGTCCGCGATAATACAGGATTAGTACAAGTTGTTATTTACGATGAGGAGACGGCACGACCATTGCGCAGCGAATTTGTTGTGCAAATAACCGGCGAAGTTCGTCTGCGTCCAGATGGTAACGAAAATGATCACTTGGCAACAGGTAAGATTGAAATTGTTGCTGAAACAGTTACTGTTCTTGCAAAGTCAGATGCATTACCATTCCAAGTTTCGACAGCTTTGGAAAACGAGTCCGAAAACAAGCTTCCTAGCGAAGATGTACGTTTAAAGTATCGTTATCTTGATTTGCGTCGCCCGTTTATGCAGCGCAATTTGAAGTTGCGTTCCGATATGGCCAAGGCTGCTCGTCACGCTTTGGAAGATATGGACTTCACTGAGGTTGAAACTCCAACCTTTATTAAGTCCACTCCAGAAGGCGCACGCGACTTCGTTGTTCCAGCACGCTTGGTTCCAGGCTCTTGGTATGCACTTCCACAGTCTCCTCAGCTCTTAAAGCAGTTGCTCATGGTTTCTGGTGTCGAACGCTACTATCAGCTTGCACGCTGCTACCGAGACGAAGACTTCCGTGCAGATCGTCAGCCTGAGTTCACTCAGCTTGATATGGAAATGAGCTTTGCCAGCCAGGAAGATGTTATGGCTATGGCAGAGCGCGTTATTGCTGCTATTTGGAAGGAAGCAGGTCACGAAATTACTCTTCCTTTGCCTCGTATTACTTGGCAGGAAGCAATGGATAAGTACGGTTCCGATAAGCCAGATTTGCGTTTTGGAAACCCACTTATTGAGTTGACTGATTTCTTTAAGAACACTCCATTCCGCGTGTTCCAGGCTCCGTATGTTGGTGCTGTGCTCTTTAAGGGTGGTGCTGAAACTCCTCGTCGTCAGTTTGACGCTTGGCAGGATTGGGCTAAGCAGCGTGGAGCTAAGGGATTAGCTTACGTTGTGTTTGGTGAAGATGGCGAGTTAAAGGGTCCTGTTGCTAAGAATCTTAGCGAAGAAGAGCGCGCAGGTCTTAAGGAAGCAGTTGGTGCAGAAGATGGCGACGCAGTGTTCTTTGCAGCTGGAAGCCGCGAATCTTCCCAACTTCTTCTTGGAGCTGTTCGCGTAGAGCTTGCTAGCCGCGCAGGATTGCTTCACCCAGATGAGTTTGCTTTTACTTGGGTTGTTGACTTCCCACTGTTTAAGCGCACTGATGATCCAGATGATGACGATGTTGCAGTTGGCCACTCCAAGTGGACTTCTATGCACCATCCATTTACAATGCCATCTGCCGATTGGATTGATAAGTTCGATAAAGATCCAGAGCATGCTATGAGTGATTCTTACGATATCGTGTGCAACGGTAACGAAATGGGCGGCGGATCCGTTCGTATTCACCGTGACGATATTCAAGACCGCGTTCTTAACGTGCTTGGAATCGATAAAGCTGAAGCTGACGAAAAGTTCGGCTTCCTGCTTGAAGCTTTCAAGTATGGTGCTCCACCTCACGCTGGTATTGCTTTGGGCTGGGATCGTACTGCTGCTATTTTGGCAGGCGCAAGCTCGATTCGCGACGTAATCGCCTTCCCTAAGGCTGGCGGCGGACGCGACCCTCTGACTGGCGCTCCAGCCCCAATTTCGGACGAGCAGCGTGCAGAAACTGGCGTTGATTATGATCCAGAAGAAGACGAGTAAATTATTTCGTAACATTTACGAATAATATTAAGAATAGTTTTGTTTACTAATTGTTCTTAATAAAATTTAATTATTAAATACCGCTGAGGGGTTACAAAAACGCCTTTCAGCGGTATTTTTTATATAATAAAAGTAGTTTTGTGTAAATATTACAGAGCAGAGTCAGAATATTACAGTAATTCGCAACATATTAAAGAAAAATTGACTATTTTTAACATATTTTACATATCGATGCAACGAAGTTTAAGTAAAAAAGTAACGTATGCGATAACTACACGTAACACAAATCTACTAGCATTCTTTCCATGGATACACAAAAAAATACTACTAAAAAAACAGTTCTTCCATTGGTAGAACTCAGCCATGTTGAAAAACATTTTGGCAAATTGCACGTTCTAAAGGATATCAACCTTTCCATTAATAAAGGCGAAGTAGTTGTTATCATCGGCCCATCTGGTTCTGGAAAATCAACAATGTGCCGCACTATTAATCGATTAGAAACGATCGACTCCGGAGATATTCGTATAGATGGTAAAGCTTTACCTCAAGAAGGTAAAGAACTTGCTGCTTTACGAGCCGAAGTTGGTATGGTTTTCCAATCTTTTAATCTTTTTGCTAACAAAACTATTCTAGAAAACGTAACTCTCGCACCAATGAAAGTACGTCACATGAGCCAAGACGAGGCAGAAAGCCTTGCAATGGATCTTCTTGCAAGAGTTGGCGTTGATAATCAAGCTCAAAAAATGCCGTCTCAGCTTTCTGGTGGTCAGCAGCAGCGTGTTGCAATCGCTCGCGCACTGGCAATGCAACCAAAAGTTATGCTTTTTGACGAACCAACATCAGCACTTGATCCTGAAATGGTAAACGAAGTTCTTGATGTTATGGTCGAACTTGCAAAAGAAGGCATGACAATGATTTGCGTAACGCACGAAATGGGATTTGCTCGTAAAGCAGCCGACAGAATAGTGTTTATGGCAGATGGTCAAATACTTGAGCAAAACACTCCAGAAGAATTCTTCGAGCATCCACGTACAGATCGCGCAAAAGACTTCCTCTCAAAGATTCTTACGCACTAAACATCACAAGTATTTTAAGTTTTCGTAAGTTTTTCACTGCTAAAAGCAGATATAGAGGGGATTTACAAACATGAAACTATTACACAAACGAATACTACGTTCGCTGATAGCTATGATTTGTAGCATATGCTGCGTGTTCCCGCTCACTGCATGCGATCGTAGCGATGGCAAAAAAGTAATTCGCATCGGCATCAAATTTGATCAACCAGGTTTAGGTTTTAAAAAATCTGGAACATACGTAGGATTCGATGTTGATGTAGCCAAATACGTTGCTAAAAAACTAGGCTATTCAGAAGATCAAATCGTATGGAAAGAATCACCATCGAAGCAACGCGAAGCAATGCTTCAAAACGGTGACGTAGATATGATTGTTGCGACATACTCAATTACTGATGCGCGCAAAAAGACAATTTCCTTTGCAGGACCTTACTTTGTTGCAGGTCAAGATTTGTTAGTTCGTAAAGACGAGCACAAAGTCAGCGGACCTAACGATTTGAATGGAAAACGACTATGCTCAGTAACTGGTTCTACTTCTGCAATTGTTATAAAAAAGCGTTACGCATCAAAAGTACAGCTTATGCAACAACCGGGTTACGCAGAGTGTGCAACAGCATTGTTCTCAGGAATTGTTGACGCTGTAACTACAGATGATATTATTCTTGCAGGCCTTGCAACCGCTTCTAGAGGCAGACTAAAGCTTGTTAATAAACCATTTACTGCCGAATATTACGGAATTGGCATCAAAAAGGGTAATACGAAGCTTGCTAAGCGCATTAATGCCGCTTTGAAAGACATGATTCGAAATGGGTCTTGGCAACGAGCCTTAGATGATAATCTTCGAGGTACTGGATTCAAGCCTAATAAAAAGTACAATCCTCCAGTTCCAGCGGAAGGGGAGAAGTGATGCAAGATTTTATACAATTATTTAGTGAATACAATATTCCAGGAGCGTTTCTTGTAAATATTGAAATAACCTTATGCTGTGTAGTTCTTTCGACTATTATCGGCGTAATTTTAGTAACTATGCGAATATGCCCAGTATCTTCACTGAGGACTATAGCAACTATTTACGTTGAACTGTTTAAGAACATGCCGCTCACTATAATCATGGTTTTCATGGTATTAGGTGTGTACGCTCAGCTGAAAATAGGTTTTTCACAAATTTTCGACATAAACTTCTTCTGGCTTGCAGTAGCAGGTTTATCTCTTTACACAGCAGCGTTCGTATGCGAATCGCTCAGATCAGGATTAAACACTGTTCCTCTTGGACAGGCAGAAGCTTGTAGAGCTTTAGGTCTTAATTTCTTCCAATCAGCTACGCACATAATTTTGCCGCAAACTTTCTGCGGTTCTGTAGCTCCTCTCGGTAACACTTTCATAGCCTTACTGAAGAATTCTACGGTAGCTGCAGCAGCGTCAGTAGCTACTGAAACTTCGTCACTTATGAGCGAAATGATTGAGAAGAACGCAGATCTTATAATCCCAATATTCCTCATATTCGCCGTAGGATACATCATTTTGATTATTCCTATTGGCATTTTAACAACGTATCTTTCAAACAAGCTCGCTGTTAGAAGGTGATGATCATGGCTAAAAATCAAGAACAATCACTCTTATTTGATGCGCCAGGTCCTCGCGCACTTAAGAAAATACGAATAGCTAATATTATTGCAGGATGCTTATTTGCAATCTTTATTATTGCTGTTCTTATGCGATTAAGTAATCCTCCAGACGGCGAAAATCAGCTTTCGCCCGTACTTTGGAATCCTGCAGTAGATTCCGAAGCTTGGGTTGATTTTTATCTTCCAGGATTGTGGATGACATTAAAGGCATCTCTTGTTGCTATTGTCGGATCTATAGCATTTGGCTTATTCTTCGGCATGTGCCGACTTTTACCAAATTTGCTTACTCGTGTAGTTTCCGCAATAATAGTTGAGTTTTGCCGAGCAGTACCAGTACTTCTTCTTATGATCTTCTTGTGGAGAGCTTTTGCGCTTTCTGGAATGAAAGAAGCATCATATTGGGCTGTAGTGTTAGCTCTGATTATGTACAACGGTTCCGTTGTAGCAGAATTAGTTCGTTCTGGTGTTGGTAATTTGCCAAACGGTCAGCGAGAAGCTTCTTTAGCTTTAGGATTAACAGAATATCAGTCACTTACTCAAATAGAAATGCCACAGGCAGTTATTGCTATGCTTCCGGCTGCAATAACTCAGATTGTTGTCGTACTTAAGGATACTGCTCTTGGATCGATTATTATGTATACTGATCTTCTTCAAGAGTCACGCAGACTTGGATCAATGTACTTCAATATCTTGCAAACCTTAAGCGTTGCTGCAGTCTTATACTTCCTGATTTGCCTTGCGCTTTCATGGTTTGCAGAATGGCTGCCATCTCACTTGAAGAATCGTACTGCGGCTCCAACAGAGGCAGATCCAGTTGCACCAATTGCAATTATGGATCCTTCAAATGTGAACCAAATTGCTGTTGCTAAAGAAGTTAAGGAACTACCTTATGGTGGAACTCCAAGAAAGTATCACGTTCACCACCGTGGAACTAATGCTTCTATTCATCACTGGCAGCGGACGCGCTACATTCAGGGATACGATGAGCATCATCTTAAAACTGGAGATGAAACAGAACAGGATGACGCTGACAACAACATTAAAGACAATTCTTGATTTAAAGAATTAACACTAGAAAAAGCGTAGTGGATACTAAATAAGCATTCACTACGCTTTTTGTTTTACATTTAGGTTATAAATCCCAAACCGTTTGCACGAAAGAGCACAAATCGCTAAACTATTAGGGTCACATGCATACGAGGAGGCTTTTACATGGACGACACCTTTGAGTTGTCCGCTGCAAAGATGCGCGAACACAATATGAGCGATACTTCTATTGAACAATTTGCTCACCTCTACGAAGTTTGGCGCAATAATCAATCTGGAGAGTTTATTCGCGAAAGCACAGTAGAGCCTATAAAAACTGTTCCAAATTTTCATGAAATTTACGAAACGATTGATCATGATAATGCTGTAAAAGCATTTGGAAAAACTGCTTTTATTAAACTTAACGGCGGATTAGGAACATCTATGGGTTTGTCATGCGCAAAATCTTTACTTCCTGTTCGTAGACATAAAGCTCGACAAATGCGTTTTATAGATATAATAATCGGTCAAGTTTTAACTGCCAGGAAACGTCTTGGAGTGGATCTTCCTCTTATATTTATGAACTCATTCCGCACTTCTCGCGATACTTTGCAAGTACTTAAACGAAACCGCAAGTTTGTGCAAGAAAATATTCCTGTAGAAATTATTCAGCACCAGGAGCCAAAATTAGTAGAAAAAACAGGAGAGCCTGTATCTTACGAAGCGGATCCTTCTCTTGAATGGTGCCCACCTGGACATGGAGATATTTTCTCAACCATATGGGAATCAAACATACTCAGCACATTAAAAGAGCATGGTTTTAATTATCTGTTCATATCGAATTCTGATAATTTAGGAGCAAGGCCTTCTCGCACACTAGCGCAGCATTTTGAAAATACTGGCGCGCCTATCATGATTGAAGTTGCTAGACGAACTCAAGCCGACCGAAAAGGCGGACATATAGTTAGAAGCGTAGAAACCGGTAGATTATTGCTTCGCGAAATGACACAAGTTCATCCTGAAGATCGCAGAAGCGCTCAAAGTATTAAAAAGCATCCGTATTTTAATACAAATAATATTTGGATTCGTATTGATGCGTTGCAAGAAAAATTAGAAGAGTACCATGGGATACTTCCACTTCCTGTTATTTGTAATAGAAAAACTGTTGATCCTACAGACGAAAACAGCATTCAAGTAGTACAGTTAGAAACTGCAATGGGAGCAATCGTATCACTGTTTGACGAAGCAATTTGCGTAGAAGTAGACCGCATGCGCTTCTTACCAGTAAAAACTACTAACGATCTTTTTATTATGCGCTCAGACAGATTCCATTTGACAGACTCTTACGAAATGGAAGACGGAAATTATATTTTCCCAGACATTGACTTAGATCCAAGATATTACCGTAATATAAATGATTTCAACGAGCGTTTCCCTTATTCAGTACCAGCATTAGCTGCTGCAAAATCAGTAACTATTAGGGGTGATTGGACTTTTGGTAACCAAGTTTCTATGTTTTCTGACGCTGTTTTAGAGGACATGGGAGAACCAAGTTATGTACCAAATGGAGAGTTTGTGGGACCACAAGGAATTGAACCAGATTCTTGGATAAAATGATCCCGCAAAAGAGCATTTTGCTGTAAATAACGTTAAAAAACGTGCAATAGTAGTAATTTTTAAGAAAAAATTACACTATGGCGTGTCGCCTGAAAATGGCGGATTTTCAACGTTATTAGAGTGAACTGTGGATTTTATTTAAAGAAAAATTATTAGTTTTTTAAGAAATGTCCACACGTACCGCAAAATGCCACTAAAATAGAAAAAGCATGCGCGCATTCGCATACTGTGCAAACCAAGTAATTGTAGCAGATGCGGTAGTGTGCATATTAGAAGAAATTAACAATAAAACGATACGTGAGGACCGATGGCTGAAGGAAGTAACGGAAGACGACGCTTTTCCGATAAGTGGGGCAAACATGAGCTAGATGTGCTAGCTGTATTGTCTTCCGCATTCCCACAATGGTTGACTTCGCGTCAAATAGCACAACGAGTAAAAGCTTACGCTGATTCCTACGGTGAGCTTGCCGATCAAGCCGCTAAAGCAGCATTTGCAAAACAGTTCCAGCGAGATAGAGCCAAACTATCTGCAATGGGAATTGCAATAGAATCTCGGCAGCCGGAGTACTCATCAAAGTCAGAGGGCCAGGATTTTGCTTCATATCGTCTTCAGCTAGGAGATGAACCTCGCGTAAGACTTCGTTTTGCACAAGATGAACTTCCTGTACTTGCAGCTGCGAACTATTTAGCTCGCTCTATGTCCATATCTTCTTCTGAATGTGAGCAAAGAGAGCAGCAGCAACGCACTTCTAGAACAGCTCCTCGCGTTCCTCAGACCCCTATTCCGGGTCTAGGTTTGGACTCTATTGCTCCTGGTCTTGGTACACAAACTATTCCAGACGCATTGGTAAAGGTTATTGATTCTCGTAGATTTGCAGCAACAGTTGATGTTGATGGGGAGCATCTAAACGTTGCTTATACAGATTCAGACGATTTAGCAATGTTCGTTCTCGAACATCCTGGTTCTAGCGTAGTAAGCCCACAGGAAGCAGTTGATGCTTTCCACCGTAGACTTCATTCTGCTACGCAATTTACTAAATGTGATGAGTCAGTTTCCGAAAATTCAAACGAGAATTCGCAAAACGAAACATTAGAGAACGAATCTCAATCTGAATCAGATAATTCTCATCAAAAGAAAAGTTCTTTCCAAACCGGAAGTGAAGTAGATCGTAGACTTCGCTTAATGCTTTTCCTCTCGGCTCACCTCGGAGAAGAATTCCCATTAGATGAGCTTGCAGAAAGGTTTATTGGCAAGCCAAAGAATGATGACGAACTTCATAGGTTTGTGACAATCCTGCATAAAGATATTAATACTCTTACAACCGTTTCTGATGACGGCGAAATGGCAGGAAGCCAGTTCTTTGATATTGATTGGTCCCTTCTTGAATCAGAGAGTATTGTTTCTGCAACAAATTCTCTCGGTTTGGAACGACTTGCAGGCGTATCGCAACAGTATATGAGTATGCTAACAGCGTCTGCTAATTATCTAGCTCATTCTCCACTGCTTCCAGACGATCAGCGCGAAAAAGCCGAATCACTTTACATGCGCTTGCGTAGACACGTTCGTCCGGGAGAAACTCCGTGGTTAAGCCTAACCGGGTACGAAGTAGAACCTCGTAATTGCTCTGTAGTTCGTAGCGCAATTAATTCCGGTTCTTTGCTAGATATGGAATATACTGATGGAGCTGGTCGTACTCGACGTAAAGTTGTTGCACCTTCTAAAGTTTTTGTAGATGAAGGCGTTTACTACGTTGCAGTGTGGACTGATGTAGAAAATCAAGCTCCTGAAGATAAAAAGTCTTTAGTTAAAAAAGATACTTCTATTAATAAAGCAAACGGTTTGCCGCGAATTTGGCAAGTGCTTCGTATAGCTCGTATTGAGCATGCTGAAGTTGTAAAGCCTGTATCTCCTGTTGAAGTACCTGATGTTCCAGTAAGCGAACTTCGTAAGTGGAGTTTCGACAATGGCACTGAAACTTGCTTTATTACTGATGAAACTGATCTTAACTTCCTGAAAAAGCTTTCGGGAGCAGAGATGCAACCATACGGTGATGGTGTAAAAGTACATCTCACTGTTTCATCTGACTCGTGGTTTGTGGCGTTCTGCATTGCACATTCCCGCCATATTACTGCCGTTGCTCCTGAAACACTTCGCAGCATGATTATTGCTAGAGCAGAACGCGAACTTAGCGTAAATCATGCCGATACTCCTCAAACGGAGGAATAAATGCCTTGGTGGGTCTGGTTACTTATAACACTGTTCATGCTATGCATGATTGTTTTGGGAATATTTTTAGTAGTAGTTTCCTTACTTCGCATAGTAAAAAATTGCAGCGCACTTTCTAGTAAGATCTCCTCTAAATTCGAGCATCTTAATACTTGCGAAAATAGTGTTGAAATTAATCGCGACCCACTTTTTACAAGGCCTTTGAAAGATGCTGCAGATCTTCACGAAGAGACTTTAAAATTTGTTATCGCAAGGAAAAATCTTAAGCGAGAAAAGCACAAAGCAGTATGGGAAAGATGGAGTAAAAAGTCTTTACGAGAAGAAGACCTGTAATACTAGATTACGCATACTTCACATTTACGTTTTATATGATCAAGTAGGAGATACTTTATGTCTTCGCGCTCGTCGCATAATGCTAAGCAATCAGACATAGATACAGAAGACGAATCACTTTCACCTTATCAAAGATATCAAGCTTTCAAAAAATTACAGAAACGAGAGCTTACAAACTTAGCTAAGTTTGAACGCACTTTGCCATTTGAGCTTGATGATTTTCAGAAGGAAGCAAATGAATCTTTAGAGAATGGCGATAATGTTCTGGTAGCAGCTCCTACCGGAGCAGGAAAAACAGTTATTGCTGATTTTGCTGTATTTTTAGCGCAAAAACGTGGTGTTAAAGCGTTTTACACTACACCAATGAAAGCTCTTAGTAATCAGAAATACCATGATTTATGCGAAGTTTATGGAGTTGATAAAGTAGGCCTGTTAACAGGAGATACTTCCGTAAATTCCGAAGCAGATATTGTAGTTATGACTACAGAAGTTCTTAGAAATATGCTTTACGAGAAGTCTATTACACTGCAATCTCTTGGTTTCGTTATTCTTGATGAGGTTCATTATTTAGCCGATAAGTTCCGTGGTGCTGTGTGGGAGGAAGTTATTATTCATCTTCCTAAAGATGTGCAAATTATTGGCTTATCAGCTACTGTTTCTAACGTAGAAGATTTTTCCGCTTGGCTTACTTCAGTACGTGGCAATACTCATCTTGTTATCGATGAGCATCGTCCTGTTCCTCTTGAAAGACACGTTGTAATACAAAAAGATGGGCAAACAGAACCTGAACTTTTAAATCTTTACGATTCTAAAAGCGTTACAAGCGCTAATAAGCGTGTTAATCCTACTCTTGCTAGACGTCTTTTGGAATTAGATCGTTATGCCTCTAAGAGAGCTAAATTCTCTAGAAATAGCAAACACGGTAGGGGAAAACTTTCTAAGTATTCTAATGGCCGTAACGAATCTAATAATAGTTCCAACGCTAAACGCCATACTCCTAAACGTTGGGCTGTTATAGATGAGCTTGATTATTTGAATATGCTTCCTGGAATTTATTTTATTTTTTCTCGCTCAGGCTGCGATCAAGCTGTACAGCAATGCTTAAACGCTGGTTTGACTCTCACAAGCGACGATGAAATGTATGAAATTCGCAAGATTGTGGATTCTATGGTGTCAGACCAGCTTTCCAAGGGAGATCTTCATGCTCTTCGATTTGAGCAATTCCGTTACGCTTTAGAACAGGGATTCGCAGCGCATCATGCTGGAATGATTGCACTATTCAGACATATTGTTGAAACTCTTTTTGAGCGCGGTCTTATAAAAGTTGTGTTCGCTACTGAAACTCTCGCTCTCGGATTAAACATGCCAGCTAGAAGTGTGGTTGTTGAAAAACTTGTTAAATTCGATGGAACTGGTCATGTTCCTCTTACTCCTGGAGAATTCACTCAGCTTACTGGCCGTGCTGGTAGAAGAGGTATTGACGATATTGGTCATGCTGTTCTTGTAGATAATGCTGATTTTGTGCCTCAACAAGCTGCAGCGCTTTCCAGTAAACGCGTTTATCCTCTTCACTCAAGTTTCGCTCCTACGTTTAATATGGCTGTGAATCTTTTGCACACTAGTGACACTGTAACTGCGAGAGAAACGCTTGATAAGTCTTTTGCTCAGTGGGAAGCAAATGAATCTGCTCAACGACTTCAAAATCGTATGAAAGAGCTTCAGGACGCTCTTAAAGGTTACGAGTATGCGTTCAAATGTGATAAAGGCGATTTTTCTGAATTTTTGAAATTGCGTATGCAGCTAAAAGATGCTCAGCATGATCAACGCCGTAAGTTGAAACACACTATATTTCGCACTGAATCTGAAAGAAGTGCTGCGTTTAAAGCTTTAGACGATAAGATAGATAAGCTTCGCAAAGAAGAAAGGAATCATCCTTGCGCAAGTTGTACTGATATTGTTGATCATCTTCGCTGGGGATATCATTGGATTCGCGAAAATAAAGAGCTTAGTCAAGTAAGTGAACGTTACGAAGCTCGTACTGGATCAGTAGTTAGAGAGTTTGACCGTATTTGTAACGTTCTTCGAGAACTAAATTATATTACGCAAAGCGATGATCATAGTGCAATGCAGCTTTTAACTGAACGAGGTCAGCTTTTAAGAAGACTTTACAATGAGCTTGATATAGTATTTGCCGAATGTATTTGTGGGGGAGTTTTCAATAATTTACGCCCTCAAGAGCTTGCTGCATGCCTTTCGGCTCTTGTATATGAGTCTCGTGGTTTTAGCGATGGAGAACCGCGAAGATATCCTGGAGGGCAAAAAGGAATAGTGTTTGAAAGAGTGTGCGCTATGAAGGATGTTTTCATGCAAACACAAGCCTTGTGCGATAAATCTCATTTGCCTGAACTTAGAACACTTGAATTTGGTGCAGTAGATATGATGTACGATTGGGTTCAAGGTGCTGAGTTGTCGGAAATTCTGCGCGATCATACTGATATTACCGGCGGCGACTTTGTTAGACAGTCTAAGCGACTGGTAGATATACTTACACAGCTTTCTGTTGCAGGAGAGTATCTTAAAGCTATCGACGGCGTAGATCCATATCTTGCCGATTGTGCTAGTGAAGCTGCAAAATTAATGAAAAGGGGAGTAGTAGCATATTCAGACGTATGATTATGCGAAATTATACGAAAACGCAAAATTTTAAATTCTTGAATATAGTCCGTATTATTAGATATTTTTGTAAGTAGATTTTTTAAGGAGTTACTATGGCAGAACGTAGTTTGCGCGGAATGAGTATTGGCGCAAAGTCGCTTGAATCTGATGACAATGTAGATTTTGCTGAGCGTAATGATATAGCATATGTGTGTCCTAAAGGTCATCGTACTATTCTTCCTTTTGCTCAGGGAGCTGAAATTCCAGAAGAATGGGAATGCCGCTGCGGAGCTATAGCTCATCGTGAAGGTGAAGACGATCGCCCTGAAGACGATTTTAACAAGCCAACTCGTACTCACTGGGATATGCTTTTGGAACGACGCAGCGAAGAAGAGCTTAAAACTTTGCTTGAGAAGCGTCTGAAAATGCATCATGAAGGTTGGATTCCTGATTATGAGTGATTGCTACTCAAAGATTTCCAGCGAGAACAAACGCAAGATTCTGCTGCTGGATCTTGATGGCACATTAACACAATCTGATGCTGGTATTATTGCTTGTGCAAAACTCGCAATGAGAGAATTAGGCCAGCCAATTCCTGATGATGCCGAAATGCAACGCTTTATCGGGCCGTCAATTCTAGAATCTTTCCAGCGTAATCATATGCCTGAAAGCCTGCAGAAAAAAGGCGTTGCTTTATATCGCAAGTATTATTCAGAAGTAGCAACTTTTGACGATCCCAAAAATCCTGGTCATAAAATTCCTGGATGCTTGCTTAATAGAGTGTATGATGGCATTCCTGAGCAGCTTGTAGCTTTGCGAGAATCGGGTTTTTATATGGTTACTGCTTCTTGTAAGCCTGAGTATCAGATTAAGCCTATTTGTGATTATTTTGGATTAACAACGCTTATTGACGGCATTTACGGCGCAAGTCGCGATATGTCTAGAATTACGAAGCCTCAAGTTATTCGTTACGTTTTTGACAACATTCATTACGATCCGTCTTGTGGAGATTTGGCACTTATGATTGGTGATCGTTGGACTGATGCTGACGGCGCAAAAGATTGTGGACTTGATTGCTTAGGTTGCGCTTGGGGTTACGCTGAGCCGGGTGAATTGGCTTCTCACGGATCATACAGGATTATTGATACTGTAAGTGAACTTTGTAGCGCAGTTAACGAGTATTTCAAAATCCGATAATGTACGTTATGTCAAATTAGATATTTTTTATAAAAGTAACTACATAAAAGTAACTCTGCAAATATCAACAATCCACTATTTATACATTTGATTCTTATAGATCTACTTCTTATCTGTTACAGAAACAGAATAAAAAGAGTAAACAATCATGCAAATTAAAATCACAAAAGCAAAACCAACGCTAGTAAATTCTACAGGAACAACAAAAGCATGCAGCTGCTCAAAAGTTTCATCAGAAATAAGATTATAAAAATCGCAAACACACACGAGAATATACGACAAAATCATAAGCGGCCACGCACTGCAATATAAAGCAATACAATTCCAAGAAACTAACGGCGGCCGGTAAGAAGGCTTATACGAGGAAACATCCCCACCAATACTCTTAATATATTTCCTATCTCTACTTAACTTTTCCCTATATTTAGAAATTGGTATAAGGAACATAAAAAAGCTAATTAAGAAAATAATCAAAACCGAAACCCACAAAACAATTATTGCACATGCAAGAATATTACTAAGAGCATCATCGCTAAACATGTTAAACATAATTAGATCCCTAAACTTTACCTGTACTATATTCTTGTACTAAAAAATATTCTAATCATCTTCAATACACGTAGAAAACTCTTCAGATTCAAGAGAAGACTCTACTTTGCTCATAATATTAGAAAGAGACAAAACAACAACAGCATCACCATCAGCAAGCATCTGCTGCATATTTCGCTGATTTGCATCACACTCTTTAACACAGCAGCCATTACACAATATAGTCATATCACTAAGTCGAGCAAAAGAATGACGATCTAAAAACATGATAGCAGTAGTAACATTCTGCAAATTCATTCCAGCATCAAGCAAACGTTTAGCAACAGCCATAATTGCTATATCTTTAGTAGAATACAAACGCCTAGATCCAGAACCATGAGAAGGATTAACAGAAGGTTCAATAATACGTTTACGAGCCCAATAATCAAGCTGACGGTAAGTTATACCCGCAATTTTCATAGCAACACTACCACGATAACCGCGTATATTCTCACTCTCAGGAGCAAACGCAAACAACTCCCCCTGCACTGGAGTCTCAAAAAACTGACTCTCAGAACCTTCCACGTTTGCTCTCATATCCAACCTTGAAATATAAAAAAATATAAAAAACCGAGAAGCAGTGTGAGCAACGCAACTCTTATATTAAAATCACGCAGCTCACACAAGACTCTATCACTCACATAAAGTGAATAAACAAACACTCTACATAAGTTAATCGAACATACACGAAACTCGCAAAAAATGTGTTCTATAAAATTACCGAATCATTCTACTAAATCATTCAGAATAATTATTAGGCAACGCATCATAAGAGAAAAATACCAAGCGGAATTTACCAATCATGATCTCATCGCCATTACGCAACACAGCCTCATCGACACGCTTCCTATTAACGTAAGTACCATTCAAACTACCTGCGTCAGTAATTGTGAAAGTATCACCGTAACGGCGAAAAACAGCATGCGAACGAGAAACAGTAGAATCATCTAATAAAATATCAGCATGAGGATCTCTACCAACTGAAACAACATTCTCATCAAGCAAATAACGAGAACCAGACACAGCTCCCCTAGTAGAAATCAACAGTGCAGTACCAGGCGAAAGCTTAGAAATAGTATCAAGATCATCCTGCCTTAAAGGACGATCTGAAGTAGAAGTAATAGGAATACGTATGGCTGGCATACCAATAATAGTGGTTTCGCCAGCGGTAGGAATCGGTTCAGTCATAATTGCTATTCTACCTTGTTACTCGACCGGTTTTGCATATTGATACTGTTTTGGTTCGCGTGTCGTAGTAATTTCTACTTCCTCAGGCGTTGACACGTAAACTGACGCGCCGAATTTAACTTTTAGCCTAGAGCCAACACCACCAGCAATATTGACAGCATTTTGCAAATTCTGAGGGTCTCCGATAGCTTTTACAACATACGGAGGCTCAATAGAAACACCATCACAAAGCAATCCATGTTTAGTATCTGAAATATATGTTGATGTTACAATGCGTATGTCATTAATAGACATAACCTCTACCCCAGCGTTACGCAGCTCCTCAATAAGCTGAAACATTGTGGCAGAATCAACCCTATCTTTATCACCATCAGTAATATTAATAACTACGCCTTTACCAACAGCAGGAAGACGGCCAGAAATAATTCCGTTAGTCTCAGCATTTTGACGCGCAATGCGACGAGCTTCTTTCTGCTTATCAACTGAAGCTTGTAAAGAATTAAGCTGACCGCTCAACTCACTTTTTCGTTGCTCTAAATTTTGAATTTGCGAATTAGTTTCAGTAATAAGTCTAGTAAGCTCCTCCTCATTCATAGTTTCATAAAGAGAAGTTGTACTGTTATTAATCTGAATCATGTACGCAAAACCAAGCAAAGCGCACAAAAACATCATAAGCAATCCAGTAATAATACGAGTACGAGTGGTGTGCTCACTTAAAGAAGGCTTAAGTTTACGACGAACAACAGGAAATGACCCAGTTTGAGTTAAATCACTTTCCTTATCTTTCGCATGCTGACGGTGAAGCTTACGAACTATATCATCTTTATTAGGCGTAGAGAAAAGAGGTGCCATCTTAACTCCTGAAAATAAAACGTCTAATTGCAGAAACGTTAGAGAAGATACGAATACCTAAAACAACAATAACCGCAGTCTGAAGTTGAGCTCCAACACCAAGCTGATTACCAAGCAGAACAAGCAAAGTAGCAGCAATAACATTAGAGAAGAATGAAATAACAAAAACTTTATCAGAGAAATTACGCTCACAGTAAGCTCTTGCAGCGCCAAGCAAAGCATCTAACGCAGCAACAACCATAATTGGCAAATATGGTTGAATAACAATTGGTATATCAGGATGGACAACAATACCAATCAGTGCTCCTATAATCAAACCAAGAATTGCTGCCATAATCTACCTTCTGCCTTCCTTGTTCTCTTTTCCCATAATCATTTTTCCTTTGCAAATTTCAAATCGCCAGTTCCAGCGGCAGATAATTTAATCATATCCGAAGTCGTAATTTGCGGATTCATACCAGCATTAGTCAAAGACGCATACCATGGCGAAAGTTTAGCCTCATCAAGTTTCCTAATAATATTGTCACGATTACCAATCGCCTCAATAACATAAGGACTTTGAGTTTGATTTACACCAACTAATACAGTTTGACCGGCAGTACGAATTGAAGTTTGAGCACCCAAACGATGACCATTAACAGATATAGCTTCGGCACCAGCATTCCACAATATTGATACAAAAATTTGTATATCTCGATCGGTAATAACTCGAACTTTAGCGCCCTTAGCCTCACGAGGCAATGTCGAACCAACAGCATCAGAAGTAGCAACCATCGGATTTGCTACAGTAATCACAACTCCTGAGCCAGAAACAGCTCGCGTACCATTAGTAATATCGTCTGATTGAACAAGTTTATCTTCTTCAGGCGTAATCATACGCTGAGATTCTTTATTAACACTATTCTTTAGCGATGAAACTTCCTGAACTAAACTATCAAAACGATTAGTATGCTCAACTAACTCGTTAGCAAGAGAATTACGAATCGCTTTACGAGGATCAGTATGAAGTCTACGAACAAACTGACTACCAACTGTTCCTATAGCAATACAAATAATAAATACTACAATTCTAGTAATCCAGCGGCTTACTACACCAACTTCTTGCCTACCCAGCCTAGAATCCATAAAAAGCGGATCTACAGGTCGATTAATCAAATCGTCAATAAGCTTCAACGAATAGTCATCAACATAACGCCTACGATCATGCTGACTAGCAAAACGGTTCACATTCCGAGTTGCGTGATGAGTATCGATATTAAAAATTGAAGTAGAAAAAACTGCACGCCTACGCGCAAGAGAAGAACCGTCTTGAGCAGGAAACGACACGGGAATCGGAGCTAACACTTCAGGCAAAAACTCACTATGCACGCTCAAATCTTGAGCATGCTCTACAGAGTTTTCAGCATCATCACGATATCCCAAACTGCCACACCTCGCATAACTAAATTAATACTCTGCAATCAGCGCTTAGCGCTTTTTGAAAAGTAAACAATATGCTTGACGAACATACATGATTCCCGCACACCAATACAAGACAATACCCCAAATTCCGCAAGAAAGAGCTGCAGCGTAAAGGAGAGAAACAATCACGGAAGCAGGAGAAGCATAAACGACCATCAGAGACACAATAGTGAGCATAATTAACGCAGTGCCAGTTTTACCCATAAAGTTAACAGGTAACGGTCCATAACCGTATTGAGCTAATAGCAAAATCACTACAGCCATAGTAGCATCTCGCAATATAATCAATCCCAAAGCTGCCCAAGGAATGACATTAGCGTAAGCAAGAGCAAGAGTACTAAAAACAATAAGCAAACGATCAGCAATAGGATCAAGAATCTGACCAAGCTTACTTACCTGATTAAAAGTCCTAGCTATATAACCGTCTACGCAATCAGAAAAAGCAGAAACAGCAAGAATAATCAACGCCAATAACATGTCATGATGCGCAATAAGCCAAGCAACGTATGGTATTGAACAAATACGCAAAAAACTTATTAAATTAGGCACAGTAAAAACGTTATTACGCGCTTCTGGACTATACTCCTTATCCGAAGCAGATGTAGTCATAAAAAGTCCTCCAATGCACCATAACGCGTCTAATACTGCCATTGTACATGCTATAGCACTACAATCAATCCAACTAACTTACAGCAGAAACCCACATTCAAAATAAAACACTGCACAATCTAAATAATCAGAAAGTACAAAATCGGGGACATTACAAATGCCCCCGATTTAAAAAACTATGCGCGCCAAGCGGCTTGAGCAGTTTGACGAATAGTCTCAATAGCCTCAGATGGGCTTTCAGCTCCGTAAACTGCAGATCCTGCAACTAGCACGTCAGCGCCAGCTTCAGCAACCGTTGCTGCAGTCGAAGGGCTAACTCCTCCATCAACCTGAATATGAGTCTGCAATCCACGACGAGTAATTTCGTCACGCAAACGACGAACCTTATTCATCTGATTACTCAAAAACTTCTGACCACCAAAACCTGGCTCAACGGTCATAATAAGAACCATGTCAAATTCGTCAAGAATGTCGAAAATAGGTTCCACAGGTTCTGCAGGACGCACAGCAAAACATGCTTTGCAACCCATAGAACGCAACTGACGAGCTAAACGCACAGGAGCATGAGTGGCTCCCATATGGAAGCTTACAGAATCAGCTCCAAGCTTCGCGTACTCAGGAGCCCAACGGTCAGGATCCTCAATCATAAGATGCACGTCAACAGGCAAATCTGTAACTTCACAAATACGCTTAACAATAGGTTCGCCTAAAGTTAAGTTCGGTACAAAGTGGTGATCCATCACATCAACGTGAACAAGATCCGCATTTGAAATCGCAACAAGATCTCGTTCAAGATTGCAAAAATCTGCGGAAAGAATACTAGGTGCTATTTGTATATTCATGGGTTCCATTCTAAGAAATACAAGAGACTACAGCATAAAACTTTATTTTGCTTGACGCTGAATTTCCATCTCATCAGATGTAATATCAATAAGTTTTTTAGAAAGCTCACTGCGAGTTTGTTTACTCTTCTGCAAATAAGCAAAAACAAATACCGAAAGAATAAACACGATGATAGAAACCCACACATTAATTCTCACACCCAAGAAAAGATGCGAAAAATCAATACGCAACGCTTCAATCCACGCTCTTCCAGCAGTGTACCAAATCACATACAGAACAAATATTGAACCAGCTTTCAAACGTTCAGAAAGCATTTTACCGAATCCAATAAGCAAAGCAGCACCAACAAAATTCCATATCATTTCGTACAAAAAAGTTGGATGGAAAAGAGTTCCAGCAGGACAAGTAGAACCATCGTAGCAACTCTCAAAATTACCGATAGCGCTACCCGTATTATTTATCTTCAATCCCCAAGGAAGAGTTGTAGGAGCACCATAAAGCTCTTGGTTAAACCAATTGCCTAAACGACCTATGCCCTGCGCTATAAGCAACGCAGGAGCTGCAGCATCAGCTAACAAAGCAGTAGGATAATGTTTATGCATGCACCAGAACCATGCAGCCAATGCACCTAAAACAATGCCACCCCAAATACCTAAGCCGCCATTCCAAATACGAAATATTTCGAAAAAATCTCCATGAGAACCAAAGAAACGTTCAGGAGTTGTAATCACATGGTATAAACGAGCACCAATAATGCCAAAAGGAATACTTACTAAAGAAAGATCAATAATCTGATCGAAACTGCCGCCACATCGTTTCCAACGGCGAGAAATAATATACATAGCAACAGCAATACCAAGAAGTATAGCTAGTGCATAACAACGAATAGTAATTGGGCCGATAGAAAACTTTGAAAAGCTCGGCGAAGGAATATAAGCGAGATACATGGGCAAAATTCTAGTATTAGCCCATGATTGATAAAAAATAAATATATTACAGTTTTGCAAATCCAAGCAAAACCATAAGAACTGGGCTACAAAGAAGAATAGAATCTACGCGATCTAATACCCCGCCATGACCCTTAAGTAAATGACCCATGTCCTTAATGCCAATATCACGCTTAAGCATAGAAGCACATAAGTCTCCAAAAGTTCCAACTACGCCGGAAAGAGCACCCATAACGAATGGAATCCACCAATACGATAACCAACTATTACCGTAGAATCCGGCGACAATAGCATAAGCTCCTATAATCGCCAAAAACATTGAGCCAAGCAAACCCTCAACTGACTTTTTAGGAGAAATTCTCGGAGAAAGCTTATGCTTGCCAAGCCACGCACCAGCAAATAATCCGCCTGTATCACTTAAAGCAGGTAAAAACACTAGCAGCATGGCATGTGCCATAGAATATTTAGTATCCGTTAAGGTAAGAATTAGACAAGACGCAAGAAGAGGTATATATAAAACAACAAACAGAGAAGCAGACATATTAGTAAGAGTATTGCGCTCTAAATCAAAAGTAGAAGTTCTCTGTAATTTTTTCTCAACAGCCTGCATAGTTCTAGCAGATACAGTACTACTAAGAGTTGCAGCAATAACAGTCAACAGCAAAGAAGCCGCAATACCACTAGCCATTGCTACAGCATGCCATTTAGCGTAGTATGTTGCGAATATTGTTGATAAAGAGCATAAAGATAAAACAACGAAAGGAATATGTAATCCTATAGTTGCAAAATCTACATGCAATTCCCAAAGTGCTAATACCATAAAAACAGACAGCAGCACAACAAAAGCATCAGTACTAATAAGCAAGCATCCAACAATAACCGCAATTAAAACTACAGCAGTCGCAATAGCTTGAGGCATATTGCGACCTGTACGACGATTAATATCATCTAATGTTTCATGGGCGTTGTAAGAATTCTTTTGCGACGATAACTCAGCAGAAGCTAGCTTACTGGAGTTATCATTAACTAATTCATTTTTCGCACTTATATCATCATGATTAAGTTGATTCATACAACACCCATTTATTAATACTTATAGGAGATCTTACTAAAATCAGACTTCCATAATTTCTTTCTGCTTACCTTCAAGCAGAGAATCTAAGGAATCAGTGATTTGCTTAGTAAGCTTATCGAGATCCTTCTGTAAACGATCGCCTTCATCTTCGCCCATATCGCCATCTTTAACAGACTTGTCGATATTTTCCTTAGCCTTACGACGAATATTACGAACAGCAACCTTGCCTTCTTCAGCCTTAAGCTTAGCGAGTTTAACGTACTCTTTACGACGTTCTTCTGTAAGTTCTGGCATTGTTACTCTAATAACATTGCCGTCACGATTTGGACTTACACCCAAATCAGAGTCACGTATAGCTTTCTCAACAGCGTTAGCCTGCGAAGCGTCAAAAGGAGTGACAGAAAGCGTACGAGGCTCTGGAACTCCAATAGAAGCAACAGCTTTAATTGGTGTTGGAGCACCATAGTAATCTACCATAATGCCGTTAAGTAATGCAGGATTAGCACGACCAGTTCTAATACCAACAAAATTTTCCTTAGTAGCTTCAACAGACTTATTCATCTGTTCACGAGCCTGGTCAATAATACCTGACATGTGTGTTCTCCTGTCATCAGTCAATTTTCACAATATAATTTACGAAATTACAATATTCAAATGCTACGCAAATTTCGTTTTAAGCAAATGTAGGTTCAGCATCGGATACAAGAGTACCAATTTGTTTACCAATCAGTGCGCTTGTAACATTACCATCGCCTTCCAAACCAAATACTCGAATCTTCTGCTTATTATCTCTAGCCATAGAAAGAGCAGAAGCATCCATAACAGCTAAACCATCAACAAGAGCTTTATTGTAGCTAAGTGTGACAAATTTTCTAGCATTTGAATCTTTACGAGGATCCGCACTATAAACTCCATCAACACCATTCTTGCCCATGAGAACTTCATCACAGTGAATTTCCAAAGAACGCTGAATAGATACAGTATCTGTAGAGAAGTATGGCATACCTGCACCGGCACCAAAAATAACTACACGACCTTTTTCAAGATGCCGAATTGCTTTCAACGGAATATACGGTTCAGCTACTTGCCCCATTGTAATAGCAGTTTGTACGCGAGTTGCCTGGCCAGCTTGCTCAAGAAAATCTTGAAGTGCAAGACAGTTCATAACAGTGCCGAGCATTCCCATATAATCGCCGCGGCTACGATCTATACCAGCCTGCTGTAACTCAGCACCACGGAAGAAATTACCGCCACCAACAACGATAGCAACTTGAACACCCTGCTGCACTGCAGTAACAATCTCACCAGCGATTCTACGAATCACATGAGTATCAATGCCAACAGCTCCACCACCAAATGCTTCTCCCGAAAGTTTTAATAACACTCTACGGGACTTGCTTTCCTCCGCTTGTGCGATAGTCATAGATCCTCCAGTCCTCACAGCGAATGCAAGCATATCATTGCTATGGTATCCGTCAACAACGACACCTAAAACACAAATATAAAAAATGAGCTACGCGCAAAGATTGCACATAGCTCATTTAATTAAGAACCAGATTTGATTCTTATTATAAGCGATGCTTATTCAGCAGCACCCTTGCCAACCTCAAGACGAGCGAAAGCCAAAGCGGTACCGCCAACTTCCTTGAACAAGTCACCAACGCTCTTGGAAGGATCCTTTACGTAAGCCTGCTCGAGAAGCACAGTTTCCTTGAAGAAGGCATTCATACGGCCTTCAACAATCTTTGGAACAATCTTCTCTGGCTTGCCTTCAGCCAAGGACTTCTCGGTAGCAACACGACGCTCAGATTCCAAAACTTCCTCTGGAACATCTTCGCGACGAAGCCACTGAGCACCCATAGCGGAAATCTGCAAAGCAGCTTCATGAGCGACCTTAGCGCCAGCTTCATCAGTAGCAATCATGGACACGATGCTTGGAGGCAACTCCACGGACTTCTTATGAGCATAAATCTCAACGTGTGGACCGCTTACCTTAGCAACCTGGCCAACCTTGACGTGCTCACCGAACAAGGCAGCTGCTTCTTCAACAGCTTCCTTAACGGTTGCATCTCCAGCCTTAGCTGCTAAAACTTCTTCCGCAGTGGAAGCAGAAGCATCAATAGCATGGTTAAGAACAGTTTCAGAGAACTCAACAAACTTTGGAGTCTTAGCAACAAAGTCAGTTTCAGAGTTCACTTCAACTGCGTAACCGGTTTCGCCTTCATCGGACTTTACAACCTTAGAAGCGATGGTGCCTTCCTGAGCCTTTCGGCCTTCACGCTTACCAGCGGCCTGAATACCCTTAGCGCGGATAATCTCCTTAGCGCGAGCAACGTCGCCTTCAGCTTCAGTAAGAGCTTTTTTAACGTCCATCATGCCGGCGCCAGTTTCTTCACGCACCTGCTTGATCAACGCTGCAGTAATTGCTGCCATTTTGTTCTCCTCATATCAATATGATTCACAGTAAAGATGCAAACGTACTAAAAATAAGCAATACGATTAACACAGCTTTACTGAATGAATCTTAGCTTATCAGGCCTTTGCTTCAGACTTCTCTTCCTTAGCAGGCTCAGCCTCAGCTTCACCTTCCTTGGTAAGAAGTTCCTTCTCCCAAGCTGCCATTGGCTGTGCCTCAGCACCATCAGCCTTAGCACCCTTGCCAGCATGCTCAAGCAAACCTTCAGCCACAGCATCAGCCATCAAGCTGGTAAGAAGTTCAACGCCGCGAATTGCATCGTCATTAGCTGGAATTGGATACTCAACAGCTTCAGGATCAGTGTTTGTATCAACAATAGCTATAACAGGAATACCAAGCTTATGAGCTTCTTCAACAGCCAAAGCTTCCTTGTTGATGTCAACCACGAACATAGCAGAAGGCGTACGGTTCATGTTACGAATACCGCCGAGCTGCTTCGAAAGCTTATCCTTCTCACGCTCAAGAAGCAAAAGCTCCTTCTTAGTTAATCCGGATCCACGCACATCGCTGAAGTCCATTTCTTCAAGTTCCTTCAAGCGCTTTACGCGAGTGGAAACGGTCTGGAAGTTTGTCAACATACCACCAAGCCAACGTTCGCTAACATAAGGCATGTTTACGCGAGTTGCTTGATTCTGAACAGCTTCCTGAGCCTGCTTCTTAGTGCCTACGAATAAAACAGTACCGTTGTGAGCAACAGTCTGCTTAATGAAATCGTAAGCCTTGTCAATCATGTCGAGTGACTTGAACAAATTGATGATATGAATACCATTGCGCTGAGTAAGAATGAACTGCTTCATCTTTGGATTCCAGCGACGAGTCTGATGTCCGAAGTGCAAACCAGCCTTCAGCATTTCACTCATGGTAATCTGTGCCATATCATTATACCTTTCTTGTCGGTTCTTGCCTGGCCATGTCTGTTCGCATGCAACTTGGTTTAACTTACGTATAAAACCCAAGCCGACCGACACGAACGGACGCGTACATGGCGCGTATTTGCGTGTCTGATAGACAATAAAAAGCGAGCAATCATATAACGCGACAATACTCATGCTCAAAATTGACACGCGAATGTTGATTATACCAGAAGAGCACTACTAAAAAGTCAGTGTTGTTACCGCAAAACACGGCAGCAACACTGACTGAATAAATTAATAAAAACGAGACTAAAAAGCGATTAAAACAAAATAGTAAAAATTAACGCGTTTTACTTCTCAGATCTCGCAACGCTTGTTTACGAACATCTTTTTCGAGTCTATCAAGATAAATATGCCCATCAAGATGATCGCACTCATGCTGCAACATGCGCGCCATAAGACCTTCACCCTCTAATACTATTTCTTTACCGTCAAGATCTATGCCACGAACACGCGCATAATTAGCTCTGCGAGTCTTGTACCATAAACCTGGAACAGATAAGCAGCCTTCATCGTCGTACTGCTCTCCGCTGAGCTCCTCAATAACAGGATTCAGAATATATCCAATACGACCATCAATATTGTATGAGAAAGCTCGCAAACTCACGCCAATCTGATTTGCAGAAAGCCCTGCACGACCAGGATCATTCACAGTCTCAAGTAAATCTTCAACTAAATGCCTAACAGAGGCATTAATATCACGTATTTCGTCGCAAGTAGTACGAAGTACAGGATCTGGGATTACTCGAATAGTACGAATAGTCACAAAAATCTCCTTAACACATAGAAGCACAAGTAAAATCAGAAAACATACCAACTAAAGATAGTACACATACTCAGCTTACTTTCAAGCTAAAAACTACTATTTTTGTTTACTATTATCTTCAGCAGATTCAGAATTATTATCACAATCTTCATTTAATTCTGAAGAGTCTTCACTAAAATGCTTCAAATGAGTGGTAGCTTGATCCAAAGCCTGACGAACACGAGGAGTAACAGCCTCTTGTGCCTGCTTAACCGTTTCCTGAGCTTGCTTAACTGTTTCAGTAGTCTTATCTAATATTTTCACAGTCGCAGGAAGTGGACGAGTGTTAGGCTTAGGAGCATACAGCTGCGTTTCAATAATATCTGCGTAGCGAGCAAGAATCTTTGGACGAACTATTTTCATGCTAGGTGTCAAAGTACCATTATCTTGAGTAAATTCCTCACTCAAAACAACAAACTTACGGACAGACTCAGCCCTAGAAACTGTACTGTTCGCCTGATCTATAAACTGTTGCACAACAGAGCGAACAGCATCATTACTTGCAACTTTCTCCATAGATAATGAAGTATCCATACCCTGATTCTTTAGCCAAGAACGAACCATATCAGGATCAAGCTCAATAAGAGCAGATACAAACGGCTTGCCATCACCAACTATTACCGCATGAGAAACTAGCGGACACTGAGAAATAATATTTTCCATAGGAGCTGGACTAATATTCTTTCCACCTGCAGTGATAATTATATCTTTCTTACGACCAGTAATAGAAAGGAATCCTTCATCATCTATTTCACCAAGATCACCAGAATGCAGCCATCCATCTTTATCAAGAACCTCATCAGTAAGATCAGGCCTATTATAATAGCCCATAAAAACGTTAGGACCTTTAATCATAACCTCATCATCATCAGCTAAACGAATAGTAATTCCAGGACCTGGGCGACCAACAGAACCAACTTGATTAGCATGCTCGAAATTAACAACACATGGAGCTGCAGTTTCAGTCATACCATAACCTTGAATAAAAGTTATGCCATCAAGACCATTGAAGAAATGCGCCAAATCAGCATTAATAGGAGCACCACCGCATGCAAGCCAAGCTAAATTAGGACCCAATGCTGAGCGAATAGAAGATCCTACAGTGCGCATATAGAAATTGTGATGTATACGCGCTGATAAAGAATGCGATCTACCTTCTACGCTGTCTTTAGACCATTTAATGAAATGCTTAACAGCCTTGGCAAAAATACGTCCACGAATACCCGCTCCAGCTTTTTGAGATGCTGCGTTATACACCTTCTCAAACACACGTGGAACTCCCAAAAGATATGTAGGTTTGAAACTGCGCAAATCTGCAAGTAAATGCTTCGCATTAGGAACGTAAGCAATAACTCCGTGCGCACCAATAGCAACATACTGTATATAGCGCGCAAAGCAATGTGCCAACGGAAGGAATAAAAGCAAACGACTTGGTTTATAAAGCATTTCGTTTAGAACATCATAGCCTGCGAAAACAATATGAGTAAAGTTGCGATGCGAAAGCATAGCTCCCTTAGGTTTTCCTGTTGAGCCAGATGTATAAACAATAGTAGACAAATCATCTGCGTGAACTGCATTGATTGCATTATTAAGTTCTTCATCTGCAACAGACTTACCAAAATCAGTTACAGCACCAATACCGCCAGCTTTAAAATTAAAAACTGCTTTAAGAGTAATTTTCTTATTGTCTTGACGGACTCTCTCTAAACATTGCGCATGCTCACTGTCACCAGCAAAAGCAATTACTGGCTTCACTTCCGCAATAATATCAGCAGCTTGTAAAGCAGAATCAGTTTCATAAATTGGGATACTTACAGCGCCAATACAAGCGCAAGCAAAATCGACAACACCCCACTCATAACATGTTGCTGAATAAATAACAACTTTTGATCCATGAGTAACGCCAAGAGCAATTAATCCTCTTGCTACCGAACGAACCTTTGAAAGCATGTCAGCAGCAGTAACATCATGCCATTGACGAGTATCATCATCTTGCCACTGTGCAATTAAACCTTGAGGGTCATGCATCGCCCTATTGGCAAGCAATGAATAAATTGTGTCACCATCTTTAGTTGGGTGAATAGACTCTACAGAAAATTCTCGCAGCATGCTTTTTATTGTACGTGATTAAATATGCCGACACGAACAAAATATATACAAAAATATTCACACAAAATTATCTATTTTTACAAAAACATTCGTACAAACGACAATACAACTAAAAGATATCTTGACTTTTTGAATGAGATCCGTTACCGAATATCAAACAAAAAGTCAAGATAAAAAATGAAAACTGACTTAAACACGCATAATTATGACTTAATCTCGCAAGATTAGCCTAAGTCTGCGTAAGTGCATATCCATGCTCCATGACGATACTCTAATGACAGTGATTCCCAATAGCGCATTACGCCAACCATAACGCACACCACTCCTTCAAAGCGGTTTGGACTTACCATCATACCGTTAATCATGTTTGGTATAGCAGGGAATCTGCGCAGTCTTGAACGACTTTCAGAATCTTCAATTTCCTTAAAAAAGTTGTCCAAAACTGACCACATATTCTTCAATTTTGCCGAACATTCAGGCGTAAGCAAATCCCTCATTGCCTTCGGGACTGGACGACCGCGAGAAATATCAGCAACAACACAAGCGATTCTGCACGTTCTTAAAGCGAGTGATAAGAATAACTTTTCGTCATCCGTGCTATTAAAGCACACGCCTATATGATACGGCACAGAAGAGTTCACAAAACCAATAGGTAATACTCCCTCATGAGCTGGTAACGGTTCTCGCGAACGATATGGAAATTGTGGAGGTGGTTCTTTTTGCCATCCACAATTTCCCATACCACATGCCCATTCGTTTCCGCACTTTTCATTTTCATTTCTACCGCTTTGATTCTCATCAAATGGCTCTTTCATTGTTCCCATAACAGAAACCATTTTTATCTTCCCATCTCTTTTTTTCTCTATCTTTCTTAATCCAATTTTTAGTAGAAAAATATCGACTTAAAATCGGATTAGAAATAGCATACACCGCGATTAAGTAGCATTTTGAATAAAATCAAAAAATGTGTATAAATTATAACTGGTGTCGGTGTGTTCCTTGAAAAATCAAGGTTTTTTTAAAATAAAGTTATACACATTACGGTTTATAAAATCACAACTTCCGTGATTTCAGTATTAGACAATAAAACATGCGTACTAATTTCGTCAATATACGGCATTAGCCTGGTAAGTATGTCTCAGGAAATTGAAATAGGTTTGGGCAAAAAAGCCCACGTCGCATATTCTCTCGACGATGTTGCTATCCTCCCTTCACGACGCTCACGCGACCCTAAAGCCGTATCAACCACTTGGCAAGTAGACGCGTACACATTTGACGTTCCTGTTATTGCAGCTCCTATGGATTCTGTTACAAGTCCAGATACTGCTATTGCAATGGGTCAAATGGGTGCTCTTGGTGTTCTTGACTTGGAAGGCTTATGGACTCGCTATGAAAACCCAGAGCCTCTTCTTAAGGAAATATCTGAGCTTCCTGACAATATAGCAACGAGGCGTATTCAGGAAATTTACGAGGAACCAATTAAACCAGAGCTTATTGCTGAACGTTTGCACACAATACGAGAAGCTGGAGTCACTGTAGCCGGCGCTCTTTCTCCACAGCGCACTCAAGAACTTTATAGCACTGTTATTGAAGCAGGCGTTGATCTTTTCGTAATTCGTGGAACTGCAGTTTCTGCCGAACATGTATCAAAAGATCACGAGCCACTCGATTTGAAGAAGTTCATTTACGATTTAGATGTTCCTGTTATAGTAGGTGGCTGCGCTGATTATACTTCTGCACTTCACCTAATGCGCACTGGAGCTGCTGGCATTCTTGTTGGTTTTGGCGGAGGCGCAGTATCTGCAACTATGAACACTCTTGGCGTTCAAGCTCCATTAGCCACGGCTATTGCTGATGTTGCTGAAGCTCGTCGTGACTACATGGATGAGTCAGGCGGACGCTACGTGCAGATTATTGCAGATGGCGGAATGGGAACTTCCGGCAACTTCATAAAGGCTTTAGCAATGGGAGCGGACGCTGTAATGCTAGGCACTCCTCTGGCGAGAGCAACTGAAGCACCTGGGCGCGGCACTCATTGGGGTGCTGAAGCTCGTCATGCTTCTTTGCCACGCGGAATGCGCAGTCATGTTGGAACAGTTGCTCCTTTGGAAAATGTTCTGTTTGGGCCAAGTCATGAAGCTGATGGCACAACTAATTTTGTTGGAGCTTTACGACGCACTATGGCTTCAACAGGATACGTGGATGTTAAAAGTTTCCAACGTTGCAATGTTGTTATAAACCCGTTCCACAGTGATATTCGCTAATAGTTATATTAACTTACAATATTTGAATTTAAAGATAAATTTACAGCCTGGCAGCTTGTAGTATGTCAGGCTGTAATTTTATTAGTAATACTAATTTTAATCGTCAGTAGAAGTTATATTTTGCTATCTATACGAATTATGCTTCAATATTATGCTTCAAACATTCTCACTTATTTTTGAAGTATTCGTATATTATTTCAGCTTTGCTCTCTCCTATTCCTTCCACTTGTTTTAACTGTTCAACTGAAGCTTCACGCAAGTTTTTTACAGAACCAAAAGCGCCAATAAGTCGCTTTCTATATACGGCTCCGATTCCAGGTATAGAATCTAATGAAGATTTAATTAATCCTTTACGTCTACGATTGCGATGGTAAGTTATAGCAAAACGATGAGATTCATCGCGTGCGCGCTGTAGCAAATATAATCCTTCCGAACTTCTTTTAAGAATAATAGGGTAATCACTATCTGGAAGCCATACCTCTTCTAACTTTTTAGAAAGTCCACATACTGCTACTCCTGTTATAGAATTATCTTCTAATGCTTTCATAGCTGCTTTGGCTTGTTCTCTACCTCCATCAACAACTATTAGGTTAGGAGAATAAGCAAAACGGTGATTTCTCTTTCCTGTATTTTCAGTATTACTATTTTCAGAGCCAATATTATTTTCGTTCTCGCAATTGCTTATTGAGGAGTCAGCATGTTTAAATCTTCTCGAAATTGTTTCATAGACTGCACTTAAATCATCAAGTCGACCGTTACCATCATCTCCACGAATAGCAAAATGCCTGTAGTCACTTGGTTTTGCTATTGCATCCTCAAAAACAACCATTGAAGCTACCTGGTAAGTACCATCAACAGTATTCGAAATATCGTAACATTCTATACGCAGAGGTGACTTAGATAATCCTAAAGCTTTAGCAACTTCATTCATTGCTTGGCTGCGCTTTTCTAAACTATTTATGCGGCTGGCTTTTAGTCTTGTTAAAGCCTGATTAGCATTATCGTTTGCTCTCTCAAGTAATTCACGTTTTTCTCCACGAGAAGGCACTCTAATAGTTACTTTTGAACCTCTTAATTGCGTAAGCCATGATTCTATTTCACTTCGTCTTTCGTCTTGAATAGCGATAGGAACAATAATTTCTCTCGGTATTGGAGAAATTGGTGCAAGAAAATCTTCTCTACCAGTTGTCTCTTGTCTTTCTCGTCTCATTTTTGTTGCTTTCGCACGCAAATTAGAATCCGTAGCAGTAGCATTCTGAGTATTAGACACTGCGTTACGCGTTTCTTCTATTCGAGAATTTGAGTTCTTTGATTTTAAACTTTCTACGATGCTTTCATAATTTTTTTGATCAATTTGCGCATTTTCTTGATATTCTCCATACAAGTGCACTAATAAGTCGGCAAGAAGATCTGCATCGTCTTTATCGTCGGCACGTTCAACCCCCCAATTTCGTTCACCTCGAATAATTCCGGAACGTACGAAAAAGACGTGAACTGATCCTTCTAGTTCGTCACTGCTTAAACCAAAAACATCTGCCTCTACATCTTCATCTAGAACTACAGAATTTGATTGCAAAACTGTACTAAGCAAATTAATTTTGTCTCGTAATTTTGCTGCTCGTTCAAATTCCAATTCTTCACTTGCTTGCTTCATATCACGATTGAGTTGTGCTAAATATGATTCGCCCACGCTGCCAGTAAGCACTCCAACGAGTTGACTTACATAACTTCTATGAGTTTTAAAATCAATACTTCCTACACAAGGTGCCGAACACTTTCCTATTGAAGCAAGCAAACATGGTCTACCTGTTCTTCTTGCTTTATTAAATGCGCTTGAAGTGCAAGTGCGAACTGGAAAAGCTTTTAGTAATGAATCTAAGCTGTGACGAAGTGGCCATACTTTAGCGTAAGGTCCGAAATACTGCGCTCCACGACTACCACGGTTTCTAGTAATCCATACTCTTGGGAATTTCTCTCCCACACTTACAGCCAAATAAGGGTATGTTTTATCATCTCGAAATACAACATTAAATCTTGGATTAAACTCTTTAATCCACGTGTATTCAAGACTAAGTGCTTCTATTTCAGTTTCTACAACAGTCCATTCCAAACTACGAGCAGTTAAAACCATAGTTTGAGTTCTAGGGTGAAGCTGATAAAGAGGCTGAAAATAATTAGCAAGACGATTTCGCAAATTCTTAGCTTTACCAACGTAAATTACACGGCCTTCTTCATCTCTCCACTTATATACACCAGGTTGCGCAGGAATATCTTTAGAAGCCGGCCTGAATAAATCTCTAGTGTCACCTAATAATGGTGCTCCTAAAGCGTTTACATGATTCTCATTAAAATCAGAAACCATATTAAAATCAGTTTTAGTTTTATGCCAATTAATATTTTCTGCAGACTTATCATCTTTCAAATTATCTAATAAATTATTTCTTATAGAATTATTCGAACTATCCATTATTCACCTCCTTTCACATAAGAAAATCTCATTTATTTGCTTAAAAATTTATTTACCTAAAAGTTGCAGCAGACTGTAAAGGTTGATCGCATTCTATTTATTGTTAAGCATTTGCTTAAGGAATTTACCAGTCCAACTTTTTTCGCATAGTGCAACACTTTCTGGACTTCCTTGAGCAACAACAGTTCCTCCAGAATCTCCCCCTTCTGGCCCTAAATCAATAATCCAATCAGCAGACTTTACAACATCAAGATTATGCTCAATAACAATAACACTGTTACCTTTATCTACAAGGGATTGAAGAACTGTTAAAAGTTTTCTAACATCCTCAAAATGAAGACCTGTAGTAGGTTCGTCAAGAATATAAACAGTTTTTCCTGTAGATCTACGTTGCAATTCTGTGGCAAGTTTTACTCGCTGAGACTCACCGCCGGAAAGTGTTGTGGCACTTTGTCCTAAACGAATATAACCTAATCCAACTTGTACAAGAGTGTCTAAATAACGTGAAATAGAAGGGTAAGCTTTGAAAAATACTGCTGCCTCAGAAATAGACATGTCAAGAACATCAGAAACAGACTTGCCATTATAAGTAACTTCCAAAGTTTCTCTGTTATATCTTTTTCCGTGACATGTTTCACATTCTACGTACACATCCGGCAGGAAATTCATCTCGATTTTTAAAGTACCGTCACCATGACACGCTTCGCAACGACCACCTTTAACATTGAATGAGAATCTTCCAGGGCCGTAACCTCTAACTTTTGCTTCTGCTGTTTGCGCAAAAAGCGAACGGATTTTATCCCATACTCCCGTGTATGTTGCAGGATTAGATCGAGGCGTACGGCCTATAGGATTCTGATCTACATGAACCACTTTGTCGCAATACTCTAGGCCTTCTACTCTCTTGTGCTTTCCTGGAACAATTCGTGCTCCATTAAGCTTATCTGCAAGAACTGGGTAAAGAATAGAATTTATTAGTGTTGATTTACCAGATCCTGACACTCCTGTAATGCAGGTAAATACTCCCAAAGGTATACTTACATCAATATTTTTAAGATTATGCTCCTTAGCACCAATAATATTAAGCATGCGTTCTGAATCAACCAAACGCCTATTTTTAGGCACTTCTATTGATTTTCTTCCTGAAATATAATCTCCAGTAATTGAGCGTTTTGCTTTAACAATATTTGTTGAAAGACCAGAATAAACAACTTCACCGCCATGCTCTCCAGCTTCAGGACCAATATCTACAAGCCAGTCTGCTTGACGAATTGTATCTTCATCATGCTCAACAACTATAAGCGTGTTGCCAAGGTTACGTAAGTGATGAAGTGTTGCAATTAGACGCTCATTATCTCGTTGATGCAACCCAATAGAAGGCTCATCCAGTACGTACATTACTCCTACTAAACCTGAACCTATTTGTGTAGCTAATCTTATTCGTTGCGCTTCACCACCAGATAGTGTTTTTGCGGCTCTTGAAAGAGTTAGATAGTTTAAACCAACATCATTTAAAAAGCCAAGTCGAGCACGTATTTCCTTTAGAACTTCTCCTGCAATAAGCGCTTTTGAACCTTCTAACTTGAGTGAATTTATCCACTGCAAACTTTTTTCAACTGGCATATCGCAAACTTCAGATATTGAAGTATCTAATACCGTTACTGCAAGAACTTCTGGACGTAAACGCTTTCCCTGACACTTTTGGCACGGTACTTCACGCATGTATGACTCATAATACTGTCGCATTTGATCAGAATCAGTTTCATCATGCTTTCGCATAAGAGTACGTACAACACCTTCGAAACCTGTAGAGTATTCGCGTTGCCTACCCCACCTGTTTTTGTATGAAACTTTTACGCTGAAATCATGACCATACATGATTGATTTCTGAACACTTTCTGGCAAATCTTTCCAAGGAGTGTTCATACTAAAACCTAAATCTTGTGAAAGACCGGAAAGTATATGCTGATAGTACATACCTGCAGCTTTATTCATTGACCAAGGTTCAATAGCGCCTTGAGCAAGGGATTTATCAGGGTCTGGAATAACTAGTTCAGGATCAATCTCAAGATTGTACCCAATTCCGGAACATTCTGGACATGCTCCATAAGGAGCGTTGAACGAAAAGGTTCTTGGCTCAATTTCATCAAGTTCTAGTTGATGATTGTTAGGACATGAACGATTCTCAGAAAAAGATTGACGACGATTAGAAGAATCTTTCGGCTCATCGACAAAGTCAGCAATCATAACGCCCTTTGAAAGTTTCAAAGCCGTTTCTATAGAATCTGTAAGACGAACTCTAATACCATCTTTTATAACTAGACGATCAATAACAACTTCAATAGTATGTTTTTTCTGCTTTTCGAGAGTAATATCTTCAGAAAGCTCACACATATTACCGTCAATAATTGCGCGCGCATACCCGTCTGATCTCAATAATTCGATAGTATCTTTAAACTCTCCTTTTCTTCCTCTGACCACTGGAGCTAAAATTTGCAATCTCGTGCGTTCAGGCAATGACAGTAATGTATCTGTCATCTGTTGAGGTGTTTGAGCATTAACAAGTTGACCACATTCAGGGCAATGAGGAATACCAATTCTAGCAAATAATAATCTTAAATAATCGTATATTTCTGTAATAGTTCCAACAGTAGAACGAGGGTTACGATTCGTAGTTTTTTGATCAATAGAAACAGCTGGACTCAATCCTTCAATAAAATCAACGTCAGGCTTATCCATTCTTCCTAAAAATTGCCTAGCGTACGCGCTTAAAGATTCAACATACCTACGTTGTCCTTCTGCAAACAATGTGTCAAAAGCTAAAGAAGATTTGCCAGATCCTGAAAGTCCGGTAAATACCACCATACGGTTCCTAGGAATAGACAAACTAACATTTTTTAGATTATGTTCGCGAGCGCCTTGAATTGTTATTTTCCATTCAGCAGGAACTTTAGATAAATCTGATACTATAGTGCCGTCATGCTCATTAAGTGGAGCATTATTAAGCAATACTTGTAATATATCAGATTGCTGACTTACTTTATTATTCACAACACACCTCCACGCATACGCTACTCCCCCAAAAACAAATTACACTTACTAAGTATAGAACAAGTGTTCGAAAAAGTAAAATTTACTTTATTTTGTTGAATGGAGCACAAAATAATGTTCTAAGTAGCTCTTCGTGACAGCCTAACAGTATAATGGTGAGTTTGGCTAATACTTTATTAAATACACACACAACAGAAGCCTAATTTTTGGGAAACGGATACATATTATGCCTATTGACGCACAAGCATTGACCATACAAATTGGTGCGCGCACACTGCTAAACCCTACCGATTTTCACGTTACTAAAGGAGATAAAATCGGTTTAGTTGGTCGTAACGGTGCAGGCAAAACTACTCTTACACGCGTGATTACAGGAGATATGCTTCCTGCTGGAGGTTCTGTTCGAGTAAGTGGGGGTTTAGGATATCTTCCTCAAGATACACATGCAGCTGATCCTGAGCAAAGCGTAATTGATCGCATTATGAGCGCTCGCGATATTTCTTCTATTGTTTCTAGAATCCGCAAGGCTGAAAAAGAAATGACAGACCCAGACCCGGATGTCATGACTAAAGCTATGAACCGCTACGACAAAGCTATGCAAGATTTTGAAAAAGCAGGCGGTTACTCTGTACAATCCGAAGCAATATCAATGGCAACAAGCTTAGGTCTTCCGCAAGAAGTTATGCAGCAATCTTTAGGAACTCTTTCCGGCGGCCAGCGCAGGCGTATTGAGCTCGCACGTATTCTGTTTTCTAACGCAGACACATTAATTCTTGACGAACCTACAAACCATTTAGATGCAGACTCTATTATATGGTTGCGAAACTATTTGAAACGTTTCGAAGGTGGATTCCTTGTTATTTCGCACTCAACTGAGCTGCTTGATGAAGTAGTAAATAAAGTGTGGCATTTGGATGCTCAGCTTGCTCAAATAGATATGTATTCTATGGGCTGGAAGGCTTATTTGCATCAGCGCGTAGTAGATGAAGAGCGTCGCCGTAGAGAGCGCGAAGTTGCCGAAAAGAAGGCAGAACGTCTTATGAAGCAAGGTATTCGCTTGCATGCAAAAGCTACGAAAGCTGTTGCTGCACAGAATATGATGCGCAGAGCCGAACGTTTGCTCAGTGAAACAAGTGAGGCTCAAAGCCGCGAAAAAGTTGCAGACATTCGTTTCCCTGAACCAGCTCCTTGCGGCAAAACACCTATTATGGCTAAAGATATTTCTAAAGCTTATGGTTCTAATATTGTTTTCGCGGGAATTAATCTTGCAATAGACAAAGGTTCTCGAGTTGTTATTTTGGGATACAACGGTGCTGGTAAAACTACAACATTGCGCATTTTAGCAGGAGAAGAAACAGCAGATACTGGCGAAGTAAAATATGGTCACGGCTGCAAAATCGGATATTTTGCTCAGGAACACGATACTTTGGATTTAGACGCGACTGTGTTGGAAAATCTACAGCATGTTGCACCAAATTTGGACGATACTCAAGCGCGTTCTATGCTTGGAAGCTTCCTGTTTTCAGGCGACGACGCTATGAAACCTGCTCGAGTGCTTTCAGGCGGCGAAAAAACGCGTCTTGCGCTCGCAACACTTGTTACATCTCAAGCTAACGTACTGCTTCTCGATGAGCCTACAAATAATCTTGATCCTGCTTCTCGTGACGAAATACTTAAAGCTATTGCAAAATATGAGGGCGCAATAGTTTTAGTTACACACGATGAGGGTGCTGTTGAAGCATTACAGCCGGAACGAGTTCTTCTTATGCCGGATGGCGATGAAGACTTGTGGAATGACGAGTATCTTGACTTGGTAGCAGAAGAGTAGCAACTAAAATAGTTACTAAAGTAGCTACTAAAGTAGTAAGTGCGCAAACAAAGAAAACAATATGAGGTGCAATTATGGGATGTGAACAGACACTAGATTCCGCGTCTCAAACGCAAACTCAGTCTAATGATAATATTTCTCACGCACACAATTTAGCGAAAGTAAACTGCGTAAAAAAATCTACAGTAGAGAACTTAAGCAGTTCATTTGATAATTGTAATTGCACTCATCATGTACTGAAACGTGTTTGGCACACTATACGCATACCACTTCTTATTGTTCTACTTATCAGCGCCTTTGAATGCACGCTTGGAAATATACAATTTTGGAGCAGTATTTCTGCAAGTACAGACAGTGCTTTCGCACACAATACTCTAGGTTCTGGCGTAACAAGATTAAAAACCGGAGGTCTTCTAATAACAGATCCTACTGAAGCGTACTTAGAAGTTGTTTCTGACGGATCTTCACCTTACATAAGACTGCAACGTTCAATAAAAGAGCCTGCTAAAAATTCTAAATACAATATTACTTGTGATATTCATGTACGAATTGACGTAAATAAGTATGCTGGAAAACCTTTACACGCCAATCCGTGCATTCTTGATGAAGCTTTACTACCTATGCCGCCAAAATCACGCGGAGCAACTAATACTCTGCGAGTTTGGCTAGAACATCCTGCTGGTACAGTTCTAGACATAGAAGATGTTAGAGCAAATGCGCGCGCACAATTTACGTGGTCTTGGTTGCGTGTAACAATACTAGCCTTAATTTCCATAATGTTAGCTTTGTGGAATCCTTGGTCAAGATTGTGGAGCATGCCACTTAATACGCGCAGTCGAAAGCAAAGATTTGCTCTTGTAGTGTCTTGGATTCCTTCAATCGTTATAACAATCGCAGTTATTATCTGGTCAATCCAAGCTGCAACTAGAATGCGTTTCTACATTCCAGGAAATTACACATACGATTTTGATCAATACGCTCACACTGCAGACGCATTACTTCACGGAAAAACTCATCTCATGCTTCCAGTTCCTAAAGAACTAACTCAGTTGAGTAACCCTTATGATCCTGCTGCAAGAAATGAGCTGCTTAAAAACGGTGTAAGCAACATTTACTGGGATTACGCATATTACAACGGTCACTGGTATTCATATTTTGGACTACTCCCAGCAGTATTACTTTTCTTACCGTATCAACTAATATCACAGATTTGGGTTCCTGGTGGAGCAATGCTACCAACCTCCGCAGCAACTTTGGTTTTCCTAACTTTCTTCTTCATTGCAGGTTCACTTCTTGTAATAAGACTCTTACAAAAAACTGTTAAAAATCCTTCTTTAGCATTAGTAACTCTTTCGCTAACTTTCTTCTTCATTGCTTCAAACACTTCATATCTGCTGTTCCGCACATCGTTCTATTCAGTACCTATGGCTGCCTCGCTAGCTTTCACATCATTTGGATTATGTTTCTACTGCGGTGCAATACGAGAAGAAGATAATAATCTTTCGCTTAAAAGACTAGCTTTAGGTTCTTTCTTTATAGCATTAAATATTGGTTGCAGACCAACTTTTGCAATAGCAATACTTTTGGCTATTCCGCTTATATATAAACGCGTATTATCATGCGTTATTAATATTTTTAATCATACAAAAGTTGCTTACAATTTTAGTAAATTACTGCGCTTACTTTGCGCTTGGATTATGCCAGTTGTGCTAACTGCAATTCCTTTCGGAATTTACAATATGCTTCGTTTCGGCTCTCCACTGAACTTTGGTAACGAGTATCAAATCACTATTACGGATATGACTACCATGAAACTGCCGAAGAGCAACATTATACCGTCAATATTAAGTTATTTAGCTCTTCCTTTGCGATTCATACCAACCTTCCCTTGGATTGGAATTCAACCTATTGCTTTTGACCGTTGGCAATACGCAGAGCCTATGATTGGCGGTCTTTTTGCACTATGCCCTCTAGTGTTTATAGGAGTTGTAGCGGCGCTTATAATGCGAAAAAATTATAAGAGCAAAATATCGTATTTTTATTCTGCACTATACGTATTTGCAGGAATAATTTTAGTAATTTTTGACAGTCTTAAAGCTGGTATAGGTTGGCGTTATATTGCTGATTTTGCTTGGTCTTTCGCACTTGCTGCAGTTATTGGTATCGCTGTGCTTGTTCAAAAATATGCTACTTTATCAGATGAAGATACGATTATAAAAAAGATTTTCGTATACGCATTAAGAGCTGCAATACTTGCTTTCTTGTTCTTCTCTATAGCAATTAATTTCTTAAGCTGGTTCGTAACAGGACGAGAAGATTCAATGATACGCTTCTACCCTTCACTGTGGCATATTGCAAAAAATCTGTTTACTTTCATGTATTAATTAAAATATTTAAAAGTAATTAAAATACTTTTAAATCAAGAAAGTTCAGAAATCATTCTATCTACAGTAGTAAGCAGCGAGCGAACACCAGCCTCAAATTTCTCAGTTTCAGGTAGAAGAGAAAGAGCCAAATACCCACTTACTGGCATATCAAAATAGTATCCAGGCTGTGACACTAGCGCATAATCTTTCATAAGCCTAATTGATAAATCATCATCATCAAGGCATGAAGGTACACGCAGGAGAATATTCCATCCGCCTTCCGCTCTAAGTGCGCTAACGCAACAGCATGGCCAACTTGCTAATATTTCACGCAAAATCCGCAAATTATTTCTGGTTCGATTAAGAACAATATTAGTTTGCTCGTTTGCGTAGCCTAAAAGTTCAGGAATTCTATCTGCTACAGTAGAACCAATCGGCAAAAAGTCATCTGCAATAACATCAAGACGCTTTTTTGCTTCATCTACTAGAAGATTAGGTCCAGATATTTCAATCCAACCAACTTTTGCGTGAGGAGCAGCTAGCATTTTAGAGAATCCATCAAGCGCAAAAACAAGCGTTGATTCTTCTCCAGCTAAACGCTTGTTACCAGTAAAAGGTTCAAGACTATAAGCGTAAAACACTTCATCAGAAATAATTGCAACTTGATTTTTTGCGCACAGTTTTAACAGTTCCGCTCTCTCCTGCGGCTTTATATAAGATCCAGTTGGATTATTCGGATTAATTAACACAAGAGCACGAATTCTATTACTTGAATCCTCTAAAAGTTCACGCACTTTAACTAAATCTATAGTCCAGGATCCGTCATATCTAAGCGGATAATTAATAGTTTTTACGCATTGCAATCGCGCTATAGATTCTATTAATGGGTATCCTGGGGTTGGTGCTAGCACAGCATCTTCAGCATCGCAAAGAAGCATCATTAACCATGCGTAAGCTTGGGATGTTGAAGAAAGAACATATAAATTATCAGGATTAAGAAGCGCAGCAGAATTATTGCTACTACTGCCACGATTATCTCGATTGTTAATATAATCTGCAAGTAGTTTACGCACTTCCTTCGGTCCACGCGGATCAGCAACATATTTAGAACTCAAACATTTTGGTGCAAGTCCGTGAGAAGTAGGATTAGAATCATTAAGTTTTGTAAGCTTTATACCGCGCGACACAGCTTCGCGCTGAGCCAGAATAATAGGATTTGGCTCGCTAACATCAACTCGAGAAGAAAAACGCACCTAACTACACTATCTCATAGTCGATACGAGTAGGTTTTCTTAAAAATTAACGTTTTTAAAAAAATTTATTATCTAATATAAGAGTGCGCTAGGCGAGGAATAGAATCATCTCACCTAGCGCACTTTACTTCTGCGTAGCGCTCATCTTCTTTATTATCAACTACGCAGGGTCACCTTACTTCTCCCGTTGTTGCATCGCGTAATAGGCTGCACCAATAATACCAGCCTCATTGTGTAGCGAAGCAACTACTATAGGAGTCTTAATATCGATATGTGGCAAGAACTTTTCACTTACTCGGCTCACGCCACCGCCAACAACGAACAAATCTGGGTTGAAGTACTTTTCCATCAAACCGTAGTACTTAGTCAAACGCTTAGCCCACTTCTTATAACCCATATCCAACTTTTCGCGAACTGAAGAAGCAGCATACTTTTCAGCATCACCTTTACCTTTTTCAAGTTGAATATGACCTAGCTCAGTATTTGGAATAAGAACACCGTTATAAATCAAAGCAGTGCCAATACCTGTTCCAAGAGTCGTTGCAATAACTAAACCATCTTTATCTTTTGCAGCACCAAAATGCTGTTCTGCTAAACCAGCTGCATCGGCATCGTTAACAACAGTTACAGGCCTGCCGCAAGCTTCACTGAATACTTCAGTAACGTCTACACCAATCCAAGACTGATCAAGATTTGCCATAAACTCTAGCTTCTTACCAGGCTTGATTGGAGCTGGGAAAGCAATACCAACTGGAACATCTGGAGTAACGTTAAAATGTTCCAACTGCTGACGAACAATATCAGCAACAGCCTGAGGCGTAGAAACTGCAGGAGTAAGAATCTTATAACGTGGCTCAGCGAACTCACCCTTCTCCAAATTTACCGGTGCAGCTTTGATACCAGAACCACCAATATCAACACCAAACGCTTGTGCTGTGTCAATCATCGTTAACACTCTCCTCTGAATGCGGACAATGGAATATCACGTCCATTCTATCGTATTATTTACACGACACGCTTAAAAATTATGCTATGAGACTATTAGCTAGTCTAAAGCAAATTCAAAAGCTGAACGTTTAAATCATAACTTTAAACCATAGCTACATACAAACTTCGAACAGAAAACTATTTCAAAGTAGGCATAGGTTTCCATGAACCATCATGCAAAATTTTTCTAGAAGCAAGCCAGCCAGTAAACAACTTACGAATACCAGAAAAAATATGCTCACGATCAACTGCAAACAAGCGAATAATTTCCTTCGCAGCAGTTAAAGCAGTACCAATCGCAAACATAAACGGTCGAAAATCGCCATGAACCATAAAATAGCGCGCCATAAAACCACGATTTCTCATAATATGGTAACGATTCATGTCAGAAGTAGAATTTAATTGACGAACGCCAGCAATATCCCAATTAGGAATATCACGCGTACGTCGAAGAATAATATCTGGAATAACAATTGGATTCGTTACTTTACTAGCAAGATACCCATAAGTAGTATCATCCCAATAAATAAAGTAACGAGAATCAGGAAAACCAATTTTCTCAACAATATCGCGACGAATCAAACCACCCTCGAAGCACATCGTATTCATAACACGATATCCACAACGACCAAATTTGGCCGGAGCAATAGGATTAGGAATACCAAGAGGAACCAAAAAATCATACTGCCAGTAGAAATTACCACCGTCATAATCTAAACGGCTACCTTGAATAACCGCGTGACGCTTAGTCCAAGGTGCAAGACGTTCAATAGCTTCAGGAACAGTTTCAACATCATCGTCCATAACCCAAAACCATTTGGCACCAAGCTCATAAGCTTTCTTAACACCAGCACTAAAACCGCCAGCTCCGCCAAGATTTTCAGACTGAGGAGCATAAACAACGTGCGATTGATTTCCTTCAGAATCTTTTTCAGCTTTTCCCCAACGAGCAGTTAAAGCATCTTCCAAGCCATGCACCATACTGCGAGTTTCATCACTCTGCTCATTGTCGACAACAACAATACGCCAAGGGCATTCGTTTAAGCATTCAAAAGAATGGAATAAATGTTCCAATAATTCTTGACGCTTATAAGTGACCACAACAACAGCCAACTTATCAATAGTATTTACACTAGTATTCTTCAATTTACCCATATTGCTCATACTGGTATTCTCGCACTTACCCTCGCCACCATAACACATAAAAGAATCAGCACGTCACGAAAACTTCACAATGTTCTTAGCTTGAGATAAAAAAGAATAGTAGTTTCAGGGAAGGTGAAAATCCTTACTGGCGGTAACGAAACATAGCATTACAAGCATTTTCGAAGCCCGCGAGCGGCATACAAGCTGCTGATTCGGTTCAATTCCGAAGCCAACGGTTACAGTCCGGATGAAAGAAACGGAGACCCACCATGGGAATTTCGCATACTCATAATCATCAAACAAACGCCAATAACACTCAATGGTCAAGCGAAAAAATTGCGAAATATGCGCTATTTGTAGCACTTTCAATGGCAGTAAGCTTCATAGAATTCCCGCTTATTCCAGACTTTTCATTCCTAAAATACGATCCTTCTGGAATCGTGTGTCTTGTAGCAGGATTCGCATACGGACCGGCTGCAGCAGCAATCGTAAGCATACTCGGTTTTGCACCTCACCTCTTTACTAATCCACTCGGAACCGTGATGGCCGTACTCGTATCTTTAGGAGCTAGCGTTACAGCAGCAATCGTATACAAAAAAATGCATACCAAAAAAGGCGCAATCATTGCACTTTCGGCAGGCTCTATTGTTGCTATTGCGCTCGCAATAGCAGGAAATCTTGTTATTACTCCTCTTTACGCTCACATGACTGTTTCGCAGGTTGTGGCTCTTATTATTCCAGCACTGCTACCGTTTAATATTATTAAACTTGCGCTTCACGTTGTAGTAACAATGCTTGTTTATAAACCAGTTTCTAAACTACTTCACCACAGCAAGTAAATCTTATAAACGGCATAAACTATGCAAAATACCAGCACAAGCAGTAGTATGAACGAAACTCAAAATTGCGCAGTTGAAAACAATACTCTAGTAGTGTTGCGAAATATTTGCTTCAGCTACGATGATGGAAAAACTTGGACACTTAACAATCTAAGTCTTACAATTCGCTCCGGCGAACGCGTAGCGATTGTGGGAAAAAACGGTTCTGGCAAATCAACGCTGGCAAAAATTATTGCCGGTTTAACAGCTCCGGATAGCGGCTATGTTAAATTGTGCGGCGAAAAAGTTTTTGAAAATACTACTGCTTATGCTGACGCTTACAAAAATGCGCGAAAATTTATTGGCGCTCTGTTCCAAAGACCAGAAGATCAGATTGTTACTACTGTTACTGAAGATGATGTTGCTTTTGGACTGGAAAATTTAAACGTAGAACAGCATAAAATGCGAAAACTTGTTAACAATGCTTTAGAAGCTGTTCACATGCAAAATCATAGACTTTCTAACCCGAGTCTTATGAGTGGCGGACAAATGCAGAAAGTTGCTTTAGCAGGATCTATTGCAATGCAGTCAAAGCTACTTGTGCTAGACGAGCCTACTTCTATGCTCGACTCTAAATCTCGCGAAAACGTTGACACATTATTTGACGATTTGCATAAAAGCGGCACGAGTATTGTGCAGATTACACATAGAATTGACGAATGCCAGAATGCAGATCGCATACTTCTGCTAGAAAATGGGGGGCTTCACGAAATTTGTTTAGAAAAACTGGAATCATATTCCAACAATTCTAAATATAGTTTTTCAAAAAAAGCGCAGGAAAATATTAATAATTATGCGAAGCAAAACGCAAGTATAAGCGATAGCACACATACAAATAAAGCAATTTCAATATCACACTTAACAGTTAAATACGATGATAAATCTCCAGCTGTAATTAACGACTATTCACTTGATGTAAATGAAGGTGAAATAGTTGCAATAATGGGCGAAAACGGCTGTGGAAAATCCACTCTTGCGAAAGCTTTGTGCGGATTATTAAAAGCAGAATCTGGTTCTATAAGCGTAGAAAAAATACCTGTTAGTGAAAAAACTTCTAAAAAGAATCGGCAAAACTTACGCAAAACTATTGGCTACGTTATGCAGCTTCCAGAACAGCAACTTTTTGCAGAAACTGTACGCGAAGATGTTGCTTACGGTCCTAAAAATTTTGGGATAAAAGGAGACGCCCTTAAAGAACGTGTAGATGAAACGTTGAGACTGCTTAATCTTGAAAATTTGGCAGAAAAATCTCCTTTTTCTCTTTCCGGCGGACAACAGCGTCTTGTAGCAATAGCGGGCGTTCTTGCTTTTAGACCGCGAGTACTTGTGCTTGATGAACCAACAGCAGGATTAGATTTTGAAGCATCGTTGCGCATTCTAGAAATTCTTCGAACTCTTAATAATCAAGGCGTAACAATAGTTATGATTACGCATAATCTTCAAGAAGCAAAATCTTTAGGAGCAAGATTAGTAACACTAAAGGCAAACAAAAGTGAAAGTTTAGAAGATAAAAATAAATCATCACAAGAAACGATTAAACAGGAAGAAACTTCGCAAGAAAAATCAACCTCACTACTTAGCTCTTTTGATCCCAGAATAACACTTATATCCTGCTTTATGCTCATGCTAAGCGCTTTTAGCATCACTCATTACACGCAGTTAGCTGTTCTTGCTTTTGCCACACTGTGTCTAATTATTGTCGCAAAAATACAATTCATAAAACTAATTTCTTCACTACACATGCTTATTGCAATATTTACTTTTTCGGGATTGCTTAATATTCTTGCCGTTCGCACAGGCAAAATACTTTATAAACTTGGGCCGATTATTGTAACTTACGACGGAATTAATTGCGCAATACTATTTGCCACAAGATTCTCGCTTGTAATTATTATTGGCGCAATATTAGTTATGACAATAAGCCCAACAGTACTAACCGAAGCTTGCACGTCTTTACTGTCGCCGCTTAAAACTATTGGAGTGCCAACGCAGGAAATATCGCTTATTATGAGCCTAGCATTGAGATTTTTACCAACGCTTTCTAACGAGGCAGTAGAAGTTGCGCACGCTCAAACCGCTAGAGGTGGAAGCATACGGGACGGCTCAATTTGCAAACGGATTCACGCAATATCTTCGCTTATTGTTCCTGCTTTTGCAGGCATTATTCGCCACTCAGAAACACTTTCTTTAGCACTTGACACTCGCTGCTACACACCAAGCGCAACAAGGTCTCATTTGCACACGTTAAAAGTTAGCGCAAAAGACGTGCTGCTATTAGTTATGGCCGTTGGTTTTGTTAGCGCGATTATTACGTTCGGAATATTACGTTTCTATTAGCAATATGCAACAATTCGCAATATACTGTATAATCCGTTAAGCACTTGTGTAACTTATGCAATAACTTTTGCGTTATAAGACTTGCATTTGAAAGGACGCCTTATGGCATTGACAAAGAAGCAGATTAAGCAGCTTCGCGCGCTAGCTAATACGCTTAGCCCACTTTTATACGTTGGCAAGAACGATATTACTGATGCAGCTGTGAAGCAGGCAGACGAAACCATGCAGTACCACGAACTCATGAAATGCGCTGTGCAAGATGGTTCCGGATTAAGCGCTAAAGAAGCAGCTGAAACTCTTTCTCAAAAGCTCGGCGCTGAAATCGTGCAAGTAATAGGCAATCGTTTTGTACTTTTCCGCGTCTCAACTCGTGAAGATGTTGATCACATTATGCTCGTGCGCGAATAAAACTCTCTTAAAAAAAAAATAGTAATACTGCATTAAATGGCTTCTTAAAATTCTAAGGAGCCTTTTAATTATTGACTTTATTTATTGTCATCGTATTTATGAAGAATGTTGCGGATTTGAGATAAGCGCTGAGTAAGCTCATGCTCGTAGCCGCGATTCGACGGCTGATAGTATTCGCGACCAACTAGCTCATCTGGCATATATTGCTGAGATGCTACAGCATCAGGATAATCGTGAGCGTACTTGTACCCGTCGTGATTGCCCCAACTTTTCATCAAAGCAGTTGGAGCGTTACGCAAATGAAGAGGCACTTGACCGATATTTCCATCATCAACATCTTGCAAAGCCTTATTAATAGCGTTATAACTTGCGTTTGATTTAGGAGCAGTTGCTACAGCAATCACAGCTTCAGAAAGAATAATGCGCGCTTCTGGCATTCCGATTAAAGCAACAGCTTGAGCTGCAGCAACAGTTACTTGTAAAATTTGCGGAGCAGCCATACCAACTTCTTCGGCAGCAGCAATCATAATTCGCCTTGCAATAAAACGCGGGTCTTCCCCAGCTCTAAGCATTCGCGCTAAATAATGCAAAGAAGCGTCAACATCACTTCCGCGCATTGACTTAATAAAAGCAGAAATCACATCGTAATGATCATCGCCATCTTTGTCGTAGCGAACTGTAGTAGTATCCATTACGTTAGAAACAATATCGGCAGTAATAACAGGCTTCTTTTTGCCATGCTGCAACGCAACATCTCCTGTTACTGCTCCTGCAGCCGCCTCTAAAATAGTGAGAGTTTTGCGAGCATCTCCCCCGCTTAAACGAATAATAGAATCAATAGCGTCATCGTCGATTTTAAGCTGATTATTAAGACCGTTTTCGCTAGTTAGTGCGCGTTCTATAAGGGTATGCAAATCTTCTACGCTAAGAGACTCAAGTTTAACAACTACTGATCTGCTAAGCAGCGGCTTAATGATTGAAAAGCTTGGGTTTTCAGTAGTAGCTCCAATAAAAGTTACGTCGCGATTTTCAACGCTTGGAAGCAAAGCATCTTGCTGAGATTTAGAAAAACGGTGAACTTCGTCAATAAAAAGTACTGTTTCTTGACCTTTGCTCACTAAACGCTCATGCGCTCGATCTAGCACAGCACGAACATCTTTAACGCCAGAAGTTACAGCAGAAAGCTCTTCAAACACTCGACCAGACTGTCTAGCCACAATATAAGCGAGCGTAGTTTTACCGACTCCTGGAGGACCAAACAACACAACAGAACTTGGAGCAGTAAGAGAACCTTTAGATTGCGGATTTGCAAGCCTGCGCAAAGGCGAACCATCTTTTAACGCATGCGACTGCCCCAACACATCTTCAATACTGCTCGGTCGCATACGAACTGCCAAAGGACGCGTTACATCACTTGGTGCGCTACTTGCTGCAAATAAATCTTGCTCCATAAATACCAGCTTACACTACATATAGAACAAACGTTCGATTGCATTCTGCTTCTACTTCTGTGTTCTGCGTTCTGTTAGCACATTTTTAAAAATCACACGTGCGAAACCTGATAATCGAAGAACACAACTTCGCCTTCATCTTGCGTTGCATCCAAATCAACAACGCCAGTAATAGCCCAATTATGATCTCCGTCTGAATCGTCAATGATCTGCCGAACTTTCCACGAATGTTCACTCTTCTCAAGCGAATCATCCAAAATAAACAAGTCTCCACTTCGAGCCTTGGCGTCTATTCCAACATACTCGTGCTCATCGTAATAGTCGTCAAGCACATCATTCCACTCGTGAACGCCGTAGCCCCAAGCCTTGTCAAGCTCCCCTAAAGTATCCGCATCTTCCAAATCCATAAGCTGCACACGACGGAACATTGCGTTTCTAATCAACACAATAAGACCGCGACGATCCTCAACTACAGACTCAGAAGTTGAAGGCGCAGCCATAGTTACAGCGCTAGCTTCAGCATCCGATCCTCCTGCACTTTCCCACTCGTCAACAAGACTTGAATCAATAGAGCGAACAACAAGACGAAGCCACGAAATAATGTCACGCAATTCTTCGTTAAGCATGTCTTCTGGCACAGTGCGAGCAAGCGAACGATAAGCGTCCGAAAGGTAACGAAGAAGCGTTCCCTCACTTCTAGCAATGCCATAACGAGAAATGTATCCAGTAAAATCAGAGGCGGTTTCAACCATGTCTCGAAGTACAGATTTAGGCTTTAACCAGTAGTCGTTTGCCCACGGAACATCCTTACGATACTGCGCAAAAGCAGGAGCTAGCAAATCTTCCAAAGGCTTAGGATAGCTAACTTCAGCTAAGCGTTCCATGCGCTCCTCGTAATCAATGCCATCATCCTTCATACCAGCCATCGCAGCATCGCGAGCCTTACGCTCTTGCGCACGAAGCACAGGCTTAGGGTCATCTAAAGTTGATTCAACCATAGAAATTACGTCAAGCGCATAGCTTTCAGATTCTGGGTCTAGAAGTTCCAAAGCTGCGAGTAAGAACGGAGAAAGCGGCTGATCTAGCGCAAAGCCCTCTGGCATAGCAACATCAAGATCATAATCACAAGAACCATCCGAAAGCTCTCTACATTCAATGACTTGAGTATCGAGCAAAGTTTGGAAAATATCGTCGCAACGCTCAAGCAATTTTTCTTTATCTTGCGGCTTTTGTGCGCTATCTTCAATAAGTTTTTCAACGCGCGCTCTAGCATCCCCACCTTGCGTAACTTCGTTCAAGATCATTGAGTGCGTTACAACCATGTGAGGATTCAAAGTTTCTGGAGCGCTTTCAATAAGCTTAGTAAACGTTGGCTCGCCCCAAACAACAAAGCCTTCTGGAGCCTTCTTACGTTTAACTTTTTTAAGCTTCTTAGGATCATTTCCAGCTTTTGCAACAGCGCGCGCATTCTCAATCTCGAACTCTGGAGCCTCTGCAACTACTAAGCCCTCAGTATCGAATCCCATTCTGCCTGCACGTCCTGCAATTTGATGAAACTCGCGAGCGCGAAGCTTTCTACTACGGTTCCCGTCAAACTTTGTAAGAGCTGTAAGCACAACCGAGTGAATTGGCACGTTAATACCAACTCCGAGAGTGTCAGTTCCGCAAATAACTGGTAGAAGCCCTTGCTGAGCGAGCTGTTCGACAAGCCTACGGTAGCGCGGAAGCATACCAGCATGATGAACGCCGACGCCAGTGCGCAGTAGCCTTTGCAAAATTTTGCCGAAGCCTGTAGTAAATTTAGTTCCTTTAATTGCTTGAGCAATTTTGTCTCGCTGCTCTTTGCTTGAAACTCCCGTACTAGCGAGCGCTTGCGCTGTTTCCAAAGCTGCGTCTTGCGAAAAATGAACTACGTAGATTGGCGTTAAACCCTTGTTAAATAAGAGTTCTACAGTTGTGGCAAGCGGCTTATCTGTGTACTCGTATTCAAGCGGTATTGGTCTTGGCGCGTCTGCAATAATATCAACGCTTCTTTTTGTTGATTTTTCTAAGCGTTCCGCAATATCCGATACGTCTCCAAGAGTTGCGCTCATAAGTAAGAATTGCGTATTTGGAAGCGTAAGTAGAGGCACTTGCCAAGCCCATCCGCGCTCTGGATCGCCATAGTAATGAAATTCGTCCATTGCAACGCAATCAACTTCAGCATTTGCGCCTTCACGTAAGGCTTGATTTGCTAAGATTTCCGCCGTGCAGCAGATTATTGGAGCATCCGCATTAATATGCGAGTCGCCTGTAATCATGCCAACGTTGTCACGCCCAAAAATAGCTACTAAATCGAAGAATTTTTCGGATACAAGAGCTTTAATTGGCGCAGTATAGTAGGAGCGTCTGCCGGTGGCGAGTGCCGCAAAATGCATACCGAGCGCGACAAGCGACTTTCCAGAACCTGTTGGAGTGTTTAAAATAACATGGTCTCCTGCAAGTAAATCCATAACGGATTCTTCTTGATGCGGCCACAAATCTACATGCTTGTTATCTTTAACCCAATCAACAAATGCCTGAAAAATCTCATCTTCGCTAGCATGATGCAAATCAAAAGCTAACTCGCCCAAACCAGCCATATACGCTCCTACTTTACTTAAGCTTTACTCGTGACTTTAATCGCAAATTTATTTGCGATTTATTTGTGATTAACCTGCGACTTTACTTGCGCTTCTTCTTATCTCGTACTTTTACTGAGATTTGAATAGGAGTTCCCTCGAATCCAAACTCTTCTCGAAGAGAACGCTCAATAAAGCGACGATAACCGTGCTCTAAGAAGCCAGTTGTGAATATTACAAAACGCGGTGGGCGCGTAGAAGCTTGCGTGGCAAACAAGATTCGCGCCTGCTTTCCGCCTCGCAAAGGATGCGGATGAGCAGACTGAATACGCCCTAAGAAAGCGTTGAGCTTGCCTGTAGGAATACGCTTATCCCAGCTGTCTAAAGCTGTTCGCATAGCGCGCGCAAGACGATTCGTATGCCATCCTGTTTTTGCAGAAAGGTTCACACGCTCAGCCCAAGTAACGCGCTCAAACTCAGTTTTCCACAAGCGTTCCATGCGCTGTCTGGAAAATTCGTCCATCAAATCCCACTTGTTAAACACAAGTACGATTGCGCGACCAGCGTCCACAGCCTGGCTCATAACTTTCAAATCCTGCTCTGCAATCGGCTGGGAAGAATCGAAAAGAATCAAAGCAAGTTCCGAGCGTTCAATCGCAGCTTGCGTACGAAGTGAAGAATAGTATTCAGCACCCGTAAGCTTATGCTGCCTGCGCTTAATACCAGCAGTGTCAATAAACAGCCAGTCTTCTCCATCAACTCGCACAACCTCATCAACAGGGTCTCGAGTAGTTCCAGCCAAATCGTTCACAACAGAACGTTCTTCGTGAGCTAAATGATTCAAAAGCGAAGACTTGCCAACGTTTGGACGGCCTACTAAAGCAACTCTGCGAAGTCCTTCTGGAGTTAAGAATCCTGAAGTTTTATTCGCTTTCTTTAAAGAGTTAAGAGCCGCGTCAAGCAAATCTCCAACGCCTCTTCCGTGCATTGCAGAAATTCCGTAAGGCTCACCCATTCCGAGCTTCCAAAACTCTGCAGTCAAATACTCGCTTCTAGCGTCGTCAACTTTGTTAACTGCCAAAGTAATAGGCTTACCTGCAGCGCGAAGCATTGAAACAATACGCTCGTCGGTAGCCGTTAAGCCAACTTGGCCATCTACTAGGAAAATCACAGCATCGCTTAAACGCACTGCTACTTGCGCTTGCTGAGCAATAGAAGAATCAATCCCTTCAACATCTGCTTCCCAGCCACCAGTGTCAACCAGCTTAAAGTTGGTTCCGGCCCACTCAGCGTCGTAGCTTACGCGATCTCTAGTAACACCTGGAGTATCTTCTACAACAGCAACTCTGTGACCTAAAATACGATTTACAAGCGTTGATTTTCCAACGTTTGGTCGACCTATAACGGCAATTACTCCAACAGCTTTAGAATCTTTCGTATTGTCTTGACTTACTTCGTCGCCTCGAAGAAGCGCACGATCTTCATCGTCAAGATCGTAGCCTTCAAGATTAGCAGCATAGCGGTCGTACTCATCCTGCTCAATCGCAGCATCAACCATTTCAACAAGAGCGTCAAGAGTCTGCTCAAAAGTCAAATCAGAATTATCGAGAGTTGTAACGCCGTCTGCCGCTTGAAGAAAATGCGTAACTTTAGAATCTTTAGCGTCACGAGCGCGAATATCATCTTCTTCAGATTCATTATTCTTAGATTCATTATTTTGCAAATTTTCTTGCGCAATATCCTGCTTGTTTCTGCGAGCTTGACGCACTTCCTCACGAGCAGTAAGAAGCACGCGAACTTGTGCATTAGGAGCCACAACAGTAGTGGTATCGCGGCCTTCTGCAACTATTCCTTCTCCGCCTGAGAAAGAATCTTCACTAGACTCTGAAGCAATATACGCACGCTGAGCAGCAATAAGCATACGGCGAACTGCAGGAATTGAAGATACAGTAGACACATGCGAAGAAACTTCTCCAGAACGCAATTCTTCGCTAATATCCTCACCTTCGACAGTTACTACAGGATTTTTAGGATCAACGCTAAAATCAGCGTCACTTTCAGTGAACAAAGCTCCAACGGCTTCAACAATTTGATTAAAACGTTCAGTATCCGCTGGGTTTACAGGATTTCCTTCTTCGTCTAATTCAAGCTGAGTGCTTAAATCAATACCTTGTTTCAAGCACCACCAAGCAGCAGCTCGATACATTGCCCCCGTATCTAAATACGCAAAACCATAGTATTGCGCTAAAGCACGAGAAGTAGAAGATTTACCTACTCCTGCTGGTCCATCAATTGCTACGCAAATCACAGGCCAACCTCCTTAGAAAGCGAGCGCACTTCTGTTTGAGAAAGCACTCGATACGATCCAGCTTTTAAGTCACCCAATTTAATAGGGCCAATTTGCGTACGAACAAGACGCTTTACAGGGTATCCTACTGCTCCAAAAATTCTTCGCACAATACGATTCTTACCAGAGTGCAACACAACTTTTACAATAGTTGCATCGTGATTCTGGTCGATTATTGCGCAGCGATCGAGCTTAATCCAACCGTCTTCAAGATTTACACCTTGCGAAACCAAGCGTCTGCAAACCAAACCGTTGATCTTTCCTTCAACAGTTGCAATATAAGTTTTCTCAACTTCATACTTTGGGTGCATAACATGTTGGCTTAGCTCACCATCGTTGGTCATTAAAATAAGACCTTCAGAATCGTAATCCAAACGTCCCATGTGGAAAATTCGCTCGTATTTGTCTCCAACAATGTCTCTTAAAGTGAAACGCCCTTTTGGATCGTCCATTGCGCTAAGAACACGCTTAGGCTTATTCAAAGCAAGAGTTACTAATTTCGTATTAAATTTCACTCTAGAACCATCAACACGCACTTTTTGGCGTTTTGGATCTACTCTAGTACCAAGTGTTGTAACCAATTCGTCGTCTACTTCAACACGCCCATCTAGAATAATCTCTTCACATTTGCGTCTTGAACCAAATCCCGCTTCAGCAAGCAGCTTCTGCAGTCGAATGGCGTTGTTGTCATCTGAATGCGCCTGATTGGCGCGGGAATATGCGTTTGGCATCGTTCTCCCAACGTGACCTAAAGAATTATCAAACAATTATTCGCACTAATTAATAAAACTACAGCGCTAAATAATCGACAATTCATTATTTTTAAACTAATTACTGTGCGGCTTTTTATAAAATTTGTGAAAATTTGAAAATCACCGCAACTATTTATGTTACCGTATGGCATGGCCGTGATAGTATAACAAACGTAATTTTTAATAAAATTGTATAACAATGTGTTATTACGCATGTATTGAGGAATCTAATATGACAGATACATCTTCACAAGGGTTGCAGAATAATGCAAAACCTACTTTTCCGCTCATTCTACGAATTGCAATAGAATTTGCCGCAAGCTTCTTCGCGATGCTAGTAATATACGCAGTTTCTATATTCTTTAATTCAATTCAAGGCCCAAATATTATTACTGATACTGCTACTATTCTTGTAACTGGTCTTGCTTATTCTTGTGCAATTTCTGCTTTTATAAGATTACACAGCAGTCATGTAAACCCTGCTGTAACAATAGCAGCAATGCTTACCGGAAAAACGAAATATTTAGACGGATTATTCTATATAATTGCACAATTCGTTGGTGCTTTTGCTGCAGCTTTTACTATTCCATTGATTACTCCAAAAGTTGGTTTAAAAGATATGAAAATGTCTGACTGGTATTTAGCTGCAACGAACAGTTACAATGTTTCTTTCCCATTTTCAAAATTCCACTTCCAATATAATTTAACGTTTACGGTTATATCGGCTCTTGTGATTGAAACTATTGCAACTGTAATTGTTGTTGCTACTGCAATAAACAATATGGACGAAAATGGCAAAGCTAAGAAAGGCTATGTTGGGTATATTGGTGTTGCTTATGTTGTAGCAGCTTTGCTAACATACTACGCAACTAATGTTGGCTTGAATCCTGCTAGATCAACTGCTGTAGCAGTTTTAGCTAATCCAAAATCTTCTATAACTCCTCCTCTTAACCAACTTTGGGTATTCTTTGTTGCACCAATTTTCGCTGCAGCAATTGTAGGCTTCATAGCTTTGGCAGGAAAACTCATAATTCTTGCAGCAGAAAAAGCAAATCATACTTCTGCACACAAACTTAATTCTCATAAACGCAGCAGCAAGTTTGAATTGTTGAATAGTTCTGAAGAATCAGATTCAAGTAATGAAAGTAATGAAACTGACGATGAAGAAACCCTCGACACATTAAGCAAATAAAATAATTAAATAAAATGCGCATATGAGTGCGTTAGCTTAACATAATGCTGATGCACTCATACCATGAATATTATTGATAGATAAGTTCCGAGCAAACCGATCCCAAGAAAAATACTCAGTATAGAGTCAAAAAGTACAGAACGCACTTTCCACGGACTGCGTTTGCGAAGTATTAATCGCATTAAACCTAAAGCAATAGCCGTCACAGAAATAATAATTGTGGCGGCTTTTGTATGCCCAAAAAATGCTAAGACAGCAGATACGCATACTATAAGTGCTACAATCCACTCAGCATAAGGCTTACCCTCGCGTTTTTCTGACACATAAGGATGCTCTGTTTTATTAGATTCAATCTGCTTTTCACTCTTAGTCATACTTGTATCATACCTGCTTCGCAATAACTAGATAATAAGACATAAATTCTTTTAGGACATAACGCAGAAGATGCAGCGCTTGAAGTTATCACAAACGCTGCATCTTCAGGATATTTACTTACTTAATGATTTACGGATTTAGTGGAAGAAGTGGCGAGTGCCGGTAGTGTACATCGTTACGCCGGCTGCACGAGCAGCTTCAAACACTTCCTCATCGCGAATAGATCCACCAGGCTGTACAATTGCGCGAACGCCAGCTTCAATAAGAATCTGCGGACCGTCGGCAAATGGGAAGAATGCGTCGGAAGCCGCAACAGCTCCACGAGCACGCTCAACACCATCAGCCAAAGTATTCGCACGCTCAACAGCCAAATGGCATGAATCTACGCGATTTACCTGGCCCATACCAATGCCAACAGTAGCATTATCGTGCGCAAGCAAAATGGCGTTAGACTTTACGCAACGAAGTGAGCGCCAAGCAAACTCTAAATCGCGCAAAGTATCAGCATCTGCAGGATTTCCAGAAACAAGAGTCCAATTAGCAGGATCGTCACCAAAGTCGTCAATTTTATCTGCCGACTGCACTAGCGCACCACCGTCAATAGGATGCACTTGCAAATCCAAAACTGGCGGATTTGCAACCTTTAAAATACGAAGATTCTTTTTCTTAGTGCGAAGCAATTCCAAAGCTTCAGGCTCGTAGTCTGGAGCAACAATAACTTCCGTGAAAATTGGACGCACGCTTTCTGCCATTTCCAAAGTTACTGTAGTATTTGCAGCAATCACACCACCGTAAGCACTTACAGGATCGCAAGCGTGAGCTTTTTTATGCGCTTCTGCAGCAGTTTCCCCAATCGCCAATCCGCAAGGATTATTATGCTTGCAAACAGCAACTGCAATTTGCGGAGCAAAATCCCATACTGCACGCCAAGCAGCATCAGCATCAACATAATTGTTGTAACTCATAGGTTTTCCGCCAAGAAGTTCAGCTTGAGCTAAACCACCCTTATGCAAAGGATCCACGTACAATCCGGCCTGCTGGTGTGGGTTTTCGCCGTAACGAAGCTCATGCTCCAAATGCCAAGTTCGCGTGTAGTCTGCTGGAAGCAACACAGTTTCAGCATTTTTAGACTCGTCTTCAACAACGTTTGTATTCAAGATTTCCGGCTTTGGCCAAGATTTTTGAGTCCACTGAGATATTGCAGCATCGTAAGCTGCAGTATGCTCAAAAGCTTTATCGGCAAGATATTCTCGTTCTTGCAAACTAAATCCTTCGCCGGAAGCCACACGATCTGCTAAAAGCTGGTAATCTGCAGGATCAGTAATAACTGCAACAGAATTATGATTTTTAGCGGCAGCTCTGATCATAGAAGGTCCACCAATATCAATCTTCTCAATAATTGCGTCACTATCAGCACCGCTCATAACAGTGTCAACAAACGGATAAAGGTTTACTACTACAGCATCAAATGGCTTTATGTTTAAATCTTCAAGCTGCTTTACATGATCAGCATTATTCATATCTGCAAGAATTCCAGCATGAATATGCGGATCTAAAGTCTTCACCCTTCCATCAAGACTTTCCGGAAAGCCGGTAACGTCAGAAACTTCAGTAACAGCAACACCAAGCTGCGTAAGTCGAGCAGCTGTAGAGCCTGTAGAAACTACTTCAGTGCCAGCTTTTACAAAAGCTTCAGCTAGCGGCTCCAAACCATCTTTACAAAATACTGAAACCAGTACTCTATTAATCGACCTCTTACCTGTGGTTATCAGCACATCTGCATCTGCTTCTTGCTTATGTATCTGTTGCACGACGGTCACGCCCTTCCTTGATTTAGGTGAGGATTATTTTGTTACTATCTGCGAGGTCACCGTTCTAGGAGAAGATTGATTCGCAGATAAAGGTGGTTTCTTTTCTGTAATTGTTTTATTAGATTCTACATTTGGATTATTTTTATAAGACTTACGTCTCGTTATAAGAACGAAATACAAGTGTCTAATAAACCATACTGCAAGGCAAGATACAAGCACAGCAATCCATGCAATAGCACAAGCAAATAATGTTAAATGTCCTACTGCTCTAGTGCTATCAATAGCATCTACACCTATTGATGAAAGTCTTAAAGTTCCAAGAGCTCCATTAACTATGGAGAAAAATATGCTCATAATAACAGTAAGAACAGCTGAAATACCTACCAGCGTAAGAGCTGCACGAGAAAAATCAATAGACATCTCTTTTATGTCTAAACGCTCATCACTACCTTTAATCCTTAGGTTGCAGAAACGTTTATGAACTAGAACAATAATCATCAATATGACACACACTGAAGGAACAATATTGATGCTAATAATCCTGTACAAATTATCTTTAATTGGTTCAGGAAACACACCGAATACTGGTATAGGAGGTAAAACTTTTTTGAAAACACTTACCATAGTAAATTTGGCAACAGTTCCAATATGGAATCCTGCTCCACAAATCCACGAAAACGCCCACATAGCAATGTTCGGAAGCCATACCAGGCAAGCTAAAGTAGTTAATATTCTAGAACCAGTTTGCATACCAATTTTATTGTAATAAACTTCTACAGTTCCAGAACCAAAGAAGGACCATACAATAACAGTAATAACAGCAACACAAGCATAAAGCGAAAGCAACACCACTGTTGAAATTCGAACTACACGCATACTATGCAATATCCACTCAGGAAGATAATGCTTAATACGTTCATGCAAAATATTAGACAAAGAACTCTTTGGATATACTGCAAATATTAGCGCGACAACATAAAATATAGCGCTTTTAGTAACAATTATGGAGAAAGAGTCAGTAAAAATAGCGTTCGTATGTTGAGAAAGAATAGCATTCGCTAGTATCCAACATACGAAGCCAGTTGAGTATGATAGTACACTATCTTGGAATCTACGAATAAGTGATATTAGAAGAAGCAGTAATAGAAGCGTTAAACCTAAAGGAATTATAGTTAATACGCAATTTCCGATAGACAGACCAACACCTTGCGAGAATATTAGAACAGCCCATGTCATAGACATTGAAGAATCGGAAAGATTTCCAGTTCCCTCTTCAATAGACACCACAAGAAGAGTAAGAGAAAGAAAAAGACCAACTGATAAAGCAAATATGAATAATGCTACAAGAGGAGCTGCAATACCGCGGACAATATTAAGCGAAAACGACTTTAACTTATCCATACCAACCCCCTCTTTCATATTACTTACGTCAATAATTAATAATACTAAAATTTTTATTTTAAATTTTTAGAACTAGCATATGCGATTATTTAATATCATACGGTAGAAACGTAATATGGCATTAATAGTTATGCTGGCATTGTTGTTAAACTACTGCAATGATACTCACTTAAATCACTCATACCATTTATGCCAGTAAGTTCCATAACAAATTCAAAGCCTGCGACTTTTGCTTTAGATCTTTCAATAAGTTTTGCTGCAGCCTTAGCAGTACCACCTGTAGCTATAAGATCATCTACAATAAGCACTCGTTGACCAGGTTTAATAATACCTTTTTCAATCTCAACACTGGCTTTACCATATTCCAGATCGTATGATTCACTAACAACTTCTGGAGGTAATTTACCAGCTTTACGAATAGCAACAAAACCCTTTTTTAATCTAGATGCTAAAACTGGTCCAAATAAGAAACCTCTTGCTTCAAGACCAGCAATAATATCTATATCGTCAGCTTGTACTGGCAACGCATCTACTAAAGCTTCGATTAAAATACTAAAACCGCGAGCATCTGCAAAAACAGGTATAAAATCTCTAAAAGTAATCTCTGGGTTAGGAAAACCTGGAATTGTACGAATAAGCGAAACGAGATATTCTCTATCCTCTAAATTTACGTTTTGCAAAGGCTTTATAGTAATATCTTTTGTTTTCATAGTACCAAGTATTCTTTTCTCCAAAAGGATTACATATTTTACTAGAAAAGAGAGCAGTCAAGTCGTAACATTTTTTGCGCTACTCCTTGACTGCTATCACTACTATTTATTTATTTTCTGTACTAGCACTAGATTCTACTGTTTTCGAAGAATCTTCAACTTCTTTAGCATCCGTATCAGATTTGCTTTCAGAAGCTTTTTCAGCGGCTTCAGCTTCTTCATCACTGATAAACGCTGGACGAATATAAGTTCTGTTTACTGCGCGGAATGAAACACGAAGAAGTGATCCTTCTGAATCAATAACAATTTCTTCGTATTTTGCGTCTACGCTAACAACTTTGCCAATAATGCCACCAATTGTGATTACTTCCGTTCCTGCTTCCAATGAATCATGGAATGAACGCATCTCATTTTGGCGCTTTTTAGCGTTACGAGACTGGAACCACATCATAGCGACCATGAATACGATTAGGATGATTAGCATACCATATTGGCTAAGAACTTGGGGCACGATACACTCCTTAAATATCCAACCACAGGACAGTCGAAATGCTGCCCAAAATCATCATTTTATGCTATCTCGCTGACATTGTCAGGAGGGTTTATTCCTAAATGTTTCCATGCTTTATTAGTTGCCACACGACCTTTAGGAGTTCTTATTAAGAAACCTTCACGAACCAAATACGGCTCGCATACTGTTTCAACAGTTTCAGCTTCCTCTCCAACCATGGCAGCTAAATTACTAAGTCCTACAGGGCCGCCATTAAATTGTTTAACTATTGCTTTAAGAACAGCAATATCAAGCCTATCAAGACCTAAAGTATCAATCTGGTATAACGCTAAAGCATTAACAACATCTTCACGAGAAACTAAAGACAGTTCGTGAACAATAGCCCAATCTCGCACTCGTCTTAGCAAACGGTTTGCAATACGTGGTGTTCCTCTTGAGCGTAAGGATAATTCTTTAGCAGCTTGATCAGCAAGATTGACTCCAAGAACTTTAGCAGAACGCTCAACGAGCTTTTCTAACTCTTCGTGAGGATAAAAATCAAGATGAGCTGTAAAACCAAAACGAGCACGCAGCGGAGAAGGAAGCATGCCCTCACGAGTAGTAGCTCCAATAACAGTAAAACGAGGAAGAGTTAATGGTATAGATGAAGCACCAGGGCCTTTACCAACCATAACATCAACTCGAAAATCTTCCATAGCAATATAAAGCAACTCTTCTGCAGCTCTAGGCAAACGATGAATCTCATCAATAAAAAGAACTTCACCAGTATCAAGCGCACTTAATATAGAAGCTAAATCTCCAGCATGCTGAATAGCAGGTCCAGAAGTAATCCTAATAGAAACACCAAGCTCATTAGCAACAATCATTGCAAGCGTTGTCTTACCAAGTCCTGGAGGGCCAGCGAGAAGCATGTGGTCAGGAGGAACGTCACGCTTTTTAGCAGCATCAAGAAAAAGCTGAAGTTGAGCTTTAAGAAGAGGCTGTCCTATAAATCCGTCCAAAGCATGAGGGCGTAATTCTTCGTCACTTAACTGCTCATTAGCTAAAGGAGAAGAAGAAACCATGCGCAACGAGTCTTCCGCAGCACCAGTATTTACTGCAGGAAAAGTACTCATACTGTCAACTGATAAATTATCCATATCATCCCCATAAATCATAATTCATCACACTATTTTCCTCTATCAAGAGCAGTTAAAGCCATCCTCAACACTTTAGGAACATCAGATTCTGATATCGGCAATGCAATATCGTAACGTTCACACACCGAGTTCACTGCATATTGCGCATCACTTTGCTTCCAACCAAGAGACATAAGACCATCAACAATAGATTGCATAGAAGAATCTACAGCATTACGGCGAGAAGTTGAATCAGAATCATGCATTGAATCAATATCAATAGAGCCTTTAAGCTCTAAAATAATTTTTTGCGCGCCTTTTTTACCCAAGCCAGGAGCAGAAGAAAGCTCGCTAATATTACCCTCTTCAATAGCCTTCAAAAGACGATCAACATTAAGTGTAGAAAGCAAAGAAAGCGCAACTTTCGGACCTATTCCACTTACTTTTTGAACTTGCAAAAACATTTTCTTTGCAGATTGACTAGTAAATCCATACAAAGTTAAAGAATCTTGAGAGACCTGCAAAGAAGTATAAACCGTAACTTCCTGTCCATCTCTTAAAGAAGAAAGATCAGTTGAAGGCATATAAGTTTCGTATCCTATACCTGAAACAGCAATAAGCGCAGCGTGAGCGTCAACAGACACTACTTTCCCAACCAGCATACCTATCACAAGCACTCACCTTCTTCCTAACTCAACTTGCAAATAAACCAACAATACACTCGAAAACTAATCTATTTATGCGCTACAAAACAAACATAAATAGAACAGATGTTCTATAAGTATCCTACATTCCTCGAGAGACAGATTTATTTGTGCGAGCCGCGCGTTGAGCTAAAGCCCACTGCTTTTGAGCTGAGGTTAAATGCTGCTCGCGCTCACCACCTTGCAAAGCACCTTCTGGTCGAAGAGCATGACAAATTGCTTGAGCTAAAGCATCTGCAGCATCTGCAGGAGTAGGCAAAACATTAAGACCAAGCAAACGCGCAACCATGCGTTCCACTTGCATTTTATCCGCTTTTCCGTTCCCAGCAACAGCAAGTTTAACTTCAGTAGGAGTATGCAAAGCAACAGGAATGCTATGCTGAGCTGCAGCAAGCATAGCAAGTCCTGCAACTTGAGCAGTACCTAGAACAGTATTTCGATTTTCTTGCGCAAAAACTCGCTCTACAGAAACAACATCCGGAGAAAACCGCTCAATTTTTTTGACTAAACCGTTATATATAGAAAGAAGACGCAAATCCTGCGAAACGTCAGGATCACTACGTAATACATCGACGTGAATAAAAGAAAGCCGACGTGAAACGCCGGCTTCAATCACGCCGACCCCGCAACGCGTAAGCCCGGGATCAACGCCAAAAATCATCATAGGAGATTATTCGTCTTCCTCAAGCTTAGCCATCACCTCGTCGGAAGCAGTCCAGTTGCTATAAATATTCTGAACGTCATCGAGGTCATCGAGATTATCAATCAAACGAGAAACCTTCTGAGCATCTTCAAAACTCAACTCAACTTCGTTATTTGGATGCATAATAACGTCAGCAGAATCGTAGTCGAAACCAGCTTCCTGCAAAGCCTTACGAACTGTAACCAAATCGCTAGAATTAGTGTAAACGGAGTAAACGTCTCCGTCATCAACAACATCTTCAGCACCAGCTTCAGCAGCAACATCAAAAAGCTTATCGTAATCAACGCCTTCAGATGGAACTTCAATCAAACCCTTACGTTCGAAGTTAAAGCTCACAGAACCACTTGTAGCCAAAGAGCCATTACCCTTAGTAAGAGTTGAACGTACATCAGCAGCAGCACGATTACGGTTATCTGTAAGGCACTCGATAATCAAGCCAACACCTGCAGGAGCGTAACCTTCGTAGACAATCTCCTCATAGTTAGCGCCGCCAGCTTCTTCACCAGAGCCACGCTTTACAGCGCGCTTGATGTTATCGGCAGGCATAGAAGCTTTCTTAGCTTTTACGATGGCATCGTACAATGTAGGATTACCATCAGGATCACCACCGCCCAAACGAGCAGCAATTTCAATGTTCTTAATAAGCTTGGCAAAAAGCTTGCCGCGCTTTGCGTCTATAGCGGCCTTCTTGTGCTTTGTAGTCGCCCACTTGGAATGACCTGACATGATACTCCTAAAACGTACAGTTAATCAAACGAAACGATTTTATTGCGCTTTCAAGACAAATTTACTCACTTATACGATTAAGGCTTTTTTTGACTTCAAAAATTCTCTGGAAAACGGTAATAATACCGCCAATAGCAAGCAAAATCATAGAAAGACTTAACCAAAAAAGTTGATTTGTAAGACCAACAAGTCCCATAGATACAAGGATCACAGCTACGCGATCTGCGCGAGTGATTAAACCTTTTTTAGGATCGACATTTATTGACTGCCCTCTAGCGCGAGTGTATGAAGTTACGAAAGCTCCCATAAGAGCAATCAAACAACTTAACAATCCTACGTATTTTATTATGTTTCCATTAAAAGTTGGAATCCAAGTGCACATTTCTTTTTCGTGAGCTTTATACAAGCATATGCACACTGATATAAATAAAGACCAGTCCGCAATACGATCAAGAGTTGAGTCAAGAAATGCACCAAATTTAGTACCGCCTGTTGTTAAAGCAGCAACAGAACCATCTAAACTGTCTGCAAGCACAAAAATAGTTAAAAATATAGTACCAATAACAAACTGTTTACTAAAAGCAGTAGCAAAAGCAATAATAACTACTGCTACCGTGCCAACAATTGTTATTGAATTAGCAGTTACGCCTAGTCGCACTAGGAATTTTGCAATTGGAGAAATAGCACGTTTAAATCCACTGCGTAATGATTCCAGCATTGAATTCAACCTTCCTAGCGTAACTAAACAAATAAGGCTTGTGTTTAATAAACAATCCCATACTAACCAAGCGACTGTAAGAAGATACAAGCACCGTTAAAAACTCAGTCAACAAACTGAGAAAATAACGGTAAATAGCAAAACACCGTTAAAAACTCAGTCAACAAACTGAGAAAATAACGGTGTAGCGATTTATATATAAAAAAGCCCGCACAACGCTAAGAAGTGTGGGCTTTTTATTTACGGATTCAGCTTACATTTAGTTTTAGGTTAGCTAGATTACCACCTAGCTAACTTAAATCACTTAGTGTAGCGCTCGAAATCTTCTGCAGTATTCACCTGAACGCGCTGCTTAATAATGGACAAAATCCACTCTTTAGCTTGTGCAACAGGAACACCATTCAATTGGCTGCCATCGCGGAAGCGGAAGCTCACAGCATTGTTGTTCACATCCTCTTCACCAGCAATCAAAGTGAAAGGTACCTTAGACTTAGAAGCGTTACGAATCTTCTTACCAAAGCGATCGTCAGAGCTGTCCATTTCGCAACGAACCATGTTCTCTTCCAAATCGCTAATAAACTTTTGCAAGTGTGGAGCAAACTCGTCTGCAACAGGAACGCCAGTTACCTGAACTGGAGCCAACCATGCTGGGAATGCGCCTGCGTAATGCTCAAGCAAAATAGCGAAGAAGCGCTCAATAGAACCGAAGAGTGCGCGGTGAATCATAACCGGGCGCTGGTGGCTACCATCAGCCGCAATGTACTCCAACTTAAAGCGCTCAGGCAAGTTGAAGTCGAGCTGAATGGTAGAAACCTGCCAAGTGCGGCCAATTGCGTCTCGCGCCTGCACAGAAATCTTCGGGCCGTAGAATGCAGCTCCACCTGGATCGTCCACAAGTTCCAAACCAGACTCTTTAGCAACCTCTGCCAAAGTGTTTGTTGCTTCTTCCCAAATCTCGTCGGAACCAACGAACTTGTGCTCATCCTTAGTGGAAAGCTCCAAGTAGAAGTCGTTCAAACCAAAATCTTTAAGAAGACCAAGCACAAAGTTAAGCAAGCTCTTCAACTCATCGCGCATCTGCTCACGAGTGCAGTAAATATGCGAATCATCCTGAGTCAAGCCACGCACGCGAGTTAAGCCATGAACAACGCCAGACTTTTCGTAGCGATACACGGTACCAAACTCAAACAAGCGCAAAGGAAGCTCACGATAAGAACGCTGACGAGACTTAAAGATCAAGTTATGCATTGGGCAATTCATTGGCTTCAAGTAGTAGTCAGCGCCCTGGCGGGTTACGTTACCGTTTTCGTCGCGCTCTTCGTCAAGCTTCATTGGAGGATACATGCCATCCTTGTACCACTGCAAGTGGCCGGAAGTCTCATACAATCCACCCTTAGTAATGTGAGGAGTTTGTACGAAGCTGTAGTGATGCTTGCGATGCTGCTCGCGAGAATAATCTTCCATTGCGTTAATGATTGCAGCACCCTTTGGATGGAACACTGCCAAGCCTGGACCAATCTCGTCTGGGAATGAGAACAAATCCATCTCTTGGCCGAGCTTACGATGATCACGCTTAGCAGCTTCTTCCATACGAGTTGTGTAAGCCTTAAGTTCTTCCTTGCTTGGCCATGCAGTTCCGTAAATGCGCTGAAGCATAGGATTCTGCTCCGAGCCACGCCAGTAAGCTGCAGCTACACGCTCAAGCTTAAAAGCCTTAATATAGCGAGTATTTGGCAAGTGAGGTCCGCGGCACAAATCGCTCCAAACTTTATTGCCTTCGCGATCCAAATTGTCGTACATGCTAAGCTCATGCTTGCTGATTTCGCCAGCAGCAGCCGGATCAAGAGCCGCTTCCTTATCCCCAATCAACTCCAACTTATAAGGTTGGTTTGCTTCTTCAGCGCGCGCTTCATCTTCTGTTACAACGCGACGACGGAAGGATTGAGACTCTTTAATAATGCGCTGCATATGCTTTTCGATTTGCTTCAAATCGTCTGGCGTAAATGGAGTATCAACATCGAAATCGTAGTAGAAGCCGTCTTTAATTACAGGACCTACGCCCAACTTTGCGTCTGGTCGAATTTCTTGAACAGCTTGAGCCATCACATGGGTAGCGGAATGACGCATGATTGCGATGCCATCTTCACTATCAAGAGCTACTGATTCCACGGTATCGCCGTCATGAAGAGGCGTGTACAAATCACGCAACTCGCCATTTAAACGCACGGCAATAATATTCTTATCTTCCGCGAAAAGTTCAACGCCAGTGAAGCTTGCATCCACCTCCTTGCGTTCCTCGTTTACGGTGATGGAGATGGTATTTTCAGCCATAATTGTCCTTTTCTATCGGGGTCTTGCGTTACTAATGTGCAGACCTGGACTTGTGTGGCGTCGATGAATTTATAAACATATCACATACATAAACGGCTTACGCAACAAAATTACGCAAGCCGTTTAAAACAACGACGTCAATCGCGCGCATTTTTCACGCACAATTGCTTGTCACTCTAGAACACACAGCAGACAGAATAGTAAAATTACTAAAAACTAATAGATTTTTGTAATTATTTTCGCTAATTGTATTAAATTTTACTAAATACTCTACTTGCTAGTTTTTGTTTAGAAGAAAAATGCTTTGTAAATAACTGATGTAAGGCAACAAATAAACTTTCACATAACTTCACTGCAAGGAAGAAAGCTCCAGCAACGATTGCTATACTACCGCCAGTAGAAAGACTAAATATTACCGCTATACCCAATCCAGCTAAAGCAATAATCACAGAAGTTAAAACGCAAGCAATAACAAACATGTGAATTGACGAGACTTTGCCCTTAAGTGCTGCAGCAGGTGCAGCTATAAGGGATACAGAAACAACAGTTCCAACCGCAGGAATAATAACAGAAACAGTTATGATAATAAGAGCTAATACAAGACCTTGCATTAATCCAGCTCTTCCACCAGAAGCTTTGTAATCAGTAGGATCAAAAGAGCAGTGAACTAAATTAGCAGCGTTCAACATCCAAAGTAATAATGCTAGCAAAAGCGTAAATGATGCAGCTGCAACATCAGCATGAGTACAATTCAGCAATGATCCTGCTAAGAAGCTTTCAATACGTAACGGAAGAGGAGCAAACCACTTGTTTAAAAAGTATCCACTTGCAAAACCAACAGTAAGCGTAATTCCAGCAGCAGCTTGAGAAGATATTCCTTTTAATTTAGAAAGAGCATGCATTACAAAAGAAAGAACTATACAAGCAAAAGCTGCTCCAACAAATAATCCTATAGAAAGAATATTCTGATCAATTGTGTACATTGAGGTTACAACTACGCCTAAAACTGCTCCAGGAAACGCAGCATGCGTAATAGATTCAGTGAAGAAAATACGCTGATTTAATAAAGCTAATGAGCCAACAAGTCCACACAAGGCTCCTACAACTACCGCCTCAACCATGGGAAGCGCAATAATTTGCCACATACTTACCATGATTAGCCTCGCTTTGCGCCAGTAAGCTCAGTAAGATCAGCATGATCAGTAAGATCAACACCAGTATCTGACTGAGAATTACTTAATTTCAAAATTTTTTTAGATTGAAGCAGAGAATATATGCATCTATAAATTGTTCGTAGAATAAGCACAACCACGAACATTGCGCATATGCTTAAAGCAACTGCAGCTTGAGGAGAAATAGGGTGATCTAATTCGAGATTCATCACATACATTCCAAGCAAAACTCCAGCAATACCAACACCAATAGCCACAAAAGCCATTGATCTGACAGTTCTTGCAACTAATCTTGCGCTAGCTCCAGGAATTATCAAATATCCTATAACAAGCAGCACTCCGACAGCGGATGAGGCTGAAACAACTACTGCAGCAATTCCAGCATTCAAAATTATGTCAACAAAAAGAGTATTTACGCCCATAAGACGTGCGCTCGTCCTATCAAATGCCACAATAACTTGCTGTTTCCATGTCAGTAGCAAAACAATTATAGTTAGCAAGCAAATCCACATAGCTTGGGTCATTCTATCGTCAGTAACATCAAGAAGTCGCCCAAACATAAGAGCTTCTAACTGTCCTGACATATCTCCTTTTTTAAGCGAGATAACGATTCCACACGCGAAGAATGTTGTAAGAACAGTTGCAATAATCGACTCGTTTATTCGTTCACATCTTGTGGCAAATACAAGCGCAATTACTAAAATTACAGCGCAAATGGACGCACCGGGAAGAATATTATCTATACCACCGTAAAGCGCTCCAACAACTATACCTGGGAATATTCCATGAACAAACGCTTCAGCATTAAACTCAGCGCAACGCAAATTCACAAAAACACCTACTACGCCACTCGCTATTGCAAGCATAACTAGCAGACAGAACGGTCGAAAAAGATAAGGTGCTGATGCTATAAAATCAAGCTCATCAATTGGTTCTAAAAGTTGCCTCAAATATTCAACGAGTTCAGCTAGCATGATTCTCACCCTTTAAAGAGTTTGAATCATCATTATTTGCAGACTCATCAGAAATTTCATTAAGCGTCAATCCGGCTGTTGATGCTGGAATAGTACCGCCGTATGCAATAGAAATATTTTCTTTTGTCATTACTTCTCGCAAATTTCCGAATGCTATTTGCTTACCAGCTAGCAACAATGCTTTTTCACATATAGCGTCAGCTATAACAAGATCATGTGTAGAAACTACGAAAGATATACCTTCTTGTTTCGCTGATTTCATAATTGTAAGAAGTTCTCGCCTATTCGGCTCATCTAAACCATTAAACGGTTCATCAAGTAATATTAAAGTCGGCTTTGCAACTATAGCTCTAGCAAGAAGAACTCGCTGTCTTTGACCTCCAGAAAGATCACCAAAGCGCATGTCTGCACGTTTTAAAAGACCAACGTGACGAAGAGCGTCCTCAACGGCAGCTTTCTGCGATTTACGCAAAATACCAAAGAATCCAGTTTTTCTGCTCAATCCCATGGCTACTACTTGCCTAGCAGTGATTGGAAATGTCAAGTCCAAATCAACTTGCTGAGGAACGTAGCCAATTGAGATTGACTTTGGCATGCGTAACTCTCCATGACTTACGCGCACAATTCCGATTATGGCCTGCAAAAACGTTGTTTTTCCAGATCCATTTGGACCGATCAAAGCCAAAGCCTCACCAGATTCTAAGCTACCGTTAATCCCAGTAACTACGGTTTTATAGCCGTATGCTAGGTCGCAATCTTTCATTGCGAGGACGCTCTTACTCACTATTTACCGACCTTTTATATCGTTAACTACTTCTTCAACATGGACTTAATCGTGTCTGGAAGCTCTGGAACCTTACCATTCCAAGCCTTCACTAAGGTTTCAACATTGTGAACGATAGATCCAATATAAGTTTCTCCCGCAGAGCCTACTGGTCCAAGAGAATCACCATATAAAGCATCGTCACCAATAATAGCTTTTACACCTGCCGCAGAAGCAACAGCCTTGATTGACTTAGAATTGTTGGAATTTTCAGCAAACAGCGCGACTGCACCAGACTTTTTAACAGCTTCTGCAGCTTGCTTAATATGCTCAGCTGTTGCATCCTGCTGGCTATTGAAGTCAGATAGTGCAGCACCTATGAACTTTACGTCGTAATCTCTTGAGAAGTATCCGAAAGCATCATGAGAAGTGAAGAGAACGCGATGCTCCTTAGGAACACTATTCAAAGCTTCAGTAGCCCATGAATCCAAATCAGTCAAAGACTTTGTAAACTTTTCAACGTGCTCGTCGAAAATTGTTTTGCTTCCAGGAAGAGCTTTACCGAGGAAATTACCGATATTCTTAACCTGAATCATAGTGTTCTTAGTGCTTGTCCAAATATGTGGATCATATTGGAATTCAGGCTCTTTTTCACCTTCTTCTGGAGGGAATGGCCACTTTTCAGCATGCACTTTAGCAATACCACGATCAATCTTGTATGGAAGATTCTTTTCTTTAGCAGCTTCAGCCTTTGGATCTTTAATTTCATCAGCTGTAAGAATACCGGATGTTACGCCCATAGTACCTTTGAAGCCAGTTGCTTTTACAGCCTGATCCAAGAAGTGCTCAAGATCAACGCCAGAAACCAGCATTAAGTCAGCTTTAGATAATGCTTTAGATTGAGCTGGAGTCATTTCGTGTTCGTGAGCAGAAGCATTCGGCGCGAGTAAGCATGTCAGATTAATAGTAGACTTTGCTTTATCTTGAGGAGCTCCGATTACAGACTTCTTACCTTGAGAATCGGTTTTGTTTAGACTTAATCCAGATTTTGCGTCTGCAGTTGACGCAATTTGTGTTACGTAATCGCAAATCTGAGTAGTTGTTGCAACTACGTTCACTTGATTACCTTTTGCTTTGCTATCAGAGTTCTTTGAAGAACCACAAGCACTCATAGAAGTTGCTAGTAATGCAACCGCAGCAGCAGTTGCGAAAATTCGTGCAGTTTTCACATTGTTCCTTTCAGGAATCTTTAGCGTTATTGCAGGGGTCGATTTCGAGACTTTGCTCATGAAAAAAATAATCATTCGCAATAACGCTTATAGCATAAGAAAAATATGCGCATAGGTCAATCAAAAATGTGGAAAAATATAATTTATTTTTAAAAAACGCGTTTTGCTAAAATTTTATCTGATATAATACGATTTTTTTGATTTGATGCATAAAATCAAACAAAAAATAACATAGATAAAACGGCTATATATAAGCAAATACTGAAAGCACTAATAAATTTGTTATATCAAATATTTCCGCTATAAAAAATTCTAATTTTTACCTCAACACGCTCGACACGCCGCAACACGCGAATAACTCAAAAATTACATTTCTTCTCAAAATATTTACATATTGGAACACAACATATGTTAATCGAACAATACATTTGTCCAAATATAAAAAATAAAACAGTAAACTAACAAACTTACTAACATGCATCACAACGATTAAACTTAATAATATGACATTCCAAGAAACCCAGCTAAACCTACATTCTCAAAATAGTTATTCACAAACAGAAGGCACATCTGCAATAGAAATTAACATGCAAACTGTGTCAAAATACGTACGAACCCCACAAAGTACTGACAATAAGTATTCACGAGGAGTTCTTGGTTTAATCACAGGTTCAAATTCGTATCCCGGAGCAGCAGTATTAAGTACTAAAGCAGCTGCATATTGCAATATAGGAATGGTGCGTTACGCAGGACCGTTACGCGCACAAAATTTAGTATTACAATCACTGCCAGAAGCAGTCGTTTCTGAAAAATTACAAGGAAAAATAAACGCTTTAACAATAGGGTCAGGAATATCAGATTCAGAACACAGTTACGACGAAGAAATAAAATCTCAACGAAAATATATAGAAGAAATACTCAAAAAATACGAATCTGAAGAAAATAATATACAATCAGAAACTCAAAAATCCTTGCCGCCAGTATGCGTAGACGCAGGCGCTTTAGACTTACTACCAAAAAACGTTTGCCAAAAAGTAATTTTAACCCCACATGCCGGCGAATTAAGTTACCTTTTTAAACGATATGATTCTTGCATAAGCTCGCAGCAAATAATAAGCAATCCAATTTATTACGCACAAAAAGCAGCAGATCTTACTGGCGCAACAGTACTACTTAAAGGCGCAAAAACAATTGTTGCATCGCCAAAAAATCTTAATAAACCAGTATATGTAGCACAATATGGTCCATCTTGGCTCGCAACAGCAGGATCTGGAGATGTACTGTCTGGAATTATTGGCGCCACTCTCGCTCAACAGGAAGAAACTATCGAAAACTACGCTATTATTGCGGCTAGCGCAGCAGTAATACATGGCATTTCAGCAATGTTGGCAGCTTATAGCAGTAGCGAAAATAATTACACACAGTTTGTTAAGGAACTTGTGAAAGCCAAGAAACCTCTTATGCTTGAACACCCAATTGTTGCTAGCGACATAATCGCAGCATTACCACACGTTTTTGGGATTCTCATAAATATGAAGTGAAATCTTAAAAATAAGCTAATAAAAATACGCAAACAAACACGAAAAACAAATACGAAAAACAAATACGAAAAAATAGGAAGTATCAAAAATATGAACAGTACAAAAACAGTTGAGATTCACGACGTTATGTTTGATTACTGCAAAGTTCTATTAGAGTGGAACTGTAGAAATTGCTTAGAAAAACAATTCCCAAATTTAGTTGATACGATTTGCCCTAATGGAAGCTTTGGAAAGGACGATTTAGCAGGATTCTACGAGTTTGAAGATCGCATGGACGGCGGCGAACTTTTGAAAGATCTTATGCCTGAATACGAACGCCGTTTTGGAAGTGAACTCGCTGAAGCTTTCCGCTGGTACTGCGCACATTATGATCAAGTTCTTACGCGCATGATGCCTGGCATGGTTGATTTGCTAAAAGATTTACGAAATGCAGGTTATGGTGTTTGGGGATTAACGAATTGGTCTAGTGAGACTTTCCCACTTGCGTTGAAAAAATTCCCAGAACTTTCAACACTTCTGCAAGGAACTATTATTTCTGGTGTAGAACATTTGCATAAGCCACAGCCGGAAATTTTCAAACTTGCTATTAGTAGGTTTGGACTAAAAGCTGAAAGTACAGTATTTTTTGACGACAAACCGCAAAATATTGATGGCGCTAATAATGTAAATATGAATGCATTCGTATTTACAACAGCTGAACAAGCACGCAAAGATTTAGCTTCACTAGGCGTAAGTTTATAGTAGTTATGTAACAGTTAGCTAACGCTTAAGCAGTGACAGAATTGTTGAGTAAAAGCTCTATTTAATTTAAATACACTGAGAAATAGAAAAATTAAATAGAAAAATTATAAAAATCAGCCAGGAAGGTACTTATTATGACGCTACTTCAGTTGAAGTACATTGTAAAAATTTTCGAATGCGGATCTATGAATGAAGCGTCACATGAATTATATGTATCACAACCAGCTTTAAGTTCTTCAGTTCGCGAACTAGAGAGAGAACTCGGCATAGAAATTTTTATGAGATCATCTCAAGGAATTGTTCTTACTGTAGAAGGTGCAGAATTTCTGACTTACGCGAGGCAGGTTTTAGATCAAGCTGCATTACTTGAGGAAAGATATTCTAGTAAAAAACCTAGAAGGCAATTATGCAGCGTGGCTACTCAACATTACATGTTTGCTGTTGAAGCTTTCGTAGAAATGATTCGTAGCATACAGTCAAATGAGTATGAGTTTTATATTAGAGAAACACGTACAAAAAATATTATTAATCAAGTTAATGATATGCGCGCAGACATAGGAATCTTGTATCTTTCAGACTACAATAAAGATGTTATTGGAAAAATGCTAAGAGAAAAGCATTTAGAATTTCACCCACTTTTCCGCGCAAAGCTTCATGTTTTTATTTCGAAAGACAATCCACTTGCTTCAAAAAGCAGTTTAACTTTGGACGATTTAAAACCATATCCTTTTATACAATACGAGCAAGGCGAAGATGGAAGTTTCTTCTTTGCAGAAGAGGCAGTTTGGCCTAATCATCCTCCAAAGAAAATTAATGTAAGTGACCGCGCAACAATTCTTAACTTTATTATTGGTTTAAACGGTTACACAGTTTGCACTGGAATTGACAACGGCGATCTTAATAATGAAAAAATTGTTACGATTCCTTTGGAGTGCGAAGAAACAATGCTTGTTGGCTGGATAAAAAATGAGAGAACAAATCTTTCTGACGCAGCCCACACATACTTATTGCAACTACAGTCTGTTCTTACTAATCATGGGTACAATCTCATAACTAAAGTGCAGTAAAAGTAGCAAGAGTAGCAAAAAGTAGCAAAAAATAGCGAAATTACTGCACTTACCATGCTAGATCATCAAGCAACTGATCTACCCACTTTATGATTTCATGCTCGCTCATAGCAGCAGAACCTAGAGAAGTTTCAAAAGGAGTTGGAACAATCAGCAAATGATTTAACGGCCTGTACTGTAATGATTTGTATATGCGTTTCATTCGCATCAATACTGACTCTTTTGGATCAAATCCCACAACTCTAAGTGAGCGACCTTGCGAAACTAGCTGAGTTATTCCTAAATCTCTAGCTTTAAATCTAAGACGAGCGACATCAAATAAAGCTTCAAGAGATTTAGGAGGATTACCGTAACGATCCGTAAGCTCATCACTGATTTCTTTAAGATCATTATCATTCTGAGCTTGCGCAAGTTTCCTGTAAGCTTCTAATCGCAATTTATCCGCATCAATATAATCCGTTGGTATAGATGCTTCAATAGGAAGATCTATACTAACCGAAACAGCCTCTTCACGTTCAGGCTCCTTATATTTTTCTACAGCTTCGGAAACCATGCGGACGTAAAGATCAAAACCAACGCCCTCAATATGACCACTTTGCTCATCGCCAAGAAGATTACCAGTACCACGCAATTCCAAATCTTTCATAGCAACATCAAAACCAGAGCCTAGTGCAGTGTGTTGAGCAATTGTTGCAAGTCTATCGTGAGACTGTTGTGTCATAGGCTTAGACGGATCATACAAGAAGTAAGCGTATGCGCGCTCACGTCCACGACCAACTCTTCCACGCAACTGATGCAATTGACTTAGTCCAAATCTGTCAGCGTGATCTACAATAAGCGTATTTGCGTTGGAAATATCAAGTCCAGTTTCAATAATCGTAGTACAAACAAGCACATCAATATCTCTATGCCAAAAATCTCGAATAACAGCATCAAGCTGTTTCTCTCCCATTTTTCCGTGCGCGATAGCAACGCGCGCATTCGGAACAAGCTCATGAATTTTATTAGCAACAGAACTAATATCTTCTACGCGATTGTGCACATAAAATACTTGACCTGCACGCAACAATTCACGCTTCACACAAGCAGCAACTTGAGCATCCTCATATGCGCCAACGTAAGTTAATACAGGAAGACGATCTTCAGGAGGCGTAGCCAAAGTTGACATTTCTCGAATTCCAGTTACGGCCATTTCAAGTGTTCTAGGAATTGGCGTTGCAGAAAGACTCAACACATCTACATTCGTACGTAAAGCTTTTAAAGTTTCCTTATGCTCAACCCCAAAACGCTGCTCTTCATCAATGATGACTAATCCTAAATCTTTGAATTTTATACTAGGATTAAGTAGCTTATGCGTACCAATTACAACATCAACACTACCGTCCGCAAGACCCTCCAAAGTATTATCTATCTCTTTTTTAGTTTGGAATCTGCTCATAGCAGCTACTTTTACAGGAAAACCTTCGAATCTTTCAGTAAAAGTATCAAAATGCTGTTGTACAAGAAGAGTTGTTGGAACAAGTACAACAACCTGTTTTGAATCTTGCACTGCTTTAAACGCAGCTCTTAAAGCAATCTCAGTTTTGCCAAAGCCTACATCGCCACAAATCAAACGATCCATAGGCATTGGTTTTTCCATATCAGCTTTTACTTCATCAATTGTAGTAAGCTGATCTGGAGTTTCCTGATATGGGAATGCGTCTTCCAACTCTTTTTGCCATGGAGTATCTTTACTAAAAGCAAAACCTTTAGACTGTTGTCTTGCTGAATATAGTTTAATAAGATTTTCTGCAATCTCATGAACATGTTTTCTTGCTTTCGCTTTTGTAGCAGCCCAATCAGACCCACCAAGCTTATTTAGTTTTGGTATTTCCGCACCAATATATTTACTTACAGCATCAAGTTGATCTGTTGGTATAAAAAGTTTATCTGCAGGAGCGTTACGCTTGCTTGGAGCATACTCTATTACTAAATATTCTCTTTCAGCCGTACCACCAGAAACAGCAATATTGCGCTGTTTCATACCAATAAAACGGCCTATGCCATGCTGATCGTGTACAACGAAATCACCTGGCTTAAGCTCCATAAGATCAATAGCTTTATGTCTTTTTTGCGGAGTTTTAAGACGACTTGCAGCAGAAGAATGTCCTGTTATATCTCTTTCAGTTAGTAAAGCTATTCGAGCGCTTTCGTCTATAAATCCGTCTACTGCATTAGAAACTAAAGAAGAAAATCGTACAATTCCTGTCTGTTTTAACGCACGGCTTAGTCTTGCTACAGTACCACTTGCTGCTGCAGTAATCGTCACATCATATCCGTCATCAAGCAATGCATTAATACCGTTTGTAACTTTTTCTTCACTACCTCTAAACTCATTAGGAGATATAGCAGGAAGATTAACGTTTATTTGATTATTGCTAACTGTATCTGCATCAATATTTAGTGATGTTAATTTCCAAACATCATGTTGCGAATAATATAAAGATGATAATGTTTCTTCAAAATCTAAGAAATTAGCTTGATCAAAAGTTATAGGAGCACCCGAACCGCGTCCACTCGCTGCAACATGCCAGCTTGCTGCAAGAAACTCATTAGCTGTTTTAGTAACATCATCAGCAGCTCGTCTACATTTCTCAATATCAGAAAACATGATTACAGCATCATCTGGAAGCATGCTTTGCACTGATTCCATATTGTCTATTAGAGCTGGAATTAAAGATTCCATACCTTCTACTGGTATAGCTTGTGAAATAGATTCAAGCATGTCATCAGCGTTAGGAATAGAACCAATTAAAGACTTAGCACGTTTACAAACACTTTCAGTAAGCTGTAATTCTCTACAAGGAGTAGCCCATAGACTACGTATAACGTTACCGTACGTACGCTGGTCGGAAGCATGAAATTGTTTTATACTATCTATCTCATCTCCAAAAAATTCCATTCGCACAGGATGAGTCATTGTTGGAACAAAAATATCAAGAATTCCGCCTCTTACAGCAAATTCTCCTCGCTCCATAACTAAATCGACACGCGTATAAGCATTCTCAACAAGACGTTTTATAGCTTCTTCTAAAGGCATTTGAGATCCGCATGAAAATACAAGAGGCTCAACATCAGCAAGACCAGATACAACAGGCTGTATAAGAGATCTTACCGGCATAACAAGTACGCGAATCGGCCCAAATAAATCACTAGAGGAATCAGGGTGACGCAATCTGCGAAAAACAGCTATTCTCGAAGCAACAGTGTCTGCTCTAGGCGACAATCTTTCATGAGGTAAAGTCTCCCAAGCTTCAAGTTTCGCTATATCTTTTTGATTTCCCTCATACCAGTCACGAATAGAATCAGTTACTTCGTCAGCTTCCCTTCCAGAAGGAACTACTAAAACTACAGGATACTGTTCAGCAACTTTCGCAACTAAAGCAGGTCTTATTCCAACAGGAGAAGAAACATTAACAATATTCACATACTTTTCATCCACATTCTGAGGCTCTTTTTCAAGCCGAGAACGCAAATCGCAAAGTTTACTAAACTTCTCATCTCCTGCGCATAAGCGCGAAAGAAGATCAGATAAAGCTCCCCCATAATTATTTTCTTTTTTATAAGATACTTCAGAGCGATAAGTAACAGTTTTTTGCATAAAACTACCGGTTTTACTAGTGTAATTACAAATTATAAAATTGCGCTATAACGCACAATTAGCGTCCATTAAAGTGCTCTTGAGTTGCGCTAAGACCGCGGAAAATAACGCTTTCTACAGCATCAGCACCATCAGCCAAAAAATTATCAAGTTCAGCTCGTTGTTGAGGAGCAAAACCTCCAAGAACCCAGTTCACTGTATTCTCGTGAGCATGAGAGCCTCTCTGAGCATGACCTACTCCCATTCTCACACGAGCATATTGAGGAGTTCCAAGAGATCTATCAATTGATCGAATACCATTATGCCCACCTGCGGAACCACCGGCTTTTACTTTAATACGACCAAAATCTAAATCCATATCGTCATGAATAACAACAATATGATCCGGCTCAATCTGATAGTATGCGCTTATTGATGCAACAGCAGCACCTGAATCATTCATAAAGGTAAGAGGCTTAGCCAAAAAGAACTTAGCAAGCTTGCCATCAAGATTCATAACACCTTTACCAAGCTTAGCCAAACCTTTATGATCCGAAAAAGATATTGACCAACGCGAACTAAGCACATCAGCAACCATAAACCCCATATTATGGCGAGTACCTTCATATTTCGTACCAGGGTTTCCTAAACCTGCAATCAGCCAAAAATCCGATGACATACTATCCCCATTTTCTTTGCCTATTATTTGTAAACAAGCAATATAAAACAAAAAGGCGTATCACGCGCATAACGTACATTGACGCTTTGCTGATACGCCTTTATATACTCCTGCCTATTCTAGCAAGAAAATAGCCAATATTATTTTTGACCTACATTATTTCAAAAACTCGTCAGTAGAAAGTTTCTTAGCATTAGGCAATTGATTCGTAACTTTACCTTTAGAATCAGTGTAAGCACCTTCCTTACTCAGGAAGTTAAAGTACTTTTGAGCACCATTTACATCGCTAGTACCGAATACAAACTTTCCACTTTTAATATCTGCGTGACTTCCCCAATATTCGCCGTCAACAATCATTTTCATGCTTTTCTTAACGAATTTTGGATCAAGATTAGCTTCTTTTGCTTCTTCAACCAAAATATTTGAAGCCTCATCTGGATGCTCGTACGCATACTCGTATCCTCTTTTTGCAGCCTTAACGAAAGCACGAACAAGCTTTGGATCTTTACTAATAGTGTTCTTGTTGGTAATTATGCCGATAGTATCAGGCTGACCTGGGACACCGTAATCTCCTTCTTTAAAGCAACGAAGTTTCGGTCCAAATAATTCAGACTGAACTCCTTCCCAAGTACCGTAGAATCCACCAAAATCAGCTCTACCGGTTTCGAGAGTACGGAATGTAGAAGTACCAACAGTTACCTTATTGAAGTTACCTTTTCCACCATCATGCTGAATCATTCTACGAATAACAGCATCACCTTCAGCAGAACCGAAAGTAGCAAAAGTGCGTCCATCAAAATCTTTAGGAGAATGAATCTTATTGTTGCTTGCAAGAGAACACCATATAGCACTTGGCTTCTGCTGAACTTGCATAACCTGCTCAAGATTTGCACCCTTAGTGGAAAAATCAGCAACATTAGTTAGTGTAGTAAGAGCAAAATCAGCGGCACCACTATCTACAGCATGTTCAGAACCGGTTTGTGCAACGGCAAGAATATTAACATCCAAACCGGCATCTTTAAACCAACCTTTATGCTTTGCAACATAAATACCAATATGATTAGTATCAGGTGCCCAAAAAAGCATAAACGATACTTTACGAAGATTTTTACCATTACTTTGTTGCGAAGATCCGCATGCAGCACACGAATATAAACAGCATACTGAAAGAAGTGCTGCACAGAAGCGTTTAACACCACGCATATTCATGAGTTCCCTACTTTGTTTTTACTCACCATTTTCTGGGAAATGCAGCACAGACTTGGCAGAAAACGGTATGAAGGTCCTAGCCCGCGCCCGTTCAATGCCCCCGCACGCTCTTTAAAAAGCACGATGCACGGTTTGCCACACATTGACTCACGAAACGATTTTGATTATGCACACATCATCCGACATTTAGAAGATTAATTACAAAAACTAATTTTTCTATAAATAAAAAATGGTTGGCACGCATCTTTACAATAGTTGAAGACTTGTGCATAAGTAATCTTGAAAGATTCCGATTGGGGCAGCAATCGAATTTCGCACATACTACGACTTTTACGGAACTTTTACGGAAGGAATTTACACGTATGACGCACTCGCGTTTAAAACACGTAATTTTCAAATATCTGCCAACAGTAGTATCAGTAATACTTTTCTTTACTTTATGGCAGTTAGCATGTATGTATTACAAGCTATCAGAGAATCTTATTCCATCACCACTAGCAATTGCAGATGCTACGAATGATACGTGGCCTACGCTAATACCAGCAACAATAGTTACTTCACAAGAAACTGTTATTGGATTCCTGCTAGCTATATTTTTAGGTATTCTTCTTGGAGTTGGATTCCACGTATGTAAACCTTTACATTCTGCGCTGTTCCCACTTTTATGCGCTGCACAAACGCTACCTCTTATTTCAATAGCTCCAATATTTCTAATATGGTTCGGTTTTGAGATTTCTGGAAAAATCATAATAGTTATGATTTTTAGCCTATTCCCTATTGCAGTTCAAACTATTAGAGGACTTGAAGCAGTACCGACTTTTTATAGTGACGTTGCACTAACGTGCGGAGCTGGACGAGTATGGACCTTGTGGCATGTAAAATTACGAGTCGCAGCAAGACAAATATTCGGAGGAATAAAAATAAGTGCTGCATACGCTTTCGGTTTAGCTTCTACATCAGAATATTTAGGCGCAAAAGATGGGCTCGGAATTTGGCTGCAATTTGCGTACAATTCGTACAGAACACCACTTATTTTTTCTGCAACTTTTGTGATTATTATTCTTACAACATTATTAATGTGCGCAGTAAATTTAACTGAAAGAATTCTTCTAGGACCTGCTGAAGATGAGGAAGATCCAGATAACCAACTCTAATTTTTAATAAATACAATGCAATACGCGCGATACGCGCACACTCACACGCACCGCTAAAAGTAAAGCAAATAAGTACAAGTATAGTAAAAGCGCCAACAGGAGAATCTGCTGGCGCTTTATAGTTGAGTTATAAATTCAATTTCAAATTACTTATGCTCGGATTCTTCCTTTTGTTTAGAATTATTGCTCTCAGACTCCTTAGCTAAAGCATCCGAAATAGCATCACTTAAAGCTTTCTGAGCTTTACCATAAGCAGACCAATCGCCGGCTTTCATTGCAGAATCAGAATCTTTCAAAGCCTTAGCAGCACGATTCAAAGCATCTTTAATTTGAGGATTAATAGTAGTCTGATTAGAACTCTGACTACTAGTTTTATCTTCCTGAGCTTTTTGAGATGTACTATTATCCTTATCTGTCTTTGCAACAGAAGATTCGGAATTATTAGACGCATCTCCAGCAGCAGCTCCGGAATTTCCTCCAAACACTTGATTTAGCGCCTCATCCAAAGTATCAGCAAATCCAACTTGTTCACCAAAAGCAACTAATACTTTCTTAAGTAACGGATAGCTAGTTGAACCACTTGACTGTACGTAAACCGGCTGTACGTAAACCAAGCCTCCACCAAGCGGCAAAGTAAGAAGATTGCCACGTTTTACTTTAGTAGAACCAGATTCCAGCAAGTTCAACTCTTTAGAAACATTTGCGTTAGCGTTGAAATTATTTTGAGCTTGACCAGGACCTGGAACATTTGAAACCTTAGGTAATTCTTGCAATCTAAGCTTTCCATAGCCAGGACTTACTTTTCCAGGAGTATTACCCGCATCTGAATTAGCTGATAAGAATCCTGTTAATATTTCGCGAGTTACTTTACCTGCAGGAATATAAGTAGAAACAAGCGAGAACACCGGTTTCTTAGTACCTGCTGCTTGCAAAGTCAAGTAGTAAGGTGGCTGCAAAATATCTTCCTTTTGCGCAGCTTGAGATTCAGTTGGATCAACAGGAGTTTGCCAAAAATCTTCTCCCGAGAAGAATTGGCTAGCAGAACCAACATGATACTTTGCTAGTAAATATCTCTGAACTTTAAACAAACTTTCCGGATATCTTAAGTGACTCATCAAATCACCTGAAATTTCGGAAATATCATGATAATGACCAGGGAATATTGATCTCCAAGCTTTAATAACAGGATCTTTAGTATCCCAAACGTATAGATCAACAGATCCATCATACGCATCTACTGTTGCTTTAACAGAGTTACGAATATAGTTTGCACGCTGATTAGTTAAACCTTTAATCGAATGAGAAGTTTTTGTTGTAGAGTCCTGAGTTATTTTACCAAAATCTGTCATTTGAGAATAAGGATAAGAATCAGAAGTAGTATAACCGTCAACAATCCACTTAACTCTACCGTCTACTACAGCAGGATAGACACGACCATCTAAAGTCAAGTAAGGAGCTACTTTAGATACACGATCTTTAGGATTTCGATCATACAAAATCTGAGACTGCGAAGTTACACGATCTGAGAATAGTATCTGATCTGACCTAAAACGTATAGCGTGTATAAGCCTAGAGAACCAGTTACCTAAGCTTGGACCAGCATTCCCCTTAAACGTTGTTAATGCACCTTGTGAACCTGTAGGATAATCAAACTCCCATGGAGCAGTTCCCTTAGGAGAACCAACTATAGAATATTCTGGAGCATTAGGAGAAAAATAAATTCTAGGTTCATACTTTTGAGATTTTGTCATCTTACCTTGAGTAGGAATACCATACTCCATAAATTGCGGCTGACCGTCAGCTGTAACTTTATTTCCGTACGCAGCAACAATACCGTAGCCATGTGTATACACAGTATGATCATTTACCCAATTATGATTGTCGTTACCCGATAAATTAAGTTCTCGAGCAGCAATAACAGTATCTTGACTTACTCCATCAATATTGTATTTATCGACTGCAAGCGTATCTGCAAACATATAATACTGTTTTGATTGCTGCAGCTGACGGAAAGTAGGTGAAGTTACTTGAGGATCTAGAAGACGAATTTGAGCCGTAGACTCAGCTTCTTTAGCTAAAGCTCCAGATTTACCTTCCGAAGCAGCGTTATAAGATTCCACTTCAACATTATTTAACCCGTATGCGAATTTTGTAGCATTAATATTTCTCTGAATATACTCAGCTTCCAGCTCTTGAGCATTAGGGTTTACTTTAAATCTTTGAAGTATTAGCGGCCATGCGAATGAGATAATCATAGATGTTACCACTAAGAAAGCTACTGCTACCGCAGGCGTTTTCCAAGCTTTTACAGCTGCAAAGAATCGCGTTTCTAACTCTACTTTTCCGCTAAGAGAATGAGATTTAAGTATCCACACAAAAATCACTAAGCCAACAATCAGAGTAAGAATAGCCATAATAATACTTGCTGGAACTCTAGCGTTCATATCAGTGTAAGATCCGCCAGTAATTCTAGGACCGTCAAAAATTACAAGCGTAAACATATCAAGAATCTGTATTACTGACCAAGCAATCATAAGCAACAGGAACCAAATACCAATTTGTCTACGAGCATGCTTTGTAATATTAAACAAGCCATTGCCATTTACAGGCATGGTTATACGAATAGCTCCCATAAGGAAATGCGTAAGAACAGAGAATAGTAATGATAAAGCTAGTAGTAATATAAAAGCTTTCATAAATAGCAGCAAACCAGGAAGAACAAACACGTAGAAACCGTTGTCAATGCCAAATTGCGGATCTTTAATACCAAAAGGCTGAGCGTGGAACATAAGCAAAATTTGCGCCCAATGAGAGTAAAACTGCGAGCCAAACAACGCTCCCACAATAAGAGATACAATACCTGCAATATGGAAAGCTACTTTAGAACTAACGCCCTTTTTAAAATCAATTATATTTCCACTAATACGAATATAAGATCCATCAGCATTAGTAGGACGAGTGCGTATAGCAAGTGATGCTGAAAGATATCCGAATACTGCCATAAGCACAGCGTAAAGAGCCCAAACTCCAACTTTTGCTCCTAGCTGAATCCAAATTACGCTTTCAAATCCAAGCTGCGAATACCACATGCAATCGCTAATAAAAGTAGACAAACCTACAATTATTAAAAATGCAAAAACTATAAATGCTACTATGCCAGCTAAAATCCAACGCCATTTTTTCGTAATATTAATAAATTTATCAAAATTAAGATCTATGTGCATATAAGAATTATTCTCCTTCTTCTTACTATTTTTTTCACTCTTTTTAGATGATTTTTGATTATCTGAATCGTCTTCTTTATCACTGATGGGTCTATCTTCATCGTAGCCATTAGTTAAACGTTCAATTTCGTCTATAAAAGATAAAAACTTGCTATTTTTGCCTACTGAATCGTTAGAAGATTCTGAATTCTCGTCACTGTCTTCATCAACGCTTATATCAATAATTTCAGGTTCATTATTATTTTGATTTGCGCGATTACCATCACTATTTTCGTTTTGATATGACTTTTCAGTATTCTTAGATTTACGTTTACTGTTTTTCGCATAATCAGAACGATGACGCGTTTTGTTGCTTCTGTATATGTTAAGTAGAGTCATGAAAATGACTGCTGCTAACGGAAGCAAAATTTTCAAAATAACATAAAACATATTAATAAGAATACTATATTATGTAACTCGCAATATTAAATTATGTAAATAAAATAAGTACAAAATTTTGTTTACATATAAAATTAAGCGCGCTTACAGAAGTAACCATAAACGCGCTTATGCAAATATAAATGTTAAATTTTATTGAAACTCATAATATTAAGCAATATCTGGATCATCTTTAGCGATCGTACCAGTAAGCTTTCCAATAGCCTTCAATAAGTGATATACAACCAACACCACAACGGTTCCGATTGCAATGCCGTTGAACTGAATACCAGAAACTGCAAACTGGAAGTCAGCAATGCCAATAATCATAACGATTGCAGCAATCATAATATTCACTGGCTTATCGAAGTTCACTTTGTTTTCAACCCAAATTCTTATGCCGATCATACCAATCATGCCGTAAAGCAAAGTAGTCACGCCACCGAGAACACCAGCTGGAATTGAGTTCACAACAGCACCGAACTTTGGGCAGAGGCTCAAGATGAAAGCAAACGCTGCAGCACACCAGTAAGCTGCTGTTGAGTAAACCTTTGTTGCAGCCATAACGCCAATATTTTCACCATACGTGGTAGTACCGCAACCGCCGAATAAACCAGCAATAGCTGTACCAAAGCCGTCTGCAAATAATGCAGTTCCCATCTTAGAGTCATAGTTACGACCAGTCATTTGAGCTACAGACTTTACGTGACCAACGTTTTCTGCAATAAGAACAAGAACTACTGGCAAGAACATAAAAAGAATAGAGAAATCAACTTGTGGAGTGTGGAATTTAGGGAAACCAATCCAAGAAGCTTCTTCAATCTTACTAAAGTCAACTTGTCCTTGGAAGCACGCGTATGCGTAACCAACAAGAACACCTAAAAGAATATTCAAACGACCAAGAAGGCCGCGGAAAATTACTGCAATAAGCATTACAGCAACTAATGTTACAAGCGCTGTATCTGGAGCTAATTTGAAGTTCTTCCAGACTGCAGGTCCTAAATTAAAACCGATAATTGCAACTATTGCACCGTTTACAACAGGCGGCATAATAATGTCAATCCACTTAGCTCCTGCAAAATGCACAATCATACCGATAAGAGCAAGAAGCAAGCCTGTGCACATAATGCCAAAGCTCGCAACAGCAATACCCTTATTAGCTGTTGTTACAGCCGAAACAGGTGCTATAAGACCAAAAGAGCTTCCCAGATAACTAGGAAGCTTATTTGCGTTAATAAGTAAGAACAGTGCTGTAGAAATAGCAGTGAACATTAAGGTGGTTGATGGATCAAAGTGCGTAAGAATAGGCACCAAGAACGTAGCACCGAACATTGCAATAACATGCTGAGCACCAATTCCAGCAGTACGAGTCCAAGTCAAACGCTCGTCTGGTTCTACAACTTCACCAGGCTTTAACGTTTTTCCATCACCGTGAAGCTGCCACGTAAATAAATTATTCATATCTTCTCCTGCTCATAAAGAGTACTGGATTATGTGCATGCTTATAGCAAAATTGTTTTCACGATTCTAATATAAGCAATTACGCCAAATGGACATTTTAATGTGCGTACACAATACTGTCGAGAAAAAACACAAAATCTTAAACTTTTGTTAATAAAACCCAGCTATAAGAACAAAAATTAATTTATATGCCAACTGGATACACAACTTATTTTTGTTTATACAAACCAACAAAAGTTTATAATCGTAAATTCTTTAAAGCTGAAAATCTTCACAACCAACATTCGAGTATTAAAAATAATCCTGAAATTAACATGCAGTATTAGCAAAAGCAACTTTTACACAAGTTACAAAATTATTTATTTTGTTACTATTTGTTATAACATTTCGGCGTGTCTTTTAAAATTGTAGCTAAATTGGCCTTTTTTAGGCAATATTTCTAATTTATTGTTAACTTTTGTCCGATTATGGGAGAATACTTGGTTAAATGGTTAATTTCTTTGTTAAATGGAAAAAGAAAATCTGCACCATCGATATGGCTCTTATTGCCGTATTGACACTTATAGCTTCCTTTATAGGAAGTTGGCTTAAACAGTACCCAGGCCTTAGCCTTTTGGGTGCTCTTATAATCGCGTTGCTTGTTGGCATGGCTCTGCAGCTGCCTTTGCACGTATATAAGAAAAATAATGACTCAAGAAGAGCAGGCGTTAAAAACGCAGCTGGTTTGATTGCAAACAAGCTTCTTCGTCTTGGTATTATCCTCCTCGGTTTTAAGTTAAATTTGCATGATTTGTTTACCAAGGGCATTAAATGCTTGCCTATTGCAGCTGTGTTAGTTGCAATAATGGTTTGCGTAACTTATAACATTGCTAAACTCTTGAAAGTAAATCCTCAACTTGCAATGCTTACAGCAGGAGGCACAAGTATTTGTGGAGCTGCTGCAGTTATGGGTCTCTCTGGCTCAATGCCAGTTCTTCCAGAAGAGGAAGATGAGAAAGAGCAGAACGAAGTTATGGCTGTTGCAACAGTTGCAATTATGGGCACTATTTACGCTCTTGCTGAAATCTTCATCCTGCCTAACTTTGGAATGACTAAACAACAGCTTGGCATTACAGCAGGTGCATCACTTCACGAAATCGCACATGCTGTTGCAGCTGGCGGAGCATTCGATAGTATCGATGTTGCAACAATAATGAAGCTCTCGCGAGTTCTTATGCTCGTTCCAGCTTCCATCTTTATTGCAATTTGGTGGAATGCTCGTCATAGCAAAGTTGAAAATGGCGGAAAGCATAAGATTAGCTTCCCATGGTTTATGCTTGGCTTTATTGCAGCATCTGTTATTGGAACTTATGTTCCTTTCATAACAGCACACTCTTCAACTCTTGTAGAAGCAGGATACGTTTTCCTTGGCATGGCTATGGCTGCACTTGGAATTAACGTAAACTTTAAAGTTATTTTTAAGCAGGGTCGCGCAGCTTTTGCAGCAAGTTTCCTGGCTTCTATCGTTTTAGTAGCCTTGGCTTACACTGCAGCAGTGCTATTCTTCTAATAAAATTTCATAAAATAAAACCAAAAGGGAGATTCTTTTACGAATCTCCCTTTTTCATACACAATTATCAGCCAATATGCACAGAAGTTCCATCTGGTATATGCTCATTAAACCATTTTGCATCGGAAACACTCAGTCTTACACAACCATGTGAGGCAGGTGTTCCAAGCTTTGCGGATTCAGAAGCTATATAATCTCCAAAATTTTGACGCGTCGGAACAGAATGGAACAAATACTTAGAACCCCAGAAGTTCACGTAGTAATCTCCACCTAATTTTTCTCTAGAATTGTAGAAATGATTACCCCTTCCATTAATTCTGAAACTTCCCTTAGGAGTAGTATTAGCAATTCCAGAACTAATAATCATGGTGTAAACGTTTTTATTATCTACGTATATTCGCGCTTTCTGAGAAAAAAGATCAACCTCTACATGAATTCTATTAGCCATTACTCCCGAAAGATTAGGATATTCACCTCCAGTTGGTTTCATCCAAAAATCATTTTTATCATCTGATTTAACTGGTGATTTTTTATCCTCTGCAACTTTAGCGTTAGTACTATTGTTCTTCTTATCCTTCGAAATCGTTTTCTTTGGTTTATTAACCAAAATTTTAGAATGATAATTTTTATTAGCATATTTAGTTATGTTATTAAGCTCAGCGTCTACAAAACCCAAATAGAGTAACGTAATGGCCATAATCAATACCATCGAAGCAACTCTTAAAATAACAGAACTACGACGCCACCAAGCTAACGCCTTTGAAATATTACGAACGCACGATGCTATCTCTTTCAAAAACATTCTCATAACACCGCACCTCCTAGTAAAAAATGACGTTAACTCATATCTTATCAATAAAAATACAAGTTAACGTCAAAAATATTTAATTAATTAAGATTGCACAAAAATCACAAAATAGTGATATTAATACAAAATCAAACATTAAACTTAAACTCTACGATATCTCCATCTTGCATAACATAGTCACGGCCTTCAAGACGAAGCTTTCCTTCTTCCTTAATCTTTGCCATAGAACCGTTAGCTGCAACGAAATCATCGTAAGATACGATTTCTGCTTTAATAAATCCACGCTCAAAATCAGTGTGAATCACGCCAGCAGCTTGTGGAGCAGTCCAACCTTTATGAATCTGCCAAGCGTGAACTTCCTTAACGCCAGCAGTCAAATAAGTTTGAAGACCTAAAATATCGAATCCTACACGCGCAAGCTGATCCAAACCAGATTCCTTTAATCCAGCATCTTCAAGCATTTCGCGAGCGTCAGCTTCGTCAAGTTCAGTAAGTTCTGACTCAAATTGAGCATTTAAGAAAATTGCTTTTGCAGGAGATACAGAAGCAGACAATCGTGCTTTCAAATCTTCATCAGCTAACTCTGAATCATCCACATTGAATACGTAAATAAACGGCTTAGCAGTAAGCAAATGCAAATCGTAGACGTCGTTTTTATTTATCAGCTTTTCGTTATGAGCCTGGTCAATAGTTTTTCCAGAAGCAAGAATTTCCTTAGCTTTGTTAACTGCGTCAACATATTCTTGCGTAACTTTCTTACCTCGCAAATCCTTTTCCAACTTTGGAAGAGCATTATCAACAGTTTGCATATCGGCGAGAATTAGCTCAGTATTAATCGTATCAATATCGTCAGCAGGATCTACTTTTCCGTTAACATGCACAATATCGTCGTCGTTAAATGCGCGCACGACTTCACAAATAGCGTCAGCTTCGCGAATATTAGCAAGGAACTTATTACCTAATCCTTCGCCCTCAGAAGCACCTTTAACGATTCCTGCAATATCAACAAAAGTAACTGTTGCAGGAACAATTTTTTCAGTATTAACTAATTTAGCTAAAACTGGTAAACGATGATCCGGCAGTGGAACAATACCAGTATTAGGCTCAATAGTTGCAAACGGATAATTTTCCGCCAAAACGTTATTGCGAGTTAAAGCATTAAACATAGTGGATTTACCAACGTTCGGCAATCCAACAATTCCAATAGTTAAAGACATATTCACCTAGTTTAGACCAGCGTCGGGAAAGCCGACACAACTTGATTTTATTTACTATTTATTTTCAATAGCATCCACAGCAGATATAACATCTCCCCTAAATCCGCGAGATTCTAACTGCGCAACACCACGAATAGTTGTTCCTCCAGGAGAACAAACTGCATCCTTCATAATCCCAGGGTGAGTGCGCGAATCCATGTATAATGCGCCTACTCCTTCAATCATTTTCGCAGCCAAACGGTAAGCGCAATCACGTTGCAAACCATACTTCACGCCAGCATCCCCCAACGCTTCCATATACATTGCTGTAAAAGCAGGAGCACAACTAGAAATACACATTGCAATATTCATATGATCAGCTGTAACGCGCTCTACTAAAGAAATTGGCTCAAATAAAGCGTTAAATATCGAAAGTTGGCTATCGGTAAGCGAATGATTAGTTTCAGCAAGAGTCACACCCTGACATACAGCAATAGGAGTATTTGGAATTATGCACTGAACATGAGCATTCTCACCAAGTAATTTTTGATAGCGTTCAAGAGTCCAACCTGCAGCCACAGAAATAACAGCAACACGACGTTCACAAATAATATCAGCAATAGGTTTAAGAACTTCATCAACCTGATTTGGCTTAACGGCAACTACAAGCACATCACTTACTTCGCACACTTCTTTTGCGCTATGAAGTGCTTGTGCACCAAACTTAGCTGCACTGTTCGAAAGCTTATCAAAATGGCGAGCGCAAGCAACAATATTCTCACCCTTAATAACATTCGCTTTAATCAAACCTTGCACAATACCTTGAGCCATATTGCCAAAACCAATAAAACCTACAGTACCTATGCGCACAACGCTCATGAACACAATCCCCTATCACTTATTAATGTATTGCGTACGACAATATTTATAATTTAATAAATAAGTTGAACTAACCAATCTATTAAACCATATACTGTCGTACGCAAAATATTCGTACAATTTTATTCGCAAAACTACGCAAATAACTCACTTATATAATGCTTCTAAATCACCACGATTCAAAGCTTCATTGAAAAGATGAGCGAATACTACATCTCCATGTAAACCATCATGCTCAAATTCGTTTGTAGTCCAATAATGTGAATTGGCGATACGAGAGAGAGTATCAAGCTGCAAACCAGAATCAACATACATGTCATCGAAGTAAACTGCAGACTGCAATGGAACCTCATTATTAGCAAGCTGATCCTGATCATAAATCTTTCCAAACTGCATATTACTCATTAAGCAATCAACAGCTGGCAAGAAAGGCTGCAAAGCTTTCTCCTGATCAAACATCCAAGGAAACATTGCTTCACCAGTAAAGAGAAGAGGACGAGCAGAACCGGAAAATTCAGGCATTGTTTCACGAACCTGCTGAGCAGCCCAAGAAATAGGATGATCTAAATCGCCATCAGCGTAAATAAATTCTTGCAAAGGCCAATACAACGGACTTGAAGAGGTCGCATCCATAACACCATATAAGAATTCGTCACTTAAACTACCAGCAGAAGCTCCTCCACAATGCTTAAATGCTTTCAACGATCCGTCACCATCTGCGAAAGCAGAATCAATCAACCAATGTACTCGCTCAAAACTTGGTTTCATACCAAACGAAGAACCCAACATTTGGAATCGCTCAACAGTAAGTTTTTCACCATTAGGTAGTTCAACATCACCCTGTGAAATGCGATCCGCAATAGCAGCAGCACGCGCAACATCCTGCGGATAACGTTCATAGAATTGTTCAGTTTTACGTGCCATGCGAGGAAAAGTATGCTCATAAACTTCACGAGCATTAGCTGGAACATGAGGAATTCCACCCGTAGTAAAACTTGCAATTAAACCTTGAGGGAAAAGTGACAAATATGTAAGAGTTAAGAAACCACCGTAGCTTTGACCTAGAGAAACCCAAGGCTTCGCATCAAATTCAGTAAGTCGTAAATGTTCAAAATCACGAATAATCGAATCAGCTAAGAAACGTTTTAAAAACCATGCTTGACGCTCAACGCTAACACCGTCATCTGCCATACGCCTCATAGTAGAAGCATCTACTCTAGAAGAACGCCCAACACCACGCTGATCTGGCAAAACTACACGAAAATGTTTAATAGCCTCTTGAATCCAACCATCACTAAATGGAGAAAGTGGACGTGGGCACTGGCCACCAGGACCACCTTGTAAAAATACAAGAAGAGGCAAATTATCATGAACATGTTCAGGAGACGTAAGAACTCTACAGAATAAACGAATAGTCTCACCTTTAATAGCTCCACCTGGAGTATTTGACTCCCAATCAAGCGGAACATCAATCGCACGCTCTTCTACGTGCAATCCAGGAACATAATAACTTGTAAGTAACGCCATTAGTGCATTCCCTTTCTATATTCGTGTGCTACATTGCAACTATCAATAACACTCTTCTATAAATCATACTCAAGTTCGATTGTTCTATAAAGTGCTATGCACTAGCCTAGTAAATATGAAAGTACCTAATATGTTTCAAAGTGTTGTACAGCTCTTACGAAAAGAACTCACATTAAACGACATATTATGGGGTGTTATTTCATTTATTATTTTTACATTTTCAAGCAGTCGACATTCCATAAATTATGTTGACGGTTTATTAACACAAAGCTCTTATATCACAATCACGCTTATAAATATTGTTATTGCAATATTACTTTCAGTACGCAAAATATGGCCGGAAGAAACAGCTATTATTTTTCTTATTATCTGCACAATACATATACTTTTTGGTCCAGCAATAGTCTTTGCTGATTTCTTTGGTTTTGTGCTGCTAGTTAATGTTATTGCACGCGGAAATACAGAACATACAAAAACATTTGTTACTGCAGCTTATATAACAACTGTGCTATCTTGCGTTGCAATATCGTGGAATGTTGTAATGGGAGCAATATTTGTCAGCAATCATTCGAAAGTTAATTACGCTTGCAGTGTACGAAATATAAATAGCAGTAATATAAAAGATTGCGTTTCAAATATATTTAATTTCGCTATACCTTCCGTAGTTTTTGCAATTATTATTACTACTATTACCGTCATTATTGGCTACTGGCAACGCACTCACGTACATACTATTCAACTTTTACAAGAACACAATAACGCTATACGCACGTACCGCAGAAAAGCACAACATATTGCTGTTACAGCAGAACGAGCAAGAATTGCAAGAGATATGCACGATATTGTTGCTCACACACTTTCTATTATTATTGTGCAAGCTGATGGCGGACGTTACGCTGCATCTCAAAACATTTTGCTTGCTAAAAAAACAATGCATATTATTAAAAATGAAGCTGAACGCGCAGTTCATGACATGAGACGAATGTTAGAAGCTTTAAACGATTCTTCTTCCCAAACCATAGATTGGGATCATGTACCATTACTTATTGAAAAAGCGCGCGTTGCCTCTCCAAATAATATTTTTTGGCATACAGTAAGCGGAATAAATTCTCAAAATAAACTCAACAAAGACGCACAAATTGTAGCGTATCGAGTTATCCAAGAAGCACTTAGTAATATTCGAAAGCACGCTGGAGACGGAGTCAAAGTAAATATTCACGAACAATGGAATAATCAGGGTCTTACTTTGAAGATTATTAACGAAATAAATAAAACAGAAGCAAAACAAGAGCACGATAGTAATCCAAAATCCACACACGGATACGGATTAATTGGCATGAGAGAAAGAATTGAGCATCTTCAAGGAAAATTAGATTATGAAGAAAAGAATGGAAAATTCAGTATTGTTGCATTTATTCCATATTCTTACGAAGATACTTCATCAAGCATGACTGATTCTCTAACATTTAAGAGCATTCAAGACAATACTATAAATAATGTAAAATCTAATGCTTCTAGCACAAAAACAGCACAAAATCCTGAATCTCAAACCAGTTCTACAAATAAAATTGAGCAATTATCACACTGGTTTGAACAACATTGGCTTGTTGGAGATATTATTTATGCCACGCCTTGGACGATTATTATGTTTTTCGTACCAACTTATGATTTTATTCTTGGTTCCAACATGACTTACAACTATTCCACGTCACTTTCTCTGCAAATGCTTTATAAAATATTTACGCTCACAACTATGATTCCATTGATGTTTCGCAGAAAAGCTCCAATTACCTGCGCAGTTATTGCTGCAACATTTTCTGCAATACAGCTAATATTCTTACCTAATATTTTGTTCGCTAATTTATTCATACCAAGCATTATTTACTCTGCAGTGCTTTACGGTAAGAAACGCACATGGCAATGGGTTAGCGCAACAGTGCTTGTAGAATGTGCTATTTTTGCAGTAAAAATTGGTATAGCTTCAAGAAATGTTCCACAAGATGTAAATAAAATACAACCTTTTACATCAAACCTAAACACTTTCAATTTTTATGACATTATGCAAATGGCGTCCGTTGGATTAGTTTTTGGATTTATAGTTGCGTTAATCTGTTTTACAGTTATTGCGTTCGCTTATTACCGCAGAAATGATGACAATAATTTATTGCTTCTAAAAGCACGTAGAACTGAGCTTGAAAAAGAACAAAAGCAGCTAGAAATACTTGCAGCAAACGCAGAAAGACAACGACTCAGTACAAATATTCAACAAAAAGTTACTGTTACATTGAATAAAGTAATTGATGCCGCAAACGACGGAATCAATATGCTAAATAAATACGAAAAAGAAAATAACAATATTGAAAATCAAAAGTATACAAAACTAGAACAAGCGCAAGAACAAAGTGAAACAATTAGTAAAGCTTTCAAAAATATTGGGGATGAAGGTCGCTCAGCACTGAAATACATGCGAAAATTACTCGGTATTTTGCGAGAAACAAGCTCTAGTGTTAATGCAGAACACAATATTCCTAATACTGCTCCTATTACTAGAAGACCTGCGCCTTCACTTGAAGAACAAATTCAACACAATTTTATAAATAATAAAAATTAACTTGATACTATGGAAAATATGGAAAACACTAAAGTAATTCGAATTGCAATAGCAGACGATCAAGAGCTGGTTCGTGCAGGATTTGCTATGGTAATTAACTCACAAAAAGATATGCAAGTTGTAGCGCAAGCAGCAAACGGATTGCAAATAGTAGAACTTACAGAAAGTGAACATCCAGATATTATTTTGATGGACGTGCGCATGCCGATAATGGACGGCTTGGAAGCAACTCGAAAAATTTTGCAACAAAAATCTAATACTCACACTCGCATTATAATTTTGACAACTTTTGATCTTGACGAGTATGTTATGGCTGCAATTCATACAGGAGCTTCTGGATTCCTTCTTAAAGATACTGAGCCAGAGACTTTGCTTAATTCAATACGAACTGTGTATCAAGGAAATGCAATTATTGCACCAACCGCCACGAAACGTTTAATTGAATCTATGATTTCTAAGTCTAACGATGAAGAAATTGCAAAAGAAGAAATTGCGACTAAAAACGAGCAAAATACAAATATTTACGATTCTTGCTTAAATGATTTGACTGATCGCGAGCGTGAAGTGCTAATTGAAATTGCTCACGGACTTTCGAATCAGGAAATTGCTAGCAAACTATTTATTAGCTTGCCAACAGTTAAAACTCATGTCGCTCATATTTTGGGGAAGATAAACGCTAGAGATAGAGTTCAAGCTGTAGTTTTCGCTTACGAAAATAACTTAGTTCGGCCATAAAAATATAAAAATGCGGCTATTTATGTATAAGACACAAATAGCCGCAAATTAAGATTATTATCTTACTAGATTATTTAATTTTTAAGCCTTAGGAAGGCGACGGTGACGCATAAATGTTACTCCTGCAGCAGCAGCACCAGAAATAGTTAGCGCACCCAAAACACCCAACATTATAGTGCTAAGTGTATTAGCAGAAGGCTTGTTTTCAGATGTTGCAATAGCCTGAGCCTTCGGATTTTCACTTACAGTATCCGAAATCTTTTCGTCAGCTTCTTCAACAATTTCGTTATTATCTTCAGCCTTATTAGAATCTTCTTCTGAAATTTGAGATTCAGTTGACTTATCTGCTTGCGAAGTATTGTTTGACGGAGCCTTCTCTACTACTGGAGCAGCAGAAGACTGTGCTACTGCCTTACTCTGCACTACTGTCTTATCTTGTGCAACAGCAGGAACTTGAACAACAGCTTTACTTTGAGATGTTACTGCAGAAGAAACCTTTTTAACTGCTTCAAAAATTGGAGTTAATACATTATTAGTATTAGTAACAGCAGTATTAACTTCAGGTGCCGAAGGAGCAGAAGGTTCTACAGAAACAGCAGGAGCTGAATTATCTTCAACTTGAACTTCTGGCACTGCTGGGTCAACAGGAACAACAGAAGCAGGTGGCATAGCTGGAGCTTTAACAGACGGAGCTGGAATCTTAGCTTCAGGTACTGCAGGAGCAGGAGCAGTTACTTTCGGAGCAGATGTTTCAGGAACTGGAGTAATAGGAGCAGTCTGTTTTTCAGATTCTTTTGCCTCATTATTACCAGCAGAGCTGCTGCTATTTTGCTGATTCTTTTGAGCTTTTTCCTGTTCCAATTGAGCTTTAAGAGTAACAACTTTAGCTCTAGCTTCCTCAAGCTTCGTTTCTGCGTCTCTTAAAGAATTTTCAGCTTGCTTTTTTAGTTCATTATTCTTGGCTCTTGCATCAGGCTGATTATTTTTAAATGCTTTAGCACCCTCAACACCATTTCTTAACGACTTAATTTTTTGGCTTAGCGCATCACCTATGCCAACTAATTTATAGTTCTCAATAATATTATTAAGAAGCTTTGTTTCAGACTCAGCTTTCTTTACTTCAGAATCTTTACTGTTAGAAGCTTCAAGCTTTTTGGCTACATCCTTTTTAGACTTCTCAATTTGGTCTTTAATCTTTTGAAGTTCTTCACGTGCTTGTTCAAATTCTTGCTGTGCTGCTTTGAAAAGATTTTCTAAATCTTTCACAGTTCTTTGTTTATCAGCAACAGATTTCTTATTCCCTTCAACCTTTCTGCTAAGCGCAACTTGATCATTAGAAATATTTTTAAACTGTTCCGCTATAGAATAAATATTACCGCCATTATTTTGATCCGGTTTTCCTAATGCAGATTCTAATTCATCGATTTTTGTATCATACTCTCTAATTTTAGCAGAATCACTTGCAATAGATTCATTGAGAGAATCTACTTCTTTGTGAAGATTTGAAATCTGTGATTCATACTTATTTACGTTAGCTGCAGCTCTTTCTTTTACTTGGCTTTTTTCTTGTTCATTATTTTGCAAATCGTCAAGAGCTAATTTTGCATTATCATATTGCTCTTTTAAAGATTCATACGCTTCTTTTAATCCATTAAGCTCAATCTCTTTTTCTTTTTTGGATCTTTCAAATTCTGCGACCTTTGCTTTTGCAGCTTCGGAATCCATTTTCGATGCATTTTCAGCTTCTGAAAGTTCCTTTTCTTTATCTTTTGCAATGTTTTCAGATTCTTTTTCAGTCTCATCGATTTTATTTAAAAGAGCGTCAAATCCTGCAACTTTTTTCTTATAGTCTTCAATTTGAGCTTCTAATTGCTTAACTTGCTCTTCAGCTTTTTCAATTGCTTTTTCAGTAGACGCTTTAACAGTCGCCTCTGTTTGAACTTGTGTATCTACAACCTCAGCAGCTTCTTGCGCCCACGCTGGCATTGGGCTTTGCATTAACAATAAGATTCCTGCAATTGCTGCGGCAGATTTTTTATTGACCGTTACCATATTTTTCTACTCCTTGCTCGTAGCGGCCTTCATGTCTAACTTATGTCAGCAGTCATTATTTAGCATAACAAAGGAATAAATACATTTTCAATGCTATTTATTCGGAATATTTACGATAAAACTTGTCATAATGAATAATAATCGTATTATTTTTGAAAATTACTAATAAAAAATGCTATTTTTATACATAATATTATATTTATTGCATAATTATGCATAAGTTTTGATAAAAAATAATAATGATAATACAAATATTTTCAGAGTGTCGCGTAAATAAAAGAAAAATATAATGCCGATGCGTAAATATGCGCATCGACATTATATTTATTTCCCAACAACTTAACTTATGCAAACTATCTTTTCACAGATAGCTTTTTGTAATCTATTCTTCCGCGAGCGCAACTACTGGCGAAGACTTCACTGCTCTACGAGCTGGAAGCACGCTAGAAAGAAGCGCTGCAAGCAAAGCAATTAGAGCAAGAACCGCATAAATAGTCCAATCGACTACAAACGGAACTTTGCCAATTACGCTAAACACCATGTAGGATCCAATCCACCCAAACGCTGTTCCAACAATCAAGCCAGAAACAGTGCTTGTTAAGGAAATCAACGTTGCTTCCAACGCAAGAGATCTTCTAACCTGGCCTCTTGTCATGCCTATTGCTCGCAAAGTTGCAGATTCTTTGGTTCGCTCAATAACAGACAAGCTTAATGTGTTTGCAACACCTATTAAAGCAATCACAACAGCTACAGCTATTAATCCAATGAACACCATCATAATCGTATTGATAGCACTCTCCCACGTTGCACGCTGGAATACGCTTCCACTAGTCATAACCTCAGCATAATTAGATGTAACATTTCGAATGTTTTTAACAATATCTATAAGATTAGCTTTTCTAGAATCTACCGAAATAAGCAGCATATGCGTTGTAGGCTTAAGATAGTTATTGAAGTATGATTTGCTCACAAAAGCGGTATTATTTGAATGCACACCAACATTTCGATACTTCTTAAACTGAACCTGCTTTACGGTAATGTTCTTATCATTATTACTAGAGTCCGTATTCATACCAGTGAATGGCGTAATATTGTCGCTATTATCATCGCCATCTTCACCAGAACTGTACTTTTCTACGTAAGCTTGTAAATTCAGGTCTCCTTCTTTAAGGCTAAAAGGCTTTCCACCCTCACTGTCAAACTTAGGCAAAAGCACAGAATCTTTCTTTATTTCAACGCCATCAAGATCAGTGTGCATTACATTTCTAAGTTGATTTACATTATCAACTCCAGCTACCATAGCGTACTCAGTTTTGCCTTTGACATTCTTGAAAGTCATAGGAACCGCAGGAAGCAACTCAGTATGCTTTATTCCACTAATCTTTGAAATATCGGCAGCTAGAGACTCATCAACATTCTTGCCTTGAACAATAATGTCAACACTGTATCTATCATCAACAAAACCTTTAAGAGTTGCTTTACCACACGTTGCGCCCGTTACCACTGTTGAAACAAGCGTTACACCTATAAGCAAAGCAGTTCCAGTTGCTGCAACTCTTCTAGGATTTCGCTGCACATTTGCGTTAGCAACTTTAGATGCTGGCCCACAAAGTGCCATGATTGCGCCGGTCGTCTTCATAGCTAGCGGCATCCAGAATGTGGCTGTCATAACAATACCAATGAACACAAGCGCGCATCCAAACATTGCTCCGAGCAAAGTCATCCAAGAATCAGAACCAGCATTAGGCGACTTCCCCGCAATCATATTTGACAAAGCATTAACACTTAAAGCAGTAAATAGCACACCTACAACAATAAATAGAACGCCAAAAACTGCTCGAACAATACTAGCTCGCTTATCTTTAATCAAATCCATTGGTCGCAATGCTTCCATAGGCGTTACTTTTGTAGCAGACCTAGCAGCACCAATAGACGCAAGAACCGTTACTATCACGCCAATTACAATTGGCCACACAATCGCTGAAAGTGAAACAATCAAAGGAAGCCTAGATAATGGGCCAGAATTAATGTTTACGTTACTAATAACGCCCATAAATCCGATTGCACAAAGCACACCAACACTTGCAGAAATAACTCCGAGTATTGCAGCTTCAAGCAAAACTGCAGAATAAAGCTGGTGCGACTGCGCGCCAATTACGCGCAAAAGCGCAAGAGTGCGTCTGCGTTGAGCAACCAAAACTTGGAATGTGTTTGCTATTACAAGCGAAGAAACCAGCAAAGCTAGAATACCAAATGACAACAGGAACATAACCACGAAATTAGTGCCGTTGGACACATCTCGAACAACTTTTACACCAACTTCATGCCTAGACATAAAAGAGAATTTCTCTGGAAGCAAAGCGTTAATTTTAGGAGCTAAATCACTTGCTTTCGCATCATCAACACTCATATATACTTTGTTTTGCACAACTTGATCGTCAAAATTTTTAAGATTGTTGAGTTTTGCAGAAAAATCATTCGTTATACCACCAAGATACATGCCGCGATATGAAGTTGGTATTTGAGAATGTTCTCCATCGTCTACAAGACCAACCACATGAACATCGTATGATTTTTCATTATTCCCACCAGTATCATCTACTTTAACCAAAGTTACAGCATCACCAATATTTGCATGTATTGATTTAGCAACACTTTTAATAAGTGTAATTTCGCCTATTTTTTGCGGATCTCTACCTTCTGTTGATTTATACACAGGAAGATTACCATACAAGCCAGTAGACCAAGCAATACTTGTAACTGATTTATCGCCTTTTTCTACTCTTACAAGAGTAGACGTATCGTCACTACGGATAGCGTTAACACCAGGCATCTTCGATATTTTGTCTAAGTGAAGATCTTTATAATGGATTTCACTACTCGGAGAACTGTTAGGATTCTTAAATGAGATTGCATAATTTGCGCTACCGAATTCTTCTGTTGCGTTACGAGCCATCAAGTCGTCAACACTATTTACAAAAAGCAAAGTAGCGCTCATAAACATGCTGCCTATAAGAATTGCAATTCCAGAAGCTATTAGCATGCGTGAGCTTTTACGCATAAGTTTTAGTGCGATTTTCCACATTCTAACTTCACCACCTTGTTATTGCAATTGAGACGGTTGATTATTAATATGATCTACTTCGCTTCTTTCCATAAGCATTTTGCTCATGCCTTCTGCAGTAGGGTGATATACATCTTCAACGATTTGACCATCTGCAAATACGATTGCTCTATCTGCATAAGACGCTGCAACAGCATCGTGAGTAACCATAATCACAGTTTGACCAAGCTCTGTTACCGACTTCTTCAAGAAATGCAAAACTTCTGAACTAGAAGCAGAATCGAGATTACCAGTAGGCTCGTCTGCAAAAACTACGGAAGGCTTAGAAATCAAAGCGCGCGCAATAGCAACTCTTTGACACTGACCGCCAGAAAGTTCAGCAGGCCTATGCTTTAAACGATTTTGCAAGCCAAGAGTATTAACCAGGATGTCAAACCATTGCTTATCTGGCTTTTTGCCTGCCAAAGTAAGAGGCATAAGAATATTTTGCTCAGCACTAAACATTGGAAGAAGATTAAAACTTTGGAAAATAAATCCAACCATTTCGCGTCGCATAAGTGTAAGCTGCTTATCGCTCATGCCTGTAATATCTAGGCCATCTACCAAAACTTTCCCAGAATTAACACTGTCAAGACCAGCCAAAGAGTGCATTAAAGTTGACTTTCCAGATCCAGACGGGCCCATAATCGCCGTGAATTTTCCACGCTCAAAACTAACGCTTACATCTCGCAAAGCGTGAACAATGCCCGCACCCTTGCCAAAATCTTTAACAACATGCAAAGCTGCAACCGCTGTTTCACCAATCAAGTTCTGATTAAAATCTGCTCTAGAATCTAAAGCATTTTCTCGCTCGTATGAGCTTGTTTCGTACGAACTGTTCATAACTGCTCCTTTTCTTAAAAAGTAGTAATCGCATAGTTATCTACTGCTAATACTTAAATTTACGGAAAAATACAGCTGATTACCATCGTACGTAAGGCGGAAATTATTTAGAAAAAATTATCGTCTCATACTAAAGTATGATGCGCAAATTTACAGAATATATAAACAAAAATCGGAGCACATACAAATACAATATGCGCTCCGAATAAAATGGTAATGGATCTTCAGGAATATTTTTTAATTAATAACTTTTGTTTTCTCTTTTCTATTTAAGCAAGACCTGCTTTACGAACCGCGTCAAATCCACGCTGCAAATCAGCAAGAATATCGTCAATATGTTCAGTTCCAATAGACAAACGAATAGTGCCTTCATGAATACCCTGATCTTCCAATTCTTCAGGAGTTTCCTGAGAGTGCGTGGTAGATGCAGGGTGAATAACCAACGACTTCACGTCAGCAACATTTGCAAGAAGCGAGAAAAGCTGTAAATTGTCAATAAATACGCGAGCTGCATCCCTTCCACCTTTAATATCAAAGGTGAAAATAGAGCCTCCACCATTCGGGAAATAACGCTTATAAAGCTCGTGATCAGAACGACCTTCAATAGAAGGATGACTTACAGACTCAACTTCTGGCACAGTTTGCAAATATTGAACAACTTTCAACGCATTCTCAACGTGACGCTCAACACGCAAGCTCAAAGTTTCCGTGCCTTGCAAAAGCAAGAATGCTGCAAACGGGCTAATGCAAGCACCAGTATCGCGCAAAATAATCGCACGAATACGAGTCACAAAAGCCACAGATCCTAAAGCTTCATAGAAGTTCAAACCATGGTAGCTAGGATCAGCTTCCGTAAGAGTTGGGAATTTTCCTGGAACTTTAGCCCAATCGAAATTACCGCCTTCAACAATAACGCCACCAAGAGTTGTGCCATGGCCGCCAATAAACTTCGTAGCAGACTCAACTACAATATCTGCACCATGCTCAAGTGGACGGAAAAGGTATGCAGTTGCGAAAGTGTTGTCAACAAAAACAGGAAGATTGTGACGATGAGCAATCTCGGAAATAGCCTCAAAATCAGGCAAATCGGCGTTAGGATTGCCAAAAGTTTCAAAGTACACTAGCTTCGTATTTGGCTGAATAGCATCCTCGAAGTTTTGAGGATTCTTAGGATCCACAAAAGTAGTTGTTACACCATCTCTAGGAAGAGTGTGACGAAGCAGGTTATAAGTTCCACCATACACATTCTTTGAAGACACGATGTGATCGCCCTGCTGCGTGATGTTACGAATAGCATAATCTACAGCTGCTGCACCAGAAGCAACAGCCAAAGCTGCAGTTCCGCCTTCAAGAGCCGCAATTCTACGCTCAAAAACATCTTGAGTAGAATTCGTTAAACGACCATAAATGTTTCCAGCATCACGCAAATCAAAACGAGCTGCAGCATGATCAAAATCATGGAATACGTAGCTTGTTGTTTGATAAATAGGAACTGCACGAGAATCAGTTGCCGGATCCGCCTGCTCTTGACCAACATGCAATTGCAAAGTTTCAAAATGATACTTTCCTTGCACTTCTTCAGTATTGCTCATAATACCCCTCCTCGAATCGATTTTTCGCTTACTAATCTTTTAATAACATTGCAAAACTATGCTCAGCTATTTTTGCTAGTGATACGACATTAAACTATGAACAACAAGATAACAAACGTATCGTTATCAGCTTTACCTATAACGCATTCTCAAAAGCGCAAGTTTATGCGAAAAATTTTCTAAAAAATATTCAACAAAATACTGAAAAATGAACGCAACACGCCGACGCAGAGCCTGTATCCACAATAAGCAAAAAACATAGCTTAACTACTCAAACAATGATGAAATTGCGACATGTTGAAGAATAATTATGCGTTTGGCGGAACGCTTGAAGACGCCGAGTACAATGTGCAAAAACATGTTGTAAACCACCGCAATGAGGATTATTACACCGAGTGCGACTACGAATATCAAAATATAGATAATGCTATCGATCAAATATCTAAACAACTTTTCGAACACTCAATAGGCAATAAAGAACTAGGCGTTTGTGGAGAAAAGTATGCTGCACTACGACTAATACAAAAAGGATGGAAAATCATAGATAAAAATTGGCATAGCAAAATCGGAGAACTAGATATCATAATGCTTACTCCCAATAAAACTATCGTATTTGTGGAAGTAAAAACTAGACGAAACACAAATTACGGTACTCCACTTGAAGCAGTTAGCGTAGAAAAACAGCGAAAAGTAAAAAGAACCGGAATGCAATGGTTGCGTGAACATGGATCAGAAATACCGCACAGAAGCATACGGTTTGACATTGTTTCAATATTAGTAGTTTCAAAATACACGTACTCTGACAGTGCTCTTACTTTTCAAACACTTCAGGAGATACGAGAGAACAATCAAAATACTTACATCAACTCGAGCATGAAAGAAAATAGCACGAAAATAGATCCAATTCACGATAAAGCAATCGAATTTACACACCTTACAGGAGCTTTCTAATGGTTATTGGCAACGCACTTTCCGTAGGATTAATCGGATTAAAAGCTTTTACTATACAATTACAAGCATTCATATCGAGCGGAACAGTTGGATTCTCTATAATCGGTCTTCCAGACACCTCACTAAGCGAAGCTCGAGAACGAGTAAAATCAGCGTACACTGCTCTTCACTGCAAGTGGCCAGATAAGAGAGTTACAGTGAACTTATCCCCTGCTTCTATGCCAAAAAGCGGCTCCTCCTACGATTTAGCTATAGCAGCGAGCATTCTTGCGGCAGAAGGAATACTTCCACTTAAAGAATTAGATAAAACAGTTATATTAGGCGAATTAAATTTGGACGGAACTATACTACCGATCCAAGGAATACTTCCAATATCGCTATACGCTAAAAATCAAGGAATGAAACGACTTGTTATTCCGAGAGAAAATATGAAGGAAGCGAAATTACTAGAAGGTATAGAAGTAATAGACGTTCATCACATTGTAGATTTAATAACCCAACTTAACGGAAAACTTCCCGAAGAGTCACTAAAACTTATAGAAGAAGACACTATATATAAACGTATTCGCATAAACGAAAGAAAAATAAACGAAAATATAGAAAATTCTGAATCAAATGGAAAAGATATTTCCCCATCAGGTACAGGAATTTATAACAAAATCGGCGACATGTCGGAAGTAATCGGACAAGAGCATACAAAATGGGCTTTGCAAGTTGCTGCAGCAGGAGGACATCACGTGATGATGATTGGTCCTCCAGGCTCTGGAAAAACTATGCTAGCATCTAGATTGCCTAGTATCATGTGCCCACTTAATGAGAACGAGCAGCTAGAAGTAGCATCTATAAGATCTCTTTGTGGAACTTTGCCATATTACGGTATTAGTGACATACCTCCATTTGAAGCTCCGCACCACACTTCTTCAGCAGCATCACTTATTGGAGGAGGAGCTGGATTAGCAAAACCGGGTCTTATTACTAGAGCACATTGCGGAGTACTTTTTATGGATGAAGCTCCTGAATTCTCACCAAGAGTTTTACAAACTTTACGAGAACCACTAGAGTCTGGTTTCATAGCAGTATCACGCTCTAAAGGAACGGCATTTTATCCTGCAAAATTCCAGCTAGTAATTGCAGCAAACCCATGCCCTTGCGGATACGCTTATGGAAACGGCGAGCGCTGCACTTGCAAAGAAAAAGATCGAATACGATATTTTTCAAGACTTTCCGGACCTATTTTAGATCGTATTGATATTCAGATGGACGTTCCTCCGGTTGAGCATATAACCACATCTTCACGCGATCATAAACAATACGAGTCGAAATCAACTGTGCTAACTAGCGAAATGATGCGAAAAACTGTAATTACAGCACGCCTGACAGCACAAGAAAGATTTAAAGAACAAGGATGGAATTGTAATGCTAAGGCTTCAGGAACCTGGCTTCGAAAAAATACTTCAACTCAGGCAATTTCTCTTATAAATCGCGCTTTAGAAAAACATCAATTGAGCTTACGAGGAGCAGATCGTGCACTGCGTCTTTCGTGGACTTTGGCAGATCTTGCTGGACACACTTCACCAGACGTATCTGATGTAGCTCAAGCAATTAGTTTAAGGACAAGATTATGAACACAGTTAGCAAACAAGGTATAAAACTTGATAACCAGGAAAACTTGTACTCACCAGATGAAGAAACATTAGCGCGAGCTATTCTTACTTTTTGTTTAGAAGGCGCTGATGCGATTATGTACGCTTTATTACTTGGAGCGCAAAAGGCTCAACTAATTGTTGAAGCTTTACGAGCAATTTCTGATGATATACAAAAGCATATGTTAAAACCAAAAGCAGAACAAATGCAGTTTGCTTTTACTTCACAATGTGCTCAAAACGATGAGGAATCTGCAAAAAATACTATAGATAAATCAATTCAACAGAGCCGCCAAGAAATTATGAAAATTATTAAGCAAAATGATTTTACTAAACGTTTAGAACACTACTTCAAAATAGGTCTTAATGCTTGGGGAAATAAAAAAGCGAACGATACACAAACTGATATTGCTTTACACAAATCAATATCGATATGGTGTATGCGTTTAATTCATATTCCTACATGGGATACACAACATTTGAAATCATGGTTTACAATGTCTTCAAAACAGTGGATTGTGGCTCCACACAGCCCTTACTGGCCTAAACAGTTGCAAGATTTAGCAATTCGCGGACAATGGGCGCCACCTTTATGCTTATGGGGTATTGGAAACCCATACGCACTTGTACAATGCAGACAACCTCTTGCTATAGTAGGCTCGCGAGGGTGCACAGATTATGGACACGATCTTGCATACCATTTTGCTTACTCATGCGCATCAAAAGGGCATAGCATAATTTCTGGAGGAGCTTTTGGAATAGATGCTGCAGCACATTGGGGTGCATTAGATGCTTTAAGTTCAAATATTGGATCCACTCTGCCAATTGGAAGAACAATAGCAGTTTTTGCAGGTGGATTAAATAATATTGGCCCTAGCTCTAATAAAATTCTTTTTGATTCGATTGTTGAAAACGGTGGTGCTTTAATTAGCGAACTTTGCCCAGACACAACGCCTATAGCTCGTCGTTTTCTTCTGAGAAATAGAATTATTGCGGCTCTAGCATCTAAAGTAATAGTTACTCAGGCGCGAGCTCGTTCCGGAGCACTAAATACTGCTACTTGGGCATCAGATTTAAACCGTGAACTTTACGCTGTTCCAGGAGATATAACTAGTCCTCACAACACAGGATGCAACAATATTATTCATGAAGGAAAAGCAATAATGATTCGTTCTAAATATGATATTGAAGAAATATTTCAAACATCTCACCATTACATTTCATCAACTCAATCAAATTATTCACCAAAGATATCTAAAGTAGAACGCGAAGAACAATCTAATAATCAAAATGAAGCAAAAGAAGACACCAGTAATTCTGATAAAACTGTAACTTTTGATTGCAAAAATTCATTGCAAGAACAAATTATTACAGCGATACGCAAATGTAGAAGAAAGAAGGAAGATGCAACTGTAGATACAGTGTATTCCGAAATAGTTACATGCTATAAAAATACTTCAAGTAACGAAAATGCTCCTTCTATAGCTGAAGTTTCAGGAATCATAACAATGCTTGAATTAGACGGTATTATTAAACGAAACAATGAAAACTTAGTTATTACTAAATAGTTGGTTAAGTAAAAATAATATAGCAGAAAAGCTTACTCACTACTATGCGTACAATTAAAGCTAGTAACTTGCCACAATAATATGAGAAATATGTAAGATTGTGAGAAAACAGCATGCAGGCAGAATCTAACAAGCAGCGCAAATTACCTGAAACTTTATTACTACACGAAAACTACGATGCAGTTATTGTCGGTTCAGGAGCTGCAGGACTTTGCGCAGCGCTTGGGTTTATAAGATCAAAAGCATACGAAAAGCTCATAGAAGCTGGCAAAAGACCTAGTATTCTTGTGCTATCAAAATTACAAGCATTACGTTCACACACAGGCTCTGCTGAAGGTGGAATTGCAGCAAGCCTGGGAAATGTTACTAAAGATTGCTGGCAATGGCATTATTACGATACTGTTCGAGGAGGAGATTGGCTTAGTGACCAGGATGCAGCAAAAATTCTTGCTTTTAATGCGCTCGATACAGTAGTTGAATTGGAGCATGATGGTGTTGCTTTTTCGCGAACACTCGACGGCCATATTAATCAGCGTCGATTCGGAGGACATACTGCTCACTTTGGTAAAGAACCTATAGAACGCGCGGCATACGCAGCCGATAGAATTGGGCATCAAATTTTATACTCACTTTGGCAACAATGTGTAGCAAATAACGTAAGTTTTATAGAAGAATGTTACGTAACAGATATTGCTATAAATAAAGAAACTCACAGCGTAGAAGGTTTAGTAGCATTACACGAACCTACAGGTAAATTACATGAAATAAAAAGCTCTTGCATACTTTTAGCAACAGGCGGAGCAGGCCGCATTTTTGCGACAACTTCAAACTCTTGGGATTTAACCGGCGACGGAATGGCACTTGCTTTAAATGCTGGATTACAGATTGAAGATTTGGAATTTGTACAATTCCACCCTACTGGCCTTTCTCATACTGGAATACTGCTTTCTGAAGCAGCTAGAGGAGAAGGTGGGATTCTTCGTAACTCCTTAGGCGAAGCTTTTATGAAAAAATATGATCCAATTCACGCTGATTTAGCCCCTAGAGATGTAGTTAGTAGAGCAATTGTAGCTGAAGTTGATGCTGGACGCGGTATTGCAGACATTAACGATAATAAATCTAGAAAAGATTGCGTCTGGCTAGATATGACCAGCATAAGCAAAGAAAAAATATTAAGCGTATTGCCACAAGTAAACGAAACTGTACAACAGTATGCACATATGGATCCTACTAAAGATTTAATTCCAATTCGCCCTACTGCACACTACACAATGGGCGGAATACCAACTACTTTAAATGGAGAAGTATATACTTGGGATAGAAAAAACCAGACTATTATTAACGGGCTGTACGCTGCAGGTGAATGCGCATGCGTAGGAGTGCATGGAGCTAATCGTTTGGGCGGAAATTCACTTTTAGACGCTTGCGTTTTTGGTAAACTCGCAGGATTAAATATGGCAGAATTGTTGCTAAAAAATTGCAGTAACGAAAACAAACTAGATTATCACGCAGAAACACTTAAAAATACATCTAAAAATCGCATCGATTTCCTAAACAACGTGCTTTTTGAAAACGAAAAGAATTGCGATAATCAAAAATCAGATTGCAATAATAGTTCTTATAAAACTGACGTAAATGAGAATAAAGAATTAGATTCAACAAAACTACTCAAAGATGATGATACAAACCCTTATGAAATACTTAAGAATCTAGAAAATATTATGGAAAATGCTGCAGCAGTAAGATGCAGCGAGAATACACTGAAAACAGCATTATCAGTATTAAAAAATCAGATAATTCCAAAAGCAAAATCTTTACGCGCACACACTACTTCGCTTGTATTAAACCAAGAATTATGCGCAATTATGGAACTTAATAATATGCTTACTCTTTCAGAGAGTTTATTAGTAGCTTCTCTAGCACGTCACGAGTCACGCGGATCGTTTAATAGACTCGATTATCCAAGAAAAGATACTGAAAATGTTCCTAATCATTCATTTATTGATAAGTCCGGTAATGTAATAAATAAGCCTGTTAAAATTGTTGATTTTCAACCATATGAGCCTGTTGACGATAAATTTATTACAAAAATAGACAAAATTGCAACACGCCGAAGCGAAGAATAAAAAAAGATGTTATAGTCTTATCTGTTGTCTAAAACAACGTCCGGGTGGCGGAATGGTAGACGCGCTAGCTTGAGGTGCTAGTGCCTATTTGTTACAGGCGTGCGGGTTCAAGTCCCGCTCCGGACACGATGTGATGTCTCAGCGGATTTATTCTCATATTCCGCTGAGATTTTTTATTTTTCATCATAATCTTAAACGCATATTCCAGCTTTTGCAGCGCGCGCAGAATACTACACGCACAAAAATTAATAAGACCCTAACGTATTACAAAAATACGCTAAGGCCTTATCGCAAGCAAAATACTAAAAGCACTCGTGTTCAAAACTGCCACTATAAAATAAAAGCAAATACAGTAAAACACAAACCCGTTGAAATACTTTGCTTATTACTTTACGTTTATTTATTACTTAGATTGAGAATGCAGATTGAACTTAATTTCCCCACTATAAGGAGAGTAAATTGCAACGCCAAAAGTTACTATAGTGCCGAATTTATCTTTTACTATAGAACTTGCTGCTAATGCAGGAGTATCTACTGGAAGATTGAGAATATCTGCCATTGATTCACAAACGCGTTCAACACGAACTTTAACTTCGTTTTCTACAAGCTGAACAGCATAAGCGTTAAAAAGAAAGTCGCTTAAAGTTTCCTTATTAAAATTGTTCGTGAGTACTTTCGGAAATCGAGAAGCCGATAAATACATAACACTGTAATGCGCAACTACATCATCAACATAACGCAAACGCTTCAAACAAATCAACTCATCAGAAGGATTTAACCCAAGTCGTATTGCTGCGTCTTCATCTTTAATGACGTCGTTTTCTATAACTTCTACTCTGATTTTAGATTCAGGTGAAGCACAGTGTTCATAAAATCCCTGTGCACAATCAGAAAATATAGACCGATTGCTACTACTAATAATTTTAGGAGAGCGGAAAGTACCCCTACCCTGCTCACGAATAAGTAAACCCTCAGAAATAAGATTATCAACAGCATGACGCAATGTTATACGACTAACATTGTAATGCTTACATAATTCTAATTCTGTAGGTAATTGTTCCTCAGGGTCCATTGCTTCTATGCGCTGACGAAGGTTATTGCGCACAGCAATGTATTTAGGAATACCGTCTGCCAATACTATCACTCTCCTATGTATTCAAATATTAGATATGCAAAAAGCCGTTACTACTAGCGTATATAAGCGCGCAAAGTGTAATAACGGCTCATGTAAAACTAATAACTCGTCTCATCCTACAGTATTACCATAAAACAAACAAATCTATGTTAAAATAAACAATTTCGAATGATATGAGAATTAATTTTGTTTTATTTCGAAGTTATATAGACTTTTCTAAATTTTCCTTTATTCTCTTACTACGAATTTTCTCATTGCGAGTAATAAGTATTGATGAAGCGTAGAACAATACTACAGAAATAAGTATCAAAGCTATTAACACTACGCGACCACCAACAATGTTGACATAACCAAGAGTTACACCAACAACACCATAATCAGCATCAGAATACGTAGAATTTGCGCTTCCCAAGTTTCCTAATACAGGAAGAAGGAACAAAGGAAGGAATGTAATGAAAAGACCGTTTATAAATGATGCAATTACGCATCCACGCCTACCACCTTGACCATTGCCAAACACACCAGCAGCACCACCGGCCATAACGTGAGCGACAATTCCAGGAATAATAATAGTTGTTCCTAACCCGATCATTACTGCCATACCAATTAATCCTCCAGCAAAACTGGAAAGGAAGCCGATCAAAACAGCATTCGGAGCGAAACCAAAAGTCATAGGAGCATCTAATGCAGGACGAGCATTTTTTACCAGCTTTTCAGATATACCTTTGAATGCTGGAACAATTTCATCCAAAACAACCTGAACGCCTGCAAGTATAACGTATACGCCTGCAGAGAATTCAGCAGCCTTCAAAATAACGAATACAATAAAGTTCTGTCCATGAGACAATTGAGTTTCAACGTAGGTAGCTCCTGCAAATAATGCAACAGTAACATAAATTACAGCCATAGAAAGAGCAATTAGTACAGTAGTATCTTTCAAGAAACCAAGAGCTGCAGGGAATTTAATATCTTCTGTAGAAGGCGATGGACGCTTCTTTGAAGCAGTGAGCTTAGCAACTAATGCGCCTAAAGCAACTCCAGTGCCAGCAGGATGACCTAAAGCAACGTCATCTTTACCAGAAGCTTTTCTCATAAATGGCTGAACAAGCGCAGGGGAAATAGTAGTAAACAAGCCTTGAGCAATAGATCCCCACAACAAAACTTCCCACGTGCTAAATCCTGCAACATTGAAGATAACAGCAAGCATACTTGCCATGTAAAAAGCTACGTGACCTGTTAAGTAAATGAATTTGAAACGAGAAGTAATAGAAAGGATGATATTAACAATCATGCCAAAGAAGAAGATAATCGCTGATTCTGAACCATACTTGAGCAATACAGTTCCAATAATCGCTTCATTATTTGGAACTACGCCTTGTACATGGAAAGCATGCTGGAACATGATTCCAAATGGATTAAGCGCTTCGGTAATAACACCAGATCCAGCAGCCAGAACCAGGAAGCCAACTAATGTACGAATTGAACCTTGCAAAATATCTGAGAATTTCTTTCTCTGAACCGCAAGTCCTATGAAGGAAATAAGTGCAACTATTACAGATGGTTGCCTAAAAATATCGAGTAACACTGACAGAACGCCGTCCACGTAACTCTCCTTACCTATATTTCAATCGATATAGTTTCGATATGGTTGAGCGGTTTTACGTAGTTATTGGCAGTAAAAATATCTTACAAACTTCGCAAACGATACCGTAGGCGAAACTATTCGAAATTCACGGATAGTTTCGTAGCACAGTAAAACTACACATACAAAATTAACGGTTCCGCAATGAAGCAAAGTAGTAAGAGCTACTACGAGCAGTAGTTTTTACACCCAGCCAACAACTACTGTTACAGCTCATACTGTTGTTTCATGTCTTTTTCATTATATCGTTAAAACATTATAAATGATTAAAATAACGCTATTTATTACTAAAATATTTATAAAATAGTAATAAAATCCGGAAATTTATCTGTTTTTAAAAAATTCGACACGCCATTAATACAGAAAAAAGCGTTCCATTTTTCATGAAACGCTTCATTTTAAAGAAATTTTTACAGTTTTTATCAAAAATAAACAAATGTTTTACAGTATAAACAAATGTTTATATTTTGGCAGTTTTTATCTCACTTAAGCTGTCACTCCCACTCAATAGTTGCAGGCGGCTTAGAAGTGACATCCAAAACAACTCGATTAATTTGACGACATTCATTAGTGATTCGAGTAGAAATTTTTGCTAGAACATCGTACGGAACTCGCGACCAATCAGCAGTCATAGCATCCTCAGAGCTTACTGGACGAAGAACAATCGGAGAACCATACGTGCGCTCATCACCCTGAACTCCAACAGAATGAACATCTGCAAGCAACACAACTGGGCATTGCCAAATATCGCGGTCTAATCCAGCTTTAGAAAGCTCTTCTCTTGCAATAGCATCTGCTTCACGAAGCACAGCTAAGCGCTCGCGTGTAATCTCACCAACTATACGAATACCCAAACCTGGACCAGGGAATGGTTGACGCCACACAATCTCATCTGGAAGACCAAGCTCAGTACCAATAGCGCGAACTTCATCTTTAAATAAAGTACGCAAAGGTTCGATAAGCTTGAACTTCAAATCTTTTGGCAAACCGCCGACGTTGTGATGCGACTTAATATTTGCAGCACCGTCTCCTCCACCAGATTCAACAACATCTGGGTAAAGCGTGCCTTGTACAAGGAACTTAACTTCTGCTCCAGTTTTACCAGCTTCTTCAATAACTTGACGCTGAGCTTTTTCGAATGTGCGAATAAACTTTTCGCCAATAATCTTGCGCTTACGCTCTGGCTCGCTCACGCCTTTAAGAGCATCTAAAAAGTCATCTTCTGCATCCACAGCAATAAGCTTAATTCCAGTGGCTTCAACAAAATCATGCTTAACCTGCTCAACTTCACCTTTACGAAGAAGGCCATGATCAACGAAAACGCAAGTAAGCTGATCACCAATTGCTTTATGCACCAAAGCTGCAGCAACAGCTGAATCAACTCCACCAGAAAGCCCACAAATAACTTGCGCATTCCCAACTTCTGCGCGAATCTTAGCAACCTGATCTTCAATAATGTTAGAAGGATTCCAATTATTATCCAATCCTGCACACTTATGTAAGAATGTAGAAATAAGTTCCTGGCCCAATGGAGTGTGCTTTACTTCTGGATGCCACTGAACTCCATAAAGTTTGCGACTTTCATCCTGCATTGCAGCAACTGGAGCACCCTGAGTATGCGCTAATACTGTAAAACCTTCAGGAGCGCTTTTAACTGCAACACCGTGGCTCATCCATGTATTTTGTTCAACAGGAGAATTTGCAAGCAAGCCTTCAGAATCATCAATAGTCGCAGAAGTTTTACCATACTCACCGAGAGCAGCTTTATCTACATCTCCACCGAGCTCATGAGCCATAACCTGGAATCCGTAGCAAATTCCAAGCACAGGAACACCTGCTTCAAAAATCTTGGTATCAATTCTAGGAGCGCCCTCTTCATATACTGATGCAGGACCACCTGAAAGAATAATAGCTTGAGGATCTTTTGCAAGCATCTCATCAACAGGCATAGAGTGAGGCACAAGTTCCGAGTACACATTTGCTTCTCGTACTCTTCTTGCAATAAGTTGAGCATACTGAGCGCCGAAATCAACAACAAGAACCGGACCTTTTGCCATGATTCTCCTTATATATATGGTACGTTGCTTAAACAGCAACGCACATAGAGGACGTGTATATCAGTAAATTATTGCGTTGCGCAATTCCTATAATACTAGTTGCGCTTTTAGACGTTACGTTTGTGCGAAACGCCGTAAATGAACAAAGTATAAAAATACAGAACCGTAGTAATACAAGGAAGTTAACATAGAATATAACATAAATGATACTTTTGAACAGTTTTTTATGAACACTTTAACACATTTTTTCAACAAATTCGCACGCAGTAAGTAATCAAACGAACAAAAGTCAGACGCTGGCACTATACTGAAACGGATGGAAAAAGAGCTGAATACATTTGTTTTTCAGCTTCTATAACCAAATGGTAATGATCAAATTGCACTGAAAAGTGCTTGAGTACAGGAGTACACATGACGAGTCCTGTTATTGGCACCCCTTGGAAGAAGCTCAACGCTCCAGTTTCCGAGGAAGCTATCGAAGGCGTAGACAAGTATTGGCGCGTTGCTAATTACCTCGCTATCGGTCAGATTTATCTTCGCAGCAACCCTCTAATGAAGGAGCCATTTACTCGCGAAGATGTTAAGCATCGTCTGGTGGGCCACTGGGGCACCACCCCAGGCCTGAACTTCCTTATCGGCCACATCAACCGCTTTATCGCTGATCACCAGCAGAACACCGTGATTATCATGGGTCCAGGCCACGGCGGCCCAGCTGGTACTGCTCAGTCCTACCTCGACGGCACTTACACTGAGTACTATCCAAAGATCACCAAGGACGAAGCTGGTTTGCAGAAGTTCTTCCGTCAGTTCTCTTATCCAGGCGGCATTCCTTCTCACTTCGCTCCTGAAACCCCAGGTTCCATCCACGAAGGCGGCGAGCTTGGTTATGCACTCTCCCACGCTTACGGCGCTGTTATGAACAACCCAAGCTTGTTCGTTCCAGCAATCGTCGGCGATGGCGAAGCTGAAACTGGTCCTTTGGCCACCGGTTGGCAGTCCAACAAGCTTGTGAACCCACGTACCGACGGTATCGTTCTTCCAATCTTGCACTTGAACGGCTACAAGATTGCTAACCCAACTATTCTTTCCCGTATTTCTGACGAAGAGCTTCATGAGTTCTTCCACGGCATGGGCTACGAGCCATACGAGTTCGTTGCTGGCTTCGACGATGAGGATCACATGTCCATCCACCGTCGCTTCGCCGACATGTTCGAAACCATCTTCGATGAGATTTGCGATATTAAGGCTGAGGCTCAGACTAACGATGTAACTCGCCCTTACTACCCAATGATTATCTTCCGCACTCCAAAGGGTTGGACCTGCCCGAAGTTCATCGACGGCAAGAAGACCGAAGGTTCTTGGCGTGCACACCAGGTGCCACTGGCATCTGCTCGCGACACCGAAGCTCACTTCGAGGTTTTGAAGAACTGGATGAAGTCCTACAAGCCTGAAGAGCTCTTCGATGAAAAGGGCGCTGTGAAAGAAGACGTTCTTTCCTTCATGCCAAAGGGCGAACTCCGTATTGGTGAGAATCCAAACGCCAACGGCGGTCGTATTCGTGAAGACTTGAAGCTTCCAAAGCTTGAGGATTACGAAGTCAAGGAAGTTAAGGAATTCGGTCACGGCTGGGGTCAGCTCGAAGCTACCCGTCGTCTTGGTGTTTACACTCGTGACATCATCAAGAACAACCCAGATTCCTTCCGTATCTTCGGACCAGATGAGACTGCTTCCAACCGTTTGCAGGCTGCTTATGAAGTAACCAACAAGCAGTGGGATGCTGGCTACCTTTCTGGCTTAGTTGATGAGCACATGGCTGTTACCGGCCAGGTCACCGAGCAGCTTTCCGAGCATCAGATGGAAGGCTTCATTGAGGGTTACTTGCTCACCGGTCGTCACGGCATCTGGAGCTCCTACGAGTCCTTCGTACACGTTATCGACTCCATGTTGAACCAGCACGCAAAGTGGCTTGAGGCTACCGTTCGTGAGATCCCATGGCGTAAGCCAATCTCCTCTGTGAACTTGTTGGTATCCTCTCACGTATGGCGTCAGGATCACAACGGCTTCTCGCACCAGGATCCAGGCGTAACCTCCGTGCTCTTGAACAAGACCTTCAACAACGATCACGTAATCGGCATCTACTTCCCAGTAGATTCCAACATGTTGCTTGCTGTTGCTGAAAAGGCTTACAAGTCCACCAACATGATTAACGCTATCTTCGCTGGTAAGCAGCCAGCTGCTACTTGGTTGACCCTCGACGAAGCTCGCGAAGAGCTCGAGAAGGGTGCTGCTGAGTGGAAGTGGGCATCTAACGCTAAGACCAATGACGAAGTTCAGGTTGTTCTCGCTGGTATCGGCGATGTTCCACAGCAGGAATTGATGGCCGCTGCCGACAAGTTGAACAAGCTTGGCGTTAAGTTCAAGGTCGTTAACATTGTTGACTTGCTCAAGTTGCAGTCCGCTAAGGAAAACAACGAGGCTTTGACTGACGAAGAGTTCACTGAGCTCTTCACCGCTGACAAGCCAGTCCTTCTCGCTTACCACTCCTATGCACATGACGTTCGCGGCTTGATCTTCGATCGTCCAAACCACGACAACTTCAACGTTCATGGCTACAAGGAGCAGGGCTCCACCACCACGCCATACGACATGGTTCGCGTTAACGACATGGATCGTTACGAGCTTACCGCTGAAGCTTTGCGCATGGTTGACGCCGCTAAGTATGCCGACGAAATCAAGAAGCTCGAGGACTTCCGCCTCGAAGCCTTCCAGTATGCAGTCGACAACGGTCTCGATCACCCAGACTACACCGATTGGGTATGGCCAGGCGTTAAGACCGACAAGCCAGGCGCTGTCACCGCTACCGCTGCAACCGCTGGCGATAACGAGTAGTTTTAAGCTGATAAAGTTAAAACTGGTTAAATAAACATTTCGGGAGTTAGTCCAAACGGATTAACTCCCGATTTATATAAAAATAAAAACACAAAAAATATACTAAGCAACAACTATTTTCGTGCGTGTACATTACGCAATTCACATACAATAGACGAAGTTGGATTGTATTGCAGAGCGCATACGGCAATAAATTAGTGCATGCAATATAAAAACATACTAAAGTAACACGAACGTATCAAAGGAGAACACATCGTGTCACACGTAAATGTCGCTATTATAAGCACTGAAGACGCAAAAGGTCACAATGCCGTATCGCTAGGCGTAACACACATATTAGCAAACCATTACGCTACTACTGTTTTTAGAACATCAGCAGATATTAACGACGCTTTTACAAGTGAACTTATCAGAATATCTAAAACTACAGCAACAGAAGAACAGATTGTAGCAACAGATCCTCTAACAGTTTTATCAAATAAAGAAACATTACGCGGAGATATTGTCTCGCATTACCACGAATTAATTGAAAGCACAAAATCTCAAGCATCAGTGATTATTACAACTGAAGAAACTCAAGTATATGATCCAGATTTATTTACTTTCAACGCTACAGTAGCAGCAGATTTAGCTTCTCCTGTTTTGCTAACAGTATCAGCTAATGGAAGAAACGCTCAGCAAATTTTACAGACAATTGATTCAGCAAACGCTTGTATTATTAAGTCCTGTACGAAAGTTTTAGGCGTATTTGTAACAAACTGCCCTGAAGATTTAGGAATCGAAGTAGTACGAAACTATACTTCTCGAAATTACATAAATCTAAACGAAGAAAAATCTAAAGTAAGCCAAACACCACTATGGATTTTGCCACCTTTAGACGAGAAAAATACTGACAAAATATTAGAAACTTTTACTAAATACGTAAATGAGGACGACTTACTTAATACACTTCGACAACCGTTCAATGCACCAACAACACCATACGCTTTTCAGTACAGTTTACTTGGTAAAGCAAAATCTAATAAAAAAACAATAGTTTTGCCAGAAGGAGAAGAAGATCGTATTCTTAAAGCGGCAGATTATTTACTCGAACGAGATATAGTCAACCTAATAATTGTCGGAGAACGTGAATCTATATTGGAACGAGCCGAAGAATTAAATCTTAAATCAGTTTGCAAAGCAAGTTTCCAATCAATGCACGATGAAGCAATGCTTAGCCATATGGTTACAAAGCTTTGCGAATTGCGTTCAAAGAAAGGAATGACAGAAAAGCAAGCGCGAGAACAGCTAGCTGATGCAAGCTACTTCGGCACAATGCTGGTAGTTCTAGGTCAAGCAGATGGCCTTGTTTCTGGTTCTGTAAATTCAACCGCTAACACTGTGCGTCCTGCTCTTCAAGTTATCAAAACTAAGCCTGGTTCTAAGCTGGTTTCTGGAGCATTCCTTATGTGTTTCAAAGATCATGTAGCAGTATTCGCAGATTGCGCAATTAACCCAAATCCTACTGCTGAACAGTTATCTGATATTGCTATACAATCTGCTCACACAGCTTTAGCATTCGGAATTGAACCTAAAGTCGGAATGTTATCGTACTCAACTCTAGGATCTGGAAAAGGCCCAGACGTAGATTTAGTAGAAGAAGCTACACAGTTAGTTAAACAGAAAGCTCCTGATTTAGCAGTAGTTGGTTCAATACAATTCGATGCAGCATGGTCTCCGGTAGTTGCAGCAGCAAAAGCAAAAGAAAACTCTGTTGCAGGTCACGTTAACGTTTTCGTATTCCCAGACTTATGCGCAGGAAACATTACTTACAAAGCGGTACAACGATCCAGCGGAGCACTAGCAGTAGGCCCAATACTTCAAGGCTTAAATAAACCTGTTAACGATTTATCTCGAGGAGCTCTTGTTCAAGACATTATTAATACTGTTGCTCTAACTGCTATAGAAGCTCAATCATAAATTGTATTTTAAAACAAAATTAATTTTATAACTAAATATTAAAATTTTGAGTTCCTACAATACTAGATTTCACTAGTGTTGTAGGAACTTGACGATACAATATCACATGGCAATATACGGCCTTATTTAATACTTTATGGAGGATGCCCACATGGCAAAAACCGTTCTTGTTATCAATTCTGGTTCTAGTTCGATTAAGTATCAGCTCGTTGACTTGGAAAGCGGAGAAGGTATCGCTTCCGGCATCGTTGAGAAAATTGGCGAGCCAGTTGACGGCCACTACAAGCACGTATTCAATGGTGAAAAGCATGAGTTCGATGAGCCAGTTCATGACCACGAGCAGGGTTTGAAACGCGTACTTGGATTCTTCGAGGAATATGGTCCAAAGCTTTCAGAGTCTGGCATTGTTGCTGTCGGCCACCGCGTTGTTCAGGGTGGATTAACATTCCCTAAGCCTGCATTAGTAAACACTAAGACAATCAATAAGGTTAAGGATTTGGCAGTTTTGGCTCCACTTCACAACGGCCCAGAAGCTGTTGGCGCTGAAGTCATGACTGAACTTTTGCCAGATGTTCCACAAATTATGGTATTCGATTCCTCATTCTTCCATGATTTGCCACAGGTTGCAGCAACTTATGCTTTGAATAAGGAAATCGCAGATCGCTATCATATTCGTCGTTACGGTGCTCATGGCACTTCTCACGAATACATTGGCTCTGTTGTTCCAAGCGTTGTAGGTAAGCCTGCAGAAGGTTTGAAGCAGATTGTTTTGCACATTGGTAACGGTGCTTCTGCTTCTGCTCAGATTTCTGGTAAGCCAATTGAAACCTCTATGGGCTTAACCCCACTTGAAGGCTTGATGATGGGCGGCCGTACCGGTGATATTGATCCAGCTGTAGTCTTCCACCTTATTCGCAACGCTCATATGAACGTGGACGAGCTTGATACTCTCTTCAACAAGCGTTCCGGCATGATGGGTATGACTGGCCACGGCGATTTGCGTGATATTCATAAGCTTATTGCTGAAGGTGATGAAAACGCTAAGCTTGCTCTCGGCGTATACGTTCATCGCATTGTTGGATACATTGGCAATTACACTGCTCAAATGGGTGGCGTCGATGTTATCACCTTCACAGCAGGCGTTGGCGAAAACGACGAAATCGTGCGCGCTCGCGTATGCGAAAAGCTTGAGCCATTCGGCGTTAAGCTTGACAAGGAAAAGAACCTTGTTCGTTCTAAGGAGCCACGCGTTATTTCCACTCCAGACAGCTCTGTGATTATTGCTGTAATTCCAACGAACGAAGAGTTGGCTATCGCACGCAAGGCTGCAGCTATTGCTGAAGCTGGCGAAGATAGCTACGGTAACAAGTTTAAGCACTAAATCGTTGGCGCTTAACAGCGTAAAACAAACAAATAAATAGATAAATAAATATAAATAATCCCGAGCCTTTTGGCAGTGTCAAGAATTTTGTGTAAACTCCACTAGTTGTCAATCAAGCTATCAATCCAATAATATTTGCTTTTCTACGAAAAGCAAATATTATTGGATTTCGAATTTTTCGTGCAGGTCATAAGACGCTAATCCAAATCCTCTATGAATTCTTTCTTTAGATAATTCATTTTGTTCAATACAAAATACTCCTAGATAACGATTTAAACTATCCTCTGCTGGAAACTGTTCCTTTGCTTTTAATCGTTTTTTTAGTTGCTTATTGAGACTTTCAATTAAATTAGTCGTATAAATACTTTGACGAATTTGTTTAGGGAAGTCAAAAAAGACTAATAAATCGTCATAAACTGAATCAATACTTGCACAGACTTTAGGATAACGTTTGTGTATGTTTTCTAGAAATTCGTTTAATTTTTTCTCTGCATCTTCTTTATTGTTTGATTGATAAACTTTCTTAAGTGAATCTACTAATTCTCTTTTATCTTCAACTCTTACCTTCTTTTGTAATTGTCGGATTAAATGAACCCAACAAGTTTGATATTTTGCGTTAGGAAACACGCTTAAAAGAGCAGTCTTAACCCCACTAAGTCCATCTGTAATAAATAGTAAAACTTCTTGTAATCCTCTTTGTTTCAATGATTCCAACATTTCTTTATAGTGTTCAGCAGATTCAGTAGGATAGATTGCATAATCAAGAATTTCTTTACTGCCTTCTGGAGTAATTCCTACTAAAAAGTGAACAGCTTCCTTTTGAACAGTAGCTCTTCTTAAATGAACATACGTTGCATCAGCATAAATCACTGCATAACGAGATTGAACTTTTCTTTGATGAAATTCTTTAACAGAGTCTTCAACTTGTTTTGTAATATTTGTTACGGTAGTAGGGCTATAGTGATGACCGTAAATATCTTCGATACACTCTGCAATTTCACGGTTAGTAAAGCCTTTAGAATAAAGTTTAATAATAACCTCTTCTAATTTTTCGGAATTTCTTTTATAAGCTTTAATAATTTTTTGCTCGAATTCTCCGTTACGATCTCGTGGAATATGGATATTTAAAATACCATATTCTGAATAAATTTTACGATTATAGCCACCATTTCTTGAATTTCCGGTGTTATATCCCTCTACAGAATGTTTAGGGTAGTTTAAATGCTCTGTTAATTCAACTTGAAGTAATTGATTAATCCCATTTTCAATCGCTTCTTTTAATAAGTGATTAATATTGTCACCTTGTAATAGTCTTTTTGTCAATTCTGTGTTAAAATCCATTTAGAAGTCACTCCTTTGTTAATTTGTTTTGGTAGATTAATTATACAACTAGTGGCTTCTTTTTTTATACTCTTTTTTGTGTTTACACAAAATATTGTACACTCTCAGCCTTTTGACCCGGGATTATTTATTATTCAAGCATTTTATGCCACATTCCTGGAAAATCAGGGATTGTTTTGCGCGTGGTTTCAATGTTTTTCACGTAAATACCAGTTATGCGCAAACCTAACATTGCAGCAAAAGTTGCCATGCGATGATCTGCATAAGTTTCCATCACTTCCCCATGCATATTATTATTTGGCTCAATGCGAATGCCATCTTCAAGCTCTTTAGCGCCAATCCCAACTCGGTTCAATTCCTTAACTAAAGCTTGCAAACGATTCGTCTCATGACCTCGCAAATGTGCAATACCATGAAGTTCACTTGGCCCATCCGCAAACGCAAGAATTGCTGCAATACTCGGAGCAATCTCCCCTGCTGCACTCAAATCAAGATATGGAATTGCATTAATCACACCATTGCTTTCAACATGCATTATTCCAGCGTCATCGCTTGTTTTTTCAAAACTAATTTTTGCTCCCATTTTCTCTAATATTCCAGGAAGCAATCCCCCAGGTTGAGTTGTTGAAAGTGGCCAATTAGGTATGCTGACACTTCCTGCGTTAATTAAAGCCGATCCTAAAAATGGCGCAGCATTAGAAAGATCAGGCTCTATAGTAACAGTATCCGCTAAAGCTATTTTGCTCTCTTTAACATGCCATATTGCGTTGCTAGTCATATTTACAACACCACCAGCTTTGCAAATATCGTCCATAGTCATACGAATATGCGGCATACTTGGCAATGTTGATCCCGTATGCTTAAGACTTAAATCCCCATGTATACGCGAGCCAATCAGAAGCAGCGCAGAAATAAATTGTGATGATGAAGAAGAATCAATTTGCACAACTTTTTCAGAAAAATCATTTATTCTAGATTCAATCGCAGGCGGAGTAATAGTAAAAGGTAGAAAACCATCCTCTCCGTGATACTCTACGCGAGCACCAAGCTGCTCTAAGCCGTCAAGAACTGGCTTCATAGGACGAGCGTAAGCTTGTTTATCTCCGTCAAATCTCACAGCTTTATTTGCGAATAAAGCTAAAGCTGTAACAAAGCGCATTACAGTTCCAGCTAAACCGCAATACACTTCAGCATTATCTGGAACTCTAAAAATTTCGTCTTCTGGAGGAATTACGCGAAGTTTAGTGCCATCTTCATTTAGCGACTCACATTTAACTCCGAATGTAGATAAAGCGTTAATCATAAGCTCTGTGTCTCTCGAGCGCAATAATCCTCGTAAAACTACAGGTTTTGTACCTATTGCTGCCAAAATTAAATAACGATTCGATAATGATTTACTACCAGGAACCTCAATAAAAGCTTTTAATTGATGATTAGCACACGGTGCTTTCCAAGAAGTAGTGCAATCCGCAGTATCGTTAATATCACTCATACTATGAATACTATCTATAAATATGTACGGCTGAATAAGAATAAAAAAAAAGCAAAATACGCATATTTCATTAGATATAAAAAAGTCGGGGTGACAGGATTCGAACCTGCGACATCCTGCTCCCAAAGCAGGCGCGCTACCAAACTGCGCTACACCCCGAGGCTTCAAAACCATAACCATGGCTTCTGAGCACAATTGACTATATTAGCGCAGATTTTCGACAAACGCAAACCACGACACACTATAAATTTGTAATATTTTCAGTACAAATAATTCAACTATTCACACAAAACTGTTATAAATACGATATAACAAGCTAAAATAGTAAAAGACTTACAACTAGCAAGGATCGATATGGGACGTTTTCAACGCGCTGAAGCTGCGGGACTTATTGCTTTCTTAGTATGCGCAGTAATTAGTATAGCCGTAATATCATGGTACATGTCTGCTATGCCTCCTATATGGCTAGTAAGTCAAAGATTATTTAGCGTAACATCAGGTATCGTAGCAGCATGCAGTATGTGCACTTTTGCGGTAGGATATTTGCGAACCAACTATTTCTTTAATGAACAAAAAATCATTAGAATTGCTAAGCACGTTTTTGAATTAGTTGCGTTATCAACTATTTACGGCGCAACAATGTTTCTTATGTCTTTTGCGATGCTATCTATTATAAATAGCATCGTTGGTAGGGCTGTTGTTAACAGTTATCTTCCCGTTTTATGCTCTGCACTTTCTGGAATTGTAGGATACGCAACTTTAGTTCAAGCAGAATTGCTGGAAGCAAAAACTGTAGCTTCTTTGCTACCACTTTTCGTAATTTCAGGAGCAGCAACAGCAGGACTTACCTCTGACGATCCATACTGGTATAACAACAACTTCTCTCAACTAGGTGACCGCACAACATTTGCAGCCAGCATGTTTAACGCAACTTTAATACTTTCCGGAATATGCATTATTATTACAAGTTACTTTGCGGTTTCAGAATTCATAGCTACTCAGAGAGAACAAGTTTATCAAAACGATAAAAAACGTTCGCCACGACACTTCTACATTCGTACAGGAATTATGGCAATGCTGCTTATACTTGGCGGTATAGCTTTTATTGGTATTGGTACGTTCCGATACACTCCTCACCCAGTTCTGCACGACACCTGCGCAAGAGGAGTTACAGGGCTGATTTGCACTATGCTAATATTTCTACCTTGGCTTGCTCCACAGCTTTCAAAAACTTTTTACATAGCATCAGATTTGGCTGTATTACTAACATCATGGGCTGGAAGCCAGTGGATTAAGGGCAATAATACTCTTACAAATGTTGAAGCTTTATCCTGCATGCTTTTCCTGGGTTGGATTATTGTGTTCTCACGTCAAGTTGCTGCAATGGAAAGCGATAGATTGCAATCGAAAATTAACAGAACGCTTATTTCTCAAGCCTTGGATGAAAAACTTAAAGCCAATTCATAGATATCAAAATTAATAAATAAAAACTAATAAGGCGGATGATTAATACCATCCGCCTTACTTTTATTTAATAAAATTGACTACAGTTAATCCATAGGATGTTCAGGTTTGCTCTCGCTCATTAAAAGCATAAAACTCCTAGAGCGAGCGACAATATTGAAACCTGCCTCATAATGCAATTCTGGGCCTTTAGGATTATTAGTATCTACAACAAGAGTCCATTTTTCACCATAACGTTTATCTGGAAGAGTGAAAGTAATTGGCTCATAATGTGCGTTAAATATGAGGATAAAATCATTATCAACCATTCTGCTTCCATACCAGTCTGTTTCTGGAATGTCAGAACCGTTCAAATAAACCATTACTGAAAGCGCATGGGTATTTGACCAGTCTTCCATGTCCATAACTGTACCGTTATGATCAAGCCACTCTACTTGTGGAATATCGGACACGTCATCACTTGCAGATCTGCCTGTAAAGAATCTACGACGATGCAAAACAGGATGACTCAAACGCAAATGAATTAACTTTGAAACGAAATCAAACATATCACGCTGAGTTTCGTCGTAATTCCAACTCATCCACGAAATGCTATTATCTTGGCAGTAAGCATTATTATTACCGTGCTGGGTACGCATAACTTCGTCTCCAGCACAAATCATAGGTATACCCTGGCTTACAAGTAAAGTAGAGAACAAATTACGAATTTGTCTCTCACGCAACTCATTAACATCGTGAATATTTGTTGGGCCTTCTACGCCGCAATTCCACGAACGATTATCGTTTGCTCCGTCCCTATTGCCTTCCTTATTGGCTTCATTATGTTTCTCGTTATAGCTCACTAAATCGTTCATAGTAAAACCATCATGAGCAGTTATAAAGTTTACAGAAGCAACAGGTTTACGACCATTCTGCTCATATAAATCAGAACTACCCATTAAACGACTAGCGAACTCAGGTAAAGTCGAAGGTTGAGAACGCCAAAAATCACGTACACAATCACGATATCGGCCATTCCATTCAGACCAACTTGCAGGGAAACCACCCACCTGGTAGCCACCTACGCCAATATCCCAAGGCTCAGCAATAAGCTTAACATTAGAAATTATAGGATCCTGCTCAATAATATCGAAGAATGCGGAAAGCTTATCAACTTCCTGGAACTGTCGAGCCAAAGTAGCAGCCAAATCGAAACGGAAACCATCAACATGCATTTGCGTAACCCAATATCGCAAACTGTCGGTAATTAAACGCAAAGCTTTAGGCGAACGCATCAACAGAGAATTTCCAGTACCTGTAGTATCAAAATAATGACGCTGATCATTATCTACAAGACGGTAATAAGCACGATTGTCTATTCCACGGAAACTCAATGTAGGACCACGGTCATTACCTTCTGCAGTGTGGTTGTAAACAACATCAAGAATAACTTCCATTCCAGCAGCATGATAAGCCTTTACCATGGATTTAAACTCATTCACCTGCTCGCCACGCTGCCCAGAACTTGAATAAGAATTTTGCGGAGCAAAGAATCCAATTGTGTTATAACCCCAATAGTTACTCAGCCCTTTATTCTGCAGGAAAGAATCATTTACGAACTGATGAATAGGCATTAGCTCAATAGCTGTAACACCAAGCTTTTTCAAATACGCTATAACATCTGGATGAGCTAAACCAGCGTACGTTCCACGAATTTCAGGAGGAACTTTGCGATCCAAATTAGTCATACCACGAACATGTGCTTCATAAATAACACAATCATGGTAAGGAATCATTGGATGCTGATCATTACCCCAATCGAAATATGGGTTAATAACCGCTGCTTTCATAGTATGAGGCGCTGAATCTAAAGTATTCATTGCTGTAACATCATCTGGATTATTGAACCAGTACGAGAACAAGCTTTCATCACCATCAATATTTCCTTCTATAGCCTTCGCATAAGGGTCAAGAAGTAATTTGTGTGGATTACACCACAAACCATGAGCAGGGTCATAAGGACCATGAACACGATAACCATATCTTTGACCTGGCTGAATTCCAGACACATAAACATGCCACACATAGGAATTCTGCTCGATCATATCGATACGAGTTTCATTATCCTGCTCATCAAACAAGCATAATTCAACGCGCTTTGCAACTTCGGAAAACAGCGCAAAATTCACGCCGGCACCATCATAATTGGCTCCAAGCGGATACATAGATCCTGGTCTAATCTGCATAGTTACAGTATCTCATATATTCGCTAAAGTTTCATAACAGTGTCGGCGTTATTTGTAAAAACTTAACTAAAATTTGTAAAACTACACGTATTTCATGCAAAACACGAAACAACTAATGTATAACGTAATTCCAAGGATCGCACGCAATACCAAACCAAGTAACTTCTGGTCTAGCTCCAGAAACATTCTCAACAGCATCAGCAATATCTGGTATTGCATAGTTGAACCATAAAGATTCTATAGCACTGTGAGAAGTGTTTATTATAGCAGGTCGAACCCTATTATTTGTTTCGTTCATTAAACCACAAGACTGTCGTAACTGTAATTCGTAACGTGAACGCTCAATCGAATCCAAAGTAGGATGATGCCTCATATCGCTAGTAACATACACGTCAGCTTCGCACTCTCGTACCTTATCCAAGTATGAGTCACCAGCTCCAGGAACAACTGCAACACGACGAACCATAGTATTAATATCACCGCAAACTTGTACACCAACTTGTGTTTGTGGCAAAGCATCGAACACTCTCTGAGCAAAATCGCGTAAAGCCATAGGTGCAGGAAGCTCACCAACTCGTCCAATACCGACTTCTCTACCGTACAAATCAGTGTCTTTCGAAGGAACAAGCGGATGCAAATATTGTAATCCAAAATAATCAGCAGCAGCGTGAGCAACACCACGCCAGGCAACATCAGCGTTAGTATGACCAACCCACAATGCGCAGTGACTCTCTACCAAATAGCGTACAATCTCACCTCTAACACCATTGCCAGAGACTTCATGTACAGGCTTATAAAAAAGCGGATGATGCGTTATAAGCAAATCACCATCCATACCGCAAGCTCTACGAACCGTAGCTAGTGTAGGATCAGAAACGCAAACAATTCGATGAACCTGGGAAGACAAATCACCTACTATTAATCCAGGAGCATCCCACGATTCCGCATTCTTTAATGGATACAATGATTCAAGTGCCTGAACAGTTTGATATAACGTAGTCATAAATCTTCCTCTCTATAACCTAGTTCTGCATCTTACTTGCACTAAATACGCACAAATAAAACAACACTGTTAATACTCTACTATAACAATCAAATGCTTCTAAAAACATACATAATTTTAAGTATCTTTAATGCGCAGCCAACTGCCAATCCGCACCAACTCCTGTTGAGACATTCAGCGGAACTTTAAGCTCCACAGCATGTTCCATTGCTTCACGAACGATAGATTCAACCTGCTGCTCTTCTCCTTGAGCAATTTCTAAGACTAATTCGTCATGAATTTGCAAGATTACACGACTTGCTACATTAGCTTTTTTAAGATTTTCATCTACACGAATCATGGCAATTTTCATAATATCCGCTGCAGTTCCCTGTATTGGAGCGTTTAAAGCTCCCCTCTCAGCGGCTTCACGCGCAACCCTATTTGCAGAAGATAACTGCGGGAAATAGCGTCTTCTACCAAACATTGTTTCTGTATACCCTAGTTTTCGCGCTTTATCTACTAAAGATTCAAGATAGTCGTGAACATTGCCGAATGTACTAAAATACTTATTTTTGAGCACTTCAGCTTCAGCAGGCGTAATACCCAGCTGTTTAGCCAAACCGTAAGTACTTAAACCATACGCAAGACCGTAACTCATAGCTTTTACGTGACTTCGCTGATCTGCACTAACTTCTTCCATAGGAATGTTATAAACAAGGCTTGCCACATATTTATGAAAATCAACACCCGAGCAGAAAGCTTTAATTAATGACTCGTCTGAAGAAGCATGAGCCATTATTCGCAACTCAACTTGCGAATAATCACAACTCATCAAAGACTCGTATCCTTCACCTGGAACAAAAGCTGCACGAATTTCCCTACCAATAGCATTACGATTAGGTATATTTTGCAAATTAGGATCCGACGAACTTAAACGTCCAGTAGAAGCAACCGTTTGCTCAAAAGTAGTATGAATACGAGTATCATGCAAATTAGTTGCATCTATAAGACTTTGCACAATCTGCTTTAATTTATTAGTTTCACGATATTTAAGCAAAGCTCCCAAAAATTGGCTAGGTTTTTCTTCTGGATCAAGCTTCGCATACATAGCTTGTAGAGCTTCAGCATTCGTAGTATAAGAGCCATTCTTAGTTCTACGAGTAGGTTTCAAACCCATATCTTCAAAAATAGTCTTACGCAACTGCTTTGGACTCTGTAAATTAACGCGATCACCAGCAATATCCCATGCAAGATTTTGAGCAAATTCAGAATCAGCTACAAATTTATTGCGCATGTCAAGCAAACGCCTCATGTCTACAGCAGCACCAACATCTTCCATTTTGCGCAAGACTCTAGAAACAGGCATTTCAAGGTTTACCATAAGACCAGTTTGCTTACGAGCATCAAGTTTAGGCGCAAAATATCTAGACAAAAAAAGAATAAGCATAGCTGTCTGCAGAAGCTGCTTTTCTTTTTGAAGACTAATATCGTCATCACTATTTTGAGATTCATCATTATCATACGAGAGTATATCTAACTCGCCTTGCTCAGCTGTATTCGCAAGATCTTGTGAGCCTTCTAACCGTATATCAAGAAAATGTTCAGCCAAACTTTCTATACTCTCGGCAGTAAAATCAGGTTCCACTAAATAAGCAGCAAGTCGAGTATCAATAAGAGGATTAATGTCACTTTTTATAGAATCATCATATTCTTTAGTGCAATACAATGCTAATGAATTTAAAAGCCCCAAAGTCTTTTTATAATCATAAACAATTGTTATTGGAATGTATTTTTGTATTAAAGCACGTAATTGTGAAATAATCTCACTACTATTTTTTAAATCGCTAGCGTTCACTATTGCAGCTTTATTTCCTGCTAGCATAACTATTGAATTAGCACGCAAACTAGTGCTATCTTCACCAAATCTAGTTTGAGCGTATAAGATTATTTCTTTTCTATCTTTTAAAGGCTTGTAGCAAGTAAGATCAGAATTTATGAAAATAGTAGAATTACTATTTTCTTCTTCTAAAGATTTTTTACCACTATTTTTTTCTATCTCACTAATATACGAGCCGATGGTATCGCTAAGATGTTTAGACCACTGTTCTACATCTTCTTTAGATTTGATTCTTACTACGCTTATGCTATCTACGATTTCTTGGAAACGATTCATATCGTCGCATAAGTTAGAATCAATGTTCTCGCTTATATTTTCAGAATTCGCATCATTGCAAGCAGATTCCATAATTCTAATAGACGAATCGATATCTAATTTATTGCCTTTACTAAAAGTTTTTAAAATCTTACGTTTTTTAGCGTCACCAAACTCTAGTTGAGTAAGTAACTTTCCTAATTCATCTGCATGAACATTACCATAGTCTAATTCGTTAACACTAACACCAAGGTCCAAATCACAAACAAGCGCATTAACTTTACGATTTAACAACACTTGATCTATATTTTCTCTTAAAGACTCTCCTTTTTTACCAGAGATTTCATTAGCGTGATCAAGAACCCCTTGCAAATTACCAAATTGCTGAAGCCACTTAGCTGCATACCCATCGCCTACTCCAGGAACTCCAGGAATATTATCTGAAGTTTCACCTCGCAACGCTGCTAGATCTGGGTATTGTGAAGGTGTTACATGGTATTTTTCCTCCACAGCTTCAGCATCCATCTCTTTAAGATCTTTAAAATGATGACCAGGATACAACACAGTAATATTGTCATTAATTAACTGAAATGCGTCACGATCACCAGACAACACTAATGTTTTGTATCCAGCTTCGGAACCCATTGTAGCTAGAGTTCCTATAATGTCGTCACCTTCATAACCAGTTTTTACTATGTAAGTTACACCCAATGCATCCAACATTTTTTGGATTATTGGAAGTTGCGTAAGAAGTTCTTCCGGTGTTGCATCTCTAGTAGCTTTATACTGAGGAAGCAATTTATTTCTAAAAGTTCCACCTTTAACGTCGAAGGCTATAGCAAGCTTATCAGGATGCTTTTTCTCAATAACTTGAGAAAGCATAGTAACAAAACCCCAGATAGCATTAGTAGCTTGACCTGATCTCGTAGAAAAGTTATCTGCAGCAACCGCATAAAAAGCACGGAATGCAAGAGAGTGGCCATCTACAACCAACAACGTCTCTTTTGCTACATACTCATTTAATGAAGATTCTGTGACGACGTCGGTACTCACTTCTGGCAACCCACCTGCATTCCGTATTCTTAAATATATTTATTAATCAATTATTGTTTGTTATTAAATTTAGAAAACTTATTACTAGTTTAATTTAGGTCACGCTTCGGCAGAACTACTAGGCTTATCATCACTATATTTAGCAATAATTGCCATAGCTAAACGCTTCTTAGGAATTCTCTGATCCATAGAAGTCTTTTGAATCCAGCGGAAAGCTCCCTGCTCAGAGAAACCTGCTTTGTCCATAAGCAAACCTTTTGCTCTATCAACAAGTTTTCTCTCTTCAAGAGTATCTTCCGCTTTCTTTAGCTTCTCTTCAGTTTTACGTAACTGATCTTGAGCATCCTGTAGCTTGCTTTCCGTACGCTCTACACTATCTAACAAATCATTTATTTCACTGAAACGTCCCATAGCAACTTCCAAAGCTGGAAGTAACTTAGACTCTTCATACGGCTTAGTTACATATGCCATTGCTCCAGCACCAGTTGCCTGCTTTACTAAGTCTGCTTGAGAAAATGCAGTAAGCATAACAACTGGAGCAATATTTTCATCACATATTGTTGCAGCTGCAGTAATACCATCAACAACAGGCATTTTTACGTCCATGCACACTACATCAGGACGATAAGTGCGAGTAAGTTCAATAGCTTCCTCTCCATTAGCAGCCTGCCCAACAACTTTATAATTGTTATCTTCAAGCATTGCAACTAAATCCATACGGTTAACTGCTTCATCTTCAGCAACAACAACAGTGCGTACACTACTTTCTTTAGAAGACTTAGATTCATTCCCCTCAGAGTCTTCTGCATTCGCAGCTTTACGTATTTCATCATCACTAAGAACTACAGGCATTTCGTCACCCAACTCATTGTTTACGTCCGCCAAAGACATACAAACCTCTTTCCTTAACACAGGCCTCAGGGCAGCATCGCCATGCTTATCTTTGCATAGTAAGCGCAAACACCCATATTCACAAATAATCCCACGCACAACACTATGTACAAACGAAACTATCAGCGTTTAGCTTGCGCACGCGTCATACTGTTCTGTAGATTTTACCCTCAAGCATGTATAAGACACGTCCAAAATCCTTGAATTATATAGGTTTTAACCAATAAAAGCAGCTAAGATAAAAGCTAAAGCTCCAAGTAGAGCAGATAGAACGCACATGCCAAAAGAATTACGATAATTGCCTTCTAACAAGCTCTTAATAAGCACGCGCGCTTTCATAATTATCAGTAAAATAATTAAAAGTAGAACAATTGTTAAGATAATAAATAAGAACAAAAATAGTGAGTTTGAACTTTTACTAGCATTTAATTTTGATACATCACCAATCACCCATATAGAAGGCAAAAAAGTAGATTTAACAACTGCAAAAAATACATACGCAATAGCAATAGTAGTAAACAAAGCCACTTGCAAAGATGCTAAAATTCTACCGTTTCGCTCTCCTAAACGAGCCATAGCAGTAATTTTCCCATGCTCTTTATCTTCGTTAATATCTCTAAGATTATTGATCATCATTAAACATGCAGAATATCCCCCAGGAATAAAAGATACTAAAACACAAGAAATAATATTAATCAGTGAAGTAAAATGCACGTTTTGTGAGCTTATACCAACTGAGTAAATCATTGCGCAAAGAGTTCCTAAAAATGCAACTGGACCAAAAAAGAAGAACGCACTAACTTCTCCCCAACCGCTATAACCATACGGATGCTTTCCTCCTGCATAAAACCATGCTCCAAGCAAACAAAACGCACCCAGCGCAATCATCCACCATAATCCAGATAAAACTGTGACTATAAAACCACATACGCAAGCGAATGCTGCACTTAATAAAATAGCGATCTTAACTTTTTTAGGAGATATTCCAGCATCTGCCAAACGCCATGAAACATCACATAAAGATTTATTTTTTTGACCTTGAACGGATCTTAAATTGCGATTATCATCCAATCCGCGAATACCATCGCAATAATCATTAGCGTAATTTACGGAAACTTGCATTCCTACGGCAACACACGCACAAAGCACGGCCTGAACAATAAACTGCAGTAAAACATTAGAACTAAACTGCACACCGTTAGTTTTTAACACTCTTAAAGATAATGACACTGCCATCAGTACCGGAACTAAACCGATAGGTAGTGTGTATACTCTAGCACCTTTCACCCAATAAGATACGCTTTTAATAAGTATTCGCGTATTGTTCATAACGAGTTAAACCTCTTTTAGAAAAGCTTTGGAAGCAGAATAGATGCAGCAATTGGCATTGCTATTATAAGAGCAGAAAGAAGAAGCAAAAAAGCACCTCTCCATCCAAAAACGTACTTTTTATAAGCAGATTTTCGAGTACGTAAATAGAATCCTCTCTCCTCCGCAGCTAAAGCGCAACTATCCGCTTTACGAACTGACGAAACCAATAATGGAACGATAAGAGGCATCATCAACTTCAGCTTTTTGAAAGGATTTTTTGTATCAAATTCAACACCACGAGCCATTTGAGCCTCGGTAATTTGCGACATTTCGTAGGCAAAAATTGGCACAAATCTTACAGCAGTCATAATTGTAAAAGCGTAGCAGTAAGGAACATGCAAGTATTGGACAACAGCATTAGCTAAATCATTAAGCTTAGTAACACTAAGAACGCTGATCAAAGGAAGAGCAAAACAGAAAAGTCTTAACGACGCTTTAACGCCTATTTCAATACCATATCTTGTGAACCATAAGAACAAATAGTTTCCGCTTTGTGCAATAGCAGTTTGAAGAATGAACATAACGCATGAAAGTATGAACATAGCTTTTACAAGCGGGAATAAAGCTTTAAAAACTCGAGCACAAGCCATGCCTATTAGAATTAACACAGCGAGCGAAATTAAAACAGTGTATTGTTGCGCTAAAAATACGCTTATAACAACGCTTATAGCAAGTACAAGTTTGGCAATAGGATTAGCTTTATGAAACAGCGTGTTGCCTGAATTATAATTTAAAATTCTCGTTTGCATACACTCATCACCTTTATTGTTCTACTATCTTCTATCTATTATTATTTGGCTTTTCGTAAAGCTTCTACTAATTCACTTCTTTCATACAATCCTTTGCATTGAGTGAATCCTTTAGATACTAAGCCTTGAGAAACTGCACACAAAAGCGGAGGATATAATGCTGCTTCTTCACAAACATCACGCTGCTCAAACACAGTATTAGAAGACCCTTCACAAACAAGTTTTCCATTATTAACAACAACAAGTCTTGTAGCAAAATCAAGAACAACTTCCATATCGTGACATACCATAATCACACAGCAACCGTTTTCGCGTAACCGTTCAACAACTTGCATAATTCGCATACATTCAAGATAATCTAGTCCGCAAGTAGGCTCGTCAAGAAGTAAAATTTTAGGCTTTGTTACAACAGTTGCAGCCAAAGCTACCATCTGCCTTTGCCCGCGAGAAAGCATAAACGGACTATCTTTAGGATTAAGATTAAGCTCCTCAATAATTTTCATAGCTTTTTTATTAGCTTCTTCTTCACTATCTCCTAGCAAAGTGCAGCTTAAAGATACTTCTTCAAGAACAGTTTCTTTACACAATTGTCGATCAGGATTTTGAAAAAGCGTAGACACATAAGCTGCAATCTGACTTATTTTCATTGGCTTAGTGCTAACAGAATCAATATATATTGAACCTTCCGTAGGCTTTAGTAAACCGTTTATTAGTTTAGTAATAGTAGTTTTACCTGCTCCGTTTCGACCTACTAAAGCAACTAATTCTCCAGCGTAAGCGTCGAAAGATACTTTATTCAAAGCTTCTACACCGTTTTTGTATTGGAAACTTACTTCTTTCAAAGAAAGACGAGGCGTTGAATTTTCAGAAATATTATTTCTAGTAGTTTCGAACTCACTTATTTTTTTAGCAGATTGAATTACAGAAGTACCGGAATATTTTTCAGCAGTATTAATAGTATTAACTATTGTATTTACAGTCTCTTCTACCCCTACAGGAAGATTTTCATTAGAGCATATTTTTTCATCCTGCAACTGTTTTACTAAATGCGTTGTTCTAGGATAATTAATTCCAACGTTTGAAAGTAAATCTATATTTTGCAAAGCTTTAGAAACTGGAGCATCAAGCACAAGTTCTCCTTTAGAAAGAACTATAAGACGCTTGCAATACTCACTTAGCAATGCAACTTTCTGCTCTATAACTACGATAGTAATACCAAAATTCTTGTTTAAATCACTCAGTATAGAAAAAATAGTTCTAGAGGAAACAGGATCTAAAGCGCAAGTTGGCTCATCTAATACCATAACTTTTGGTTTAAGTGCCAAAATTGCAGCAATAGCAACTTTTTGTTTCTGTCCGCCTGAAAGAGTGTCTAAATCACGATTCTTTAACTCAGAAATACCAACAGTTTCTAAAGCCTCATCTATTCTGTTAGGTATTTCTTCATGCGATACTCCAAAATTTTCTAGACCAAAAAGAAGCTCATCTTCAACATTTACGGCAACCATTTGTGCATCTATGTCTTGAATTACTGAACCAATTAAACACGCTATATTTGTAAGAGCAAGTTTGTTAGTATCATGACCCGCTATTTTTACACTTCCTGAAAGAACACCAGAATAGTGATGAGGAATTGCACCAGAAAAAAGCGAAGCAAGCGTTGTTTTACCAGCACCACTTGGGCCAATAATTCCAACAAATTCACCCTCATCCACTCTCAAATTAATATTTTTCAAAGCGTAACGTTCAGTTTTATTATCCGGATTATTGCTATCACTGCTGCTACGGTTTGAGTACTGAAAAGATACTTCATCAAGTTCAAGTAAAGAACAACTAACTTGCGAGCTGCCAGTTTCTTCAGCAACATTCTCTTTTTCTTTATGAAGCGCGGCAGATTCTTCATTAAAAGACATAACAAATCCCTAACTTTTCACAAACCCTAATAGGCACAATATTATTAATGGTAGCCGATACGCTTACCTTTTACATTGAAAACAACTTCAACAAACGCAAGTTGACGCCAATCATATATTGACTGGCATCAACTCACGCATGCTGAAATTAATTTTCAATTATCTATTTACTTTATTTGCGAATAACAAATTTCAATGGAGTATGAAGAACTCCAACAATTACAGCATTAAAAACTGCAGTTCCAAATACAATCGGAGCCATAACAATCATAGTCTTAGGAGAATGCATTATAAATGTAGAGGCTACAGAAGCAAAAATCATTCCAGATACAACAGTTGTAATAAACGTTGCTATTAATGGAAATACGCTTACTTTACGATTAGCATCCTTAGGGAAGAAACGAACATAAGCAAGAACTAGTAAAGTCATAACAACAGCTGCAACAATATCACACAAATAATTCATGAAAGGAATAGTAGCAGTAATTTGCATTAATGTTGCTGCAAGAGCGCCGATAATAGCACCCTGATATACTTTTGGACGAATCAATAAAATAGATAAGCAATATGATGCTATCAAAAAATTAGGTTTAATATTTCCAGCAATAGCAAGAGCTTTACCAGCAGTAAAATCAAGAATGCAGCCGGCTGCGAAAAGAACAGCTACAATCAGTAGTGAATTAATATCAAGCGTACGTTTTTTTACACTACTGCCTTCTAATATTGCAGATGTAGAGTTTTTAACTTGTACACCATTTTTATTTGCATTAATCATTTTTATCTCCTTTTAATACTTGCAAATATATTTTTAAAAATTACTTGTGAAGAATAAGCTTAAGTGGGCTGTAAAGCACTTCAACAATTACTGCATTAAAAGCTGCAGTCCCAGCAACAACAACCGCAAAAATTGGAATCATATTAGGATTCTTAATAACGAACAAAGCAGCGCAAATGCCGAAAATTAAGCCAGATATTAAAGTAGCAATAAATGTTGCAATGAATGGGAATACGCTTACTTTACGATTAGCATCCTTAGGGAAGAAACGAACATAAGCAAGAACAAGAATAGTCATAATAGTAGCTGCAGGAATATCGCATACATACTCAAGTAACGGTACTGAAGTATTAATCTGAATTAATGTTGCTGCAAGAGCGCCGATAATAGCACCCTGATAGACCTTCGGACGAAGTAACAAAATAGACAAGCAGAAGGAAGCAATAACAAACTCAGGTTGAATATTTCCACCTATAGAAAGCATTTTAGCTACTGTAAAATCAAGAATGCAGCCGGCTGCGAAAAGAACAGCTACAAGCACAAGAGACGTAATATCAAGCGCATTCTTCTTTACTTGCATATTACCTAAAATTTCTGCAGCTGATTCTTTAATAGTTGAAGAGTCTTTAGCAATTGCAATATCATCAGAATTTAATTCTGCTTTTGTTGCTTTTGTTGCTTTTGTCATTATCTTTCTCCTTGACTTTTGAGTAATCTCAATTTTTGAAAATTTCTTAAGAAATTACTTAGTTTTCCGGTTTTATTTCAGTTGATTTCTAATTTGCAATTAATTGATAGGCTTGGATATAAAAAAGACCCCCGGGTTCACCCGGAGGTCTTACAAGCCTAAAATTTTATGCAGCTTCTAGAACTTCAGAGTAAACTCACGCCAAAGAGAAGACTGCCACCACCACATACGAAAAGCGCTACGAGCATTACGGACTTCAGCATTAACAGTACGCATAATATCCGCTCCTTTCGCACTTAAAACTTAACTATGTGTGGTCAATTCACAAACTCAATCCGTAAAAATTACGATCTTTGTTTGTGTTGTCATCGATGCTAACACTATAAAAGTACAAATGCAATCTAATTTATAAAAAATATTTTTCGCAGAATCTTGCAGAAAAAATTAAAGCAAAATCATAATTCTCAATAATCCTTTATATAACAGGAAAAAATCAGCATATTGAAAAAGAAAAATGCTCGGATTTTGCAAAGAAAATTTTTGCAAAACGCCGAGCATTATTTAAACATGCTGAAATTTACAAAACAACTAGTTTTTATTAGCTATTCGTAATTTTGCAGCAATAATACGTTTTACAGACTGATCAATACGACTTTGACTAATATCTCCCTTTTTAACAGCATTAATCACAGCATTGTAAGCCTGGTGTAAATCTTGTGGGCACAAAAGCATATCCAAACCTGCTTTAATGCCAGTAATAGCAGCATCAGCTGAATTGTATTTATTCGTTATAGCACCCATTCCTAAAGAGTCAGAAATCAAAATGCCCTTATAACCAAGTTTTTCGCGAGCAATATCAGTCATAATCTTTTTAGACATACTAGCTGGGGTATTATCGCCGGTAACTTTAGGATATGAGACATGACTTACCATAATAAAACTCACACCATTTCGTACAGCATCTTTGAATGGAACTAAATCAGTTTTGTCTAGTTCACTCTCAGTAATCTGAGAAATAGTAGTTCCTTTATGAGAATCAGTAAAGGTAGAACCATGACCAGGGAAATGCTTATAAGTGGCAAAAACGTGCGAATCCCACAAGCCATTACTGAAAGCACTTGTCATTCGAGCAACTAAAGCAGGATCTGAGCCGAAAGAACGATATTTTATAAGCATGTTTCTCGGATTCGTAAGAACATCCGCAACAGGAGCAAAATCAACATTAAAACCAAGATCAGAAAGATACGATCCCATATACTTTCCAATTTTTTTAGCATTATTAACATCACCACTAGCGCCAACATCGCTCATATTTGGTGATTTATTAACACCCATAGATTTATTTATACTAACTCTTGCAACAGTTCCGCCTTCTTCATCAACTGAAATAAAAGCTGGCAAAGAAAGCCTAGACTCACTAATCTTCTGCAATCCAGAAATCATAGTTTTAGTTTGATTACTATTCTGCAAATTGTCTGCACTGTACATAACTCCGCCAACAGGAAGAGCATCAAAAGACTGTTTAGTTTGGGAACCAGAAGCAGTTACGACTCCTTTAAATCCGCTTAAATCTTCTGGACGAACCATAAACATTTGCGCAACTTTATCTTCTAGAGTCATTTTTGCGAGGATAGTATCGACGTTTCTGTTATCTTCAACTATTGCTTTGTTTTTACTATTATCATTATTTTTTATACGTTTAGCATCATTACTAATTTTGATTTTAGTAGAAGACTGCTGACGTGACTGTATAGTCTTAGAAGAAAACTCAGAATGTAAAACCTTCAAAGCAAACATCATAGCTACACAAAGTAAAGCCATAATAGAAACAATTACCACGAAAACAGCTATACGTTTGCCAGTATTAGATACGCCTATCTGTTGATCGTAATCATTACTATGATACGCGGAATTGCGACGCCTCATTTTTTCAACACTACGCATTCTATTGCGCATTCTACGGTCTCGCATAGTTATCCTCAACTTTATTTACAGAGCACACAATTCATGTATGCAACCAAAAAGTAAAATCATATAAGATATTTTCTGCTTGCAACACTTAAATAAAAGTACTGCAAGCAGAAAATATATTTTACAACGAACTAATATCACCACTTATTCGCATTACACGTAAAACGTAGATTTATTAGTTAGTCTTATTAACCTCACACACATAACCTGTTTTACCGCTAAATGTTTTCTGCAAATATGGCGTACTAAACAGATTATCTCGCTGATCGTTCCACGACCACTGATCGTCAACCTTCCACAGCATCATATACATTTCAGGTTCACCATCTTTATCTGTGTGACTTGGCTCTCCAGGCATCCAATTCTCATAACCCATATCTTCGCCGGTTGCCCAATGAGCAAATATTCCTCCGTCACTTCGTTCAGAGGTATAACCGCCAATCCAAACGTACTTTATACCTTCTTTTTCGGCTAAGTCTATAAGCTTCTGCTCCTTTTCTTTAGTACTTGCAGTAGCCAATAAGCCGCCATCCTTCATGCAAGAGTTATTTGCCTGAGTCCATGTGGCATCTTCTTTATGCATTACAAGATCAGTCTTATTTGACTTATTTTTGCTGTATTTCTTCTTTGCTGGCTTAAACGACAAATCGTCACCAATACCACCAGAAGTATGGTCCTTAGAATCAGCAACTAAAGCAGAAATAACTCGATCACTGTAAGGATCAGAACCGGAATCCGAATCATATTCAAGGCAATAAACGTTATCTTGGTTTACTTTGATGCGCTTCAAAATATCATTCATATCTGAAATAGAGTTAATATCCCAGAAGTAACCGTTTGTTTTATTAGCAATATTCTGCAAAATACTGGAATCAGCATCACTCGTGCCAATTAAGTAAACAGGTATGTTATTTGTTTTAGCTAACTCAATAACATCGTCTGCAGAATGACGGCTTGCATTATCTTCACCATCAGTAAAAGCTATAACGCAGTTAAAACCTTCATGGTTTGCAGCATTTGTAACGCCAGTGTACAAGGCGTCGTACAAAGCTGTACCTCCATCTGCAGATATGCTGTTAATACCGTTTAATAAACGATCCTTATCATTAGTGTATGTTGCCATATACATGATGTAATTATCAAACGATATAAGCTCAGCTTTATCTCCCCTCTTGTAGTTAAGAGTTCGCACAAAGTCACTCATAGTCTCTTGCATAGTGTTCATAGATGAATCCATGGAACCAGATTTATCTAACACAATTTCGTAGTTAACGCTCTGTTTATCTTTAATTCGTTCAACTTTACGTATTACACGCTCCGCTTCACGACCACCGCCGATCTTCTCTTTGATTGCGGCTGTAGGAGAATTAATTTCCAAAGCTTTACCGTTTTTATCAGTAAGCGAGAAGTACAGCTTTACGTGAGGATAATGCGAAACATCCGCATCCACTATTTTCACTGTATAATCCTTGTACTTCTTTGATTTCATTAAATCAGCTCGTAAAGTTTTATAGCTAATTCCTTGAACATCCGAACTCGTCTTGCTTTGACTCATTCGGTACCATACAAACGCGCCCAAGCTAGCAAGTATTACTGCAATTGCTGCAATTATTGCAATAATAGTATTTCTTAATCTACGAGAACTTGCTTCTTTATCGTAAGGATTTGGCCCATAGCCTGAAGGAATTCCTCCATTAAAATTACCTGCTCCTCCTGGCACTCTCATTTGATTAGGAGCTCCGCCATATGGACCGCCATAAAAACCAGCATTTGATCCACCGTATGTTCCGCCAGGATTCACATTAGGAGCACCTGTAGGAGCACCACCAGTAGCACCTGTAGTAGCACCACCGACGTTAGGTATTCTGCCAGGGACTCCTCCATTTGAAACAGGAGAGCCACTAGAAGATCCACTTAAGCCATTATTTATGTTACGTGCAGAAGTGGAAGCACCTCTTGATCCTCTTGACATTCCATCAGCAACAGACTTAATAGCAGAACCAGCCGCATGCCCAGTTGCAGCAGCAACATGCCCGGCTGCAGAAGCAACATTTCCAGCTGCAGACGCAGCATGTCCAGTTGCAGCAGCAGCCCCAGCCGCCCCAGCAATATTACCAGCAGCATTTCCTGCAGCGCCAGCAGCAGCGCCAGCAGCAGCATTTCCTGCAGCGCCAGCAGAACCACTTAACATGGCACTTGCAGCACCAGCGACAAAACCACTAGCTCCAGCTGCAGCACCACCAATAAAACCTTTTGCAAGTCCTCCAGATTCAGCTGCACTATCAGCAGCTTCAGCATCCTCTGAAACTCCAGCAGCTTCAGACATGCCAGTAGCATTACTAGCATTGTTAACAGCATTACCAGCAAATTGAGGATTCATAGAATATTCTGGATTAACAAAATTCTGCTCTAAATTAGGTTTACCAGCTGGCAAACCGAAATTCCCACCAGCATTTGCCTGAGGAGGCATCATTTGAGAAGCAGGATTAACTACACCGCTATTACCTTGCGGTGTTGTTCGCAGCATCTGAGTCTCTGCAATATCAGCATTTCCTATAGCTTGATTTGGCTGAGAAACTGCCGACTGAGAAGTATACTGACCATTTTGCTGATTAAATACTTGAGTATAAGCTTCTTGAGACGATTGCTGAGTAGGCATAACCTGCGTCTCTTGAACCGGCATAACCTGAGTTTCCTGAACCGGCATAACTTTCGTCTCCTGCAAAGACTGTTGCTGAGCAGAATCATTCACAGCCTGAACAGGACTACCACATTCTGAGCAAAATTGCATATTGTTATCAATGCGTGCTCCACAATTAGGACAATACATGCGAAACTCTTTCCCTAACGAGCATATTCGTATAAGCAATCAAACTCATACAGGCTTAAAAACACACTCTCTCACAAGATTATATACTTTTATAGAAAAACTATCCAACACTTATCAAAAGTTAGTAAAAACACTGTAGATTAATCAAAATAATAAAGAAAAATATCACGCCTAAAACGAAACTTAATTAAATAAAAAGCTGCTCTCACAACTAAGCAAGAGCAGCAAAACCAAAGAATCAACAATCTTAAAAAATTTTAAACGTTCTCCTTAAGATCTGATTTAATTTTTTTCATTCTTAACTTTGCTCTTACTCCAATAGCGAGAACGCACAGAACAAAAACAATTGAGCAGACAATCACAACCATGTACTTACGAGAACTGCTTAATAACGAACTGCCCAAGCTTTTAACAGCATTAGAGTGCAAAGCTATAGCAGAATTTGCAGGAATAGTGGTTTCAACTTTTCCATTATCTACGCGTACTGTTTTACTGCAATTCCGTGATACATAAACGTTGCAATACTCACCATCAGGTAAATCTGTTTTATAGCTTACATATTTAGGTTTTTCCGTATTATTAATAGCCAAAAAACCTTTATTACCACGGCTAAAAGCAATGTTATTATCATTGTCATCCTGCCAATTTGTTACTTTTGTACCCTTAACAGCATTGTAGAATCCAATCATTCCACGAATCGAAGTTAAACGCTGAGTACACTGCCAAGTTGATTCTTTAGAACAACTAACATCAGGAATAGAAGTCTCCGTTGCGCCAGGAGCACCTTCGTCTCTAGAAGAAAACTTGTATCCAGAATAAACATTAGGAGTACCATACGGGTACGCTAGCATAAAAGCATTAGCAAGTTCATATTTAGTACCATCTTTATAGCTAAGCGTTTTAGTATCACCATCACGCTCAGTATCCCAATTAGTAACAAATATCGCAGCCTTATCGTTTGGAATTAAACTGTCTGTAATATGGTGCAAATTCTCTATTGAGCCGTAGAAATAATTACGCAAACGGTACGAATAATTAAATTCATCAACTTCACCCGTTTTAAGATATTTATCAGGTTGATCTTCTTTAGCACCATTTGTATCACCAATAGTTTCTTGCATCCACCAGATCTTATCCGGTGTAGTACCAGCTTCCTTAGCTGCAGCAGCTTTAATACCTTCAACATCTTTTGGAGACATATGTTTTACAGCATCAACTCGAAAACCTGCCACTCCAATTTTAAGAAGCTTCGCAAAATATTTTCCAAGAATTTGCTGCACATGAGGCTTAGAAGTATCCAAATCAAGCAAACCAACAAGACGATAATTCCACACAACTTCAGCCTTATTATACGTATAAATATTTCTATCTATTTGATGAAAATCATCCTTCGTATATCCTGCATCCGGATAACTTTGAGCAGCAGCATCATACTTACTTCCACCAACGCCAACAGTGTCTTTATTATCAAAACCAGTAGTATGGTTAATAACCGCATCTACAATAATTCCAACACCAGAAGCCTTGCAAGTAGTAACCATCTTCTTAAATTCTTTTTCAGTACCGAGTTTAGAATTAAGCGAATAACTCACAGGCTGATATGAAGTCCACCAAGCTTTACCTTTTATATGATCTTCAGGAGGAGAAACTTGCACATACTTCACACCTTCGGGTCCATACGTTTCTTTACATTCTTTAGCAACACTACGCCAATTTTGTTGAAAAGCAGTAACTATAACGCCTTTAGGAGGTAGACCATTTATACCAGATGATGCCGAAGCATGTGTTGGTGCTATGAACATTACGCTCATAACTATTGTTGCTACTGCAGAAAGCAATGCGCAGACTGTAGAAAATAGATTACGCACACACATGCTTCCGACTCGTAAGCATTTAGATTTTACTACCGTTAAATTAATAGCAGATTTTGCACGACGGATCATCTTCGTTCCTTTCAAGCAAGACAAAGCAGAGTATTACTCGCAACAGTCACACTATGGATAATTATAATACTTTATGCTCGCATAAATCTGAAAAATATAGAAAAACGCCACTCAGCAAGCTAAGTGACGTTGTGCACGTGCCCCCGGTGAGACTCGAACTCACACTGCACAGATTTTGAGGCTGTTTCCTCTACCAATTGGGATACAGGGGCATTTTAAATTTTCCGCGTTTTTGCGCGACTTGTTGACTATACCACACTTTGAACAATATGCAAATACTTAGCATATTTTGAGCGTGTCGCAAATAAATGTTTAGAACAAGATATTGCGCGCAACCCGCATTAAGCAGGAAGCGCGCAATAAATAATCTAAACATAAGCCGCACAAGTTACGAATTAGAAAAACTAATATAAACGTAACTTATTAGCAAAGTAAGCTGCAAAATTAGTCGCAAGCACCTACAGTGTGTACGTAGATGGAATCTGTGCGACCAGCCTGACGCTCACCCTGAGCAGTGCTCAAGACAACGATCTTGTCGCCGTCAGCAACCTTACCAGCTTCACGAAGAACCTTGTCAGTGAAAGTCATAAGCTCATGACGATTCATATTGTGATAATCCTCATCGATAAGGAAGCCTTCAGTGCCCCAGCTCAAAGCAAGCCAGTGATAAGTATGCTCGTTATTAGTCAAACCGTAGATTGGAGCAGCTGGACGTTCACGAGAAATGCGATGAACAGTGCAACCGGTCTGAGTGTAAGCAATGATAGCCTTAGCATTTAACTTTTCAGCCAAATCTACTGCAGCAGAAGACACAGCGCCAGTGCAAGACATATCAAGCTCAACTGTTGGGATACGATCGTAACCATTTTCAGTAGCATACTGAGAAATGCGAGACATAGTCTGAACAGTTACATCTGGATACTTACCAACAGCAGTTTCGTTAGAAGTCATTGTTGCGTCAGCACCATCGAGAACAGCATTAGCGCAATCAGAAGCCTCTGCACGAGTTGGAACAGGAGAATTAACCATAGTTCCAAGAACTTCAGTAGCAACGATTACTGGCTTTGCATAACGACGAGAAAGCTCGATGCAACGCTTTGTAACAAGCGGAACCTGCTCGAGTGGCATTTCTACAGCCATATCACCACGAGCAACCATAATGCCATCGAAGGTCTTCACGATCTCTTCCAAGTTCTCAACAGCCTGTGGCTTTTCAATCTTAGCAACGATCGGAATACGACGACCTTCTTCGTCCATAATTTCATGAGCACGATCAATATCGCTTGCAAAACGTACGAAGGACATTGCAATAATGTCAGCACCAGTACGGATTGCCCAACGAAGATCAGCCTCATCCTTCTCAGTCAAAGCTGGAAGAGACACGGCAACACCTGGAAGATTAATACCCTTGTGGCTGGAAACTGGACCTGCAACAACAACCTTAGTATGAACGTTGTTTCCTTCAACCTTGGTTACCTCAAGACGAACCTTACCATCATCAATAAGAATTGGATCACCTGCATGGCAATCACCTGGCAAGCCCTTAAATGTGGTAGAAGTGCGATGCTCATCACCCTCGATATCATCAGTAGTAATGACGAACTCTTGGCCTTCTTCCAAATAAACCTTATCTTCGCCCTCAGCGTTCTTCTTGAACCAACCGCAACGAATCTTTGGACCTTGCAAATCAACAAGGGCAGCTACATTACGGCCAGTAGACTTAGATGCAGCACGCACATTGTTGTACACGCGCAAATGATCCTCAGGAGTGCCGTGCGAACGGTTAAGACGAGCAACATCCATACCCGCTTCAACGAGCTTGGTAATGCCTTCCAACGATTCGGTAGCTGGTCCGATAGTATCAACGATTTTGGCTTTTCTCATAATGTTTTGCCTATTTCCTTGTTTGTTTATTTTTTATGGGTAATACCCAATTTCCGTGTCTAGTGTACCAGCAAATTGTGACCTATACGCGAAACTCACAAGAGTCACGAAACTATTTATTAGCATCACTTATTAGTATCACTTATTAGCCGCATCCATTTGACGCAACTCTTTCTTTAGATCGCGTATTTCGTCGAGCAAATTGCATCGTATCCAAGAATTAAGAAACTAGAGTATATACTTTCTAACGCTCGGTAGCTTCAAACGATGGTCATGACATTTCAAACACTAATAAACATTTGTTTAGAAAATACCCAATCACATATCTTCGACACACCATAAGACGTATAACAGATTACGAAAATAATAAGAAATTTTCGAAAAATATATGATGTTATAACATTTAGCAAAAAATTTTCATTTAGAGCACCCCCCCCCCGTAGTAAATTTTACAGTCTAAACTAATTTCAAACTAAAAAATATTATGAAAAATAACAAAAATGATAGAATTTTAAATAGATCCGTTTAAATAGAGAGTTTTATTACTGGCATTGGAGAGATTTGTCATAGAATTCGTTCTATTTATTTGTTTGGAAATTCGTTAAAGATTAGGGAAAATTAAGGAGATTGTTATGACTACCGCTAATCCTTCAAAACATACATCATCATCAAAATCTTCTAGAAAGCGTTCTGCACACAAAGTACACACTCTTCCGTTAGCAACAATGGCTGCTTTGTTGACAGCAGCAACCTGCTTAGGCAGCCAGCCTGCAATGGCTGTTACAGCAAACACAATTATTACACCAACATACACTACAACAGCTAAAAGTCTCACGAAAGCTGCCGATCCTGTGTATCAAGATCGTGAAGCTGATGTGGTTGTTAACAATCCAGAATGGCTTAAAACTCCTAATATTCTTGAGTTCCAGCGCTATCGTTCTACTAATGATGAAAAGAAAGACAATAAGATAATTAATTCCAACGAACATGGTAGCGATGAGTACAATACTCTGATTAAAAAAACGGATATGTATGCACATATCGAAACAATAAATGGTGCTAAATATCTCGTGTTCGACGTATTCTTCAACAATGATGCTCAATCGATGGTAACAAATTCAAAGAGGCAGTGGTATATATGGCAAGTACCGTATCAAATTGCTGAATTAAATTCTGATGGTTCGTATAAGAGCGACACAATTCGCGACTTACGTTTTGACGCTTACAAACTTAAAGATAAATTAAAAAACGACAAAAGAAAACGCAAGATGAACCTTACTCTTTCGCGCGATTCTTCCAATTTTGAAAAAGTAGACAATCAGTCAACATCTATAAACTTACTTAGCGATAACGAGAAGAACTTCGGTGTAGGAAAACCTTCAAGATTCCATTATAGTTTAGGACCGAATCAGGGAAGCGATATACAATATGAAGAAGATATGAAGAAGCTATTCCATGGAAATTATCAGGATTACGCTATTGGTAAAGCAACTTACCGAGCGAACCCATATAGTAGCAAGAATTATGGAATAGGTATTCAAACTTCAGAAGTAAATCTTGCATTCCATATGCATGCCGCAGTAAAGCTTAACAGTACAGCGATTAACGAAAACGCTACGACGTATGATGAAAAGTACGCTAATATACATAATGCTTGGACTTGGGCAGATTCTGCAACATATGGAAGCACAACAAGCTCATCCTACGTGTGGCTTTCTGGACGAGATCCAGAATCTGATGAAAAAAACTTAAAACGTCACAAGGATGACAGCATAGCGCCAAAAATTTATTACAATGGCAATGAAATAACCGACGACACCAAGACCATTGAACTCAAGGAAGGCGATAAACTAAGCTTCACTACCACCGATAACAAGGGTTATATTGAGAAGTTTAGTATTTCTGGTTTAAAAGACAAACCTATAACCAAGCGAGGTGTTGGAAGCGAAAGTAAGCCGCTTTCAGCAGGCAACATCAAAGTTGCTAAAAAATGGACGGCAAGGAAGTAACTATTACTTCCGAGGATGGCTCTGGCAACGTTACCACACGCAAAGTTAAAATCACAGTTACTAAAACACTTGCTGAAGAACATCCTATTACCGGTAAAACCATTAATGTTACCGTTGGTGATAAATTACCGGAATTGACAAAACTTGTTGAGATTACAGACAAAGACAAGCTTAAACAGAATCCAACCTTAAAGTGGAACGGCAGTGCTCCAAAAACTGATACAGTTGGCGTATTTACCCATGGTATTAAGGGAACATACTCCGATAATTCCACGAGTATAACAAAACCAGTTGTAACCATCAATGTTAAACCAAAGAAGCCAGTTATCGAAACTGATCTGACTAATCTTGCTGGAAAGAAAGGGCAGAAAGTAACAGTATCTGTTGGAAGCGGTATTCCTGAAGGCACTATTACAACAGTTAAACTGTTTGGTAAAGATAACAAGGAAATCGGCTCTACTACAACGATTAAGGATGGTAAAGCGGAGATTACTGTTAAGGATGGAATTCCTGAAGGCGACGTGTATGCAACAACGACTGTAAAGAAGCCTGATAAAAAGGGTCCTAAAACAACAATTCCAGGATTTGAACTAACTTCAGAAAAAAGTGATACAAGACAAGCTACTGCGCCTAAGGATACTAAGGCCCCAACTATCACTGTTACCGCTACTTCATCGCCTGTAACAGTTGGGCAAGATCTGAAGATTCACATTGTTGCTACAGATGATGTGAAGGTTGAAGAAATCAACTATATACAGGCATTAACGGGCGCCAAGCTGCTTCAAGATACTGATATCACTAGTGGTCGTGCAAGTGTTTCAAAAACCACTGACACTGATCAGGAACAAGTGTTGGATCTTACTGTTACGAATATGCAGCCGAAGGAAGTTGGCACACATACCCTAACCTTCACTGTAACCGACTCGGCAGGAAAAACCGGCACCGCAACTCTAACCATAACCGTGAAGCCAGCTGCTCCAACCATCACTACCCCAACAAGCGGAAGCGATCAAGGCTCAGCCACGATCACTCCAGCAGACGGTACTGATACTCTGGAAATCACTTATACGCCAGAAGGTGAAACCACCACGAAGACCATCACTGTCAAGAAAGGCACTGACGGCAAGTGGAAGATTGATGGAAACACTCCAGAAGGCGTAACCGTTAACGAAAACGATGGTAAAGTCACTATTCCAGCAAACAAAATCAAAGACGGTAGTAAAGTAACCGCTAAAGATAAGAACGGTAACAACACTTCCGACGAAGCCACTGGCCAAACAGGAACCAACCCATCAACCACTCCTGAAACAAAGAAGCCAGCTGCTCCAACCATCACTACCCCAACAAGCGGAAGCGATCAAGGCTCAGCCACGATCACTCCAGCAGACGGTACTGATACCCTGGAAATCACTTATACGCCAGAAGGTGAAACCACCACGAAGACCATCACTGTCAAGAAAGGCACTGACGGCAAGTGGAAGATTGATGGAAACACTCCAGAAGGCGTAACCGTTAACGAAAACGATGGTAAAGTCACTATTCCAGCAAACAAAATCAAAGACGGTAGTAAAGTAACCGCTAAAGATAAGAACGGTAACAACACTTCCGACGAAGCCACTGGCCAAACAGGAACCAACCCATCAACCACTCCTGAAACAAAGAAGCCAGCTGCTCCAACCATCACTACCCCAACAAGCGGAAGCGATCAAGGCTCAGCCACGATCACTCCAGCAGACGGTACTGATACCCTGGAAATCACTTATACGCCAGAAGGTGAAACCACCACGAAGACCATCACTGTCAAGAAAGGCACTGACGGCAAGTGGAAGATTGATGGAAACACTCCAGAAGGCGTAACCGTTAACGAAAACGATGGTAAAGTCACTATTCCAGCAAACAAAATCAAAGACGGTAGTAAAGTAACCGCTAAAGATAAGAACGGTAACAACACTTCCGACGAAGCCACTGGCCAAACAGGAACCAACCCATCAACCACTCCTGAAACAAAGAAGCCAGCTGCTCCAACCATCACTACCCCAACAAGCGGAAGCGATCAAGGCTCAGCCACGATCACTCCAGCAGACGGTACTGATACCCTGGAAATCACTTATACGCCAGAAGGTGAAACCACCACGAAGACCATCACTGTCAAGAAAGGCACTGACGGCAAGTGGAAGATTGATGGAAACACTCCAGAAGGCGTAACCGTTAACGAAAACGATGGTAAAGTCACTATTCCAGCAAACAAAATCAAAGACGGTAGTAAAGTAACCGCTAAAGATAAGAACGGTAACAACACTTCCGACGAAGCCACTGGCCAAACAGGAACCAACCCATCAACCACTCCTGAAACAAAGAAGCCAGCTGCTCCAACCATCACTACCCCAACAAGCGGAAGCGATCAAGGCTCAGCCACGATCACTCCAGCAGACGGTACTGATACCCTGGAAATCACTTATACGCCAGAAGGTGAAACCACCACGAAGACCATCACTGTCAAGAAAGGCACTGACGGCAAGTGGAAGATTGATGGAAACACTCCAGAAGGCGTAACCGTTAACGAAAACGATGGTAAAGTCACTATTCCAGCAAACAAAATCAAAGACGGTAGTAAAGTAACCGCTAAAGATAAGAACGGTAACAACACTTCCGACGAAGCCACTGGCCAAACAGGAACCAACCCATCAACCACTCCTGAAACAAAGAAGCCAGCTGCTCCAACCATCACTACCCCAACAAGCGGAAGCGATCAAGGCTCAGCCACGATCACTCCAGCAGACGGTACTGATACCCTGGAAATCACTTATACGCCAGAAGGTGAAACCACCACGAAGACCATCACTGTCAAGAAAGGCACTGACGGCAAGTGGAAGATTGATGGAAACACTCCAGAAGGCGTAACCGTTAACGAAAACGATGGTAAAGTCACTATTCCAGCAAACAAAATCAAAGACGGTAGTAAAGTAACCGCTAAAGATAAGAACGGTAACAACACTTCCGACGAAGCCACTGGCCAAACAGGAACCAACCCATCAACCACTCCTGAAACAAAGAAGCCAGCTGCTCCAACCATCACTACCCCAACAAGCGGAAGCGATCAAGGCTCAGCCACGATCACTCCAGCAGACGGTACTGATACCCTGGAAATCACTTATACGCCAGAAGGTGAAACCACCACGAAGACCATCACTGTCAAGAAAGGCACTGACGGCAAGTGGAAGATTGATGGAAACACTCCAGAAGGCGTAACCGTTAACGAAAACGATGGTAAAGTCACTATTCCAGCAAACAAAATCAAAGACGGTAGTAAAGTAACCGCTAAAGATAAGAACGGTAACAACACTTCCGACGAAGCCACTGGCCAAACAGGAACCAACCCATCAACCACTCCTGAAACAAAGAAGCCAGCTGCTCCAACCATCACTACCCCAACAAGCGGAAGCGATCAAGGCTCAGCCACGATCACTCCAGCAGACGGTACTGATACCCTGGAAATCACTTATACGCCAGAAGGTGAAACCACCACGAAGACCATCACTGTCAAGAAAGGCACTGACGGCAAGTGGAAGATTGATGGAAACACTCCAGAAGGCGTAACCGTTAACGAAAACGATGGTAAAGTCACTATTCCAGCAAACAAAATCAAAGACGGTAGTAAAGTAACCGCTAAAGATAAGAACGGTAACAACACTTCCGACGAAGCCACTGGCCAAACAGGAACCAACCCATCAACCACTCCTGAAACAAAGAAGCCAGCTGCTCCAACCATCACTACCCCAACAAGCGGAAGCGATCAAGGCTCAGCCACGATCACTCCAGCAGACGGTACTGATACCCTGGAAATCACTTATACGCCAGAAGGTGAAACCACCACGAAGACCATCACTGTCAAGAAAGGCACTGACGGCAAGTGGAAGATTGATGGAAACACTCCAGAAGGCGTAACCGTTAACGAAAACGATGGTAAAGTCACTATTCCAGCAAACAAAATCAAAGACGGTAGTAAAGTAACCGCTAAAGATAAGAACGGTAACAACACTTCCGACGAAGCCACTGGCCAAACAGGAACCAACCCATCAACCACTCCTGAAACAAAGAAGCCAGCTGCTCCAACCATCACTACCCCAACAAGCGGAAGCGATCAAGGCTCAGCCACGATCACTCCAGCAGACGGTACTGATACCCTGGAAATCACTTATACGCCAGAAGGTGAAACCACCACGAAGACCATCACTGTCAAGAAAGGCACTGACGGCAAGTGGAAGATTGATGGAAACACTCCAGAAGGCGTAACCGTTAACGAAAACGATGGTAAAGTCACTATTCCAGCAAACAAAATCAAAGACGGTAGTAAAGTAACCGCTAAAGATAAGAACGGTAACAACACTTCCGACGAAGCCACTGGCCAAACAGGAACCAACCCATCAACCACTCCTGAAACAAAGAAGCCAGCTGCTCCAACCATCACTACCCCAACAAGCGGAAGCGATCAAGGCTCAGCCACGATCACTCCAGCAGACGGTACTGATACCCTGGAAATCACTTATACGCCAGAAGGTGAAACCACCACGAAGACCATCACTGTCAAGAAAGGCACTGACGGCAAGTGGAAGATTGATGGAAACACTCCAGAAGGCGTAACCGTTAACGAAAACGATGGTAAAGTCACTATTCCAGCAAACAAAATCAAAGACGGTAGTAAAGTAACCGCTAAAGATAAGAACGGTAACAACACTTCCGACGAAGCCACTGGCCAAACAGGAACCAACCCATCAACCACTCCTGAAACAAAGAAGCCAGCTGCTCCAACCATCACTACCCCAACAAGCGGAAGCGATCAAGGCTCAGCCACGATCACTCCAGCAGACGGTACTGATACCCTGGAAATCACTTATACGCCAGAAGGTGAAACCACCACGAAGACCATCACTGTCAAGAAAGGCACTGACGGCAAGTGGAAGATTGATGGAAACACTCCAGAAGGCGTAACCGTTAACGAAAACGATGGTAAAGTCACTATTCCAGCAAACAAAATCAAAGACGGTAGTAAAGTAACCGCTAAAGATAAGAACGGTAACAACACTTCCGACGAAGCCACTGGCCAAACAGGAACCAACCCATCAACCACTCCTGAAACAAAGAAGCCAGCTGCTCCAACCATCACTACCCCAACAAGCGGAAGCGATCAAGGCTCAGCCACGATCACTCCAGCAGACGGTACTGATACCCTGGAAATCACTTATACGCCAGAAGGTGAAACCACCACGAAGACCATCACTGTCAAGAAAGGCACTGACGGCAAGTGGAAGATTGATGGAAACACTCCAGAAGGCGTAACCGTTAACGAAAACGATGGTAAAGTCACTATTCCAGCAAACAAAATCAAAGACGGTAGTAAAGTAACCGCTAAAGATAAGAACGGTAACAACACTTCCGACGAAGCCACTGGCCAAACAGGAACCAACCCATCAACCACTCCTGAAACAAAGAAGCCAGCTGCTCCAACCATCACTACCCCAACAAGCGGAAGCGATCAAGGCTCAGCCACGATCACTCCAGCAGACGGTACTGATACCCTGGAAATCACTTATACGCCAGAAGGTGAAACCACCACGAAGACCATCACTGTCAAGAAAGGCACTGACGGCAAGTGGAAGATTGATGGAAACACTCCAGAAGGCGTAACCGTTAACGAAAACGATGGTAAAGTCACTATTCCAGCAAACAAAATCAAAGACGGTAGTAAAGTAACCGCTAAAGATAAGAACGGTAACAACACTTCCGACGAAGCCACTGGCCAAACAGGAACCAACCCATCAACCACTCCTGAAACAAAGAAGCCAGCTGCTCCAACCATCACTACCCCAACAAGCGGAAGCGATCAAGGCTCAGCCACGATCACTCCAGCAGACGGTACTGATACCCTGGAAATCACTTATACGCCAGAAGGTGAAACCACCACGAAGACCATCACTGTCAAGAAAGGCACTGACGGCAAGTGGAAGATTGATGGAAACACTCCAGAAGGCGTAACCGTTAACGAAAACGATGGTAAAGTCACTATTCCAGCAAACAAAATCAAAGACGGTAGTAAAGTAACCGCTAAAGATAAGAACGGTAACAACACTTCCGACGAAGCCACTGGCCAAACAGGAACCAACCCATCAACCACTCCTGAAACAAAGAAGCCAGCTGCTCCAACCATCACTACCCCAACAAGCGGAAGCGATCAAGGCTCAGCCACGATCACTCCAGCAGACGGTACTGATACCCTGGAAATCACTTATACGCCAGAAGGTGAAACCACCACGAAGACCATCACTGTCAAGAAAGGCACTGACGGCAAGTGGAAGATTGATGGAAACACTCCAGAAGGCGTAACCGTTAACGAAAACGATGGTAAAGTCACTATTCCAGCAAACAAAATCAAAGACGGTAGTAAAGTAACCGCTAAAGATAAGAACGGTAACAACACTTCCGACGAAGCCACTGGCCAAACAGGAACCAACCCATCAACCACTCCTGAAACAAAGAAGCCAGCTGCTCCAACCATCACTACCCCAACAAGCGGAAGCGATCAAGGCTCAGCCACGATCACTCCAGCAGACGGTACTGATACCCTGGAAATCACTTATACGCCAGAAGGTGAAACCACCACGAAGACCATCACTGTCAAGAAAGGCACTGACGGCAAGTGGAAGATTGATGGAAACACTCCAGAAGGCGTAACCGTTAACGAAAACGATGGTAAAGTCACTATTCCAGCAAACAAAATCAAAGACGGTAGTAAAGTAACCGCTAAAGATAAGAACGGTAACAACACTTCCGACGAAGCCACTGGTAACGCCGGAAACAACAACGGAAATTCTGGTTCTGGAACAGGTTCTGGTTCTGATTCGGGTAACGATTCCACGTCTAATAATGGCGGTTCAGATAGCGGATCTACTACTGGTGGTAGCAGCTCTACAGATTCCGGCGCTCAAAATAGCACCAATGAATCAAGTAGCGCTGATAATGCTAACAACGCTGGTAACACTGAAACCGGTAATGCTGGCAACAGCAAAGCTGGTAATGCATCCACTGGTGCTTCAGGTTCCAACGCATCTACTAAGTCTGGCAACAAGGTTCCTGCAAAGCATTCGTCCCAATTAGTAAAGACTGGTGCTGAAGTGGAACGAGCAGGATTGATCAGCGCAATGATTGGTGTACTGGGAGCTGCAGCAGCATTCTTCTCTCGCAAGAAGAATCGCGAGTAAAAAGTTCACCTACAAAATTAAACAAAAGTGAACCAATAATTGAAAATAATTAGAAAAAGGAGCTGAGCCACAAACCCAGCTCCTTTTTCTATATCACTGCTCACTTACACATACAAACTCTTGTATTGTGATTCAAAACATATCTTATTTAAGAAAAACCATCTTTGAATATATTCAAATAAACGATAATAAAATTAATAAAAACAATTTTTGACGGAACTGCAATATAAAAATTGCTCTTAAACCACACTTCCCCACATAAACGGCTGGGTGCAAAGTGTGTGCACCTTTTAACGTTAACATCCTGTGCACTCAACCCTACACCGTCGACATGTTTCCCCAAACAGCCAAAACACACTCAAAAATCGCCAAGAACCAGCTTAAAGCCGCTTCACATTAAACCCTTTAGCAATAAAAGCTGTAAATTTAAAAATGTATTATTTTATTTCTTAAACAATTCTGAATGTGTACCAAGCCTATATAACATCAAAACAAGAACTTCATTCTTAATTTCATAAACTAAAAGCCAATCTGGTTCAAT